>JAQWZF010000026.1 GCA_029253585.1 Gammaproteobacteria bacterium
TGCCCAGGTGGTGGAATTGGTAGACACGCTAGCTTCAGGTGCTAGTGGTCGCAAGGTCGTGGGGGTTCACTAATTGCGTAGCAATTTGGACGCCCGCTTTTCAGGGCGCCCCGCAGGGGTTGAAATCGGCCTAAGGCGATTTCAATCAACTCCTCTTCGGCCAGCGAGCACAAACATCCTCGAAGACACTGTATTTTTACTCAGCCCCCAAATGTTGACAGGCCCTGCGGCTCTCGATAGAGTTGCGCTCCGGTCGAAAAGACCGACCCATCTAAGATTATGCCCAGGTGGTGGAATTGGTAGACACGCTAGCTTCAGGTGCTAGTGATCGCAAGGTCGTGGAGGTTCAAGTCCTCTTCTGGGCACCATTTTATAGCCCGAATCAAGTCATACCCATCGTTTTAACCCTATTAAAATAGCATAATTACAAAAGATCTTATCCTATGCTGACTGGAGCTGTAGCATCTCCTCGTATCACTTTAGGGGGGTAGTTAGGGGGGTAAGAAATGCCAAGAGTCGCCAAACCGTTATCTGACATTCATGTGCGCAAACTAAGCTTCGCCGTAACCGCCGCGGGGAATCCAAAGGCCGCTCTTCATCCTGTTGGGGGCGTTGCTGGCCTGCGTTTGCAAGTATCACCCCCAAACGCGTCGAACCCAAAGGGCGCCAGGTCGTGGATATACAAAATAACCATCGGCAGCAAACGAAAAGAGATAGACCTCGGCTCTTACCCTGGAGTCTCACTCAAAGATGCTAGAGAGTTGGCTCGTCTAAAGTATGAATCTATCAAATCTGGTTTAGACCCGGTTGCTGAGCAGAGGGCGAAAAAAGCAGCCCTAGTTGCCGAACAAGCCCAACATATTACTTTCGCAGAGTACTCGAAACGCTTCATTAATAAGCAGGCCAAAGAATACAAAAGCCCCGAGCAGGTTCGCAGGTTAACGCATCAACTCACAGAATACGTTAATCCTCACATAGGCCATCTCTTCATTAAAGATATTAATCGCGAGCATATCGTTCAATTCCTAAGGGAGACTTCTGATACATTCAATAATGAATACAGGAGTCACTTATGTTCTGACGGGATACACCATGCCAGATCAAGCTTACTTGATCTACCTCAAGGAGTCCTGACCGAGCGGCATAGCCTTATCGGCGACGGACTCTAACTACTTCTCGAACTAGCGATCTGTTACCACAGAAAAACTATAGGACCCTTCGTAAACCGCAGGGTCTTCTGCAACCACCGCCGTCCACTGCACCACGTAATCTCCATCTGGTATAGACGGGTTGGTGATTTCGATCATGAGATCATCGGCACCCATGGTGTGGAAGCCACGCAGGTCATAGTTGCCACCCGGGCCTGTCAAGCTAATCTTGCTATTGGGTACATCCGGCAAGGCATTAAAGTAGAGGCGCAGGTTACGCGGAGCTCGAATCAACACCGAATCCGCAGCAGGCTCCGCCCCTAAAAACGGAGTGGGCTCGCTGCTGCCGACACAGCTTATGAGAGTGACTGCGATAGCTGCTATAGCTAATAGTGATCTGAAGTTTCTGCGATCAGGCATGTTCAACATTCCTCTGTGATTTTCTACTGACTTGCTATCAACGAATTCTCTTATCGTGCAGTTACTGAAATAACTTTTAGTGTCGAAGTGTAACCCTTTAGGCACTCTAGTTCATTGCAAGAATGGTGTCCGCGACAATATGACGCGAGAGGCGTTTGTCAATGGTAAGAGGGTAGTTGCTAGAGGGAACTGCGGTGCTGACTGCCGAAGGCGCTTAAGGACTAAACGCCTAGTGTTGGTCTCGCTGCTTCTTCACCGCAGAGAGCTCTTTAGCGAATTGATCAAGCTTCATTCTAATTTCGTCTTCTTTCTGCTTCTTTAGAAAGCTCATATCGCTATCCGCTTTCGCTTCTTCGATGGCCTCCTGGATTGCATCGGTTATTGGCTTGTCTATTGCTGCTTCAGCAGATTTGTTCATTCGCTATAACTCCAGCTATTGCGTCCAACTTCTAGTGCCGGTCAATTTGAAACAGACGGCATGTGTGATTTCCAGCGATGCCATGTGTCGGTTTTTAGTCTTATTTTGGCCTCTTCTTTAAAAGAGCCCTGCAAATTACTGCCGGATTGTGTCACTCGCACTGTAATTATCGAGACTACAATCGCGCTTCTTACGTTTAGAAATCAATAATTTAGCTACATCTATGGAGCGCAACATATAGTGTAAGTCGGCCGAAGTCAAACAATATCTAGTGCTTTCAAGTTCTTATAGGGCACATTTCGCACCCAGAAGATAAGTGGTATATCTGCCCCCCTCGCCTTGTGCCACTGCATTTTAAAGCAAATAATTTCAATAATTTCTGATACTTAGGTGCTCGCCAGCCATGCCATATATAAACAAATAAAGGACATCCAATTTAAACAAAAAAGGACACCCAATTAATCTAAATTTTCTGAGAAGTGAGCCGCCAGTCATAGGTTTAAGCCAAGTGATGGATTTTTGAACAATGCATTATCGACGCGCTCAGGTAATCGTGACGCGTATCTGCACTTCCTAAGTATTAAGTACGCTGATGTGTCGACAGAGGATATCGAGAGAGGGTGTTTTGGTGATTCTGGGAGCTAGTCCAAGATGAAGACAGAGGTGATCTAGGCGCTGCCGTATAACAAGCGAGAAGAATGAACTCCCCTTACCCATTTATGCGGATGCTTCAAACTCACTCCAGACTTGATACGGCTTTCATGAAAATGAACCAATGCCGATTCGGTTCCTGCCGCCACGGAGTAGTGGTGATGAAACCCGGTGACGCTCTTTATCCAGGCTTCGCCATCTATGCCCAGCTCATTTAGCAGCCTGTTCTTCTCATCCGAAGTATCTGTGATCTTGTGGGCAGAATATTCTTCCGGATGAAGTGCTTTGCAGGTTGTCTCCAGCAAGTCGAAATAGCTTTGCGGGGAAATTGCCATGGGGTGGTATGACGCCTCACTAGCCCCACCTATTTCGGACATTGGGCGTAGCTTCGCCTGTCTGTCGCCGGCCTGGCGACCGACCAGATGTTTCGTATTACGGCGTGTAAGAAGACGATGTTGCCGGTAGCTTCGATTCTTCACTTTCTTCGCATGATTAATCAGTCGCTCCTGGATCGAAGTGAAATCACTCCCCTCCAGTGAATCGGTAACGCCAGCCCGAACAGGATTTAGATCCACGTAGGCCATACACGTTACCAACGCTTTCTCATCTAGCAGGGCCTGACTCTTAAACCGCCCTTCCCAGAAACGACCACTGCATGCATCTTCCCGATTCGCCTGACGGGCAGCTGTTTCGTTCACACAGCGCATAAACCAGCTAATATCCATGAGCCGCTCCCGCCACAGACTCACTTGATGCTGCAGGCGCTTCCGCGCCTCCTTGCTCGATTTGTTTTTCTGTAGGGTGGTTATCAGGGCCGCATTACGCGGAAATAGTGCAGTCCATCGTCTGATTACCTCTGCATCATCCCAATCTTTCGCTTGCTGCTCGTTAACGAATAAGACCAGATGGTAGTGATTACTCATAATGGCATAGGCACAGATATCGATTGAAAACTGTGCTGCCAAGGTCTTGATTCGCGTCACTAGCCACTGCTTACGGTGATCGAAATTCTTCCCGCTGACCGGATCGTCACCACAGAGATAGGCGCGGCGCACACAGCGTGAGATACAATGGTAATAAGGTGTATCTTGCAGCGACACTTGTTGGTATCTGGCTCGGGTCATCGGTGTTTGCTATGTCACTTTGTTCCAGTTGTTGTTCTTGCTTTAGTCGAAATTGTCTGTCGTTTACAGCCAGGACAAAATGCAAGCGGACCGAAGATTTTAGAGTGTTTGTAGTACTATGCAAGGCGAAATTAAAAAGTGATAAAGTGGCAGTGACACAACAGGAACGAAATAGGGATTGAGGTAGTAATGAGAATCGGAGTTGACTTAGGTGGTACGAAAATCGAGGGGATATTGCTTGCACCTAATGGTGAGGTTGTAGAAAAGATTCGCGTCGATACGCCAACGGAAAAATATTCAGATACGGTCGAGGCGCTGTGCCAAGTGGTCGAAGAGCTTCAGCAGAAAGCTCCCCTCGAGCAGTGCACGGTCGGAATTGGGACTCCTGGCGCCTTATCCAAAAAGAATGAGAATGACGTCGAGCTAATGAAGAACTGCAATTCGATCTGCCTCAATGGCGAACCGTTAAAGGTCGATATCGAGAAACGACTGGGCTATGAGACCAGAGTTGAGAACGATGCGAATTGTTTCGCACTTTCCGAGGCCTGCTACGGTGCGGCGAGATCTGCCAGGACGGTTTTCGGTGTGATCCTGGGTACAGGAACAGGTGGCGGTATCGTAATAGGCAAGCAGTTACACACCGGCCCGAATCGCATTGCCGGCGAATGGGGACACAACTGTATTCCCAGCTCGGTTCGCAAACTGATTGCTGAAGATCGACGCTGCTACTGTGGCAGACAGAACTGCAACGAGACTGTTCTTTCTGGCCGAGGACTAAGGCAAACCCACTTCGAAGCGAGCGAAGTCTCGCTAGAAGCCGCGGAAATAGCGCGCTTAGCGACTAACGGCGATAGTCACGCGAACAATACTATACAGACATACTGCGAGCAGTTAGCCCGATGTCTCTCGAGCATAGTGAACTTTTTTGACCCGGAAATGATTGTCTTGGGCGGGGGCTTATCGAACATTGAGCAGCTGTATGTGCAGGTTCCGGATCTCATGCGTGAGCATGTGTTCACAGGCAATATGCTGACCGAGCTATCGGCACCTCAATTTGGCGATGCCAGCGGCGCCATCGGTGCCGCCTGTCTCTGGCCTCTCGTCTAAAGATTGAGTATCGGCTTTATACGTTGAAGGGATGTCGCAAGACAATAGTTTCCTCACGATCGGGGCCGGTCGAAATAATATCAACTGGCACCTCTACCGTCTTCTCAATGTACTGAATATAGCCTCTAGCATTCTGCGGCAGATCGTCGAGACTCTTTGCACCGACTGTAGACTCTTTCCAGCCAGGCAATTCTTCATAGATAGGCTCGAGAGATTTGTAACTTTCGATATCCATCAAACTGCCCGAAGTGTTGTCACCTACACCAGCATAGCCCGTGCAGACCTTGATTGTTTCCAACCCATCAAGCACATCGAGTTTGGTTAAACATATGCCCGATACGCTATTAATACGCATGGCCAACTTAACAGCACAGGCGTCGAACCAGCCACAACGTCTATCGCGCCCGGTGGTAGCGCCCTTCTCGTGCCCAACTGTCGCCAAATGCTTACCGATATCGTCGAACAACTCTGTGGGGAAAGGCCCGGAACCGACACGCGTGGTATAAGCCTTGGTAATACCTAAAACATAATCCAGATAGAGCGGTCCAAAGCCGCTGCCTGTCGCCGTGCCACCCGCAGTGGTATTAGACGAGGTGACGAAGGGGTAAGTGCCATGATCGATGTCCAACAACGAGCCCTGAGCACCTTCGAATAGTATGTTGTGTGCGTTCTTACGGTGCTTGTGCAGGATGTCGATTGTATCTGCCACCATCGGTCGAACTTGCTCCGCGAGCTGCAAGTACTGATCGAGAGTTTCTTGATAATCAACGGTCGCCACTTCGTAGTAATTAATCAGCATGAAGTTGTGATACTCCATGAGCTCGGCAAGCTTCGACGCGAAATGTTCTGCGTTGAGTATGCCGGCAAGGCGTATGCCGCGTCGTGCGACTTTATCTTCGTAAGCCGGACCTATTCCTCTGCCGGTGGTACCTATCTTGGCACTACCCTGCTTAAGCTCTCGCGCCTGATCCAGGGCGATATGTGAAGGCAGGATAAGTGGGCAGGCGCCGCTGATTTTAAGACGGTCGCGCACTTCTATGCCGGTGCTCTCCAGCCCTTCGATCTCGTTCAGTAAGGCTTCGAGGCTTATTACCACACCATTACCGATCACGCAGTCTACGCTCTCGCGTAAAATACCCGACGGCAATAGATGCAATACGGTTTTCTTGCCGTTGATTACCAGCGTATGTCCTGCGTTATGACCACCCTGAAAGCGAACTGCGACCTTAGCCTGGTCCGTTAAGAGATCAACTATCTTTCCCTTACCTTCATCGCCCCACTGAGTGCCAAGTACTACTACCGATTTTGCCATCGTTCTCTACTCAATTCCTTAGCGTTAGTTTAAAGGCTACGTTAAATTCTCAACTATCCACTTGCCATCGACGAACTGCAGTTGCCGATCACAATTCAAGTCTTGTAGTTCTTTAGTCGCGAGCTCACTGACCAGAAGATTGATTATTACAATCTCACCATCTGCCCGCAATTTCGCAATCGCATCCAATAGCTCTACTTCATTACCACTCGGCGCTAGTATTGTTTTTTTCTGCGTAAATGTCTTACTGCTTAGCCTGGCGATCGTCTTAAGGTCGCTGTCAAAACCCGAGGCGGGTCGCGAACGGCCGAAGACCTCACCGATGTGGTCATAGCGACCACCCTTTGCCACTGCCCGGCCATAGTTCGGCGTATAGGCAGCGAATACTATCCCTGTGTGGTATTCGTAGCCACGCAACTCACAAAGATCGAAACACATATTCATTTCGGGATGACGCTGCTTGACCCCTTCCACTATCAATACTAATTCCAGCAATACTTTCGTTACAGCATTCGACGCGTTCTCGAAAACGCTCAAGGCCTCTTGCAGCACAGACTCATCGCCACTAAATCGCGTGAGTTGCTTCAACATCGCATTCAACGAGGCATCTTCTACGGCGGCATTCAAGACCGCATCTATTTCGTCATAGGCCTTGCGCTGCACGGCATCGAACAGCTTCGCTTCGGTGTCAGGTCCTATCGCCGCTTCTTTAACAAGGGCACGAAAGATGCCCACGTGCCCCAACACTATATAGACATTGTCGATTGCTGCCGCGTTCAACGTGGCGTACATAAGACAGATCAGTTCGATATCACACTCGACACCGGAATGACCGTATAACTCTGCACCAACGCGAATGGGAACTCGCGATGCCAACAACCCGCGGGGCTTGGTGTGCAGTACGTTGTCTGCATAGCACAGCCGCACCGGGCCATCTCTATTCATGCAATGCGCATCGATTCGAGCAGCCTGAGGAGTAATATCTGCACGAATACCCAGCATGCGACCACTTAACTGGTCGGTGATCTTGAATGTATGCAGGTCTAAATCGTGAGATGAACCGACTAACAGAGAATCCAGGTATTCGATCAGCGGCGTAATCACCAGCTGATAGCCCCAAGACTCATAGAGATCCAATAGCTGGCGGCGCAAGTATTCCAACTTGCTAGCCTCTAAGGGGAGAATTTCCTCAACACCATCAGGAAGTAACCAACGTTTTGCAGAAGTCATGTCTATTCAGCTTTCACTATGTAAATCTAATAAATTCGTACATTCTTAATTAATAATCAGAAGCAAGATCGTGCCGGCCAACATACTTCCCAAACCTATCATGCGCATGGTGTTGTCATCGATCTGATCCAACATCAACAACATCTTTCGCCATCTGCCCGGGATGATGAAGGGTATCACTCCTTCTATTACAAGCATCAGACAAAATGCTACGGCCAATTCATGCCACATAGGCTTACCTCTATTCTTGTAGCTAGCCATTGCAACAGCTATTCACACAACCAAAAAAGTAAACCTGAATCGCTGAATGCGATTCAGGTTTACTTTTTTCTAACTCTTCTGATTCTTGGCTATTCCACTGCTTGAGTGGAGCTTACTGTGAAATCCCGTTCTTCAGATACTTGAAATAGTCACCATCTGGATCGAGTAGAAGCACATCGCTCTTCGAGCTAAATGTTTCCCGATAAGAATTCAGACTTCGAGTAAAAGCATAAAACTCAGGATTTTTATTGTAGGCATCGGCGTAGATAGCAGTCGCTGTCGCATCACCCTCACCGCGCAGGCGCTCTGCATCTCTGTAGGCTTCGGCGCGAAAGATCGTAGCTTGACGGTCTGCGTCAGCACGAATACCGATCGCGAGCTCTTCACCGAATGAACGCAACTCTTGCGCTTCTCTGTTTCGCTCGGTAATCATGCGCTCGTAAACGGACGAACGCACGTCTTCCGGTAGATCGATACGCTTCACTCGCACATCGATGATTTCGATGCCGATATCCGCCGCCGTAGTTTCATTAAGCTCGGCAGTCAAGGCCAACATCAGCTGATCTCTCTCGCCAGCTACTACCTCTGCCAGAGTTCGGTTACCAATCTGGTCACGCAGGCCATCGTTTATTCTCTCGGCAAGCAGGCTGCCAGCGGTAGCCGTATTACCCCGTGTCGAGATATAGAACTGGCCGACATCTACGATGCGCCACTTAGCATAGGAATCAACTTCCAGTGCCTTCTGCTCCAAAGTCAGGAATCGACGTCGCGGTGCGTCCTCGGTCAAGATACGAGCATCGAATTTTCGCACCGTGTTGACCCAAGGAATCTTGACGTGAAGGCCCGGCTCGATATTGTCCTGCACTAGCTCACCAAACTGCAGCATCACAGCTCGCTCGGTTTCCTTCACAACAAATAGAGCATTACCCGTGACTACGACAACAAGAAAGATAAAACCTACTGCAATAAAATTCTTCATGGTCGATTCCCTCGCCCTGTTACAGGCAGTCGTGAACGGTCTATGCTATTCGCGCTATTCGGTGCCGGTAAAAATGGTGCTAACTGATCTGCAAGATTTCTAAGATCGTTGTTACTGCTGTTTCCATCGATGCTCGAAGTACTCTGCTCCATCAGCTTATCCAGTGGCATGAACAACATATTGTTGCCACCCTGAACGTCCACCATGATTTTGCTGCTGGCGGTCATCACGTCCTCGATCGAATCGATGTACAGTCGCTGTCGAGTCACCTCAGGTGATTTTACATACTCAGTCAAAAGTTGATCGAAACGAGAAGCATCACCCGTGGCTTGCGCGACGACTTGCTCTTTATACGCATTCGCCGACTCTATGCGCCGCTGCGCTTCACCGCGCGCCTCAGGGATAATCTGATTCGAGTATTGCTGAGCCTGGTTCTGCACACGTTGCTCGTCTTCTCTGGCACGAATCACGTCATCGAAGGCAGGTCGCACGGCATCGGGCGGCTGCGCATCAACGACGTTTACCTGACTGACTAAAATGCCCGTGTTGTAGACATTCATATAATCCTGCAGGCGCTCCTGTACATCGGCTGCGATTCGATCGCGACCGGTGGTCAGAATCTGATCCATAAAGTTACCGCCAACTACGTGACGAATGGCAGATTCGGAGGCGTTGTCCAGACTCAGTTCCGGATCCTGCACGGCGATCACATATTTCACCGGATCCTGAATCAGGTACTGAACGGTCACGGCGATATCGATGATGTTCTCATCGGTTGTTAGCATCGCGCGGTTTTCATAAGTCTTGGCGTTCAGCTCGGAGACGTTCACCAGACTCAATTCATCGACAAGCGGTGGATTCCAGTGCAAACCTGGACCCACTGTCGCATCCAGAACTTTACCGAAGCGCAAAACCACTCCCCGTTCCGCTGCATCGACAATATAGACACCCATAAATGCCCAGACCACGGCCACGACGACCACGAGGCCGGCGATTAGTCCCGCAGACAAGCCACCGCCGCCACCGGAGGAAGATCCAGTAAAACCGGAGCCACTCCCGCCACCGCCGAACAGGCTGTTAAATTTTTTGGTCAGGTTGCGCACAACCTCATCGATGTCTGGGGGCCCCTGGTCGCCGCCCTTACGACCGCCACCCCAAGGGTCTTTGTCGTTACCGTTATTTCCAGGTTCATTCCAAGCCATTGGCTTCTCCATAGCTTTCTAAAGACGCAGAAGGTCGATTTTAGCTAATAATTGTTCATTTACACAGCAATTTGCGCTTTGAGACGGTGATCTGTTGGAATCAGGCGATTTTCGCCTTCTCTACAGTTACCCGTTCTAGCCGCTCCTGCACTGCAATATCGTGACTTATAATCCCAGTACCACTTTGTTTCAGAATACGATCAAGGTCCGTACGCGGCAGTTTGACCCGCAGCTCAAAGTAACCTTGCTCGTCTATATGTTCTCCTTCGATAAACCCGCTAGCATACAATTGACTGCGCAGTTTAGCCTGCTGCGGTGAAACTCGCAGAGTCTCATGCGCCATGCTGCCTGCCAGTAACTCACTCATCGCGCTATGCAACAGATCCATACCGGCTCCGGTTTTAGCCGATACCCAGACCTTCCTGGCCTTGCCGTTCGCGCCGCGCTGTATATGTGGCTCAACGTTTGGAAGTAGATCGATCTTGTTGAACACGATTAGCTGCTCAACTGACTTCGCACCTATCTCGGCCAGAACCTTATCAACCTCGGCGATATGCTCCGGGTGAAATTCGTTGGCGGCATCCACAATATGAAGAAGCAGGTTCGCCTGCACAGTCTCTTCCAGCGTGGCGCGAAACGCCTCGACCAGTTGATGTGGCAGGTGGCTGATAAATCCTACGGTATCGGCAACGATTGCCGGGCCGTAATTTTTCAGATTAATACGCCGCAGTGTCGAATCGAGAGTCGCAAACAATTGATCCGCCGCATAGGTATGGGATTCGGTCATCTTGTTAAACAACGATGACTTACCCGCATTGGTATAACCCACCAGAGACAGCGTAGCTACCTCGGCTCTGCGTCGCGAACGTCTGCCCTGATCCCGTTGCCCGCGAACTTTCGCCAGGCCCTTGTTAATCGCCTTAATACGCTGCCCAATCATACGCTGATCGAGCTCTAATTGCTTCTCACCCGCACCGCGCATTCCGATACCCCCCTTCTGTCTATCGAGGTGGGTCCATCCGCGTTTTAGGCGAGTACTCAGATGCTGCATCTGGGCAAGCTCTACCTGCAGCTTGCCCTCGTGGCTACGCGCGCGCTGCGCGAAGATATCCAGAATCAAGCTAGTCCGATCAAGCACACGGCACTTAAGTTCGCGCTCGAGGTTGCGTTCCTGACTCGGGGAGAGAGAGTGATTGAAGAGAACCAGCTCTGCCTTGTGGGCGAGCACGGCAGCCTGAATCTCTTCGAGCTTGCCGGAGCCTACAAAATAGTTTGGTGAGGGCTGCTTGCGTGACCCAGTGATGAAGTCCACCGGTTGTGCGCCGGCGGAAATCGCTAGTTCTTCAAATTCAGTTGGATCCTCTCGTTCGCTCTCTGAATCGACAGCAAGGTGAACAAGAATAGAGACTTCGCCGGTATCGGGCCTGTCAAAAAACAATAAGGTACCTCACTGCAGGTTTAATTAAACCGTGTTACCGGGTTCGCCAGCATCAGCATTATCTTCAACCGCTTCACCAGAGTTTTGCATTGGAATTTTTACCATGCGCGCAGGGACGACGGTTGAAATCGCATGCTTGTAGACCATCTGACTCACGGCGTTCTTCAGCAGAATGACAAATTGATCAAACGACTCGATCTGGCCCTGCAACTTAATTCCGCTAACCAGATAAATAGACACCGGTATGCGCTCCTTGCGAAGCACGTTTAAAAATGGATCCTGTAATGTATGTCCTTTAGACATAGTTGTTCTCCTTCAATCGACAATCGACTATCTACAAAGCCGGGTATCCAACGTCTCACTTTCGAAAACTGGCTGAGCGGTTCTAAGATCTGCGGATCTTATCTATAAAAATTTAACGGTCTCTATACGCCACATATACTTATATAGAGGTGGCATCCATGTATTTCAAGACATGATGTACCGATTGAGTGGATGAATTACTCAAATTTTGCAGGCTTGGCCAACTGCGCAGCCATGTAAGCTGCCGCTTGGCGAGTTGTCTGGTAGCAATAATACTCCTTTCTACCATGGCATCATAGTCGATTTCGCCGTCAAGATACTGCCAAACTTGCCTGTATCCTACTGATTTTATTGAGGGAAGCTGGTGATTGAGATCACCTCGACAGTGCAAAGCCTGCACCTCCTCTACCAAGCCCTCCTCAAGCATCTGCAGAAATCGTCTTTGGATGTGACTATGTAATACGCCACGATCATCTGGCTGGATCGCGAAAAAGTGCAAATTGTAGGGAAGTTCTGCCTCCTGTCGCGTTTGCATCTCGGCGTGAAGGCTGGTCATGTTCTGCCCTGACACCCGATAAACCTCCAGTGCGCGCTGTAATCGCTGCGGGTCGTTGGGATGAATTCTGGCCGCCGCGACGGGGTCCACCGCCTCTAGCTGCTTGTGCACAGCAATCCAGCCTTGCTCACTTGCCAGCTTCTCTATCTCGGCGCGCACCTCGGAATTGGCCTCAGGCATCTGCGCCAGGCTATCCCTTAGTACACGAAAATACAGCATCGTGCCGCCAACGAGAAGCGGAGTGTCGCCAACTTCGAGTATTTCGTCAATTTCACGAAAGGCATCGTTGCGGAACTGTGAAGCCGAATAGGGTACTGCGGGATCGATAAAGTCGATCAGCCTATGGGGGGCTAGCGCCAGCGTTGCCTTGTCAGGCTTGCCCGTGCCGATGTCCATCTGCTTATAGATCTGCGCGGAATCGACGCTGACAATCTGAAAGGGATGCTGCTGCAGCAGATCGATAGCGAGGGCGGTCTTGCCCGAGGCGGTAGGGCCCATCAGGCAGATCACATTGGGCTTGTTGTCCGAGGCGTTCATAGAGAATGATTGTACGCGGCTTTTGGTAAAAGGTGAGGGAGATAGTTGGCGATACTCTAGGCTATACTCTAAGCGATACTAGGGTCGTGGACTTACTGTCCGCGCAGGAAGAGTTTGTCCAGCTCATCGAGGCTCTGATAGACCCAGGTTGGCCGACCATGGTTACACTGGCCGCTGCGCTCGGTGGCCTCCATGTCTCTAAGCAGAGCATTCATCTCTGGGATCGTAAGCTGGCGGTTGGCCCGCACCGAGCCGTGACAGGCCATGGTAGAGAGCAGTTCATCCTGAAGCGCCTCTATACGATCGCTGCTGCCGTACTCGAGAACATCCGAGAGCACATCGCGCACCAGCTGTTCGATGTTGGCGTTACGCAGAATCGAAGGCACCTGACGCACAACGATGGATTCTGCAGCGACACGCTCCAGCTCGATACCGATGCCTAGCAATGCTTCCTGTTCGGTCTCGGCGCAGTCGGCCTCTCCCTGACTCACCGCGATAGACAGTGGAACCAGTAACGGCTGCATCTTCAATTCTGCACTCTGGCAGGCCGTCTTCATTCTCTCGTAAGTAATGCGCTCGTGGGCGGCATGCATGTCTACGGTAATCAAACCTTTCTTATTCTGCGCAAGAATATAGATTCCATGCAGTTGTGCTATGGCGTAACCCAGCGGAGGTACTTCCGCATCCGCTGCCGTGAGCCGCGCAAAATTTTCAAGCTGACTGTGTATCGCATTAGCGTCGGGCTGCCCCGTATTTGGCCTATAGAAATAGTTTGAAGAGGTATTCTCTGCCAGCGATAAACTGCTCTGATCGCTGAAATTTCCCATCGAATAATTTGAACCTGGGCTGGATGCCAGACTGCTCGCCCCATCACTTCCAGCGAAGGCTGCGAAGGGGCTATTGTCCTGCTCGCCTTGGGCGAGTCGATCGGCAGGCCGCAGTTCCGCCAGAGCCTTGTGCAATGAGCTAAACAGAAAATCGTGAACCATACGGCTATCGCGAAAACGCACTTCGTGTTTCGTAGGATGAACATTGACATCGACAGCGGCGGGAGCCAGCTCAAGGTACAAGACATAGGCTGGGTGGCGGCCATGGAACAATACGTCGCGGTAGGCTTGCTTAACCGCATGAGTGACTAGTTTGTCGCGGATGATGCGACCATTAACGTAGAAGTATTGCAGGTCCGCCTGCGAGCGCGAAAATGTCGGCAGGCTTACCCAGCCCCAGAGACGCAGTCCCGGCCCCTCCATTTCGACGAAGACAGAACTTTCGACGAAGGCAGGTCCGCACACCATGGCGACGCGTCGCTGTTTTTCCTGATCACTTTTTGCAGGCAGCAATTTGTGGATCGCGCGCTGATTGTGCGTCATCGAAAATTGCACATCGAAACGACTCAGGGCGATACGCTTGAGTATCTCATCGATGCGCGAGAATTCGGTCTTCTCTGTCTTAAGAAATTTCTTGCGTGCGGGGGTATTGAAGAATAAGTCTCGAACCTCGACCGTGGTACCACGGGTGTGAGCCGCGGGCGAAAGCTTCACATCCATCTCCTGGCCTTCGGCGACGACTTTCCAGCCACTGTTATCGCTCTCACCCTCCACATCGTCGCCGGACTTCGATGTCATCGTAAGCCTTGAGACTGAACTGATACTGGCTAAGGCCTCGCCGCGAAAACCAAGGCTGGCGATGTTTTCCAAGTCTTCGAGGTCGGTGATCTTGCTGGTAGCGTGACGGCTGAGCGCTAGCTCCAGGTCTTTCTTGTGAATGCCAAGCCCGTCGTCTTTAATCTTGATTAACTTGGTACCGCCCTGCTCGACCTCGATCTCCAAGCGACTGGCGCCGGCATCCAGAGAGTTCTCCATCAGCTCCTTGACGACGGAGGCAGGGCGTTCGACGACCTCGCCCGCCGCGATCTGATTTGCGAGGCGTTGACTGAGAAGATTGATACGTGACATTGGCAGGTAATACTAATGAGAGTGTGGCTGGCATTGTAGCACCACCGCGAGCAAAAATAGTGAACGTCTATAGTGAATTACTGAGCGGAGAATAACTTAAGGTACGCGAGGATTTAAGAGTTAGGAATCTTCAATACCTGGCCGACCATGATGCGATCGTTAGAGAGATTATTTGCCTGGCGCAAACTGCTAAGACTGACGCGATAGCGCTGTGCGATTTCGGAGAGTGTCTCGCCGCGACTAATCGTATGCTCCTCTGGCTCTGCTGAACCAACGCCGGGAATGATTAGCTCCTGCCCGACACGAATCGTATTGGAGGAGATACCATTTACGGATTTCAGTTCGGCTAGACTCACCTTGTAGCGTTGTGCGATTACCGACAGGCTATCGCCGCGTTTAACCCTATAGACGCCCGGCACGGGCATGAAGCCGTTCGCCTTCTTATAGGCCACTAGCGTTCCTTCCGGTGGCGCATCATAGAAATAGTTCATCACCCCCTGGGCAATACCGCGCGCCAGTTTCTGTTGAAAGGCTGAGGTGTTTAGTCTGCGCGCCTCATCGGGGTTGGTAAGATAGCCGGTCTCGATCAGCATCGAAGGTATATCCGGTGACTTCAATACTTCCAGAGAGGCCTGTTGCACCTTGTCCCGACGCAGCCGCGTTACACCGTCCAGTGTTTCCAGCACACGGGTTCCAGCAATCAGGCTCTGCTCCATGCTCCAGGCCATCTGGAGAGACACCAGAGTAAGCGCAACATCGTCATCCCAGGAGCTGAGATCCAGGTCGCCGCCTACTCCGCCAAGTAGGTCCGAGTTATTTTCCTTCTGCGCGACACGGCGAGAATTTTCGCGGTCGGCACGATCACCGGACAGGGCGTAGATAGTCAGACCGCTGGCTCTACTCGTGCGATACCAATCGGTATGCACGGCAACAAAAAGGTCGGCACGTTTCTCTCTAGCGATTTCCGAACGACGCTGCAACTCTACATAATAGTCGCCGTCGCGAATCATGACCGGCGTAAAGCCTGACATTCTCTCCAGATGATCGAATAGAGCGCGTGCAATCTTGAGAGTGATATTTTTCTCTTTCAGCCTGCCGTCAAAGCCGATGCCTCCCGGATCCTCACCACCATGTCCTGCGGAGATCGCGACGATGATATTGCGTCGCTCATCGCTGCGTGGCGCGCTGTTAGACTTGGAGGCGGCGGCGTTACTATTTCTAGCTCTGTCTACAGAAAGCGCCTGATCGTAGAGATCGACCACGAGGCGGTCACCCAGCTCGCTATTCGGTGCGAGGGTGAAGCTACGCGGCTCGACCTGCGCGGAGAGATCGATAACCATACGCAGGGTATTGCCATCTCGTATCGCGCTGCGCATACCACTGATTGGGCTGTCTTCCCAATCGACCAGAGACAGGTCGCCGCTAAAAGATGAACCCTCTACATCGATAACCACACGCTCGGGATTAGAGAGGGTAAACAGCTTGTATTGCACCTCGCCGGACAGGTCGAAGACCAGTCGCGTATGGTCCGGTGCGCGCCACAATCTGACCTCTTCCACTTCGGCCGCAGACACAGCGACGCTGGCCAGCAGCGAACAAGCGGCTAGAACGAAAGCGATGCAGCGGTAGCTGCCTGGGGTACTGTCTGTATTGCGCTTAGGGTTCATTACAAATTCTTTTAGACATACTTCACGTTGTCTATTACAACGGCCTTAAGGCCATAATCTTTTGACAATTATGGCGCCTTTGTTCGTGAGACTTTGACAAGTTAGACGCCTTCCTGTTCCCTCGATGGCTATATCTATCAGCAAGTCCGCTTCAGGCAGCCATTTTGCGCCCTTCTCAGCCCATTCCACCAGGCACAGGTTGGACGCCGCGAAATACTCATCCGTACCCAGATAAGACACTTCTCCCGGATCCGCCAGGCGGTAGAGATCGAAGTGATAGATGTTACATAGCTCGAATTCATAGGGCTCGACCAGCGTATAGGTAGGGCTCTTAACCGCACCGTTATAGCCGAAGGCACGCATGAGCCCGCGCGTCAGCGTCGTCTTCCCCGCACCCAGGTCGCCATTCAAGAAGATCATACCGCCCAGGTGAGCGGCCCCTCTCCCTAGCGGTTTGACTTCAGCACCGTCATTAGGTTCAAGAAACGTAGCTACTGCCAGCCTGGAGCCAAATTCCAGCGTGGCTGCCTCGTCTATTAAGTCTATTTGATGTTCGGATTGCATGGGCGGAAGTATAGAGCACAATGGCAGGAGGGTGAGAGTCGCTGTGGATGCAAAACTGCATTCGTAGTGTCTCAGCGATTACTCGCTTGCCAGGCCGAGCAGCTAGAACTCCCACCAATTCAGTAAGATACTGGTTTGGTTCGCAATTAACAGCAAAGGCTGCGACTAGCCAGAATACCCAGACCATGGATTCTGGTCGAAGTGAACGCAAAAGATTATTTCTCCTTACTAGTCCAAGAATGATGGAAAGGAACGAGACTATGAAAACGATGACTTGTGCGCAGCTTGGTGGACCTTCTAACGAGGCGCTCGCAGCAGAGAGCTTCGAGAAAATTGCTGAAATAAGCAAGGCCCCTGCTACGCAAATGTGTCAACAGGGAGATGTCGCCCATCTTCTAGCCTCATAAAAAATGAAGAACTGGTTTGAATCCAAGAGAAAAGAATTTGAAGCCTTAGCCCAAAACTCGGAACTATCGGATGAATCGAATCATGGTGAAAGCTCTGGCTTACGGATTCACCTTAGGAACGATCTTCTTCGTTATAGCACCTCTGGGGCTTGGCATTTCGCTCATCGAATCTTTAAAGCCAGTCCTGGTGCCAGGCGTTTTTCTTGCCCAAGGGATTTTAGGAAACACTACTGAAATCGGATCGATGATTTTTGCACTGTCTCTTAACGGAGCTGTATATACAATTTTTTATACGATATTGTTTTCCGTATTATTTTCACTACGCTGGAAATGAAGAATTGAAAAATCAGTAAATCCATATCAAGACGACACCCAATAGCACTGGAATCTAAGCAATGTCTAACATCATCATCTGTGCCGACGGCACCTGGAATCGCCCGGAAGAAGATATCGAAAAAGACTACCCCACTAACGTGGTGAAGTTAGCGCGGGTGATAAAGCCTTCTGGCAGTTCGCTAAAGCAACATGTGTTCTATGACTGGGGGCTTGGCTCCTATCACAACAGCATGAGCGCGGGCGCGACCGGTCGCGGTATTAATAAGAATATCCTCGATGGCTACAGGTACATCGTTCAGAATTACGGGCACAACGATAAGATCTATCTGTTTGGTTTTAGTCGCGGTGCTTATACGGTGCGAGCCTTGTGCGGGCTTATCAATACTGTGGCATCTTAAAGTGGGTGGACGCGAATCGCATCGCCGAGGCCTGGGATATCTACAAGAGCGCCTCGAAGAAGAATCATCCCGATGGTGACGATGCAGTAAAATTTCGCAGCGACCACTGCCATGGGGCACGCAAGGTTCATTTCGTCGGCGTATGGGACACAGTCGGCGCTCTGGGAATTCCATTTAGTTTGATGGGACTGTTCGAGAGCAAGGACGAATTCTACGATACGAAGATGGGCTCCAATGTATCTTTTGCACGCCATGCACTCGCCATAGACGAACAGCTAGAGGACTTTCAACCCACCGTCTGGACGCCGCGACCCGGAGTGGACCTGAAACAGGTTTAGTTTTCCGGCGTACACGCAGACATAGGCGGCTCCTATAAACCCGACAGAGTTAGCGGCTTCGTCGCGGCAGACACGCCATTGGCGTGGATGCTGGATGAGGCCAAGAGCGCCGGATTAAAAGTCGAGTCACATATCCGCGAAGCGTTCGCCACTAGCGACGGCGCGAAACTGCATAAGTCGCGCGGCCATGTCTATAGGCTGAAGCGACCGTTGCACCGTCACTTAGAGGTCGATAACAAACCAACTAGAATCCATCCTAGCTTAAAGGCTCGTTATATCGCGGATGATTCCTATCGCCCGCCACGACTACAGAGCCTGGTCGAAGACAAGGGCTGGGATAAATTAGATGTTGGGATTTAGAGTGGTCGACTCTCTCCTGGCAAATTATTTAACGGGAAGCGCGATCAATGCATAGAAAAACACTCGGCTTGCACAAAGACGAGGAAGGCGACGGGGTAGCCGAGCTCGAATGCTTTCACGATCAACATGTACGCCACAATCCACCCTTCTTCAATCGATCCTGGACGACTACAGACAAGGGACGAGAGTCGATGCTTGGCCAGCCTATAGAATGTGGACGATGTCTACAGCTGGAATGGCCTGAGGGTCTTGAATCGCTGCGCTGCACGCCTCGGTTTGACGAGAGCTCTATACCTAGAGGCCTGCAAAAGGATCATTCAACCAAGGCCGGTGTTTGGGGCCTGATCCATGTGGTGTCGGGGCAGCTACGCTATGTGTGTCAGACACCGGTCGAGCGTGAGATGTTACTCGATGCAGACAGCAAAGGGATCATACCCCCCGGCCTGCTCCACGATGTTGAGGCTCAGGGTGATGTTTGTTTCTACGTGGAATTTTTTACGAGGCCTGGCTAGCAACTAGCGCGACGGGTTCACCAACTGGCGGATGAATGGCATCAGGTCCGTCGCCGCCATGCCGCGCTGACCTTGCGCCTGCATAGAAAGATCCGCTGCCTCGCCGTGAATACATACGCCGGCGCAGAGACTGTCGCCAAGCGAATGCCCCTGAGCTACCAGAGAACCTACGATCCCGCTCAGCACATCGCCCATGCCACCGGTTGCCATGCCCGCATTACCCTCGCTGCAGAGGAAGACGCTTTGCCGGGAGTTCGCGGCACTGCAGATCAAGCTGCCACTTCCCTTTAACAGACAGGCGCCGCCCCAGATTCTGTTAAGCTCGCGCACCGCCGCGAAGCGATCATCTTGCACCGCACTGGCAGAAGTATTAAGCAGTGCAGCGGCTTCCCCGGGATGCGGGGTAAGTATCCAGTTGTCCCTTTTGATGCCAGTGCCGTGCTTAGCCGTTCCCTGTTGGTGTTTCTCGGCCAGAAGCTGCAGGGCATCGGCATCGACTATCAATGGTGTGCCCACTGTGATCTGACTCGACAGCGCTCTTTGCAATAAACCCCGCGACCAGTCGCTGCGTCCCAGACCGGGCCCGACGACGATTACCGTGGCTCTTGCCAGTAGCCCATCGATGTTCGCGTGTTCATCTTCCGTGCCCAGCACCATAACCTCGGGCCGTCTGGCTAGCAGCGCTGGCCGATGCGCAGAGCGAGTGATTAAGCTTACCAGGCCTGCGCCAGTTCGCAGCGCCGCTTCGGCAGCCATGATCATCGCTCCACCGAAAACAGAGTCGCCACCGATGACGAGCACATGGCCGTGAGTTCCTTTGTGGGAAGAAACCGCGCGCGGCAATAGCAGCGCACTGGTCGAATTAATATCTATGCGCTGAGCGCTTGGCTGCTCCGATGAATCACTGATGAACACTCGATCCGGTACGTCCAGGTCGTGATAGATCAACTCGCCCACATAGTCACCGGCCTGATTGGTGAGCAGGCCCTGCTTTAAGCCAACAAACGTAACCGTAGTATCCGCTTTTACCGCAACACCCAGACACCTGCCCGAGTCGGCACTAAGACCGGAGGGAATATCGATCGCGAGCACTGGTCGCTGTGCGCCATTGATGAAGTTAATCGCCCTCGCATAATCGCCGCCGACCTCCCTATCTAATCCGGTGCCTAGCAAGGCATCGACGAGAACCGGGTGCGCGTGATCCTTTTCATGCTCCAAGTCGATAGCGGCGAAGGCGGTCATCAATACTTGCCGCTCTAGCGCCCACTGCCAGGCTTGTCGCGCATCGCCGGTTAATTTTTCCGGGTCTGAGAGCTGAATCACTTCCACGCTTAGTCCCTGCTCTTTCGCCAGGGCTGCTAGCAGATAACCGTCACCGGCATTGTTGCCCGACCCTGCGAATACCTGAACATGGCGCGTCTGCGGCCAATTCTCCATAAGCGCATCGAAGGCGACCGATGCCGCGGTTTGCATTAGCGTGAAGCCGGGGATATCAAATTGCTCGATCGCAATCTTATCCAGCTGACGAACCTGCTCTGCAGTGTAGAGATCACGTGGCAGCCTGTTGAGATAATCGGTCATGGCTACTTATCGAATTTCTGAATGAGGCGATGGACGAGACGCAGGCCGGCATCCAGGTCTTCGATGGGAATATCTTCGGTGTTACGTATAGCCCAGGGATCCTGAACATCACGTAGTGCCTGATAGGCGGTCTTGCCCTCTTCGGTTAGCACTACCAACACCGAGCGTTTATGCTTGGGATTGGTTTGGTAGGAGAGCAGGCCGTCGGTAACCATGACATCGGTAATACGCTGCACGGCCTGTCGCGACTGCCCCAGCACTCTTGCGATACCCGGCACGGTGAGGCCCGAATTGGAGAGTGCGATAACGCCGATAACCTTCCACCTAGCGCTGGTCAGCCCCAGAGCCTCGGTCATATCATCTCCTTCCGATATTAAGAGTCCGTTCAGCCTAAATAAGGACAATACAAGGTCAAGAAACAGCATACGCTTAGGGGAATGCACTGGGTTTTCCTCGAAATTCCATCTAGTGGGGAGATGCACTCCTCTCTAGATGACAACGGCATTTGAAATGGAACGACCTATGTCAGCATGTTGTCATTTGACACTGAATCCCAAGCGCAGTCAATTGTTGAATGACTCTATAGATCCGATAACAGCTAACATAGAACTATCGCCCCAAAAATTGCGACTTGAATAGCAGAGCAGGATTTATTAAACGGCCATACTGGCCAGGCGCCCTCTTTATAAGGACAGCATCATGAATAAACTATTATCACTCTCTCTCGCAGCGGCTGCCGCTGCCTCGCTCTCCAGCTTCAGCCAGACTAGCCTGGCGCAGGCACAACTATCCGGCACCCCCGACGAACTGCGCGAGTTTCTGCACCCAAGGCCGAACACGTTGAATATCAACGGCGAGGCCGAACTTACGGCCTATAAAGATGTGGCGAAGATAAGCCTGATGGTCACCACCGAGGAACGCACCCTCAGCCGGGCAATGGAAGTGAACCAGGCGTTGCGACTCGAACTGATTCAAGAGTTTCTGGCCGCCGGCATTCCCCAGGCAGACATTAACAATTCCAAGTTCTCCAGCTCACCACAGTTCGGCCTGTTCGGTCGCAATCCGAATAGCTTCGAAGTGTCCGCGCGCATGGAAGTCGAGGTCAGCAGTGAGGAACACCTGCAGTTGCTGGCCGCCGCGGCAGATGAGCACGGTGAGGTTGATTTTGAGAGCACCGAGTTCGAGCACAGCGAGGAAGACGCCTTCGAACAGCAGGTCAAGGAAACCGCCTTGCAGGATGTGATGGCGCAGAAGGCCTACTACGAGAGCAGCCTCGGTCTGGAGCTGAAGGCGGTAAACTTTTTCTATGGCGGCATCCGTCAAATGTCTCGTGCCATGCCGAGGGCTGCTATAGCTCAAGAGATGGCGCTGGATGCCAGCGGCGGCAGAGCCAGCTCGTCTGAAGCCATGTCAGCCCCTACTGTTGCCCCAACATTCGATGAAGTAGAATATCAGACCAACATTACAGTGGTATTCGAAATCATCAATGAGAATTAGCGGCCTAGGCCTACTTTGTCTTTTACTTGTTAGCCCGGCTGTTGGCGCCGATGCGATTCGCGACGCCAACAGACTACTGCGCGCGAGCAATGTCGCTAGCCAGTTTGAATCGATGACGCTGCTACAGACGCAAAACATCATTCGCACCTATAGCAGCATAGTGGCAATGTCGGCCGACATTGAATTGCCGCAATGGATCAAACTAGAAATAGCAAAATGCTATGAACAGGCTTTCGCTTGGGAGAAATTCGAAGAGGGAATCGCACAGATCTTTCTGGAGAATTTCAGTACAGACGAAATGAATATGCTGATTGATTTCTATCGCAGTGAAGGCTTACCGCCAGCCGAAATAGAAAATTTCAAGGCAGCGATCGCCAAGGGTGAGGAGATTCAGCAGCTAAGCGCAGACTACATCTTTAACCACAGTGAAGGCTGTGCCAAGCACGATATCGATCTCATACTCGGCTTCCTTGCCAAGGCGCAACAAAGACCAGACAGCATTCTTAACACCGAACACTGACTCTAGCCTGCTTAGACTAGTAACGATTCTCCGGCGCCGGTCCATAGGACAGCCAGGTCCTGTTCACCTGTTGATGGACACCCGGTTTACTCCAGTCACATACGCCTAAGGGGAAGACCGCCTCCAGGCGTCGCTTCTCTTCATCGGTGAATGCCACGGTGTAATCCGCATAGTCGATAGGCTTCAACTGACACTTCAGGATATCGTTGCTGAGCGGACCTCCCGCTACCAGACGCATTCCCGCATGCGGAGGGTACAAGCTGTTGCAGGCGCCAGCCGTATTATCGAAAATACTCTCCGTGTCGAAATTTGGTTCTTCGACGATGCGCTCTCCGTTAGGAGCAATGCAATCATTCTGCAGATCAACAGGTTTAGCGCGCACGATCTTGTCCAAGCGGGAAAGTGTTGAGGTATCCGCCTGAATATTCGCTAACCACTGATCCATCAGCGCAAGATTGTCTTCATCGATATTCTGTTCTCGAGAGTGGCGACGCGTTATGAAATTTCCCGCGTGGCCATTGTCACGCTCGAGTCGTGCCCGAGTCACAAAAGAATAGACACTAGCATGGAAGTTACCGATATCATCTAAGTAGACACGATCATCGAGAATGGGCACCTGTGACAGGCCAGCACCGCCGCTGGTGACTCGGCCGGTCTCGTAGACGATGCGCAGCGCATCGTCATCGGCGATCGTTCGCTGCGGCCTCGAATTGACATCGATATCCCAGCCGCCAATCTTCTCGTTCAAATCGAGGAATAAGTCCTTGTCGATTTTCCCCGCATTCAGGGCGAGCAATCCGTACTGCACGCCGACATTGTCGTGAGGAGACTTGGCAAATTGCCTCTGCGTTTCTACCTCGGGATAGTTTTTCTCTCCAAATATATTACGCATGCCATCATATATAGAGCACCTGGCGCCTTCTGGATTTGTCAGCGGATGATAACGAGCTGCCTCAGGAATCTGTGAAGAACAGTCATCGGGCCCAACACGCTTCGGCCTGTCACCAAGGGATTCATCGCAGACTGACCACATGGACCAACCGCCGAGAATCGCTTTAGTCTCATCTGACAGTTCCTTTGCCGGATCGTTGGCATAGCTGCGCAGCAGGCTCGCGCACTCCTGCGCATCGGTGAAGTAACTCACGGCATCGGCAAAGGTAAGGCTTGGCATCAGGCCATCGAGAATTCCTGGATAGGCGCCAGCGATGAGCAGCTGTTGCATCGCACCGCCAGAACCGCCATTGCCGATCGTATAACGCGGCTCACCGTAGGACTCGATGAAATGCTCTTTTACCATCATCGCAGTTTCTGCCGAGAGCACATCGTTACATCCGCCCTGGGCATTCACGTTCAAAGTAGACGACGCCACCGCATAACCCTTACTCAACATGTCCCGCCTTAGCACGCCTCCTGTCGAATTGCCCTGAAAGTATCCTGCCTCGCATCCACCCCCGAAGGTGTAGACTAGTCGTCCGTTCCATTGCCGCGAGGGAGTAAGCACGCTAGGCGCAGCAGAAGATGGATCATGCAAGATGGCGATCTGATAGATGGCGCGATTAATAGTGCCGGTTTCGATGCGCACTATAAAAGGGACTTCGACTTCTTCAATCGTGTTAGTGAAGGCCATGTCCTGAGGTCGAAGCTGCAGCTCTGTTAGCGGCTTGAACCCGGCATCGGTGTCTGTCGATTGATATACATAGTCGACGCGCGTTACTAGGGAGCAGTCGCTATCGATTGCCCTATCGTCTATATATTCGCCGTTGCCGATAGCGAATCGGCGCTTCTGCCCATCTCTGTCCACCGCAAGATCAGCCAAGCAGAAGTAAGGACTCTGTTGCTCGCCCGAAAATATTGGGCCGCTGCGGGGATAGTTCACCACCTCCAGTTCGGCCGAGCGCTCTCCAGATAGAACAGAGATAGTGGCATTTCCCTGAGGGAGGCCTTCTACGAGGGCTTGATAGCGGTTTAACTGGGCAGATTCTTCCAGAGCCGCTAGTGAGGCTGTTATCGCCTTTCCATCGACCTGCAGCTGCAGCTCACTCGCCATCGAACTACTGTTAATCTCCACGAGAATATCGCCGCCGCTTATTAGATGAGATTGGTTGGACACCGGCCTGATACTGAGAACCTGAGTCACTGCTGGAACATTGTTATCAGGCGAGCAGGCGGCGAGAATAGCCAAGGAGGCGGCAACTGTCATACGTAAAATGGCTGTTGAGCGGGTGTGGAAATTAAGCATTTGATGACCCCGATTTGGTGTTAGTCTTGTTGTGTAGTTTTGTATCTATTAACTAGGGACAGGCTGCCGCAATAGCCCCGCCCTCTTGATGATTTGAACTGTACCATTGCGCAAATATGAATAACAAATCGGCACCGCAAACCGGCATAGAAGCTGATATCTCCGAGTGGCTGGAGGCGCTGGAGAATATCCGTGATTGCTATGGTGACGGCGGTGTTAAGACGCTATTAGACGATTTGAATGAATGGAGTCGCAATCGGAATATTCCGCTTTCCGAAGACCAATTCAATTCCCCCTATCTCAATACCATTGAGGTCTCCACTGAGCCTGACTATCCCGGTGACATCGATCTCGAGAAGTCCATCGAGAATATACTGCGCTGGAATGCCATGGCCATGGTACTGCAAGGACAGGATTCGGGCGCTGGCGTAGGCGGTCATATAGCGACCTACGCCTCGGCTGCGACCATGATGGAGGTTGGCTTCAACCATATCTTCCGCAAGCGCTCGGCGAACTACGGTGGCGACTTGATCATTCCCCAGCCGCATACCTCACCTGGTGTCTACGCTCGCTCCTGGCTCGAGGGCAGGCTGGACACTGCGCAACTCGAAAACTATCGACGCGAATTACAGCCTCATGCGGGGCTCACCTCCTACCCTCACCCCCACTCCATGCCTGACTACTGGCAGGTGGCGAATGCCTCGATGGGGCTCTCCACCCCTACGGCTATCTATCAGGCGCGCTTTGCCAAGTATCTGGAGAACAGAGGATTAAAAGCCAAGAAGGGTGGCAAGGTCTGGTGCTTCATAGGAGATGGCGAAACCGATGAGCCGGAAGTCCTGGGCAGCATAAACATCGCCGCCAGGGAAAAGCTGGACAACCTCGTTCTGGTGGTAAATTGCAATCTGCAGAGACTGGATGGACCGGTGCGCGGTAACGGGAAGATAATTCAGGAGCTAGAGGCATCGTTTAAAGGATCGGGCTGGAATGTCATCAAGGTGATCTGGGGTTCGGGCTGGGACAGACTGCTCGATGAGGATAACGATGGCAACCTGCGCAAGCGCATGGAGGAATGCGTAGATGGCGACTACCAACGTTACTCGATTCTGCCTGGCGAACATCAGCGAGAACATTGGGTTGATGGCAATCCCCAGCTCGAGGCGATGATGAACTCGTTGAATGACGAGGAGGTGAAACAGATAAAGCGCGGCGGTCAGGATGTTAAGAAGATCTACGCCGCCTTCGACGCCGCCGCAAAATGTGGTGACAAGCCCACCGTGGTTCTGGTCAAGACAGTGAAGGGCGATGGCATCATCGGCGCCGAGGGCAGCAATACAGTCCATCAGAAGAAAAATCTCGACAGCGAGCAGCGCCTGCAGATAGCGAAGAGTTTTGGCATCCCACTCGATGAGGATGCGATACGCCGTGCCGAATTTTACAAGCCGGATGCCGATAGCGCTGAGATTGGGTACCTGAAGGCGCGACGGGAAGCCCTGGGCGGCCCGATACCGGTTCGCGAAACTGAATGCGCCAAGCTCTCGCCTCCCCCATTAGAATCTTTTAAAACGCTCACCGATGGCTCCAGCACTAGAGTCCAGTCTACGACTATGGCATTGGTTCGAGTTCTTTCGGTGCTGCTACGCGAGAAGTCTCTGAACAAATACATCGTTCCCATCGTTCCCGATGAAGCCCGAACATTTGGCTTGGAGGCCTTGTTCAAGATTGCCGGTATTTTTTCCTTGCAGGGTCAACACTACACGCCGGTTGATGCAGATACTTTGCTTGCCTATCGCGAGGCGGAAGATGGGCAGATACTGCAGGAAGGCATTTGTGAAACCGGTGCGCTCGCCTCATTCCTCGCGGCCGGAACCGCCTACTCCATTCACGGCCTGCCGATGATTCCGTTTTACTTCTTCTATTCGATCTTCGGTTTTCAGCGCGTGGGCGACATGATCTGGACCTGTGGCGATATGTTGTGCCGCGGCTTTCTTATTGGCGGGACCGCTGGTAGAACGACCTTAAATGGCGAAGGCATTCAACATCAAGATGGTCATTCCCAGATTCTTGCGAATACCTACCCTAACCTGAAGAGTTATGACCCTGCCTTCGCCTATGAGTTGGTAATAATAGTCCGAGAAGGCATTCGTCGCATGTACGAGCAGCAGGAAAATATCTTCTACTACCTGACCGCCTACAATGAAAACTACCTGATGCCTGCCATGCCGAAGACAAAAGATATCGCGCAGAAGATCGTAGCCGGAGGCTATCTGCTGAGTAGCACGAAGAAAACAAGTGAGAGCGAAATTCACCTTCTGGGTAGCGGCTCGATAATGCAACAGGTTCTGAACGCGAGAGACCTGCTAGAAGAAAAAGGCTTTGCCGTTTCGGTATGGAGTATCACCAGCTACAACGAACTACTGCGAGACGCAGAGCAATGCGAGCGCGAAAACCGGCTGCACCCTTTCGCGAAAGCCGTGACTCCCTATATAGAAAAACTCTTTAAGACCACTAGCGGCAGCTACGTTGCCGCAAGCGATTATATGAAGATCTTCGCCAACAGCATCGCCCCCTGGATGCCTGGACAATTTACGGCACTGGGTACAGATGGCTACGGATTGAGCGAGTCACGGGCCGACCTGCGCGAGTATTTCGAGATTAGCCCTGATTATATTTGTCATGCGGCATTGGTGGGTTTGTACAAGCTCGGCGAGCTAGACGCGGCACAGCTGAAGATCCACATGAAAGATCTGAAGATCGATCCAGACAAGACGAATCCGATGCATCACTAGCGGCGGGTTTCGTCTTCAGATACCGGAAGCGTGCTAGGGTTCTACCAACTCAATTCTTACACCATCGGGGCCTTCGGCGAAGGCGATACGAATGGTACGAAACTCCCGCGGGTCCATCGAGAAAGCCACACCGTTTGCCTTCAGTTCGGCCTCGGTTGCGGTGAGGTCGGCAAACTTCCAGCCTAGATGGTCAAAACTTCGACCCTGTGTGGGGGCGAGTTCTTCCCTCGCCTGCCTCACCAGCAACAGGATGTCACCGTAGTTGAGTGCGGGTACGGCGTCCTTCCACTGCTCCCTCTCCCCGCCAAAATTTTCTCCATACCAGTCGAGCGTGCCTGCGGGGTCTGGCGATAAAAGATGTAAGTGATGCATGCCACGTAGTTCCGGGTCGTCGATGATTTCGATCTTGGTGCCCCAGGGATCCTCAACGAAGCCGATCTGCATACCGCTGAATTCCCTTAACTCGCCTAGCTGTCTGCCGCCGTCGGCAACCACATTGGCAACTACCTCGGCCACATTAGTCATCGAGAATCCGAAATGGTCCACAGCAGAACCGACCGAGCCTTCGCCGGGGTCGCGCTCGAAGAAGATCACCGCGATGTCGCCGTACATAACTCTGTCGATGGGATAGCTGGTGTCGGTAGAGCGCAGAAAACGAGCCGCTTCTCCGCCAAAATGCTTAACGTACCAGTTGACCGCTTCTTGGGAACTGGTGGCTGCTAAATGAATATGATCGTAGGGTGCGGCGAACGTCTTTGTAGACGCGCAAAGGAATAATACTGTGAGTAAGAGCAATTTTTTCATGAGCTGCCTCGTTATAGTTTTCTCTATTCTTCTTTTTGCTGGCAGCGACTCGGTGCACACTAGTGCGTCATAGAATAAACCAAATAGTTTATACCTAATCGGTAGGCAGCATTTGCATAACGGGTTGGGTAGGATGGATGATAGGTGTGTTCCCAGCCATCTCCCATATCGGAATTCCAGTTAATCAGAACCATGACGCGACCCTCGTCGTCGAGAATCGCGTGGTTCGTCGCATAGTTGATTCCCTGTTCACCCATTTCATCGTTTCGATACAACGCCGGTATCATCTGCGGGCCGTCAATATCGTAGTAGACATGAAATATTTCATGATCGGCCTTTAGCTCTACGACCTCACGGTCTGGAAAAACCAGACTGAAGGCGGCATAGAAATTATCCCATTGCCGCTGGCCCCAGAAATCGTCGATAAGCAGGAAACCACCGCGCAACAGGTACTCGCGCATGTTCTCCACTTCGTTGGGGGTTAGGGAAAGACCTCCACCCTGACCTACTTCCAGCATGTAGAGGAAGGGGTAGTCGAAAATTTTCTCGTCGTCGAAGCGCAGCACGATGGGTTCACTCATCACACGTATATTGGTTAGGCGAGATACGCCACGCAAGAAGTTGATATCGGCATCGGGGAAATCGATTGACCAGGGGCCATAGCCGAAGCCACCCCCGTAATAGGTGTCGAACTGCACGCGCACGAAGTTAAATTCACCCGCATCGTCGTAGACTAATTCCGTAAGATCGTCTTCCGCCGCGAATGCCGCCATAGACAGGCTGCCAAGCAGCAAGGCGATCGTTGTGATTAGTGTATGAGGTTTAGCAAACAACGACATAGCTTAAGGTATTTCTGCAGGCTGCGTTAGTGGGCTTGAAGGAAGGCTTAGTGTGTCTGGATTCCCGCAAATATTCAAGCACCGCCAGCTATTGCGCTAGTGATGCGCAGTAGTCTTCGGAACTTATTGCGGGTGTGAACCAGATGAAGTCATAGGCCTGCAATTCGCCGAATTGCTGCAGGTAGTCCGCCGGCTCATCGCTGGAAGCATCTACCTCCAAAAAGGCGAGAGAAAGGATCTGCCCGTCTTGCAAGCCTGCCTGTGCGTGCAGCAGATAGTTCGGCACGCCCAAGTCACGACGAATATGATAATTACCGGCGATGAGTATTTGCGCCTGCCCGCCCGAGTTAGCACTCAGGCTTGCCGCCATCGCAAAATCTCTAGCCTGCTGCACTCGCACCATGGCCGGAAACTGCGATTCGGGCAGCATGCCACAGTGACTCTCGTCGATGTCCTTGGTTAGTGCAGCCATGGCCGCTTCGCCTAACACATCTGCAATCTCGGCAGCTGTCGGCTCTCCATAGACTCGCATCATCTCTTCATTGCTAATGTTTGCAGCATGAATGTTCACGCTCGCGTCCATAGCACTGCGCACTAGAGGGCCATAGTAATCCCAATCCCAACCGTCGTTATCCCACTGCAGATATTCGTTGATCGCCTCCAGGCTGCCTAGCTGCTGCGAGCCAAGGTTCTCCAGGAGCGGCTGTTGCTCGCTGCTCATCATCTCGAAGGAAACGCTGGATACTCTACCTGTCTGCAACATATAATCCAGCATTTGCAGCTGCAGCGCATGATGATCTGGGTTGTCGTGCTTCTCTCCTAAAAGAAGATAATTGACCCCTTCTACACTAGCGAACAATTCACTAGGCTCCACGAACCGATCGCGTCGACTGTCCCAGATCGTACCTACTAGGGGGTGATCCACATAGAGTTGTGACTGCCATTGCTGCCCCTGGTTCAGTTGCGCCGATACGCAGCCTGAGCAGAGCAACAAGACTATAGAGAGCGTAGATTTAATTCGTTCCACCCATCTGCATCCATTGTTGATAAATGTCGTCGGTCCAGAAACTTTGAAAATAGGCGATCGCTGCCAGTTTCTCAGCGTCGTCTAACACATCGATGAAGGCGGGCATCTTGCCACCCAGGGATTCACCTCCATAGTTAACTACCTGCAGCAGAATCTCTTGGGGGTGATGCCAGGCATGGGCCGAGCCGTTCAATGGCGGAGGCGGGAAGGAACCGTCATCGAGGCGCGCGCGCCAATCTTCGACAGTCCCCTGAGCCTGCGCCCCGTGACACAAGGCGCAGTTCTGCGTGAAGACCTCACTACCCAGGGCTTGCTGCTCATCCGAGTACCATCGAGACACTACTGAGGCCGAGGCCGAGTTTGCTGCCTGAGTCATGGAGGCACTTGAATCTGAAACCGACGCTTGCTCGCTGCAAGCTATCAGGGCTAGGGCAAAGAGTCCGGTAAATAGTATTCTGCTAAGACTAATCATCATGGTTATCTGCAGTCTTCTTTGGGTAGTCGAAATATACAAGCTCGGCACTGGCAAACTCAATTTCCAACCACGCGTCGATAGGCAGGCTAAGCTCGACCAGGCCACAGGTTGGAATATTATCGATATCACTGCCGGCCATTTCGTTTACAAAGTCGGTAATCGCGGGGTTGTGACCCACCAACATAGCCCCATTGCAGTCGTCGTCTAACAAGCTTGCCGCCTTGAGAAACATCGGAGAACCCGCGAAATACAATTCTGGGTTACTCCCCACTTTATCACTCACAACGCCGAGTTGCTGCGCCCACATCTTCGCTGTGGTTTTTGTGCGAACTGCCGGGCTACAGATAATGCAATCGACACTGCCTAGCCTGGCCTTGAATCGCTCGACCATCGTTGGTACGTCGCCTATGCCACGCTGGGCCAATGGCCGCTCAAAATCTTTCAGGTCTGGATTGTCCCAGCTGGATTTAGCGTGACGAAGCAGATAGAGGGTTTTCATCTATAGATTCTGATGTGTAAATCTAGGTCCATGAAGAACGGCTAGGAACTGCAAGAACCAGCGTAATAGAGCCTTATACCCCATATAGACTGCCAACTCCAGAAATGTCGAACCGACTTTTCCCCAGCTATATAAGTCACCAAATAGCAATTTGCGGGGCCTGTCTGTAGAATACCGCGCGTTCACAACTCGGGGATTTAAAAATGAGAATTCTACTAGTCATTGGTCTTAGCTGTCTGATGTCGGTGTTCAGCCTGAGCGCCCACTCGCAAGAAGAGTCGGGACTTGCAACACAGGTAGAGTTTGGTGCCATCTTCACTTCCGGTAACACGGAAAATGAGAACATCAAGTACAAGATAGTTTTGGATTGGGTGCAACAGAACTGGGACTATAAATTTACCAGTGACGGCTTTCGCTCTTCCCAGGACGGCATATCCAATGCACAGCGGCTCTACCATAGCGCCAGCGCCAACTACACAAACAACGAAGTGAGTTATGCGCAGGGTCGCGTAGCCTATGAGAACGACAAATTTAGTGGTTTCGACAACCAGTCGGACTTCACCTTCAGTTATGGTCGAAATATACTGCAGAACAGAGACAATATGTCTTTAGCGCTAACCGCCGGTGTGGGTGCACGTAGATCGGTAATCGCGGGCGACGCCGACACGGAAGGGCTGGCACGTTTTGCTGCCAACTATCTATGGAATCTTTCCGAGTCTGCCGATTTTATTCAGGACTTCAGCGTGGACGCAGGCAGTAATAGCAGCATCTACCGAACCGAGACAGGGGTTCAAACAGATATCCTCGAGAATCTGTCATTAAAATTCACTGTTAAGGTTAAGCACCAGACTGAGGTGCCTGTAGATAGAGAGAAGACGGATACTGAAACCGCTATCACTCTAGTGCTAAACTTTTAGGGGATTGCTGACTCTGCTATAACTCAGTCCCGGGGCTCACTGTGAGGCTCGGGACTAGCTGTAGAACTTACTCTCTAGAGCCGGGCAAACACCTTGTACTTTTATCGTACTTTCGAGGTTACCTATGACTCTTGTTGTAAGGCTTTACTGGTTCATCGCTCTACTCTTACTGCCTGCCAGTTTAGGATACCTTCTCTACAAGAGTGGCGGATCCCTCGCTCCGGATGCGCTTATCGAAGCGCCTATCACCCTTTTCTTCTTTGTTTTCTTTCTGGCATGGACCGCGATAGGCGGCTACGAGCTTTTCTTCGGGACTAGCAATCTGCGACGCAACTATCCTGTGCTTGCGAATCTTCGCTATGCACTCGAATTCATCCGGCCAGAAATTCAGCAGTACTTTATCGCCAACAACACCGAAGAGAAGCCTTTCTCGCGAGAACGCAGAAACTTAATCTACCGCCGCGCCAAGGCCGCTAACGACACACTGGCCTTCGGAACCGAGCAAGACATTCTCGCGGAGGGTTACCGAAGTCTCTACCACTCCCTGGCCGTGAAAAGTGTGGCAGAAGAAAATATCAGGATCGACTTTGGCGGCAAGGACTGTCAGAAACCCTACAATGCTTCACGCCTCAATATATCTGCCCTGAGTTTCGGTGCTCTAAGCTCTAATGCCATCGCCGCCCTCAATAAGGGCGCAGCCATGGGTAATTTCGCGCACAACACCGGCGAAGGCGGCATGAGCGAGTATCATCTCGCCCATGGCGGCGACATCATCTGGCAGATTGGTACCGGATATTTTGGCTGCCGAAATCCTGATGGCTCATTCAACGACGATGCCTTCGCAGAGCGGGCAAATCTTGATGTGGTCAAGATGATCGAGATAAAGCTCTCGCAGGGCGCGAAGCCCTCCCATGGTGGCGTACTTCCCGGCGCCAAGGTGACGGAAGAGATTGCCAGAATTCGTCTGGTCGAGGTTGGCAAGACGGTGAACTCGCCGGCCATACATCCGGAGTTCGATACGCCCAAGGGGCTACTTTTTTTCGTTGCCCGTCTGAGAACGCTGAGTGGCGGCAAGCCCGTTGGCTTTAAGCTATGTCTGGGCAGAAAGGTCGAGTTCATGGCCATCATCAAGGCGATGCTAGAGACGAAAATTCTACCCGACTTCATTACCATCGATGGTTCTGAGGGTGGCACGGGCGCAGCACCGGTAGAGTTTTCTAACCGGCTGGGCACACCCTGCATTGAGGCCACCTATTACATCAATCAGGTGCTTGTGGGTGCCGGACTTAGAGATCAGATTCGCTTGATAAGTGCCGGTCAGACAGCGAGTGGCTTTGACATGCTGGAGAAAATTGCACTCGGGGCAGACACCGTGAATGCGGCGCGGTCGATGATGATCGCTCTGGGCTGTGTTCAGGCAAAGGCCTGTAATACCAACGAATGCCCAACGGGCATCGCCACGCAGAACCCTGCGCGGGCAAGGGCAATAGATTTAAAGGAGAAATCCGAACGCGTTAAGAACTTTCAGAGAACCACAGCGCATGCCTTTATAGAACTCTGCGGTGCGATGGGATTCAGCAACCCAAGCGACCTGTCACCCTCGGACATCATCAGCCGTTTCGAGGGTAGAGCGACAAACTTCGACCAAATGTTCGAGCCCCTGATCGAAAACCAGCTACACAGCGACAACATACCTAACTCCTACCGAGACGACTGGAACAAAGCGTCAGCTGAGTATTTTTAGGCTGCTGCGCTGCGACCAGAGAACTAGCAGCCTATCTATCACCCTATCTATCAGCCTATCCAGCCCTCTACAGGAACAACATGTAGAAGCAGCACGGTTGTGCTGCCCTAGCCACGGGTCGAGATTGGACGCTATACTGCCAAGCGTTCTATACGAACCTGATTCGTACGCAATCTTTAAAAAACGCAAATAAGGTCGGAAAATGATTTCACGTTTGTTGCTTAGTATAGCGATCACACTGACGCCCTACACTGCCCAAGCTGACCAGAGTGATGATCGTCTGGGCGGGCTATTTGCTATCCTGCAAGAGACCAATGACGTTCGTACCATTCGGGTGACTGAAAGTCAGATCTGGGAAATCTGGTTGCAACATGCCAATGCCGATGTGCAGCAACTTATGTTAGTCGGCACACAGAGGATGAACACGCAGCGCTTTCCAGAGGCGATGGTCGTGTTTACTCGTTTAACGGAAAGTTTTCCCGACTATGCCGAAGGCTGGAATAAGAGAGCGACCTTGCACTATGTTCTCGGCAACCTCGATGCGTCGATAGCGGATATTGAGAAGACGCTTGCGCTGGAGCCAAGGCATTTCGGCGCCCTGTCCGGTCTAGGCATGGTCTATATCCAGCGTAAAGAATTGAGCAAGGCCAAGCAGGCATTCGAAGACTTGTTAGCGGTGCATCCCAACAGCCCGAATGCAAAACAGAATCTGGAGTTGGTAATAGAGCAACTTCGATTCAGTGTTATCTAGAACTAATTTTCGAGCATAAAAAAAGGGCCGCCAGGCGACCCTTTTATCGATCGAGTACTACTTACTGACGTGTAGCTGTAACAGCCATTGCGCCGAAGTCACTACCGAATTCGCCAGTCATAGTATCGCCTTCAACACTGCCTGTGAAATCCAGAACGAGCTCCTGACCCTGAACAGAAATCTCAGCAGTAAATGCCGCTGTGTTGTCAGCATAAACGATGCCAGATAGAGGCGCGTTCAATACATCTGATGCCATCTCACCGCTTCCGTCTGCGTTCAGTGTAAGAGTTACAGGAAGCTCACCCAATGGAGAGACGATCTGAGCACTCCACATACCTGCCGCAGGAGGAGGGCCACCGGCCGCACATCCAACTAATACTGAAAGAGATAAAACCAGCAATCCGCTTAATATTTTTTTCATGTTTATTCCACCTAGTTAAAAAATGTCACTCTTAAAATTTGTTTTGCACGGAAGCCTGGAGTTACCGTCCGATGCTACTCGCCGCAGCACTTGCCCCCCCGTCTCTTCAAGCAATAATCGCTTAGAAGACCCACCGATTGCGAAACAGTGGGTCCATTGTCCGGTTAATACGCGCTTAGTCAACCGAAAAACCCGAGTTATTGACAAAACGAGCTAAGGCGAGCGATTTCAATGGGTTAAGAGATTATCTCCTAGGGGACAATCCAGGCTGATTGCCAGCTCAAGCCACTGCGCGAGAACCCAAGTGCGGAGGTGATCTCACGCTCGATCCCGGGCATGTGAGCGGCTCCGTAGAATATGCTGACCTGCTCGAGACTTGGGTTCTGTAGGACTTCGTCCAATACTCGCAGCGCCGCTTTGTTGCGATCCCCCAATATCGTGAGTTGCTGCTCCAATTCTGCACCCACTATCACCCCTCCACTTCGACCAAGCTCGGCGGCGAACAGGTACTTGAAAGCGTTGTTCTGGTTCTGTGAATTCAACGCTCTTAGCAGCGAGAGCATACTGAGCGATGACGTAGACTCTTCGGATACCACGCTTTGCTCAGCCATCTGCGCCATCGCCAGGCTCAGAAACATACTCAGGAAATTTTCATCCTTGCTCGCCATCAACGCCTCTAATTGCGAAGGCGTCAGGTCGGCGTGGAGAAAATTCGATGGTGAGTAATCGATCTCGTTGAGCTGGAATCCGACATTCAGGAACCTGGCAAGGCTCTGCTGCATGTAACCAATTAAAGATGTGCTACCTGCTGCACCTTGCACCGGAATCTGATTCGCCTCGGCAACCAACTCATAGAGAACCACGTCTTGAGTCGTGAAATATTCATTCAGTGCGGCGTAGTATTCTTCTTCGCCCAGATGTACCGCCGCCACCAGATTCAGCTTCACTCCGGCATCATTCTCAAAACTAACGATGGCAGTCTGCAGCTCGCCCTGCCATTGGGATGTGCCCTCGATGAAACGTACGTATTGCGTTTCCTCCTGAGCATCCGCCGAATAGCCTGAAGAGCTTAGCAGTAGAAGCGTAATACCCAAAAGGTTCAGAAATGAATAACTTCGTAGGGTTCTTATATACCCATCATTTTTCATATGTTCACCAGGCGAGCTCGAGTATTTCCAGAACATCTTCGGCGCCGTGAATCTTTCGCGGATTCTTCGCAACGACCGGATGCTTTGCTGCTCTCTCTGCAATTACCGGCAACTGTGCTCTGTCAATGTTCGCATCGCGTAGAGAGGTGGGCAAACCGAGGCTCGCCACCAGCGCTTTCACAGACGCGGCGGCACTGCTGTGTGTATTTCCCAGCGCAGCAATGATCGCCTCTTGCCGCGTCATTTGCTCACTGGCATTGAAGGCAAGCACCGCTGGCAACATTATGCAGGAGGTAATGCCATGAGGCACAGCACACAGGCTGCCGAGAATATAACCTATGCCGTGACTCGCTCCATGGGACACCGAACCGAGACCACAGCATGCCAGCCAGACTGCCTGTTGATTCAGGCTGCGGGCGGATACGTCCTGTGGAGCTCGTTTGCAATCAGGCAGGGAGGCGGCAAACAGCCGCATGGCGTGGAGAAAATGCCCATCGAGGAAAGGGTGAGAGTCGGCGGAACAGTATCCCTCTATGGCGTGATCGAGAGAGCGAATGGCGGTGGAAAGCCAAAGCCATTGGGGCGTGTGTAGACTTAAACTTGGATCATAGATGATCGTCTGCGGACAGATATTGATGCCGCGGTAGCCTTCCTTCGCGGAAATCTCCGTGTTCAAGACGCCGCCGTTATTACTGAACTCGGCACCGGATAGGGTAGTCGGAACGGCGATCTGGCGAATCTTTGGATCGCTACTAAAGAGGTTGAAATCGCCATACTTCGAACCCCGAGTTCCATCGCCAAACTGCGCGTACTCGATAAGCTGCGCCTCGGTCTCGACATTCTGATCCATAGCCAGCTGCACGACCTTGCAGGCATCGATGATAGAACCTCCGCCTAAAGAGACCAGCAGATCCGCATCCACCGCACGTGCCGCCTGCAATGTCCGCATCACATCTGAGCGTGGCGTGTGCGTGCCGATGTCATGGAAAAGGCCCGCGCAGCTAGCCCCCAGAGCAGCCTGTAACTCGGCGAATTCGTCAGTTGCTTGTGCCAGACTGTTTGAGGCGACTAGCAGCACCCGCTGCGCCGCCGCCCTCTCAATGAGGGCGGGTAGCGTGCTTGCGACTTCGACTCCAGCGAACACCGTATCGAGAGCGCTGTAATTGAATTCTATGCCGGAGGATGTCGTTGCTGTCATTGAGGGGTTCTGCCCTGTTTTCTCGCCTGAATGCAGGCTATGACTATACCCCAATTGCGCGACAAGCTCCTCGCTCGGGGCCGGCAATTTCGTGTTCTCACCCTCTAGCGCTGCTATACTCTAACCAATAAGACATTTAAAAAATCTCAAGAAAATTCCCCGGGGGGATTGGCTATGGCTACTTTTAAGGTGAATGGTGTAGAACAGAATCTCGATATCGAGCCGGAGATGCCCTTACTTTGGGCGCTTCGCGACGAGCTCGGCATGACCGGCACGAAATTCGGCTGTGGTATTGCCTCCTGTGGTGCCTGCACGGTACACGTAAACGGCAACGCAGTAAGAAGCTGCGTGACACCGGTGAGTGCGGTTGAAGGAGCGCAAATCACTACAATTGAGGGCCTCGCCTCTGTAGCGGCTGGTGCAAACCCTTCTGCACCCGACCTCAGCGCCGTGCAACAGGCATGGATAGATCATCAGGTACCACAGTGTGGCTATTGCCAGTCGGGCATGATCATGGCCGTGTCCTCCTTGCTCGCGTCGAACCCAAATCCTAGCGATGCGGATATCGATAGCAGCATCACCAATGTTTGTCGCTGCGGCTCCTATCCCAGGGTTCGCAAGGCAATTCGCTCATTAGCGATAGCGTAAGGGAGACTACTGATGAGAATTAACAGAAGACGTTTCCTACTAAGTTCAGCCGTAGTCGGCGGTGGCGTACTAATTGGCTACTCAGCGTTGAAACCAAGCAATCATCGCAGAGCGAATGCCGAGCTGGCCACAGGGGGCGAACACTATGTCACGTCCTTCATCAAGATTGAGCCCAATAACGCAATCACGGTTTATGTGCCTCACTCAGAGATGGGTCAGGGCGTTCACACCTCATTGCCGATGATGGCAGCGGATGAGCTAGATGCCGCATGGGAAGACATCATCGTCGAACAGGCACCGGCTATCGATCTCTTTGCCAACGGCGACCTGGTCAAAGGCTTTGCAGGAGAATTTGGTTTACCGGGCTTTCTAACAGGCATCGTCAATGCGAGCGCGGTTAGCATTGCCGAGCTGATGAATCTACAAACTACCGGCGGCAGCTCGTCGGTTCGCTTTACCGGTGAAACTGCCATGCGTACAGCAGGCGCTGCAGCCCGACAGATGCTTATCGAATGTGCAGCGAATCGCTGGAGCGTCGCGCGCGATGACTGCAGCACCGAGCTTGGCCATGTTCAACACAATGCCAGCGGCCGCTCATTAAGCTATGGCGAACTCGCCGCCGATGCGGCACTGCTTGAGCCACCCGAGAATGTGACCCTAAAGGATCCCTCCCAGTTCACTATCATGGGCAAGGCGATATCCCGGGTTGATATTCCCGCGAAGGTTGATGGCACAGCAAACTACGGCATCGATGCCCACAGCGAAGATATGCTGTATGCAGCGATTCGTCTGGCACCGGTTTTCGGTACCAAACTGGTTTCGGTCGATGCCGGTGATGTGCTGAGTCGCCGCGGCGTCAAACGCATCATCGAGTTAGAAGATTCGGTCGCGGTTGTAGCCGATAGCTACTGGCGTGCCAAGGAAGCACTGAAGGGGGTGAAGTCCCAGTTTGAATCCTCTGATGCAGACACCACGTCCAGCGCCGATCTCTTTGCAGGCTTCGAGAGAAGTCTTGCCGAGGACAAGAATAGTAAAGTTTTGGAAATCGGCGATGCCGAGGACGCAATGGATTCTGCAAGCGACGTGATCGAAGGAAACTATACCGTTCCCTATCTCGCGCACGCGGCGATGGAACCGATGAACTGCACAGTGCATCTACATGATGGCATAGTAGAGGTCTGGACCAGTACGCAGGACGCTCTGGGCATTAAGGGCCGTGTCGCCAAGATCGCCGGCGTGGCCGAAGATGACGCTATCTTCCACCACAGCTATCTCGGCGGCGGCTTTGGCAGAAGACTGCCTTTTAACTGGAACGTCATCGACCACGCGACACTAATCGCCAAGGAATTCGATGTTCCGGTGAAGACTGTTATGAGTCGCGAAGACGATATGCAGCAGGATTACTATCGCCCTGCCGTTGCCAGTAATTTTAAGGCCGCCTTCGATGCGAATGGCGAGGTACAGGCTTGGCACAATCGCTTCACGGGCCCTATTCAAACACCGGGTGCGTCTCACATTCCTTACGCGATTCCGAATAAATCGATTCGCGTTGTCGATGGCGACACCCATGTGCCGATAGCCGCATGGCGAAGCGTCGATCACTCGCAACAGACTTTCTTCACCGAGTCCTTTGTCGACGAGGTCGCGCACCGCTCTGGCAAGAATCCCTATCAGTTCCGCATGGAAATGCTTGCCGACCATCCACGTCATCGCAAGGTTCTCGAAGTGGCTGCCGAGGCAGCAGGCTATGGCGAGAATCTACCGGAGGGTCATGCCCTGGGTATCGCGGTACAGGAAAGTTTCGGCAGCATAGTTGCCGAAGTTGCCGAGGTGTCTCTCGATACGAACAATCGACCGGTGATACACAAGGTCACTTGCGCGATCGATTGTGGCTGGGCGGTAAATCCAGACACCGTCGAGGCGCAGGTTGAGAGTGGCATCATCTATGGTCTGACCGCCGCGCTGTATGGCGAGATCACCATCGAGAATGGACGCGTCGCGCAGAACAACTTCCCTGACTACGAGATGGTTCGCATGGCCGATGCGCCAGAGATCGATGTGCATATCGTAGAATCGGGAGAGAAACTGGGCGGCCTGGGCGAACCTTCCACGCCACCGATTGCCGCAGCGGTCAGTAACGGACTCTATATCCTGACGGGCCAGAGAGTCAGAGAGTTACCGCTTAAGAATCACGACTTCTCGCGCTCGACTCCGATCGCGCAGGTTTAGATTCAAGCAAGGAAAACGGGCGCAGCGATGCGCCTTTTTTTGCCTCGGATTTCATGATTTCCAAGACAGTATTCTGGCTGAGAGTTTTATGACTGAATTTTTACGCAACAACTCATTCTGGACGGTCAAACTAGTCCAAATGCTCATTGCGCCTAAATATGCTCGGTGTCAGCGTGACCCTCAAGAATAAGCTCTAAGACCAGCCGTTCATTCAACATGAAGCTACGGTTAGTCCCCTGGCGAGACGTTGGTCTACTCCCAGAATTACTGATTGCCCCAAAGACGGGCAATTGCACCACTTGTTGCTCCCTCTTGGGAACCCGCAGCCGGCTATTGGCAAAGGCGGGCTACGTGGCAACCGTATTATTAGCTGCCGCCAGCCGTGCTACACTTGGCTCTACTAGTTAGAGGTAAGACATGAGCGTATTAGTTCTCGGGTTAATCCTGTTTATGGCTCCCCATTTGCTGAGGGAGTTTGGGCTGCGGCAGGGCTTAAAGGATGCACTTCCCTCCGAGGCTGCCTACATGGGCCTATATAGCCTGGTTTCCCTCGCCGGGCTCGGGCTGATCATCTGGGGCAAAGCAATCTCCCCCTTTCAGATGATCTGGCAACCTATCTACGAATGGCGATCGCTTAGCCTGATGCTTATGATTCCGGCATTGATCTGCGTTGTGGCAGGCAATGTGCCGCTATCTTATCTGCGCAAATTATTGCGCAATCCAATGCTACTAGGCATTCTGCTATGGAGCCTTTCCCATCTGTGGGCAAACGGAGACCTGGCGTCGATGCTGCTATTCGGTAGTTTCGCCCTCTGGTCTGCGATCAAGCTATTCAGCATGCGCGGCGTTGTCGATGTCGACTCGAAATCTCCTTCCTTCGTGTGGGACATTATCTCCATCCTGGCCGGTCTGGTTTTGTATACTGTCATCGGTCTCTATCACGGCGAACTATTTGGAGTTGGAATTGGCCTTGCTTAAGAATATTTTGATTAGATTCAGCGCATTCTTCGTGCTGGCTCTGTTAGTTACCGGTGCAAACGCGCAGGAAGATTTACCGGCCCATTGGGACGGAAAATGGATTGTCGATGGCACGCTGTTCAGCATCGCCGTCGAAGTTGAGAACGAAGAACTCAAACTGACTCAGGTCGAATCACTAGGCTTTGAGTGGAGCAACGAGAACGGAAAAATCGAAGGCAATATAGTAACGGTCGAGATTGAATACGCTGGTGTGACCGGTACGATTCAGGCAGAACTGGTGAACCCTACCACGGCGGTCGCATTCGCAGCCACCTGCCTGCCGGACTTCATGGTGGTGTGCCTGCTCTCCAAAGACCGACAGGCGGTCTTCAGAAAACTTGCTGATCAGGCAGAGAACTAGGCGTTAAATTTCCGCTACCGATTTCACAATCTTGCCCACGATACCGTAGTCTACAGCCTCCTGAGCACTCATCCAGAAATCACGGTCGGTATCTTGTGCGACGCGCTCCAGAGGCTGGCCGGTCTCGTCCGCGATTAGCTGATTGATGCGGGCACGCATCTTCACAATCTCTTCGGCCTGAATCGCTATGTCGGTTGCATCGCCACGTGAACCACCAGAGGGTTGGTGCACTAAGAAACGGGTATTGGGCAGGGAGAAGCGATTCTCTTTAGACGCCGCCAGATAGATAGTAGCTGCAGCACTGGCAACCCAGCCGGTACCGATGACCTTCACCTCGGGCTTGATGAACTTGATCATGTCGTACACAACATCGCCGGACTCAACGTGTCCTCCTGGCGAGCTGATATAGATGGAAATAGGCTCATCGCTGTCTGCCGCTAGCGCCAACAGTCGCTCGGTAACGGCTCTGGCGATCTTGTCGTTAATCTCACCAAAGATTGTTATGGAGCGCGACTTGAAAAGCTTCTCGTCCATGAACCCCGATTTTTCGGATGGCTTATCTTGCTTATTGTCTTCTTCGGGGGAATTCACTTCCATTTCAAACCTCGTTTCGGTGTTGCGGATAATAGTAAAAATAGTATTGAAGGTTAGATTCTAACAGGCTTGCTGGTTGCTGCGTATATAAGCGATGACTTTCCACAGATCATCGTCCCCCTCGGGGAAGTTCGAACCAAAACCCACCATACGGGTGCCTAGTACGCCATTGGTAATCACGTCGAACATCTCCTGATCGTTGTGGGCATGGTTCCATTGGCAATCGAACAGATAGGAGGCATCCAGCCCCTCCTCCGGTTCCATCCTATGACAGAAACTAGCACAGGAGCCTTCGAATATTGCCTGGCCTCGGGCTAGATCATTCGGGCTTGCCATAAACGTCTCAACGACCCTAAGTTCCACCGGGTCGATAGCAGAACGCCTGTCGTTACAGGCAATCATGGCTACCAGCATGGCACAGTAAATCAGTACGCGGATCACTCAAACTTCCTCTAGTTCACGGGTAGACTGCGCGATTCTAACCATTTCGCAGCAGCTGTCTGCCGTCACGCTCACACTTTCGTTAAACCGGCGTGGCAGATTAACAAAAAAACGAGAATCGGGAATCATAATTCACTCGGATTCCGCCGAAAGCGGCGAGCACACCGAGCCTATGAGTTCTACGCGTGTTCGGTTTCCGGCCCCAGTGGCTTGAATGTCGCGAGTAGCTGCGGCAATAGGGTGAGCGAGCCCACCAGTGCCACCAGCATGGCGAGACTCGTTAGCAGGCCGAATACGATGGTCGGAATAAAGTTGGAAAGCGCGAGAATCGAGAAGCCCGCCACGATGGTCATCGACGTGAAGTACATCGCACGACCAATACTGTTGTGGCAAAAGTGCATCGTGTCTCGATAATTTCCGAAACGAGGAAACTCACGCCTGTAGCGATGCATATAGTGAATGGTATTGTCGACACCGATTCCCACCGAGATTGCCGCGATGGTAATCGTCATTATATCCAACGGAATGCTTAGCCAACCCATTATGCCGAGCACGAAACCAGCGGCAATGGCATTCGGGATAATACAGATCAAGGCAATCATGAATGATCTAAACAAGACCAGAAACATCACCATGATAGCCAGCATCACTACGCCTAGCGTTAGAATCTGCGACTGAAACAGACTCTGCAACACATTGTTGTACATAACCAGTATGCCAGTTAGCCGCACGTCTTCGTCTGCAAATCCGAACTCGGACTCGATACCGGCCTCGATGCGCTGCAGCAATTCATTGCGGTTTAAATTTTCAGCAGACTCGATTACACGCACATTGAACCGAAGCTGATTCTCGCTTACCGATACGAAGGGATTCAGCACCGTGCTCTTCAGTGTCTCTGGAATACGATTATAGAGCACTGCCCATAGCAAGCCATCTATGGGTTGATTGTCGTTAAGATTCTCGGCAAGCTCTATTACGGCTCCGAATGAAAGCACCTTGCCTGTCTGCGGGTCATTATCCAGATATTGATGAATAGCCTTGACCTGCTCCATCTTGGGCGCGGTGAACCAATAGGCATCGTCGTTGCCACCGGTATCATCGCCGAAACCAAAGCCATCATCGAAGCCACTATCGAAAGCGTCCTCAACCTCTGGCAGACTTACGATGACATCGAATGAGAGTGTGCCACCCAACTTCTCATCGAACAGCGACATACCTTGGTAGATTTCAGTGCTTTCGCGGAAATAATCGATGAAACTATTCTCTACGCGAATCTGAGACAGGCCGATGCCGCTAAGCAAAACCACTGCAAGATAGATATAGAGGACCTTGTTGCCGAGCTTTTCCGTAGCCGATGCCAACGCCGAGGTCAGGTTTAGTTTTACATTTGCACTGATTTTGGACTCGTCTTTATTGAGAATGCTTAGGATCGCGGGAAATAGAGTGAACGCTACTATCAGCGCCGTTGCCACACCCATCATCATCATCCAGCCGAAGGTGATGATCGGCAGTATGCCACTGACGATCAAAGACCCGAAAGCAACCGCAGTGGTTAGTGCGGTGTAGAGACAGGGTCTAAACATACTCAACACAGAGTGTCGCAGGAGCTTGTCATGATTTGTATAGTGCCGAGTCGCCCTTAATTCGCGATAGCGAACCGTCAGATGCACCGTGAGCGATATAGTGATAATCAGTAGCAATGAAATAAAATTCGAGGACACGACCGTCACGCGCCAGTCCATAAGTCCCAACACACCAACCATGATGACGCCGGCTACTGCGCAGCAGGCTAATGGCAGGGCTACCCATCGTACCTTGCGGAAGATGAGCCCCAGAGCGAAGATGATGAGAAGTACGACGGCAAAGCTAAAACTACTCAGGTCACCCTGCACGAAGGTAACCAGATCGTCTGCGATCATCGGCGCGCCGCCCAGATAGATCTGCGCATCACCTCGATAACGTTCCAGCGTCTGACGAACTACGCTGATAATTTCGTGCTGCCGATCGGCCGCGAGCACGCTATGTACGGCGTAATCTGCTTCCACTTGAGCCAGCTCGCTGGCCTCTTCGATAGAAAGCTGTTCTAGCCGCGCCCTGTTGCGCAGTTCGGTGCGTCGCCCTACCAGCTCACGTGCCCGCTCATCGATCTCGAAACTAACCAACATGCCGGCGGTCTGCCCGTCGGGGCTAATGACTGCATTTCTAAATACGGGGCTATTGACTAATTCTTCTCGTGCGGCGACGAGGTCGATGTCTTGATTCGCCAGGGTTAGATAGTCTTCCGAGATAGCGGTAAGTGGCGTGTCCTCGAATATGGGGACATTGAGAATGCTATCCACCGAGGCGACACGCTCTATAGCAAACAGCTCATCGCGAAGCTCAACTAGCTTGTTTAGTTCGTCTCGACTGAACAGATCCCCGGTGGGCGTATAGGCAACCGTGACTGACTCGCTCGCGCCATAGCGTTCATTCATCTCGCGAGAAAACTCGAGATCCGGATCGTCTTCCAGGAGCAGAGAGTCTGCGGAGGCATCCAGTCGAAAATTCTGCGCCTGCCAGCCAAAGAATCCAACCAGCAATAGCAGTACAGCGATTACGAGATAGGGTTTGTGGAAAACGAGGGAGCTATAAATTCGGGTTAAAGAGGCAGACATAATACGTGGATTGACACCCTTAGGGTTTAACGTGAACTGGCCGTAACTATACTCGGTTCGGCTACTTTATGCGATTTCAGAAGTAGGCCGCGCGGGCCATGAAAATAGCAACGCGAACGCCGAAGCGCTGCGCTGCTATCTATGGAAGCCGCCCCTCTAGAGAGACGCTTGTTCCTGCTCCTGCCGTCTTGCGCCGCCTAGGATTCCGGGAAAGGCATAGTTCCCCTCATGGCAGGCATATTCATACATTACCTCGCCAGCTGGCTTGCGATTCATAGCAATCTCACCAGTCCATGGCTGGGTATAGCTGAGTGGATCTTGCAGAGTGAAAGCGTATTTAATCTTGTCATCGTCTTGCAGGCTAAAGCGTTCCGTAATCAACAACTCTTCCGAACTGCCTCTAAACGATTGCTGCGGATGAAAATCCCGAGTCTTCACGACCAGAGTGTCCCCCTCCCAGTAAGCCACCGAATCTCCCATCCATTTTTCAAAGTCTGTCGCGTGGTTGTTCTTGTCCAGTGGAATGATTCGCGCATCGTGCACCATCTCTACAAGAATCATCACGTAGTCTTGGGTTTGCACAATCTGGTAGTTGCTGTTGTAGAGAATCGGCAACATCGGTGGACCGGACCCGGAGCCAAAAGTCAGCAGGCAGCGCTCTGCCAAAGGGCGCAATTCCGGCGCATCGAAGGCCTCAACGCCGGGCCGGTCTCGCCATATTGAGCGAAGGTCATTCCGTTGGCGCTCTCCGCTCAGATAGGGAATCTGCCCGTTGGGTGGATCTACGATAATCGAGGTGCGGTACTGACCATCTAGCTGAATCGCATCTGTACGCGGATCCCACCAAAAGCTGTTATAGCCAAGGTCTGCATTGCCGTCTGTGGGAGGTGCCCGTTCCGGGTCGGCTGGCGCAGAGGCGATGTTGTAGCGATCACGCCATCCTTGCTCTACATCGGCGGCCTCCTCTTCGGTGAGAAAGCCCTTTTCTCCAAGCTCTTTCGGGCGCACCAGCGGAGTCTGCGAGGAGTTTGACCAATACCCCTGAAGGTCCGGTTTTCCGTCTTGCATGCGCGGTATCCCCGAGTCTTGAGCAGAAACGGTCCCAACCGAAACAGAGAGCAGCGCTATAAATAGGGAAGAAAAGCAGTAATTTTTCATTCGATGCATGCTTGTCTGGAAGCCCTTAAGTCTTCTGCGGGTATCTCAAGCATAACGCCAAAGACAGGTCGCTACAATAATCTCCCAACCTGCGGCCGACTAGCCGGAAACGTACCCCGCAAGGGGTTTTAGCAGGCCACCTTGGCAACTTTAATCTGTTACACTGCCTTGAATAGTGGAAATATCGAGCTATCTTATTGATTTATATCATATTCCAGAAATCATGCAGATTGATGGTAGCTGCAACTTTCTGTGACATGGTGTCGCACCCCATGTGATTAAGAGCGATTTGTTGCTATCATCCTTTCCGGCTTGAGGGGTCAGTTAGTGGCCGTTGAGCAATAAATTTGAGTTTGGAAAGAATTAATTCATAAGGAGCAATTATGCTGCGTAAATCACTCATCATTTGCGGTTTGCTAATCGCCTCATCCGCTGCGCTAGCCGATGAATGGCTGCGCTCGATTCCTGATTTCGAACTAAGCGATCACCTGGGCGCAACGCATACTCTGGATAAATATGCCGACAATGAATTTGTTGTGTTCTATGTACAGGGTGTAGGCTGCCCCATCGCTAGAATCGCGCTGCCTAACTATCGTGAAGTGCGCGATGAGTATGCGGACAAGAACATCGAATTCATCATGTTTAATGCGAACATTCAAGACAACCTGCCACGTATCGCCAAGGAAGCTGGCGAATTTGGCATCGACTTTCCAATCATTAAGGATGAGGGTCAGATTCTCGCGAAAGCCTTGGGCGTAGAGCGCACTGCCGAAGTATTCATCGTTAACCCCAGAACGAAAGAAGTTCTCTACCGCGGTCCGATCAATGACCAGCTGGGCTATGAGACACAGCGCAATAATGCCGACGAGCATTTCCTTAAGGACGCATTGAATACTGTTCTTGCCGGTGGCACTGTAAATATGGATGACGTACCTGACTCGAAAGGATGCCTGGTTGCTATCTTTGACACATAATCAAAGCTAGTCGACGCACAGAATAAAAAAGGGACACAGTGTGTCCCTTTTTTATTGCCTGCTGTCTTTGCCTGCTATTAGCTTAAAGAAGCTATTCGTTTCGCGACAATCACTTGCTAGTTGTAAACCACATTACGAATGATGGCGATCATGTCGGTGATGCCCTGGCGAAAGTCTACCTCGGGAACGCTCTCGTCGTTGCCATGGACTCCGGTGGGCTCACCGGCACGGGTGATGATTGGATTGAATCCGTAGCTCACGATTCCCAGATCGCGAGTGAAGTGGCTGTCGGTGAAACCGGTACTGACCGAAGGCAACACTCTCGAGCCTGGATACAGCTCGCGCGTCACATTCTCGATAGCGGTAAACAACCTTGAACTCGTCGACGATATCGCGGGAGTGAAGGCCATTATCACCTCGACCTCGACGCCAGCCGGTGCCACCAGCTCAGTAAGATCGGCAATAAATTCTTCCGCGGGCCTATCCGGAAGCATGCGGCAATCCAGTTCCGCCCAGGCCTCCGGCGGCACTACATTGATCTTGTTTGAACCACCCATGCGGGTCATGGAACAAGTGTCCCGGGTTAATGCATGATGGCCCGCTCGATATGCCTGAAACTCGGGAAGAAATTCCGGATCTTTAATGGCAGCGCTCATATTGGCATAGGCTGGCGCCCATTCGTCGTCTAAGGAAAGTGCGATACCTGCAAAATAGGTGTCAACAGGATCGATGATGCGTGCCGGGAAGGGGTTGGCACGAAGAGTCGAAAGCGCATCGACGATACGGGTTACAGAACTAGTGGTTCTGGGAGAGGAACCGTGTCCGGGAACGTCCACTGCCTTCAGGCGCAACCAGACCGGAACTTTCTGTGTGACCTCCACGCCGAAGATAATCTCATCCATGTTGCGGCTGCCAGAACCGCCCTCGTTTATCAGCAGGCCGACACCATCGAATATTTCTCTGCGATTTTCGATCAACCAGCCTACGCCGTAAGCACCGCCTGCTTCCTCGTCCGCTGTCGCAAGAAACACGACGTCTCGATTCAGAGCGCGGCCACTTCTATGCAGACTGAGAAATGCCGCTAACTGCGATATTCCCGTGCCTTTCATGTCTCTGGCACCGCGGCCCAAGATGTAGCCGTCGCGTATCTCACCGGAGAGAGGATCGATGGTCCAGTACTCCGGATCCGCAGGCACCACGTCGGTGTGCTGCAACATCATTAAGCCAGTCTCGTCACCGCCTTCCAGGCGGGCCCATATATTACCGCGGCCGGGCGCGCTCTCGGCCGTTTCATATTCGATACCTTCGGCTTCGAATATGGCTGCATAGAAATCGACTGCGCGGGATTCGTTACCGGGTGGATTGATGGTGTCGATCTGAATGAATTGCTGAAGCCAGGCGACGGATTCATCTTCGATAGTTTGAGCCTTGCCGTGACTGACAAATAAAAAACAGCCAATCAGCAATAGTACATTTTTCGTTTTCAAGCGAAGTCTCCCCTGAGTAGTGATGCCTTGAAAATACAGCATCTGTGCGCAGCTGGATAGTAGCTCGGTCGCTTAACTCGACATCTCGGCGATGGAATTCACAGTGCAGCTGTTAGCAAAACTAACTCACAGGGGAAAGGACTAAAAGAGTGCGCGCCGTGTATCAAAAGATCTCTTTAGGCGCTTCCGACGCAGCAAACAGAATTCTACAATGCAAGACAGGAGGAGGACGCTGCGATTGATTTCATTGCAGCGTCTATAGAGCTGAACTATTCTACAAATGCGCGCTCGATAACATACTGCGCCTTGATACCCTGGCGCGATTCTTCGAAACCCCAGCCGTCGAGAATTTCACAGGTATCTTTCAACATGCTTGGGCTGCCGCAGATCATGAATCTATCCAGTTCTGGATCTGCCTGTGGCAGACCGATATCAGCAAACAGCTTGCCGCTAGACATTGAATCGGTAAGCCGGCCCTGCGTCGCAAAATCTTCACGCGTTACGCTGGGGTAATAGATGAGCTTTTCTCTTACCTGATCACCGAAGAATTCGTTGCCGGGAAAGTCGTGTTTGATAAATCGCTGATAGGCCAATTCGGATACGTAGCGCACGCCATGAGTTAGAATCACGTTGTCGAACTTCTCATAGACCTCAGGGTCTTGAATGATACTGATGAACGGAGCCAGGCCGGTACCGGTGCTGATGAGGTAGAGGTTTCTCCCCTCGAGAAGATGGTCTATTACCAGGGTGCCAGTGGGTTTGCTGCTCACGAAGACTTCGTCCCCTACCTGAATGTTTTGCAGGCGAGAGGTCAATGCTCCATCGGCCACCTTGATGCTTAAGAACTCCAGCTCCTCATCGTAGTTCGGGCTGGCGATGCTGTAGGCACGCATCAAGGGCTTGCCTTCAACTTCTATGCCCAGCATGAGGAAGTGGCCGTTCTCGAACTTAAGCGAGCGATCCCTCGTGGTCTTGAAACTGAAGAGTGAGTCGTTCCAATGGTGGACGTCGGTTACGCTTTGGGTCGAAAGGTTTGCCACTGCTTGCTCCTAAACTAAATAGGCCAGATGGGCCTAATAAGATATGGCGCGCAGTTTACGCCCTGCGCCTATATCTGCAAAATTGATTATATATATATTAATTATCTTTTTATTGGATATACTTGGTTTTCTATGCGATTCACCCTCAAACAACTGCAGGTCTTTCTCGCCGTGGCCAGCCACGAGAACGTGAGCATTGCCGCCGATCAGCTAGCCATGTCCCAATCCGCTGCCAGCACCGCACTTAAGGAACTGGAACACCGTTTTGGGGTGAGACTGTTCGACAGAATAGGCAAGCGTCTGCAGCTGAACGATCAGGGCATTGCCTTGCGCTCGAAGGCCGAGGCGCTCATCTCAAGAGCCGAGGATCTGGAAAACTCCTTAGGAGAGCACAGCGAAGTTGGTGAACTGAAGGTAGGTGCGACACTAACGATAGGCAATTATCTGGCAATTGGTATCATGGCGGAGTTCATGAAGGAGCACCCCGCTGCCAAGGTAGACCTGAATGTAGAGAACACCTCATCGATTGCCGCGAAGGTCAGAAACTTTGAACTCGACATCGGCCTGATTGAAGGCGAGTTGCAGGAGGCCGATCTAGAGGTAAGTTATTGGCGTGATGACGAGCTGGCCCTGTTCTGCTCACCTGGCGATCCGCTCGCCACCAAGTCTGTACTCGATGATGCAGATCTCTTGTCTGCGAACTGGATTGTGCGCGAGATCGGCTCCGGAACACGCCAGGCGTTCGACCGCGCTATGAGCGGGATTCTTCCAAGCCTGAATTTACGCTTGGAGCTTCAACATACCGAGGGTATAAAACGAGCGGTTGAGGCAGGCTTAGGCATTGGTTGCCTGTCCAGGCTAACTTTAGAAGAGGCGTTCAAGCGTGGATCGCTGGTACCTCTGCAGTGCCCACATAGAAACCTGACCAGAAAATTTTATTTTATTTTACATAAGCAGAAGTTTCTCGGTCATGGCGTGAGAAGCTGGATGGAACACTGCAAGAACACTTAGGAAAGCAAAGCAGCATGATCGACACAGTCAGTAAAAAAGAAGCGAAATCATTCTCGAATCGAGTCGCTGACTTTACCATCGCCTATAGAAAACTACTCACGCTGTTCGCAGTCCTAACTAGCATTCTATTGACCACAGGCATTATCCGCACGAATTTTGACACCTCATTAGAAGCGCTGCTAACCGAAAGCGACCCCTATCTGGATGAGCTATTACTGATGGACGAGGCATTTCCGACGCCGCTGCAGATACAATTTGCATTCGTGGCTGAGGGCTCAGACACGGTATTCAATAGCGAGCTTCTTGCCGCCATCGATGATCTGAGAAATAACTATTCCGCAATTCCCTTCGCCGATAGAATCACAACGATTCTCGACTACGTCTCCCCGGAGACCCAGAGCAGACTCTTTATTAAAACATTGAGAAGCTATTCTGAAGAAGATCTGGATGTACTAGCCGACACCGCATTGGCCGACAGGCTACTCACTGCCAACCTTCTCTCCGATGACGCGGCACTCACCTTCGCGATCATCAATACCGACTCGGATGGAATATCGGCGGATGACCGTCTCGACATCGCCACTGCCGTAGTAAGCTTGCGCGACGAGCTTAGCAGCCGTCACCCCAACGTACAGGTACTGGCAAACAGCGACGTGATGCTGGAGCAGTCTAGCCAGCAGGCTATGGTCGACGACCTGACCAATCTAATGCCGTTCGTGATTCTGGCCTGCGTACTCGCCATCTGTTACTGCTTCAGATCCGCAACGCTAGGCATCTGCATACTGACCCACACCTTATTCACGTTGCTATGCACCATAGGCACCCTCGGCTATCTGGGCTTCTCATTCAATAGCATCTCGGTCATTGCCCCCCTGGTTCTGGTGATCATCTCCGTGGCTAATAGTGTGCATATTATTTCTATCTACAAACAGGCGATGCATCGGGGCGCCGCGAAGATAGACGCCATGCATGAGAGCATCTCCCATAATTTTCAACCGGTCTCGCTGGCGGCGCTGACCACGGCGATAGGCTTCTCCTCACTTAATATGTGTTCCTCGCCTGCGATACAGGACTTCGGACAGATCGTGGCGCTGGGGATCGTCTTCGCCTACCTCCTCACGCTGCTGCTTTTGCCGGCGATCTTGATCTGGATGACCTCGAAGCGTGAAGTCATCGCCAGCACCGGCGTCTCATTCATGGAGGGACCGCTGCAGAGAGTCAGCGAGATTACAGGCGCCAAGGATGTCCCCATCTTCTGGGGCTGTACTTTTTTAGCTATCGCGACTCTTGCTCTTCTGCCTCTTAACGAGACTGACTTTAACCGCCTGGACTTCATCGCGGCCGACTCGGATATCAAGCAGTACTACGATGAGGTAAGCAGTCATTACAATCGTGGCACCGCGCTTAACTATGGCATCGACATTCGAGAGGAATGGTCTGCGATACAGCCAGACTTTCTGCGCAGAGTTGAGGCATTCGGCCTATGGCTGACCGACCAAGATGAAGCGGAATCATCAGCCAGCGTTGCCGATGTTGTAAAGACGATTCACCGCGTACAGCACGATCACGATGAGTCCTATAATGTAATACCCGATGATTTTGACACCATCGCGAATTACCTGCTCGCCTACGCTCTCATTCAGAGCGCTGACTTTCCACTGTTCGGTTTCGTCAGCACCGACTTCTCAATGATTAATCTTTTTATCAACGCCGTACCGATGTCGAATCAGGAACTGATTGATTTCGATGCGCGGGTGATAGAAAAGTTCGTACAGGACTTCCCGGAAGCAGAGCTACTGCACGGCAGCGGTATACTGCTGTTCGCACGCATGGACGAACTGGTAACCATCGAGTTATTACAGGGCTACTCCATCAGTCTATTGTTAATCACCATCAGCCTCATGATCGGTCTGCGCAGCTTTTACTTTGGCCTGCTTAGCGTCATTCCCAATCTGCTACCGGCAACGATGGTGTTTGGTTTTTGGGCGCTCTTTGTGGGACAGCTGGATCCTTTTGTGATGATGCTGTTTAGCATTAGCATTGGCCTGGTTGTGGACGACACTGTTCACCTACTAAGCCACTACTTGGAGAAGCGTCGCGCCGGTGAGGAAAAAACTGCATCTATCGATTACGCGATCAAGACTGCCGGCCCAGCTCTGTCGATAACCACTATCGTGCTGGCACTGGGTACTACCATTCTGATCGGCGCCAATACCATTTACTTTCAACAGGCGGCAAAGCTCCTGGTTCCCATCGTGGTGCTGGCGCTAGCCCTGGATCTATTCTATCTGCCCACGATCCTGCGTCGATTCGATAATAAATTCAAAGATGAAAACCTTGTGACCACCTGATTTCTGGGCTTACACTGTGAGCAAACCAATAGGGAGAACTCACATGAGCAATAATGAGAAGTCACTGAACAGACGACAATTTACCAAGCTAGGCGCAGCGGCTATTGCTGCCGCCGCCACAGGAGCAAGCCAGATGGCCTCAGCACAGACAGCGGCAAGTGAACTGGAATCGACATTCCTGATGGAGCTGGCGCTGGATGTAGCAGACCAGCTCGATACCGGCCACACCAGCATCGCTCCCGTCACCGGCGGTACTTTCGGCGGGCCACGGCTACGCGGAACGGTGAGAGACGGGGGCGCAGACTGGATCACCCAGGTATCAGGGCATTCCAGCCTAGATGTCAGAATCACCCTGGATACCGACGACGGCGAGATCATCTACATGACCTACACCGGCGTGGTGCATAGAGCAGACAGCGGCCTCTACTGGCGCGTCCGGCCCATCTTTCAGACCGCCTCAGAAAAATACGACTGGCTGAACCACATAGTCTGCGTAGGCAAGAGCAAACAGATCCCCGGCAAGGTAGCCTACGACGTCTTCGAGATTCTTTAACAACTACAAAGAATAAGAAACCGCACCCACAGCCTTGCACTACCCCGCGATCTAGAACAGTTCAGTAGAGCGCGAAGTACAAGGCAAGATTTTTCTCCGGAGAGGCGTTTACGCCCTGTAAATAGCGAGTCGGATAAAAATTTTAACGCCGCAATTCGCGCTCTACTGAGCTGCGTCCCAAGCACAAAAAAGCCGGCCTCTGTAGAGGCCGGCTTTTTGATCTAAAACCAAGTTAGAGAGTGCGGACTTAATTCCCACCTTGGTCGGTGTATTTCCACTGCACCGCTCCGAAAAACATCTCGTCCCAGCTCTGCTGTCCCCAGGGAACCGTTCTTTCCGGGTCGGGGTTCGCATGGTTCTGCGCGGAGTTATCGAATGCGCCCACTGCTGTGATCTTGGTGCCCGCTGGAACAAACTTCGGCTCGGCATAGGTATAGCTCATCTGCCACGCGTAGTTGTACTGAGCGATGTTAATCAGCTCTTCATTCGTGCCGTCTGGGTAGTCGGCATAGAAGCGCATGTACTTACCGCGAAAATGCATATGGGGTAAGAAGCTATGGATATTGGCATCTTTACCTATAGTAATAGTCGCCGTCTGCTCGAAGGCTGGATCGTTCGCGGGAATATTTGTCCAGGTATTAGGAAAGATACAGGCACAACGACCTGACATTCTTTCTTCCGGGATTTCACCTTCAGGGTAAAACCACAGGCCGATCTCGCTCTCATCCACAGTCTCGCGACCGTTGGTAGTGTAGTGAAGGTTCAGGTTCAAGACCGAGCCGTCTTTTAATAAACCACCGGTGTTAGGCGGAGCAAATTTTGCTGTGCCACCTGGAATGTAGGCAGTAATGCTCGCCTTGTCCGGGTTATTGCCGCCCAGCGCACGCAGGCGCTTGCCGACTTCTTCAGGGAAATTTAGGGAATTGATCGTGTGATGCAATACGGTGCGATCACCCGGGATATATTCACTGCCGCGCAGCCAACGATCCTTGCCGCCTAGATCGATCTTTACTGCGACGTCTCTGTACTCCAACACGCCGGTTGCAGGAACGGGCTGAGAAGGTACTTTGATGATGTAATCAGGCTTGTCACCCAGGCTCCACTTGGAGGTAGACCAGGTTAGCTCTGTTAGCGGGTCATGGTCGCCGTCTCTAGGCGCACCGGCATCCGCCCAGGCGATGACGTTTCTTACTTCTTCTTCTGTGATGAGTCGGTCGTTGATGAATTCACCAATGTGGCCATCGATCTGACCCGGTGGCATACGCTTGGTCATCAAGACTTCGCGAATCATTGGCGACCAGCCCTGAACCATAGTGTGGCTGTCCATTGCGAAAGGTGCGATTCCGCCTTCGCGGTGACAGGTGGCGCAGTTGTCTGCGAGTATCGGTGCGATGTCAGCAACATAGGAAGGCACTGCCTTTGCTTCGAAACTGACAGCTGGTCCAGTAGTGGCGACTAACGCTGTGCTCACTTCCTCTCCCGCCAGGATCTCTTGAATGGCCTTTTCGGCAGCGGCAACGCTGCCCCGGTATTCGACGGTGAACGAACGCGGGTTATAGAGAAGCACTTCGCCGGTTCTCTCGATGCCCAGGGCTTCCGAGATCACCCGTGCATCGTCCATCAGGATAGGTATATCGACGCCGTATTCTGCCGCCTTGTCTTGAACCGCAGCGCGATTCAATTTCCCGATGGGGTTGATCATCATGAACTCTACGCCTTGCGCATCGTACTTTGCCTTTAGGGCATCGAACGAGGGCAATGCAGCGGCTGTTGCCTGACTATCATTGGCCTGCACCAATAGCGCGACGGCTTTGTGATCGTCATACCAGCTCATGCTGTGATGGTAGCCGTCCTGGTCCAGGAGTGAGAAATCACCCACCCTGTCAGCGGCGCTACTGATTGCCGGTAGCAGCAGAAGCGATGCAATTGCTGTTTTAAAGAGGTTCGCGTTGTTCACGTTTTTGTCTCCTCGACTCTCTATTTTGCTTATCTATGAAGCCCAGACAATGGAAGGGATTTAGGCCGCAAGATGGGACAGGAGGCATTTCTGACAATACCTCTCCGAACATGAGCCCTACTTTACGAATTAAGCCAGTTTCAGTCAACGATTACCGCTTCGCTTCATCGCCGGAATAGGTAGGTTTATCAACCACTTTACTGGCGCTTAAGCCTTATCTGCGGCCTGCAAGACCGCCAGTAGCTGCGGATAGATCGCCGGATTGGCAATCAGCAGGTCATTGTCATAGAACTGCGGATCGATATCATCGGGGACCTCACTGAAGTGGCCACACTCGGCTCCCGCCTCCAGCGCGATCAGCCTGGCCGCGGCGAAATCCCAGACATTGAGGCTCTCGTAGTAGCCCTCCAGCCTGCCCACTGCCACGAAGCAGATGTCCAGGGCCGCCGAACCGATTCGGCGAATATCGGCGCAATTGCGCAGGACTGCGTGCAGGCGCGGGATCATTGGCCCCAGTGTCGATTTGATATAGGGAAAGCCCGTTGCGATTAGTGAGCGCCTGAGCTCTGTCTCGGCAGATACGGAGATGGCATCGCCATTGAGAACCGCGCCTTTGCCTCTTTCCGCGCAGAAGAGCTCGTCGTTAAAGGGGTTGTAGACGACCCCGACTAGCGTCTGCCCCTGCTCCACGTAGGCGATAGAGATAGCAGAATGATTGTGACCATGGGCGAAGTTTACGGTGCCATCGATCGGATCGATTATCCACAGCGGGGTGGCAATCTTCGCGATGCTGCCCAGGTCTGGCGACGACTCTTCCGAGATAATTTGATGCTCCGGGAATTGTTGCTTGATCGCCGCACAGATTAATTGATCGGCGCGAATGTCGGCATTGGTTACTAGTTCATCACCGTTCTTGTACTCGTGAGATAGCGCCGCCTCGGCACGAACGTCACTGATTAGTTTCCCAGCCTCTCTGGCGAGCGCCTGCGTAAAAAGTAAAATATCGGTCATAGAGCCTTCTAAGTAAGTAGGTTAAGTAGCTAGGTGAGAGTGAATTACAAGTGTACTCATGCATCAAGCATAACAGTCTTTCCCTTTGCGCCGATAAGCTAATAACCAGCACCCTTTATTACCCAAGCCACTCATGACAATTGCCCCTAAATATACCCTGTTCGCCCTTCTAGCCACGCTGCTCAATCTACTCGCACATGAAGCCGTAGTCAGAATCTATGACGGCGCCTTCGCACTCTATCTGGCGATGGGCTGCGGCACCGGCGTAGGCCTGGTGAGCAAGTACCTACTGGACAAGAAGTATATCTTTCAGTTCAGCACCGCCCCCACAGAGAAGACCTGAGAAAGTTCACTCTGTATGGACTGACGGGCATAGTAACCACCGCAATCTTCTGGGGCTCCGAGATCGGATTTGACTGGTTTCTCGGCGGCAAGGCCGCTCGTTATCTTGGCGCCGTCATCGGATTGTCCATCGGATATGGTGTAAAGTATAGACTCGATGAGCACTATGTATTTACAGGACAGAAAGGCCAGGTAAGTTGAATGGAAGCCATGGGCTGGGGACGCTACCCTAAAGCGACAGCAGATTTAAGTGAGCCGGCGGACGCGCAGTCCCTGCAAAAATTTGTCGCGTCGCAGAAAAAATCTGCCTCCTGCATAAGCAGGGGTGCGGGGCGCAGTTACGGCGACAGCGCGCTGGCCGGGCAGCTGCTAGGCAGCCGCTTCCTGGACAGCTTTCTCGCTCTGGATGAACAACAACACACCCTGCGCTGTGGTGCAGGTGTAAAACTGGGGGACATCCTGAAGGTTTGCCTACCCCGTGGTCTCTTCCTGCCTGTGTTACCGGGCACCAAGGAAGTAAGTGTGGGGGGCGCCATAGCCGCCGATGTCCACGGCAAGAACCACCACCGCGATGGCAGCTTCTGTCAGCATGTTACACAGATCAGCCTGGTGCTTGCCTCGGGAGAAGTAGTCAGCTGTAGCGCTACGCTGAACCCGGAGCTGTTTCGCGCCAGCTGCGGGGGAATGGGGCTAACCGGCGCAATAGTCGAGGCAACGCTAAAGCTCGCTCCCGTCCCAATCAGCTATATAGATCAGCGCAGCCTGGTCGCGAATAATCTGCAGGAATGTTTCGCGCACATCGAAGACAATGCCGACAGCAAGTACTCTGTTGCCTGGCTAGACTGTCTGGCCGCGGGCGACAGTCTGGGCAGATCTGTTCTGTACCTGGGTGAACACTCTGTGGCCAAGAATCGAAAGAGCGATAGAAAGTATCAGGATCGATCCAGTATTGGCGTTCCCTTCTCGACACCCTCGTTCCTGCTCAACAAGAACAGCATGTCGCTTTTTAACATGACTTATTTTTCTTTGCAGAAGAATAAAAGCCGTGCGTCCAGACTAGACTATGACAGCTACTTCTTCCCTCTGGACAGGCTAAGCAACTGGAATCGGCTCTATGGCTCGAAGGGGTTCCTGCAGTATCAGTTCGTTCTGCCCAGCGAGGGTGCGCTGGAAGGCATAACAACTGTTTTAGAGAAGATATCGAAGCAGGGCAAGGGCTCGTTCCTGACAGTCCTGAAGAAGTTTGGCGAGGCGAACGAGAATCTTCTGTCGTTCCCGAAATCGGGCTATACCCTGACTCTGGATTTTAAGAACGAAGCATCTCTGTTCCCCCTGTTAGATGAATTAGATCAGATCGTTCTGGATCACGATGGTAGGCTCTATCTGGCTAAGGACGCGCGCATGAGCGAGGCGGTTTTCAAGGCGAGCTATCCTAACTGGGAAGCTTTTATGGCTATCAAGGCTAAGGTGGACCCACAAAACCGCTTCGCCTCGCTGCAATCGAACAGACTGGGTTTGACGACATGAAAGTTCTCATCATTGGCGCGACATCCGCTATCGCGAAAGCAGCTGCGAGAATTTATGCGCAGCAAAATTGCTCCCTACATCTGATTGCGCGCAACCATGAGCAACTAGTGACGCTTAGCAGCGACCTGCTGGTGCGCGGCGCCAAGACAGCCAGTAACAGCGTGCTCGATCTCAATAAATTTGCGGAGCATGGAAAACTTCTAAGAGCCGCAATAGAAGAACTGGGCGGCGTCGATATCGCCCTGATCTGTCATGGTTCCCTGCCCGATCAGGAAAAAGTGGAGATCAGCTTCAAGCAGGCACAGAAGGAGATCAATACCAATGGGCTTAGTGCTATCTCGCTGCTCACCGAACTCGCACCGACGTTTATTGAGCAGCGAGGAGGCACGCTTGCCGTAATAACCTCGGTGGCGGGTGACCGAGGCAGACAGCCTAACTTCGTCTATGGCGCGGCAAAATCGCTGGTCTCTACCTATCTAGAGGGGCTGCGCGGAAAGCTGCTGGCGCACAACGTGCATGTGGTAGACATACGACCTGGGCTGGTGGATTCGCCGATGACGGCGCAGTTTCCCAAAGGCCCGCTCTGGGCAAGTCCTGAGCAGGTGGCGCAGAAGATCGTGAAGAGTATTCAGCGCGGCAGTCATACGGTTTACGCACCGGGCTACTGGAGAGCTATTATGTTTGGAGTTCGCATCATTCCTGACTTCATTTTCAAACAACTAAAATTCTAGACGACCCGTGTCAACCTCGCTCTCCCAAACTACTCTCTACGTCGATCTCGATGGCACCGTCATCAAGACTGATTTTTTGTACGAATCTATTCTGCTGCTACTGAAGAATAATATCTTTCATGGCTTTCTAATTCCGCTGTGGCTACTGAAGGGAAAGGCGCACCTAAAACATCAGCTGGCGCAGCGAGTCAGCATTCCCGTAGAGCTACTACCGCTTAATCCTGAGTTCCATCGCTATTTACAGGATGAGGTAGAGAGCGGTCGTGATATCGTGCTCATCTCCGCCTCGAGTCAGATACACGTCAGACAGGTGAGTGAGCACCTGGGGCTGTTCATCGATGCGATGGGCAGCGACGAAGATCATAATCTGAAATCGAGGAATAAGGTCACGCGAATTCTGCAGCTAGATCCAGGGGGCAAATTTGCGTATGCGGGCAATTGCGCAGACGATATCGCCGTATGGTCTGAGGCCACCGAGGTTATTCTGGTTAACTGCAGCAAATCCCTGGCAGACAAGTTGCCGCACCAGGGCTATCAGATAAAACATTTCGATGCGCCGCTATCGATAGCTAGAAAATTCTTGCAGGCGATGCGGCCGTATCAGTGGCTGAAGAACGCACTCATCTTTCTGCCGCTGATTCTTTCTCATCAGCTGAATCAACCCACACTGTTGCTGCAGGCCTGCATCGCCTTTCTGAGTTTCAGTCTGGTCGCATCCAGCGTCTATCTGCTAAACGATATGCTAGACCTGAATAGCGACAGGCAGCACCAGTCGAAGAAGCGAAGGCCTTTCGCCTCGGGGGACCTGCCTCTGTCCTATGGCTATGCGGGCGCGCCATTGCTGCTGTTGTGCGGCTTCATCGTGGCCCTTCTACTGCCGCCAGCGTTTCTACTAGTGCTTCTAGCCTATTGGCTGATGACAACACTCTATAGTTTTCTATTGAAGCGATTATATCTAATCGACGTGTTGACACTCGCCTCGCTTTATACCTGGAGAATCATCGCCGGCTCCGCTGCTATCTCGGTAGTTACCACAAACTACCTGATCGCCTTCTCCTTCTTTTTGTTCCTGGGCCTGGCGATGGTAAAGCGCTATACGGAATTTCTGAATCTACAGAACCAGGGCAAGATTGCCGTTGCCGGTAGAGGCTATAGGGTAGAGAACTTGCAGACGCTCGCGGCTGTAGGTGGCGCATCCAGCCTGATTGCCGTGGCTGTATTTGCGTTCTATGTCAATGCGCCGGCAACTATGAAACTGTATAGCAGCCCACTGATACTCTGGGCTATCTGTCCGCTGCTCTGTTATCTGCTGTGGCGCATCTGGGCGCTTGCACGACGTGGCGAACTGGACGAGGACCCGGTCTTGTTCGCGATAACCGACCGGCGCAGCCAGCTTATCGCATCGCTTTGCGGGCTATTGATCTGGTTCGCGATCTAGTCCGGCCCGCGTTCAGGACGCCTCGCGCAGAACCTTATAGTGAAAGCGCAGGTGTTCTTCGACGAAGCTGGCGATGAAGAAATAGCTATGGTCGTAGCCTTCCCTGCTTATGAACTGAACTGGATAGCCCGCCTCCTCACAGGCCGCGAGGAATAGCTCGGGCTTGAGTTGCTTCTCCAGAAATTCATCTGCGCTTCCCTGATCGATTAGCATGGGCAAGTGCGTAGTGGCCCTACTGACCAGACTTACGGAATCGTATTCCTGCCAGCTGGCAACGTCATCGCCCAGATAATTCTTAAAGGCCTTACACCCCCAAGGACAATTGATGGGCGATACGATAGGCGCGAAGGCTGAGACGGATCGATACTTTTCCGGATTCTTAAGCGCGATGCTCAAGGCACCGTGCCCACCCATAGAATGACCGAACACCGACTGTCGCGTTGGATCGACTGGAAAGTTAGCATTGATCAGCGCAGGCAGCTCCTGTGTGATGTAGTCATACATTCGATAGTGTTTATTCCACGGCGACTCGGTCGCATTCAGATAAAAGCCCGCACCCAGACCAAAATCGTAGGCCTGCTCTGGATCGTCTGGCACGCCCTCGCCTCTCGGGCTGGTGTCCGCCGTGACAATGATCACGCCCAGCTGGGAGGCAACGCGCTGTGCGCCCGCCTTGATCACGAAATTCTCATCGGTGCCGGTAAGGCCCGACAACCAATAGAGCACCGGCACGGGGCCATCGCTCGCCTGCGGCGGCAAGTATATAGAGAAGAACATATCGCAAGACAGCGATTCGGATACGTGTTTGTAGCGGCGCTGTTCGCCACCGAACATTTTGTTACTTGAAATACTTTCCATAGGATCAACTCAAGGCATTATTAGATAGAACGGGGTTTGTGTTATTTCACAATCATGAAGCTTTCTTCGATTGGATTCCAGCGACTAGGCTTGTCGATCTTCGTCACCTTCATCGGTTTTAGAATCGAGGGCTCAAGCAAACCCTGAAACTGTTCCACGTCTTGATTGTTCGCGTCTAACCACTTGCTTACTAATTCTTCATCTTTAAAATCCAGCATCAGCGGCAGCGATTTCGGATGGATCTCACTCCACTGACCCGCAAGCGGCGGCAGGGTAATGATCGATGCCGAATAGACGAGCTCGCCGCTGTCCTTATTCAGATACTCCTTAAACAGACCACCGAAGGCGATGGCCGAGTCTTCCAGCTCTATCTTGTGATAGGTCTTCTTGTCGCCCAGGCCTTCGACGAAGGCGCTAGCGGGAATCAGGCATCGAGTTTCTCTGAACGGCGTGTAGGCTATCGCTCTCTTATTGGACAGCTTGTCGGAGCGCGAATTGAAACTGGCATACTTGTAGTTTGGCTTGAGACTCTCCTTGTCGAGAAACAACCACCAGATAGCCGATGAAACGACACGCTGCCCCGCCCGCTCGTGAATTATGGCGATCTTGCCACCGGGGGCGATATCACGGCTAGCATGGTCACCCTGCAGCTCGACGCCCAGAGTCTCGCAGAGCCACTGCACTTCGGGACTATCGATTAGATTAAATCTTCCACACACAGCTTTTTCTCTCAGGGCTTACAATGGTAGAGTCGAATTATTCATCACCAACAACAAATAACCAGAATAACAGGTGTAGCCATGATTAAGATCGCTCCAGCTCTCAACATATTTAGGCTGGCTGTTCTGCCAGCATTTGCCCTGACCGCGGCTTTCCTAATTTCGCCAACGGCAAGTCTCGCGCAGCAGGCCACAGCCAATCAGATTCAGGCCTGTGAATCACTGCGACAGCTACGTAATCTTACCATCACTGAGGCGGGCGTGAGAGACAATGATCAATCTGACTCCGCCTACTGCTACGTGCGCGGCATCATCTCGCCGGCGATACACTTTCACGCACAGCTGCCTCTTCCCGAGAACTTCAACGGTCGCTTCCTGCAATGGGGCGATGGTGGCAAGGATGGTGATCTTGATTTCGCGAACCATCGGGTCGCCGAAGGTTATGCGGTAACCAACAGCAACACCGGCCACGACAGCGGCACCGAGCCAGGCTCCGCATTCGGCTTTAACAACCGTCAGGCGGAGATAGACTTCGGCTACCGTGCCGTTCACCTAACAGTCATGGCGGGCAAGACGCTGGTGAATAACTTCTACAATCGCGCTCCCGACTACTCCTACTTCGAAGGCTGTTCTACCGGTGGGCGTCAGGGACTGATGGAAGCCCAGCGCTATCCAAATGACTTCGACGGCATCGTTGCCGGTGCTCCGGTGAATTACTATCAGGCGATGAATGCGGCTGGTACCTGGAATCTGCAGCGCATGTTCAAAGACAACTTTGCCGGCAACCTGGCGATAGACAGCAACGGAGATGGCCAGCGCGACAGCGTCGAGCTAGTGCAGATCCTCAATGATGCGGTACTACATAAATGCGACGCCAACGACGGCATACGCGATGGCGTGCTTAACAATCCGCTATCCTGCGACTTCGATCCCCGCGCCGACCTTTCCGATCATATATGCCCGTCGTCCGGCAATGGCGCTGCCTGTTTCAATGACGCACAGATACAGACCATAGCCGATTTCTACAGCGGCCCCTACGACAGCAACGGCACCGTCATCTACCCCGGCAGAACCAAGGGCTCGGAGCTGGACTGGGCTGGCCTGTTTGTCCCAAGTGCCAGTAATGGTATGGCGCCGGGCATGCTCCGGGGGCCGGCTGGCGATCACGTTAACTATCTGTTCTATGAAGAAGACCCAGGCGTCACCATTCCGAATCTAAACGATCCGAATTACATGCCACGACGCGAAGGCATGAACCCCGAATTCCACTGGCTGGATTTTAGTGTCGACGACTTCACCGCCGGAAAGGCCGAGCTTATGAGCTCGATCATGGATGCGACCGACCCCGACCTGACCAGCTTCCTGAAGAGTCGCGACGGTAAGTTAATCGTCTATCATGGAATGAGTGATGCACTCTCCGTGGCCACCGCCACGGTTAATTACTTCAACGACATGGTCGACACAACATTCGCCGGCAGCTTCAGCGATGCCAACGACTCCTCGCGCCTGTTTCTTGCCCCCGGCATGGGCCACTGCGGTGGCGGCCCCGGCCCCAACAACTGGGACAAGCTGGCGCCACTGGTAGACTGGGTTGAGAATGGCGTGGCACCGGAATCACTCACCGCTACCCATAGCACAGACGGTAGTGTGGATAACGAGAGACTGCTCTGCACATTCCCACAGCAAGCCCGCTATACAGGGCCGGCGAGTGGAGAGAACGATTCGGATAACTGGGTAGCTGAAAATTTTAGCTGTCGGTAGGAAGAAATACTGTCGCGCATGAGGTAGCCCGATAGGCAGCAAGATAGAAAAATTGAAGCGTCGATTACTAGCCGAAGACGGATAGTTATAACCACGAAATTTGGAGAGTAAGAATGAATTGGGAAGCGATTGGAGCCTTGGGTTAAGTTTTAGGAGCAGTAGCTGTAATCGCCACGTAATTGTATTTGGCCGTACAGACGCGACATGCACGAGTTGCCGTTGAGACAGCATCTACTTTGGGGACAATAGAAGGGCATTCCCGGTTTCGACAAGCCTTAATAAAACATCCTGAATTGACTGATCTTTTGGCTAAAGCGAATTCGAGCACTGAGGTTACAGAAGAAGAGGTACAACGGATAAAGATCCTATTTATAGAGCTCTTTCTTTCTTGCTTGCGTTGCAGGAGTTACCACCCAACCCAACACTAAATCTCCTAGAGTAGAGGTTGAATATCTAATCAATTTTCTGAAAGATAATCCGAGCGGAATTCCTCATTGGAATGAACAGAGCGACATGCTTTATAAACTTGTCCCTGGTTTTTACCGTGCAGCAGAAAAGGGTGTAGCAGGGTTAAATGACCAGCAACAAACCAACTAGAAAGGACGCGCGCATTACTGAGAGCGCAATGTGTTTTAAAGCTTACAAACTGATTCTGCAACATAAACTTGGAGATGCCGAATGAATTGGGATGCAGTAGGGGCAATAGCTGAACTACTTGGGGCAATAGGTGTTATAGGCTCACTGATATATGTGGCCTCGCAAGTTCGCGCGAGCACGGTAGCCTCAAAAGTGGAATCGAAACTACGCTTGACTCAAAACATGGTCGACTACGATGATTTATTGATAAGCTCTCCCGAGCTCAATAAGATTATGATCGATGGACGAAAGAGCATTGAAACTTTGTCAAAGAGCGAATATTTGCAGTTCTCTAATTTGGCTCTTAAAGCATGTTGGTATTTATCGTCTGGATAATTTATGTACCAGCAGACATCTATTTCTGACGATGACTGGCACGAACTTAGAACTATCGCAACCTACTGGTGCGCGAGCAGAGGATTTCAGGAGCGGTGGGTTACGCGAGGAAGGCTAAATTTTACCGGGAAATTTGCTGCTTTTATGGACCAAGAAATCGAGATTGCGAATGATGCCGGAAAGCTAAACACATAACGATAGTAGTAATAAGAAAGCAGACACCGCTTCTCAAAAATACGGCGTTTTTTCAGTTGCGCTGCCAGTGTTGGTCTATTGCTAATTCCCTTTATCGCCATGCAGTTCACCCACGAAGTAAACTGGGGCATCGCAGATTTTATGATCATGGGCTTCCTATTGTTCGGCGTGGGAAGCATTTTCGTCCTGATTTCACGCAGAACGCAGCGAAAGTATCAAGTACTCATAGCCATGATACTAGAAGCGGCTTTTCTCTATATATGGGCAAAGCTCGCTGTTGGTGTCTTTACTGACCTGGGAAGTTAACTGCCTAGCGGTCAGTTATAGCTACGCTAGAAATTTGAGCGTGGGTCGTTAGGTGTGAGTTAAACTTGCTGTATCTTCTGCTGATAACTCTTTGACCAGGAGAACCATCCGAAGAAGATGATGACTATATACACGGCAAACAGTATTGCGGTGAAATAGAGCTCACGGTCGATATACAGATAGATTGAGACTGAATCTATCACCAGCCAATAGATCCAGTTTTCCAATAGCTTGCGTGCCACCATAAAGGTGGCGACCACGCTCGCCCATGTCGTAAACGAATCCAGATACGGTAATTGGGCATCTGTTGCAGACTGTAGAAAATACCCGGATAAAAAAGTAAGCAGCACGATAAAGGTCAGGGCTATTGCGTGTTGACCCATGGTCCACATTGAAATCTGCAGGCCCGCCGAACCATAATCGGCAGATCGCCACTGGTACCAGCCATAGGCCGCCATGGCCAGATAGAAAACTTGCAGGCCAGACTCCATGTAGAGTTTAACCTCCCAGAAGATAGCCAGGAAGATGAACGTAGAGATAGCGGCCGCATACCAGCACAGACTATTTTCTTTGACCGCAAGAATCAGATAGGCGATCGCAAACACCACTGCCGTTAATTCCAGCAGGGAACTCTGCAGGAATTGTTCAGCGACCGCGCCAAGGAATTCAGTCACTGGCAAGACCCCGAAGATCGTCTCGCAGAAATTTGATCACGAAGATGCTCTTTCCGTACTTCTCCCAGCTTAGCCTGAGCTCGACCTTCAGCAGGTCCATTAGCTGTTCGTAGTCGCCATAGAGCTGCGTCGACAGATCGTTGCGTACAACCGCCACATCGGGGTATTGCTGTACTCTCTCGATAAATTCCTTGATGGCGGGAATATAGTCATCTGCCAAGGGATAGAGACTAATATCTACTGAAGCTTTCATGGCTGTACCTCATAACTGTAGTTCATAGGAAACTCCGATGACTCGGGGTTCACCGAATTGAATATAGGGTTCGGGCGCGTAGCTTTTTCTTGGATCGTTGCCAAACTCGCCGAAGAAGAATCCCCTAACCGCATAGTCTTGATTGCTAAGATTACGGCCCCAAAGGCTCAGACTCCAGCGTTCGCCAGCATAGCTGAGATTCATATTCACCAATTCATAGGGGTCGCTTCTAACACTATGGCTGTCGGAGAAGTAGAAGTCGTCTTTCGCATCGATGGAGACGGAGAGTGACCAGGCACCCAGGCTGTAGTCAGCAGCCAGATGCGCCATATAGCCTGGTGCATGAGCCTGATCGCGCCCCGAAAGATCCTGATTCTCGGAGTTGAGAAAAGAATCGAAGGTGGCATCCAGCAACCCTAAACTGGCTGTTATGCCGAGATACTCTGTGGGATACCAAAGCGCCTCGACTTCGACTCCGTTATTCTTCCCTTCGGCCGCATTGCCTATGAAATCGATGAACTCGGTACTGCCGTTATCACGAATTCTTCCGGTGGAGCTCTTTACCTGCTGCTCGTGTCTGTCATCGTGAAAAACAGCGGCTTTGAGGTGTAACCTGTTCTCGAGTAGTTTCGATTTTATGCCCAGCTCATATTCAATCAGGAACTCCTCACCGAACTCGCGTAGATCTGCATCCAGTGTGCCATCGGTGTTAAAGCCACCGGCCTTATAGCCCCGGGCGATGCTGGCGTAGGCCATAGTATCCGGGTTCAGCAGATACTTGGCGGCGACTCGACCGCCCCAGAGAGACTCTTGCGGCGAAAAGCCAAGCTGCTGAGAGTCACTATAGCGCGTGTCGCGCCGCTCGACTCTCAGGCCTGTCTCCAGGGTCAGTTTTTCGCTGAGCGCCGAGTCTAATTGGAAGAAGACCGCGGCGGTATCGAAGTCGTATTCGCTGTGAAAGATTGAGGCAAGAAAGGTGTAGTCGCGCTGCAATGACTCGCTACTACTAAGCGTGTACACACCGAACAACCATTGGGTTGTATCGGAAAACAGTCGGCTACCGTCATTGGAGACAAATCTTAGCTCCAGGCTTCGGGTCTCTCGATCACGGATATAGTTATCTCGTGACATATAGCCATCGGGATGTATTCCTTCGAAGGTCCAATCCTCGTCGTAGCCATATTCCATATCGGAATCGGCGAGGCCCACGATGAGCTCCAGATCAAAATTATCTAGCTGCCAGTTACTGTCGATCGCCAGGGCGAGGGATTCTTGCCGGTCCTGCCCTGGCTCGTCGGAGAGTGTGCTGCGCGAATTATCGAGGGTAAAAGCATCGTAGCCGTTGTCCACATCTACATGGGACAAGCTAAGGTCCAGCGTCCAGCTGGCGGACATCTGCGCGCTTAGTTTGCCGCGAACTGACAGCTCGTCCTGTACGTTGTTCTTCTTCGTTCTCAGAAAGTCGTTCTCATAGTAGCCATCGGAGCGATGGCTACCGACCGCCAATCGTGCGCTTACCGTCTCGGACAGGGAGCCGGTTATCATTGCCGCCATGGTATTTGTATTGTAGCCCGCCGCGCCGAGCTTCAGACTCGCTGCAAACTGATCCTCGGGATCGTGAGTCTTGACATTGATCAGGCCTGCCAGTGCGTTGGCACCGTACCTCGTTCCCTGGGGCCCTCGCAGTACCTCAACCTGTTCGACATCCATCATGGTAGCGATGGTGGCCGCGCCACTGAAGTCTACGTTGTCCACCAGAAAACCTACCGAAGGGTTTATGGGGGCGACGAATTGGCTGCGCTCGCCAATGCCCCGAATCTGAAAGAAGCGTGCACGATTGGAACCGGCGGCATAGTTAACATTGGGGATGGCATTCGCCAGCTCCTCGAAGTGTTGCGCGGCTCTGGATTTTATCGCCGCCTCCGTCATCACGGAGACACTGGTCGCCGTTTGCAAATCGCTTCTGCCCCTGAAATCTGCGTTAACGATAATCTCTTCGATGGTGTTCTCTGCGGCAACAGCAAGCCCCGGCATGCAGCCCAGGATAGCAAACGGCAGTAATGTGAAATAGGGTGTACGAGTAGTGTTAGACATGAGTCTCTCCAAAAGTTAATTCAAGAGACCCGGCAGTATTTGGACGTGTGATGAGATGTGGTGTGCATCCTTTTCCTACGCCGGTATTAACCGGATCAGGTTCTAGGGTTGACTGACAAGCCAGAATCTCAGGTCTATTGACCACCCCTAAGGAACTGGATGCAGTATAGCATCAGCCGAACTATAAGTTGGGAAAGTTTTTGGAATAGGTGATCGCTCGCGGGGTAGTGTGCTGGTTAACTGACGCTGCGGCAGCCACAGCTATTTTCATAAACAGATAGTCTTCTACAGTCTTTTCTATATCATCTGCTGGGTATTAGCCTTAAGCGCCTATACGGCATGGACTAAGAGTTTTTAATGAGCACTGAAATTATAGTTATGACTGGCCCCGAATCTTCGGGCAAGACTACTCTGGCAACGCAGCTTGCTGATTGCTGGAACGTACCTCTCGTCACGGAAATTGCCAGAGACTATCTCAGAGGAAAAGATTCCTATCAGCAACATGACTTAGTAGAAGTCGCCAAGCAGCAACACCAGCAGGAACTAACGCTTCTTGCGCATTCACCTGAGAAAATTGTCTGCGACACCGATCTACTGGTTATTATGATCTGGAGCGAGCTTAGGTATGGTCACTGTGACCCGTGGATCTCCTCTACTTTTGAAGATAGCCTCAGACAGCAAACTTCCAGCAGGTATTATTATTTGTGTGACTACAAGATTCCCTGGGAAGCTGACCCGCTGCGAGAGAACCCGAATAACCGTGACGAACTGTTCGAACTCTATGTTACGAAGATCAAAGAATATGAACTATGCTATAGCCTGGTAAAAGGCGAGCCCACGGAGCGTTTGCAACAGGTTCTGCATAGCTCAGACTCCTAAGGGAAACTACCGCCTAAGCCCTGAGACAGCGCAGCAACTTCTGGGTGAATAGTTGAATAGTCACTTCTAGCACAAGAATAAAAAAGGCACCTACCCGGGCGCCGTTGGTTGTGTCTCAGCACTCAGTCAAGTCAAGATCTAGACTCTGCACAGTCAATACATGCATCCGCATAGGGAATAGCGATCAGGCGTTCCTCTGCAATCTGACCGCCACAGTCGCTGCAGTTACCGTAGGTTCCATTCTCGATGCGATCGCGCGACTAACAATGAATAGCTATATGGGTATGTTTCTAGCTCTTCCCTGTAGCCCTCATTCATTCCTATTTGGCCCAGTTAATGGTAATTTCTCCTTCTACTTTCAATTAAGCTAATTGTTGGTATCAATCTCAGAAGAATAAACGCGCCAAGAGGTAGCTATGAAACTCGGCCATACAGCATTCTCACGACTTACAACTTCCCTAATTTGCGCACTTGTCCTGACGTTTTCCGCAGGCGCAGTGGCACAAGCGGAAACCTTCAGGGCGAGGTTATCCCCCATGCCCACTACGCCACAGACGGTCACTACCATAACCGGTGAGGGTGAGGTGATTCTAACGCTCAACGGGAACACGCTTACCGTCAGCGGCAATTTCACCGGCATGAATTCCGTCGCCACTATGGCCCATGTGCACAATGGCCCACCCGCTCAGCCCGGCCCGGTTGTTCACCAACTGGAGGTGACCAAGATGCCCGCTGGTGAGATTAGCGCGGTATTGGAGCTCACCGATACTCAGGTAACGGCATTGAGGAATAATGAATTCTATATTCAAGTGCACAGCGAAACAAATTCTCCCGGCGAGTTGCGCGGTTGGATTTTTGCAAGAAACTAATCGAGGTCTAGCATGAAATCACTCAATAGGAACAACACACGCACCCTTTTTGCCTCTGCCCTGATTTTGCTTCTCGCCGCCTGCGGTGGTGAAAGCACGGAGCAGGCTGCCGCACCTGCAGCATCGATGGCCGCAGTGACGTTTAGTTCACAGGCCCAGGACGGCGCCAACGCCTTCGCCAGCAACTGCGCCGCCTGTCATGGGGCAGAGCTGGAAGGCACTACTCTGGGCCCATTACTCATCGGCAATGTCTTCCTGCAGCGGTGGGGAACGCAGACACCGGCACTGCTACTGAATAATATTCAAGCGAACATGCCCCCCGGTGGCAATGACAGCCTTAGCGATGAGGACTACACCAACATCGTCGCGCATATCCTGTCTTCTAACGGAGTCGATGCTGTTACCGAAGCGCTTACGGCCAGTACTGATTTCGAGATTGCCGACAATATCTCACGGGTGGTCGCGCAGCGGTCACGCCCCGAACCCGAGCCTCCCCAGGGAGTGACGGTCGCCGGCAGGATCGAGAACTTCACGCCTGTCACCGACGCCATGCTGGAGAATCCGGACCCGGCCGACTGGCCTATGCACCGCCGCAACTACTATGGGCACAGCTTTAGCCCCCTAGATCAGATCACCACCGAGAATGCTGGCAACCTGACTCTGGAATGGGTCTGGAACATGCACGAGGGTGACTCTGAGCCCGCACCGGTGGTCTATGACGGCATCATGTATCTGATCAATCCGGGCAATGTGATTCAGGCCCTGGATGCGGCTACTGGCGACCTGATCTGGGAGAACTGGGCCGGCCCTGCAAACCGTCAGGATATGCGCAATATCGCTATTTATAATGACAAGATAATTCAGGCAACAACCGACGCCCGATTGGTTGCGCTGGATGCGCGAACCGGCGAGCAAGTTTGGGAAACCGAGGTCGCCGATGCGAGCAAGGGCTTTTCAAATTCCAGCGGGCCTATCGTTGCCGATGGCAAGGTCATATTGGGCCTTGCCGGTTGCGCCAGATACATTCCAGAGGACTGCTATATCAGTGCTCACGATGCCAATACCGGTGAACTGGAATGGCGTTTCAACACCATCGCCAAGATGAAAGAGCCCGGTGGAGATACTTGGGGCGAGCTCGACAATCTATTCCGAGCAGGCGGCGAGACCTGGATTACCGGAAGCTACGATCCTGAACTAAAACTTACCTACTGGGGCACTGCACAGCAGAAGCCCTGGGTGCCGGTTAGCCGTCACCTAACCATCGATGACGTTGGCCTGTTCACCAACTCCACTGTGGCGGTAAGTACCGATACCGGCGAACTGGATTGGTTCTTTCAACACGTACCGGCAGAGGCGCTGGATCTCGATGAGGTATTCGAACGCATCCTGGTAAACCGCGGCGATGAGAAGCTAGTGTTTTCCCTGGGTAAATACGGAATCCTGTGGAAGAACGATAGAGTCTCCGGCGAATTTCAGGCGTATAAGGAAACGGTTTTTCAGAATGCGTTTACCGATATCGATGATGAAACCGGACTGGTTACCTATCGCGAAGATATTCAGAATGCGAAGTTAAACGAGTGGACCTCGGCCTGCCCAAGCAGCGCAGGTGGTAAGGACTGGCACTCCATGACCTACCATCCGCCTACGGGCACGATGATCGCTCCACTTAGTCAGACCTGTCTCGAGAACGCGGCGCGAGAAGTTGCGCTGGTGCAGGGTGGTGGTGGACTGGCCGCTAGCAGAAAGTTCTTCGAGATGCCTGGAACCGATGGCAACCTCGGCAAGATCGGCGCCTATAACGTGGACACCATGGAAGAAGTGTGGAGCCACCAGCAGCGCGCCTCTTTTCATACCGGCACCATGTCGACAGCTGGCAATCTGGTTTTCGTTGGCGACCTGGATCGACGCTTTAAGGCCTTCGACGTGACCAATGGCGATATCGTCTGGGAGACCCGACTGGGGACCTCTGTGCAGGGCCACCCTATTTCCTTCGCGGTAGACGGCAAGCAATATATAGCCGTCACTGCGGCCCTTGGTGGCACGAGCCCACGTTCGGTGCCGGGTGTCATTCTTACGGAAATAAAATATCCAAACTGGGGAAATGCGGTCTACGTATTTAGTCTGCCAAACTAAAGTACCACAGCAGTAGGACTCTCTTCCAAAGCCCGATCGGTCAGCGACAGGTCGGGCTTTGATAGTTTGTTGGCTTCTCCGTTCAAGCGCAAGGCGGCGCCCGACCCGTCACCAGGAACAAACCAACATGGCCCGCCTTTATGAGCAAATGAAACCGGAGCACATCGCCTTTATCGAGCAACAGAAGCAGTTCTTCGTGGGTACTGCTGCGAACGATGGCACAGTCAATGTCTCGCCCAAGAGCTGGGATAGTCTGCGCGTACTTTCCCCAAACCGCATCGCCTGGCTGAATATCACCGGTAGTGGCAATGAGACCGCTGCACATCTGGCTCAGAACCAGCGCATGACCATGATGTTTTGTGCGTTCGATGGCAACCCCAAGATCCTTCGCCTGTATGGCAAAGCGGTGGCAGCTCACCCCCGTGACGAACAATGAAACGAACTCTCACAACTGTTCGAGCCCCATGCCAGCGCAAGGCAGTATGTAGACTTTAGGATAGATCTGGCACAGAACTCCTGCGGCTTCGGCGTACCTTTCTATGACTTTGTTGAACAGCGCGATAATATGGACAGATGGCTGGCATCTTGAGGTGACGAAAGTATCGAGGAGTACTGGAAAGAGAAGAACTAGGTCTCTCTGGATGCGCTCCCCACACATATTCTTGACAAATATTAACAGCGATTCATTACTGAGGACGACTAGACATGAATGACGAAGCAGAAGATCTTGAGGCGCCCCCCGAGCCGACTGAAGAAGCGAAACCTTCGAAGATCGGCCGCATCGAATGGATGGATCTGACTGTTCCCAATGCGGAGCAGGTGCGCAACTTCTACACCTCTGTAGTAGGCTGGACCAGCAGCGAGGTAGATATGGGTAGCTATAACGACTTCAATATTAATCTGCCCGACACACAGGACACCATTGCCGGCGTATGTCATAGTCAGCACAGTAACGCCAATATCCCCAGCCAGTGGCTGGTCTATGTTCGCGTAGAGAGTGTCGCCGATAGCGCCGCAATTTGTGAGAAGCAAGGCGGAGAAGTACTAGATGGCCCTAGACGAATGGGTGGCAGCTACTTCTGCGTCATTAAAGATCCTGCCGGAGCCGTAATGGCACTTCTGTCGGACTAGTAGCGTGCAGATCTTAAAAGGAAGTTGTCACTGTGGCGCGGTCGAGTTTGAAGTTCGTACTGAATCGGGACCGACAGGCCTCAAGCGCTGCGATTGTTCGCTGTGCTCCAGAAGGGGCGCGATCATGGCGAGCGCCCCACTCGCCGACCTTACGGTCATATCTGGGGAAGACAAACTCAGCCTGTATCAATGGAATACGCGCGTCGCTCGCCACTACTTCTGCTCTATATGCGGAATCTATACTCACCATCGGCGGCGTAAGGCTCCGAATGAATTTGGCTATAACGTTGCCTGCATCGAAGGGATCGATATAGCCAGCCTGGGCGATATCCCCATGACCGATGGCATAGGCATGAGTGTCGAGCCTTCCAACTAAAGAATGAATGCTGGAAAGAAGGACAGAGAGTGAAGACATGAGCGGAACAGTAGAGAACATATACATAACGAAGATTCGTCGCGAGCAGCCACAGCCGATTGAATCTGCTCAACTAGAGGCGGGCAAAGGCATAGCTGGCGATCGCTACCATGAGCGCTCCCTGGAACTGCTCGCTGCGGGTAATGATGTGCAGGCGAATCATCTAAGCCTGATCTCCAAAGACGAGCTCGATGCCTTTCTAGCGCACAACGATACCCAGATCGATTATGGGAATTTTCGGCGTAACGTGTTGACCACGAGTATTGATCTGTATGGACTCATTGGCAAGAAATTCAAGCTAGGCGGCGCATTGTGCCAGGGTGTGGAAGACTGCGAACCCTGTGCCTTTCTCGCCGCGACTGTCCATCGCGCGGTTCTTCCGGAACTGAAGAAGAAAGCTGGACTGCGCGCCATTATACTGGAAGATGGTGAAGTAAATATCGGCGATACTATCGAACCGGTCTCGGCGCTGGGTAACTGATTATGCAAAATATGACGACATTGTCGGCCAACTCAAAACGACGCCCACACTGGATGAACGCCTTGATGTTGTTCTGTGCCTATATGAGCTTCATCTATCTACCCTGGGACGTCTTCCTGAAACCACTCAGCGAAGATCAAGAAGTCTGGTTTGGCGTACTTTTTACCGGCTGGGCGGCCAAGATTGGCGCCCTTGCCCACTGGTATATATATGGCGCGGGTTTCTGGGGTTTCTGGAAGATGCGCAGCTGGATGTTTCCCTGGGCTGCCCTGTATACGGCACAGATCGCGCTAGGCATGTTCGTGTGGAGTTATCTCGATGAGCGCAGCAGTGGCGCACTATCCGGACTACTGGTCGCCATACCCTTTCTCGCCCTAACGGTAGCTCTGTGGCGCACACCACACTTCAAGGCGGAAAGAGCAGCAGAAGATACCGGTGAAGAAGAATGAAACGACCTTCTCTCGCCTTCTATTTACTTTGCATGTTGCTCAGCAGAACAGCTGCTGCACAGGACGACACTCCGTACATATTCATACTCGGTGTCGCTCAAGATGCCGGGTATCCTCAGATTGGATGTTATGCGCCTCACTGCCTTCCTGGCTGGGAAGGTAGCAAAGCGCAGAGAGGCGCTACGTCCATCGCGGTGATCGACCCTGCCGCTGAGCAGAAGTTTCTCTTCGAGGCCACACCCAACTTGCCCGCTCAGCTCTATCAACTCGAGGTAGAGGCTCCTGACGAGCGTTTTCAACTATCGGCCATATTTCTTACCCATGCCCATATCGGCCACTATGCGGGGTTGATGTTTCTAGGTCATGAGGCAATGTCAGCATCTGATCAGCCCGTCTATGCGATGCCGCGTATGTTCGACTTTCTGGAGAACAATGGGCCGTGGAGTCAATTGGTCGAATTTCAGAATATTCGCCTGCAGCCGCTGCGCGACCAGGGAGAGGTAAATTACGCAAACCTGGACATCACTCCCTTTCTCGTACCTCACCGAGACGAGTTCTCGGAGACCGTAGGCTACGAGATCGCGGGCCCAAACAAAAAGGCGGTGTTCATTCCAGACATTAACAAGTGGTCGGCCTGGGATAGAGACCTAGTCGAGGTGGTGAAGTCTGTCGACTATGCCCTGATAGACGCATCCTTCTATGCCGATGGCGAACTACCGGGCCGCGATATGTCCCAGATTCCGCACCCCTTCGTATCGGAGAGCATGGCCGCACTCAGCGAGCTGCCCAAGGAGGAGCGCGGGAAGGTCTGGTTCATTCACTTTAACCATACCAACCCACTGCTGGATGCAGGAAGCGAGGAAAGCAGGTTCGTTAGATCTGAAGGCTACAACATCGCCGTTGAAGGTCAACGACTACCCTTGTAGTTCGTATCATGAAAAGGGCTATCAGTAGCAAGCAAACACTTGCGCCCCGTCCAGCTGCCTCGACTGGCCTCAAATACTATCGAGCGGACTACTGGTTCCTGCGTAGTGCCTACCCAAGACATAAGTGTATATCTGAGTCGTAGATACGTCATTATGCCCCAGCAGCACTTGTACGATGCGCAGGTCTGCCCCACTGGCCAGCATGTGGGTGACGAAGGAATGTCGAAAGGTATGAGCCGTCACTCGCCTCTGTTTCAGCTCAGCCGACCTAACCGCCTCAGATATAAATTTTCTCACCACCGTAGGATGTAGATGATAACTGCAGATTTTCCCGGTTAATGGATGCTGACAAAGCTTACTGCTGGGAAGGAAGCAGTGCTTCGCGACTGCTCCTATTATTAAGGGCGTTATGTGTGTAGAGATAGAGCGAAGACATGACCTTAGATAAGCGAACTAGTTTAATTCGGTACTCAAGTATCCTCCTAGGTATACTCTTTATCCCGTTGGCTTTTTACCAGTTCCAACTAGGGGAAATGCTTGGAGTACTTCGATCGCTTGGATATTTGTCGGGCTCGATAGCATTTGCAATAGGTCCTCAAGCATTCGTTGCTTTGCCGGGGGAGACCAAAACTGCCGTTCATAAACTTTCTTTGTCCCAAAAATCCTTGTTTTTGGCCGCAATCGTACTAGCCTTAGTACCGTTTATAGCATTCTATATTGGAGGTCTAATGAACTTAGTGTGACGTGCGTACGACACATAACAATCAAATCAAAAAGGATGCCTCAAGGGGCACTCTATTACTGAGGGCGTTATGTGTTTCGATGCATGAACATCTAGGGTAACAATCTCGCGGATAAGTTGAGATCACGTGAAAAAGAATCGCATGATACAGGGAGAGAAATCGCTGATCGTCACGGAATAGTACTTAGCAATAGATCAGTTGCTTTGATTGAAAGCATTGAGGCTCAGCCTGGCGCTACTGCGAAGCCCATGACTCCCCCGTGGGGCTCTGTTCCCAATGTTATGATCTACAAGGTCATGAATAAAATGTTCGCTATTATGTCTATTCGAGGAACCGAGGGCGTGATCTTAAAATGTGATCCATATCGGGCACTTTTTCTACGTGAACAATACGAAGGCATTGACCATCGCTCCCACTTAGATTCGCGGTACTGGATTAGCGTAAGCCTAGAAGCCGATGTACCGGCCGACGAGGTTGAAAGCCTCGTGATACACTCGTATGAATAAGTGTGCTCGAAGCTCACTATGAAACAAAGGGCAGAATTTTTAGAGCTGTCAAAATGAACAAGGACAGAGGCATTCGAATAGATTGGCCAACACATAACAATCAAATCAACAAGGAGGCAGCTGGAGCTGCCCCTACTATTCAGGGCGTTATGTTTCTAGTGGAGTAGTAACATATGGAAATCCGAGAAGCAATCGACCAAGATTTTGATTTGATCTGGCATATTTTCCAGGAGATTGCATCGGCAGGCGAAACTTATGCCTATGACAGAAGCACTTCCAAGGGTGAAGCATTCAACCTGTGGATGAAATATCCACGGAAGACATTCGTATTCGAAGAGGATGGGGAAATACTAGGTACATACTACATCGTTACGAATCATTCAGGTCCTGGAGATCATGTATGTAATTGTGGCTATATGGTTTCATCAAGCGCAAGAGGCAGAGGACTCGCAACTGCTATGTGTGAGCACTCTCAGAAGATCGCGATAGATCTGGGCTACAAAGCGATGCAGTTCAACTTTGTAGCCGCCTCGAACGAGGGCGCTGTTCGGCTTTGGAAGAAACTTGGGTTTGAAACAGTCGGCAGGCTACCTAACGCCTTTAACCACCCAAACCTTGGTTTCGTTGATGCATTAGTGATGTACAAATGGTTTGAAACATAACAAACAAATCAAGAAGGACACGCGCGGTGCGCACTTATAATTAGGCGTGCTATGCTCCTCAATGATCATCAGTGAAAAAAATACCTTCAACTATAAATTTTTTGCGCCGCTCATCGACCTGCCGGGTTCTCTATAGGCGACCAATCGCCCGAAAGATTTGAAAAGCCCTATGCATAAAGTGTTCATGAAAATGATATGAGATCCGTCGGTTAGTAATTTGTTGATGTCAGTTGTAGTTGTAAAAAAGCAATAAAAACCCTAAGGTAATTCTACTAATTTGACCACAGACAGGAAGCTGCGATGCGTAGACGAGATTTCTTAACCGGGTTGCCGGGCCTAGCAACAATGCCATTGATGCTGCCACAGGCTGCGCTGGCTGCGCAGTCGGCACGCCTGAAGATCACCGATGTCCGCTTGATCAGGATCAAGCTGATCGAAGACAAGGGCATTCTTGCCCGACGCGTTGATACTCCCCGTGGCGGGCTACACGTTCAGATTGGCAATTTCACCGTAACGGAAGTGCATACGGATCAAGGCCTGGTGGGCATCGGCCCCGGGATCCCTCCAGAGAACATCGAGGCCGTAAAACAACTGCTCGTCGGCAAAGATCCTTTCGATATCAATCAGCACGCCAAGGCGCTATACCGTCCGCAGCGCAGATGGGGCGCCTCGGTAGAGATAGCGCTTTGGGATCTGCTGGGCAAAGCAACGAATTTACCGCTCTACAAGCTCTGGGGCGGTGGACGCGATAAAGTCCTGCCCTACGCGGCAATGTGGGGCATCGGCACCGTAGAAGACAGGGTGGAAATAGCTATTGGACTCAAAGAGGACGGCTGGCGTGCCATTAAATTACGTTCGGGGTTCAGAACGATGGAGGAGGATATCCGCGTCGTGGAGTTGGTTCGAGACGCGGTAGGCGATGACTTCCATATCCTTTGCGATGGCAACAAGGCACCCGGCGACGCAGACGCCAATGGTGAGGACCCGACACTCTGGAACTTTAAGCGTGCCTACGACACGGCGATGGAGTACCAGCGACTCAACGTCTATTGGCTCGAGGAGCCACTGCCCCGCTATAACTACGAGCAGTTAGCGGAGCTCAACCGGCTCATTGCTATGCCGATGGCCGGCGCCGAGGCAAACTGGGGCATCCATGAGTTCAGGTGGCTTCTTGAGCAAGGATGTTTCGACGTCCTCATGCCGGAGATTGGCGATATAGGGCCGCTAATGTCCCGCACTGTCGGAACCCTAGCGGCGGCGTACAACAGGCAAGTCTCGCCGCACTCGGCGCCGTTTGAACGGCGCTTAGTCAATATCTGCGGGATTCACCTTATCGCATCCATGCCAAACGCGCCGATAACAGAGTTCATTCACGAACCGCCGCACGCGGATATCTTCGAGGGCTGGCAGGTCTTCGAGAACCCGCCCGTCCTGGAAGCGGACGGACAAATTAAAGTACCTCAGGGCCCGGGCCTCGGGGTTACGTTCAGGGAGGATCTGATCGAAAAATTCTGAGCGCACGACAGCGCACCGCAAGACCAGCGCGGAATCCTGTTGATACCGCTTTTACTGCGAATCAAAGTTAGCAAGGAAGCGGATAAATAAAGAGAGCAGAATGAATACAGTACGGTATTTATCCTCCCTCTGTCCTAACTGAAGATCATTTTTTGCTATTTTTAGTAGTACCCCCGCTTATTTATCGCGCATAAACAGGGCTTTGTACCCTTTCAGCCTATTACCTTGATCCGTCCCGCATTTTCCCCTCGCGTTTTACCATGAAACTCTAGTATTATACCGCACCATTTTTGACCTAATTAAACAGCTAACCTTTTAACCTTTAGGCAGCACAATGACTGATTTATCACTATATAGAAACATAGGTATTTTCGCCCACGTTGACGCCGGTAAAACCACTACCACAGAGCGCATTCTCAAGCTAACCGGTAAAATCCATAAAACCGGAGAAGTGCATGATGGTGCAGCAACAACGGATTTCATGGATCAGGAGAAAGAGCGCGGGATTACTATTCAGTCTGCTGCGACCACCTGTTTTTGGAAAGATCACCGTCTTAATATTATTGACACCCCGGGTCACGTTGATTTCACTGTTGAGGTGTATCGCTCGCTTAAAGTGCTGGATGGCGGCGTTGGTGTTTTTTGCGGCTCTGGCGGTGTTGAGCCCCAGTCAGAGACTAACTGGCGCTATGCCAATGACTCGGAAGTATCGCGTATAATCTTCGTTAACAAACTGGACCGGGTAGGCGCAGACTTCCTTAAAGTTGTTGGTCAAGTAGAGAACATTCTCGGCGCAAACCCTCTGGTCATGGTTTTACCAATAGGCACCGAAGAGGATTTCATAGGTATCGTTGACCTTCTCACGCGCAAATCACATATTTGGCCTGATCCGGGCAACCCTGAAAAATTCGAAATTGGCGATGTACCAGAAGACATGGTCGATCTGGTAGAGGAATATCGCGAGAAGTTAATTGAAATGGCTGTCGAGCAAGACGATGACGTGATGGAGTCTTATCTAGACGGCGTAGAGCCGTCGATCGATGACATTAAGCGTTGCATCCGCAAGGGCACGATCGCCCTCGACTTCTTCCCTACTTATTGCGGTTCTGCGTTCAAAGACAAAGGTATTCAATTGGTATTGGATGCGGTTGTTGATTTCCTGCCCGATCCAACTCAGGTTCCACCTCAGCCTCTAATGGATGAAGAAGGCGAGCCCAACGGTGAGCTTGCCCTGGTTGATGAGACTGAGCCATTTCGCGCATTAGCGTTCAAGATCATGGAGGACCGCTTTGGCGCCCTGACTTTTGTTAGAGTGTATTCCGGTGTGCTAAACAAAGGCGACACCATTTTAAATGCATTCACAGGTAAAACCGAGCGCATTGGCCGCATGGTAGAAATGCATGCCGACGACCGTGCTGAAATTGACAGAGCCCAAGCTGGTGACATATTCGCCATCGTTGGCATGAAGAATGTACAAACTGGCCACACCTTATGTAGCGCCGACCAGCCCTGTACTCTGGAACCGATGGTTTTCCCCGATCCGGTTATATCAATTGCGGTATCACCTAAAGACAAGAGCAGTGTTGACAAGTTGGGCGTTGCGATTGGGAAAATGATAGCGGAAGACCCTTCTTTTCGAGTTGAAACAGACGAAGACTCAGGCGAAACCATTCTTAAAGGAATGGGCGAGCTACACCTTGATATTAAAGTCGATATTTTGAGTCGTACGTACGGTGTTGATCTGGAAGTGGGCGCACCTCAGGTCGCCTACCGAGAAACAATTACCCAGGAAATCGAAGACTCCTACACGCACAAGAAGCAGTCAGGTGGTTCCGGTCAATTCGGTAAGATTGATTACCGTATCAAGCCCGGCGAGCCAGGCACTGGCTATGTATTTAGCTCCAGTGTTGTGGGTGGTAACGTACCGAAAGAATTCTTCCCCGCCATTGAGAAAGGTTTCCAAGGCATGATGGAAGAGGGTCCAATAGCGGGCTTTCCGGTACTGGACGTAGAAATCGAGCTATATGACGGCGGCTTCCACGCAGTGGATTCATCGGCGGTAGCTTTCGAACTTGCCTCAAGAGGCGCTTATCGTCAGTCAATGCCTAAAGCCGGACCCGAGCTAATCGAACCGATCATGAAGGTAGATGTATTTACGCCGGAAGATCATATGGGCGATGTGATTGGCGATTTAAACCGTCGTCGCGGCATGATCAAAGATCAGGACACTGGCACTACGGGTATTCGTATTAAAGCCGATGTGCCTCTTTCTGAAATGTTTGGCTACATTGGTAGCCTGCGAACAATGACCTCGGGCCGCGGTCAGTTCTCTATGGAGTTCTCTCATTACATGCAATGTCCAAAGTCGGTCTCTGACGCCGTTGTTGAAGCTGAAAAAGAAAGACAGGAAGCAAAAGCCAAGAAGTAAGCTTATATTCTTGTATTTGAGAGGAAGGCTCCGTTAAAGTTCTTTATCGGGGCCTTTTTTATGGGGCAGTAAGGCGATATACAAATAGCTCTGGCTCAATAAGCCACCTTTTCACGGACCTCTCACGATCCTCTTGCTTGGCCTACAATCCGCAAAAAATTCAGCCTAGGAGTTACGCAGCTTTTCCAGTTCTTCCCAGCGCTCGTAGACCTGATCGAGTTGAGTCTGCAGGTCAGCGGCCTGCTTGAGTGTTTTCTCGACAAACTTTCCACCGTCGTCCGTATTGTCATAGAACTCCGGTTTCGACATCAGCTGTTCCAGTTCGGCCTGTTGCTTCTCTAACTCTTCAATTGTTGCAGGTAGTGCATCTAGCTCGCGCTGATCTTTATAGGAGAGCTTCTTTGTGGAAACCTTCTTCGGCTCTGGGATTTTCTCCACCGACTTGGCTGGCTTCTCTGCCCCACTTGCTTTCTCACTGCCTTCGAAGCTGAATAGTTTGCCGCCCTTGCGCGACCAGTCACTGTAACCGCCCACGTACTCGCCGATCTTGCCATCGCCTTCGAACACCGTGATGCTAGTCACTACATTGTCCATGAACTGCCTGTCGTGGCTAACGAGTAGCACGGTCCCATCAAACTTCAGCAGAATGTCTTCGAGAAGCTCCAGGGTTTCGATATCCAGATCATTGGTCGGCTCGTCCAGCACCAAAATATTCGCCGGTCGACTAAAAACCTTCGCAAGAATCGCGCGATTCTGCTCTCCACCGGAGAGCGCTTTAGCCGGGGTACGGATTCTATCTGGCACGAACAGGAAGTCGCCTAGATAACTGATCACATGCTTGCTCTGCCCATTAATCTCGATGTAGTCCTGACCACCACTTACGTTGTCGATCAGGTTCTTCTCCATGTCCAGATGCTCACGCAGCTGGTCGAAGTAGGCGATCTGTAGTTTTGATCCGAGTTTTACCGTGCCTTCTTGCGCTGTTAGCTTACCCAGCAGGATCTTTAGCAGAGTCGATTTACCGGCGCCGTTCGCACCGACGATTCCGATACGATCACCGCGCATAACCGTCGTTGAAAAATCCTTGATGACAGTTCTGCCATCGAAGCTATGACTTATGCCTTCCAACTCGGCGACAATTTTTCCTGAATTCTCGGTGTTGTTCAGCTTGAACTTCGCTCTGCCTTGAAGTTCTCTGCGCTCGCTTCTCTCGCGGCGCAAAGCCTCCAGTGCGCGGACCCTACCCTCGTTGCGCGTCCGCCTGGCTTTTATGCCCTGCCTGATCCAGACTTCTTCCTGCGCCAATTTCTTATCGGACAGTTTGTTCGCTTTATCTTCACTCGCCAGTTGCTGTTCGCGAAAGTCTAGAAACTTCTGGAATGTTCCCTCGAACTCATACAGATGACCCCTATCGATCTCTACGATCTTGTTCACCACGTTCTGCAGGAAAGTTCTGTCGTGAGTAACCAGCAATACTGCGCCGTTATAGTCCTGCAGTTGTTTCTCCAGCCATTCTATCGCTGGCACATCGAGGTGGTTAGTCGGCTCATCGAGAAGCAAAAATTCGGGCTCCCTTACCAGTGCCCTAGCCAATGCCACACGCTTGCGCCAGCCACCTGACAGCTCCGACATTAATTTATTCGCGGGTAGTTGCAGCTGGGTGATGACGGTATCTACTTTCTGCCCCAGGCTCCAACCCTGCTTCGCCTCTAGCTGTCCCTGAACCCGCTCCAACTCGGACATATCGGTGTTCTCGTAGTCGGTAATGAGGTGATGATACCGCTTCAGTAGCTCACCCACTTCGGCGAGACCACCTGCAACCATGTCATACACAGATTGCTCGTCGGCCTCGGGCAGGGATTGTTCCAGCCAGGCGACTTCTACTCCGGGTCTGAGCCAGCGCTCTCCGCTATCTGGCTGCATGGAGCCGGCAATCACTTTCATGAATGTTGTCTTACCGGCGCCGTTGCGTCCCAGCAAACCGATCTTGGTGCCTTTCTTCAGGGTGAAATCCACTTCATCCAGAAGAATGTGAGTACCAAAATTAAGAGAGACTTTATCGAGGCGTACTAAGGGCATAAGAGTAGTGACATGAACATAAAATGGGCACTTAAAAAATAGCTACTTAAAGAATAGCTGCGTGAGCAAAACGCTAACTGCAATTGGGCGGCCAGTCTACCCTATAGACTGCGAAAATAGGGAAATGGTGAAGGATTAAACTCATACATCTGCGCACGGTGCAGGCGAGGTACAAGTAGAAACTTATTGGCCTATTTGACCACCCCGGTGGTTACTTTCTTAGTATTAGGAATATTAACTATATATTTATCAATAACTTAAATATTGGTACGGATGCTGCTTTAATAGATCCTGTATACAGAAAATTCTGTGTGAACAAGGTGCTATCTGGAGGTAAGAGCTGTGAACCCAAAACAATTTGAGAATCAATTGCTGCCACTACTACTGAAGGGAGCGGGGCTGGTCCTGGTGGGCATACTCGCCCTGCTTGGACTCATAGGACTGGTTCTTTCCGTAATTCCCGGAATCCTGTTTCTGTTTTCGCGGCATTGCTACAGGCAAAGATTTCCAGTCGCTTCGACACGCTGCTAAACAGCAATAGCCAGATGAGGAATTGGCGTAGTCGCTGGGACAGGTCTAACTCACTGCCTCTACTACAGCGAGTAAAATTGTCTTTCTGGGTACTCGCTAGAGCTGTGGTGAATGGCGTTGAGGCCGCTGCCAATTCACTGAACAAGGCTAGAGCCGAGAACTAGTCCAACTGCTGCCAGATATTTCCCTGGGCATTCGAGGCAACCGCCTTGTCGATGAAACGCATGCCACGCAGACCGTCTGCGATACCCGGCACCAGCAGAGCATCGGGGTCGCAGGCCTGCTTGTTCTTGCGAGCATTCAACTGCGTAGCGATATCTGTGTAGATTGTAGCGAAGGCTTCCAGAAAGCCTTCTGAGTGGCCTGCGGGCAGACGAGTAGAGTAGCCGGATGCTGCATCGATACTGGCGCTGCCTCGGGAGAGAATCTCTCGATTGCCACTCAGTGCCGTAAAATTTAGATAATTCGGGTTCTCCTGCGACCAATCGATGCCAGCCTTGTCGCCATAGATTCGGATGCGCAGAGCATTCTCATTGCCCGTTGCCACCTGACTGGACCAGAGGCTCCCTTTGGCCCCGTTGTTAAAGCGCAGCAGCATGTTCGCATTGTCGTCGAGTTTGCGCTGACCCACGAAGGAGTTCAGGTCGGCAAGCAACTGAGTTGCGCGCAGCCCGCTAATGAACTCAGCCAGGTGGAACGCGTGGGTGCCAATATCACCGATGCAACCACCGGCACCTGCCTTCTCAGGGTCGGTTCGCCAGGCTGCCTGTTTCTGGTCGGAGTCTTCCAGGTTGGTGGCTAACCAATCTTGCGAATACTCGACCTGCACCATCCGTATCTCGCCGAGCTTGCCCTGCGCTATCAACTGTCGCGCCAGACGCACCATAGGGTAGGCGCTATAGTTATAGGTTACGGCAAACAACAGCCCACTGCTGTCTGCCAGTTCGGCTAGCTCTTCGGCCTGCGCGAGTGTCGCCGTTAGCGGCTTATCGCAGATTACATGGACGTCTGCACGCAGCAATGCTGCAGCTGCCGGATAGTGCAGATGATTAGGTGTAACGATGGCACAGACTTCTATCCCATCTTCTCTGGCTGCCTCAGCCAGGGCCATCTCTTCAAAGCTTGCGTAACTGCGGTCGCTGTTGATGCCCACTTCGGCAGCAGATGCTGCCGCCGTTTGCGCATCTGCGCTTAGGGCGCCGGCCACTAACTCGAAGCGACCATCCAGTCGGGCTGCAATGCGATGTACCTCGCCGATGAAGGCGCCCTGCCCACCGCCTATCATGCCCAATCTAAGTTTGGGCTGAGCTGATTTGTTATCCGTCATCGTATAACCCGTAGTGATTCCTAGTCGATTCCCAGAATACGTTTGTTCGCTTCCATATCGCTGCCACCATCCGCGAAATCATCGAAGGCTTTGTCGGTGACATGAATGATGTGCTTGCGAATAAACTCGGCCCCCTCTCTGGCGCCGTCCTCGGGATGCTTGAGGCAGCATTCCCATTCCAACACTGCCCAGCCTTCGAAGTCCATGGCAGCGAGTTTGGAAAACATAGCTTTAAAATCTACCTGACCGTCTCCCAAGGAGCGGAACCTGCCGGCCCGATCTACCCAACTCTGATAACCACCATAGACACCTTGTTTGGCTGTAGGATTAAACTCTGCATCTTTTATATGCACCATCTTGATCCGGTCTTGATAGGCATCCATGAACGCCAGATAGTCTAGTTGCTGTAGAACCATATGACTGGGATCGAAGAGAATATTGCAGCGAGGGTGGTGGTTGACTCTCTCTAGAAACATGTCGAAGGTACTACCGTCGTGCAAGTCTTCGCCGGGGTGAATCTCATAGCAGACGTTGACACCTGCCTCATCGAACGCGTTGAGGATGGGCAGCCAGCGTTTGCCAAGCTCATCGAATGCCGTCTCTACCAAACCCGCTGGGCGCTGTGGCCAGGGGTAGAAATAGGGCCAGGCTAATGCGCCGGGAAAGGTCGCGTGGTCCGTAAGGCCGAGATTCTTCGAGGCCTTGGCTGCTAGCAACATCTGCTCGCAAGCCCACTGCTGTCTTGCGCCTGGATTGCCTCTAACGTGTTCGGCGGCAAAGCCATCGAACATCTCGTCGTAGGCGGGATGAACGGCTACCAGCTGCCCTTGCAGGTGCGTTGATAGCTCGGTTATCTCGACATTGTGCTCGGCGAGTGTTTCCTTGATCTCGTCGCAGTAGTCTACGCTCTCGGCCGCCTGTGATAGGTCGATCAGGCGTTCATCCCAGCTGGGAATCTGCACAGCCTTGAATCCGCATTCTGCCACCCAGGAAGCGATGGCATCGAGTGAGTTGAATGGCGACTCGTCTGCTGCGAATTGCGCGAGAAAAACTGCGGGGCCTTTTATAGTTTTCATAGCTTGGTCACTGATTTGAAAAGTTGGTTCCCTTAACGCTAGTTAATTAGCTGCGCTTTAGAACGGAGAATCTGGAAAATAGTATTCGGCAGCATTCTCTTGAGTGATAAGTGGAGACCCAAGAATATACTCGCCATTAACAGGCACCTGAGAAGTGAATTTCAGCATGGTTAACTCCATAGCGGTCTCTATCATTGCCGGCGGATACAGAACATCGACGGGAGTTAGCTTGTCGCCATCCATGACGCGACGCACCATGTCTTTCATGCCACCGCCACCGACGATAAAGAGATCGTCCTGACGCCTTGCCTGGCGCACTGCCTGAATCACACCGATGGCGATATCATCGTCTTGCGCCCAGACCGCATCGATCTTGGGAAAGCGCGCCAGGAAATCCTGCATGACGCTGAAACCATCATCGCGATTCCAGTTTGCATGCTGATCGTCCAGCACATTGACGTTACTACCTTCCAGTTCGGCCATAAAGCCGTCGAAGCGCTGCGTGTCGATCACTGTAGGGATTCCGCGCAACACGACTATGTCACCACCGCCGCTTAGCGCCTCTTTTATGTATTCGGCGGATACTCTGCCCATCTCGGCATTGTTGCCGGCCACATAGACATCGGCTATGCCTTCTTCACTTAGCCCTCTATCAACAACGGTAACGAATACTCCGCGGCGCTTAACATTACGCACGGGGCCGGTCAGAGGTGCCGATTCGAAGGGCAAGATAACCAGAGCGTCGATATTGTGGATCGCTACCAAGTCTTCCAAGTCGTTAGCTTGCTCGGAGGCGCTATTCGCCGTAACCAGAACGATGCGCAGGTCTGGGTTAGCCGCTTCGAGCCGCGCCTTGGACTGCTCGGCATGAAAGTTCAAGCCTCCTGCCCAACCGTGGGTAGCCGACGGAATGGAGACGCCGATAGTAACGGTTTGGGCAATTGCGCCCGATGCAAAACTCAGCAACAAGGTTGCTAGCAATATGAGAATTCTGGATGGCATAGATCTGTCCTTTTTACTCTTTAGCTCTTTGCAAAGCTGATCGACTATTTCTGTGATTTACGTTGCGCGATAGCCTTAAACATAGGCGGGCTAATGCGATCGGACATCCAGTATAGCGAATCATAGGATTTCTGCTACTCGGTTCAATCTAGGAATTCTATCCATGGGAATAGTTTCTATTTTATGCATTTATTTGCGCTGTTATCATCCGCCAAACCCCTATTTGGTGGGACTCTTAGCGCCGCTTCAGAAAAGACCAGACTGCCGTTTTAAGAGTATTCATTGGGTTCAGTCCCGAGAACTTATTCCTCCTCGGCTACCACCCAGAGAATTAGCCCATGAAAGATCTCACCCAAGGTTCACCCATTAGAATAATTCCAGCGATGGCTATCCCAGTAGCCGCCGGCATGATCTTTCAAACCCTCTATCTACTCGTAGATCTCTACTTCGTTGCAGCGCTGGGAGATGACTCTGTTGCGGGCGTAGGAACGGCCGGCACCGTGCTATTTATGATCATGGGCTGACACAGGTTCTTGTGGTAAGCGCCGTGGCGCTTATTTCACAGGCCGTAGGCCGCAAAGATCAGGAACATGCGAACCTGATCTTCAATCAATCTCTGGTTCTCTCTGCACAATGCGCCGTGAAAACCCTCTTAGGGGGCTATCTCTTTGCCGAATCCTATCTGCGCAGTATCCCTCAGCGAAGGCCTGACATTCCTGTTCTGGTTTTTGCCGGGCATGGCCCTTCAGTTTGCGATGATGGCGATGGCCTCCTCTCTGCGGGCTACCGGCATCGTGAAGCCCACCATGATCGTGCAGGTGCTGACCGTGGTATTGAATACTATTCTCGCTCCAATACTTATTGCCGGCTGGGGACCTGGACCTGCTCTGGGCGTTCTGGGCGCAGGCCTGGCAGGCGGCATTTCCATAACCTTCGGTGTGGGCCTGCTAACTCTGTACTTCTTCAAATTGGAGAAATATGTCTCCTTCGACCCCTCTCTGTGGCGACCACGATTCGACATCTGGAAGAAGATGATGGATATAGAACTACCCGTCGGCGGCGAGATGTTAATACTGTTTGTCTATTTCTCTGCGGTGTACTGGCTTATTCAGGATTTCGGCGCAGTTGCTCAGGCCGGATTTAGTATCGGGGCCGCATCATGCAGTCCACATTCATGCCCACCATGCCGATCGCGTTTGCAGTCGGTCCTATCACCGACCAAAACTTCGGTGCCGGTAAATCCGACCGAGTACGAGAGACTTTCGGCAGCGGTATTATTCTTAGCAGCATAGTCATGTTTATCACCACGGTAGTGATGCAGTGGCGGCCGGAGTTATTGGTGATTTTTTTTACCGACGATGCCGAGGTGATCAAGGTCGGTGCCGTATTCCTGCAACTGATCTCCCTCAACTTTGTAGCCCAAGGCATAGCCTTTACCTGCTCCGGCGTTTTTCAAGGCCTTGGAAATACGCGGCCGGCGCTGCTCAGCTCAGGGGTCCGCATACTCATCTTCGTACCTATCGCCGTCTATCTTCGCTATCAGCCAAATTTCAGTATCAATATAGTCTGGTATGTCTCTATCCTCTCGGTAACAGCCCAGGCCATCGTGAGTTTTCTTCTGGCGCGCAGAGAATTCCGCCGAAAGTTAGGCAGTGACGATGATCAGCCGTCGACACCGTCCGAACCAGTCGAATCTGACGCTTGAGCCGAGCACTACAGAGCGCCTGGCTGCCGCGCTCGGAAAGGCCCCGCTACCTTCTCCCAGGTTGACAAGCCCCGAGGGGGCGATTAGTCTGAATCTACTCTACGAAAAACAAGGATTGAACCGATGAAGAAACTTCAAATTGCTGGTCTATCAGCTGCTGCATTACTACTTAGCTCTACTGTTTTCGCCGGAGACGGCTTCTCTCCCGATCAGGCATTTCAGACTATGTTAAAGCTCGAGGGTACGTGGACAGGTGAGGCGCAAGTAGTTCCGGTGGGGCAATCAAGAGATGACGCTGCTGTATCGACTACTACGGTTTCATTCAAGAACATCGGCAATTCCTCAGTTATGCAGACTTTCGCCGCCGGCACACCTGCAGAGATGGTGAGCATGTATCATCAGAATGGCCAGGAAGAGCTCATTCATACGCACTACTGTGCTATCGGCAATCAGCCTTCGATGAAGTTCATCGACTCTGGTGAAGAAGGTGTTATCGATTTTCGCTTCACCAAGGGAACAAACATGGACGTGAATGCCGATGCGCATGCACACCATAGCTTCATGCGCATTATCGATGAGAATACTTACGAGTCGCGCACCGAAAATTGGGGCGGTGGTCAGATGACCTCAGTTCGCTACACTACAATGAAGCGAGTTGCCGAATAACCCTACTGCCTTAGGAGGTAGGGAAAAAGGCGCATGTTACTGCGCCTTTTTTTATGGCTAATAAAATAGTTATCAAGCATCCAAACGGCGAGGGCCCCCTCGTTCAAATTTTAGTATGTAGCCCTTAAACTCTTTGACCAGATAGTCGGTGTGGATTGGCTTCTGGTGAAGAGAGTTAAACCCGAACTCGATCATCCGTTCAATCAACTTATTTTTCCTGCCGCGCCCTGGATCAACGAGAATGACCTCACAGGCAGGTTCAGAATGGGCTTCGATAAAGTTAGCCAGCAGGGCTACGTGTTGTTCCTCGTATAAGAGATCGCTACCGATTATTAGATCGAAAAGGCCAAGATCATCTTGAGCATCAGCCCAACCGACTTGCGCATAGTTAATAGGCAGGCCCTCGTTAAGCTGCGCGTTTCGCTGCAAGAAAAGCCCAGCCTCTGGATGATGGTCGGTTGCCGTAATATTGCTAACTTTTTGTTCAATAACAAGCTGGACAGAGTTCTGCCGCAGCCATTCTCCAGTATGCGTTTAGTGCCCGTATTGTAGTCACTGATGTAATGCGCAAGTACCATGCTGGAGGGCCACACTACACCGAACAAGGGCCAGGAGGCCGAGGAAATACCGAGCTTTTCTGCCGCCCCCTGCGGGTCGTCGAACTCCTGTTTGTCGCGTAAGGTACACAGGTGTATGTCGGTCTTTCCAAACTCGACAGTCTGGTAGCATAGGCGTAGTTTTGTCATTAGGCTGCCTCAAAGAATTGGGCGCTGATCCAGTTATCTGGCTACTTATTTAGGCAAAATAAATGACAAAACGTGGTGACTCCCTAAGCTATAGTATTGGGAGCAAAAGGCAACGTATTTCACCAGTCAGGCTTGGGCATTTCCATGGTAATGCAGGTTTTTAGTTATGAGACTATGGTTAGTATGAAGCGAAGGAATCAGACGGAACGAAGCGCTGCCCAGTTTTCCGAGGCAGCAACGTGATTGGCTCAACGGATTTGTTTATCTTTCCCGAAGCGGCGCATTATTTACCCGAGATAGACGAATGGCTCTCTAGCGATCCGCCGGAACTGTATTCAATCGCGCGTCATTGGTTTACCGCGTTCCGGCATTGTGGAGATGATGTTAGCGAGCTACTGCATGACGGCTGCCCCGCTGCATGCGTAGGCGGGGCTGCATTCGGCTACGTCAATGTGTTTAAGGCCCATGTGAATATAGGTTTCTTCACTGGCGCGCTTATCGACGACCCGAAGTCTATGCTTGAGGGGACAGGAAAGCGCATGCGTCCTGTAAAGATCCGACCAGAAGACGGCATTGATTCGCAGGCTCTACATGAATTGATTCGATGTGCCTACCGAGACGTAAAAGGCAGACTAAGCACTTAGGCCAGCAACAGGGGCAATACATTTGAGCTACTATCGTCGGGCTAATTATAGATACCATTAGCGCTTGATTAGCAGCAAGCAAAGAAGACCGGAGAAGCAACGTGGTAAAGAGAGTAGATTTTTGGGATAGCAGAGCCGAGAGCTATGCCAAGTCCCCAATTCGCGACGAGGAAACCTATCAGGAAAAACTGGAGGTCACGCATGGCTATTTCAATTTTGATTCGCAAGTTTTCGAGTTCGGCTGCGGCACCGGCACCGGCACTACAGCGATGAATCACGCTCCCTTCATTGGGAAGATTGTGGCCACCGATATCTCACCGAAGATGATTGAGATAGCCAAACAGAAAGCGAAAGATGCCGGTATCGATAATGTCGAGTTCCAATGTGCGACTCTTGAAAATTTTTTCCGGCGGCAGATGCTTCCTTCGATGTGGTCTTGGCTCACAATATACTGCACCTGATGGAAGACCCCGAATCAGCGATCAAATATTCTTACAAACTATTGAAGCCCGGCGGCGTGGTTGTTACGTCATCCGCATGCCTGGGGGACTCGCTTTCACCCTGGCGCCTACTTCTGTTTGTCGAAAAACTTTTCGGCAAAGTGCCCGACGTGAACTTACTGAAACGAGAGACTCTGGAGAATTATTTCGAGCAAGCGGGATTTGTGGTCGATGTTCATTGGAGGCGCTCGAAGATGGCGGCATTTATCATTCTGAAGAAGCCTCTTGATTAGAGGTTGGGCAACCATACCCGATTAGACACAGGTGGAATTTGTCATTACCTTAGTAAGATGAAAGTTCTCAAAAAGAGAATGAATTTTTAGGCTAGAATCTCTTCTGATTTGACCTACTATTTGCTGTTACAGAGACAGTCAGAGTAGTTTCGATGCTTGTGACTCAACGGCGCTGCGCCGCTAGATGAGCTTATCTATAACCTTGCACAGGAAACATTATGAAACACCTACTATTGTCCGCACTTATTCTTTCTGGCCTCAGTGCTACTTCACTGGCCCAAGACTCCGGCGCGCCCCCTGCAGTCTTCAAACCGGGCGCGCAGATTGAGGCTGAGCTCGATAGAGCTGCGGCTTCTTCTGCATCGGCCGGTGGCTGGTCCGTCACTATCTCACCTGGTGTCTCGGTGCGTCGTCGCAGTAGCGCGGTGGAGCAGTATGCAATCATTCATCCCTGGAGTATGGAGATCTATCGAATATTGGAAGGCAGCGGGACCTTCGTGACTGGCGGCAAACTCATTTTACCCTTGGCTGAATCCAGCGATCCGAACATCGTGCGTACCCAACACGGTATTGAGGGCGGGCTTGCCAGGCAAGTGACCGCGGGAGATGTGTTAGTTCTTCAGCCAGGTACTCCACACTGGTTCAGAAGCATCGATGGAGAAACCATTAGCTATATGGAGAGTCGAATCATGATAACGACTCACCCGATTCAGTATCAGTAGATTCTCAATTGAAATGGATGCTGCACAGATATGCATCACCCATTTCAAGTGACGCCTTTCGACTTCTTTATACCAAGGAGCCTTCACTATAGTCGCGTATCGCTTGATAAATCTCATCCATGGTATTCATCACGAAAAGCCCTCGTTGTGCTATCGGCTCACCGATTGGCTTGCCCGTAATCAAAAGCAACTTCGTACCGCTAACTGCATTCAGATACAGCAGACCCTCGGGCGAAAGCCGCGCAATCTTTCCTTTTGTTAGTTGGTACTCACTATCTTTTATAATTCCTGATCCCCTATAAAAATACACCAGAGCCGTGTAGCCGGCGGGTACATCTACATCGACCTGGCTAGCATCGCTAAAACCAATATCCAGATATGCGGGATCAGTGCTCAATCCTGTCACGGTACCCCTCACTCTGGCGTCATTGACTGCCAAGTCTCCAGCTATCGCCTTTATCTTGACCCCGTCCAGGTCGTAAGCCGGAATCGATGCGGCGTTGATATCGTTGTAGGTGGCGGGTGTCATTTTTTCATCAGCATCAAGCTACTTCGCTCCGACCTCGTCTTCGCTTTTATTCCGCAGAATTGGATAGAAGACGAACTTGCCGAGGGCAGCCTGCAGAGAATCCCTCTGGCGCCAAGCATGGATCGCCTGCTTCAGGTACACATGATGCTGGCAGACAATCAGTCAGCTGGGCCTGCCACCAAAGCCCTGTATGAGACGATCTTTAAGAAGCTTTCAGCGCCTGCTTAATAACGGCGCCATTCTCTCCGGCACCGTCTCTATAACACTCTCTCCAACTCGCTGCGTCTATCTGACTCATTCAGCTTCTATTCATTCTACTTGAGTATGCTCAAGCTGAAGAATTTTATACTGCTCGAAAGTTATTCATTTTAAGAAGTAGGTGAATATTATGGTTTTAAAGAAATTATTGTTAAGCCTCTGTGTAATTGGTGCTTTGGTTATCAGTCAGGTTGCGTCGGCCGACAGTCGGAGTCATCGTCGTGGCTTCAGTGATTATGGCTATGGCCATAACAATTATCGCAACAATTACCGCAACAACTACCGAAACAATTACCGCAGGCATGGTCGTGTCAATTCCTACCACTATGGCTCTCGTGACAGGAGCTACAATAGACGCAATAGGAGTGGTTTTACTATCTCCTATGGAAACTACTATCCCCGCAATAGACGCTATGATACCGGTAGTTTTGTCGGTGGCCTGGTCTTGGGCTCGCTGTTCAGTTACCCAAGATATTCATCACGAAACTACGAGAGGGTTGTGTACAGAGATGCCCCGCCAACGCGAACCCGCGAGATTGTCTATGTGGACAATTCAAGCACTCTCAGTGCCGCGCCCGTTGCCAGCGGCCGACGTCTTCTGCGTGACCTCGAAGGTAATTGCTTCGAAAGAATTGTCGATGAACAGGGCGATGAGATTCGTGTACAGCTTGAAGCCGAGCAGTGCAATTTCTAGACAGATAGAACTAGGTCTGCGCTATACTTCTCCACCGTCGAAAGCTTAATCGGTTAAGAGTAGTTTACGAGTTATGAGAAAACTTAGCGCAGTCTGCATACTCCTACTATCCCTTGTCGCTTGTAACAGCTCCCCACTGGACAGACGTCAGGTGTTGCTCTATTCCGATGCCGATATGGCGCAGCAGGGTATTAGTGCCTACCGCGAGATGCAGTCCGAGATCCCGGCAACGAACAATTCCCGAGAGCTTCAATACGCCCAATGCGTCGCCAACTATGTGGTATCAGCACTAGATCCGGTAGATCAGTCACGCTTCGACTGGGAGGTCACAGTATTCGACAACGAGCAAGCGAATGCCTTCGCTCTCCCCGGGGGGAAAATTGGCGTCTATAACGGCCTATATGGCGTTGCTGTCAATCAACATCAATTAGCCGCGGTGATGGCACACGAAGTCGGGCATGTTTTGGCCAATCACAGCAACGAACGCGCCAGCCAATCGGCCCTGAGAAACGTAGGCGTCGCCGCCGCTCAGATTCTCGGCGCCTCCGATACAACGCTGCAGGTTTTAGACGTAGGTTCGCGCTATGGCATCTTCCTGCCTTTTAACCGAACTCAGGAGAGCGAAGCCGATGCCATCGGTGTAGCTCTAATGGCAGAGGCTGGATTCAACCCTGAAGAGAGCATCAATCTATGGATGAATATGAGCGCGGATGGTGGCCCGAGGCCTCCCGAGCTTCTATCCACTCACCCATCGCCTTCTTCTCGAATGGCTGAACTGCGGCTTCTCATGTCCGCCGCGAATGCCCTGAGCGATTCTGCGAGAAGCCAGGGACGCAATCCTGATTGCGTTCTAAACTAGCTGCCAGCAAGCTGCAATGCCTCTTCTCTCCAGCGCCAATATCGAGCACTTCTAAGCTTTCTCCAATATAGTAAAGTAATAACTTTAGTATATTAGGAAGATCTCAGAGCAGTGTTTTATTGATGGAGGTTTCCCCCCTTAAGCAGTTAGCGCTGCGCAAGCCAAATCTGTTGAGATAATCTACATATGGTGGTTCCATCTATTCTGCAACACAAGATGATGATTTCTTCATGTTTTGCAATCACTCCGGCGCAGTCGCCACGCCTCACTCTGCGCCGAGGTGCTCCTTGAGACTTCCTACCCTCTGGACCCTTCGGGTCTGGGGGGCGGGAATGTTTTAGGAGTCTCTCTTCGTAGCAAACCTACTGCCTGCCAGAAAAGATTCACTGTCCCCAGACAGGCCTAACCCGCACCTAATTCGCGAGTCCTGAACACAGCAGGTTTAGATCAGCTCTACGCAACCGATAAAAAATAAGAATAGGACTCTCGCTGTATAGGGCATAATGACGGGCTATGGATAAGACACCGGAAATAATCGAGAACCATGAGCGCTGACTCAACTGCGGGCATTCGCTGTCGGGCGATTATTGCGGGAACTGTGGCCAGGAGGCGAAGGACCTGCGGCGCCCCCTCTTCAAGCTAAGCCGAGAGGCTATATAATCTCTATTCGAATTGAATGGTCGCGCCTATCGTACTCTATTCTATTTGCTCACCAAGCCAGCATTTCTGTGTACGAAATATTTCGATAGTCGACGGACTCGCTATAGTCCACCGCTGCGACTGTTCCTGGTGATAAGTGTTTCATTCTTTCTGCTGGTCAGCTTCTATACCTCGGTACAGTCCATCGAAAACGCCCTGTCTGAAAGCGAAGAAGTTGCAGGAGAGGACATTGCGGCTTCTGTAGACGATGACGCACTCATTAGAATCGGAACTGATGTGAATGTGGAGGATGACCAATTTTCTAGTTTTGGAGACGACTTTGTTGACGAAAATGACGGAGGAAAATGACTTAGAAGGAATATTAGCTTTTGTTGATAAGATCAACCTACCCTTCTTCGACGCGCAGGGTAATGCGCGCTCAAGCCGAAGAGGACGTAAACGTATTGCTAGAGAACCCTACCGAATTTTTGCGGGACTATCTGGAATACGTAACCTTCTTTATGTTGCTGATGATTCCGTTGCTGGCCTTTATTCAGAAAATAATCTACATCCGCACGGGACACTACTACGCAGAACATCTGGTGCTAACGCTGCACAATAACGCGTTCATTATTCTAATCGTGTTCGTAAATACTCTTACCGACATGGTAGCGACCAGCGAGCTACCGTTTATCAGCCCTGTAATTGGCTACCTAGGTACTGCTGGGTATATATGGATGTGGGTCTATCTATATATGAGCCTGAAGAATTATTTTCAGCAAGGTTATGGCATAACCCTGCTGAAATATATAACGGCTAACATTCTTTACGGTATGGCTCTCGCCGTCGGCATCTTCATATTCTCAGGAATTCTTTTCTTCCTGTTTTAGATGTCTCTTACCTTGCCTCTTCGTTAAGAAGCATTAAGCCTCTTTGCTGACATGCACGTCCATTTGTGGGAATGGGAAAGAGAGACCCGCATCGCCAAAAGTCTTGTACACATCTTCATTCATCTTGAAGAACACGCCCCAATAATCCGGTGCTTTTACCCAGACCCTAACCACAATATTTACCGAACTGTCGGCAAGAGTTTTCAAGGCCATGAAAGGCGCTGGATCTTTCAGGATGCGCTCATCGGCCGCGATCAATTTGTTCAACGCCTCATAGGCCTTGTCGACATCATCACCGTAGGAGATTCCGAATTCCCAATCGACACGACGGGTTTCCTGCGTGGAATAATTGATCATAGACCCTGTAGCCAGAGGACCATTGGGAATCAATACTGTCTTGTTATCTGGCGTAGTTAAGATAGTAACAAATATCTGTATCTCTTTGACCGCTCCCGTATAGCCTTGCGCCTCAATCACGTCGCCGACTTTATAAGGCTTGAAGAAGAGTATCATCACGCCGCCTGCAAAATTTTGCAGGGTACCGGATAGTGCCAAACCAACGGCCAAGCCAGCAGCACCGAGTATGGCGATGAAGGATGTCATCTCAACGCCGAGCATGCCCAGGGCCGTAATGTAGACCATCACCTTCAGAAGGATGGCGACCATGCTTCACAGAAAGCTAGTAAGAGAAGGATCGACTGCACTCTTGGTTAGAAGTTTCTTTGTGAGAGAGACGAGCATCTTCGCAATAAATAGCCCCACTACAAGCGTGACCAGAGCAGAAACCAGCTTTATGCCATAAGGGATTGCTAGTGCGGTGAGTTCGGCGGCATTGAATTCTATAGCGTTGCCTTTATTAGTATCTGTATAAATCTTCTAGAATAAGTTGGGGAAGACCAATTGACCTTCCCCGACTGTCTTGACAATTACTAGTCTGATTACAGACCAATTCGAATTGCTCTCTCTGTTCGAAGCTTCACAGATTTTCGCGAGACGCCTCTTATTAATCTCTACAGGGACTTCAGGAATGCCAGTAATTGCTGCTGCTCCTGCGCAGCTAGATTGGCATAGATATCAGGCATCAGTGACTCTTTTGAATCTCTAACCGCTTTTACCCGCTCCTTAAAATACGTTACCCACCGTCGACCATCCTCGCTCTGAATCTGTACCGCTAGTTCAGAATCGTTTCTATAGCGACCTCGAATTACCGTTCCATCTTCCTGCTCAACTTCTTTTGCATCGAACCCACTAACAATAGTTGCGGATGGATTCATCAAGGCCTGCATTAGCGCATCATCTCCTAATCGATTGCCTAGGCCATCTAGTGACGGACCCACACTCCCACCTTTGTCACCGTAAGAGTGGCACGTGGCACAATCGGCGGTATTATTGAACAGCTGCTCTCCCGCTATGACGAGAGGATCGTCACTTGGGCCCGAATCGCTATCGTCCAGATTCAATGCCGGCTTTCCTTGCAGGTTGCGAATATAGCTAGCGATATCGAAGATTTCCACTTCACTAAGCGAACCTTCCCAGGCAACCATACCGGTACCGGCACGGCCATCGGTGATGACATCGATGAGCTCTTGATCCAGCAAACGATTCGCCGGGCCATCGGTCAGAGGCTTACCCATTGTCTGACCTTCGCCCAGAACGCCGTGACAGATCTGACAGTAGGCGTTGTAGAGTTCCTGACCCTCACCAACACCCGCGAGGGAAGCAACCGACGTCATGCTTAAAGCAGAAGCGATTATCACTCTCTTTATAATCAGCGTCGGTAGTAATGCAGCAGTTAATTTCAATTTATTCGTCCATCTCTTTACGTTTATTTGTCTATGTTCCGTGTACCTAAACTCCAGTAATCCAGAGCTAGAGACTAAACAGAATATAGTTGCCGGTAGCGATACCCGTAGCAACGCCTTCGCGTGTCACAGGATTGCGCGTGCCGGAGGCGACGCCCAGATATTGCTTACCATCGATTGTGAAGCTAGTCGGTGGCGCATAGATGCCGCTGCCGGTCTGAAACTTCCATAAGACTTCGCCTGTCTCATCGTTCATGGCATAGACATGACCATCTGGAGCGCCTGAGAATACTAGCCCGCCGCCAGTAGAAAGCGTGCCTGCCCAGTTGAAGTTACCCGGCATCTCTTTCTGCCAGGCGATCTCTCCGCTTAGCATATCGAAGGCCACCACCCATCCGGTACCCGTGGTATCGAACTGCGGAATGCCACCCAGGTCCATGGTGCCGGGACGGCCTTCACCGTCGCGACGAATAAAGCGCGTACCCCACTCGGTAGTCGGGATATAGAGCATATGTGTGTCTGGGCTATAGGAAGCCGGCGGCCAGTTCTTGCCACCATACAGACCTGGAAAGACCATGGTGTCTGCAGGCTCATACAACTCTTGTTTCAGTACTGGCTTGCCGCGCTCATCACGCTCAGCCCAGTTCACTCGCGTGTACTCGCCGGCGTACAGAAAGTCGCCATTCATACGATCGAGTGCGTAGACGTGTCCATTTCGGGAGACTTGCACAATCATCTTGCGCATCTGTCCGTTAAACATCTCTTCGATGATCATCGGCTCAGACGTGGAATCGTGATCGAATTCGTCTCTTGGCGATGTCTGAAAATACCAGCGCAGGTCGCCGCTATCGGCATCCAGGGCAACGACAGAGTTCGAGTACAGATTGTCTCCGGCTCTTACCGCGTTGTTGATATCTGGCCATGGGTTGCCCGTGCCCCAGAAAACCATGTCAGTTTCCGGGTCATAGGTTCCTGTTACCCAGGTAGGTGCGCCACCTGTCTTCCAGGAATCTCCCAACCAGGTCTCATTACCCGGCTCGCCTTCGGCGGGGGTCGTGTAGAAGCGCCAGCGACGCTCGCCGGTATTTACATCGTAGGCATCTATATAGCCGCGAATGCCGTATTCACCGCCACCCACGCCGATTAGAACCATGTCTTTAACGACTAGCGGCGCGCCTGTTACGGAGAAGGACTCGCGGTGATCGCCGACCTCCGCATCCCATAATTGAATGCCTGTAGCGGCGTCGAAGGCCAATAGATGCGCATCCAGGGTGCCCCAGAATACCTTGTCTTCATGGAGCCCTACGCCCCGGTTATGGGGGCCGCAACACAGATCGACATTCTCGAAGTCATGGTCATAACGCCATAGCTCATCGCCAGTTAGAGGATCGACAACCAGCAAATGGCTGTTCGCCGTAGTCAGGTACATCCGGCCATCGTTAACCAGAGCGGTAACTTCATAGGCACCGCCGGTTACGCCATTTTGCTTAATCCAAACGGGTCGAAGGTTCGCAACGGTGTCGCGGTTGATCTGCGCATCGGGCATATAGCGCCAGGCGCCGTAGTTCTTACCATAGGTAACCCAGCGATCGGAATAGTCCTGGGCATTCTCCAGAATCTCGGTAGTCACATTCTGGGCTGTCGTCGCCGATGAAAATAGGCCCATACTCAGCAGTACAAGCAATGACTTTGAAAATTTACTCATTTGAATAACCTTCTTTAGCGATAAATAGCTGATTTTTTGCTGTCACAGCAGTAGGCGGGCGATACTGGGACGCCAGCAAACCGGAGCACAATTAAGCTACAAACCCCTACTAGTGTCAATTCGGATACCCCGAAATTGCCCCTATTTGGAGCCGAATAGCCTAGAATTAGCGCATGGTCTGGCAAATTGCACAAAAATCGGCTGCGTCATATCATCAAACCCTCTATGGCGCGCTTCGGCCGCCTAAATAATAAAAATAAGGATACGAAATGATCGTTTACGGTGTTGCTCTGCTCTCTGCCTGTTTGATTCTTGGGATGCTACTTGGAGAGGCCTTAGGTGTGGTGCTCAATGTCGAGGCCAACGTGGGCGGCGTGGGGATCGCCATGTTGTTCCTGGTGCTCGCCAGCAATTCGGATAAGTTCAAGTCATTAGTCGATGGTGCGTCGGGAGCTGGAATTCAGTTCTGGTCTGCCATGTATATTCCCATCGTTGTAGCCATGGCCGCCAGGCAGAATGTTGTTGCGGCATTTGAGGGGGGCATGCTGGCCGTGGTTGCTGGTGTCGCCGCGGTTATCGTGAGCTTCGCACTGGTGCCTGTTATCAGCAAGATCGGCGACAGCAAGGTCTCGATCGAGGAGAAGCAATAATGGAAATCCTCGAAACTGTCTTCGTTCGCAACTCACTGGTCGTAGCCTTCGCCGTTATAGGCATCACTATTTGGATATCGTATTTTCTGGCGGAGAGATTGACCAACGGCCGGATTCACGGCTCGGCAATCGCAATCGCTCTGGGCCTAGTTGCCGCCTATTTCGGTGGCCGAGCAACTGGCGGCAGCACGGGAGTTGCTGACATCACCCTATTGGGAGGCATTGGCCTAATGGGTGGCGGCATGATGCGCGACTTTGCCATCGTTGCTACTGCCTTCGGCGTGAAACTGGGCGAGTTAAAGAAGGCCGGTTTAGCTGGAGTGGTATCGATCTTCGCGGGCGTTGTCGTTTCATTTATCGTAGGGGCTGTGGTTGCCGTCCTGTATGGATACACCGATCCGGTTACTGTCACCACGATAGGCGCGGGCGCCGTAACCTATATCGTCGGCCCAGTCACCGGCTCGGCATTAGGCGCTGAGTCGGATATTATCGCGCTTAGCGTAGCGGCAGGACTCATCAAGTCGATCCTGGTAATGATAGGGACGCCGCTGGTTGCGAAGTCGATTGGTCTGGACAACCCACAATCGGCGATGGTGTTCGGCGGACTAATGGGCACTACCTCAGGGGTCGCCGCCGGATTGGCAGCGACCGATCCGAAGCTCGTACCCTACGGCGCAATGACAGCGACTTTCTATACGGGCATAGGATGCCTGCTGGGGCCCTCTATCTTATTTTTCATCGTCAACGCTGTACTCTAATATTTCGAAGAACGTAAAAACAAGAAACTTCTAACGGTGCCGGCTCGATTGCCAGATGTCGCAGTATAAGGAAAGGATAAGAATGTCAGATCAGAATTTTCCGCATCTAAATAACTCCAATAACAAGACAGCTTTAGTTGAGGGTGATAACAACTATAGTTATGCCGAGCTCAATCAGCGTATCGACAAGTTCGCCACTGGATTGCTGAATGGCAAAGACGATCTAAACGAAGAGCGTATCGCCTTTTTTATGCCAGCCAGTATTGAATACGTAACTACCATGCATGGCATATGGCGAGCCGGTGGAATAGCTATTCCACTCAATGTCGCATCGGCGGTCGCCGAGTTAGAACATTATCTGAGCTGTGCAAGTGTCACGCGCATGGTAGCAAATGGCAGCTATCAAGAATCACTACGCGAACTCTGTGCACAGCTGAACATCGAATTGGTCAGCGTCGACGACGTTATGGCAGAAGAGGCTGGAGCCTTACCGACGATTCTTGCAGAACGTCGAGCGATGATACTGTTCACTAGCGGAACGACGAACAAGCCCAAGGGTGTTGTGAGTACGCATAAGACTATCCGCGCGCAGATTACTACGCTTGTTGAGGCATGGAGCTGGACCGATCAGGATTCCATTCCGCTATTTCTTCCACTTCACCATATTCATGGCATCATTAATATTCTAAGTTGCGGCCTGTGGGCCGGCGCGACAGTGCATCTGTTTGCGAAATTCGAAATACCGAAGATTACGGCACAGATTGTTGCAGGCACCTACAATGTCTTCATGGCGGTGCCTACTATCTATGTGAAACTTATTCAGTACTTCGACACCATAGATGCCAGTGAAGTAAGCAAGATTTGCGATGGTTTCAGGCCTATGCGTCTAAACATATCTGGCTCCGCCGCCTGCCCGGTTAAACTCTTCAATCAGTGGAAGGAACTGACCGGCCAGGTATTACTGGAGCGCTATGGTATGACAGAGATCGGTATGGGTCTTTCGAATCCTTACGCTGGGGAACGACGTGCCGGACATGTCGGGCAACCGCTGCCGGGAGTAGAGGCGCGGCTCTTCGACGAAGACCATAATCCGATTACCGAGGAAAACACCCCAGGTGAGATTCGCATCAAGGGTGATAACGTATTCCTCGAGTACTGGGACAATGAGAAAGCCACGAAGGAAAGTTTTCATGACGGCTGGTTCTGCACCGGCGATGTCGCTGTCGTCGATGACGGTTACTACCGCATCATGGGCCGCTCCTCCATCGACATTATTAAGTCTGGTGGCTACAAGTTATCCGCTCTGGAAATTGAGGGGACATTGCTTACTCATGAGGATATAGCGGAGTGCGCCGTGATCGGAGTCGAAGATGAAACATGGGGAGAGTCTGTTATGGCTTTCATTGGCCTAAAGCCCGGCGCTTCAATGGAATATGCCGACCTTAAGGCCTGGTGTGATGGCAAGATGTCTTCCTACAAAATACCGAAGGCGATACAGATTATCGATGCTCTGCCGCGTAACGCGATGGGCAAAGTGACCAAGCCTGACTTGAAGAAACTGCTGTAACTCAGTTGTTGCGGCGTCCGATGTTTTTGCGACTGGATCTCGGTTCGAACGAGCTTGGGTTGAAATTTTTCTAGGAGCCACAGTGATGAAAAAGTTAGGCAATACTATAAAACAAACTTTGTGCCTTGCGGTCTTGTTGTTAATGTTACCCATAAACTCGCAGGCGGCTGAAAACTTGCAAGACATAAAGCAGAAATTTGTGGGAGATTTCGAACTCGTTAGCTACTTCCAGTTCCCCGAACAGGGAGATGCTATCGATATGAACTACGTGGGTCGATTGAGCTACGACGCCTTTGGCAATATGTCTGGCCTTGGCATGCCCCGCGACTTGCCAGAGCGAAACCGAGACACGCAGGAAAGAATTACCGGAGGCTTTGCCTACTGGGGAAAAGTTTCATTCGATGTTGATAACAGCATCGTGATTCATCACGTAGAAGGTTCTCCCATGGTGCCGGAATGGGTGGGTGGTGAGAATGTCCGTCATTTCGAGTTCAGTGATGGTTTTCTGAAGCTCTCTCTAAAGAACGCTGCCGGGCGAACCACGGGTACGCTTAGCTGGAGAAAGCTACCCTAGGCTCGCCATCTGAAGGTATTAGGTCGCAAACGGGTCTTATTCGAACACTGAACACTATTTCAGCAATCGAATTTACGTTAAGTCATTTGAGAAGGAAAGACGATGGAATCAATCTATTACGTGCTGTGTTGGCATTGTCACCGTCGCTGCAAGCATTGCTACGAGTCCCGCTTTCGCCCCTACATCAGAGATGAACTTGAAGAGGTTGTCAAAGAAGCGGAAACCAATTTCCCCAAGATCATTGCCAACCTTCCACCGCGCATGACGTTTCTTGAGCCTAGCGATGACCCCAGCAGTTCCGATTCCTATGTCGAAAAAACCGGAAAAATAATTTTATCTGGCGGCGATGTGCTTACTGAACCGGTGCGCGAACGAATCCTCTACCCTGTGCTTGAGGCGCTGCAAGAGAAGTATAAGCACAATGGCGGCATAAAAGTCGTGGTGCAGACTACGGGCGATCTGCTAACGCCGAAGATTATCGAAGAGTTGCTGAGTCGTGATGTCTGGTCAATTTCGGTCTCCGGGATGGATGACTTTCATGTGGGCATGGAAGGCGACAAGAAGAACGTTCTGGCCGGGAAAGTGATAGCAATGCTTGAGACTGCCGGCATTAAACATGCCGACGGAGAACGTGATGAGCGTGCGCTAGAGACGGGACCCATCTTTAGCATGTTCGGTGCCAGTGAAGATTCCTGGATAGGTAAGTTGTGGCCCCGTGGCCGGGCATGGGAGAATGGGCTTTCTCAGGCGACTATCGAAGATAATTTTTGCAACGCATGGTCTGGCGGACTGAATTTTCTACAACATGGCTATGCAGGCTCTGAAGTATCAATCGATCCAACCGGGGATGTTTATCCCTGCTGTATCAAGACAGCTCACCCTCTGGGCAATCTGACCGAAGAACCGCTAATTGAAGTTCTCGACGACCTTGCGGGCATCCCGGCGATAGAAGCTATCAACGCCGGGCGACCGGAACGCATGGGATTGACCCATGGCTGGGATGAAGCCAAGTTTATCGCAGAGTCAGCAACTACCACACCGACCGGTGATAACTACAAAAATCTCTGCATTGGCTGCGATAAGTTCCATGTGGAAGTGTTGGGCTCGGTCCTCGATGAAAGACTTCGCGAGCGTCGCTCTCAGCGTCTGGGCGTTCTCGCGAGCACAGGTTAATTTCTTGTTGGCTTTTGTACTCTTGAGAATCTAATGGAAGCGCCGGTAACTCAATCTTTCTCCATTCGATTTGTTCTGTTGAGCATACTCTTGCAGCTAACATCGCCTGCCACTGCACAGACGATGGACCTTTCCGATTGGCAATCGTTGGAGCGGCAGGCGCGTGGCGAAACCGTTTACTTCAATGCCTGGGGCGGCGAGCCTAGAACTAACAATTATCTAAACTGGGTTAGCAAGCTGATGCTTGAGCGCTATGACATCACTGTGCAGCATGTGAAGGTCTCCGATACGGCCGAAGCAGTCTCCAAGGTAGTCGCCCAACGGCAGGCAGGCAACGATGATAATGGAAGCATCGACCTTTTATGGATAAACGGCGAAAACTTCGCCGCGCTGAAGGAAAACGATCTCCTCTATGGCCCCTGGGCGGAGTCGTTGCCCAATTTCAAACTTGTGAATGCCGACCGCTTTCCCGAGATGCGTGAGGATTTCACTGTGCCCACTCAAGGCTTTGAGTCGCCATGGACTCGCGCGCAACTCGTCTTCTACTACGACACCCAATGGCTGGCCGAACCCCCACAGGACATGCGCCAAATTCTGGAATGGTCTATCGCGAACCCTGGAGAGTTCACCTACCCTCGCCCTCCTGCATTCTTGGGCAGCACTTTTCTGAAGCAGGCACTTATTGAACTCTCCGATCGTGACCCTGCGTTGTACGCACCGGTGACCAGTGTCGAATTCGAACGGCTAGGCCATCTCTTGTGGGAATACCTCGATGCGCTGCATCCAAGCCTGCTGCGTTCTGGCAGATACTTTCCTGCCTCCGCCATAGACCTGAGACGGCTTATGGGAGATGGCGAGATTTCTCTCGCGTTTGCTTTTAATCCAAATGAGGCGCTGCTTTCGGTACGAAGCGGAGAACTTCCCCCCAGTGTTCGAAGCTATGTTTTGCGCAATGGTACGATCAGTAATGTTAGTTTTCTCGCCATACCCTACAACGCGAAACAAAAGGCGGGGGCAATGGTGACGGCCAACTTCCTGCTCTCAATAGAAGCACAGGTCAGAGCCAGTGACCCGGATCATATGGGTAGTACACCAGCAATTTCGATCAGCGATCTGGACAGCGAAGCTCGACGCGCCTTCGATACCATTAGCAGGGACCTCGCTGCGCCTAGTGCAGAAGATTTAGATCGCAAGTTGCAGGAGCCGCACCCGTCATGGATGCCCGCACTAGAGAAAGCGTGGATTCAGCGCTATAGCACAAGGTAGACGATGCTACGCTGGGCAAGCCATAGTCTACTGATTTTGCTGACGGTACCGATTCTGCTCGGCACACTCATCGCCATTTTACCTGCTTTCGGCTATTTCCCAACCCTGGGCGGCACGGAATTCTCCCTGAATGCATGGCGCGAACTTATTCAGATACCAGGCATAACCAGAAGCATCCAGATTAGTTTGCTATCGGGAGTTCTAACGCCGCTTATCGCGCTTGCCCTTGTATTTCTTTATCTCGCTAGCGCCAGTGGTAGCAAGCTGGATAATTGGATTCGGCGGCTCGTTTCACCGCTACTTTCGTTTCCCCATGCTGCGGCGGCATTTGGTCTCGCGTTCTTGATTGCACCATCTGGCTTGTTAAGCCGCCTAATATCGCCGGAGCTTAGTGGCTGGGAACGGCCACCTGATCTTCTCATTGTAAATGACACATGGGGTCTAACCTTGCTGTTTGGGTTAATAGTGAAGGAGGTCCCCTTCCTATTACTTATGTCACTGGCTGCTCTGCCACAGTTACAGCCATCGAAGCATGTTGAGTTAGCCCGCTCACTAGGATACCGACCCACTATCGCATGGCTGAAGGTTATCGCGCCTAGTCTATATCCCCTAATACGATTGCCGGTGATAGCTGTCATCGTGTTTGCTTCGGCTACTGTCGATGTGGCGCTTATTCTTGGCCCTACATTGCCTCCGACATTAAGTGTTAGGGTTCTAGCGTGGTTTAATGACGCGGATCTCAATTTCCGTTTTCTAGCTGCGGCAGGCGCGATCTTGCAACTGGGAACGAGTTTGCTTGCGATCACTATTTGGCTATGTCTGGAAAAACTATGCGCAGTTCTCTGGCGCTTCTGGGTAGCCACTGGTGACCGCGGAACTGGTGAACGGCTAGTGTTTTCCTTAGGGCGCGGAGCCATGCCAATCGTCTTGCTGGTAATCACGGGAAGCCTGGCGGCTCTGCTGGTGAATGCTCTTGCGGGACCCTGGCGCTATCCCTCTGCGCTTCCCGCCTCGTGGACATTGTTGCACTGGACGAACAATTTTCAGAACTTGTTAACGCCACTGCTAAATACGTTGCTGATCAGCGTAGGTTCTACCTTCTTGGCATTGGTGTTGGTAATTGTGACTTTAGAGTCAGAGAGACAATCCGGGAAGCTGAGGTCTACGGCAACGTGGTTACTGTATCTCCCATTACTGGTTCCTCAAATTGTGTTTCTGTTTGGCCTTATCGTGTTAACAGAGTCCATGCAATGGCAGGGAACTATGAGCCTTGTGATATTTGGCCACTTTCTATTTGTGCTGCCCTATGTTTTCTTATCACTCTCCGAGGCTTATAGACAATTGGACCCTCGCTGGTCGCAAGTTGCCTCTACACTGGGCGCCAGCCCGTTAAAGTCGTTCTGGCGTATTCGAATTCCCTTGTTGCTGGCACCCTGTCTAACGGCTATCGCCATTGGAATGGCAATTAGCATCGGCTTGTTTCTACCGACACAACTGTTGGGTGCAGGACGAATTACTACTATTACCTCGGAAGCTGTAGCACTAAGCTCTGGCGCGAGCAGAAACCTGATCGCGGTATGGGCAGTAGTTCAACTCTCACTGCCAATGTTAGGCTTCTTAGCCGCTCTAACAGTACCCAGGCTAACATGGCGCAATAGAACGGGAATGCGAGAGATTCGATGAGCAAGTCAAAGCTTGAGTTAGACAAGGTAAGCATTGCGCTTAGTGGCAAGCAACTGTTGACAGTCGATAGCAGTGTAGGCCCCGGGGAAGTACTGACCATCATGGGGCCCTCCGGCTCTGGTAAGTCTTCGTTGCTCGCGTACATAGCGGGATTCCTGGCACCCGTGTTCGCGGCCAGCGGAGGGGTATTTGTTAACGGAGACGATATCACCACCCTTCCTGCGGAGCGCCGTCGAGTCGGCTTACTGTTTCAGGATCCTCTCCTATTCCCCCATCTATCGATCGCAGGAAATTTGCGCTTCGCTATCGATGATCGTAGTGCCGATAAGGCAAAATTAATTCGCCAGGGGCTGGATGAAGTAGGTCTGGGCGGCTTCGAGGAGCGTGACCCCGGCACGCTGTCTGGCGGGCAGGAATCCCGTATCGCGCTGCTGCGCCTGCTGCTGTCCAGTCCAAACGCCGTATTACTGGATGAGCCCTTCTCTAAACTTGATAGCCAGTTGCGCGCAGAAATGAGGACTCTAGTATTCACTAAACTACGGGCCTCGGGTCTACCGAGCATCCTCGTGACCCATGATCAAGCCGATGCCGATACCGCGGGCGGCGAGGTTATCACCCTAGAACACTAGCCTGCCGGCCATTTCTTGAGCCTAATCTAACTATCTGTCTCTAGAGACTTATTTCCCGGGCACTCCAATAGTGTGACCCAGTTCACAGTTTAGAAGCCCCCAATCCCACATTATTGGGAGGATAAATTACGAAAATGGTGGTATTTCGGGGATCCAATCGTCTTGCCAAATCTCACCCCTTCTTGGTCAAACCCAGGATAGCTGCAAGCTTCTTGATCACTTATTAGAGGCTAATCTGATTGATATGCGTCTTGTAGTCGGTGGGACTGTATATAAACCCATGAATTTGGTGGTGCATATTACGTGACAAACAGATTCGATAAAATCACTTCTAAGCCAGTAAATTAAGCAATCTGCCCTAAAAATATGATTTACAGGGAATAAAAATAATGAAGCACACAGTTGTAGGTTTCTATGCCATATCCGCTTTTTCTCTTTCGCTTTCCGTCATTCCTTCTGCAGCGAAGGCCCAGTCATTCAGTGGTGCCTTTCCCCCATTTACCTCTAGCCAAGTCTTGATTGATCCTGCTGATCGATTGGTAACCATAAAGCAACAGCCCGCCGTGAGCGGGAAATTGAGCATGATTGGTCTAGTCGTCACATAACAATCAAATCAATGGAATGAAGCGCTAGGCGGCTGCCCTTCCTATTTAAATCGCTATAGGACTATTTACTGAGAGAACTATTTACTGAGAGAACTATGCTTTCAAAGCCTTCATTACTGGTCGCAGATGATGAAATCGAGATCGGAGAAATCGTAAAAGCGGTCGCAGAAGGCCTCGGCTTTGAAGTCACCTGTGTCGGAGAAGGCTCCACGGTGGTGGGCATGGTTGATCGCATTAAGCCCGATGTAATTGCACTCGACCTACGAATGCCCGGTTTCGACGGCGTTGAGATTATCCGAGAATTAGGCAAGAAACAGTGTAAGTCTGGCATCTTACTAATGAGTGGCATGGACCAACGCACGCTCACGTCTGTGCAATCTCTAGGCAATAAAAGTAATTTGAATATCGGTTCTACCCTAACCAAACCGATGTCTATTGGTGCCATACAGATTGCCCTATCGCCCTATCTGGAAACCAAAAGAGAACCTACAGAGCAGCCCAAAATCGAATTACCGGAAATTTCCTTCGATTTTGGCCCAGCATTCCTTTATGAACCTGAGGTTCACATCAGCGTCCCTAATGAAGGCAATGCGCCGCGCATACGAGTTCACCCACAGTGGCATATGGATGACCACCGTGTCATCGACGCGCATGAATTGTCTTTGCTAAACAGAAATTGGGGAATCGGCAAGGGCTTGAGCAAAATGATCTTCAAAAAATCACTCGAGAATAACCAGACCTGGGCTAATAAGGCATTCAGGCCTGCGCTTGCGATCCCCTTGGACGATTCTTTTCTAACGGATTTATCAACGCCCGATTTTCTTGCGATCTTGACAGACAAGTACCACGTCCCACGGGAGATGCTTGCCTTAGAAATTATGGAAGAGTCTATAACCAGTGGAAAAGACATTGTAAGAGACATTCTTTCCAGGCTTCGGATTAAAGGGTTCAAGATTGATGTTCTGGTAAAAGGAGATGGTGAGAATATTCTACACGCCATAGGCAAGCTGCCTATCGACCAGATCAACATTGATATGTCGTTTCTGAGCGAAAAGAATAATTTCCAAAGCAATATGGAGACTGAGTTCTTGTATAGCTCGCTCACATCGGTTGCAAACAAGAACGGAATAAAGGTATGCGCGACGCACGTCAACTCAGCAGAAATTCTAGAATTTGTACAAAAGTGCAGCTTCGCTAGCGCAAGAGGGACACAGATTCTTTCCTCGACTACGGCGAACGAGATTCTAACTCTTCATCAGAATGGAAAACTTTTCACGATTTGCAGAACCCAGTAAAAGACAGCAAAGACCCCACCTAGATTCCCAAGTCTATAAAGAGCCTTGGGCAAACTTGAGTTTTGCATAGCGCTCAGCCCACTGCAGCTTCCATTCACTCAACTGGGCAACTTGCATAGGCTGACCGATAAAGAAGCCCTGCGCTATATTACAATCGGAGCCCTCAAGAAATCGCCAATCAGCTTCGCTCTCTACACCCTCGGCAACAGTCTTTATACCAAGACTCTTTGCGAGCCGAATACTTCCGTCGAAAATATCACGCAGGGATGGATTGTCGTGGGCTGAATGAACGAAGCTGCGATCTATCTTTAGCTCGTTAAAAGGCAAGTCACGCAACTGTGCCATCGACGAATGACCGGTACCGAAATCGTCTATCGCGATGTTCACTCTGTGTTGGCGCAGCCGCGTCAACAGATCCAGCACTAGGGAATAATCTTTCATGAGTTTGGATTCGGTAACCTCAAGTATTAAGTCTTGCGGGTTCACACCCGATGCCTGCAACTCATTCTCAAGGAAACTAATAAACTCTCGTGTATCAAGATTATACATCGAGATATTCACCGCAACGGTAATATCTATTCCAGCGGCTTTCCAGACTTTACTGTCTGTTAAGGCCCTACTAAGTACCTGCTGCGCTATGCCATCTATCATTTCATTCTCTTCGGCAAGATCGATGAACTTGTCTGGAAGAACCAGACCGTCATCGGGATGCTCCCAACGCACCAGCGCCTCAACACTAACCAGTTCGCCGCTAATAAGCGACACCTTGGGCTGATAGAAATTGATGAGCTCTCCGGAGTCAATGGCGCTTCTGAATCTCGCCGCGTCATAGATGGATTTTGCCTCACTTTTTAGAGAACTTCCTTCCTGCAAGACAAGCAACTTCAAATATTTTTCTACTTGTGTATGCTGTACCGGCTTATTCAGATGGCCCAGCACCCATAGGTCATAAGCAGACGCTATCGCATCTGCCGAGTGCAATATTGTCTTGTCTTCTCCACTGACTAGGAAAAGAGCACCGTTGAAACCCTCTTCCAGCAGCTGCTGCAAAAATTCGAGCCCATCCATGTTGGGCAAATTTACGTCGAGAATAACTACACTGGAGGCTAATTCCTGGCCCTGCATATGATCGAGAGCAGCCTGGCCAATATCAAATGTGAAAACGTTTTCATACCCCTCCACAGACAATTGATGAGAGAGCAGCTTTAACTGAAACTGATCGCCATCGATAATTGTAATTTGAGTGATGGATTGTGAGCCTGCTACTTCATGCTCCATATTTTTCCCGCTTCCCTACTGATTCAACGACTGCACACAAGGACTTAGAAAAGGGAGCCATTGCATTATGAATTTAGAATTATTTGCCCCCTATTAACTCGGGCACAACTAAGATTCTTTCTACTACTAGCGGCCAGTTGCGGCGCGCCCTCTTTCTAGCGCTTCCTGCGCACCTCGAGAAAGCCCGCCATCTAGACCTACCGTTACAAATCGAAAGCCCTGTTCGATTCGCTGCTCCACCGTGCGAGAATTTGTAGTTATCGCACAAGGCACATCATGGTCGAGACAGGCTGCGAGCACTGTCTGTATAGCGGCCTCAACCGCGGGCTCCGAAGAGCTTGCATAGCCCATCGATGTGCTTAGATCTGAAGGCCCGATGAAGATTACCCCAGTTCCCGGGACGGAAATAATTTCTTCAATATTCGCGACTCCTTCGGGAGTTTCAATCTGAATTATGGCTAGTAGTTCACCGTTCGGATCCAAGGGCCACAGATCTGCCTTTGCATGGTAATCCCGTATCCCCCAATACCACACAGCATTAGACGGGTTTCTGCCCCGAAGGCCCTCTGGCTCATAGTCATCTGCACCATTGAGTTGCGGGTATCTGCTTGCCCGAACCGCCATCTCGGCCTCGGCCGCATTGTTGATGGAGGGGAACATCACACCGTAGGCTCCTACATCCAGCGCCTGCTTAACCTGAGACAGCACGTCTTCACTGCCTATTGCTGGAATTCGCACGAAGGGAACAACATTCGGCTGCAGGCTGCCCTTTTCCAGAATGGCCCGTTTGTCAGTCATGCCCAACAGGAACTGACGAATTCTCTCGACGTCGAAGGGTGCATGCTCCATATCGACAATAATAAAGTCCAGGCCCGAGCGGGAAAGCGACCGGGCATTGTTAAGCGAATAGTCGAAAGACAGAAGACCGAAGGCCGGCTCATCGTTCTCAAACAATTCGATTGCCTTATTCAGGCGCACAGCCGAACCCTGAGCCAATGCGACTAAGGAGTGGAAGGCCAGCAATAGAGCAAGCATCACGCTAGCAGAGTGCTTTATAGGTTTTGTCATCTCGGTTCCTTCTAAAACTGCGCATCGATAGGGCTCAGCCTGGTTCGCCGCTCCTCTACCAGAACATCAAATAGTGCCCAGAAACAGACAAGGTTTCAATCGCCGCGGTCACTGTCTGCCCAGATTGCAATATCCCCGGCCCTGCCTTGCTGTTATATTGAGCTAGCCGCCCATTGCGGCAGGCCACTTAGTCGTACAGGGTAGCTTTATGCCCCGAAAGGAGAACACCATGAACAGGAGAACAAGCATAGCCGCCATAGCCGCCATGCTTATTAGCGGCGTACTCAACGCCCAGAGCGCTACGGTACTCTATAACGAGCGGATCGTGGAACTAGAGCAGACCCTGCCCGATGCCACCGATCTGTGGGTGAAACCTGAAGATCTTACTCGGGTGAATGATTTCGTTCTGAAGCCAGAGGGAGCCTGCCTCGATGCGCTGTGCGTTCCGGTTCTTCAAGATCGAGACAGCGCCATGTTTGTAACCCGACAGGGCCAAGCCTGGTTTAACGTAACCGAGTTAGCGGACAAACTCCAGCAAGCCTACGTCACCGACTACAATGACGGCGTTTGGAGCTTCGGCACCATGCCCGTTACCCGACAGTCTTTTCTGCGTGGCGGTGAGGCACCGGATTTCGAACTGATGGGTCGTGATGGCGAGCCGGTTCGGCTTTCAGACTTTAGAGGCAAGAAGGTATTGCTGCTCACCTGGGCCTCTTGGTGAGGATGTCGTTACGACGTGCCCGTGTGGCAGTCCATTTACGAAGAACTCAAGTCTGAAAATTTTGAAATTATATCCGTCGCGCAAGACACTGGCGGTGAAGAAGCTGCCGGGCATTTCTATGATGATGCCAATGTAACTTACACAGCGCTTATCGATGTGAATCATCAAATCAGTTCGCTTTACAATTTGGTCAATGTGCCCTCGGGCGTTTGGGTCGATGAGGAAGGCAGGATCATGCGCATCAACGAAGGCACCTACGCCAAGACACATTTTGATGGCGCTTGGGGAACGGATGACTACGTGCCAATCGTGCGCGATTGGGTTGCCAAGGGCGCCGACAGTGAATACGTTTGGGATAGAAACAAGGTGCGCGAGAGCATCATCCAACGCACGCCGGAAGCCGAACGCGCACAACCTGCATTTCGTCTGGGCGGTTATTACTTTACCGGCGGCAATGACGAGAAGGCAGAGCAGTACTGGACCATGGCACAGGAACTGGATCCAACGAGTTGGAACTACCTGCGCCAGGATTTGCAGTATGAAGACGGTGGCTCAGCGGGACCGGAGTGGAGCAAGAGACGCGCCGAGATCGAGAGTGCTGGCGGAAGCTATTATGCACCGCTGGAGATCGACAACTAGGCTAGAGTCGAACGACTGCAGCTGACGACAGCAGTCAGTTTTTGCAAGCATAAAAAAGCCGGTCCGAAATTTCAGACCGGCTTTTTTTATTGAAACCCTAAGAGATTATCTAGCACTCCAAGGCGGATTGATTAACAATTCTGGATTCGCTCCGGGCTTGGGTACGAACTTTTGCGTACGACCATACTGGTTGTCGCCGCCGTACAAATTGCCCTCAGGGTCTACGCTGAAGGAATGCACTTCGATATAGCCATCCGGCAGTTCCTGCGGCACTAGCCAGGTGTATTTTAGGTTGCCTTCGAAATCAAAATTCACGAAGCGAAGTGGACCTAAGTCTGTAATCCAGAAATCGTCTTCGTTTACGATGATGTCCAGCGCCAGTGTTAGCTGACCAATCGCTTTTACGAATTCGAACTCTACCGGGTCTTCCGTCGCTCTCCAGAGATTGACTCGACTGCCGGTACGATCCAGAACAAATACTCGCCCGCCAGGTCCAACCGCAACCGAGTGAATCGTCTTAGTCTGACCGGGGCCTTCTCCCTCGCTGCCGAACTCACCAAGGTAGTTCATGTCATTATCCATGATCATGATGCGGTTATTGTCCAGCCCGTCCGCGATTAAGATACGACCATCTTCCATGAACGCAACGTCCTGTGGGCGACCAAAATGTGTTTCGTCGCTACCGGACACGTTCTTCTCACCGTAGGTGGCCAGTACTTCGCTGCCATCGTTGGCGATCACGTAAATTTGGTGAAAAGTTTCATTTATCAGCCAGATGCGCTTTTCAGGGTCGTAGGGACTGATACGAATTCGGTGAGGGCCAGGGCCAGCCGAACCTTCACACAGATAATCCAGATGATCCCAAACTTCGATAGGCTCGCCGTCTGCATTGACTACGAATAGGCAGTTGTTCCAGGTGCGGCGTGTGGTGTCTCTCAGTACATTAAGGCCTACATGACCCGCAAACCCCAGGAAGTCATCGGGCAGTGGATAGGGAAGCACTGTTTCGCCGCGCTGGGCGATGATGATCCGATCTGCCGATTCGGCCAAGACACCGGAATTGCCGCCGAAGGCATAACCGGCCTCAGCAAAGGGATCGGCCCATAGGGATACGACGTTGTAGGGGCTGTCTCCGATAGGTCCGCGGGCATTGCCCTGTTGAGAGAATGCGGTACCCGAGATTAGGATTGCTAGCGTGAATGCGACTAGCCGACTTAGTTTTGCCATGATTTACCTTCCTCTTTGATGGCCATTTACTAGCCATTCGGTCTATTTTCATCTTCCTAGGACCCATCATGACAAATAAAGGGGCAGAATTTCAATAAACTTTCGAAAAGGCACAATTTGTTACCGGTTTGGCCCTTTCAGACCCTCTCAAGCTAGAAGCTTATCGATTTCAGAACCAGAGCAATTGAAACCCAAAGATTAGTCGTTTGTTAGGGCCCATAAAAAAGGTCGGCATAGAGCCGACCTTTTTGTTTGCCTGAATTTGGATTCGAGTGTCTGTATTTTTACTCCGATGGATCCTGATCCTCTATCGGTGTCCCATCCCCATTCATCCCCATCGCCTCGTAACGACGCCAACCGGCGAGGATACCGGCGAGACCGTGATTACCTTCGTGGCAGGCGTACTCATACAGAGGCATATCGGTTCGGCGCATCGGCACCTTTGCCGACCAAGACACATCCCATGTTTGGGGGTCTTCAACGGTAAAGTCGTAATCGAGGGTATTCTCATCGACTCGAGTTAAGCGTTCTGTCACTCGCATGGTGGAAGTAGCACCCCGAGCAGTCTGGTAATAGTAGAAGTCCTGCGTGTGGATGACTAGCGTGTCACCTTCCCAGTGCGCCACCGAGTCACCATCCCATTTGATTTGCCGGATGTGATGTTCACTGTCCAGACGAATAATGCGCGCGCGATGAATCATCTCGTTCACGATCATGATGTGATCTTTGGTCTGCACCAGTTGCATATTATTGTTATAGGCACCCGGCACCATCGGTGGCCCTGCACCATTACTCATCAGACAGCGGTCGGCCAGGGTGCGTGCCTCCGGCCCCCGGCTCAATCGTCTGTTCTCGGCAACCATCGCGTTGCGCGCCCTACCGGCTGCATTCATTGCCGGAAGACGTCCGTTTGGCGGATCGTAGATCAGTGAAGTACGCCGATCGGCGATGGTTTCAACGCCTCGCTCATACCAAAATTCATTATAGGAAATAACACCGGGTGGATAGCCTGCGCCACCAACGGAATCAATAATCAGGTCACGGTTCTGACGTCGATTCTCAAACGCAGCCCACTCTTCGGCTTCTTCCGCTGTGAGAGTCGCCTTGTCTGCGAGTTCTGTGGGACGATTGAGAGGTGTCAGTGTGCGGAAAGTATAGGTGCCCTGTAGATCCGGGTGGCCGTATTCCGTGCGGGGAAATCCCGATTCCTGTGCCTGCAATAGCGGCAAAAAAAGCAGGTTAGCGGCGGCTAAGATTAGGCCAGAAGCGATCTTTTGCTTCATTGTGTCTCCTCATTCTTATTAGTTGTAGTGAGGGATGATCTTCAGAAACTACTCTTGTTGCGGTCTATTTCCAAGCAAAATCTTCCCGCGCTAATGCGTGGCACTCACATTAATTGCTTTTGTATGATGATGCACTCGCTCTATTTATCGACAATTTACACAGAGGCCTTCCTAGTCTTGTTTCGGGGCAAACGCCAACAACACATTTCCTGGCGTTCCACCCATGCGGCCATAGCCGGAACCGATGAATAACATGCCGCCGCCGGCCGCAATGGAATGGCTATCTATTGCTCCACCGAATCCGGGTACGCCATTCACGGTATCGTATTCCCTCACTGTGTCGTATTCGAAGAGAATCGCGCCGCTCTCCTTATCGAAGATATAGAGCCGGCCATCCACACCCGCACTGACTAACGCACCGTCAATCAGAAGTGGTGTTGCCGAGAGACCGAAGCGTGTCTCGCAGTTGCGCATGCGTTCGGATCGCTCCTCGCAACTTGCTTGCACCTTGAATCGCCAACTCGGCTCACCGGTGCCGACGAAGAAACTGTACATGCCCGCCTGAGGGACATAGCTGCCCCGAGCTACACCGGGGTCATTGATTGGATGGAACACCCTCTCGCCGTCTGTTGTAATACCCCAATGGTTTCCGCCCAGTGTGGTGCCGGAACCGATGCGTTGATTCCACACCAGCGCACCCGTATCCGGATTTAATGCCCATAGATCGCCACTCTTCTGCCCCGCCAGCAGGATGTCTCCTTCCGCTCTTTCTACCAGCACCGCGGAGCCACCGAAGTCTTTATCAGCCAAGGTGCTCGGTGCCTGGTTCGGACAATTCGGTCCCTGCACTCTGCCGCAGGCGGCATTCCATACGTCGTGGACCATGCCCTGAAAGGCCCATTTCTCGGTGCCGGTATCTATATCCAGAGCGATAATCGCATCACTGGTATTGGTTGCCGGATGCGAGGTGTTCTCTCCGGTTGTTACATAGACCGTATTGCGCTTAGCATCTACCGTGGGTGTGGTCCAGATCGGCGCGCCCGACGGCCCGCGCAGGCGCACACCAATAGAGCTCACCTCACCCGTATACTCGGCCTCGGCCATGGTGTGATAGACCCACTGCACGGCTCCGGTGGCGGCGTCCAGGGTAACAACCTCGCCATGACCGACACAGCACTCAAATGTGGCCGTGCCGCCCTGGGAGACGCCAGAGGCAGAGACCGGGACGAAGATCTTATCTTCGTGCAGCGTCATCGAACCGGTAAGTCGCACTCCGCGCCCATGACTGCGTACATCGCTGGACCAGATCTGAGCGCCAGTGTCGGCATTCAGTGCATAGACGAAGCCCTCACCGTCGCCGAAGATAATGGCATTGGGGCCATTCTCGCCCAATGCACCATAGCTCAACGATGAACGCAGTCGGGTAGGAGAATCGAACACCCACTTCGCGCAGCCTGTCGCCGCATCCAGCGCCAGAATCTTGCGCGAGCCAGTCGCAGAAAAGAAAAGCGTCGAGCCCACCATGACAGGCGAGGCGCGCAAGGCGCCAACATCGGGAAAGGCCAGCGCCCAGCGCAGCTCGAGATTCGCCATGTCTTCTGTCTTCAGGCCTGCCTGCACAGAGCTCATATTGCGACTGCTGTTAGCGTCTACACCAAATCGGGACAGGTAAGCGGGCTGATCTAAATCGACTGATCTATTCGCCTCGGCGCACATAGTCTTAGCCAGCCAGGAGTCATCGACCTCCGCCGCCAGGTAGTCGACGATGGCAGCCTTCTCGGCATTGGACAGGACTGAAGCCTGGCCGTACATAACGCCTTCATTAATAGCAAATTCCAATGAGGCTGCGGTCAATCTCTGCAGGCTCTCTATAGTTGGCGCTATCTCGCCAGCGGCGGCGGAATCGGCACTCAGGTGGCAGCTACTGCAATTCTGCTGAAACACTAGTGCGCCTGGGTGTTGCGCCGAGCCATCGGTATCCGGCTGAGCCAGAGCGAAGTTTGCACAGAGGGCCAGGAAAAATAGAGGAACTACGTTGCTTGCGCGCATCGGCTTGCCTTTTTTGTTCTATCTAATGCCATCTAAAAATACTTGGATACGCAGCAATCAACTAGCCGACACGTTCAGCCTTGAATTGTTCGCGACGTGCATGTAGCCGAGGTTCTGTATAACCATTCGGTTGCTTCAATCCATCAAAAATAAGATCGCATGCCGCCTGAAAGGCTATAGAGTTTTCATAATCCGCCGCCATGGCACTATACAAGGGATCTTCTGCGTTCTGCTGGTCTACTATTAACGCCATGCGCTGCAAGGTTTCCAAGACCTGCCCCTCACTGTATATGTCATGAAGTAACCAGTTCGCTATGTGTTGGCTGGATATTCGCAGCGTCGCTCTGTCTTCCATCAATTCAATGTTGTGAATATCAGGAACCTTCGAACAGCCAACACCTTGATCGACCCAACGGACGACATAGCCGAGTATACTCTGACAGTTATTATCCAACTCGAATTGGACCAACGTCGAATCCAATGTGCCGATATCAGCCTGCAGGGGTATCGTTAGAATATCTGCGAGCTTGGCAGACTTTCTCTCTGCTATCTCTCGCTGACGCTCGAATACATTTACTCTATGGTAGTGAATAGCATGCAGTACGGCCGCCGTAGGAGACGGCACCCATGCAGTGTTTGCACCCGACATTGGGTGCGCGATCTTTTCCTTCAACATCTTTGCCATGAGATCGGGCATGGCCCACATGCCTTTACCAATCTGTGCCCGCCCCTGGAGCCCGCAGGCGAGCCCAACATCTACGTTGTGATTTTCGTAGGAGGCAATCCAAACTGCTGATTTCATTTCTGCTTTCGGAATCATCGCGCCAGCATGCATGCTGGTATGTATCTCATCCCCGGTACGATCGAGAAAACCCGTATTAATAAATGCCAAACGACTCTTTGCTGCTCGGATGCATTCCTTGAGATTAACCGTGGTGCGGCGCTCCTCATCCATGATGCCGATCTTTACGGTATTTTCTTGAAGCGCGAAAAGCTTCTCTACTGCAGCGAACAAGTCACAGGTAAATCTAACTTCGTCTGGGCCATGCATCTTCGGCTTGACGATGTAAATGCTGCCTGTGCGAGAATTTCTAAGCAGGTTTTGCTTCCTCACATCGATCGACGCGGTCGCAATTGTTATTAGCGCATCCAGAATACCCTCGTAGATCGGTTCACTATTTTTATCAAGGATGGCGCTATTGCGCATCAGATGGCCTACATTGCGAATAAGTTGCAGACTTCTCCCGGAAAGAAAAAAAGTCGCTCCCGACAGGTCTTGGTATTCTCTATCTGGATTCAAGGTTCGAGTTAGGCCAATCCCTTGTTTTGTAAAAGTCTCCGACAGGTCTCCTCGCATCAGACCCAACAAGTTTCGATAAACCTCAACCTTGTCCTCGGCATCGACGGCGGCTACAGAGTCTTCGCAGTCCTGAATCGTAGTGACCGCCGACTCTAACAGTATATCTTCGACGCCAGCCGAGTCTGTGCTGCCAATTGTAGATTCACGGTCGATGCAAATCTCAATGTGCAGACCATTGTTTACAAACAATAGGGCAGAGGGGGAATCGGCTTTGCCTCGATAGCCTCTCAATTTATCAGCATCTACCAGCGTTGAAACGCCCTGCTCCAATTCCACCAGGAGACGACCGTTGATGAGACTATATGCCGTCACCTCGCTATGACTCGCTCCCAGGAGCGGGCAGGCCTGGTCGAGAAACTCCTTGGCGAGGTGAATTACCCTGCTCCCTCGAATGGGGTTATAGCCTTGAGATCGATCTGCACCGTCCTCTTGTGCGATTACATCTGTACCGTAGATCGCATCATACAAACTACCCCAGCGAGCGTTTGCCGCATTCAGGGCGAAGCGGGCATTCTTCACTGGCACTACCAATTGCGGACCGGCAATAGAGGCTATCTCGGGATCAACATTCTCGGTATCTATCGAGAAATCGTCTCCCTCCTCAAGCAGGTAACCAATTGTGCGAAGGAACTGCATATACTCAGCCGGCTCTATCGCTTGAGAGCTTCTACAGCTGTGCCACTCATCGATCTGGGACTGCATCGAATCGCGGGTAGCTAACAGGCTGTCATTGCGCGGTGTGAATTGATCGACTATCGCCTCAAAACCAGCCCAGAAATCAGGCTTCCCTATTGTTAGCTGTGGCAACAATAGATCGTTGACGAATTCGGCCAGCAGGGGGTCGATGTCGAGTTTGCCTATTGTGGTTCGTTGAGTCATAGGAATTGAGTGTACTAATTACCAGCGAAATGTTCACCCTGAGAGCAGGGCTCTAAGGTGCAATCACTGCGAAGACCTCAGGATAGTTTGGAAATCGAGAGGACCGCGGCGAGCTCGCCATGCGTTTTACTGAATCGTGCATTTCATCGAGTGTGACCTGAAAACCAGCATCATCCTCGCCTTTTTCACGAGCAACGGCGGCAGCATTCAGCTTGCGAATGAGCTCGATGATGTTGTCGCCCTCTTCCCGCAGATCGATATAACTCCTCTCATTGGGAAATACCTTGCTGGACAAGCCCCAAACTCCCGCCTCCATCAGTAAGACACCAATCAGTGCTAAGGGCAGCTGCTGCTGAATGTCCAGTGACGAGCTAAGCCGTAAGCAGCACCGCCGTGAAGATGACCCCGATTCCGAGCCCGGTGAGACCTACATTTATGCTACGTCGAATATTTCGTCTCACAACAACCCCCTGTTCCTTTAACTACAGTACTTCTAGTTATGGCAATCATTAATGAGCGCTATTCTCTTTATAATAGGCAAGGATGTGAATCCCATTGGAGAAAGACTAGGGATTGACGCGCAAACTCAAGGCCGCGGTATACAGCATAGTTCTATCGCGATCTCGCACCGCCCAGTCCAGAAGTGTGTTTATGTCCTCTGCCACATGACCTATGAATAGAGGTCGCCCGTTAACGACCACTCGAACCTCTTCCGAAAAATCTATTTGTTCCGGATTGAGCAGCAGAGTGAAGGCATCTACGGATTCTGCCGTGACAGTAAAACTGTTTCCCTCCTGCGTTATACTCATGAGACCTGGCTGCCCTTCGACCGCAAGCTCTTCGATTCGCACCCACAGATTACGGTTATAGCGATCGCTACGATCGGTTACCCAACGTAGCTCTGTGGGAAATGGATCGCGCGGATTATCCAATTTAAACTGCTCTATCATTGGCTGCTCTTCGGGCAGCCAGTTGGTGTTGTGACCACCGCCTTCGATAGCTCTGAACACATGCTCTATGTTTGCTTCTTGCAGGATATTGATGAACGGCACGATAGATGAAACAGGGTACAACGGGTCGTTCTCGCCATTTACGATGTAAAGCGGCCGGCTCATCAGGTTTTCGAAGTAAAGTTTATAACCGGGGCCGCTTTGTGGATTTCTTAGCACGCCGGGATGCCCTATGTAGGGTAGGAATGCCGCCCATTCAGTTGATTGCTTGAAGGCAAAGAAGTAGGCACCGGTGCCACCATCGGAGACGCCGGTCAGCGTTACCCGATTGTCATCTATATTATAAGTTTGCTTTAACTCTCTTAGTATTAGAGGCAGATTGTCGGCCTGATTTTCGTACCACCAGAATGCTGCATTCCACGCTGCTGGCACGACGACTATACGGTCCTCCTGCTTGAGTGAATCATACCCGCGTCGCCACCATTCACCCCCAGGGCCCCATTCCGGGCGACTAACTCCGCCGTGCAACATAAACTCCACAGGGTAGCTGCGCGTCGCATCATAGGTCTCGGGGATTAGATAGACGAAAGGATAGCGCGTGCCGTCCACACCGATACGCACGCTCTCCTGCTGTCCAACTGCTGCGCTCTGGGCATACGCCGGACCTGTCTTGAGCCATCCATAGAGCTCTGAGATAGTCGGCGCCGCTGCGATCAATTCACTCTTACTGCTTTCTATTGCAGCCTCGCTATTTGCTGTCCAGAAGGTATTGACGAGCTGCGCACTATCAATTTCCTCGGCGGCATTAGAGTAGGTCTGCCCTAACAACAGAGTTAGCAAGCAAACACCGAGCTTCCAGTTTGTTTTCAATTTAGAGTTCTCCACCTAATTCGGTGTATAGCGCACGCAGAAATCGATCCGGGTCACCGTATTGTGCATTGTAGACCGCGGTAGGGTCGGCGGCTGCGACTTGAGCATAGGAAAGGTTCCGTTCCAACATTTCTTCAACCTGCCCCGATACATCCAGGACCATGTCGCGAAAGCCAATGACATCCGCTCGACTCGAAACCACACCGTGACCGGGAAGTATTTTGGTATTGGGTCCGGCAACACTGACTAGCCTGCCAAGCGCCTCGAGTGTTCCCTTTAATGTGCCACCGTTGTTGGTATCGATAACCGGGAAGGCGGTGGTTCGAAAAACATCGCCAGTATGCACTACGTCAGAGTCTTTAAAATGCACAAAGGTATCGCCATCGGTATGGGCAGGCGGTACCGGGAAGGCATAGACTTCTTCGCCATTTAGATGAATGGTAATGGCTTCGCTATAGGTGAGCACGGGCAACGCCGCTTCTGGTGCCTGCTGAGAAAGTCGCACTCGCACCTCATCTCGGGCAAGAATCAGCACACCCATATTACCAAGATTCTCGTTACCCCCTGTGTGGTCGCCATGGACATGGGTATTGATCAGAAAACGAATCTGCCCATCGTTCAGGCTGCGAATAGCAGCGACAATCTTCTCGGTAAGGGGTGCGAACTGATCATCTATCATGACGATACCATCCTCGCCGATAGACAGGCCAATATTGCCACCACGGCCCTCTAAATAGTAAACACTCCCCGCCACATGATGTGGAATTATTTCAACGTTACTAAAGTCTTGCTGCGCGAATAAGGGGCTACTCAGCAGCAGACAGGAAAGGGATAACACTAGAGATTGCAGGCGACGATATCGACACATGGAGAGACTCCTGGCCCGGGGGCATAGATTAGCTTGGCATTATTGAACGCAGTAGGAATAATAATAGGAGAATAAGAGTCTACTGACGGAATGTCCAATGACACGCTACTCGCTGCGGCCTCATTTCGATTCGACCCTAACTAGTTTAAAGTACTCACTTCTCGAGGTGCTAACTGGGCTCATGGCGTGGTTTAGCCCGAAGCTGCGTATAATACAGAGACTGCAGGGGCTCAGGCCTCCAGATAAACGGGATCCAATGACAGGAAATGCAGGAATCTTATGGAGGCTGAGCCGCAGAGCCAGCTTTTTCGCAGGTGTCGCGACAATAACCTGCCTCGCTCTCAGTGTGCCCGCTATAGGCCAGGACAGCCTACAACAGCTCGACCTGGATCTACCCCTGCGTCTGGACTTCTCTGGCTCCTGGCAGAAAGATTTCCGCCGCAGCGACAACTGGGAAGATGAGCTATCGCGCACCCTGCGCATTCGCCAAGAGTCAGCTGCACGGCAACAGTCTTCGCCGGGCTCATCAAGAATCCGTGCAACACCACCGATATCGGTTGGCAATATCAATCTACCGCGGACCCGCAGACGCGGCGCAAGCATTGTCGACCTCGCCAGACTGGCCGAATACATCAGCCGACAGAACACCATCGAGATCAAACAGACCCGGAACGAGATAATAATCGAACGCAGTGGTGAGGCAGCCTTGGTCTGCGGAGTGGAGTACGACCTGCAACGCACCTTCGCTAACGAGCACGGTGTAGAGGTCTGTGGCTGGGATGGACAGCAGCTGGTTTTTCAGATCATGCTGCCGGATGATCTAATCATTATGCACCGCTTCACCGTGTCTTCGAACCAGCAGGTTCTTAACCTGCTGACCAGCATTTACAGCAAGGGTGGGGAACCCTTCAATCTCATTCAGGCCTTCACTAAATACGAGACGCCTCGCGACGAATTCAATTGCATTCAGACTCTAAGCCGCGGCCAGATTTGTAATCAGTCTGGCGCCGATCTCTCCGGGGTGTTAGACAACTGATGCGATATAGCGAAGGCACATCTTCGAGTTGGCTTATGTGTGTGGCGACGTCATTGTTACTCGCCGGCTGCACACAAACTATTCCCGAGCCCATAGAGCGCCCCCTCGATCTAGTTGGCGATGTTCCCCTTATCAGAGCCACTCAGACTCCAGCCGATTACGCGCTTCTAGAGGTAGGGATTGAAATTTTTAGCGCGCCGGAAAAGGAATCTGATGACTACGAAATTGGCGACTGGGTGTTCGATGAAATAATTCAAAAGGAGACTCAGTTCCTACCCCATCTCTTAAAGAACACCCTAGTCGATTCCAAACAGTGGGGTGCCGTGCGTGTGATTCCAGAGAGCGATCCTTCTCTGGATCTCTTCATCCGCGGAGAGATCATTCAATCCAATGGAAAAACGCTAGAATTACAGATACAGGCTTTCGACAGCAGCGGACGCAAATGGCTCAACCGCGTCTATGCTGACCAGAGCATCCAGGAAGAATATCCGGAATCCACACGCTTCACTCTGGACGATACATTCGATGCCGCAAACTTCGTAGAACCTTTTCAAGATATTTATAATCGCCTTGCCAATGACCTCATTGAAGTTCGCTCCAACCTGGGGGAGCAGGCGCTCACCGACTTGAACATGGTTACCGATATGCTGTATGCGAAGGACCTATCACCGGATACCTTCGCAGCAGCTCTGCAAGAAACCGAAGATGGCCTACTAACGATTGATAGGCTACCGTCTCTGGATGACCCGATGATCGCAAGAGTAGCCGATATGAAATATCGGCATCACCTGTTTATAGATACCGTCGATGAGTACTATCAGACTCTCTATGACGACATCCAACCGGCCTACGTCTTGTGGCGACGCTACTCTATAGACCAATTTACTGAAGAGGAAACATCACGAGGAGAAGCAGGCGGCAGCAACTATGGCAATTCCAGTGGCTTCCTGTCACTAAGCCAACGCTACGACCGATTCAAGTGGAGCAAGATATTTGAGAGTGAGTTTACGGATTTGGCATCGGGTTTTAATAACGAATTAGCCCCCGCTTTCTTAGAGTTAAATTCACAGGTACACGGACTGACCGGCACCATGGAGCAACAATACCGCGAGTGGCGCGGCATACTGCGCAGATTGTTTGAATTAGAAAATAGTGGCAGCGTGACAGATTCGTCAAACTAGAGGCTAGCTAGAGACTGACTAACACAGCCCAGCAGATTAAGGCCACCACAACCGGCACTACCATCAGAAATACTAGGTGTCTTACGTGGATCATTTTTTCTCCTCTCTTACTCTTTTACACAAGCCCACTATACGCCCAATATTGCAGCCGATGTGTCGCTGCGACACTATGACGCAGCCCCTCTAAGCCCAGCGTTTTTTAGACACAGCCTCTTTAAACCTGGGTTGATCTAGGCGTATACTCATTTCAAAATTAGAAAAGGTACTGACCATGAGTGAAGAGCAAGCACTTTCCGAGAAGGGCAGTAAAACACGTAATATCCTGATTGCCGCTAGCGGCACTTTGTTGGTGGCTTTTGTCGCCGGCTTTCTTATCTACTCCTCAGTTTGTCCCTGTGATCGCACCCCTGGAGGCTTTTTGTTTGGAGAGAGCGTTGACGAACCAATTAATGACTGGTCGTTTGCAAATGAGGTACCTCTATGTCAGCTACAGATATGGGCTGGAGTAAGGCCTCATGCCATTAATCTCAACTGCATGTCGACGCCACAGGGCGAGCTCTATCTGAGCTGCTCGGTATGCACGACAAAATACTGGGCTGGAAAGGTCGGTGAAAACGAGAACGGTGTGATGCGCCTGAACGGTGTTGTCTATCCTGTTGTTCTGAACCGCGAAACGGACCCTGTCGCCATGGATCGTGCCTGGAGTGCCCGCATATCGAAACTACAAACCCATGGTGGAGGAGCCTACAATCCGGTTCCTGATGAGGATGCGCAGCGACCCGATCATTGGTGGACTTTCCGAGTCGTCTCTTCAGGCTAGAGTGACTCTGTTGCAACGGCCAAAAAAAAGGCGATGCTGAAGCATCGCCTTTTTTTTGGGTGTACTTACCGGGAAGAGACAGCGTCAGTTCTCGGAAGTCGAAGCCAGCGCTATGCCAGATTATTCTCGAACAGATTCAGCAGTCGGCTCCACGCGCGCTCGGCCTGTGCCTCGTGATACACCTGCGAGTCTGGCGGGCACCAGCCGTGCAGTGTGCCCTCGTAGACTTCAATCTCTGCCGAAAGGCCCGCAGAGGCATAGGCTTCCCGCAGAGTATTCTTAGCTTCGGGTGTACTCTCATCATCGTTCGCAGCCACGCAATGCAACATCGCCGATTGTGTCTGTGGTATTAGCAGATGGGGGCTATTGTCGGCATCGGTTGCCAGCCCGCCACCGTGGAAGGTGCCCCCCGCGCCCAGACGACTCGGTACGGCAGCGACTGTACGCATAACCATAGGTCCGCCCATGCAATAGCCCGTAGTTCCGATTCTGCGATTTGTGTCTGTCGCAGACTGCTGATCCAACCAACTTACCATCGCCCGAGCGTCGGTGAAATGCGTCTCGGCATTCAGGTTGCGGGCCATAGGCAATACGATCTCTCGCGTTTCCGGCTGACCAAAGCTCGCGCCCTCACCGACTACCGGTGATTTAGCATCTCTATAGAAGGGGTTCACTACCAGAACTGTGTATCCGGATTCAGCGAGACGCTTGCCCATCATGCGAAAGGCAGGTCTCAGGCCAAGTATGTCGGGCCATACGATGACGGCGGCATGGCTGCCACTCGATGGATGGACGAAATAACAGTCGGCGACGCCATCGGGCGTCGTAATGTTCACATCTGATTCTGTTACAGACTGCGCGTTTGCTACCGGTGGCAGCAACATAGCCAGCCCCGCTGTAGCGGTCAGCTTGTTAAATTTGCGCCGACTAAGCTCCCCATTGCTGGATATAAATTCGTCTGCGTCTTTTTGAGTATCTAGATCACACATGTCGTTCTCCTCGAGCGTTCTGTGTTTTAACTACTTTTGTTTTATTCTCGACTACTATTTTTGATTTATTCGGTACTACCTGCACTAAGGAGTATGAGAGTATTTGGCTCAGGCAGAAAACTCAATAGAATTCTCTACAATCCACCAGTGACGGCCTATGACGACATTCCTGAACAGACGGCAACTCCTGCAGCTGAGCCTTGCGGGTTTCGGTGTGGCAGGATTACATCGATTCAGCTATGGCCAGCAGACAGTCGTTCGCACCGTAGCTGGAACCGGCGTTCCCGGCTTCGAAGAAACAGCTGCAGCTGGCGCGCTTGCTCCCGCCACCCCTGTGAATAACCCCTATGGCGTCGTAGTTGGGCCCGATTCGGCCCTGTACTTCTGTGAGGTAGACAGCGGCAGAACACGCCGCCTCGACCTGAATACGCACATGCTGAGAACGGTGGCAGGCAATGGCGAGAAAGCCTATAGCGGCGATGGTGGGCTGGCCAGCGATGCCTCCTTCTCGGCCCCTCACGAGATCCGTTTCGACGCGCAGGGAAATCTCTACATTGTGAGTCGGGATTCACACACAGTGCGCCGCGTAGACCGCGCTAGTGGCAGAGTTAGCACGCTAGCAGGAACGGGGGAAGCCGGCTTTTCCGGCGACAACGGGCCTGCGCAGTTGGCGCAGCTACGACAGCCCCATAGCATTGCATTCGATGCTAGGGGCGACTTACTCATCTGCGACATAGGCAATAGCCGCCTAAGGCGTGTGGATATGGCCAGCGGCATCATTAGTACTCTTTCGGGAACTGGTGAAAGAACCGTGACACCGGATTCCGCGCCGATAACGGGCACGCCGTTACTAGGGCCTCGCTCTATCGATACGGATGCCACGGGCAATGCCTATCTTGTTCTAAGGGAAGGCAATGCCGTCTTTCGCTTGGACATAGCGGCGAATCGTCTGCAACGCATTGCTGGTACCGGGGAGCGTGGATATCAGGGTGATGGCGGGGCTGCAATCGACGCTACCTTTAACGGCCCCAAGGGCATCGCCTATTCCCAATCCGATCACAGCTTATACATAGTCGATACCGAGAACCATGTTATTCGCCGCATGTCACTGACCACAGGCATTATCGATACGGTATTAGGCAGCGGCGAGCGTGGCGATGGTCCCGATGGCGATCCACTAACTTGCAGCCTGAATCGGCCCCATGGCGTTTTCGCCCATGAGGGTTTGCTTTACGTAACCGATAGCGAGAGCCATCGGGTGCGGGAAGTCTCCGGGTTGTTTGATTAGCGCTAGCTGTTGCGAGCAGACTCTTGGAAATTCTCGTGCTGAGCTGGTGCCTGACTGCTTAGGCTATGAAATAATTAGAAAACATGCATTGCAGATAAGACTGGAAATGGGCAATGATGATAGGTGCAATATAACCGCAACATTCGACTTCCAACTGCGCATAAAGCGCGTGTTTGGGTAGCTCGATTAATTAGATTCAGAAATATTCAGACGCAAAAACAGACGGATTCCCTATGAATGAAGAAAAGGTAAAGCAGCTCCTGAAAGAGCTCTTAGTTGAGATCAAGCAGGGCGAGACGCACGATGAAGAGTTACTGGCCGATTAGCTACCGCCTTTCAAGTAACCGCCGGAGCCATGACCAACACCCTGAAGAAGCTTGAATCAAAGGGCTTGGTAAAGATAGAACCCGATGAACTAAGTGGGCGCAAGAAAAAGGTTACTATTACCCTGAAGGGTGAAGAGCTACACAAACAGGCTATTGCTGCATCTGCGCCGATGTTTCAGGAGTTTGCCGAAAGATTCCCGGCGGAAGACATCGCGAAGCAGATCGCAGAGCTGAGAAAGATGAGAGAATATCTGGACGAACGCCGCTACCGCTAGAGGAGCCAAGGACTACAAGGGACAGGTGCTAGAAGGGCAGGTAGAATACAGACAAAAAAATGGCCGCCTAGACCCTATAAGGATCGCTGGCGGCCTACAGAGCATCGGTTTTTTGGGAGAGACCGACGCGGGATAGCATGAAGAATCAAGCCTCGGGAGCATTTAAGCTGCAGGATGCATTGATACTAACTCCTATTACGGCAAGCCTAGGCGTTCAGATCACAATTTTTAAAAAATTCGGCATCACCCCTATTTATCCCCACAAATTATCTGGAGTAGCACGTGAAAAAAATACTGAAATGGACTGGCATCGGCGTAGCCCTGCTTCTGGTCAGCACCGCCGTGCTCCTGGGCAGTATGAGGTTCCATGATGGTCCCCTCGAAATACTCTCGGGGGGTCCATTCAAGACCGGTACACCCACCCCTGCCCCCGCTGACTGGAGTTTTCTAAAAGACCGCGCCACCATCGAATTTCAAACGATGGAGCCAGCCCAGTCACGGACCGTCTGGCTCGCTACCCATGAGCGGCGTCTTTTCGTTGTGAGCGGCTATATGACAACCAATTACGGGGCCATCTGGAAACAATGGCCACATTATCTGGAGGCTGACGATAGAGTCATACTGCGTATCGACGGCAATCTCTACGAGCAAAGATTGCAGCGCATAATGATTGATCCGGCGGTGATACCGGTGCTTAACGAATTCAGCCGCAAGTACGGCGACGGCGAGGCTGCCAGCGATGATGCCGTAGCAAGCGGCTACACCTGGATGTATGAGGTCGTGGACCGCTAGAGCATTCGCTCAAGGTGTGTTTATTGCAATAGAGAAGGTTCAGAAGCAGGAAGTGTTAGATGAGTTTGATTCGCATATTTACCGTAGGTGGCACCATCGACAAGATCTACTTCGACGCAAAAAGCAGCTACGAGGTAGGGCCACCCAATATCACCGAGGTCCTCTCGGGACTGAGCCTCAACCTGGACTATGAGGTCGTGTCGTTGATGCAGAAGGACAGCCTCGAGATGACCGATGCCGATAGAGAAACCGTAAGACAGGCCGTAACTGCGGCCCCAGAGAATGAAATCGTGATCACACACGGCACAGATACCATGGTAGATACGGCCGCGTGCTCCACACTATCCCTAACAAAACGCTCGTTCTGACCGGCGCGCTCAGCCCCGCTCTGTTTAGAAATTCCGATGCGATGTTCAACATCGGCGCCGCCTTGACCGCTGCACAGATTAAGGACGCTGGCGTTTACATCGCCATGAACGGTGTAATTTTTGACTACGACAAGGTGAGAAAAGATGTTGAGAACAACCGATTCGTGGCACTATGAAAACCACGTAACGGCTAACTAAATTCTACCGGAGCTGAACCGATGCCAACGATACCGCCACTGCAAAAGTTACTTGCCCTGTGCACACTCTCATTGTTACTCGCCGGCTGCGATCAAGCCGAAGTTAGTGTGCCTGCTCCCAAGCTCAGTTTCGCAGAATCCTTCCAGACACAGCTTATACAGGCACAGCCCGGCGATGTCATCGAGGTGCCTGCTGGCGTCCATGAGTTCACGCGCAGTCTATCGCTAACGGTTCCCGGAGTGACTATTCAGGGCGCCGGTATGGATGCATCGATTCTCTCTTTCAAGAATCAGGCCCAGGGTGCCGAGGGACTCCTCGTAAGCGCGGATGATTTCATCATTCAGGATATAGCCATAGAAGACACCGTAGGCGATGCGCTAAAGATTAACGAGAGTACCAATGTAACCATTCGCCGAGTACGCACCGAATGGACCCGTGGCGCCAATACCGAGAATGGTGCCTACGGCATCTATCCTGTGCAGACACGGAACGTACTCATCGAGGGCTCTGTCGCCATAGGCGCCTCCGATGCGGGTATCTACGTAGGTCAATCCAGCCAGATCATAGTAAGAAATTCCCGCGCCGAATTTAATGTAGCGGGCATAGAGATAGAGAACTCTACCTTTGCCGATGTGTACGACAACGTAGCAACGAATAACACCGGCGGCATCCTCGTCTTCGACTTACCGAATCTCCCCGTGCAAGGCGGTCAGGCTACTCGCGTATTCAATAATGAAATCTATGGAAACAATACAGAGAACTTCGCTCCGGAAGGCAATATTGTCGGTAACGTTCCACCCGGTACCGGCTTACTCGTATTGGCGAACGACAATATCGAAGTATTCGACAATCGATTCCGCGACAATAAAAGTGTCAACATTATGATCTATAGCTTCGCTCTTGGTGGGCGCACGGTAGAAGACCCAAACTACGATCCCTACCCCGAGCAAATCTACATTCACGACAATGAGTATATTGGCGGTGGCACCGTACCCGGTCACGCCGCACTGAAGGCCTGGCATGCCGTGAGCGGACTGGATTCTCCTAATGTTGTTTGGGGTGGCTTGGTGAAGCCAGGTGGTAGTGCTGAAAATATTATTTGTCTGGGAGAAAGTGGCCATACAAGTTTTATGGATCTGAAGGGCGGACTAGATCCCAATGACGTTTCTTATGATACAGCGCCGCACAGCTGCAGCCTACCCAGACTGCCACAGATTTCCTTCAATATTCCAGGCGACGATTAGGCTAGACGCTAGTGGAAACCACAGATCCACTTCTCTTGAGAAAGTGATGAGAAATTCAAACAATAAAAAAGCAGACTTCAGTGAAGCCTGCTTTTTTTGACTGACTTTTAGGAACTAGGCTATTCGAATACGGCGCCATTGCTCTGAGCGATATCCATATAAATTTGCTTGAACCCTTCTAACAGATAACCTTCGCTGACAAGTGTATCGGTAGCTGCCTCGTACTGAGTCAAGTAATCATCGAAGGACGAGTATAGGCTGGATATTGCACTGCGTGGATCCCGCGCCTGCGCAGCTGCGGTGCTGTTTGCCGGCAGTGGAATATATCCGCCAGATAGTCTAGCCAGTGATTTCTCTGCGCCGGTACTAGGGGCGCGCAGATTCCAGGGCACAAAGGTAGCTACGGGAACTTGCGTCAAAGGTGGCAGGATGGTCGATGCGGCAGAATCGTTATTGTCGGCATTTACCGCTGGAACGAGGGCGCTGTAGTGCATATCACTCGTTTGCGGGTGCCTGTCTATTATTCGCTCTTCCAGCCAGCGATCACCATAATTTGCGAAACTGGGCATATAGTTTGCATCAGGATGATTTATGCCCTGCAACGGATTCCATGCCGCGTTATTGATGCCACTGCCTGTGCGTGAAGGAACGAGGCTACCATCGGCAATTCGAGGATAGCGCGAAACAGGTGGATCCTCGTCATTGGCTACCCAGTCATACATAGCCACTAGCAGTGTATCAGCGATGGGCGACCACATATTCGGGTTCCGTGGCAACTGTCCGGAAGTCGGAGCTCGCGGCACCCCATCGCCGGAGCTATGTTGTGAACCGCCTATGGAATAGAAGCGCACTTCTTCGGGAAGCACAGCATCTTCGGTGCCCTGTGGATTGGTATGTGGCAATGAACCACCACGAACCCAGTATTCATTGGAGGTTTGAATATGCATTATCTTCGGGACGGTGTTACTGACACGCGCCTTCCCCAGAATGCTATCTGTACGCCCACTATAGGGATCGGTGCTCTCGCCATAGGTGAAGGGGAACAGATCGTTGGGATAGAGGTGATTCGAATGTTGACCATTAGTTCGAGTGGGCATAGCAAAGCGATTGTTAAACATGCCGTAACCACTGCCTGCGATTACTGGAATAACGCCATCGAACACTTTGCGGCCATAGAGGTCTTCATTGAACCCCTCGTACACAAATTGTCGCAGCAGACGCCCGCTCTGAGAGTTGCCCCATGCAACGGTATTGTCGATCTCTGGCAAGTTCAGTGCGGCCAAGTGCCCTGCCCCACCGTCGCCGTGACGTATTGCAGAGACCATGTCGCGAATTGCAGCCATGCCGGCTCCGGCCAGAACGGGATTCTGCGCCTCGTAGATAAGCTCGTAGAGCCTTCCCGGCTGAAAGCCGCCAGTCATGGTGAGGTTCACTACAGGCTGGTTGCTGTCGCTTTCCGGTATGACCTCTAACTGAAATTGAGAGCGCTCAACCGGAGTTCGAGGGTCATTCTGATACAGTCGCTGAGTCAAGCTCGCATCACGCAAGCCCGCTGCTGTAGGCTCGTAGGCGAGATGACCACCTCCGGCGATATTCACTGTGTCCGCAGCCGCTCCGACGCTTACCTCGTAACGAACCTGCCCGGTAATAGTCTGCTGCCCAGACACCGTACCCACTATGGGTGCGTGTAGCCGCAGTCGCCCTGCACGGGGAGACAATTCGTTAATCCATCCGGTTGCCAGGTAAGTGAAGCCCATTGCGCTGAGCGGATGTTGCAATGATTGCTCCGGCGGGAACACACTCCCCCCACGATTGTTCACGTTGTAGAGCAAGCCACCATTGGCAATCGAGTCTGAAGGAACCAAGACGCGGAAGTCGGCGGAATACTCAACCAGACCCTCGTCGTTGACGAGGGCATAATCGATGTCGGTGATCGCGGTGTTCGCCTCATCATTCGGATCGAGGGAGAAATAGACGACTCCTGTAATCGACTCGTAGCTGAAATTTACACCGGCATCGGATAATGATTCTCGATTGCTAATCTCAATGCGCTCAATTTCTGACAGTGAGGGAACCGAAGCGAGCAGCAGCGAGGCTGCGATAAAGAATGTTCTGTATAGTTTCATGGCGATATCCACCTTCTCTTATTATTTAATTAGCTACTTACTGGATGAACTAGGTGAAAATACGAGAATAGAGAGTTTTTCTCATTTTTCTGGGCGAGTCAACGGCTAGAAGCGCAATCTAATCTGAATCTACCAATGCGGCTCTCTTATTGATGCGATGCTGCTGAAAAACCGGCATCAGGGCGGTGAGGACGGAACCTACCACAAGAAGAAATGCCCCTAACAGAGAGAGCATACTGAGTCGGTCTGAGAAGGCATAGTTCGGCTGAAGGAAGACGACAAGCTTTAGAGAGCCTATTGTAAAAAGAGGTGCTAGCGCAAGAACTGCACTAACCTTTGAAGCATCCCAACAATTCAGCGCCTCGGCGAAACAGCCATAGGCTACGATGGTATTCAAACAACAGAACAACAACAAATAAAATTGCATTTCGGTAAGCTCGAAAAAACTTAGCGGAGAAATAAAGGGCAGCAAGACAAAGATTGAAAACATATAGATCATAAACAGAATCTGAACAGAGGAAAATTTTACCAGAAGCTGTTTCTGCAGCAGCGCATACACTGTCCAGGTAATTGCGGCAAAAATAACAACGATTACGCCAATCGTTTCTCTATTCTCGAGGTTAGTCAACTCGCTCAGCCTTTCGTTAAAGAAAAGTAGAAGCCCCAACATGATCAAGACTGTACCAATTTTCTGTACGGCGAAGAAAGGTTCTCTGTAAACGATGACGCCACCTAGAATCAGAAACAAGGTTGTAAGTTGAATAACCGCTTCACTGGTTTCTCCGTTTACGAAATTCAAACTGTAGGAGAACAGGAAGTAATTGATTACCAGGCCAGTCGCCGCTAGCACCAGAAACCATTTTGTCTGCGTGTTTTGTATGAATAGGCTGGGTAAGTTTCTGCGCATTCCCAGCCAGACTAACAGAACGATGCCTGCAACGAAGAATCGATACCAGACGATGGTGACCGCATCCATTCCTGCGAGTAGTTCCTTTAATGCAATGGGTAATACACCCCATAACATGGCGGCAACCAGAGAAAGGAAGAAACCGGCAGCGTGCCTTATTGTCGGATTGTGCATGAAGAAAACCACAAATCGCAGCCTGTTCGCACGAGATGCGCGAAAGGGTGCAGAAATATTTATTACTGGAAGTTACTACAACAGGCTAAATCTAACTTCTTACTCTCAAAATTTCGAAAACTAGTTACTCGCTAATTTCCTGGATTTCGATAATAGACTACATTCTGAGAACTACTGCCGATGCCAATTATATCCTTGAATCCATCTGCATTAATATCTCCAATTGCAAGCCCAGACACGGCAATACCACCGGCATCCAGCTCGCTGCGCTGCCATTTCTGTTCGCTGTCATCGAAGTGGAATATAAATAGCTGGAAGGGCTCCGAGCGACCGCCGGCAACGATTTCATCGTTACCATCGTTGTCCAGATCTACGATCTGCAGCGCATGACCGCTGGATAGGTCATCGGCAATCACCTCTCGATTCCACAGAGCATTTTTATTATTGCCCGCTGTGTATACAACAACTTCATTGCCATGCCAGGGTTCGATAGTTGCGAGGAAACGCCTGCCCAGCGTATTTGATGAAGCTATATCGACCTTGCCTATGCCTATTTCACTAGAGCCAATGGCGGGCCGCTCACTCTCTTGATTGCCCATTGCCAAATATTGTTTGGCTACTGCCTGCCCCCTGCTCGCTAGCTGAATGAGATGCACACCATAGAAGCTGGCGGTCAGAATGTCGTCGCGGCCATCATCATCCCAGTCTGCGATGCTCAGACCATGTGACATCTGCAGTGACTGGTCCAGGACTACACTGGGCCATGATCCTTTCTTCGGATCCTTTGGTATCTGATAGGCTCTAAGAGAGACCTTAACACTATAGTCCGGTGCGCTGGCTCCGACACCTATAATTGGAAGGCTAAGCAATTCGTCTGTTCCGTCTCCATTGATATCGCCCCACTTAACTCGATGCGTTGTAGGAACCTGGCCTATGGAGTGCATCTGCCATTGCTGACTCTGGGTTGGGTTACCCGGATTCTCCAACCAATGCATCAATCCGCCCTCGGTGGAATTACCAAGACTGAAGCCACTAGCCAGAACCAGATCGATATCACCATCGCCATCTATGTCATTAGGCGACGCATCGATATTAGCGGCGGCAACAGTGCTGATACTGTATTTTTCCCAGCCCGGATTTTTATACCAGACAAACTGCGCAGGATTGGTGGAAAGTGCAACAACATCTAGCAGGGAATCCCCATCAATGTCGGCCAGCTCTACTCCATAGCCCCCCGGGAAATTCTCATCAAGCGATATTCTTTCAAAACTGAAGAGGCCCCGCTGGGCGTCGACTGCCTGACAACTGGTGAGGACGCAACACAGGAGAACAGCCATCTTGAGTCTGGCTGTATATTGCGGCTTTTTAAATAGGTGCATAGAGTGAATCTCTCGAATCAGAGCGAAGCCAAAATTGTAACTGGAAAACTTAATGCTATTGGCGCTGCAAAGCAATCACTAATGCAAGATAGAAAGTGGAGTCAGGATAGTTGTATGTGTCGCGAGAAACGCGGGCTTAGAAATTCCATCTGGTCGGCGAGCACGTTGTGATTGGACAGATAGAGGAACTCATACTGATTCGGCACGAAGGGTATGGCCAGAAGCTCCATATTTGCTTGTTCTGGCGAACGGTCGGCTTTTCGATTATTACAACGTCGACAGGATGTAACGACATTGGTCCAGACATCGATGCCTCCCCTGGAGAGTGGCTGAACATGATCTCGAGAGAGATCGTTGACAGCAAATTGGCCACCACAGTAGAGACAGATATTTTTGTCGCGGCGAAATAGAAATTTGTTTTCCAGGGGTGGGTTGAACCCTTCTGCGTGAACCTTTCCTGCACAGGCCACGATGCTGGGCAGACGCAAGACGGATTGCTTGCCGCTGCGATTATAGCCCCCTCGCATCTCGAAGACGGTATTTCCCAATGACCAGACGACGAGGTCTTTAACCAGCAGAGTTGCAGTCTCTTCTCTGCTAAGCCAACTTACCGGGACACCTGCTTTGTTTAACCTTAAAATCTTAGCATTCACGTAGAGTCACCCTACGATAATCGACCAAAACCAGGAACACGAACAAGAAACAACAATAGAGCGTTTACACCTAATTATATCGGCGTATTAGCAACACACTAAAACTTTGAAATCGACAGTGCAAGTCTGTGATTGATTGCGTTGTCGGGTCGACGAGCTACTGTGAGGCTTGATTCTTGGCGGCGAGTCGTTGTTTACGTCGTTCCCAACCACCATTGCTGAGCCAATAGCCGGTCTGTAATACCAAGAGAAGCGCGAGGAATAGAGGCAGGGTGCCATAATCGGGGCCGCCGACCTGAAAATAGAATACGGCCGTGTAGTACCGATCTTCCGTTGGATGATCCGCCGTGACAACGCCTATATAGGTGCCCTCGGCGTCGAACTCATAGCTTGCCGTATAGAAGCCACCGGGCTCGATTCGTGGCGGCTCATAGTAGACGGTTGCTGCCTCGAGGTCGTCGATAGCCAGCACATCGTCGAGAGTCGCATATCTGCCAACCTCATTAATGTCACGAACGATACGGAAATCGATGGCCATCTCCGGTAGCAGGCTGTGCAGGTACTCCATGACGAATACGGAGCGTGCGACATCGGGAATATCTTCACAGAATTCATCCGATTCTCTGGTTTCCGGCTGGAACACGGTGAAGTGTGCCTGCAAGAAATCTATATTTATCACACAGAGGTCGTCCTCGAAGGCGACGCCGCCGTGTGCGGCTGCATTCTGACTCGATAGAAAAGAGACAAACAGGATCAAGATCTGGAGGGTGTAGCGAGATTTGTGGAGACTCATCAAATATTCAATGCCGGCTGGAGTTTGGCGACTCAATAGTCGACCAAAGTAAAAGGTCGACTCAAAAAAGGGACCTTACTCTACCATGTTTACTACCGCGGTGCTAAGCGCAAAGCCGTGCGCCACAGTTAGTTTTGCAAAGCTACCAGGGGATGACACTGCCATCGTAATTGTAAAAGTTCCCAGAGCGTTCTGAGCTGAGCCCTTCGATTACCTTCATCATGCCAGCGACACTGGTCTTGGTATCTATCAAGGCATTCGGCCCACCCATGTCGGTTTGCACCCAGCCGGGATGCAGGACCGCCGCGATGAAGCCTTCTGAAGCCAAGTCTATGGCCAAGCTTTTGACTGCACTATTCAACGCGGTCTTGGAACTACGATAGATATAGGACCCGCCTCCACTATTGTCAGCGATAGACCCCATCTTCGAGGTGAGATACACCATCTTCTTGTCTTTACCCGCACGCAGGTTCGGCATGAGCATCTGACTTAGGATAAGAGGTGCGATGGAATTTACCTGTAGAACCGATGCCCAAACCTGCCCATCGATCTCACCAAATTTGAGGTTAGCAGGCCCGTAGACACCAGCATTGTTGATAAAGACATCGACTGCCGTGCCGTCTAGCTTCTGCACAAACTCACGCATCGAATCGGTAGAGGCAACGTCTAACTGCATAAGCTGCAAGCCATCAAACTTGTCCTGAAGCTCGCGCAAGGCATCTGCGGCGTCTAGGTCTCGGCAGGTCGCTATTACGCGATCTCCTCGTTGCAGAAACTGCTTGGTGAATTCCAATCCGATTCCGCGGTTAGTTCCGGTAATTAAAATAGTTGCCATCTTTGCTCCACCCACCTGATTCTCGTTAGCCCACAGTGTATCAAATCCCCGGGTGAGCTGAAGTGTTGACTTGGCTTCTGCTATACTCCGCATCTAATTAAAACTTAGTTAAGCAATACAGGATAGCTATGCACAGCAGGCTCTTGATCTCCATATCTCTCTTTGCAGTTTTACAAGCTGGAGCCCAGATGGCTCATGCCCAAGACGCGGAAGAAGTTTTAGTTATTGGGGTGATCCCCTCTGGGGCGGGCCTCGATAAATCCAAAATCCCCTTCCCCGTGCAGAATCGCAACGCGTCCGACATAGAGAATGCAAACCCGTTGAATATCTCAGACTTTCTTCGACAAAGCTTCACCAGCGTTTCGCTAAACGATGCACAGAACAATCCAATGCAACCTGACCTGCAATACCGAGGCTTTACCGCCTCACCTCTGCTTGGCTTGGCGCAGGGACTGGCTGTCTATCAGAACGGCGCCCGCATCAATGAGCCGCTTGGCGATGCGGTGAACTGGGACCTGCTACCGCAGTCCGCGGTGCAAAGCATCACCCTATCCGGCGGAGCAAATCCATTGTTCGGACTGAACAGTCTTGGTGGCTCGCTGGTAATCGATATGAAAGATGGCTTCAGCTCAGAGGGAACTAGCGTTGAAGTAAGCTCTGGATCCTTTGGTCGCACGACGGCAAATATCGAAACAGGCGGCAACAACGGCTCTTTGGCCTACTATGCGAACCTGGAAAGTTTTCAGGAAGATGGCTGGCGCGACCAGTCTGAGTCCGATGCATTGAATTTTTATGGCAGTGTAGGCTGGCGCGACCAGTCCACTCGCCTCAATCTTAATTACCAATACGGTCAATCTGAGCTAATAGGTAATGGAGCGGCACCAACTGAGCTACTGGCCCTGGATAGAGAGGCTATTTTCACTGGGCCTGACATTACCGAGAACGACATGCAGATGATCAGCTTCGACTATCAGCATGACGTGAGTAGCGATATTAATTTCGGTGGGAATTTCTTCTATCGAAAGAATAAGACAAATTCATTTAACGGTGACGGTTCAGAATTTGCGGTGTGCAGCCTTGGTGGCATGCCGCAACTACTGGACGGTATCGAAGGCGACGATCTCGAAGAGCTCGGCCTCGATGACGACGACATCTGTGAGAATCAATTTGCCGATAGTGATGCCCTCGAAGCATTTCTGAATCAAACCGCTGCGATGATGGGATCGGACGACGAATTTAATCTTGAAAATTTTGCAGATGATCTATCGGGTACAGGCGTGCTTTCCGATCAGGCTATAAATAACCTGAGTGACAGAAGTCAGGAAAGTATAGGCGCCGATTTCCAATGGACCGTGAGAGGCAATTTCCTGGGCTACGATTCTCAGGTCATTGCGGGGGGTGCCTACTACCGGGGCGAATCTAATTTCGAAGCGGTTCTGGAGCTTGCCAATCTCGATCCAATTTCCAGACTCACGCTAGGCTTGGGCACCGGCACATTTGTCGATAGCGAAGCCACTTCTATCAATACCGAAACAGAATCCAGTAGTCTCTACATTACAAACACCATGAACTTGAGCGAAACCGTAGCCTTGACGCTATCTGCCCGAGGCAATTATACCGACGTTGTACTGCGCGACAGGTCTGGCATGCGGCCCGAGCTTAACGGCGACCATAATTTTTCCAGAGTTAATCCATCACTGGGCCTAACCTGGCAGGCGAGTGATAGTCATAGCCTGTATGCGTCTTATAGTGAATCTTCCCGCGCGCCTACGCCTATCGAGCTTGCCTGTAACGAGGGAGTTTTCGACCTTGCGGTAGCCTTTGCCATCGAAGCCGGAGAAGACCCAGCCGATGTCGATCTGGAGTGTCGTCTGCCGAATGCCTTCCTGGCTGACCCACCACTGGATGACGTGATCGCCAAGAGTTTCGAATTGGGATCACGCGGTTTTCTCGGTGAGGTCGGTTATTCTCTGGGGCTGTTTCATACCTTGAATAAGGACGACATCCTGTTTCAGACCACAGGCCGCTCCACTGGCCTCTTCGCCAATGTAGACCAGACGCGAAGAGCGGGCATCGAATCTAGCCTACAGGGACAATGGCAGGCTTTTAGCTGGTTGATGGCCTACAGCTTCATCGAGGCAACTTTCGAAGACAGTTTTCAGGCATTGAGCCCCAACCACGCATTCGCCGACGATGAGGGTGAGATTAGTGTACGCTCCGGCGATCGTATTCCCGGCATTCCGCAGCATCAATTTAAGCTATCCAGCGATTACCAGTTTACTGGCGGCCTTAGCCTTGGTCTGGACATACTCAGCAATGGTAATCAGGTGTTGCGTGGCGATGAATCCAATCAGCTGGACGAAGTTTCCGGCTATACCATGGTGAGCCTGCGCGCCCGGTATAGCGTAAACGAGAAGCTCGAGATATTCGCGAAGATAGATAATCTCTTCGACAGAGAATACGAGAGTTTTGGCTTACTGGGGGAAGAGCCAGCCGAATTGGAGGTGCCTATCATTGAGGATCTAACGAATCCGGTATTCCTAGGAGCTGGCGCGCCCAAGGCTACGTTCCTGGGGCTTCGCTACAACTTCTAGCGCAGGACTCTATCTGTTGCGTAGAAAATCCACTGCCCGATCAGGAAAATCGGTGAACACTCCGTCGACATTCGCGCGAAAATAGTGAATCTCCAGCAGGTCTTCGAAACTATCCGCATAGGCTGGCACCTGCCCCGGATCCAGGCGGTAGGTGTAGGGATGAACTTGCATGCCGGCCGCATGAGCCCTGGCGACGAATTCAGTCACCTGCAGGCTTGTCTCCTGCGAACTTCTGGAAACCACTAGGCCTTTATCCGGGCCAACCCCATCGGCGAAGACCGATAACTTCTCCATGCCGTCTTCTTCGAACATCCAGGGATAGGCGGAAACCCCGCTGATCAATTGCACTAGATTCAGTTCGATACCTTCTGCGGGCAGAATCTGTTCATGGATAATCTGTAACTCTTCAAAGCTAAAGGTCTGCAGAAATATTTTGTCCTGCTTGCTGGTGTAGCCATAAGACTTAAGCATCTTTACCACAGCGGTGCTGATATCTTTGCCTGCCTCGCGGTGAAACTCGGGTGATTTTATTTCAGGATAGACCCCTATGTTCTTTCCAGTAGATTTATTTAGCCCCTGTATTAGTTCAATCTCTTCGGACAAAGTTGGCACACTGAAAGTGGATTTTCCCATCGGGAAACGCTCCGTGTAATCCTGCTGCTTCTCGCCATCCTCGATCTTGAAGCCTTCACTGGCCTGCAGCTGTCGTATCTCTGCCAGAGTAAAGTCAATAGCGTAGTATCGACCGTCTTCGCGCACGCGATCGGGGAAGCGTTCGGCGACATCGGTAGTCCTGTCCAGGGTGATATCGTGCAAAACGATAAGCTGATCATCGCTGGTCATCACTACATCTTGCTCGATGAAATCCGCACCCATGGCATAGGCCATGGCCTTCGCCTGCAGCGTATGCTCCGGCATGTAGCCACTGGCTCCGCGGTGAGCGATAACGACTTTCAGAGCCTGTGCCTGAGCGGATAGTGTTGCTGTCATAAGTAGTAGACCGATAGTCTTTGTGAGGTTAAATCTGAAACGAAGAAAGGGCATTAGAATTACCTCTGTGCCAGCAAAAAAAATCCATGGCCTCTGGGCGATGAATGAGAGGTCGCAAGTCTAAGCGACAAACCCTGCCACTTATAGTAGCAAGCGCACCGAGAATACGACAATAGAAAAATTAGTTGCTGCCTATGAGCCTAATCGATAGCGCAGCTTGATCGCTATTGTATCGACAATCCTGTCGTTCCATGACTGCTCGAGAAGAGTCGGAAATGTATCGAAGCTGTCTCTTGGTAGATTGCTCCCCCGAGTATATACAATGAACAGGTCAGATAAAGGAGCGATCTCCCAACGATATCTCGCCTGAAATGTGAGCCGGCTAATAACAAAGTCATCAGGCGTCGAATCTGGATTCGCAACCGGCTGCAGGAAGTCTCGACGATTCGGATTAACCTGCCAGAAACGATCTTCGAAGGCCTTCAGGGCTGTCCACTGTGCAGTGAAGCGCAACTGCTGCTTGGCAGAGATGAAATAGTTTGTCTCAACTCGCGGTGCCCATTGGTGGGATTCAAAGCTGGTGTAATTGCCCCCACCACGGTGAACAAGCAACGCTTCTCTGTCGGTATAGTTAAGCGAAATATCGGTAGAGAATCTGTCATTGGCACGCCACACGATGCCTGCGGAACCCTGAGTTCGCGTCGGCCCCAGCTCATCCTGATCGAGATTTAAATTCACGTTATAGGAAATAGCTTCTGCTCGGTTGGTGCTGTAACCGAGATTTGCACCCCATCGCCCTGTTATCCGGAAATCGCCAGTGCCGCGACCCAGTCTGTCGTCAATACGCTCAGGGAAATAGCGAAAACTGTAATTGAGTTGGTTGTTGTTTAAGAAGTTGTACCCCCGGTTGAAAAACAGCCCCATTCGCACTGGCTGACCCTGTGTGTTCCACTGATTGGTGAAGAAGACACTCGTATCGCGCCCACGCAGCCCCGGAATATTCGACTCGGTTCTTGAGTAGCTATAGTCCATATTCATCTGATCATTCCGGGTCAAGAATCCAAGGTCATTGATATCCAGTGTATCGTCAATATAGGTTGAGCGCAGAGTATGCTGCACGCCTCTTCTGGGACGATAGCTAACGTCGGCAAATCCACCAGCCCCAGTGACGCCTTCTACATCGCTATGCATAAGCTGCGCATCTACCACCCAGCGATTGTCAGCCGAAAAATAGTGTGCGTCTATCGCATTCACGGTAGCGTCGATCTCAGGATGTGAAATACTGGTACCCATCCAACCTAGCGCACGACGACCACCCGCTCCGGTATTTTCATATAACACTCTAGCTATGGTAAAGTCTCTTCCCTGCGCCTGAAGGTGGACCCTAGTGCCGTCGTCTAGTTCGCCTCTAATCTCACTATCGTCTTCAGAGGCAAGCAGCGTACCGTAACGCCAACTGCCGTTCTGGCCCGTGAACTTTACTGCGCCTAACAACTCGGTGGGCATGCTTAAATCAGTGGGAACAACATCTACATCGCCAGGCACATCGTAAATAGCCGCGCCGCCGATGCGGCGTGTATTCAATAGAGAAACTGGGCCCCCTGGACCACCGCGACCCGAGGTCCTCGGTGAGGTGTTAAAGATATCCTGGCCTTCGAGAAAGAAGGACCTTCGTTCAGGGAAAAATACTTCGAAGGCTGTCAGATTGACCACCACATCGTCGGACTCTACATTTCCAAAATCCGGATTCAGTGTTGCCGACAGGAGTGTGTTTGATGTGGGGCGCCAGAATATTTCTGAACCAACCTTGAATTGTGTTTCGTTTCTTACATTATCGACTACGGTCGATGCAAACGGGTAATAGGTTAGTTGTCTGCGTGGCTCGATGTCTCTGAGCTCATACTTATCGAAGGCAGAGAGATACTGATTCACGGTACGCGGAAGCGCGGGATTAGACCAGGCCTCGCCACCGAGGTGACCCACCTGCCTTTCGAAATAAAACCCGATCTGCCTTACGTCATCGACTTGCGGCAGGGGCATCATGGACCAGGGCACGAAGTACTCGACACTCCAGCCGTCATCTAGTGCCTGAGTGCGACCGTTCCAAGATCCATCCCACTGCATGTTCATCTGACGCTCGGGAAGCAGAGACGCGTCGGTCATGGAATCGCCAAGATTTATGCGCAGGAAATAGCCATACAGACCGCCACCGGAGGCATCGATTCCGACCACGAAACCATCGCGATCCAACTGCGTGTCTCGCGAGGTCATGCGCGCCACCAGAGTCTCGGCTGGCTGATAATTGATAGAAGAAATATAGATGCCTCGCTCCGTATAGAACATACGAACGTGTGTCTCGTAGGGTGTTTCCGCCAAGGTATCTGGGTTGATAACTCTCATGCCATCAACTACTGGAAGATTTTCCCAGACCGCCTCGTCGACAAAACCATCTAGCGTGATATTTGCATCGCTCTCATCGATTCGAGTGAGCTGGGGCAGTGACTGCTGCGCCAGTAGCGGCAAGGCAAACAGGGAAGACAGGAGGCAAAGACTAACGCGGAGGCAAAACTTTGTCATTTCTGTACCCTAGTGTGGCTCTTTATCGCTGAGACCTACTAGATCTCGGTTAAGCACTAATCCTTAGATTCGTACTATATCGCAATAGTTTTGCTGAATTACTAAATAGAAACAAATAGTTACAAACTTCGTTTGGCAATGAACTGACTGCCCTTTTGCTATATCGGCCAAGCAGTACAGCGTCCGCCATATTTCGTCATTATTGCCCCGTAGATTGCCTTTATTCGGCCCATCGCTTGTCAGATTGCTGGGTTGTAATACACGCTAATCCATTATCAATACCTAAGGAGCATCAGGTGAAATTGTTTAAGAAGGGTCAGAATTGTCTATTTGTTGAGGAGGAGAGATATGAGTGGGCTTCGAAGAAGTCGAGCATGAATCGCCACCTGATCACGGTGTCGCTGCTCTGCCTCTTTGCCGCCTTCCTTTTTGGCGCACTGAGTTAGATGTGCGAAGTGAGATCAGAAACTAGCGAGCCTGCAAGAGAACCTCAAGAACCAGTGACTGTACATCTCGACGGATGTCCAAGCTCACGGCATCTCCAGGTGCCGACTGGCGTAGCAGATTGGAGTAGGCTTGCAGATCGTTCACGGGCTGCTCGTTGTAGTTCAACAGAACATCACCTGCGCGCACCCCAGCCAAATCGGCCGCACCACCGGGGGTTACAGCGCTAAGTCGAACTCCGGGGCCGGCAAAGGCGAAGTCTGGCACTGTACCCAGGCTCGCGGCCCTTTCTCCATCAACGGCGGTAGTGCTTTGTACCTGCACCGGAGCACCGGCGAGAGTAACCCGCAAGGGTTCAGTATTATCAGCAAGGTATACGACCGCCTCTTCCAGCCAAAGCGCGATATCCGACATGCCATTTAGATCGAGCTTGTCGGCGCTGTCGCTTACCTGGTGATAGTCGGCGTGTACGCCACTAAAGAGATGAATCGCAGGTATGCCAGCATTGAGGAAACTCACGTGGTCACTGCTTGCTATGGTATTAGGGGGAAAGGTGGAATTTACACCAATGGTGAAGCCTATTCCCTGTGCCATGAACGGCCACTCGTAGGCGCTATCGGTTGCGAAGACCTGAAGATCTCGCCCGTCGAGACGGCCTACAGCATCGAGATTTATCATTGCGTAGAAGTCTGCAGCGGTGAAGCCCGCTGGCGGGTCGTTCACAAAGTGCTGCGAGCCTAACAGACCAGACTCTTCCCCGCTGAAGGCAACGAACAGAATCGGCCTTTGTGGTGTAAAGGCTCGCGAGAGCTGCCTGGCAACCTCAATCATTGCGGCGATACCGGCTGCGTTGTCATCGGCTCCCGGATAGTGTCGCCCAGATTCAATATCCATTCCGAGGTGATCATAGTGAGCACCGATAATCACAGGGCGATTACTTAGGGAACGGTTCACGCCGGGGATCATTCCAATAATATTAGCCATAGAGACGTTACCTCTACCGGCGATGCTCTGGCTCCATTCGTGAATATAGGTCCCGTTCAGCGTTTGCAATCCCGCCGCTCGAAGTTGCTCCGCTATATACTGTGCCGCCTTATCGATGCCCTCGCTCCCTAGCCCTCTGCCCTCCATATCCGCAGAGGATAACTGCGTGGCGTGTCGACGTAATTGGTCTGGCATATATTTTGAAGGAAGTACTGCAAGCGGTTCCATTGTCGGCAAATTCTCGAAATCGATGGCAACCTGAAGATCCGGTTTCAGCCATTGCATTGGTGACTCGGGGCTTGACCAAACTCCTTTCACATCATTGCTAGGCTCGGCACCCAGGAAACTCAAGAACGAATATTTGCCGTAGTGCGGCAGCTTCTCGATCATTCCTGGCATGGCGATCATCTGATCCACGTCAATGAAGCCCAGGGCGAGCTCGGCATTTGCAGGATGGCGAGCGACTAGAACGCTGCTCCGATTCTCAAACTCGACATCGCTACCTGACATGATGAGTGAGGATGGGCTCGTCTGCACACCGTAGACACTACTGGCATCGAAAACCGTCTGAGCAAATGCATTGTCACGACCCAACACCCAAACCGATCGGTCCTGAGGGAGTTCGGTGATATCTTCAACATTAATTATTTGTGCATCTACGCCGGTGGCGAAGGACTCGACCATGCGTATCCAGTGCTGCCTATTCGACTGCGGCACTACGAAGCTAATCCGCTCGGCTCCGAACAATTCACCAATCGTCGGAGGTGTCTCCTCTCGGTCCAGTGTGCGAAAAACATCGAAGAATGGATCGACAAGTACCGCGCGCAGTTGATCGTAATTATCGGCCATTACCCCTTCGAGTCTCTGACTGATATCGATATCATATATTGTTGGCGTGTCGCTTCCTTCGTAATAAAGGGCAACTGGCACCCTAAGCATATAGGGGTCTTCTGGCTGAATCTGCGCAAACATGATTCTCGCTCTATTGCCAATGACCTCTTCGACCGAAATAGATAGTTCGGGCGCTCCGACACGATCCACCCATTGATTGAAGAAGCCGCTGAGATCAAAACCACTGAGCTCGGAGAAATGCATGGAGATATCTTCGAAAGTGGCACGCTTGAACTTATAGTCTTGGTAGAACTGGCGTAAGCCTGTAAGAAAGAGTTCATCGCCCAATTGAATTCGCAGCATATGCCAGAGCATAAGGGTCTTGCCGTAGCCAACAGCCTGAGAGGCAGCGGAGTTACGCGAGGTGAATTGAGATAGCGGAAAATCTACGTCTTCGGCCACATAGTTCTTGTATCTAGCCAACATCTCCTTGCGATACTCATGCCCCAAACCATCCATCTCCTGAAAGAGATGATCCGCAAGATAGGCTGTTAAGCCTTCGCTCCAATTACCGGTTTCATAGTCAGGATAGACACCATTGCCCCACCAGTTGTGCAGAATCTCATGGGGATATGATGATTCGAGGATAAAGGGGAAACGAATGACCTGCTCACCCAGAAGAGTAAACGAAGGCATGCCGTACCCCGTCTCCCAGAAGTTCTCAATCAGTGCGAATTTGCTGTAGGGATAGTCACCAAGCAGCGGTTCATAGAGAGCCAGATAACGCCCAGTGGCGTCCATGTACTTTGTTGCAAGATTCGGATCTGGGCTACGCAGATAGGCAAGCACCTCAACATCATCCGCCTGTTGCGAGTATTCGGTGAAATCGGCCGCGATCAGATAGACTTCTTCCATCGGTTGATCGCTACGCCAGCCGTTGCTCTCCAGGCGATCTCCCTGACTCACGGCCGTCCAACTACCGGCAGAGGCTGCGAACTCTACCCTCAGGTCGAAACTGATAAGGTCCCCTCCAAAATCGGGAACCCAGGCACTGCCTTTATTTAGGTAGACACCCTGTTCACTGATAATGCCGGAACTCTCGGCGAAGCTCTGAGCGTATTCGGCACTGGTTTGTTCGGCGGTATCGAAGATTGTTCCGCTATAACTTAGAAGGACAGTACTGGAGTTTCGCCTGGGTGGGCTGAGACTATACTGAGTCGTAGCGGCGGCTAAGCCACCGGTATTATTGATTCCGGCAACGGTAGCGGCCGGATCCGCTGCAAGGGCTTGGAGACGCCGGGGATTATTGCTTATGCGAAGATTACTGTTCAGTGAAAAAGTAAGCGGATTTCCTAACATGGAATCCGGCACGGTAACGGTGTCTTCCACGGAGACCGATTGATTCTGCGGATCGAGGACTACAATGAGGCTGTGATGAACGAGCGCCGGTTCACCGCCCTGATTATCAAAGCTAGCAGTGCTATCAATACTCTGCGCCGACACCCAGCCGACCTGCGCCGAGATTGCAACCCACAGGATCGCACTGACAATGACTATTCGAAGCAGCTCTCTCATTGCAATACCGTTCGCCATTCCTGTTCAGTACTCAATCATCGTGACTACAATTATAGTCCCAATAACTCCAACGCCTGTTGATGATTCCAATCACCCATATGAATCTGCGAAGTACCATCCGCCGTGCGCGTAGTACTCCAAGCTAACTTGTTACCATCTGGCGAGAAAACCGGGAGAATATCCGTCCCTGCTGTATTGGTAACACGAACCGGAGGATTGCTACCTTCGGGATCAATCATAAATAGTTCGAAATTAGCATTACCCAATATATTGCTGGAGTAGATGATGTAGTCACCGCTGGGGTGATAGTAAGGGCCCCAGGAAACCATGGCATCTGCCGTTAACTGCCGTTGACCGCTGCCATCGACATTCATCGTCCAGATCTCGGCGCTGTTACCGTCCGGATTGAAGCGGCGCCAGACGACCTTGCTATTGTCTGGACTGAAGAAGGGGCCTCCGTCGTAACCCGGCGAATGGGTTATCTGTCTGACATTGGAACCGTCGGCATCCATCAGGTAGAGGTCCATGAAATACGATGCATCGTCGTCAAAGAGTTTCTGCTCCGCCTGACTTAAGTTTCTCTGATAGGCCTCGCGATTGGATGCGAATAGAATCTGGCTGCCATCGGCAGAGTAAGAGCCTTCTGCATCGTAGCCGTCGCTATTGGTGAGATTAACCAGATCATTACCATTGCTGTCGGCCTGATAGATATCGTAGTGACGATCATAGTCCCATCCGTATGGCCGGCTAACACCACTTTCTCGTATTGCGATTTCCTCTGCCTGCTTGGCCCGCGCATCCGAGTCTTCGTGAGTAGAGGAAAACATGACCAGATCTTGAGTTGGATGAATCCAGGCGCAAGTGGTAAGCCCAATACCGGGGGAGACTTTACGCGAACTCCCACTATTCAGGTCCATTACATAGATCTGATAGAAAGGGTTATCGCCGGTAGTCTCGCTCTGATAAATAAAGCGCTCGCCGTCGGCACTGAAGTAGCCTTCTCCCGAGCGCAAACTGCCCTCAACCAGCATCTGGGTATTAGCAAGCAGCAACTCTTCGTTGTTGCCTGCCATAATCTCGGTGGCAGGCTCAGGTACCGAATAACTAGCCGCCGCCACGCCATCAGGTGCAGCCGATGAATAGCTCGCGCCGGCCGTGCCATCCTGCGGTTGTGCAAGAACAGAGATGCCCGAAACACTGGGGAAAATGAAAGCAGTCGCGATCAAGGTCTTTACAAACTGAGGCCGATTGATCTTATTCATAATGAGTCCAATTCCAATTGCAAAAACTAATAAGCAGGTTTCGCCTCGCCTATCACACCCTATTCAAATCGAAAATTCTGCTGTTGGGGGAATACACCAAACAGGCCGCCGGTGTGGATGAAAACTACGTTTTTAGCGCCAGATAGTTGCCCCGATTCACCCTCAAGTAGCTCGGCTACCATGCCATGAAAGGCTTTTCCTGTATAGACTGGGTCTAGAAAAAGGCCTTCGGTGCGACCTAGCTCGAAAATAATATCAAAGATTTCTGGCCCTGCTATTCCATAGCCTGCGCCCAGATAGCCTTCTACGGTCTTTATCGTCATCGCGTCCTGATCGAACTGTTGATTGTATCGTTGCTTCCAGAGCGTCACATCGTCGCGTATTTTCCTGTCGAAGTAGGCCGCGTCGTCGCTTACGTTAAAGGCCGCCACCTGACTCCTCATTCCCAGCATCTGCGTACCCACGATCAGCCCAGCCTGGGTACCCCCGGAGCCCGTGGCGGTAACGATGTACTCAGGCTCCATGCCAAGTTCGCTAAAATCCTGCTGCAATTCTTCGCTCGCCTTTATATAACCCCATAGACCAACTTCGTCGCTTGCCCCAACTGGGGTAAAGAAGGCCTTTCGGCCTTGAGACCGGTAAGACGCCTGCAGCTCTGCGGCCAGATCTTCATGACCACCCCATTCACTCTGATTCAAATAGGTAATTTCTGCACCGCTGAGGTAGTCCATCAATAGATTACCCTCAGGCATCCGGGGTTTCTCGCCACGCAAGATCAGATGTACCTTCATACCCAGCCGAGCCCCTAGTATCGCCGTAGCTCGGCAATGATTCGATTGGATTCCGCCGCAGGTAATTAATGTGTCACAAGATTGTTTCTGCGCTTCGGCGATACAGAACTCCAGTTTGCGAATCTTGTTTCCCGAGACTTCCGTGCCGGTGAGTTCGTCGCGCTTGACCCACACGGTGGTGTCTTCGAAGCGCTGGGAAAATTTCTCCAACTTCGTAAGAGGTGTAGGCAACTGCGCCAATTTAATCCTTGCTGGCCATTTGATCATGTCTGTCACAGGCTCCTCGCCTTATTGTTCATAGGTAAAAAACAAAAAACGGAACAAGAGCTAGTCCGATTCCGTTTTTGCTAGTCATCAGCCTGAAGACCCATAGAGCGACTTCAGAACGATGTGGTTTTACTTCTGGCTTGCGTCGTAGGTCTCAACACCGCCCGCTGCACTTGGGGCCGCTGCTTCGCCAGTATCTAATGGCTTCAATGCTTCGCTGTACAGAAATAAATCCGTCAGCACGGCCCGCAGATGAATGGACGCATTCAGGTTGTCCACAATCTCCGACCCTATCTTATCTTGAGCGAGAATAAATGCCAGAGCGGCCCCTGCATTTTTGCAATCATTTGCAATGACTCTTTCGAAGTCATCTTTACTGTCTGAGAGTGCAGTCGCGATATTGCTCATCGCTCCCGCAATTCCTTCGATCGTAGGTCTGGCATGAGGACCAGGCCCCGTTTCATTCTGAGCTGGCCGTCCCTGCGCGGCAAATGCCAACAGGAACTCGTAGCCAGACTCTATTGCTTCTATATCATCTTCTATCACAGCGTTTTACTCATTTGTAGTTTTCGGATTCGTATCAAACACCAATACGAAAGAATTAATCGGCTTCCTTGGGAGACCATAGACTAGTGTCATGGTTTGCCGTCATCTCATCTTCCGAAATCCAACCAGATACCATAGAACGCGTATAGAACAATTTTTCCGGTCTCAAGGCGAAGTAGATATGCGTTGCCGCAAGAGCTATCAGCGCAAGAGTAGAAAGACCGTGCAGTAAGAACATAAGACCTAACTGGTCTTCCGGCATACTATTAGTTCGATCCCAGAACGGAGTATCGATCTGCAAGAACAACAATACGCCAGTCACGATAACCGCTAGTACAACTACGGTTACTGCCCAGTGCATGCCTTTCTGTTCGAAAGTATATTTGCCTGGCTTCTTGGATGAATCAAATGGCTCGCCGAAGTCCTTCGGCCCAAGAATCATCGACTTGAAATCTTGCCAGAAGAGAGAGCGGATAATATGAAACACCACTACGAAGGTTAGCAGTAAGCCGGCGATCCAATGAATATTCAGCCATGCGATGCGCAGCCCAAGAATCGGTGCCGTGCCAGTCGCAATTAGGACCAAAATACTTGCGGCCATAACCCAATGGAACAATCTGTCAATAGTCTCATGACGCAAGACTCGTCGACCTTCAGATGAAGCCTTCTCCATCTTCTTGTTGGCTAGAGCAGCCATGATAATTGCGTGAGCTGCAAGGAGAACTAAAACTGCAACTGCAACTACCCAAAGCAAATCCCATGAAACACCAAGAATTACCTCTTCACCCCAAACATCGCGTTTATAGCGGACAATTTCTCCCACTGTACTACCCTCTTTTCTTATATTTCTTATTTACTATCTATTTAGTTAACTCGAGCTGACCCGAGGATTAACCTCGGATCGCTCTCTTAACTAGATTTTCCATCAATGGCACTTTGAAATGATTGTAGTTCAACGGCCTTGCACCATCGGTGGCCATAGCTGCTACCTGATCAGCCAATTGCTCCGAACGCTGTTGTCCGCGAATAGCATTTTCGACAGCTTCCAGACGGCGAGGCGTACATTCAACAGCACCGCATACGATGCGAGCGTCTGTGATTGCACCAGCGGAGACTTTAATAGCCGCCGCTACGCTTACTAGCGCGAAGTCCCAGACATTTCTGTCAGCGACTTTCTCGAAATAGAACTCCGCATTCGCCCATTCGTTGGGCAAGCGCACTGCTGTCAGAATCTCCCCTTCGTTTAACACTGTCATATTGACGATGTCACGATTAGGGCCTACGAAGAAATCCTGGGCAGGAATCAGTCTCTCACCACTCGCACTCGCTACAACCATAGTGGCATCGAGAGCCACTAGAGCAGGAGCAGTATCTGAAGGGCTGACCGCAACACAGCGGCTGGCTCCGAAGATAGCGTGCTCACGATTCAATCCTTCAGGAGAATCTGCATAACAAATATTGCCACCGGCGCGGTAGCAATCGAGTCCGCGGCGGTAATACCAGCAACGCGCGTCCTGATTTAAGTTGCCACCCAAGGTTCCAACATTGCGAATCTGCGGGCTAGCGACCTTGCCTGCCGCTGTTGCAAGAAGGTTAAACTTCGATTGCACCAGAGGGTGATTAGCAATATCTGTCAGTGTAGTTACTGCGCCGATTTCTATACCGTCTGCAGTTTCCTTCACTCCCTTCCAGGCATCAATCTGAGCTATCTCGATCATGGCTGCAGGAGACTTGTTGCGGTCTTTCAACCAACCGTAAGTATCCTGACCGCCACCAACGATCCAACCGTCGTCGCCTAGGGTGCTTGCTAATTCCAAGGCATTTTCTTCATCAGTGGGCTGATAAAGTTCAATATCGGGCATTACGTCATGTGATGTAGCGGGCATATCAACCTCTGAAATTATTCTGAGCCAAAGGAGTCGCTTCTTCCGATACTCCGGCTATATGGTTAATGATCATGTCTGTAGTCACAGGCGCGGTGTCAAACAAATGTCCACCAAGTGCGTCTGAGATTGCAGCGTTAAGTGCGGCCGATACAGCGCCCATCGATGGCTCACCAATTCCTCTAGCACCCACAGGGTTTTCAGGATCCGGCAGATCCACCCAGCCAGTGCCAATTTGAGCCGGCGTATCAAGATAGGTTGGTATTTTGCTCTGCCAGTAGCCACTGCTAGCTGGAAGACCATTTTGCGGATCGTATAGATGTCTCTCTAAGACCGAAAGACCGATGCCCCAAACTGCACCTCCTCTTAATTGGTTAGCAAGTCCTTGTGGATGAACGACTGTTCCACACTCAGCAACCGTAACCATGTCGAGAATTTCAAACTTTCCAGTTTCTTTATCCAGCTCGATTTCAGTAAAAGTTACTGTGAACCCAGGAGGATTATCGTTGTGGCGAGGATCGTGAAAAATACCCATCAGCCCGGTGCCTGCAAGTCGAGACACAGATAACGCTGTCAGTGCATTTAACTCTTCTGGCAGTTCAGCTTCGCCAGTAAATTTACCACCCAGCTCCATACCGCGCTGAGCAACTTCGGCATAGGTCATACCCGCTGTGTTGTCTGCGACTTGATAGATTCTGGAACCATCAATTTCGTAATCGGCTGGGTCACCACCTAGATCCATCGCGGCAATTTCTTTCATCTTCGCTAACAAATCTTGCGCTGCACCGAAGCAGGTTCGAGTGTTAGTAAAGATTGAGTTACTACCGTCTTGGGGTGATGTGATCGGAAGATGTCTGTCGGTGCGACCCGTTACTACATCACAATTTTCCCATTCCATCATCAACACTTCCGCAGCTGCACGAGAAGTAGAAGCATAAGAATAGGTACCGAGGTTACCAACTCCGTTGTGTATCTGTAGACGTCCGCTCGGCATTAGACGAATCAAACCGTCCATGCCACTGCGTCCAGCATTGTGATAGCCCTGGCCTATACCGAGGCCGCGCACCTTAGCGCCATTTTTTTGTCTGGAACGGCCTTTCTTGCCCTCCCAGTCGAACTGCGTCGCGGCCTGCTCTAAGGCTTCAGGCATATAGGCACTAGTAAAAGGCGTACTTCTTGGCCCGCTTACATCGCCATTTTGTGCGGCGTTAAGCTTACGGATTTCTAATCTATCTAGACCCAGCTCTTCAGCTGCCTTATCCATAATTGGCGCCATGATGGCCATGATCTGGTTCTCACCTGGGCCGCGCTGTGCACCGCGGTGACCTGTATTGGTGCCGATTGAGGTGTTGCGGAAACGCATTGCCTCAGTTTGATAAAGGGCACTCACGCCGGCTGCCGCGGAATTGGCGTCGCCGCCACCGCCCTTGCCGCCGTTATCCGAGACACAGTACATATCCATTGCTGCCATACTGCCGTCGCGCTTGAATCCAACTTTTACCCAGCCTTGCAGGCCTTGCCTGGCGCCACCGATAGTGAATTCCTCTTCACGCGAAACACGCATCATCACCGGGCGGTTAATCTTCTGCGAAAGCTTGGCTGGTATCGCCATACTTGGAATACTTCCGGCACGAGCTCTTTGACCGAAACCACCACCCGTCGCTTCGTTAATAAAGACGAAATCTTCCAGAGGCACGCCTACGATTGCCGCCATTGGCTCGGCAATAGCGCTTAGGCTTTGCGAAGTACCGTGAAGGTAGCACTTGCCATTCTCCCAATAGGCCATGGCGCTGCGAGGCTCCATTGACATATGCGGATAACCCGCCGTGCTGAATGTAGTCTCGTGAACGAAGTCAGAAGCAGCGAAACCTGCCTCAAGATCGCCATATTCCCAACTTTGCTGCGCCTCGGCAGTGGGCTCGTTACCACTTCTAAAGCTAGCTACCTGATCGGCAGTCCATTTTTCTTCCGCGAATCCCTGACGGAAGATGAAGGTATTGCCACCGTTGTAGGCGTTGTCTCCTCCTTCTTGCAAACTGTCGAGAGGATCGAGTACAAAAGGCAGTCTCTCGATTGTTAGCGAGATTGCAGCAATCGCGTTCTCGGCTGTTATCTCATCTCTAGCCGCTACAGCAAGAATAGGCTCACCCATGAGAGTAGGCTCATTCGTTAAAACTTTAAGACCCGTGCTTTGCGGCTCACCATCCGGGTAAACGTCGTCAGCAGTTAAAATGCCATACACACCGTCCATGGCCAGGGCCTCGGAAGCGTCGATAGCGACAACTCGGCCATGTGGCACCGGGCTGGTGAGTAGACGGGCGTAAACCATGCCATCGCGGGCATAGTCTTCAGCGTACTTAATGCGACCGGTAACCTTGCCAGGCACATCTGGTGGAACAAAATCTTTGCCAATTAGCCTATATGCCATGATGATTATCCTATTTGTGCTGCGCGCATGACGCCATTGAGATAAGAGTCATAAGAACCACAGCGGCATATGTTACCTGCCATGCCTTGTCGTGCTTCTTCTCGATTAGGGTTGGGGTTAGAACGCAGTAAACCTACTGCCGACATAACCTGACCTGGTGTGCAATAACCGCACTGTGGAGAAAGCTCATCCACAAAAGCTTGCTGTACGGGATGAAGATCGCCATTTGCAGCCTCTAGACCCTCTACCGATTCGACTCGCTTATTCTTTACAGAGTGAGTCAACACTGAACAAGCATAGCTAGGGATGTCATCAACCAGAACAGTACACGCGCCACATTCGCCGCGATTACAGCCTAGTTTCGTGCCAGTCAGGCCTAGCTTGTAACGTAGAGTAGATGCCAGTGTTTCCTGAGGCGCAACGTCTACGCTTCGCATCTGGCCATTGATATTTATTCTGATCATGCGTTCAACTGCACCAGCTGGACGTGCCTGGCCATTGGCCGCGTACCAGATTGTGGTTGAAGTGGCTACTGCACCAGAGGCGATTACCCCTTTGATGAAGCGTCTACGGGTTAGTTTTGGATTCACGATTTACATTCGCCTCCGTAATGTGGACAGGAATTATGATTTTTAGCTTCTAAATCTAAATGAGAATTGTTCGTTTAAATTATTCGTCTGATTGAAAGGATACCGCAGCTAGAGTAAATCACCTGTTCCTTTTTATCAAGCAAGTGAAACTCTTGAAGCGCATGTATTTTGGTCTCTGCAGCGGATTTACCTATGGCCTCGCAGAGAAAGCTCCTCATTGGATCTACAAAGCCAATGCAGTGATCTTCGTTTCAGAAAATGATGCCCCGCCCGGCTCGATGGTGGCTAAGCCCACAAACGGACTTCCGTTATCTGTTTTTGCCGGCCTAGCCACCATCTAGCCATTGTTAGCACGGAGTTGTCGAGCCACTATCACAACATCGTCGAAATCCACGGCAATAAGCAGAATGCGGCCTACGCCGACTCACCCAGCAACATGACAATGTATTGCCATTTTTGTCCATCACAGGCCCCTCTCGATCTTGACATATTCTGATGCAGTGGTATTGTGTTTGGCCCTTTCTGCAGTGCTGATATCAGCGCCCAAGCATTGCTTAGCAGCCCGCACAAAGGGAAACTGATTGAATAGTCAGGCCCTATCGAGACAAATTCAGCAGCGTAGTACCTTCTGACCCGAGAGGCACTGTCTCGATAGGGGATGAAGTTGCGGAACAAGAAAAGAATTAAATAGCGACTACTGCACGAGAAACTAGTGACTATGAGCAACGAAAATCGCATCCCTTTGAAGTTTGGGTATCCTGCAAAGACAGGACTCTATGACCCCTCTAAGGAAAAAGATTCCTGCGGCGTTGGATTCGTTGCGAATATAAAGGGTCAGCCCAGCCATCAGATCATGCTGGACGCCTATCACCTGAATTCCCGCATGGACCATCGCGGAGGCTGCGGCTTCGAGGCAAACACCGGCGACGGAGCGGGCATCTTGATGGCCCTGCCCAACAGCTTTTTCCACAAGGTCGCCAAAACCGAATTCGACATCGATCTGCCCCCTGCGGGTCAGTTCGCCGTAGGCAATATTTTTCTCCCTCAGGTCGATGAGGAAAGAGAAACCTGCCGCAAGATGATTAACCAGATCATTGCTGAGGAAGGCCAAAGCCTCGTCGGCTGGAGAGAAGTTCCCATCGATGCTAAAGGGGCCGATGTCGGGCCCGCCGCGCTTATGGCGCAGCCTAGAATCGAGCAACTATTCGTCGCTTCCGAGGCCGGCTTAGAGCAGGAACAATTCGAAAGAAAGCTGTATGTAATTCGCAAGCGATTTACCCATCGGCTGCGTCTGGATCCATCGCTTACCGAAGCAAAGCAAGTTTATGCCTGCAGTCTCTCTACCAAGGTCATCGTCTATAAGGGCATGCTCACACCGGGCCAGTTGTTCCCTTTTTATGGCGACCTGACCAACCCCGATTTCGAAACCCATATGGCGATGGTGCACTCGCGCTTTAGTACCAATACCTTCCCTTCTTGGGATCGCGCGCAGCCAAATCGATTCATGAGCCACAATGGCGAGATCAACACTCTGCGCGGCAACGTGAATTCCATGGTTGCACGACAGGGCAAGGCTAAGACCGATGTATTCGGCGACAACCTAAAAGACGTATTCCCTGTTATCGATGATGACTGCTCCGACTCAGGTAGCTTCGATTCCGTATTGGAATTCATGCTGCTCTCGGGTCGCTCTCTGCCCGCCTCGGTAATGATGATGATTCCAGAGGCCTGGCAGTCAGACGTCAACATGGACCCGGTTAAGAAAGATTTCTATGAATACCATTCAGCCCTGATGGAGCCATGGGATGGTCCGGCTTCCATCGTTTTCTCAGATGGACACTATATAGGTGCAATTCTAGACCGAAACGGTCTGCGCCCCAGTCGCTATTATGTTACCCACGATGACAAAGTCATCATGGCATCGGAAGTAGGCGTAGTGAAGGTTGATCCTGCGAATGTAAAGCTCAAGGGCCGATTGCAGCCCGGCAAGATGTTTTTGCTAGACTTCGAAGAGGGCCGCCTGATTCCCGATGAAGAGGTCAAGCTGGCAATTGCGGGCAAGAAACCTTACGGCGACTGGCTTAGCGAACAAAAAGTTACACTTGACCATATTGCCAAGGGCAGCGCCGCGCATTCTCTAGATAGCGAGAACATCACGCAGCGCATGCAGGCTTTCGGTTACACCACCGAGACCATGCAGTTCATGTTAATTCCTCTGGTTACTGAGTCGCGCGACCCATTGGGCTCAATGGGAAATGACTCCGCGCTTGCTTGCCTATCTGACAAGCCGCGCATGATCTATGACTATTTCAAACAGCTGTTTGCCCAGGTAACAAACCCACCTATCGACTCGATTCGTGAAGAGATTGTGATGTCGCTACGCTGTTTTATAGGCCCGGAAGGCAACTTATTGCAGACCACGCCTGAGCAGGCTCATAGACTCAGCCTCGATCATCCAATTCTGTCCAATCAGCAGCTGTCTGATATCCGAGACATGGACTATCGAGGCATGAAGACGAAGCTGATCGATATGACCTTTGATAGTGCTGAGGAAAACGGTTTCGAGGCCGCCATGGGCCGAATCTGTAGCGAAGCGGAAACGGCGATTGATGATGGCTTTGCCTTCGTCATACTCTCCGACCGCCTGACCTCCGCCACACGCATTCCTCTAAGCGCTTTGGTTGCCTGTGGCACTGTGCACCAACACCTGATCAAGGCGCGCAAGCGAACTCAGATCGGCCTGGTTATGGAAACCGGCGAAGCCAGAGAAGTACACCACCATTGCCTGCTTACCAGCTATGGCGCAGATGCGATCAACCCCTACCTTGCCTTCGAGGCCCTTTGGCAGGCACAGCAGGAAGGTTTTCTCGGCGCGATGTTCGCCGACGAAGATGCTCTGGTTGCCGGTTACAAGAAAGGGGTCGCAAAGGGCATGCTTAAAGTGATGGCGAAGATGGGTATCTCCACTCTTCACTCCTATAAGGGCGCTCAAATTTTTGAAGCAGTTGGATTGGCAGACGAAGTCGTCGATCGCTGTTTTACAGGCACGGCCTCGCGCGTACAAGGCGTCAATTTCGACGTTCTCTTGAAGGAAAAGAGACGTCGCCATGCAATCGGATTCCCCAAGCGCGACAGCGATCGCATTCCGGTACTTCCAAATCCGGGAGATTTCCATTGGCGCTCCGGTGGCGATGCCCATATGTGGAATCCGAACTCCATCGCAAACTTGCAGGTAGCCGCAAGAACAAACAGCGCAGAAGCCTATGCAGCATTCGCAAAATTTTCGAATGAGGATGCAACACGACGCTGCACATTTAGAGGCTTACTAAAATTTAATTCCGATCCCAAGAACGCGATCTCAATTGATGAAGTTGAGCCCCCTAGCGAGATCGTAAAACGCTTTGCTACCGGCGCGATGAGCTTCGGCTCGATCTCGGAAGAAAGCCACGAATCCCTGGCTATTGCAATGAACCGCATCGGGGGCAAATCGAATACCGGTGAAGGTGGTGAAGATCCGGAACGTTTCAAGGTAATGGCGAATGGCGATTCCAAGCGCTCCGCCATCAAGCAGGTAGCGTCGGGAAGATTCGGAGTCACGGCATGGTATCTAACCAATGCCGATGAGCTGCAGATAAAGATTGCTCAAGGCGCCAAGCCAGGCGAGGGCGGGGAGCTTCCCGGTGGCAAGGTAGATGAGAAGATCGCACGCATCCGTCACTCTACCCCTGGCGTGGGACTAATAAGTCCGCCGCCGCATCACGATATTTATTCGATCGAAGATATTGCGCAGTTGATTCATGATTTGAAGAATGCAAATCGTGAGGCGCGCATTAGCGTCAAGTTAGTTGCCGAGGTTGGCGTAGGCACGATCGCTGCCGGGGTGACCAAGGCGAAAACCGACCATCTGGTAATCGCCGGACATGACGGCGGCACGGGTGCGTCTCCGCTAACATCTATCAAACACGCCGGGCTTCCATGGGAGCTGGGCGTTGCCGAGACTCATCAGACGCTTGTTATGAATAACTTGCGCTCTCGCGTCGTGCTGCAGACTGATGGCCAGCTGAAGACGGGCAGAGATATCGCCATCGCATCTCTTCTCGGTGCGGAAGAATTTGGTTTTGCTACCGCTCCTCTGATTACTCTGGGCTGTATCATGATGCGCAAGTGTCATCTCAATACCTGCCCGGTTGGTATCGCAACTCAAGACCCAGAATTGCGTGCAAAGTTTAAGGGTAAGCCCGAATACGTAGTGAACTATCTGTTCATGGTTGCCGAAGAGATGCGCGGCATTATGGCAGAACTTGGTATTCGCACTGTGAATGAGATGATTGGCCGAGTCGATCTGTTGAAGACAGATGATGCTATCAATCACTGGAAGGCCGACGGGCTAGATCTTAGCAATATGCTGCAACCTGCCCAGGTGGTATTCGAGGGCACTGAGTTCTATAAGACTAAGGATCAGGACCATGGTCTCGAACTGGCGCTGGACAACGAATTAATTCGTCTTTCCAAGCTAGCCCTGGATACTGGCGACAAGGTCGAGATCGAGACAGATATAATTAATACAAACCGTGTAGTCGGCACCATGCTTTCTAACGAGGTGGCGAAGCGCTGGAAAGAAGCCATGCTTCCAGAGGATACGATCAGCATCAAACTGAACGGCTCGGCCGGTCAGAGTCTGGGTGCCTGGTTAGCCAAGGGAATTACACTGACCGTCGAAGGCGATGCCAACGACTATGTAGGCAAGGGCCTTTCGGGTGGCAAGATTGTCATCTACCCACCGAAGAATTCCAGCTTCAAGGCGGAAGAGTGTGTGATTGCCGGCAACGTGAATCTATACGGCGCAACCGGTGGCGAAGCGTACTTCAGAGGCTTAGTCGCGGAGCGATTCGCCGTAAGAAACAGCGGCGCCGTAGCTGTAGTTGAAGGCATTGGCGACCATGGCTGTGAATACATGACTGGCGGGCGGGTAGTTATCTTAGGCAATACCGGCCGTAACTTTGGCGCTGGCATGAGCGGCGGAATTGCCTATCTATGGGATCCCGAGAAGGCGTTCCCCAAACAGTGCAATACCGGCACCTTCGAGCTTGAGAATCTCGTCTCGATAGATGACATTCTGGAACTCAAGGCCATGATCAAGAAACACTTCTTATATACCGAGTCACCGGTGGCGAAAAATATTCTCGATAATTGGAAAGCGAATCTGAAGCACTTCGTTAAGGTCATGCCCACGGATTACAAGCGAGTTCTAGAGAACGCGGTCTAAGCAATAATAGTATAAGAGCTATCAAAAGATTGAATCCGCTGATTGAGATCAGTCGATGCAGAAGCTTAGTAGAAAGGTAGAAAGCTAAATGGGAAAGCCAACAGGATTTAAGGAATTTACTCGTCAGACCGAGCCCTATCGCAATGCGATGGATCGACTGCTGGATTATAAAGAAATTTATACCAGCCATAATGACGAACTCCTTAACAATCAAGGTGCGCGCTGCATGGATTGTGGCGTACCTTTCTGTCAGTCCGAAGAAGGCTGCCCGGTCTACAATCTCATTCCTGAATGGAATGATCTGATCTATAAGAATCGATGGCAAGAAGCGCTAGAGCGACTGCATAAGACCAATAATTTTCCCGAATTCACTGGGCGTGTCTGTCCCGCTCCCTGCGAAGGGTCCTGCGTGCTCGGTGTTAGTGAACCGGCGGTTACGATCAAGAACATCGAATGCGCCATTGTAGATAAAGGCTTCGAGAACGGATGGGTTGTCGCCAATCCGCCCGAGCAACGCAGCGATAAGAAAGTCGCAGTCATCGGGTCGGGCCCGGCGGGCCTGGCCGCTGCCGCGCAGCTGAATCTCGCAGGGCACAGCGTGACGGTCTACGAGAGAGATGATCGTATTGGCGGGCTGCTGATGTATGGCATTCCGAACATGAAGCTTGAGAAGGATATAGTCGATAGACGCGTTAACATCATTAAGGAAGAAGGCGTGAACTTCATAGTCAATGCGGATGTGGGCGGCAACGGCGAGAATGCCGTCGACGTCGATCAGCTGTTGCAGGACAACGATGCCCTACTACTTGCAACTGGCGCCACCACAGCACGCGATCTTAACATTCCAGATCGAGCCGGCACTGGCATTCACCTTGCCATGGAGTTCTTACACAAGAACACCAAGAGCCTTCTCGACTCTAATCTTGAAGACGAAAACTACCTGAGCGCTAAAGACAAGAAGGTGATCGTTATCGGCGGCGGTGATACCGGCACCGACTGCATAGGCACGTCACTTCGTCACGGCTGCGAGTCTCTGGTGAACTTCGAGATTATGCCCATTCCTCCACTGGACAGAGCCGATGATAACCCCTGGCCACTATGGCCGAAGATCTATCGGGTAGACTATGGCCACCAGGAAGCGGCTGAGAAATTTGGCCAGGACCCACGCATCTATTCCATCTCTGGAAAAGAGATCGTGCGTGACGCCGACGGTGCCCTCAAGGGCATCAACACGATCAATGTCGATGAAAATTTCAAGGAGATCCCGGGCAGCGAGCAGTTCTGGGAAGCAGATCTTATTCTTCTTTCCATGGGTTTCCTGGGGCCAGAGCACTATCTCAGCGAGACATTAGGTCTGGAGTTAGATGGCCGCTCCAACTACAAGGCCGAATATCGTGATTTCCAGACGTCGAAGGCGAAAGTCTTTGCCGCCGGCGATTGTCGTCGCGGCCAATCCCTGGTTGTTCGCGCCATAGACGAAGGAAGGCTCGTTGCCGAGACGATCGATAAATACTTAGGCGGCTTATAGGCCTCTCAAATGGAGGCGATCGCTGAGCCACAGCCTTTCTCGATTACCTCACCCGCTAGAACCGGCCAGGCATACTCCAGAATCAGACTAAGCATCTGATATTTATTTGTTTTTTCTGCCTTCGTCTGCCACAAAAGAGAGCGATTACACACAACCCGTTTCTAGCTACTGTATTTCATGCCTGACAATCATTGCTACTCGACGCTAAAACTGAAGCCCCTCAAAGCTGGAGTCATGGGTTCACAAAAGAATAGGATTATCGGCTACAAGCCGTCCAAATCAGGCTAACTAATAAGGTCGCCGAACACGAAATTGACCTCGGTCAGAAAATTTGGGGCAAATTTGGAAATAATTTCGCAAAGTTTCTCTAAGAGCAGTATATTTGAGTCCGGCGCGATATGAGCGCTCGAAAATTTATAAAAATAAGGAAGCATTAGATGTCCTCATCAGCAACTCACCATTACCCCGATTCGCCACTCGCGATGTTTCTTGGGCATACACCTCGTTGGTACAAACAAGCCGTATTAGCGGCTCTTGTATTAAACGTTGTTTTTTATTTCGTGCTCGGATCACTAATTACTTCGTGGATAATTCTTTTTGAGTTTATTTTTACACTCGCCATGGCACTAAAATGCTTCCCTCTACAACCGGGCGGCCTGCTTGCAATACAAGTGCTGATAATGCAGCTCACCGACACCCATCATGTCTACGAAGAAGTTGAACATGGTCTGCCTGTGATCCTGCTAGTTATCTTCATGGTAGCCGGTGTGCATTTCCTGAGAGAAATGCTGTTTATGTTTATGAACAAGGTATTGCTGGGCATCAAGTCTCGCGTGGTAATGAATGTCACTACCATCATAGTCGTCGCCGTTCTGTCCGCTTTCCTAGACGCTCTGACGATTCTGGCAGTCCTCATAGCTCTTGCCACGGCCTTCTATGATGTCTATGACAAGGTGGTTTCGAAATCAGGTTATGCCGATGATCCGGCAGATGACGATGACAGTCACATAGATGACCTGCATCGTGAAGACCTCGATGGTTTCCGTGCGTTCCTGCGGGGGCTGCTTATGCATGGCGCTATCGGCACGGCCATCGGCGGCGTATGCACTCTAGTGGGCGAGCCCGAGAATATCGTTATCGGCAGCGCGGCAGAATGGGACTTTGTTACATTTGCCACAATGGTGGGACCCGCTACGATCCCAACTCTCTTCGCCGGCGTGTTTACCTGTTTCCTTTTAGAAAAATTAGGGTGGTTTGGTTATGGTGCTGAACTGCCAGCGGCCGTACGAAAAATCCTGGCGGATGAAGATAAGAAGCTAAAAGCTCAGGCTACCAAGGGAGACAACTTGGTAATCTACTTTCAAGCTGTGGTAGCGGTCTTAATGATTGTCGCCCTATCACTTCACCTTGCTGAGATCGGGCTAATCGGACTCGCTGTAATCATCCTCGCCTCAGCGATGATCGGTGTCACCGATGAGCATTCAATCGGACAGGCATTTACGGAAGGACTGCCTTTCGCATCGTTGCTAGTCGTGTTCTATGTCATCGTCGCTATGATCAATAGCCAGGCGATGTTCACGCCAGTCATGAACTGGGTATTACAGATGGAAGGGAGCCAGCAGGTCTTTATGGTATTCCTGACAAACGGCCTCTTGTCCGCAATTAGTGACAACGTGTTCGTAGCAACCATCTATATGGATCAGATCACACCACTCATGGAGCAAGGAATAATGCCCAGAGAGATCTTCGAAGCCCAATCTGTAGCGGTTGTAATGGGTACGGGTATTCCGAGCATGTCCACACCGAATGGACAGGCTGCGTTCCTATTCCTACTCATGTCGTCTATAGCCCCACGTATTCGTCTGGGTTATGGCAGCATGGTCTATATGGCACTGCCGTACTTCCTAGTTTGTACTTCAGTGGCCGGAATAATTATGTACACTTGGTTATAAGCGGAGCAGGTAATTTGAGAGTCTCTATCGAAGAGCTTGAGTAGTCTTCAGAGGCTCTCGATTCGAGCAATAAAAAAGGGAAGGATTAATGTCTTTCCCTTTTTTATTGCTCAGCTATTTTGCATTTTCCCGCAGCCACTAATCGCTTAACTAGTCTTCCTTGGAAAGGTGATGGTCTCCCCCAACTTAATACTTAGTTGCTCAGACTCCTAGTAATAAGGTTTCCAGAATTTTATCGAAATGGGTGCCGCCATACCGAGTGCGAATATGATCAGAATAATACCGATCTCGGAAATCCGCGGATATATCCCGTGCTTTCCTCCGCCAATATGCCGAAGTTGACCGTGGAGGATCCGAACGCCAAGAAGTAGAGAACCGGAGTTAACTAGGTTTGGATGCTAATAGAATTGGGAGGTAAACGCCCGAGCAGATGATTATCAGAAAAAACATATCATGTATACATTATCCTAGTACCTGACCGTACACTCTAGTCCGGTTTAACGATCAGCACATCGCGATCAATCAGATCCAAGAGTCTCTCTGCGGTACTGCCGATAAGCACGCGATCCAAGCCCGAACGAGAGATGGCGCCCATAACGACGACGCTCGCATCCAGCTTATCGAGCAGCTTTGGCAGTGCATTCTCTATCGGCGTATCAGTCCAGTGGCAATTTTCTACCTCGACTCCCGCCTTCTTTCCAAACTCGACTAATTTTGCATTTCGATCTTCTTCATTCATTATGAGTGAATAGACACCCATGAAGAGGGGCGCGGAGTCACTGTGAAATAGATGCACTTCGCCGGAGCAGGCCTTGGCTAGCGCCTGTGAACTGGCCAGCCTCCCAAGCTTACGGAGCTGCTGCGCATGATGCGTCAGGGAAATTAAGGCGGCCGTCTTGGCTGACGTTCGATTACTCTAGTCTTTCGAAGCAAATTCACTAGGAGCTGAGGTCTGCCCACAGTGCATACAGCGCTTGGTGAGCAGGTTCATGAATATATTCTTTACGTAGAACTGCTTGTGACAGACTGGGCAGTTGAGCAGCGACATATCGATAGCGAAGGCGGCATAAACGGCGATATAGATCCACATCATGGTATCGACGCTACGGCCATTGTTAAGCAGTATCCAAACCGCTACAACATAGACAGGCAGTGTCCAGAAGCAGACGGCAAGACGGGTGCGTGCTCTGGCTATCCTGCGTAATTTTTTTTCGAGGCCCGGCGGTTCTGGACTATTGGGCTCATTATTCTGTGCTGATGGGGATTCATGCATAGGCTAAGTTAGAAACTCTTAGGTGACTCTGGTTAGTTAGACTAATAAGGAAGTTACCGCGTTCCACCCCTGACTTAAACCAATAAATAGCAATATCCCTGCAAGGAGCCGATTTACCAGCGTGCTGCTTTCCTGTAGGTGGGTTTTTAGGTAGCTACTCGCTACGACAAAACCGTAGAGCGCCATCAATTTGCCGACGAAAACGCCCGCCAGAAAAGCCACTAGAGTGAGGCCTATATACTGAAACTCGAAATACTGACTAATTGCCGCCAGAGCGAATATCCAGAAGGGCACCGCTTGTGGATTGAGTGCAGAGATTATCAAGCCTTTTCGAAAGAAGGAGCCGGGTCTATCCGCTTCTCTTTGTAATGTCGGTTTCGGTTTGCGCGTAAAGATGAAAACCGCCAGAACAATGGAGACAAAGGCCAGGAAGAACTTGAAGAGCAGATTCGAATCGAGGAAGGTGCCGATCAGCATGCCAAAGGAGATTGCAATCAGCGCCTGCAGTATCTCTATCAACGAGGCGGCAAACGCGATGGTCAAGCAACTGCGCCTGTCATAGTCCACGGTGGTCTTTACTACTGAGAGATTTATGGGGCCAAACGGAATGGTTCCAATGAAACAGGCGAGAAAACCAACTAAGGCATAGAGCAATGGGTTATCCACCGCTACTGGTATCCTTTGGCCTGCAGGTTAAACAGCGTGGCGTATTGGCCATCCATTTCTAGTAACTGTTGATGACTACCCTGCTCTAACACTTCTGCCTTCTCCAGCACGATAATATGATCGGCCCTGCGCACTGTAGAGAAGCGATGGGAAATAATTATTGAGATGCGGTTGTCGGTGAGATCATTGAAGTGTTCGAAAATTTCCGCTTCCGCCCGCGCATCGATCGCTGCCGTAGGTTCATCCAAAATCAAGATGTCTGCCTTACTGCGCATGAATGCCCTGGATAGCGCGATCTTCTGCCACTGACCGCCAGACAACTCCTTGCCATCTTTAAACCAGGTGCCCAGCTGTGTTTGATAGTCCAGCGGAAGATCTCTCACAAATTCATCGGCCATGCCTTTGCGCGCCGCTTCTGCAATCTGATTGCCGTCGTCAATATTATCGACATCGCCGATGCCAATATTTTCACCGACGATTAATTGATAGCGGGCAAAGTCCTGGAAGATCACTCCAATCTTTTCACGAATAGCGTCAGTGTCCCACTCCTGCAGGTCCAGACCATCAGCGAGGATACGCCCCTCGGTTGGCGTATAGAGGCGAGTAAGTAGCTTTATCAAGGTTGTCTTACCGCTACCGTTCTCACCCACGATGGCCAGGCTTTCTCCGGGCGTAATATGCAGGTTTATGTTCTTCAGTGCTGGAGTCTGTGCACCAGGATAGGAGAAGCTGACATTCTCGAAACGAATGCCGTCGTCAGGACTGGGGCCTGCGATCCCCTCTCCCGTCTGTTCCGGCACTTTATGGGAAAGAAACTCGGTGAGATTGGAAAGATAGAGATTGTCTTCATACATTCCATTTATCGAAGTAAGACTATTGGTGACCGAGTTCTGGCCAAGACGAAATTGTGCGATATACATGGTCATCTGACCGATCGTTATCGCCCCTGCTATAGCAGCAAAGCCCACCCAACCATAGGCGAAGTAAAAGGCTGCGCTGGCAATCAGCCCAAGAATATAGCCCCATATTCCGCGGCGTAGAACTAGGGATCTATCCTCTTTATAGATGTTGAGGAAAATATCGACATAGCGCTGCAGGAACATCTTGCCCAGTTGCAGCAGCTTTACCTCTTTTACACCGTCTTCTCGCGTTAGCACCATCTCCAGATAGATCTGCATACGTCGCTCGGCGGAGCGCCTGCGATGTATTCGAAACGCTTCACCGGAGAATTTCGCCTCGGCGATAAACGCAGGCACCCCAGCCACGGCAAGAAGCAAAACTGCATAGGGTGAAAACTGAAAGAGCCATATGCCTATCGTTATAAGGGCGATAGTGTCTCGAAAAAGATCGAAGGTCTTAATTACCAGGCTGAGCGGCCTGCTAGACGCTTCGCGCCGTGCCCGCACCAGCTTGTCGTAATACTCTGCATCTTCGAAATGTGCCAATTCTAATGTCAGCGCCTTCTCGAGTATCATTACATTGATCTTATTACCTAATAACACTCGTAATATAGATTGGCATACAGTGTTGATACGCTGTGCGCCTGTCATTAGCACTACCAGGCCAGCCTCCAGAAATACATAGTAGAGTGCCTCGCTACGTAGCTGGGCCGTGTTGCTGCCGTCGTCCTGAAAGGCATTGGATACGGCATCCACGAATAGGCCACCTACAGATGCGATAGCGGCGGGAAGCACACCAGCAAAGAGTGTGGTCAAGGCCATGGCAATAGTCAGCTTCGTGCTGGTGCTCCAGACGATCTCCAGGGCTACACCGCTATACTGAAATACAGAAATGAATTTCTTTACGGGATTTTGAGAATCTTGCTTATCCAAACTCTGCTCGGGCCATCAATTAAGGGGGGAAAGAATAATAAAAAAGGGTCTCAGTTTTACACCAAGACCCTTCGATTTTCGTTGCGCTAAAAATTGTGGTACTTCGTTTTACCGAATTACTTCATCCCCAATTTATAGCAGCATGAATTATAACTTCATGAACTTAAGTACGAGGCGATCTGTGTTACGACCTAACGAAGGGTCAAACGGACCAACTGTGTGATCGTCTGCTTCGTTGTCGAGAACATCACTGGCACCAGCTAGGACGAAACCAGCTTCAAGCACAGCTTTTACAGCATCTTCGAAAGCGATTCTGTGCAGGCTAACATTGTCAGCACCAAACGTACCTTCATGATCGATCACCGCCAAGATTCCACTAGGCTTTAACACGGCCATCAATTGACCCAGAATGCCCTGAGCGGCGGCTGGGTTGGAATTATGAAAGTCATGAAAATTAAGCGCTGTAATAGCGAAGTCTACTGAGTTCGCTGGAGCATCTGAGATAGGTGTTAGCCACTCATCTACATTCCCAAGCCGATTCGCTCTGGCAGTTGTCGCCTCGGCAGAGTTGCCTCCAGGACGATTCTGCATAAGCACCTTGCCATTGGGACCCACAGCGTAAGATAGGACTTCGGTGTACCAACCGCCTGATGCGTTCACATCCAGCACCGTCATTCCGGCTTCTAAGCCAAGAAAATCCAATACGGCTGGGGCTTGTCGGCTGGCATCTCTTTCTTTATCTGCCGCTGGACGATCGGGGTTTGCCATCGCTCTCTCAAGAGCGGCAATATCTAGCGCCTGAGCGCTGCTACAAACCAGGCTGAAAACTGCTAGCAAAGATAATACGGATTTCATAATAATGACCCTTTCTTGTGAGTTCCTAGTGTTAATCCTGCTAAGTAAATCCTGCTAAGTAAATTCTAAGGAGGCGTTCAGATAGAAAATTTCTCTGAAAGCACTTACTTTTAAGTACAGGGGATAGGAGCATAAACCAAGCAAGACAGGGAGTACACCGTTATTCGATGAGTCGAAAACCGCTTGGAAGGCGCATTATTCGGGTATTTGAGGGCTTAGTGCAGGCGACGCTCGATTTTCAGTTCAGATTCGAAAAAAGCCTTAACCTGCAGCAATTGCGACACATCACCCTCACTCTCCATGAGTGGCATGTGCATTTCAATATCACTGAGAATATTGGTGATACTGCCTGTATCCAACGTACTGAGATCCAGATCGAAGGGGAAATTAGATTCCTTTGCCATACTTTGACTGCTCCCTAAGGCGATCAGGCGCCGATTTGGCCCGAATATTTGCACAAAAGTAGTATCGACTGACTTTAAGAAATCTTCATAAGAATATCTTATATATGGGTTTTTCCGATTTATTGAAGGATATTGAAAATAATGAAGGCGAGATGATTTCTCTACGCGCGCTTTCCAAAGAAGTCGGCATAACCCCCTCTGCTGTCTACAACCATTTTGCCGACAAGAGCGCCCTGTTAATGGCGATTAAGATTCGCGTCTATGAGATTTTCAATAAATTTTTTACAGACAATTGCACAGAGTCTGAGAACCCCGCTCGGGCGCTGGTAGAAATGTGGCTGGCCTATTTCCATTTTTCAAGAAAATATTCCTCCCAATTTCGCTTTCTATTTCGTGCATCGTTGCCCATGGAATGGTCAACAAAAGAGATTATTGACGTTTCCTGTCGTTGCTTAGCAAAAGCACGGAGTCTTGCCTTCGCAATTCACAATAAATATCAACTACACTGCACGGAAGAGGTAGTAGTTAATTCGACACTGCTGATATGGTCACAACTTCATGGCATCGTCACGCTTAGAAGCTCAGGATTGATAGGCGCCGCGGTTAGTCATCAACAATGGCCTGCAAACTGAGGACTCTACGAAGATGCTCAAGTGGAAAAACTAATAGAGGATCATGTAAAGATTATGATTAATGGGATGCTTAATAGTTCTCGAGGAAAGAGCAGTCATTAAGAAGTAACACAGGAACATATTTAGATAGTGTTCAGAATGCCTAGCTTAATAGGCCCGATATCGTCTCTGCACTATGGCACAGGAATCAGTTATCCAGACCCATTGCCTTGCGCACCATCTGATTCTTGACGGGCATCATCTTGTCGGCCGCGTTCATCCCCATGTTACGCAACCAGCGTATGCCAAGGTCTTGTTGTGCGAACAATCGCTTGAATCCTTCCATCAACCACATCATTGAAAGGTTGTTGCCTTTGCGCCTTCTCTGGTAACGCGCCAATACCACCGAATCGGCTATCGACCTGCCTGCCTGAATACCGCCCGTCAACTCTTCCGCTAAGGCACGAACATCCAGCAAGCCCAGATTGACCCCCTGGCCCGCCAAAGGATGAATGGTATGCGCAGCATCACCCACCAAAACGATATTATCTTTCACATAATCGATGGCATGACGCTGTCTGAGTGGGAAGACGAAACGTTTGTCACTCCACTTAATCGCACCGAGCTTGAACTCTAGCGCCGCTGCGAGCTCCGTATTGAATTCTGCCTCGCTTAGAGCCTGCATCCTTTCGGCCTGTTCCGGCAACATAGACCAAACGATAGAACAAAAATGCTGATCGTCATCATGTTGTGCAACGCGAAGCGGCAGAAATGCTAGCGGGCCTGTTTCAAGGAAACGCTGTCTTGCCGTGTTGAGATGTTCGCGCTCGGTTCTCACAGTTGTCACTAAGGCATGCTGTTCGTAGTCCCATTCACGGCATTCGAAGTTCGCAAGCTGTCTTAGCTTCGAATTTGCTCCATCCGCAGCAACCACAAGACCTGCTCGAATAGACTGTCCTTCGCTTGCATTGATTTCTATACGACTGCCCCGCTCATCTTCAATCGATTCGAAGGACTCAATTGAAAAAAGGGAAATTGCTGTCACGTTCTCAAGCTGCGCTATTCGATTATGTAGCATTGCCGTGATGATCGAATTTTCTACGATGCTGCCCAGCTCGGGTTCACTGATCTGGGTCGCTGAAAAGCTGATTGAGCCGGTACCTTCAGCGTCCCACACCTCCATTGCCTGATAATTACACGCTCGCTTGGCTGCTATGCCATCCCAAACCCCAATATCCCTAAACAGCTGCTGTGAGGCCTGGCTAATCGCGCTGACTCTGGGGTCAAATTTATCGCTACTCAGTTCATGCTCCTCAGAGCTACTAGCAGGCGTAAGAGGAAGGCGATCTATCAATGCTATACGCAATGGGGTATCGGCGAGCAGACAGGCGAGGCTCGCCCCTACCATTCCGGCGCCGGCGATTACGATATCGAATTCAGTTAGTTGTGCTACAGCCATGGTTCCCTATTATAGGCTGTGTAGACGCTATTCCCTAGCCGTGTTCTAGTTTCGTGATTTGCTATTTACTGCTAGACTGATTCGCCTGTGGTGGCTTGCGCAAGCTGTGTAAAGCCTATGTCGATATTGGAGAACTAAGATGAGTAATGTTGTTAGCGCCGATCAGGTCGGTAACTATGTGGGTAAAGAGATTGGTCTCACAGATTGGCTGGAGATCGACCAGGACAGAATCAACAAATTTGCCGATGCTACTGGTGATCATCAATACATCCATATCGACTCCGAGCGTGCCTCACAGACTCCATTCGGCACTACGATTGCCCATGGCTTTCTCACGCTCTCCCTGATGAGCATGCTCAGCGCCGACAACGGAGGCATTAAACTCGAGAACGCCGTAATGGGCATCAATTATGGCCTGGACAAGGTTCGCTTCATTAACCCGGTAAAGGTTGATAGCAAGATTCGCGCTCGATTCGAACTAGTCAGCGCCGAAGAGAAGAAGCCAAATCACTATCTGCTCAAGCACAAGGTGACTGTGGAGATAGAAGGCGAAGACAAACCTGCCTTGATCGCCGAGTGGCTAGGCATGACTGTAATAGGTTAACGATGCGGCAGATTTATATTCTGCATAACCGTCAAAACTATTGAACTTAGAGAACTCAACACATGAAAAAATCACTACTCGCTCTGCTACCGTTTCTCACTGCCTGTGCCGGAGAACCACCTCAGAATATTGGCGTTAGAGAAGGCCGATTGAGCCCCTGTCCCGAATCTCCCAATTGCGTATCGAGTTTCGAGAGCGGTGAGGAACATTCGATAGCGGCTCTGGATGCAACTCTGGCCCAGATTCAGCAGGTAGTCCTGGCACTGGACGAGGCCAATATAGTCGAGCAATCAAGCAACTATATGTATGTGGAGTTTACTAGCCGACTCATGGGCTATGTTGATGATGTTGAGTTTCTCTACGATTCGACTGGCAATCAAACCCATGTCCGGTCGGCATCGCGCTTGGGTTACAGTGATTTAGGCGCCAATCGTAAACGTATCGAGGCAATTCGCGCTCAGCTGTAACTGATTGGCTTAAAAGAGTTACCTACTCTTTTGTTGAAGCCGAAGGCGATTTCGCCCGGCTTCTTATCCGCTCTAACTCAGGCCCATCGCTCGCTCTGCCAGACCATGGCGAACCCTTGGTGAGAGCTCGATAGCAAGCAGACCAAACTTCCTTAGCCACACCTTTGCGTCATTATTGCTGGAAAAGAGTTTAGTGATGTTGTGGGTGAATTGCGTAGTCAGCGCCTGATCCGCCTCCTGCCGTGCTACATATTCCAACAGCATGCTCATATCACCCAGCGCTACTCCCTGTTGCATCGCCTTGCCCAACACATCGACAAGAACGCGTGCGTCGCGCAAGGCTAGATTTAGGCCCTGCCCGGCAACCGGGTGCAATGTATGGGCGACATTGCCCAATAGTGCTAAGCCAGGGCGGACCTGCTCCTTTGCTAGAGAGAGGCTCAGTGGGTACACAAACCTTTCACCTATATTTGTTATCTTACCCAGCTTAAAGCCAAAACGTTCCTGTAGCAGAGACAATAGTTGTTCTTCGTTCATCCCTCTAAACTCGGCAGCCTGCTCCACCGAAAGAGTCCAGACCAGAGACCCTCTATTCATTCCATCGATTGCTTGCAGTGGCAATATGGCGAGAGGGCCTGTGTCGGTAAATCTCTCATAGGCGATATTACTATGCAGTTTTTCGAATACGATATTGGCAATAAGTGCGTGCTGATCATAACGCTCGATCGACTGCGAAATTCCAAGCTGCTCACAGACTGGAGACTTGCCCCCGTCTGCCAGAACTACCAGAGAGGTATCAACAATTGCATCGCTATCTCCATACTGCAGACGAAGCTGCATTCCCTCCTCGGTTGCCTTGATAGATGAGACCGCGGCGGGAGATAGCAGGTTTATTTTATCCGATCCTAGCAGTCTCGCATTCAGAACCTCGCCCAGGCGTTTGTTCTCAACCACATAGCCGAGGGCATCTACTTTCTGCTCCTGCGCGCTTAAGGAAACCCCGCCAAGGCGACCCCGGTCGGAAACCTGAATCTCGTCAATAGCACAGACAGCCGCTCCAAGTTCTTGCCACACAGCAAACTCTTCGAAAATTTTTCTTGAACCGAAAGACAACGCCGTAGATCTCTCATCGAAGCTAGACTGCTTTGCTAAGTCATTACTCGGTGGGATGGCCTCAATAACCAGCACTGAAATAGGATTCTCGCCCAGTAGATTTTCCAGGGCGCAGCAGAAACTTGCGCCAACCATACCCGCGCCGACCACAACGAGATCATAGAATTTATCTGGATTCGATATCTGCATGAACTAGTGAACGGCACTCGACATGAATGATTCGATCTCTTCGACGGTCTTTGGAATTCCCTTGCTAAGGATTCTACTGCCTTGCTTGGTGACCAACACGTCGTCTTCAATACGGACACCGATTCCCCGCCATCGTTTCTCGACTTTCTTATTGTCTGGCGAGATATAGATGCCTGGCTCGATAGTCGTCACCATGCCTGGTTCAAGCAGGCGCCAATGGTCATCTATCTTGTAGTCACCCACATCATGCACATCCATGCCGATCCAATGTCCTACGCGATGCATGTAAAAATCACGGTAGGCCTCCGCCTTAATCAACTGGCTCGCTTTACCCTTTAACAGACCGAGCTTGACTAAACCCCGAGTAATTACCTTCACCGATGCATTGTGCGGGGCATCCCATGATGCCCCTGGGACAACTGCATCGATCGCGGCGTTCTGTGCATCCAAAACCAATTGATAGATCGCTTTCTGTTCGGGAGTGAATTTTCCTGTCGCTGGAAATGTACGAGTTATATCGGATGCATAGTGTTCGTACTCACAACCCGCATCGATTAGTATCAGGTCTCCCTCTTTAACCTCAGCGTTGTTCGTGTTGTAGTGCAGGATGCAGGCATTATCACCCGCTGCAACTATTGAATTATAGGCTGGAGCCCGACTGCCATTGCGAGTAAAGGCATAGAGCAGTTCCGCCTCCATCTCATACTCTTTAATTCCAGGCTTACAGCAGCTCATGGCACGCTTGTGCCCCTGCGCTGAAATTTTTGCAGCCGTTTCCATTAATTTAATCTCTCCTGCGCTCTTGAATAGCCGCAGTTCATGAAGCAGATGATCGAGTACCATAAACTCGCCCGGCGGATGTGCTCCCATCTTCGCCTTATTTCGAATGAGTTTGACCCAGTCCATCACCTGATTGTCGAAATGGTCATCCTTGCCCATAGAGTAGTACACGCGATCACGCCCTTCGATTAAACCTGGCAGAATGTCATCGATATCACTGATTGGAAACGCATCGTCGATCCCCAACTCCGCGCAGGCCGCATCGGGCCCCATGAGAATGCCAGTCCAGAGCTCTTTTAGCTTGTCCTTCTCCTGGCAGAACAGCACTGTCTCGCCCTGCTTGCGCCCCGGGATCAGTGCCAGGAAAGCATGCTCCTCAGGGAAGCCGGTGAGATAATAAAAATCGCTGTTCTGTCGATACGGGTATTCGGCATCGCCGTTGCGCATACGTGGCGGCGCCGAGACCAGCAATGCGATGCTATTCGGTTCCATCTGCGCCATCAGTTCTTTGCGGCGGAGCTTCATTTCACGGTATTTATTACTCATTTCTTCCTCAAGTCTCTGCGCTTAAATTCAGCGCACAAGCATATAGCTCTCTTATAAGGGAACCAAGTACCAATTTTTGCTATTCCATTATTGACCCTCCTGCAACACGGCTCTATAGTTAGGGCATTGTTAATGTAAATCCTAAACTAATGCCAATAGTACGTTGCGGGCATTGAGAATTAGGACCGTCCGAGAATAAGAGAAGCTGCAAGATGAGTGAAGACAGATTCCAAACATTGAGCGAGAAAGTCGATGATCTTATCGACCTCTGCGCGGACATGAAGCGTGAAAACCAGATCCTGAAGGCAGGGGAGAATTCCTGGCTGTCTGAGCGCAAGCAATTGATGGATAAGAATAAAGACGCCAAATCGAAACTGGAATCTATTCTTGTACGCCTCAAGGCCATGGACGAATCCTAGGCGATTCTCGCCGACTGGACAGTGAGCCTTTCGGTATTAAATGAAATTATTTGGGTAATGTGATGAGCGAACAAAGTACGTCAGTGCAAGTCAAAATCATGGACAAAGAGTATCAGGTAAATTGCCCGCCTTCCGATCAGGAAGCGCTGATTAAGTCTGCCCGCTACCTCGATGAGAATATGCGCAAGATTAAGGGCCGGGGAAATATTCACGGCGTCGAAAAGATTGCCGTAATGGCTGCGCTGAACATCACCCACGATATGCTACGCAAGAACCGACTCATCAACGAGACTCGCCACGCCACGGCACAGCAGGTTCAGGGTATAGAGGCCAAGATCGATTCCGCTATTGCCCGCAGCCGACAGCTAGAGATCTAGGCTTCAGGCATCTACCAGCGGCAGCTGATTGCTTTTAGGCTGCCCTATTATCCCCCCTCTTCCGCTAGCCTTGCGCCTCCCAGAGATAGTCCGCAAGGCTATACATAACTTTTGCAACGACCCGTGAATTTATCGCAGCGCCAAGCCGGTCTGGGCAGAGTATCTCAACGAACAATCAGGGCCGCAGGCCCGTGAGTAGGAATACTCTGCCCCAGACCGGCGATGTAAGCGCCTCAGGGCTGGGAGGATCACCCAGCATAGGGAGTGTCATTTGTTCACAGACCTGATTGTTCGCAAATAACTGTCCTAGCCCTAGATGAGCCTTCGAGAATTCATAACTCAAACTAGTGAGCCCCCCACTATCCTTATCCTTGCTGCCCGATATATACTTAAGGCGATAGCTTCCTAGAACATTGGCCAATCAAAAATTGTTCTTGAGCCGATATCTTTATCACCGGAGGCAACTCGATAGGTGTTGTTGTGCATGTCCGCTAGTCGGAAAGCCTTATGCATCGCGGGTGCCACCACCTGAACCTTTGGGTTCAGGGCAAATTTGGTAGCGGTGTTCCGGGAAGCTTGTTAGTTTTTAACGTTAATTCGTTATCATCCTTCTATGACTGATACTCGTAATACACTACGTTCTTCTCTTCGCGAGTCGCGCCAGAAATTGAGCCCAGCGCAGCAAGAGACCGCATCGGTCGCCTTGTTCAATCTTCTGGGAAACCAGGACTTCTTCCGTGTGGCACAGCGCATCGCGTTCTATCAGGTTGCAGACGGCGAGATCGATCCGCGAATGCTTCTCGATTTAGCACTTAGTGAGGGCAAGTCCTGCTTTCTTCCTATTATCGAACAGGATAATCCCGAGTTCGTTTCTTTCTCTCCCTATGATGCAAATACAGAGCTGGTGCCGAACAAATGGGGAATAGCGGAGCCACCGGCATCCGAGGTTATATCGCCAACCAATTTCGATGTGGTCTTCGTACCGCTAGTTGGGTTTAGTAAGGATTGTTTTAGATTGGGAATGGGCAAAGGCTTTTACGATCGCACCTTTAGCTTCAAGATCTTTAATCGACGCAGCAGCCCGCTGCTCGTAGGTCTCGCACACGAGAGCCAGTTAGTCGATTCATTTGCGGTGGAGAGCTGGGATGTCCGCCTGGACGCGGTTGCCACCGACAAAAAAATATACCGCCCAGATACTGCATAGGGCGGAATACCGAGCTTACTACCTATCCTTGGCTTATCTTCCCTGTTGGTTATCTTAGAACTGGTCTCGTTCTGCCCTCATGCATCGCTGGCGCGGCACTATGAGAAATCACACTTGTTTGGCTACAGCAATGCGCTATGAGCAACACCACTAGCCAGCACGCCCACTACAAATAGGCTAATAACTACCATAACCATGTCTGGCTTCTTGTTCATAATTGTCTCCATGCCATTTAACGCTCAAGAGATTTAACGTCTGTTCTGGCAAAAGCTTTAATTTCCTTGAAAAAACAACTGACTAGCTAACGAAGCTCGATTTAATTATCGGAAATTCGAAATTTCTATTGCGCTGGAAAAATTGCTGCCTATAATGCTGTACAAACATACAGTATTTATTGGGTTGATTTTAAAATGACAATTATACGAAACCACTGCGACACGCATTTTCAATACCAGAGCCAGTATCAGCCCTCACAGGCCAACGCTATGCATGACGCGGGCTCTAGCGATATAGACGAGCTCATACAAGACAATCCCGCACTGTGGCGTGGCTGCGATATGGCGGGTCAGGGCACGACCGGTCGCAGTACTGGGTTTACGCAACTGGACGCAATTCTCCCCGGGCGCGGATGGCCCGAGAAAGGCTTAATGGAGGTCGTTACGCCTCATTGGGGCATGGGTGAGCTTCAGTTATTAATTCCCCTCATGCGCTCAGTCGTTGAACAGGGAAAATGGATTCTATGGATATCGCCTCCCTATTTACTCTATGCCCCTGCCTTGGTTCAGGCAGGCATTAATACCGAGCAGGTGTTGGTGGTAAAGCTGGACACCTCTTGCAAGGATGTCTTGTGGAGCATGGAAAAGGCACTGCAGACCGAAAACTGTGGCCTGGTTCTAGCCTGGCAGAATTGGTTACCGACGAAGGTATTGCGCCGTTTACAGCTGGCAGCGGATACAGGAGACACACTGGGAGTATTGTTCAAGCATCATGATAGTGAGCACTCACCATCTCCCATACGTCTTAAAATAGAGGATTCTTACTCCGAAAACGCGGGTTTTAACGAGTCTGAGGTAACCGTTATCAAGGCCAGAGGCAATTTTCGCTCTCTCAGTGCGAACATTAATCTGTACCAACAAGCCTGACCCGTTTGGAGCAATTTCTTGAAAGATCCAGACAGCGAGGCACAGCTCCCTCTGCCCTCTTTGGCGAGGGAATCTGGCGCACAGGTCATCAGGCTGCCCGCCAGCCCCAACACTGTAAAGGCGAACCGGCTCACTGCAAACAAGACTAGCCTTAGAACACCGGCAAGGCGTACCAGGCCCAACAAGCTATGGTATGCACTCTATCTCCCCCAGCTCACTAACCTGGGCCCATCACAGCAGAAGAAATATCTAAACCGATTAGCCGGTCACATGCAAAGCGTCAGCTCTAATGTGAGCTTTCACCCGCAGGCATTGGCCTGCGAGGTTCGTAGCGGCCTGAAATACTTTGGCGGCATCGACACGATTCACCAAAAATTAAAAAAACTGGTTGAAGAACAATTACAACAATGGGAATTGGATGATAACTTCCTCTATGCCGCCAGTCCTACTATTAGCGGCAGCTTGCTGTTGGCCAGATCCGGGCACAACGCTCTGGTCTATCGGAAAGAAAACTTACGCTCTGCACTAGGCCAGCTCCCCACTGATGTTCTGCACCTAAACCGTGAGCAGGGACGGCGTCTTCATAATATGGGGGTTCGCTATTTGAGGGATATCTGGCGCCTACCAAGTGATGGTGTGCGCAAACGTTTTGGCAGCAACATTGTCGACCAGCTAGATAAGGCGCTAGGAAAGGCCCCCGAACCCACATGTAACTATGTTCCGCCTCCGGCATTTATTACTTCTTATGACTTGCCCTATGAATTAGAAAATCTCGATCGAGTATTGCCTATAGTCGATGAACTGTTAGCACAGCTTTGTGATTTTTTACGACGACGAGACCTTAGTACCAACCACCTGATTCTTTCTTTGTTGCATGAGAAACGCGATAGCACCGACGTTAGCATCGGCTTACGTCAGGCGAGCAGATCACAACAGCACCTCATGCTTTTGCTAGAGACTCATTTTAGTCAACTGTCTATTCCCTCCCCGGTTACTGCCATCAAGATTGAAGTTATAAAGTTCGATAGTTTTATTGCCGAGAGCAATTCACTACTGAAGGAAGCAGTGCCAGAGCTCCCTAAACAAAATGACAGTAGTCTTGTTCAATTTATGGAACAACTACAAGCCAGACTTGGCAATAACCATATTAAACTTGTTAGTAATATGGCGCAGCATTGTCCAGAGCATGCCAGTATGCAGCTCGATTATAGCGATGATTCTAATCGGCGAAAGAGCATAGGCAAGGTGAGAAAAGTCTCTAACAATCCGAGACCTTTATGGCTGCTACAAGATCCTGTGCTGCTTCATATCAACAAGGGCAGGCTCTTCTATCGCAAGCCTATCGCTATACTAAGTGGGCCAGAACGGATAGAGACTCACTGGTGGTCAGGAGCGGATATATGCAGAGACTATTACGTCGCCAGAGAATCTAGCGGCAGCAGACTATGGATCTATCAGGAGAAAGGCAGCGTAAAAAAGTGGTACTTACATGGCATATTTGCGTAACTTCATGGGCCTAAATTGCGATACCATGATTTATGTTACTACTTAGAACCCTTATTTATTAAAGACTGCTATTGAGTGAGGGACGTAGGCTACACATCAATGAGCAGCTCTAACATGGCAAACTTACACTGGAGGACAGCTCTTAGTAGCAGAAGCGCTATTCTCCTCTGTATTTTTTCCACTGTATTTTCCTTCAATTATTCGATAGAAGCTGACGAGCCTGAACTACTGCCTCAGACCGGTTCCTGGCAGTGGCTGGAGGGAAGGAGAGAGCAAGTCTCCCGAAAAGTGACGGCCCTGGGGCGTAATCTTGACGCCTGGCTATCTGGTGAGAACATTGGAGAAAACGCGAACGAGACCTACTTATGTATCCGCCTTAACCAGCAAGCCGCCTCATTCGAAGGCTACCACTCACGCCTAAAGATCGACGGCAGCCTAGACCTGCCCCAAACTTCAAAACGCTGGAAGTTGATCTTTGAATCCGATGCGGCAGAACTCAATTCACTGGAAGGCACTATGCTGGGAGAAGAGGCCTCGGCAGAATCAATAGGAGGCGTCAGTTACCAGCAGAAATCAGGTGGCTCCTGGCTACTGAATCACTCTATCGGTCTGCGGGCTAAAATTCAGGCCGATCCGTTCTATCGTTTTAAGTCGCAATATGAAAAACAAATGAATGAAGACTGGTCTTTTGGCTATCGTCAGAAGATCTGGCACTACAAGAGTCAAGGCTGGGGCTACAATACTGACATCTTTTTCAATCGAAAGATCAAAGAGACAAAATACTGCAGTTTTCTTCGGAAGTAAGATATCAGCAAGAGCGCAATCGAACCGAGTTCAGCCAGACTATTGCCCTACATAACTCTCTCGGGCAATTCGAGACCTTGAGTTATGAGCTCGGCATATTAGGCATCAACAAACCCAACATAAGAATCAGCGACTATTATGTGGGCACACAATACCGGCGAGCGATTCGTGATCAGTGGCTATTTCTTGAAATGATTCCGCAGTTAATTGTATCCCGTGATGAAAACTGGCGGCCGCAGCCGAAGCTTGTGTTAAATCTTGAAATGCTTTTCTTTGATATTTAGTAGTACTTCCCTCTAAGTGAAGTTTCGTGAAGGCAAGTTCATTGCACCTAGCCAGTGACTGAGATCGACTAACTGTCTTGCGATAAGATGAGTAACGTCATCACTGCTTTGAACATGACCTACGACGCCTACCAGCACTGCCTGTCTTACAATCGGACGCTGCTTCTCTCCTAATTTCGGCCAGACGACTACGTTAACTAATCCGCTCTCGTCTTCCAGGGTTAGAAAGGTAACCCCTGCGGCCGTCTGCGGCCGTTGACGACTGGTGACAATGCCTACCACCTTGATGATGCTCTCATTACTTATGCTTCGCAGACCACTAGCGCGCTCTACGCCATAGAGATCGAGGTGCGGCCGCAGCAAGGCGACCGGATGTCTGCGCAGGCTAAGCCCCGTACTCCCATAGTCAGCCATTATATTATTTGCCTCAGAGGGTACTGGCAGCAAGACATCTATTCCGAACTCGCTATCTTCGATAGCAAGCCCCTGCCTGTCCGAAAAAGATAGCGGCTTGTCGGCTCCCGCGACCATCCAGAAGGCTCGATGCCTGTCTCCGCTTAGCTTTTTCAACGCGTCGGCGGCAGCAAGACTCTCTATATCCTTCTTGTTCAATGCCGTTCTGGTAAGTAAGTCTTGCACCGACACGAATCGCCCCAACTCGCGTGCTAGGCTTATCGCTTCGGCCCCGGCTTCAGACAGCCCCTTCACCAGACTGAAACCCAAACGCAGGGCGGGCAGCGTAGGCTTGTGTTTGGCGAACTCTAGAGTCGAGTTATAGCTACTCTCATTCACATCGACAGAGCGAATCGTAATGCCATGACGCTGGGCATCCTGTATTAGTTGTGCGGGAAGATAGAAACCCATGGGCTGACTATTGAGCAGGGCACAGCAGAATGCGGCGCCGTGGTGATACTTCAGCCAACAGGAGACGTAGGTTATCAGGGCAAAGCTAGCGGAGTGCGACTCAGGAAAACCGTAGTCGCCGAAGCCTTTAATTTGGCTATAGATGCGCAGGGCAAACTCTTCGCTATAGCCACGGGCGCTCATGCCGGAGATTAATCTATCGCGAAATACCTCGAGACCTCCCTTCTTCTTCCAGGCCGCCATGGCTCGACGCAACTGATCGGCTTCGCCGGCTGTGAATCCGGCCGCCACCATGGCGAGCTTCATGATCTGCTCCTGAAAGATGGGCACCCCCAGAGTGCGCTCTAGCGTCTCTCTTATCGCCTCGCTTTCGTATTTTATCTTGCGAGGGTTTTTACGCCGCTCCAGATAAGGGTGCACCATGTCGCCCTGTATGGGGCCCGGCCTAACGATCGCGATTTGAATGACCAGATCATAATAGTTACGAGGCTTTAACCTGGGCAGCATGCTCATCTGGGCTCTGGACTCGATCTGAAAAACCCCCACCGTATCGGCTTCACAAATCATGTCATAGACAGCTGCATCTTCTTCCTGGGAGATCTTGTCCATGCCAATTTCTTCGCTGCTATAACTATTAACCAGATCGATCGCCTTATGAATCGCGCTTAACATACCTAGCGCAAGCACATCGACTTTAAGCAGGCCCAGTGACTCCAGATCGTCTTTATCCCACTGAATGATAGTTCGACCAGCCATGGTCGCATTCTCGATAGGCACCAGATGGGATAGCGAGCCCTGGCTAATCACGAAGCCTCCCACATGCTGTGACAGATGCCTGGGGAAGCCCATCAGGGACTGTGCAAGGTGTAGCAAAGTTTTAATTTTTGGATCGCTGTAATCGACACCAGAATCCGATAACTGTTCCTCCAAGTCACTACCCCACCAGTAGATAGACTTGGCCAGACGATTTATCAGCTCTTCTTCGAGACCCAGCGCCTTACCTACATCGCGTATGACACTGCGCGAACGATAGGTAATAACGGTCGCCGCTATTGCCGTACGATGACGCCCATATTTTTCATAGATATGCTGAATCACCTCTTCGCGCCGACTGTTCTCAAAATCGACATCTATATCCGGCGGCTCCTTGCGTTCGGGAGAGAGAAACCTCTCAAAGAGAAGCTGTGCGTGATCGGGGCTGACCTCGGTTATGCCAAGGCAATAACAAACTGCAGAGTTAGCGGCAGAGCCACGTCCCTGACAATAGATATTCTCACTGTTTGCGAAACAGACAATCTCATGCACCGTCAGGAAAAAATGTTCATAAGATAATTCCTTAATTAGTCTCATTTCGTGTTCGATTGTTTTCTTATTTTTCTCTGAGATTCCTTGCGGCCAACGCCGCTTAATACCCTCTTTGGTTAGCTGCCAAAGCCAGCTATGTGCGGTATATCCCTGCGGCACAAGTTCACTGGGGTATTCATAGCGAAGTTCATCCAGAGAGAAATCACAGCGATTGGCTATAAGGAATGTCTCTTCGAGTAACTTTGCCGGATACAGCTTTCTTAACTTTTCTATAGGGCGCAGATGCCTCTGCGAGTTTGGCTCCGCCGCAAAGCCAATTTCTGCTAGGGGCTTAACTAAACGTATTGCTGTGAGCGTGTCTTGCACGATGCGACGCTCGGCCTCATGCATATAGACACCCCCTGCTGCGCAAAGGGGAATAGCGAAGCGCTCCCCCAACTTCTGCAGGCAGCCCAACCTTACCCGGTCGTCGCCCCTTAGAAGCAGCTCAGCGGCGATCCATAGTTTGTCTGGTGATAGAGCCCGCAAATAGCTGGCCTGTGATTCGATACAGGCGTCTGGATGTTTAAGTTCAGGAACCCACAGCAACATGCAGTCGCTGGGAAAATTATCCACTAACAATTTTCTGTCGATTCGGTACTCGCCCTTCTTTGCCCGTCTGCGCGCACAGGTTATTAGGTGGCTCAGTTCGCCATAGCCCTTGCGATTAGCTGCTAGCAATACGATTCGCAACTCGTAATCTATATCGCCGGTTACCGCCTCATCGGCAACATCGACTAGCGTATCGCGCAGGACGAACTCGCTTCCGACGATTAATTTAATGCGCCGTTCCTTCGCTGCCATATGCGCCTTAACCACACCCGACAGCGAACATTCATCGGTAATCGCAATGGCGCTATACCCCAAGGAGTCTGCTCTGTCCACTAACTCCTCCGGAAAGGAGGCGCCACGCAGGAAAGTGAAATTGGAGATGCAGTGCAGCTCGGCATATGTCTGCACGGCAACCGAGTTCACGGTAGCTTCTCCATCTGAGGCGGCATGATTAAGAGTCGCACCTGCCACTGCCTGAGAAGCAGGGTCGGGTGCTATGGAGTGATTTTGAGTCATGATATGGGGGCATTTTTATACTGTATATATATACAGTATTTTGAGTCCAGCCAAAAGTCAACTCATTGCTTCGTTAGCTGTGCTTGATGAGAGTTTCGATCTTCTGATAAGAAGCTATTTGAATGGGAACTGTGACGGGCAGGGTGCCGTCGGATAGGTCGAGTGGTGCCTAGTTAGTTCAGTGGTGGTCAGCGGCTCTCTAGTGGAGCTTGATGCACGCTATAAATACATCCCTGTAGCTCGGGCTGGCGTCCTGCCTCGCACGGCATCAATCTCCACTAAAAACCCACTGCCTTTGGAGTCAGGTGAGAAACTCAAAGTCAGAAACTCGCAGCGGTTAAAATAGCGTCCGGGGGGGGAATTCTGCGTAATAATTTTCGAAGCGGGATCTTAGGTGGAACCCTGAAAATAGAACAGGTGCGTCTGTGTCGCTGTGCCAATAAATTTTTGCGGGAAAAACAAAACGGCCCCGCAGGGCCGTCTGGTAATTCGAGTAGTCGTATTTAGTTGGCGCCGGATTCCTCTGCCATTCTCTCCGCCATGCGCTCGCCACGCAGAATATTCTGCATGCCATAGTTACCTTCGTGACAAGCATACTCATAGAGTTGCCCGGCAACTTTCGTCATCGGCACGATGGCGGTAATTTTATCGGTGAACGTCGACGGATCATCGAGAGTCCATTCGTAGTTCACTGTATAGGGGTCTACCCGAGAAAATTTCTCAACGAGTAGTTTATCTTCGGAATCACCGAACACGCTGTAGCTCTGAGTGAGTCCATTGAAGTTTCTCGTTTCAACGACTAGTGTATCGCCGTTCCAATAACCTCTGGAATCGCCGGTCCATAATCCTATCTTCTCATCCAGTGGCGGCCGTTCACCAATGAGCACGATACGCGCATCATGGATCATCTCGGTGATAATGACCGCTGTGTCTTTACTCTGAAAGATCTGTACGTTGTTATTGTATAGGCTAGGGACGAAGGGAGGGCCTGAGTTAAAACCGACGATGCAGCGCTCGGACAGGCCTCTATCTTCGGGTCCGTTCTTTGCGATACCCCCTACCGTGTACCGCACTGGTCGTTCGCCCGGAACGTCATCGCCCAGACCACCAAAAGCAATAGCGGCACCCTCGACTCTTGCCGGAACACGACCGTCGGGAGGGTAGACGATGTGTGACGTACGAATCTGATCGGTAATTCCCGCGCTCTCTACCCAGAAGTCATTGTAGCCACCGGGACCACCTTCGGTCTGTGCCACGGCCTGATCAGAAGCGGCGTCTGACGCGGCCAGTCGGGCACGCATCTCGGCAATTTCTTCAGTGGTCATAAATTCTCTATCGCCGAAGCGCTCGGGTCGCTGCATAGGCACGTTGGATGAAAAATTCCATACGCCTTGCAGATCCGGTTGCCCCCACTCGGTTCTGGGTGACTCATAGTCCTCTGCAGCCCAGGCGCTGAGGCTAAAACCAGAGCCCAGGGCAAGAAAGCAAAGAAGGCCTAAATGTCGTTTATTGTTCATGGCTGTTCCCCTGAGATTCAGTTGGAGGTCGCTGCTGTTGGATAAGCCTAGAATCGCTTGTTTGGCCGAGCTAATCAAGCGAGGGAGAGACCGCCTTCCTAGATAGGGTTCCAGACCATAGATTTCTCGACCTGCTTCAGAGAACGGAAAAAAACGGCTCCCTTAAGGAGCCGCGTGATAAGACTTCATCAATAGCTGTGGAGAATCAATTCAATTCCGGTTGGGCGCCAGTGGGACGCTGTGCATCGCTGTCACGGGCGGAGAGCTTCGCGCGATTAACTACCATACGATCATACAGCCGATTTACGATTTGGCTACCGGCGCTTTCGCACAGGAAGGGGCAGAAGGCATGAATCAGGCAGCAGAACGCGCCAACTGTCATCTCTAATGCAAAGCTCAGCGCATGTCGCATGTGCTGGCAATAGCTTTCATCTACGCTATTTAGGTGCGAATTCCATTTCATCTGTCCGTTCCCCCTAACTGCGAATAGACTTACTGGAGTGAAGAATAGCAAAGTCCAAGGGAAATCCGTTTGCGTATTTGCTGTTATTGGGCTCTATTTTAGAATATATTGCTAATAAAGTTGATTAATATGGTTTTTTTATTCTATGGATAAGATAGATCGCAATATACTTAGACTCTTACAGGAGGATTCGACGCTTTCTACGGCAGATATCGCCGAACGAGTGGGCCTTTCCACCACCCCCTGTTGGCGAAGAATCCAGCGCCTCGAAGAGTCCGGTGTAATCCGCAAGCGGGTAGCCTTGCTGGCGCGGGACAAGCTAAACCTGGGGGTCAGTGTCTTCGTCGCCGTCAAGACGAACCAGCACAACTGGGAGTGGCTTGCTAAATTTTCGGAGGCAGTAAATCAGTTTCCCGAGGTGGTCGAGTTCTATCGCATGGCCGGTGAGTCCGACTATTTGCTGCGGGTGGTTGTCCCGGATATCCCTGCTTTCGATACTTTCTATAAGAAACTCGTGCAGACCACAGACCTATCCGATGTCTCATCCAGCTTCGCCATGGAGCAAATAAAATACACCACCGCCCTGCCTTTGGAATATGCAGCGGATTAGATTCAAGACACCTCTACCCGGACTATTTGCATATCCACGAGAACGGTTCAGGTAGGCAAGACTGTGTATCGAGAGTGTCGCTCTAACGTAGCCAATTCGGTCGTCGCTCGCCGCCAATTTTCAGCAAGGCTAGACACTAGCCACAGACCGCGCAAGAGGGTTAATATCTGCCTCCTGCGCGGTTTTCCATAGTATGACCCCTATCCAAGATAAGTCAGCAGCCGTCAGGACATGCCACAACAACATTAAGAACACGCGGAGAGCGGAACATGAACAAGTCTACTTTGAACAGCTGGCAGAGATCGCTGCTGACAGTCGCAGTCAGCTTCTCGATTATCACGGGCGCACAGGCAAGCACATGGCCTCAGCAAGAATCCAGCGCAGCGGCGGCCGGGTTTACCGAAGAGGGTATTCAGGCACTCGATGCCGCTATGGAAAAGATCGTCGACGATCAAGATGTGGCGGGCATGGTCTGGCTGCTTGCTAAAGATGGCGAGGTAGCTACATTTGAGACGACTGGCCTGGCCAGAGTCGACGATCAGGCAGCCATGGAGATGGACTCGCTTTTTCGTATTTATTCCATGAGCAAGCCGGTGACGGGTGTCGCTTTAATGATGCTTCACGAACAGGGTCTATGGAATTTCGATGATCCGGTTAGTATGCACGTGCCAGAGTTGGCGAACCTGCGCATCATGAGCAGCTATGATGACGACGGTAATATGGAATTGATCTCTCCGATGCGGGAACCGAATATGCGCGAGCTGCTTAACCACTCGGCAGGGTTTGGCTATGGTCTGGGCGGCAATGATCCGGCAAATACGGCGTTTCGCGAGAAAGAAGTGCTCGCCTCTTCAGATCTTGATGAGCTCATTGAAAAGGTCGCCGACATTCCCTTGCTGTTCCAACCCGGTGAGCAGTGGTCGTACTCTATATCAGTCGATATTCAAGGCTATATAGTGCAGAAACTTTCGGGAGTTAGCTTTGGCGAGTTTTTGCAGCAGAATATTTTTGGGCCTCTAGACATGAGCGACACAGGCTTCTATGTGAAGGCCGAAGACGTAAGCCGCTTCGCCGAGGTGCACAACTGGGATAGCGAACGCAATCGCCTCGTGCAGAGGCCGCACCGAACGGACCGACCCAGCTATCTAGATCCCGAACGTCTGGAGTCGGGCGGTGGCGGCTTAGTTTCATCCACACATGACTACGCGCGCTTCCTTCAGATGCTTGTAAACGAAGGGGAGCTCGATGGTCAGAAGATCCTATCACCTGAGTCGGTGAGAATAATGCGCACCAATAGCCTGCGTGATGAGCTCAATCTACGTGGTACCGCTAGAAGCGATGGACAGGCAGGACAAGGCTTCGGTGTCGACTTCGCCGTTATCTACGATCCGGAGAAGGCAAACACGCCAGCAAGCCCCGGAACGTATTACTGGTCTGGCGCCGCCGGCACCTGGTTCTGGGTCGATCCGGTAGAGGACATGTTTCTAATTGGTATGATTCAAGCGCAAGGGGAAAGACGACCCGGTGCCGCCAATATGAGAAACGTATCCAGAGACATCATCTACGACAGCCTTGTAGATTAAAAATTAGTTCAGCAGAGCGAGGCCTTTGTGACTCGCTCTGCTGACTTACTTCACGAATACTTCCTAGCACCCTCTGCATAGCACCTATTCGGGCATCGGCACTTCTAGTTTTTCCGGCACGCCATAGCCTCTCTGCACGGCGGGTCTGTTAGCAATATCTATATACCAACGCCTTAGATCAGGAAACTCCGATAGGTTCATCTCCTGCCACTCGAAGCGAGATATCCAGGGCCATGTGGCGATATCTACGATCGAATATTCATCGCAAATATACTGCCTATCTTTAAGCCTGTTATCGAGAACCCTGTATAGGCGAGCATTTTCTTTGCTATAGCGCTCCTCCGAATAGGGAGACTTGCCCCGGTTGAATTTGACGAAATGATGAGTCTGACCAAGCATCGGACCGACCGAGCTCATCTGCAGCATCAGCCACTCCATCTGCTCCCAATATTTATCACCCATGGGGCTAATCAGCTTCCCCGTTTTGTTCGCCAGATACAGTAAAATTGCACCTGACTCCATTAGATGAATACCGGCATCGTGGTCGACGATAGTCGGGACCTTATTGTTTGGGCTAAGCTGCAAGAAATCTGGCTGCAGCTGATCGCCCTTAGTGATATCGATAGGAATGACGGAGTAAGGAAGCCCAAGCTCTTCTAACATGATAGACACCTTGCGCCCGTTAGGTGTATTCCAGGTATATAGGTCAATTCCTTGTTGCCTCTTAGCTGTACTCACATCGTATCCTCGTAAAATAAACCAGACTCACCGCAACCAGCCTACTAAAAATGGCACAGATAAGCCGGGCACAGAATATATCCATGCTGCATGTTAGCCAACCCTTTGCGAGTTTGCAGCCATTTGTGCAGGATAGCTGGGCACTGCCGGAGCGACCGTATAGCTACATTGCCTTGGTCGATCTCGCAAAGAAACGCATGCCGGGCAGCGCCCAGATTTGTCGACGTTCATGCGCGGCCCGATGACTGATTCATAGGAGACGATTTTTCTAGACTACGATAAGAAGAAGCGGTGACGACTACTCATCAACGCTTCTTCAGGGCAGTGTGTTCACGCAGACCAGATTTAGAGAATCGCTGCCAGCATGACGGCGTGATAGGCAGGAAACCCCCACACAAATTTCTGGTAACGGGAATTATCAGCAAGCTCTCCAAACTCGTTCCAGCTCTTTGCCATCAGCATCTTGGGATTTCTGTGTAGATAGTAGAAGGCGGAGGCCGATGATATGCCGACCATTGCACCCACATAGCTCTGATCAATAGATATATGCAGCATTCTCTCTAGTCCCCCTACTCTACTAACACCTTCTCCACTCTCTTCGCACTCTCCGCACTCTCCAACTTTCTTACTAGCGGAAGAGTTAGGATAGATAGTCATAGAGTGCAGAGCCTGCCATATAACCCGCGCCGAAAGAGGCGCCGACCAGTGCGCCACCCAGACCGCCTCGGGTCGCTCCGCTCATCGTGTTCGTCACTAGTGCGCCTGCAATCGAACCGATTGCTCCGCCGTCGGCAGCGAATTCGCCTAGTGAGCTTCCACCACTAACCTGCTCTATTTCATTGATAGTGAGTTCTCTCATTTGTGACCTCCAAACTAAGTAAGAATAGTATTCCCAAAAACTCAGGAACAATCTAAGACTAGCCTGGTTTTCGTGAAGAGCCAAAAATTGAGAAATTAAATCAGCGCTACTGTATCCATACCTATCGAGCAGGAATAGTTTACAACGGGTTTACAGGCCAAGTGAGGAAGCCAGGGCGCCCTATGCCGACGCCCTGGCTTGGTTTTCGAGGTGACTAACAGTCGCGGATGAAGTCGTAGTCGATAAGCTGGCTAAGGTCGATCGTATGATGGGTTGAGGGCATGGGATACTTCAGCCCGGTAGCACAGTTAAACAGCATGACCTGCTCTTCTGTCTTGATTCGACCATTGACGAGCTCCTGCTTTAGGGCGGCCAGAGTTGCAGCACCCTCTGGACAGAGCAGGATGCCTTCTTTCTGAGCGCACTCTCGATGCGCCTCGTTGATTGACTCATCGCTCACTGCAACGGCGAAGCCATTGCTTGCACGAACAGCATCCAGGATAAGAAAGTCCCCCACCGCGGCAGGCACGCGTATGCCCGATGCAATTGTATGGGCATCTAGCCAGGGCTCTGCATGACGAGTCCCCTCGTCGAAGGCTTTAACAATGGGCGCACAACCTTCGGCCTGCACCGCCACCATGCGTGGCCGCTTGGAGCCAATCCAACCAATCGCCTCCAGTTCGTCGAAGGCTTTCCACATGCCGATTAAGCCGGTGCCACCACCGGTGGGATAGAGAATTACATCGGGCAATTGCCAATCCAGCTGCTCCGCAAGTTCGAGTCCCATTGTCTTCTTACCCTCGATTCGATAGGGCTCTTTTAGGGTAGATGCGTCGAACCAATTCATCTTCTCTTTGCCTTCACCGACGATACGACCACAGTCGTTAATATAGCCGTTAGCTAGAAATGTCTTGCCGCCCTGAAAGGCGATCTCGGCGATATTCACCTTGGGAGTGTCTTCCGGGCAGAATATATATGTCTCTATATCCGCGGCCGAACAATAGGCCGCAAGCGCAGCACCGGCATTGCCGTTGGTTGGCATAGCCATGCGCGTCACACCCAGCTCTTTAGCCATGGCAACGGCAAGGGCCAAGCCTCTGGCCTTGAACGAACCCGTTGGCAGACGACCTTCGTCTTTGATTAGAATCTCACCGCAGCCATACTCGTTCTGCAACTTCTCGGCGGGCAAGATTGGCGTCATCAGCTCACCGAGACGCACAATATTTTCTGACTTTCTAACCGGCAGGAATTCGCGGTAGCGCCAAAATTCCGGAAGCCGTCCTTCTAAGTCTTCTTTTTCAATAGCCTTACCAAGAGCTTCCAGATCGTAGCGCACCAGCAGCGGCTTGCCTGCCTCCGACAAACCATGAAGTTGATCGGCTGGATAGGTCTTGCCTGTGTAACTGCATTCTAGATGCGTTACAAATGTATCTATTTCTATCATTCAGTTTTCTCGCAATAGCATTTTCTTAAAATTTTTCAACGCAGTCGAAACATCCTATCGACCAGGCCATCGTTCCCGAAGGCATGAAAGAGCGCTGCGCAGATATGAAGCAGAATAACACCCAGCAATGCCCAGCAGCTGAACATATGAATATCGGAGAACAGTATGTTTAGTTCGTCATTCTCAGCCGACCAAGACGGGAAGTCCACTAGCCACCAGAAGCGGGTAGCCCAACCACTATAGGAAGATGACATATAGCCGCTTAGGCAGCATAGCGCCAACAGGAAATAGATAAGAATGTGGTCCAACAGCGCGAGTCGCTCTAGGAAGGTCTTACCGATTTTCGGCTTGGCCATCGAAGTGATCGCTCGGGTGACGGCCATAACCATGACTGCGAAAAACAGGGTGATGCCAATATTCTTATGGAGTTGAAAAGGCAGTTCTCGATAGATGAATTCGCTCGACGGAAGAGGCAACGACAACATCCACCAGCTGGAAATAAACAGGAAGAATACCGAAGCCGCCACCAGCCAGTGCAGAAGCAAAATCGTTCTCGGCTGCCGCAGGTCTGTATTTTTCTCTCGAGAACGTTGTTCGCTCATTCGCTACCGACTTCGCTTTGTTGCTGGGCAAGACGACTAGATGCTACCAGAGCACACAGATGCACAACGAACCACAGTAGCAGCGGCCACAGATATCGAGCCCGCAATAGGGGGCCGGTATTGACCGCCGCAAGAAAACCCGCCAAATCTATTAATAACAGAATACCCATACTCACTGCGGCTAGCCTGAAGGGCGGGCTCTGCCGGTTAATCAAGCCAAAGGCGGTGACGATCGAGAACACTGCCGCGGCGATACCGAAATAGGAAAGAGTCAGTTGATAGGAGCGAAACCAGGCTGGGCTAGAACTCAGGACGATTTGCACATCGACAACCAGCAGCTGGCATTCTTGCAGCGAGAGCTGTTCTTCCTCGAGCTCGTCTGCCCGGCAAGCGGCCTCTACGCCGAGGTCTGCGCTACTGCCCGGGGCAATGACAATCTGCCGCAGCAATTCATTGCTGTGGCTCGCCAGCAGCAGCAACCCGAACAAGGTGATCACTGCGGCGAGTCCCGTAACATTGGCTCGTGCCAGAGAGTTTTGCATTTAGTCTACTGCACCCAGGCTCTTTGAGTCAGAGCTCACGTTCGTTCCGCTGCATACACAGCTGGGACAAACAGACCTGATATTCTCTACGAGGCAGTTGCCGCCATGGGGAAACACAGGTATGAATTACGCTTCATCTTACCGTCATACTCTGGCAAATATAAGAGCATGACTTTTCCTGGATCTATCTGCAATTGGATCACGTTTTAATTCGGGTATACTGTTTTAATCGTGAGAAATTTCTTGCCCTTTTACCTCTGCCATTGAATAAATACCGGAGAATTACAATGCCCTCGTCTACAAAATTCTTAGCGCTAGCTACTTGTTCCCTGCTCGCTGCCTGTAGCGGCGAAGAAAACCCGGACAACACGGCACAGGGCAGTATCGAGACGGCAGCGCCTGCTGAAGTTGCGGCAGTTGAGAGTATGACACCCGAGCTAGGCAGCTTTGGTATCGATCTATCGTATCAAGACTTGAACACCAGGCCGGGAGATGATTTTTTCCGCTTCACTAATGGCAGCTGGCTGGACAGCTACGAACTGCCTGCAGACAGAAGCACCCACGGCTCCTTCAACGATCTGGTTGACCGTTCCGATGAGAGAGTTAGAACCATTATCGACGACCTGACCTCGATTGAACCCGCGCAAGAATCCATGGAGCAGAAGGTTAGCGATTACTATCTTAGCTTTATGAATACCGAAGCCTTGAACGAACTAGGCATCAGTCCCTTAGTGCCTGGCCTGTCTCGGCTTGCACAGATAGACACGCAGGCGGAGCTGGTTGCCGCCTTTGGCCGCGCGCGCATAGACACTACGGCGAGCCCTATCAGTTTTTCCGTTGGCACTGATCGCAGCAATTCAGATCGACATCAGCTTGGTGTTTCCGTAGGCGGCATAGGTCTACCAGACCGCGATTACTACCTGGAAGACACCGAGCGATTTCTCGAGGTACGCGGCGAATATGTGGCACATATCGAGCGCATCCTGAATTTTGCCGACATCGAGGATAGCGCCGCGAAGGCCGCTAAAATCTTAGAGCTAGAAACCCAGATTGCCGAGCATCTGTGGCCCAGAGCCGACCGTCGTAATCGCGACCTTACCTACAATCCTATGAGCCTCGACGAGTTCCGCACTAGCTACCCGGGTTTCGACTGGGATAGCTATTTTTCCGCGGGCGGTGTGCAAGACCTGGAAAACCTCAATGTCTCCTACCCCAGCGCCATGGCACCGATCATCGATCTGATAGCAGATGTGCCTGTAGCGGATTGGAATGCCTATATGAGTTATCACTTCATTTCCAACAACGCGAGCGTGTTGTCGGATGAGATCGATAATGAAAATTTTAACTTCTATTCCACCGTCCTCAACGGTGTGCCTGAACAGAGAGAGCGCTGGGAGCGTGGTGTAGCTCGTGTAGGCTCTCGAAATAGTCTGGGCGAGGCGATCGGACAGGTTTATGTAGAGCGCCATTTCCCGGAATCTGCCAAGCAGCAGATGGACGACTTAGTCGAGAATTTACGCAGCGCGCTGGCACAGAGCATTGAGCGTATTGACTGGATGGGTGAGGAGACGAAACAGCAGGCCATACTAAAACTGAATGCCTTCCGCCCCAAGATAGCCTACCCGGATGAATGGACCGATCTGTCATCGATCGAGATAACTCGCGACGACCTTTTTGCCAACGCCCAGAGTGTTCGCGAATATTACTATGAAGACAACCTGAGCCGCCTCGGCCAGCCGACGAATCGTGAAGAATGGGGCATGACACCGCAGACGGTTAACGCCTATTACAACTCCTCCTTCAACGAGATCGTATTCCCTGCCGGCATTTTACAGCCGCCCTTCTTCGACCCGGCAGCAGACCCTGCTGTTAACTATGGTGGCATCGGCGCAGTCATCGGTCATGAGATGGGCCACGGCTTCGACGATCAGGGTTCGAAGTCCGATGCCCGAGGCGTACAACGCAATTGGTGGACAGATGAGGACCGTGCTAACTTCGACGTGCTAACTACAGCCCTCGCCGCGCAATACGATCAGTTCGAACCGGTGCCGGGATACTTTGTCGATGGCAATTTCACCCTGGGTGAAAACATCGGCGATGTAGGCGGCCTCTCTATCGCTTACCGCGCCTATAAAATGGCCTTGAATGGCGAAGAGGCGCCGATTATCGACGGCCTAACCGGCGATCAACGCTTCTTTCTATCCTGGGCACAGGTATGGCGCGCCAAGCATCGAGAAGATGCGCTAATCCAGCGCCTAACTTCCGATCCCCACTCTCCCGCGGAGTTTCGTGTGAATGGTGTAGTAAGAAACTTCGATGAGTGGTACGACGCCTTCGATGTGCAGCCTGAAGATGCATTGTATATTCAACCCGAGGAACGCGTACGGATCTGGTGATAGAGATCATCTGCGAACGGATATTTTGCTAACTTAGATATCACCCTCAAGAGGCACTACGTAGGCCGAATAGGAGCAAACAAATGAATCCACCTGAAATTTTCACTGGTAGAGAAGAAAACCGAGATCAGATAATTCAATCCATCGTATTGGGTTTTTCTACTGATCCGCTAACGCGATGGTTTTGGGCTGATGCCAATACCTATTTAGATTCCGGCCCTGGGTTTGATGCATTTGGTGGTCGCTCGATTGACAGCGGCACTGCCTATGTTACTAAAGGGTATGAGGGTGCAGCGCTGTGGATGCCTCCAGGGGTGGAGTCTGATGAAGAGAGAATGATTTCACAATTGGAGGCGACGGTTCCCGAGGAGAAGCTGGAAGATGTTTTTGGCGTATTCGAAGCAATGGAATCCTACCACCCTGAAGACCCGTGCTGGTATTTACCCATTATCGCTGTCGACCCTTTCTATCAAGGCAAAGGTTATGGTTCTCAGCTGATGAAGCACGCCTTAAGCCGAGTAGATGAGGATGGGCTTCCTGCTTATTTGGAATCTTCAAACCCGCGCAATATTTCTCTATATGAAAGGCACGGTTTCGAAAGTATGGGTCAGATTCAAATAGGAACATCGCCAATTGTTACACCAATGATTAGAAGTGCGAGATAACCAGGGAAGAAACAAGTATAGAATTGAATAGAAAAATTAAGCTAGAACCGCTATGTAACAGACAGATGAATTAGGGTAGTGCCAAGAACTCTAATTATTCAGTAGTTATGTTTTTAATTTGTATCTCTAATATTCTGAAAAAAGCTGCGAAGGACTAAAATTTTGAACCGGACGAAGAACAAACTGTACTTTGCCAAAAGTGCAACAACCGCCCTGTGTGCATCTGTACTGGCTCTAATGCTGCTACCCTCTATTTCCACGGCGCAGTCTATGAGCTATGAGATCAACCGGCTAATCAGCTCAGTCGGCAGGAATGGCTGTACATTTATTCGCAATGGTGAAAGGTATCGAGGCAGAGCTGCCCGGGAACACCTGCGCAATAAAAGAAAGCTGAATGAAAATCTCTTTGCTACCACCGAAGAGTTCATCACAAAAATTGCCAGCGCAAGCGCGACTACCGGGGAGCCATACCTGGTTCGGTGTCGTGGCCAAGAAGAAACGGAGGTGAGTGAGTGGTTTACTGCCTTGCTTGAACAATTTCGTACGGCTAGCAAGCAAGATGAAGACGAAGCCTAACTGATCTATTAGAAACCAGGCTTACGGCCTGCTCGTTACTAACAGCATTAGTTTGCTCTTTGAACATTAAGGATTAACAGATGGTTGTAGTAATCTTCAGATCGCGCGTCAAAGAAGATAAGTTAGTAGAGTACTACGCTGGTGTAGAAGAAATGGCAGCGATTGCGACAAGTATGCCAGGTTATATTTCTCACAAGTCCTACTCTGCGCCAGATGGAGAGCGCATATCAGTCCATGAATGGGAATCTAAAGAATGTCTAGAAGCGTGGCGCACTCATCCAGCACATCTGAGAATGCAATCCCACGGGCGAGAGAATTTTTACGAAGATTACACGCTGTATGTTTGCGATGAACCGAGAGAGTCTCGTTTCAATGACAGCAGATAGGAAGGCACAGCCTAACGAGCTAGCCAATTGAGTTGAACACAGCGCTTCCGATCGGATAGTGCATCTAGTTTAGAAAAGTGGTCGAAAAATTCGGCTGCGATATAACTACTGCATTGTTGCAGAAGTGTTTGGTGACTGTTCAGCACTGCGACCACGTTCGCGATGGCCTGCCCTGCTTGCACGACAAGTCGGGATACATGACAAGTCTGGCCCCCGTGCTAAATTTCGGGGAATACTAGATTAGAGCCAGCTTATTGGAGCCTCTTCGATTGCTGCTGCCTAGTCCAGAGACACGGGCTATGCATAGGAGATTTGTGTTGGGAGCAGTGACATTTGTAAATCACTTGTAATATAGTCTGCTACTGCCAGTTCGCCCAAGGCGATTTTTAGCGTTCACTATTGCGCCGATTCGGCTAATCGAATTAACTTAACTAGAATTGTCCTGCAAGGGATAGGAGATATAAATGATCAAAAAGGCACTTGTATTGGTTTCTGCTTTAGCGATGCTTGTTTCGGGCACACTGTTTACCGCATCAGCCCAAGATGAACCTACACCTGCACAGATTGCTGCAGCTGCCGCCGAGACGCGCCAGTCTGTATTCAAACTACTATTATTCAATCTGGTTCCTATTGCTGGCATGGCACGGGGAGCACCATTTGACGCGGCAGTCGCCGAGAAGAATGCGCGCAACATCGCCGCTCTTGCTCCGATGATTCCTGATTTATTCTCGGCAGTAGACACACGGGACTTCGACGTTGAGACTGAAGCGCTTGACGTAATCTGGGAGAATCCAACTGAGTTTGCTGCGAAAGCACAGGCGTTGATGGAAGCTGCGGGTACCTTTGCAGACGTTGCTGCCGGTGGCGATAGGGCAGCGACTCTTGGCGCTTTCCGAGCATTAGGTGGCGGCTGCGGAAACTGTCATGACGACTTCCGAGTAGACAATGACTAGATAGTAGTCATCTACTCAATAAAAAGGGCAGCCTCGGCTGCCCTTTTTTGTGTCTGTTTTTTTGTTATTTATTGCGCGTCATCAGACGCATTGTGTCTGGTAAAGAATACCGCCAGTGCAGCTCTGTCTTCATCGCTAATCTTACTGGTATTGTGTTCTATCACACCGTTCATATCGCCACCGGCAAAATCCCCATCGGGTTTTAAACCCAGGAGTAAGAATAGATCAAGATCGAATGCAGTCCATTCTTCCATCGCGGCGGCATCGATCGCCTCGATAACATCTTCCCCCAGAGTCGCCCCGGCGAACTCTCGCCTGGCATCAAGAATCCCTAGTGAGTTTCTTGGCGTATGGCATTCACTGCAGTGCCCAAGATTTCTGGCCAGATAGGCACCTCGCTCCACTAAGTCATCATCAAAAGCTTCGTATTCAACTTCGCTGATGTCCGCCATGAGATTCCACCCCGCCATCGCCCAGCGATTCAGCCAGGGTGGCGTCTGTGCATCGGGAACCGAATTGGCTATGGGATCGAGGCTCATGAGATAGGAACCTATATCCACTACATCCTGATCGCTAAGACCTGCGTAGGCGCGAAAGGGAAACGCCGGATAATAGAAACTACCACCAGGTGTTCGCCCGTGCTTCAACGCTAAGAGAAAATCGTCCGCCTGCCAGCTGCCAATTCCTGTCTCCATGTCGGGAGTGATATTTGGCGCGAAGAAGGTGCCGAAGTCGGTTTCCAGCGCCAGCCCACCGACGAATGACTCCTCATCCTCTTCGCCGCGATGACAACTTATGCAGCCACCGGCGATGACCAGATACTCTCCGCGCTCAATGGCCTCATCGCTAGTGGACAGTTGCGCAGAACTGGAAACAGACGGAGGCAGGAATAGTATTAGCGATATCAATAACAAAACCAGAGCGGCTGCTATTAAAAATAGTCGTGCTTTGGATATTGCTAGCTGTGCCATTTCTCTTACCTCTCACTTCTAACTTAAGCGCCTACTAAGTATCGATCTCTATGCCAACCTGATTAAACCAATTCCGTCAGTTGTTCCTTATTAAAAGTCTCTATCGAATCCATGTCATTGTTGCAGATCTTGTCTGCCCAATCGGGATTGGCAAGCAGCGCACGACCCACGGCGATAAGATCAAACTCGGCTGCTTCCATGCGGCTGATAAGCTCATCGATGCCTGCAACTTCCGCAGAGCCATCACGATAGGTTGCGACAAACTCTTCAGTCAAACCAACACTGCCAACGCTGATAGTTGGCTTGCCCGTAATCTGTTTCACCCAACCGGCAAGATTCAAGGAAGAGCCTTCGAACTCTGGCTCCCAGAAGCGTCTGTTGCTGCAGTGGAAGATGTCCACTCCGGCATCGGACAAGGGGCTGAGAAACTGTTCCAGCTCTTCGGGTGTCTGCGCTAGCCTCGCTTCGAAGTCTTGCTGCTTCCACTGTGAGAATCGCAGAATCATCGGGAAGTCGTCGCCGATCTCACGGCGTATGGCCTGCATGATCTCAACCGCGAAGCGTGTGCGCTTGGATAGCGAGCCGCCGTATTTATCGTCTCTCTGGTTTGTCCCTTCCCAGAAAAAATTATCAATTAGATAACCGTGGGCGCCATGTAACTCGATGGCATCGAACCCAATCCGAACGGCATCTGCTGCCGCCTGTGCAAAGGCTGCGATCACTTCATCAATTTCCGCTGTTGAGAGAGCTTCCAACACCTTCTTGCCAGGACTAAGCAGCCCCGAAGGCGTCGCCGATGGATAGTCTGGATATGGGCCCTCGCCAGGCTTGCGAATTCCACCTACATGCCACAGCTGCGGTGCTATCTTGCCGCCGGCGGCATGCACACTCTCGACTACCTTTGCCCAGCCTTCCAATGCTTCGCCATGGAAACAGGGAATCTGCACCGCCGAAGAAGCCGCCTTGTGATTGACGGTGGTGCCTTCGGTGATGATGAGACCCACATTGCCTTCGGCGCGTCTTCTATAATATTGCTCAACGTTTTCATCGGGAATACCGTTTGGAGAAAACTGTCTGGTCATCGGCGCCATGACAATTCGATTCGGTAGCTGAAGTTTTGGGCTATCAAAGGGTTTAAAGAGTACGTCCGGGTTCATCTGCTATCCTATTTCTACTTCGTTGTATCGGTTATTCGGGTGTAGGTGAATTTACTGGCGAGCATTCTATTGCCTGCCAGTTTGCCTGTCGACTCATTGACTCGAGGCTAAGATTCCCTAGGGTATCCAGGCGGATCGTGTCGCAGCCTGTTTCAGGGTAGAACGATTCGCATCCGATGGAGGCGGCTCCGAATCACCGAAGATGGCACGAATCCAGTGGCCATCTGTTGGATTGGGAAAGAGGATATAGTCGCGCCCGTAATGCCCTCGATCTTCTTCCATGAGGCTGAGACGTTGCTCAAGGTCGGTAGAATAGTAGCGACGGGCAAAATCATTCAGGTTGTCACCCAATAGCACCACGACCTCATGGTCTTCTCTTATCTGCTGTTGAACCTGCTCCTTGTTCGATGTCTCGCGCAAGACGCGCAGGTGTGCTCGGTCCACCGAGGGAAAACCTACCGCATTCAGATTATCTAGTGCCAAGTCTACGGTAGAATCCCCCTGGTCGCGATTGGTTACATAGAAGATCTCCACGCCGTTGGCGACGCAGAATTCCAAAAACTCCAACGCGCCGGGGCTGGCAACCGCGCGATTCTCTGCAACCCAGCGATCCCAGATCGCATCATCGAAAAAGTCTCGCCCCTGCTCGATTAGATAGCCCCAGTAGCCATTCGCCAATAGCAGGGTTTCATCGACATCACTGATTATGGCGAGGGGAAGCGAGCCATCCTGCTTCTGTGCCAAGGCTAGCTCGACGCGCAGTCGTGCCAGATTGAAGCCTTGGTGATACAGCGCGCGGTATTCGGCGGCGGTCTGTTTCCATGCCATCGCCATCGTCAGATTGTTCTCCAAGTCTGCATCAGCATCTATCGAGTCCTGCCCAAATGCCGGTACTACGGCACTCAATGTAATCAGAGTCGCTATTATTTTTCCTGCTACTTTCACTTCGCCGCGCATAGAGAGTTCCTAATGGGTGTATCACTGTAATTTGTGCAAGCTAGTCTGTACTATAACCAGCTGGATGTAATGCAATCCTAAATCAAATTAACTAACAACGACACTCAACAAACCAAAATTGCGCAAGATAAGCCAATACAGCGAGGACTAGATAATGCACTCAATTCGACTACGTCTATCAAATAGAACCAACACAGGTTTAGCACAACTCGCACTAATGGTCGGTCTATTCAGCTTTAGCGCCGTGGTATCTGCGCAGTCCTACCGCGTGCTTCTTTCAAACGACGACGGTATCGAGTCTCCGCGCCTGCATGCCCTGCAAGAAGCCCTGTCGCAACTTTCGAATGTCGAGGTTGTGGTCTCCGCACCTAATGTGAATCAGTCCGGCTCCAGTCAGTCATCCATCGGCTCGGTAACTGTGGACAACTATGAGCGCAATGGCCGTTTTTTCGGCTATGCCGTCCACGGCAGACCCGCCGATGCGGTTCGCTTCGGCATCAAGGAGTTGGGCGAGGATCAGCCTTTCGATATCGTCGTGTCGGGCATTAACCGAGGCGCCAATGTTGGCAACGTCTCCCATCTGTCGGGCACGGTGGGGGCCGCGATGGAGGGCTTGTACCATGGTCTGCCTGCGATAGCCGTCTCGGAAGACCCGAATAGTGAAAATACCGCCGCCACGGCAAAGTTTGCCGCAGACCTTGTCGACCGCTACCGCAGAGAAGGCGCGCCATTGGGTACGCTGATTTCGATCAACGTACCAGCCGGCGAGCTAAAAGGCGTAGCCGTGCGTCCCATGGGGGATTCCTACCTAAGCACTGCCAGCTACGATGTAGTCAATAGCACTGCACAGAGCACCGAGTATGAAAGTGTGCGCGTAATTGTGAGCTCAGAGAATCCAGCGACAGACACCTATGCCTATCAACAGGGATATATTTCAGTCACGCCACTTAAATTCGACTGGACCGATTTCGAGATGCTCGATGAAGTTGAATCGTGGAATTTACAGATAGACTAGTCGATTTACTCAGGAGAGTGTTGTGCTCGAATTCGAACACATAATACAGGTCAACGATCCGGCCAACTGTGAACTGCCCATGCTGACAAGGGCTCAGTTGTGGGAGGGCTTGGTGCTGCGCGCAAGGCGCCCCGATAGATTCAATACTAGCCTGCAGGTAACCACCAAAGAATACGCCGAGGATGAGTTCGAGCGCATCATCGAGGTGGGAGATGCTAAGTTTTATGAGCTGGTCATGCTCTATCAGGATGAGAAAATTCACACCCAGACCTTGGAAGAGTATGAGCAGATAGATGCCGAGAGCGTTACCCATCTGGAAGAACCTGAGGAGGGCTATCTATTTGTGCGCTTCAGCTATAAGCGCGAGATAGACGAAGACGACTCCGTTGACGTTGGCGAGCATTTAAAATCGGCTTATCTAGAGACCGACCGCGACGCAATTGCGTTAATTCGAGTGCTTGCCGAAAGCGGTCTGTTTGGCGAATCGATAGACTGAGCAATTACCATTGCTGTTGAACCTCACCATCTGTCCGTGATTATTGTGTTAAGCATCTTCTGCTGTTAACGCCGCCGACTTCGTTCTTCTTTGATATATAGGGCTAAATTGGTTTATTCTCTGAGGCCCTGCTCACTAATTCCATGCCCTCAGAGGCGGAAGAGAATAACAATGAAGGCACTCCTGCATGTACTACTTACCGCTGTCGCCTTGGGCGCAAATACCCTAGCCATGGCCGACCGTCAGGCCAGCGATGATGAACAGCATATCGACGACCCCCGCGTGCAGCATCTCAGTTACGAATTTCCATCGACGGGTGAGTCAATTCCCTATGCCGTGTTTGTTCCTTCCAGCTATGATGCCAGCCAACCTTCCCCGTTGATCGTTTCCTTACATGGCCTGGGCAGAAGTCACGATTGGCTGATGGGCTATCACGGCTTTCTCGACCAGGCTGAGGCGAACGGTTATATAGTTGTCACGCCACTTGGCTATATCCGCCGTGGCTGGTATGGCTCACGGGCCCTCGATGACAGGGAAGATGCCATTAATAGTGAGCAAGACGTTCTCAATGTCCTGCAGTTGGTGCGCGATGAGTTTACTGTCGATTCCAATCGAATCTATCTCTGGGGACATTCCATGGGCGGTGCGGGCACCTATCATATCGCCGCGAAGTACCCAGACCTATTCGCAGGTCTGGGAGTTGCAGCACCCGCCCCGGAAGCCAATGCACCGATGGCTGAAATTCTAGAAAAGATTAAGCATCTGCCTATCTTCGTTCTGCAAGGCGACCGAGATGAGTCCGTACCCGTCGAACGCACCCGTGCCTGGGTAGAAAAGATGCGCGAGCTTGGCATGCAACATGTCTATGTAGAAATTCCCGGCGCAGATCACTCTCTTCTAATCTCTCAGGATAAGAACAATATGCAGAAGTTCGTCGACTTTTTTAACATCGTAAGCAAACAGTATTAGATTGAAGGACACAATAAAAAATGAGATCAAAATTTCTAGTTAGTGCAATCTGCTCTTTCCTGCTCGCGATGACGCAGGCTAATGCCGCGGAAGACGCTGCCTTCGATGCGGAAACAACTTATCAGTCTACCTGCTTTGCGTGCCATGGAACCGGCGCTGCTCACTCACCCGAGGTCGGCGATCAGATCGAATGGGAAATACGCATGGACAAAAGCATGGACACTCTCGTCCAGAACACCATCAACGGGCTCAATGGCATTATGCCGCCCAGAGGTCTCTGTGCGGCCTGTAGCGACGAGCAACTAAGGTCCATCGTAGAATTCATGGTTCAGAGCAGTCTATAACAACGCTACTCACTCTACTAAAAAATAGGGAGCACGATTAATGATGCACTCAGGAAAAAATTCTATTCACCGTTTATTACTTGCAGCCTGTTTGCCAATTTTTTTAGTTGGCTGTGCGCCCGAAGGCGATTCCACCTCGATTGAAGTCGCGACCAGTAGCAGCAGTACCGGTGGAGAGGTTGAGCAGGTAGAAGTTACTTCTGCACTGCGGCCTGTCTCATCCGTGCAGAATATGGACTGGCGTCTGCACAATCTCGACCTCGCAGGTTCACGTTACGCGCCCAGCGATCAGATCAATCGAGAGAATGTTGCCGAGCTAACTCCCAAGTGGCTTTTCCAACACGGCGTGATCGATGGCGTTAGCAACCAGACCACGCCGGTGATTGTCGGCGAGATCATGTACGTCACCGACTCCCGCGGCAGTGTCTATGCACTAAATGCGGTAGACGGACACCTGCTGTGGACCTATGACGTAACACGCCTGCTGGGCGGTGGTCGTCGCGAAGGCTATGTCTTCAGACACAGAGGCGTAGCCTATGAGGACGGCGTTGTGTATTCCGCAGCGGGCTCGTTTGTCTTCGCCCTCGATGCAATCACCGGCGAACCCCTGGAAGGGTTTGGAGACAACGGTCAGGCACCGGTGATTCTGGATGTACTGCATCAGAAGAATCCGGATATCGAGACAGCGATCTCCGTGGGCTATTGGTTTACAACCGCGCCACAAGTCTATGACGGCGTGATCTATGTCGGCACGACGCGCAGCGAGAGCCACATCGCTGGCGGCTATGTACTGGCAATCGATGCCAAGACCGGCGAGGGCATCTGGAACTTCAATACTGTTCCGCAGGACGAGACCGATCAGGGCTGGGATATCGCAGGGCCAACCTGGGTTGGCGGCGAACGCAACGGTGGCGGCATCTGGGAAACACCCGCAATCGATCCCGAGTTAGGGATGGTCTATGTGGCCGTAGGCAATCCCTTCGGCGATAGCACCAAGCGCGACGGCATGAATCTTTTCAGCGATTCCATTATTGCCCTTTCTCTCGAAGAGGGAAATCTGGAGTGGTACTACCAACAGGTCCATCACGATGTATGGGACTACGACTCTGGCAACCAGCCAGTGTTATTCGATATGGAAGTCGATGGACAGGACGTTAAAGCCCTGGCCCAGGCGAGCAAGAATAGCTGGCTCTACATACTCAATCGAGAAACCGGCGAACCGGTTCACCCGATAATAGAGACGCCTGTCTCAACGGAAACAGATGTGGAAGGTGAAGTCCCCTATCCTACACAGCCGATTCCTCACAAGGCCAATGGCGAGAGGATGGAGCCGGTATCACCGGTCTTTCCTACGGATATTCCTGCGCAGCAGATGGAAGCAAACGAACTTGTTGAGCAGTTCACGCCTATTGGGCCGAACCAGATTTTCTCTCCCGGTTATGGAGGCGGTGCAAACTATGCGCCGATTTCCTATGGCAAAGACACCGGCTATTTATATATTAATGCCATCGATCAGCCGTTCAATTCGGGACGCGACCCCAAGGGATATTTCTCTGCCTATGACCCAACCACAGGCGAGTTAATCTGGCGACAGATCTTCGAGGGTTACGGACAGGCCGGATCGGTAGTCACCGCGGGGGGCATTGTATTTGTCGGGGCCGGAAGCAATACCGCTGGTTACTTCTATGCCTATGATGCCTATACCGGTGAAGAGCTATGGAAGTTCAACACAGGCGCCGGCGTGTTCGCCTCACCTTCGGTATATGTCATCGATGGTCAGGAATATGTGACCGTTGCATCGGGCGGCGGATCGAGGGGACGAAGAGGTGGCGATCTAATTCTTGTCTTCGCCCTTCCTGATTAGATTCGATTCAGAAAACTGGTTTCTTCGTGGTTACACAACCACGAAGAAACCTTTAATTTTTCTATAGCGCACATTATTGAAACTATAGAACGTTGCGTTGCCCTCTCGAATTACCCTATACCCTCTAGGCAGTTTCGCGACACGGAATCCAGCTCGCGGTTTTACGATAATATAGCCGCGGGCCTTCTTCTGGTAGTAAACACCTTCGCTATAATATAACGTCTCATCAATGTGGACAAAGCGCACATGGGCCGCAGGCAGGCTATTTAGTCATAGTGCAGAAACACTGGCAACCGTTCTAATGGGTGCGGGTCTGGTGACTATAATCGTGTTCACCGTTTGATGGGAATGCACGACACCCTGTCTGTGAACACCTCTGTGCAATGGGTCCGCACTTGCACTCGTCGCCCACAGCAGCATGGCACAGCCTAAGGTATATCCGATTACGCTAGTTGTAGAAAACAATTTCATGAGATCTCTCCAATTTCCAACACTGTAAAAACTACTACACGATCAAGCACCGCTTAATAAGTAGAACGCTTGGGGAGAGAATTGGTTTACACGAAGACGAGACCGTTTTGCCGAAACGGGGGGAGCAGGCTATAGCGTGGTGATAACGAGCCTGAAGCCGATAGCATTGTTGCGGACCCCGGGGTCGACGCCGCCGCGTACGGCGGCCCGTATATTGCCCACACCATCGGCAAATGAGCCGCCGCGCATTACCCACAGTGCATCTTCGGCCAGATTGGCCGCGTCGTCGTCTGCGGTATAAGGGTAAGCCTGCAGCGGGCTGCGTGTCAGCTCCCACACATTACCGCTCATATCTTGAAGGCCGAAGGCGCACTGATCACAGGGCTTGGAGCCGACGGGGAGTAGGGTGCTAGAGCCGTAATTAGCAAATTCCATGGAGGGCGTATTTCCCCAAGGGAAGAGTCGGCCATCTGTGCCACGGGCAGCCTTCTCCCATTCTGCCTCTGAGGGCAGGCTTATGCGAGCGCCGCTTGCGAGATAGCTGCGTAATTCTTCGGGCGTGTTTGGCGAGCTCTCCATTTTCCCCTGTAACCAACGCGCATATCCCAGGGCTTCCGGCCACGTAATATTTGTTATGGGCGTATTGCCTGGCTCATCTTCTGGAATCTTGTCAGCCAGAGTCGGCCTCTCCTGTGCATAGGCCCAAAACTGTGCGAGGGTAACCTCGAGCTTCCCGATATAAAAATCTGCCAGCTCAACCGATCCCTGACGACGGGAACTGGACCAGCGTTCGTTCTCGTAGGCAAGACGATCAAGAGCAGGATTGCTGCCCATGGTGAAAGTGCCGGCGGGAATTTTTACAAAGCCTAGCAGTGGCTCGTCCGGAAGATACCAGGCATCGCTGCGAAGTCCGGTAACCGAAGCGAGTGCCTCGGCAGAGGCTATCACTGCAGCTTCCTGCTGTCGTGATTGAAAAGCCATCCATGCGGCGACAAAGACAATCATAAGACACATAATGCTAAGACCCAGAGTTCGTCCAGGTATTTGCTGCGCGCTAGACCCACCCCCTTCGGCGTTCGCCTTAGGCTGGGGCTTGCTCATATCTGCGACCTGTTACTCTCACAGGCGAAGGCCCAGTTATGGTCACAGGCCTTCTCATACAACTCTTGCGTAGAGGCGGACATTAAGTTTTGTCCGCCCTCTCTCAGAAGTAATCTCAGATCCAGCTCATGAGGTACTTCACGCGCCACGAGATCTTGATCCAGCAGATTGAGACATGCCGCCTGGAACTTTAACTCACAGCCCCTGGAAAAATAGGCTAGCGAGAGCTCCTCATTAGATTCTGTAATCTTTCCTTCACGGTAGTGGGCCCCTATTTCGTTACATGCCCAGGCTGCATTGTCGCCACAATAGCTTGCCTCGAGTTTTAGCATTCGGCCACAGGCATTCGGCAACTCACTGGCGCAGGCCTGTTCCCAAAACGGAAGACTATCGCCTTCGTGCATGCTGTCGGTCTTTCCAAGGAAGGACATCGAGGAAAAGATTACGATCCAGATACTCATATGCGCCAGATTGGCACGGCCGCCAAACCAGCTCTCTCGCCAAACATTCAATAGCGCCTTGGAATGTATAGCACGCACAGACCTGTCGATAGCGATGACACTCAGATTCAGAAGTGGCACTACGAGAAGCTTGTCGTAGAAGGTGGGCGAACCCATGCTGCCTAGCAGGGTGTACAATCCAAAAACTCCTAGCCCATAGAGCATACCGAAGATCGTTTTCCCTAATGGCGTTCTGGGGGAAGTCGAAGGATCAGTAATCAATAGATGCAGGCCCAGAAAAACTGCGGCGGGGATTTCCGAGTCCAGGAAATAGGGAACTCCAGTACCCGCCGAATAGAGCGCACTTATGCCGAATAGTGTAATCGCCGCTGCTCCGGCAACGAGTGTGATGGAAAAGAAATACATAACGACGAGGCCAACCAGGAATAGGAAGGTATAGATATTCGGTGCCAAAGTGAGTGTCGATGCAATCTCCTGCCCCCAGGTCAGAGCAGTTGTGTTAGTGGCGATGAGTATCAATGAGAAAAAACCCAAGGCAAAGGCCGAGGGATTAAAGATATGCGAGCTACGCCCGTCTCTTTGCCAGCGCACATATTCCTTGCCCATGAAGCCGACGGCAATCATCAGGAACTGGAGATAGAACCAATCATCCCTAAACCAGAGAAAGAGGTTGATACTGAGGATAATAGGAATTGGTCCAAAGCCCAGGCTGTACTCGCGACGTCTGGACCAGGCCAGCAACATATCGAAAGTATAGGCAAACAGCAGCTGGCCGAGTATCAGCCAGGCATGGTCGTACACGGGGCGCCAATAGTAGCCCCAGTAGGCATAGACGCTGAACTGCACCATCGCCTGAATATAGTGCTGTGGCCGCAGAAGGATATTGAATACCCTCTCTTCATTCTTGTTTTTCGAATTCACCAACAGATAGGCCTGCCACGCGAGTAATGCAGCGGCTGCGCCCCAGAATGACCAGACCAGGGTGGTATTACCCTGTATGCGAGGGACGAAACTGAGAGCTACAAGCAGGATAGATAGGGCGAATGGAAATTTGAAGGCGCCCAGTCCTGAGCCTAACTGCCCGGCAGTAGACGGCTTGTTATTGCGGCTATGTTGTTTGGAACTGGCAGAAATGGCCATGTGATTACGCTCTGACGCAAGAATTTAGTCGATGGCAAGAATAAACCACCTACTGGAGCAATTCAATTTGGTTGCGCTATGAGCTAGGCATTTACTGCCTCTAGGGTGTACATACCGACAATTGAGCCTTAGCTAGCGCTCATTTGTATAGCCATGGGCTTCATCAGTTGCCTGTAAATGAAGGTGCTGGTGCCCAGGCTGGCCATCTTGATGGGCCGAACCGTGATGACTATGGGGCCTATCATGACCTTCTTGACCGCCGTGGCGAGTGCCGCCTACGGCAGCATTGGCCATTCGAAACGGCGCCGCTATCACCGTACCTGTTGTGTTCGCAGCAACGCCCACCACCGCTGAAGCCAGATGGAATAGGGCTTTAACCACCGCCGCAGTCGTATCTACGGCCACACCGGCAACGGCGCCTACGCAGCTGCTAAGTGTAAGCACGAGAGCGAGGCTGACTATCAATTTTGGGCACTTCACTGGCAATCTCCAGATCATTCTTCGCAGCCCCGCTGAAGTGGGATGATCTACCTTAGTGCTCACTGACTGAATCAGGGCTGAATCGCCTCAATGGCTCTTCCCTGTCTAGCCACGGCACTTAAGCCTACTGAGAGAGTGACTTTAGCAGGGCCGAACAAGCGAAAATTGACCTTGAAAATTAGCCTAAACAAGCGTATTTTCAGCCGACTAGCCCCTAATTTCTCATAAGAATTAGAATACTGTTGGAGGTTCAGATGAACAACAGAGTACCTAGCAAACTAAGCCTAGTCATTATCGGTCTTTTGACTGCCCCACAATTGCTGGCACAGTCGGGCGAAATGCCCCGAACTGAATATGGTCACCCGGATTTTCAGGGCACCTACACCTTCAGAACACTGACGCCGCTTAATCGCCCGCGAGAATTGGCGGATAAGGCCACTCTGACTCCTGAGGAAGCTGCCGAATGGGAAGCGTTCGAGAATCGTCGCCAGAATCGTGACCTGATTATCGATTCCGTAGGCGGTGCGGGGTATCCACCTGGCGTAATCTCCTACAATGAATTCTGGTATGAGCGAGGCGTCGAGACTATCGCCGACCGCCGCACATCTCTGGTTTACGATCCACCGAATGGCCGCGTACCCGAATTAAACGCTATTGGTAAAGAACGCCGCGCCGCCTACGGGCAAATGGTCTTCGAGAGCGCCGGGCCTGAAGGCAGAACTACAGTCGATCGCTGTCTTACTGGCTTCGTTGCCGGGCCACCGATGATTCCTGGCTCCTACAATAACAATATGCAGTTGGTGCAAACCAAAGACACGGTAATGATCTTGAACGAGATGGTGCATACGGCACGCATCATTCGCATGGACAGTGAGCACAATACCAAGCAATTGAAGTGGGAAGGTGATTCGGTCGGCTACTGGGATGGAGACGAGCTTGTTATCACTACCAAGCACTTCTACCACGACTACAATTTACGCGGCATGTCGGATCAAGCTGTGATCCAAGAGCGTTTCAGCTGGGTTGATGAAAACACGCTTGAATACGACTTCACCGTAGAAGATCCCCAGTCTTGGGATGTAAGCTGGTCTGGGAAAGTACCCATGCGCCGCGCTGCTGACCCGGTCTATGAGTATGCCTGCCACGAAGGCAACCATGGCTTGCAGGGCATTCTTGCCGGCTGGAGACGCTACGAATCCATGGGCTTGAATGGGGACGGCTCACCTCTGTCTAAGACTGGAACCGTTGCTATAGAAGAATAGTTACTCGTCGAGAACACAAGATCTGCAGTTAGTTGCAGATCTTGGAAATTTCAAATAAACCAGAGTTGGGTTACTATCCAACTCTGGTTGTTCCTTTAGTAATTCCCAACTTTTTGCACTAACTCAATGGAAGGGTTTGCTCATGCGACTTGGCAGGTTTCTTTCATCAAGCAGTCTTTTTTGTATCTTGTTTTTTATGAGTGGAACTACGCTTGCCGAAGTCAGCTCCGTCTTTATCTCATCTAAGCTGGATCCAAACGCCATCATCATCACCGAAGTCGATGTGATATTTATCTACGATACCGACATAGCGAACAGCTTGCCCGCAACGAAGTCTGCCTGGTACTCCAACAAGAGGGGCTTCACCGCGAACGCGGCAGAGAAGATGGATATAGTGAATATTTTCATTCCCCAGGGATTCGATTCCGAAATGGCCAGCCTGCCTGCACGTAGAGCGGAAGCATTAAAAGTAGTGGTTTTTGCCTACCATGACGACTCCAAGGCAGAGCCTCGTGATATCACAAACATGGTAGATGTGCTGGTGGAGATCGATCCATTCGGCATTCGGGTATCCAGCAGAGACTAATAAAAAGTTATTCTTGAAGGCGCGTCATGGAACGGGGTCAGATACTTTTATTTCTTCTGAATATCACTTGTCAGCCCTAAAACGATTATATCGCTCAGTGCTTTTCTAGAAAAATTCGCGAACCCCAACAGTACCTTTCTGCCGCAGATCGCAATTGTGTCTGTCTGTTTTCTATCACTCGCCGCGGCCATCGATTGCGGTTAGATAAATCTGCCTGGAGCCTCGAAAGACATAGACAGGATAAGTAAAGGTGTAAGTGGCGCTTTCTTTATTAGTGCCGAAGGTCCTTTAGCCAGCACAAACCGCGTCTAGCTTTTCTGTGCTAGCCGAAAGCCTATACACAGGCGGGAGGTTTCTATTGCTGAACTAGCTGTATCCAGTTTCCACAGCCATCATCGAAGGTGGCCAACCAGACTCCGCCGTTTTCTGTAGGAAGCTCCCTGAATGAGACGCCCTGCGCAGACAAGCGTCTAAATTCGTCGTGAATGTCATCACAGTGAAATACAGTAGCCGGTATGCCATCGTCATAGATGGCTACCTGGAACGCCTTGGCTGCTGGATGTACATTCGGCTCCAGTAGCAATTCTGTCTCCCCCGAACCATCAGATGAGACAGTAAGCCAGCGAAATTCACCGAGGTCGATGTCGTTAATCTTCCGAAAGCCCAGTATATCGGTGTAGAAGGTGAGCGCCTTGCCTTGATCTGCTACGAAGATGCTCGCTGTTTTTATGTCCATAAGCACGTCTCCCGAGTCTCTTAAGCCCGTATAGCTATGGCACATTTTACAATTGAATTGCTATTACCCCTAGTTTATTCTACCACGACAATCCCTAAAACAAAGCGTAATGAGAGTTCTAGAAGATGACTAATAACAACATAAAAACAGCTTTACTAGCATTGGCAGTAGCGCCAGCCTTGGCTTTTGCCCAGGCTGATATGCCGCCTACTAACGATTTGGAAAATCCTTATCTAACTCAGTCGGGCTACTTTAAGATGCCGGCAGGCCGCGACTGGGGTTCCTCCAGTACGGTTGAAGTCGATGCCGATGGTGAGAGCATCTGGGTCGCCGAGCGTTGCGGCGGCAATGCGAATGCCTGCGTTGAGAAGCCTGACACAAACCTGATCATGTTATTCAGCAAGAACGGAGACATGGTTCGTAGCTTCGGCGCCGGTTATATTACCTGGCCTCACGGCATTCACGTAGACCACGATGGCAATGTCTGGGTTGCGGACGCGCGTGGCTCAGAGCAGACACAGGGCTACGACGGCGAGCATTATGGACATCAGGTTCACAAGTTCAGCCCTACCGGTGTTCACCTGATGTCGCTAGGTCAGAAAGGCGGTGGTCAGGACGACGAATATTTCTACACGCCCAATGACGTGCATGTTGCGCCTGACGGATCCATTTTTGTAGGCGAGGGACACTCCAGCGCTGAAGGTTCTACTAACCGCGTACACAAGTTCGACGCAGACGGAAACCACCTTTTCTCATTCGGCGAATGGGGAACCGAGCCTGGTAATTTTCGTCAGCCACACGGTCTGGCGATGGACTCTAAGGGACGCCTGTTTGTTGCGGACCGCGGCAATGACCGTATCCAAATCTTTGATCAGGAAGGTAACCTGCTCGAAGTATGGCATCAGTTCAGCCGCCTGAGTGGCATCTACATCGACGAGAATGACGTGCTCTACGGCGCAGATTCAGAGTCAGGTTCGGTTAACCCCGACCATGGCGACTGGGTTCGTGGTATCCGTATCGGAAGCGCTATTACCGGTGAAGTGGAATTCCTGATCCCTGACCCGCAACCAGATTGTCGTGGTACTTGTACTGCAGAGGGTGTGGTTGCCGATGCACATGGCAATATCTTTGGTGCCGAGGTTGGCCCGGTTGGCGGAATCAAGCGTTACATTCGACCCGTCAAGTAATGAATCACTAAGTACTACTTAGGATCCACTACTAAGAGAGCCCACCCTAAGCGGTGGGCTTTTTTTTGCCAACAAGACGGCCCAGCTTAGTAAAAGCAACCGGCTTGTCAGAGAAATTTTGGAGAGGCTTTAGGGTTCGATTCTAGTCACCCTCGGAGCCTACGTGCTGATATCCGAGAGTGAGTAGAGGCTTACTTTGCTAGCGCCATTTAGACGGCTGCGATAATAGCGTTCAGAGTCGCACTAGGTCGCATAGCTGCAGAAGCCTTCTCGACATCGGGCTTGTAGTATCCACCCACATCCATGGCAGGCCCCTGAGCTGAATTAAGCTCGTCGACTATCTTCGCTTCATTCTCGGTCATAGCCTGTGCCACCGGCGCGAACCGTGCCTGCAGCTGGGCATCGCTATCCTGCGCAGCCAAAGCCTGCGCCCAGTACAGGGCCAGGTAGAAATGACTGCCGCGATTATCTAACTCGTTAACCTTGCGTGAAGGTGACTTGTTGTTATTGAGAAAATCACCGGTAGCCTTATCCAGTGAATCGGCAAGTATCTTCGCACGGCCGTTTCCGGTGACATTCGACAGATGCTCCAGCGATGCCGCCAGCGCCAAAAACTCGCCTAGTGAATCCCAACGAAGATGGTTTTCCTTCTCGAATTGCTGAACGTGCTTTGGCGCAGATCCGCCAGCGCCGGTTTCAAATAGGCCACCGCCCTTCATTAATGGCACAACCGAAAGCATCTTGGCGCTGGTTCCCAGTTCCAGAATCGGGAACAGGTCGGTTAGGTAGTCCCGTAGAACATTTCCCGTAACCGAGATAGTGTCCAAGCCATCCTTCGCTCGTTGCAGAGATAGGCGTGTCGCAGCCTCTGGCGTCATGATGCTAATCTCCAGGCCATCGGTATCGTGGTCTGCAAGATAGGTTTGTACCTTCTTGATGATCTCGGCGTCGTGGCTACGGTTCTCGTTCAGCCAGAAGACTGCCGGAGTACCCGAGAGCCTGGCTCGACTAACTGCCAGCTTAACCCAGTCTTGAATCGGAGCGTCTTTTGCCTGACACATGCGCCAGATGTCGCCTTCTTCTACAGCATGTTCGAGCAAGGTGTTTCCTGTCCCATCGATAACGCTAACAGTTCCGTTAGCCGGGATCTCGAAAGTCTTATCGTGTGAACCGTATTCTTCTGCCTTCTGCGCCATAAGACCAACGTTAGGCACACTACCCATGGTTGAAGGATCGAATGCGCCATTACTTACACAAAAGTCGATAACCTCTTGATACACGCCAGCGTAGCAACGATCTGGAATCACAGCCTTCATGTCTTGCAGATTTCCAGCAGGGCCCCACATCTGCCCTGAAGTTCGAAGTGCGGCAGGCATCGAGGCATCGATGATCACATCGCTAGGCACATGCAGATTAGTTATGCCCTTGTCCGAATCCACCATCGCCATGTCGGGGCGACCCGCGTAGCAAGCCTGTAGATCCGCTTCGATCTCCTCGCGCTGTGCATCTGGAAGGCTCTTAATCTTGCTATAGACATCACCGATACCGTTGTTCGCTTCAACACCGAGCTCTGCAAAAACCGCTGCATACTTGGTAAACACTTCTTCGTAGAAAACAGTGACGGCATGACCAAATATAATCGGATCCGACACCTTCATCATTGTCGCTTTCAGGTGTAGAGAAAAAAGAACGCCTTGATTCTTCGCGTCGTCAATCTGCTTGGCGAGAAAATCGCGCAGTGCATTCTTGTTCATCGCAGAGGCATCTATCACTTCGCCCGCAAGCAAGCCTACGCCTTCCTTCAGGACAGTAACACTGCCCGCACTATCACGGTGCTCGATTCTTGCGCTTGTCGCCGCATCGACAGTTATCGATTGTTCGCTGCCGAAGAAATCACCCGATTCCATGTTGGCGACATGCGATTTGGAATCCTTCGACCAGGCACCCATGGAGTGTGGGTTCTTGCGTGCATAGGATTTTACCGAAGCCGGTGCGCGGCGATCGGAATTTCCTTCTCTGAGCACAGGATTTACGGCGCTGCCCTTTACCGAGTCATAACGCGCCTTAATGTCGCGCTCTTCGTCTGTCTGCGGCCCCTCCGGGTAGTCGGGAAGGGCATAACCCTGATCCTGCAATTCTTTTATAACGCCCATTATCTGCGGCAGAGAGGCCGAGATATTTGGGAGTTTGATGATGCTAGCCATTGGGTCCTGAGTCATCTCGCCGAGTTCGGCAAGCGCATCGCTCTGCTGCTGATCTACATTCAGATAGTCTGAGAAATTGGCGATTACGCGCCCGGCAAGAGAGATATCTCGAATTTCGACGGCCACGCCGGAGGCATCGGTAAATGCTTTAATAATAGGTAATAGTGAATACGTGGCCAAGGCTGGCGCCTCGTCTGTCTCGGTATAGATGATTGTAGATTTGTTATCTGACATCGTAATTCCTTATATTGACTCGTTCTAGCCGTGCTAGTGCTGTGATAGTGCCGTGTTAATACCCTGATAGTACTCTGTTAATTAAGCAGCCTTTTACGCACACCTGCCTAGCGGCAAAAAGGGCGCGCATTATAGCAGTCACAGAGCAACACTTACAGTGGCCACAGATGCTCTACGGCGGCTATCTACGCTATAATTCGCACTCTTGGTACTGCGCGAGCCCGCCTTAGCTCAAGCAGATAGCGACTATACGCCGATCGAGAAGGCAACCGTAAATTAGAGAAGAGAGACTATGCAATTAGCCACAGCTATCCCAGATTTTACTATTCGTTCCGCCACAGTCGACGACTGCCCCTTAATTCTGAGCTTCATTCAGGAATTGGCAGACTATGAGAAACTGAGTCATGAGGTAGTTGCCACGGTCGCGACTCTGGAAGAAACCTTATTTGGAGAGAAGGCTTACGCCGAAGTCACCATTGGCGAATACCAAGGTAAGGCAGTCGGTTATTCACTGTTCTTTCACAATTTCTCTACTTTTACTGGAAGGCCGGGAATCTACCTCGAAGATATCTATGTACAGCCGCAGATGCGCGGCAAGGGATTCGGAAAGCTACTTCTGGCATATATCGCCAAACTAGCCGTTCAGCGCAACTGCACAAGAGTTGAATGGTCGGTTCTAGATTGGAACGAGCCCTCTATTAAATTCTATAGATCGATCGGTGCCGCCCCCATGGATGGCTGGACGGTACAGCGGCTCGATGGCACCGAGCTTGCTGATTTCGCACAACAATTCAAATAAACTTAGATCTTGTTTGGTTCTTATATTGTATAGCTCATAGAGAAGACGAGGTTTAGCTTGAGTAGAATAGTCTATGTAAATGGCGAGTATGCCGCGAAAGAAGAGGCAAAGATTTCAATTTTCGATCGCGGCTTTATCTTCGGCGATGGGGTGTATGAAGTCGTACCTGTGATTTCCGGGAAACTGGTAGACCGCGCCTATTTCCTTGAACGACTCGAAAGATCTCTCTGCGAGCTCGGTATTACCTGGCCCTGTTCTCAGCGCGAGTATATAGACATCATGCAGGAGCTTATTTCGCGCAATTGCCTGAAGGAAGGGATAGTTTACTCGCAGGTGACTCGTGGTATCGCCGATAGAGACTTTGCCTTTCCCCCGAATACTCCTCCGACTCTAGTCGCGTTTACCTCAGCTATGGACTTGCTGGAGAACCCTCAAGCCGAGACTGGTATTTCCATCGCTACGAGCGAAGACATTCGTTGGAAGCGTCGCGATATCAAATCGATAAATCTTCTCGCCCAGTGTTTGGCTAAACAGGATGCGCAAAGCAAGAGCGCGAATGAAGGCTGGATGGTTGAGGATGGCTTTGTTACCGAAGGTGTTTCCTCGAGCGCCTACATCGTAAAGAATAGAAAAATAATTACACGCCCTCTCTCCAACTTGATTCTTCCCGGGATTCGCCGTCGCACCTTGATCGAGATTGCCCAGCGTGAAAATATACAGATCGAACAGCGCCTGTTTACTATCGAAGAAGCACTGAAGGCTGACGAGGCTTTCATAAGCAGTGCCACAACTATTGCCCTGGGAGTCGTGAGTATAGACGGGCAGCCAATTGGCGACGGAAAACCTGGCGAGATAACTGAGTTAGTACGGAACTTGTACATACAACGGCTGTTAGAAGAAGCCAGCACCGCAGATTAGTCTTGCGGGGTATTAGCAGTTAGGATTGATCACCGCCGAAGCTAATCACCTCGCTAATATGCTGCGCATCCATCAATAGCATTAGCAAACGATCTACTCCCACGGCAACGCCAGAACAGCTGGGTATACCGCTTTCAAGTGCGGCGATTAGCCTCTCGTCTATGGCATGGGTCTGCTGTCCCCTCTCTTTCCTTAGCCCATTGGCCTCTTCAAATCGTGCTCGCTGTTCATCCCCGTCGCTGAGCTCGAAATAACCATTCGCCAGTTCCATGCCGTGGCCGAACAACTCGAATCGCTTGGCTACCACTACACTAGAATCGTCCTCGGCCAATACTGATAATGCCGCTTGCTCCTGCGGGTAGTCATAGATAAAGCAAAACGCCGGTAGTTCAGGCTCTATGGCGTTGGCAAGCAATAGCTGGAGATAGTCTGTTCTGCTTAGGTCACTGCCAGCCAGATCGATTCTCTCTCTGGCCAACTGCTCTAACTCCGCGAAGGGGATCTGATGAGGGTCGATATGCAGATGCTTCTGAAATATTTCCCGGTAGGTAAAACGCGGTAAAGAATCGCAGCCTAGAATTTCTTTTACCAGGCACTCCAGCTCGGTCATCAGTTGCTCTAGGGAGTAGGACACTCTATACCATTCGAGAAGTGTAAATTCGGTACTGTGAATTCTTCCCTTCTCTTCCTGTCGAAAGGCTTTCGTAATCTGATAGATGGAACCACTGCCACTCGCGAGCAAGCGCTTCATAAAAAATTCGGGAGAGGTTTGTAGAAAACAAGCTTGGCTGTTATTGCCGTCCATGAGCTCAGCGGATACGGATTCGATATACACATCGGGGACTGTTGTGCTGGCGAGTAAGGGTGTTTCTACTTCGAGAACATCACGCTCGGCGAAGAAACGCCGAATGCTTGCAAGGGCCTGCGCACGCTGCTGTAGATTTTGTAGGGGAGAACTTGGTTTCCAATCGACCATGAAATCTTCCTTTCACTATCTGCTGCGTAACGGCGTAGATTTGAGGCTAGTTTCAAAACCCACTAGAGTCCGGCTATTTAGTGACTCGGTTTTGGTATTCAGAGGTTCGTGTGTCCACACGCAGCACATCGCCAATATTCACAAACAGGGGTACCTTGACCACGGCGCCTGAACTCAGTGTCGCTGGCTTGGTTCCACCCTGGGCTGTATCCCCCTTCAGGCCTGGGTCGGTGTCTGTCACTTCGAGTTCAACGAAGTTGGGCGCAGTAACAGAGATCGGCGCATCATTCCACAGCACTACCGAATATCTGTCTTGCTCCTTTAACCAGATCTTCGCATCGGTGATTGCATTCACATCGGCGGCAACTTGCTCGTAGCTGTCATCGGTTTTCATAAAATGCCAGAACTCGCCGTCCTCGTAGAGAAATTCCATTTCCAGCTCCATGACATCGGCGGCATCTACCGATTCACCTGACTTATAGGTGCGCTCCCAGACTCTCCCGTTTACCAGATTGCGCAGCTTCACGCGATCGAATGCCTGCCCCTTACCGGGTTTAACCTTTTCAACTTCGATCATCGAGCAGGGTTCGGAGTCGATGAGGACCTTGAGCCCCGATTTGAATTCGCTGGTGGAGTAAGTTGCCATGTTTCCCTCTTGAGGTATTTGCTAACGAGGCTTGCAAACTGCCTCGACCATGAATCTTATGTTCAGTGACTGCTTATGATAGCGACTAGCAGCAGCTTTCTCGTCTATTGTCTCAATTCGCAGCAAAGGTATCAGCATCGATTAACTATCTATCGAAGGTGCTAGCCTTATGTTGCTATGATGTGGCAACGGATACTAACAACTGCCTTTATAAAATCAAATTTTTTGTTTCGGAACAGTAGATGGGAAATCAGGTTAGCTCACTTATTCGATCGGATCGTAGCCTGAATTGGCAGGATCAATTATCCGATCTGATCACGGATCCAGAGGAATTGCTCGGCCTACTCCAGCTCGATCCCGAGGCCTGCCCCTATTCTCTAGAGGCTCTTAGTCAGTTCCCACTGAAGGCGCCCAGGCCCTTCGTAGAGAGAATCGAGAGGGGCAACTGGCATGACCCGCTACTGAAACAGATATGGCCTGCCAAAGAAGAACAGAGCAAGACCGAAAGCTTCGTCGCGGACCCTCTCGATGAGCAGAATTTCAACCCCGTGCCTGGCCTTCTGCATAAGTATCAGGGGCGCGTGCTGCTAACCGCCGCACCCCATTGCGCCATCCATTGCCGCTACTGCTTCAGACGCCATTTTGACTATCGGGCAAATTCCCCCAGCCGTAAGCAATGGGACTCTGCTTTCTCCTATATCGCCAAGGACAGTAGCATCAAGGAGGTCATTCTCAGCGGCGGCGACCCCTTGGCACTCTCAGACAGGCAGTTTCATTGGCTAATGCAGCAATTGGCCGGTATCGAGCACCTGATTACGGTGCGAATTCACACACGGCTGCCCATCGTGATTCCCAGGCGGGTTACCACCGAGTTACTGCAATGTCTGAGTGAATCGCGGCTGCGTATCGTGATGGTAGTGCACTGCAACCATGCTCGGGAGCTGGACCCAGCCGTAGCCGATGGTTTTAGCTCGTTAGGCACAATTGGCGTCACGATGCTGAATCAATCAGTAGTTTTAAAGGATGTTAACGACAATTCAGAGGCTCTGACCAATCTCAACAAGGCGTTATTCGCGCACAATGTACTACCCTATTACTTACATATGCCCGATCAGGTAGCTGGCACCGAGCACTTCATGGTGTCCGATCAACATGCCAAAGCACTGATTAAGACCCTTCACGCCACACTGCCCGGATACCTGGTTCCTCGACTGGTTAGAGAGAGCCCCGGTGAGCGAGGTAAAACCAGAATAGCCTAAGCGCTAGGGCCCAAAGGGAGTGGAATAGAATGACAGCCAATCAGGCATTCAAGTCCAGGCAAATCGCAACTAGCTCCCGCGGCGATACATCCGCCCTAAACCCACTTCCAGATACCAACGCCGAGCCACTGCGGCAAAGACCCCCTGCTTTCGAGAAAGACCCATTAACGGGGCTGCACCGCCAGGACTATCTGTGCCATGTCATCGATCACTGTCTCGCACAAGGTCGCAAGCGAAAGATAAGGGCCAGCCTTGCCCTGCTGCAACTTGAAAACTTCTATGAAATTCGCTTTTGGGTTGGCACCCCGGAAGCCGACCTGCTGTTAAGCGAAATCGCACGGCTGCTTAAGAAGACACTGCCGAAACGCGTGCTGCTGTGCCGCTGTCCCAACTACGAATTTGCGGCGCTAATGCTCGCCGAGTGCAACGTCAATGCCGGGCTGATAACCGACATGTTTAAGCAGGCCCTGCTAAGAGCAGTTGCACAGACCCTGCCCAGGCAACTAGCGCTCAAGTGCGGCGCTGGCCTTGCAGCACAAGAGCCGAATATACCGTCCTGGCCCGGAGTCTTTGCCCGCGCGAGGCACAACCTATGGCTTAGTCTTCGGACTAGAGAGCTGCCCGCCCATCTTCACTCTATCAGTGCAGAAACTGCCCTTAGCCAACTGCGCTCAATCGAGGCAGGCACAGAACTCCAGCTTAGCTTTCAAGCACTGGTAAATTTCTCACAGGACTCACTGCAACACTACGAAGTACGCTGTCTGCTTTCGCCCAATGACGAGAGCCTGCCAAACTACTTGCTCTTCGAAACCGCTGTCAGGAATGCCCGCGGCAAGCAACTGGACCGCCGTATTCTCGAGCAGGTGATTTCCCTGCTTGTCGAGGGAAGCAACTGTGAGCTGCGGCTGCTGGTAAATCTTAGTCACAATTCTCTGGTTAGCAGCGACTTCCTGATCTGGATTAAAGAGAGGCTGACAGCAAATCCGGTCATAGCCACACAGCTGATATTTCAGATCAGCAAGACAGACGCGCTCGTTGTCCAACACCATCTGAGCGTCTTCTGTGAGGCCATGACGTCTGCGGGAATTAAGATATCCCTATCCAATTTTGGCTGCACTCCCGACCCGCTGCGCTATCTCTCTCTTGTTCCCGCTAGCTTCGTGAAGTTGGATAGCACAATCTTAAGTAAGATCGATATCAACCAAGAAAGCTTGGGCAATCTGCATGCAATGATCTCGGCGCTGCACGAGCTACAGATCAAGATAGTTGCACCACTGTTAGAACGACCCCCTATGCTTCCATTGCTATGGCAAGCCGATGTCGATTTTCCGTAGGGAAATTGCCTGCACAGACCATCGCCATCAATGGACTTTGAATTTGTCGAGTCGCTCACAGTGAGCTTTCATTGATATTGGCAAGGTGCTGACGCACAAACTGATTGGGGATGGGCCTAGAGACTGATATTCTTAAGCCTAGTAGCCATCGTAATTCACCGAATAGAGTGGTCGTGTTGCAAGAAGATCTTTCGAATAAAAACTCTCCCGTCGCAGCAACCTCGGCGCCTGCCAAAAAGAATTCTCAGATATCGCGGAAATTCGCTTCCGCTGTCTGTCTGCTTTTGGTCCTCGCGATGTGTATATTCTGGCTGATCAGCAACTACAACACGCAGAACCTGTTATTACAGCAAGCCGACAGCCTAGGCAATACCCTGGCACAGCAAACCGCCACGCAGCTGACGGAGCTAGTGTTGGCAAACGACTTAATCAGTATGAACGTTTTTCTTGGGGGCCTTGCCAGAAACTCAAGCATTAACGAGATCGCCGTGGTAAATATAGATAACGAGGTCATCGCGGCGGCGAGAAGCGAAGCGCTAGAGCCGAGAACTCTAATTTCTCTGCCTATCCCACTGAGCCGAGTCGAAACCGACTACCTGGCACCGATTACTGTCGCCGATTCCACCGCGGGCTTTGTACGCCTGAGTCTTGATCTAAGTTACATCGAAGCCGGCATCGTAAACAACTTATTGTTTGTGGTGGCAGCGACCGTATTACTGTTAATTGTAGCCGCCACGCTTATCACTACCTACTTTCAATACCTGGTTAGCTTTCCTGCGAACCTGCTCGCCTTTGCCATTAGCAATATTCGTAAAGGCGAGATTGAGACCTGCCCCGAGCCCAAAGATCTTAATGAGATAAGTATGGCGATACGGCAGTTCAATGCCACCGCAGAATTCTTGGCGCAGAACACCTTCCTCGATAATTTTGGCCATAGAAAACCTGAGACTAGCCTGGAAGAGTTCGGCGCTAAATTTGGAACACAGGACGTCACTATCTTATCGATTAAGATGGCAAATTTTCACTACCTCGCCTCGACGCTCAGCGAAGTCACCTTGGTTAATCTTTTAAATAAGTATTATTTTCTCGCGGGCAAGGTCGCACAGCTTTATAACGGAAGCGTTACTTACTGCGCAGAAGATGAAGTAGTCATCAATTTTGCATCGGAGCAATTGGAGGAAGAGCAAGCCTTCTATGCGATCTGCTCGGGACAATTATTCCTGCAATTAGTGGGCGATCTAAACGATATTGAAGGTGAGCACATCGCTGCAAAATTTAAACTCGCCGTGCATAGTGGTCAAGCGGTTAGCGGCTTGTATTCGCCGGTAACCCAGGAGAAGAATAATCTGACGGGTAAGACGCTAGACATCACTCGGATAATCTGTGATGAAGCGCCAAATAATTCGCTGTTAATCAGCGAGCGCTGCTTCACCCATGTTGGGGCTGGCACTCGAATAAATGCCGAAGAGTATTCCGTCGTCGATGACGATATGCAGATAATAACTTATCTGAGTAATGAGCCTATGTCAGACTACCAGCTATTACTGGAGCGACAGGCCATACAGCTAGTTACGCTGTATACCGATTAGGCTCATCGCATCCGATTCTAGTTGCTCACCGCTTCACCCTTCGAAATTACCTCAACTCTATCGACGTTCTGAAAGCCTCGCGGCAACTTGTTTCCACGGCGTCCCCGCTCACCCTTATAGTGCAGCAGATCGGCTGGTTTAAGATTATGATGGCGTTTCCCAGCGTGTACGGTCAGTATGTCGTCTTCGCTGAGCACAGTGAGTGCGACTATGAACTCGAGACGGTCCGCTACGCGGCCGGGAGGAATGCTAATGATCTTGTTGCCCTTGCCTTTCGCCAGACGGGGCAGCTCAGAGATTGGGAACATGAGCATCCGGCCTTCATTGGTAATGGCGACAATCAGATCCTTCTTATAGTTATCTACCATTCTTGGAGCCAAGACCTTACCGCCCTTAGGAGGCCTGAGCACGGCCTTGCCCGACTTGTTCTTGCTGATCAGATCGCCAACTTTGCCGACGAAGCCGTAGCCGGCGTCGCTCGCCAGCAGAACGTCTTTGTCATCGTCGCCGGTCACGACACCCTCGAAAGTAGCGCCAGATGGTGGATTAACCTTTCCTGATACCGGCTCACCCTGGCCTCGTGCCGAAGGCAGGCTATGGGCCGCTAGAGAGTAGGCGCGCCCTGTGGAATCCATGAATATGGCTAACTGGTTGCTCTTGCCCCTTGCCGCAATCTTGAAGGCGTCTCCGGACTTGTATTGCAAGGAAGCCGGGTCGACTTCGTGGCCCTTCGCCGCCCGCATCCAGCCGCGTTCGGATAACACGATTGTCACCGGCTCGGTAGAGATTAACTCGGTTTGGCTAAAGGCCTTTGCCTCTTCTCTCTGAACTATCGGTGTGCGTCTGGCATCGCCAAACTTGTCTGCGTCCGCCTTAATTTCGCCCTTGATGAAAGTCTTTAGTCGTGCAGCCGAAAAAAGCAATTGTTCCAGGGTCTTTCTTTCTGCCGCTAATTCTTTCTGTTCCGTCGTTATTTTTATCTCTTCGAGCTTTGCCAGTTGACGCAACTTCAATTCGAGAATGGCCTCTGCCTGTCGGTCGGAGATCTTGAACTTCTTGATCAGCGCAGGCTTTGGCTTGTCTTCCTTGCGGATGATCTTGATGACTTCATCGATATTAAGAAACGCGATCAGCAAGCCATCGAGGATGTGCATGCGGTCGATGATCTTGTCGAGGCGAAATTGCAGACGTCGTCGTACTGTCTCGGTACGGAACTGTATCCATTCCTTCAGTAGGCTGGCGATGTCTTTTACTTGCGGCCGCTTATCGATGCCAATCATATTGAAATTGACGCGGTAGTTTTTCTCGAGATCTGTAGTCGAGTACAGATGAGACATGATGGCATCGATGTCAACGCGATTTGATTTCGGTACTATGATAATGCGAGTCGGATTCTCATGATCCGATTCGTCACGAAGGTCCACCACCATGGGCAACTTCTTCTTCTGCATCTGTGCAGCAATCTGCTCAAGCACCTTGGCGCCGGAAACCTGGTAGGGCAATGCGTTTATTAGAATCTCGCCGTTATCTTTGACGTAGGTTGCACGCGCCTTCAACGAGCCACGGCCAGTATTGTATAGCTCTTCGATCTCACTCTTCGGCGTGATCAGCTCCGCCTCTGTCGGATAGTCGGGCCCCTTAATAAACTTACAAATATCTTTGACCGTCGCCTTGGGCTTGTCCAACAGGTGAATACAGGCGGCCGCCACTTCTTTCAGATTATGAGGAGGGATATCGGTGGCCATACCGACGGCGATGCCACTTCCACCGTTAAGCAGAACGTTGGGTAGTCGCGCAGGCAATACCTCTGGTTCTTCCAGGGTACCGTCGAAGTTGGCTTTCCATTCCACCGTGCCCTGACCCAGCTCGCCCAGCAGCACGTCGGCATAGCCTTGCAGTCTCGATTCGGTATAACGCATGGCTGCGAAGGACTTCGGGTCATCCTGCGAGCCCCAGTTGCCCTGGCCATCTACTAGTGGATAACGATAGGTAAACGACTGCGCCATGATCACCATAGCTTCGTAGCATGCCGAGTCGCCGTGGGGGTGAAACTTACCGATAACATCACCGATGGTTCGAGCTGATTTTTTAAATTTGGCACTGGCCTTCAGTCCCAATTCGGACATGGCATAGACAATGCGACGCTGCACAGGCTTTAGACCGTCGCCTATATTCGGCAGCGCACGATCGTTAATAACGTACATTGAGTAATTCAGATAGGCTTGCTGCGTATAGGTTTTTAACGCAATCTGTTCGACGCCATCTTCACTGATTGTGATTTCTTCGTTCATTGACTTCTCGGTTTACTAATCTTCGGTAAATTTGTTTAGGCGCAACTACTTTGCTTGAAATATTATTCGGCAAAGTCCGCGTGACTGCCGCTATCTTCCAGCCAGGCTTTTCTGTCTGCGGACCGACCCTTGGCGAGCAATAGGTCCATCATCTGAAAGGTGCTGGTTTTTTTCTTCGCTGCTGGATCTTCTTCCAGTGTCAGCTGTACCAGGCGACGCGTGTCTTTCGCCATTGTTGTTTCGCGCAGCTGCAAGGGGTTCATCTCACCCAGACCCTTGAAGCGCTGCACATTCACCTTGGCGGTTTTCTTCTCCGCCGCGATTCGATCGAGGATGCCATTCTTCTCGTCTTCGTCCAGCGCGTAGAAGACTTCCTTGCCTACGTCGATACGAAACAGAGGTGGCATAGCAACGTAGATGAAGCCGCCTCCAACCAGCGGCCTAAAGTGTTTAACGAATAGGGCACATAGGAGCGTGGCGATGTGCAGTCCATCGGAATCGGCGTCGGCGAGTATGCAGATCTTGCCATAGCGCAGGCCATCAATATCGGTTGTTCCCGGGTCTACACCCAGCGCAACGGCCACATCGTGCACGGTCTGCGAAGCTAGAATCTCGTTGGAGTCCACTTCCCAAGTATTGAGAATTTTGCCTCGCAGCGGCAGTATCGCCTGAAACTCACGATCTCTCGCCTGCTTCGCGGAACCCCCCGCGGAGTCTCCCTCTACAAGGAACAGCTCACCCGACATGACATCCTGAGTTGAGCAGTCGGCCAATTTTCCAGGCAGTGCCGGGCCAGAGGTAATCTTCTTGCGGGCGACCTGTTTGCTAGCCTTGAGTCGTACCTGCGCGTTACTAATACAAAGCTCGGCAATAGCCTCCGCCTCGTCGGTGTGCTGGTTCAACCAGAGGCTGAATGAATCTTTGACCACACCGGCAACGAACACGGCACATTGTCGTGAGGACAGTCGTTCTTTCGTTTGACCGGAGAACTGCGGGTCTAGCAACTTCGAAGAAAGCACGTAGCAGCACTTGTCCCAGACGTCGTCTGAGGTGAGCTTTAGCCCGCGGGGCAGCAGATTCCGAAACTCACAGAACTCGCGCAGTGAATCGAGTAGACCCGTACGCAGACCGCTGACGTGGGTTCCACCCATTGGTGTCGGAATCAAGTTTACATAGCTCTCGCCGGTTATCTCTCCACCTTCGGGTAGCCATTGAATCGCCCAATCTACCGCCTCGTCGTTGCCCTGCACGGAACCGAAGAAAGGATCCTTCGGCAGGGTCTCGTAGTCTTCCGTGGCCTGAGTTAGGTAATCGATCAAGCCGTCCTCGAAGCACCATTCCTCGCTCTGCGACTTCTCCTCGCTTACCGTGTTGTCCACGAAGCTAACGCGTAGACCCGAGCAGAGAACTGCCTTGGCCCGAAGTACATGTTTGAGGCGAATGATCGAAATCTTGGGCGAGTCAAAATACTTCTCATCGGGCATAAACTTGACAGTGGTGCCTGTGTTTCGCTTGCCAACAGTATCGATGACCTTCAACTCTGTCGCTTTCTCGCCACCCTTAAATGACATTGAGTAGACTTTGCCGTCGCGCCTGACTATTACTTCCAGGTCTTTGGACAGCGCATTTACTACCGAAACGCCAACTCCGTGTAATCCCCCAGAGTATTGGTAGTTCTTATTCGAGAATTTGCCGCCGGCGTGAAGTCGGGTAAGAATGAGTTCGACACCACTGACTTTCTCGCCCTTGTGCTTGTCGACTGGCATACCTCGACCATCATCGCTCACCTCAACCGAACCGTCTTTGTTCAGCTGTAGCGAGAGGTGGTTCGCGTGGCCTGCCAGGGCTTCATCTACGCTATTGTCGATCACCTCTTGAACGAGGTGATTCGGACGGGTTGTATCGGTGTACATGCCGGGCCTTTTTCTCACCGGATCCAGGCCGGTAAGTACTTCGATGGCATCAGCGTTGTAGGTATTACTCATTAATTTTTTCTCACTGCATTTGTGCTTCTATGGAGACCGGAAGAGGTATTGGGAAGCATCATATTTATCGGCGATCCAATAGTATTTTATCGCTGATTCTCGCTAATTCTTAATAGGAAAAAGTCAAAAATAGCGGGCAATTCCTGATCGAAATTGTCGTAGCTATGGCTGCCATTCTCTCGCACTACACACTGATCGTCAGGAAACTTTTCAGTCGCCTGCCTATAGTCCAGTGTTTCGTCTCCGGTCTGCAAGAAGACTTTGAAATTCGACGGATTTGATAGGCTAGCCATATCGATCTGCCTTAGCTCATCGATGTGCTCTCTCGTCACAACATGCACCTCGTCTGAGTAGTAATTGTGCTTTTCACCCAGGTGAGACTCCCATAAGTCGTAGGGCCGCACTGCAGGATTAATGAGTACCGCCGGAGCTTGATAGAACTCCGATAGATAAGTGGCGTAGTATCCGCCTAGCGAGCTGCCCATCAACACCAGGTTTTCGGGGCTTAGCTCCTCTACCAGAGCCTTTAGCTGCGCTATTGTCCGAGCGGGCCCATCGCTCAACTGAGGAATCGCGATTCTTTCGCCAAGGCCAAGCTCAAGACAATAGGCCAGGGTCTGCTGAGCCTTAAGAGACTGGGGGGAACTCAGAAATCCATGAAGATAGAGGACATACGGTTTATCAGGCAAATTTTACTAAATCTCTATCGAATATCAGTAGCCGGGGCTATTATAGTCAGCTTCGAATATCTCACCCGACACTCGTCTAACTTCTGACTCTATGCTTCCGTCCGCATACAGCTGAAGGGACCTATAGCCGGGGTTCACTCTATCCAATGAGAAACTAGTGACCTTCGGTTTGAATTGTATACAGGTTGAAGGTGTGCAAAAGCATCGAACGCCTTCATGTTTGAAATCGAGTTCTTGATGGATGTGGCCATAGAGAACACACCTGACTTTCGAAGACATCTTAATGATGTCGAAGAATTCTTGCCCGTTCTCAAGACCGATATCTCTCATCCACGCTGAATTTCCAGGCACCGGATTGTGATGCATAGTCAGGAGACAGTGATCAATAGTCTCGTCCTGTTCTGCAGCACGTAATACGCTTCTTAGAAATATTAGCTCTGTCTTGTTGAGCTTTCCATGCGCCTGACCCAGGATGCTAGAGTCGAGCAAGATGATAAGCCAGTTATTTAACTGCGCCGTCTTCTCGCCAGTCTCGGTTCCCCCCGCTATTCTACTCATGACTTTAGCGCTATCGTGATTCCCAGGAATCCATCGGAAGGGCGCGTCTAACTTAGCGACGGTATCGAGAAAATTCTGATAGGCTTTTTCTGATGCGTCTTGTGCGATGTCGCCAGTGGCAAGCACTAGATCAATCTCTTCCTCGTTTTGCTTTACCAGTTCGATTACGTGATTCAAGGTCTCATTGGTATTCATCTTCAATAAGGTGCCTGAGGGCTTACCGTAGAGATGAGTATCAGTGACCTGAGTAATCTTAATTGGGTTCTGTGTAATCAATGAGGTTATGACTGCCATTGACGATTATTATTAATTTTAAATGATGCCCAGCAATTCGGTACTTCTGCCCACTTTAAGACTATGGGTCAACCACTCACCGAGAAACATATTCACCTGCATTTTTTCATCCGAATGGTACATCTGCGCATTCGGCTGTGGATATCTAGGCTGAAGATTATTGTGCCCCTGGTAGGAAACTACTTCAGCTGTACTCGCATCATGATAGACACGAACCAACATCGAAGGGTTCGTCATCCATTTCTTTAAAACCGGCTTCTGCCGAATTTCTAATGTTGTGGTGTACTTAAATGCCTCGACGATTTCAATTTCTACGGTTACTTTTTCACCGAAACTGGTCTCGTCGGCAATACAGAATTCAACGAGCAGACCTACCAATAATTTTTCAGGCTTACTACTATTCTTAATCTCGTCTATGATGTGTTTATCACACCCAGTATTCTCGAGCAGCGCTATCTCCGCAAACGATCTATTGCGATAGGCTTGTAAGTGTGGCACCAATTTAAGCAGCCGAATATAGTTGGCATCACATTCCGCCATCTGCTTGATTAGATTTACCCTGTAGCTACTCTTTGCCATTTCATCTCAGAGCCTAAATCAGATCTGCCATGGGCAAATCTCCGCTCTTTCTATTTAAATGATTGAATTTCGATAAAGCTTAAACTATTTTCTTTCAGCGCCTCTTCGACTTGACCTAAGGTTGTTCAATTGTAACGTTTTAGGACCTTTTTGCGAGCCAATTGACCCCGCAATGACCCAGAAGTGCTCAACAAATGCCTAAATAGCGGTTGCCGAAGCCCTAACTGCCTGAATTATAGGATGTTAGGCGCTAAATCCAGCGATCCAGCAGCTCCTGACGGTGCAGCCGTAGCCACTGTAGCGCGATGATGGTCATTGCATTGTCAATCTGGCCACGCTCCAGCATCGCGATAGCATCGTCGTAGCTTAGCAGCTGGACCTCGATATCTTCATGCTCATCCATCAGGCCAAAGACACCACCGGCATTACTGCTGTCGATACGCCCGCAGAAAAGAGTGATTTTTTCGTTGCTGCCGCCCGGGCTATTGTAATATTCGCAAATACTTATGAGTTCGGTGGGAACACAGTTCGATTCCTCTTTGGATTCGCGCAGGGCGACCTGCTCCGGCGGCTCACCGTGATCGACCATGCCTGCTACGATTTCCAGTGGCCATGAGCTGCCCTGCTCGCCGAGCATGCCGATGCGGAATTGTCGTACGAATAGAATTCTGTCTAAGATCGGATCAAATAGCAGCACACCGACGGCGGGGTCTTTTAGCTGTAACTCTCGCTTGAAGAATTCGCTCCATTCGCCTGAAAAGAGGCGGTGGCGCAGCTGAATGTGTTCGATGCTCAAAAAGCCATCATGAGCGAGATGCCTGGAGATTATCTCCACGTCATCGTCCCCGAAAGTTTTTCGCTTTTCGCTCATTGGCAGGGCAGCCTTGTCTTCACTAAACTAACATTGAAAACGCAGCTGCATTTTGGGTGACTTCTAATTTTGCTTGATTGTAGATAAGCTGCGTTGCTGGCTAGTCTTCGCGGCTCGTGACTTCCAGCAGATGGTAGCCAAACTGAGTTTTCACTGGCCCCTGCAGTGTGTTTACACCGGCACTGAATACAACCTCATCAAATTCTTTCACCATCATGCCAGGACCAAATTGACCGAGATCACCACCTTGTGCCTTCGAAGGGCAAGTGGAATGCTCTTTCGCAATATCTGCGAAATCTTCACCCGCATTTATTCTCTCTTTCAATGCGTTACATTCGTCTTCAGTCTGAACAAGGATGTGGCGTGCACTAGCTGTAGTCATTGGGTATCTCCTCTTAATCTGACGCATTATGCCCCATATGGCAGGACAGAGCACACAAAAAATCCCTCATACGGTATACTCCGTTTTCGAGTCATCACTCTCATTAAAAGATTGTACAGCGGCGATCAGAGCCCGCTAGAGAAATAAGGTACCGTTATGCCATTGCCAGAATCTACTCCCCGTAGGCATGTCCACACACGCGCCATCGACTATCGAGGTTATGAGCGTGAAGACGGGCTATGGGACATCGAAGCACATATGACAGACAAGAAGACCTATCAGTTCAGCAATAACTGGAGAGGAGAAGTTCCCATAGGCGAGCCGCTGCACGAGATGCTGCTGCGGGTGACCATCGATGATAATTTTGTAATTCAAGAGGTGGTAGCGGTGACTGAGCACAGCCCGTTCGAGATGTGCCCAAGCATTACGTCTGCCTATAAGTCTGTGATTGGCATACAGATGGGCGCAGGCTGGCGCAAGGCGATTCGAATGAAGGTAGGCGGAGTACACGGCTGCACCCATCTAACCGAGCTACTGTTTCCCATGGCTACTGTGGCGATGCAAACTATCTGGCCACTGCTAAGACACAGAAAGGATAAGGCAGATTCCGATGTTAGCAGCAGTGACAAGCGGCCAGTGGTATTAAATACCTGCCATGCCTGGTCAACCGATTCGCCGATAGTTAAGGAAAATTCTCCAAAGTATTACACTGGCGACTAGAGCCGAATCGCATTGCTATCGATAGAACAGCGGAACTACCACTGTAATAACCACTCCCTCTCTATCCTGTCGATTCTCCGCCCCTATCTTGCCGCCATGAAATTCTGTGATCAGCCGCGCAATATGCAGGCCCATACCTAGATGCGGCTGATCTTGCTTCACCTGCGGTCGGACTGAAATCATAGACTCGAAAAGTCTGTCTTTCATTTCTTCTGGCAGATAGGGCCCGGCATTCGACACTTTGATGATGGCATGATCGCGCAGCGAGCGACAGAAAACTGTCACCGGCTGCTTTGGGTAAGAGAATTCGACCGCGTTCGCAATCAATTTGTCTAACAATTGTGCTATGTATTCGGGTACGCCATTTATGTAGATAGGCTGCTGACTAATATCAAGATCGAATATGGATTCTGGATAGACAAGCTTGTATCCCTCTACACAGCCAGGTAGCACCTTGCTTAGATCGATCTTCTCTTTTTCTGAGGTCTGCAGCATCTGTTCTAACCGCGTAGCCTCACTCATATTAGTAAGAATGAGATTCAGGCGCTTAATACCTTCTTCTGCGCGCTCGATATAGACGGCAGACTCATGATTCGATGCAGTTAGCCCAAGGTTCTCGAGAGATGAACGTACAACCGTCACCGGCGTACGCAGCTCATGGGACAGACGGGAAGACATGTTCTCAAGATAGTTCGTATACTGCGTCAGCCGTTCGACGATGTTGGAAAAGCTACGCGACAGATCACCAATCTCATCCGAATTGCGTGTGGCAACGATCGTATTTCGAATACGCCCCGTATCGTCAATTATGTCCTCCGCCTGATTGCGTAACCCACGTATGCGTGAAGAGATTCTCGAAGCCGAGAAGAATAAGCCCAGCGTTACAACTAGCATCACACCCAGCATGGTATTGAACAGAGCCTCCATCGCCTGATTTCTGAATGTTCTTAAGCCATTCATATTCTGATCGACCACAACCGCACCCATGATATCGCCGTTGGCGAGAATCGGATGTGCCGCCTCTAGTAACCGTGTCTCGGAATCGGCGAGAGTTCGAAACTGGGTTGCTGCCTCTCCCTCCAACGCCGAGTTAATATGGGCACCCTCGCGGCTCACATCAGAGTAGAGATCATCGATGAAGTCATTGCTGGGCTTCGTTAGAAACTGATAATACAAGGGGTTCAGTATCTTATTCTGTACATACACCCAGTATTTGTTGCTAGGTGTCTCATCGGGATCTGCAGTCAACAACACGCCCGTTGCTGACTGAATATCTCCAACCGAGAGCAGTACCCGACCGCTTCTATCGACAACCTGGATACGTGAATTATTGTGGCCCATACCGGCTACAATTCTATCGATCTCTGGTGTTGGTAATCGCAGAGAACCAAGACGCTCGGCATCGGCGACTCTATAGGTTGACACGACCGTGTTCACATAGCGCTTCTGCGCATCATCGACATCGAAGATCGCAAAGCCTAGCCTGTCACCCAACATGTCCATTGGAATCTGCAGCTCGATCTCATAGCCTTCGTTGGACTCATACCACTGGCCGCTGATTCTATCTTCGTGGATGGGATTGCTATACCCATCTTGCACCTGAAATGGATAGAGATATTCCGGCTCATGAGGAGCAACGACGTAACGATTAATAGCATTTCCTTCTTTCGACAACATTGTGATTTCCAGGAAATCACTGCGGTGTACGCTGAGCGCATCACGACTTCTGTAGACAATCTCGTCGTCTACCACTTTGAAATAGGCATACAGCGATCCATTATGCTCGCCTACCATATTTCGAAAGCTAAGCGTCTCATTCGCCCGATAGTATCGCGATGGATTTAGCTCTGTTCGCGTTTGATCTTTTTCGCCGAACATAACTTCGTACTGCTGATATTCACCCCAATCGACCAGGGAATCGTCATCCAGAGAGAGCGCAGAAAAGATTGGGTAGACGTACAGGTCTTCGCTACGTCTGGCAGGTGTATAGCTGCCTTCGTTGAAGAGCTCTGGCCTTTCATTCAGGGCTGTCGCCAATGCCTGTGCGGTACCAAGAACGGTTTGTTCTTGCCCGCGTCGCAGCACTTGCTCCATTTCCAGAATATACTGATACCCTAGCCACGGAATTATCAACAGAAAACTGGAGAGGAATACCAACTTGAATCGAATCCCAAAAGGATTCCTGAATGAAAGGCTCATAGAAATTTAATTGGCGGTTTCGGGTGCAATGTTCCAGCGATAGCCCATTCCATAGACAGTCTCTATGCATTCAAATTCTTCATCTATCTGAATAAATTTTTTGCGAATCCTTTTGACGTGTGACGTTATCGTGCTGCCGTCGACAAAGATTTTCGATTCCTGCATAAGCACCTGGCGACTCTTAACATGACCGGGGAATTTTGCCAGAGCGTGAACCATCCAGAATTCCGTTACTGTCAATGCCACTGGCTGGCCGTCCCACTGGATAGTAAGACGCCCGATATCGAGAGTAAGCTTGCCTCGATGCAATAGGCTTTCCGGTGACGGTGGTTGATCGATTACGTCTAGTCGGCGAAATAGTGCAGCTATGCGCGCGGTGAGGTGGGGCAGACTAATATCTTTAGTTAGATAATCGTCCGCGCCCATACGCAGGCCACTTACTGTATCAAAATCATTATCCCGTGCCGTCAGAAAAATAATCGGCAGCGTATCTGAAAGTGAGCGCAATGCCTGACAAAGTGTAAATCCGCCATCTATCTCATTCTCCAGGCCAATATCGATTATTGCCAGATTCGGAAGACGGATATCGAATGCCGCCATCGCGCCCTTTCGGTTGGCAAAGGTTTGCACTTCGTAGCCCTGCTTACGCAACACATCAGCATAATTCTCGCGAATTGCAACTTCGTCCTCGACTATGGCTATGCGTCTACTCATCAGTTTCTCTATCTCTCAATTATCAGGTCCGCTCTCTTGACTAGCGTACTAGCTCTCACAAGCACTGTAAGTCGTTGTTGGCAGACGATTTGGGGCGACTATACCGGAATTACCGCAGTAAACGCAGCAACAAATCTCACCGCGCAGCGATTGCCATGATTCTGCCATATTTAATCACCACATGGCCTTTTTCTGCGCCTCTCAGGGCAATAAGTCTTCTGTTTAATAGCCTCACTGACGCGAAGTTGGCTAAGGCCTCTAGACGTTCCAAAACCATGAACACAGAACATTAGACGTCAAAAACCCATTATTTGTTCCATCTAAGACAGGATTATTGAAATGATTAAGCAATTCTCTATCGCCCTCGTATTTAGCATCGCTTCTGCCACGGCAGTCGCAGACTCGCAGCGTGCTCCCTATCAAAACCCGCCATCTCGCCAAGAAACTACCGGATTTTTCAGTGGCGCAGTTCTCGGCGGACTCGCTGGCGGCCCCCCTGGCGCAATCATAGGCGCCGCCTTTGGTGCATTATTTGGCGATGGATGGCGCGCGAAATCCGAGGTCGGCGAATTACAGGCCAAGCTCTATGAGAACCAGCTACGTTTAGCTGCGCTGCAGGAAGAGACCGATTTGATGCAAGCGCAGCATCAATTAGCACAACAGCGTCTCGAAGCGCTTTCAACAAATCGCGCCCGAGTTTATCCTGCCAATGTGGCGGTGCCGGCATCCGCCTGCTGCGACAACACAGTGCTTTCACTGAATTTCCGCAGCGGTTCCAGCGCAATCGAGACGCACTATGAAGAACAGCTAACAAGCCTAATCAAGATTGCTGAACAGATGCCAACAGCCAGCGTAGAAATTACCGGCTATGCAGATCGCAATGGCGATCCGGATCTGAATCTTAGATTGTCGCGCGAGCGTTCGAAGTCTGTAGAACAATTTCTAAACAGCAGGGGAATTCAGGGCTCTTCTATAGAAACGATTGCCTACGGTGAAACCCAACCTTTGCATTCCACGCAAAATTTCGAATCTGATTTTTTTGATAGACGTGTCATCGTTCGACTTCGCGACAATAGTGCATCGATGCTTACCCAAACCCCGGACGGTGATTAAATAGCTCATCTATTCATGCTTGCTGTGTATCAACACAGTCGTTATCTGGAGTTAGATAAATGAAAGACCTTCGACTTGTAATTGGAAACAAAAACTATTCTTCTTGGTCCATGTGCCCCTGGCTCTTGCTTAAGATGTTCGATGTGGATTTCGAAGAAATTCAGATCGCTCTATACCAAGACAACACGGCCGAGAAACTTGGGCCCTATTCTCCCTCGCTTAAGGTTCCAGTATTGTTACATCGCGAGATAACAGTATGGGATTCTCTTTCCATCTGTGAGTATATTTCGGAACAATTTCTGAATGGTTCTGCCTGGCCGGCTATTCCAAAGCGACGTGCCAGTGCCAGATCAGCCAGTGCGGAAATTCACGCCGAGTTCCCCCATCTCAAAGAAGAGTGGCCGCTCAATTGCAAGGCCTCGTACAAGCTTAAGCCGTCGCCGGAGCTTCTCAATGAAATAGCCAGAATCGATGCGATCTGGAGTTGCTGCAGGCGCAAGTTTGGCGAGAACGGCAATTATCTCTATGGCCGCTTTTCGATTGCGGACTGTATGTACGCTCCGGTGGCGGCATGTTTCGATATTTATGGGGCAGAGCTAAGTGAAGAAGCTCACAGCTATACGCAGACTCTACTCGACAATCCCTTCGTGCAGAAATGGCTAACTCTGGGTCGCACAGAGCAGGAGCCAATGCACATCGCCTATGCCAGCAACGCCTAGTCGGCGTTACCCTGGCGGCTAAACAAGGTCTTCTCGAAGGCTCTGTTTAGCTGGCCTGTAGCAAATTACCTAAGGCGCCTCTAATACTGCAGCCACTGCTGTCGATAAATAAAATTAGGTATAGTTATTATTTGGAAACCTTCTTGTCCGCAATTGATGTCATTCAATTCTGGTTCGATGAAATAGAACCCAAGCAGCGATTTATCAAAGATCTGAATTTTGATGAATTACTTCGATCGAAGTTTGGGGAGACTCATCAGCGCGCGCGGCAGGGCCTGCTCTATGCATGGCGAGAACATCCTCTTGATGCACTTGCGGAGATTATAGTTCTGGATCAATTCTCCAGAAATATGTATCGCGATACTGCCCAGGCATTCGAGACTGACACGCTGGCGCTGGTTTTAGCTCAGGAGGCTATAAGGCGTAAGTTTGACAAGGAACTGGACAATAGCAAACGTGCATTCCTGTATATGCCCTTCATGCACAGCGAATCCAATGAGATTCATGACATCGCCTTATTCTTGTTTGATCAACCGGGTCTTGAAGATAATTACAACTTTGAGGTTAGACACAAGGACATAATCGACCGCTTCGGTCGTTATCCACATCGCAATGAAATACTGGGGAGAGAGTCGACTAAGGAAGAGCTGGAATTCCTTTCCCAGCCCGGCTCCTCATTCTGATTCAGTAACTACCTTGCCGGTAGCACGTCTTTCAATATTTCTGCCATACCCAGAATTGCCTGTTCGGTCGTTTGCCAATCCATACAGGCATCGGTTACCGATACACCGTACTTAAGTTCGCTCAGGTCTTTGGGTATGGATTGATTGCCATGATTTATATTGCTCTCAAGCATAACGCCAATGATCGACTTGTTGCCTTCGAGAATCTGGTGGCTAATATCCTTAAGCACTAGAGGTTGGACGTCGGGGTCTTTACTGGAGTTCGCGTGACTGCAATCGATCATGATATTGCTGTTTACGCCACCATCGAGCAGGGCCTTCTCACACTGGGCTACATGAACCGTATTGTAGTTCGGGCCATTGCCTCCACCACGCAGCACTACATGTGCATAGGGATTGCCCTTGGTAGTGACGACAGACACCTGCCCATCGGCATTAATTCCAAGAAATCTATGTGGGCTAGACACCGATTGCATAGCATTGACTGCAACGGTAAGCCCGCCATCGGTTCCATTCTTGAACCCAACGGCGGAAGAAAGGCCGGAAGACATTTCACGGTGTGTCTGCGACTCAGTCGTGCGCGCACCGATTGCTGACCATGCAATTACATCTTGCATGTACTGTGGAGAAATTGGATCCAATGCTTCGGTAGACGTTGGCAGCCCGATTTCAACAACATCCAGAAGAAGTTTTCTACCCTTGCGCAGCCCTTCCTCAATTTTGAACGAATCGTCGAGATAGGGATCATTGATCAGTCCCTTCCAACCAACCGAGGTTCTCGGCTTCTCGAAATAGACACGCATTACTATATATAATGTGTCTTGAACTTTGTCCGCCAACTCTTTAAGTCGCTTCGCATAGTCCAATGCCGCATCGGTGTCATGAATCGAACAGGGGCCCACTACAACAAACAAGCGCGGGTCTTTGCGATCGAGAATAGAAAAGATCGTATTACGCGCCTTCTGTACCGATTCCAAGGCGGCGCCTTCCAGAGGCAGCTCCGCTTTAAGTTGAGCTGGAGTAATCAGAGCTTCATTGGAATCAATGTTTAGATTGTCAGTTATTACCGACATAAGATTTCTCGTCTACAAGGAAAAAAGGTCGGCAATGATACCAAATACCAGTAAGCTGACAACCGCTAAATAACTAGAAAACAAACAGATTTTGCTTAAAGAGGAAGATTGTGAACATAAGTCAGAACTTTGACGCGGGTAATATTGAAGTAGTTAACTGCGAGGACGCCGGCAATATCCAACTGAAGATTCGGGCCGATAGAGCATCGGATTTTTACCAGTGGTTTTATTTTCGTCTTAGCGGAGCAAAAAATACGCCCTGCACGATGCGTATTCTCAATGCTGGCGGTGCCGCCTATCCCCATGGGTTTCAGAACTACCGCGTCTGTTATTCCTATGATCGTCAGACCTGGCTAAGACACCCAACCTCTCTAGATGATGGCGTGATGAGCATCGAGTTCCTGTCCGAGTACGATTCCGTCTACTTCGCCTACTTTGCGCCTTATTCGATGGAAAGGCATGCCGACCTGATCGCGAGAAGCTTACTCTCGCCCTTATGTTCGCATCGCGTAGTAGGCAAAACCCTGGACGGTCAGGATCTGGACCTACTCAGGTTTTCATCCAGTGAGGAAGGCGCACCGAAGAAGAATTGTTGGGTCATCGCCAGACAACACCCGGGCGAATCTATGGCCGAGTGGTGGATGGAAGGCTGCATCGAGCGTCTTTTGGACGAGAACAATGTCGAGACAAAGAAACTGCTCAGCCAGTGTAATGTTTATCTGATGCCCAATATGAACCCCGACGGGAGCAGACGCGGGCATCTACGCACGAATGCCGCGGGTAGAAATCTCAATCGGGAATGGGCGAACCCCGAAATCGACGCTAGCCCCGAGGTCTATTGCGTCAAGCAGGCAATGCAAGAGATTGGCGTTGATTTCTTGTTAGACGTGCATGGTGACGAATCCTTGCCGTACTGTTTCATAGCAGGCACCGAAGGCCTTTCCAATTGGGATGAACAAAAACAATCTCAGCTGGATTTCTATAAGAATAAGCTGGTCGAGCTGAACGCAGATTTTCAAACGAAGAGGGGTTACCCGGCGAAAACGCCCGGTACCGCAAACCTGACTATGAGCACCGCGCAAACGGCACAGGGTCATGGCTGTCTCGCCATGACCTTGGAGATGCCTTTTAAGGATACAACAGCCACTCCGGATGAGACTTGCGGCTGGTCCGGTGAGCGCAGCAAAAAGCTAGCCCATTCCTGCCTGGATGCATTGTCCAGTTATTTGGAGAGCGGACTCGTATAGCCCGCCGTCCTAATTTTGCGATGTTGCTGAAATCGAGAAGATATCAGCTAAAAGATCGAATTTGCTGTAATTTTAAGCACTAATGGAACGTCTAAGCATTTATCTAAGTGGCTATCTAACTAACTATCTAAGTAACTATTTAAGTTAAGTGACTATCTGAACGGCTATCTGAATAACTATCTGAACGGCTATTTCAACCATTAATAGAGCAATAAGGTCACCTGTCGCAAATGCTGGGGTTTAGTTTGTCACTTTTGGTTACGAAAGTGTAGAATGCCGTCTGTTTTCAAAATCGCCATTCAAAACTCTTGTTGAATCAGCCCCTTAGGCAGATGAACATAATTATTTAGTACAGAGAAGGTCACATATTATGGGACGACTAGCGAAGTTTTCTGGAATTCTAGTATTGAGCTGCATGACCAGCTCATTCAGCTACGGTGACGACCTGGTGTCTATACTGCAGCTCGCACTGGAGAATGATCCGACCCTGCGACAGGCAGAGGCCAACTACCGTGAAAATCGTGAAGGCATGATTCAGACCCGTGCCTCATTACTGCCATCCATTGGGCTCGGTGGGTCGACCTCGCGCTTGACCAGTGGCCCGACAGACTCGGTCTATGTCGATGTTCCTGATCCGATCTCCGGCCAATCGATTCGAACCCGAGTCGCCGAGGATCACAGTTTTAGACCCGGTCTCAACAATCACGGCTGGGGCATGAACCTTACCCAGAGTGTTTTGAATCTAGCCAATTGGTATAGCTTTCAGAGCGCCAAGGCGCGTGACAAGGCGGCGGCGGTTAATTTAGCGTCACAAGAGCAAGACCTTATCATGCGCGTTGCCACCGCCTATTTCGATGTATTGCGCGCCATCGACACACTGGAAACAAACGTACAGGAAGAAGAAGCGGCACTGCGCTCACTAGAGCAGACGCGGCAACGTGAAGAAGTTGGCCTTGTGGCAATTACAGATGTGTTTGACAGTCAGGCCGCCTACGATCTGGCGCAGAACACAACGATTCTGCAACAGGACATACTGCAATCACGTTATGAGGCACTGGCAGCTATTACGGGTCAGCCACATCCTTCTATAGAGGTACTCCGTGAAGACTTTCCTATATTAGAAGTAGACGGCAGCTTGGATGACTGGGAAAACGAGGCCGAGAATAGCAGTCTTGCCATCGCTGCCGCTGAATACAACCTCGAAGCCTCGCGAAAGAACCTGAAGGCCAGAAAATCTGATCATCTACCCACCATAGACTTTAGTAGCGGCTGGAACCACAACGTAACTGCACCTATTGTCAGTCAGGGTATTCAGATTGGCGGCGGTGCTTTTGATCGTACCTCCCTGGCGTTGAGTCTTTCCATTCCTATCTATTCTGGCGGCGCAATTAGCTCACGCAAACGCGCGGCAGAGTACAATGTCATCTCCGCCCAAGAGTCTCTTAACCTCACAGAGCGACAACTTACCCAGAATATACGCAACGCCTACAGGCGTGTGAACACCGACGTTCTGGTTATCGCGCAACGGCAGCAGTCGATCACCTCTGCGCAGAGCGCCCTGGATGCGACTGAGTTGGGCGCCGAGGTCGGCACTCGAAATATCGTTGAGGTACTGCGTGCCAGAGAGAATCTGTACAGGGCGCTGCGTCAGTACGCCGATGCCCGATACAGCTACGTCCTGGACAGCCTGATACTGCGGCAGGTCGCTGGCATACTCACGCCACAGGATATTATCGATCTTAATGAGTGGTTACTGCTGTAACGGCGATCATTATTTGGCTTACAGCTAGCCACACTATTCTTGTTAGAACCACCGGCTCGGTATGAGCCGGTGGTTATTCCTCCCTCCTGACGCTTCACCCTCGTTGCCCCTCGCTCCTCTCTCCCTCGTCCCGATCTAGCCCCTCTCATGACTGACCCTTGCGCTGGATAAAAATGCCTCATCAAGCTTCGGCACCGGCATCGCTTCATCGGATATCGCTTAGCCGAGACAATCAGTTAGAATAAGTCGCCCAATCATCGAGGTGAGAATTTTGCAGAGTAAATTACCCAATGTCGGTACTACCATCTTTACCGTCATGTCCAAAATGGCCCAGGACTATGACGCCATCAATCTATCCCAGGGGTTTCCGGATTTCGATTGTCCTCCGCGGCTTCGAGAACTGGTCGCTGCGCATCTCAACGATCGCAAGAATCAATACCCTCCCATGGCGGGAATTCCGTCACTGCGGCAGCAGATCGCCCTCAAGATACGAGACTACTATGGCTATGATGCCGATCCCGAGACTGAGATAACCGTTACCTCTGGCGCTACCGAAGCCTTGTTCGATGCGGTTCAGGCTGTGGTAAGTGCGGGAGATGAGGTGATAGTGTTCGACCCTGCCTACGACTCCTATGAACCGGCTATCCTGCTTGCTGGCGGGAAAACGATTCATGTTCCACTCTCTCTTCCAGATTATGCGATGGACTGGGATCGGCTGGAACAGGCGATCAATTCCAAAACGCGGCTCATCATAATCAATTCGCCGCACAATCCCTGCGGCAGCGTTCTCAGTACAGACGATTTCGATAGACTGGCCGCACTCATTCGAGATCTTGACATTCTGGTTCTCTCCGATGAGGTCTACGAACACATGGTCTACGACGGCAAGAAGCACGAGAGCATACTCGCCCATGCTGAGTTGCGCGAAAAGAGCTTTGCCGTTTTTTCCTTCGGCAAAACCTATCACGCTACCGGGTGGAAATTAGCCTACTGCGTGGCTCCTGAAGCACTAACAACAGAGTTTCGAAAGGTACACCAGTTTGTAACTTTTACCACGTCGAGCTTCGTGCAATACGCGATCGCCGACTTCATGGCAGAATGCCCGGAACACACGCTAGAGCTTCCCGATTTCTATCAGGAAAAGCGCAATACATTCTGCGAATTAATCACGCCATCCAGATTTACATTCACTCCCTCTAAGGGCACCTATTTTCAACTTGTAGACTACAGCGAGATCAGCGATAAGAACGATGTAGAGTTCGCCAACTATCTGACCCAAGAGAAAGGAGTCGCCGCTATTCCTCTCGCTCCGTTCTATGCGAAACCTCCGGCAACCAAGATCATTCGTTTCTGCTTCTGCAAAGACGATAGCACCCTAGAGAAAGCCGCCGAAATTCTCTGCAAGCTGTAGATGGGAATCTGCTTATGACTCAGATCGACTTCAATCAGTTCGCCGCAGACGTCAAGGCCTGGGGTAATGAGCTGGGGTTTCAGGAGGTCAGCATCACCGATGTTGATCTCAGCGAACACGAGCCGCACCTGAAAGCCTGGATTGCAGAAAACTATCATGGCGCCATGTCATACATGGCAGAGAACCACGACAAACGCTGTCATCCAGAGCAGCTGGTTCCCGGCACTATTCGCGTTATCTGTGCACGCATGGACTATGCGATAGATTCCCAAGATTCCCTGGCGTCAATGGACAATACCGGCAAGGCCTATGTGTCACGCTATGCGCGCGGTAGGGACTATCACAAATTGATTCGCAAGCGGCTGCAGAAGTTGGCAACACGCATTAAGGAAGAGACCGGGCCCTTTGGATATCGCGCTTTCGTAGATAGCGCCCCGGTATTGGAACGCGCGCTCGCAGAGAAATCTGGCATGGGCTGGATAGGCAAGAACACGATGCTCATAAACAAAAAGGCCGGTTCCTGGTTCTTTCTTGGCGAGCTCTTTACCGATCTACCACTACCCGTAGACGCGCCAGTTTCTGACCATTGCGGCACTTGTACCGCTTGTCTCGACGTGTGCCCTACCAACGCCTTCGTTGCGCCCAATCAGTTGGATGCCACGCGCTGCATATCATACCTAACGATTGAACTACGATCTGCAATACCCGTGGAGTTTAGGAAACCAATGGGCAATCGGATATTTGGATGTGACGACTGTCAAATGGTCTGCCCCTGGAACAAATTTTCAAAGCACTCAGACGAGAAAGACTTTACGCCCAGACATGGTTTAGATGATGCTCAGCTGGTGGATTTATTCGCCTGGTCCGAACATGATTTTCTCAATCGCACCGAAGGCTCTGCGATACGCAGAATCGGTTACGATTGTTGGCTGCGGAACATAGCGATCGCCCTAGGAAACGCACCGACGTCGAAGGAAATTATTGCTGCTCTAAATTCGCGCCTTAACAATGTATCCGAAATGGTCAACGAACACATCACTTGGGCTTTACAACAACACACCAGCTAAGCGCAAAGACTAGGCGTCGATGAAGTGTTCTCGATAGTACTGCAGCTCGGCTACCGAATCCTTGATATCTTCCATCGCCTGATGCGTGCCCTGTTTAACCAGGCCGCTAAGAATTTCAGGTTTCCAACGACGGACAAGTTCTTTGACGGAGCTGACATCCAGATTTCGATAGTGAAAATAACTCTCTAGCTCTGGCATGTAATTCGCCATGAACCTGCGGTCCTGACAGATGCTATTGCCGCACATGGGAGAGGTATTCTTCGCGCAATATTGCGAGAGAAATTCTATAGTCTTCCTGGTTGCTTCATTCTCATCTATAGTACTTTTTTTAACGCGCTCTATGAGGCCTGACGCACCATGGTGTGATTGGTTCCACTCATCCATTGCCTTTAAGGCGGCATCGGATTGTTTGATGACCAGTGTCGGACCCTCGGCGAGTAGATTTAGCTCAGCATCGGTTACCAGCGTAGCGATTTCGATTATACGATCTGACTCGGGCTGCAATCCCGTCATCTCCAGATCTATCCAGATTAAATTTAAGCTTTTGTCCATGCTGTTTTCCGCTGTTTTATCGCGATGCTGTTAGGGCGACGTTGACTAGTAGTCCTGATTGTAACAAAGCTTCCCCAAGTGGAATATGCAATAATCTTCTCTTAAGAGCGCGCTTGCAGTTCGCCTACACCTTGAGATGGTCGCCTACACTTTCCATGAGTAAGAGAAGACTAAGTAAACATCAGTTGGCTCGTATATCCGAGAACCAACGCAAGGAGTTGGGTCTGGAACAATCCGACTCGGGCAGCTGCGAAACTCCAATCGAAAAGTGTAATGGCCGCATCATTAGTCATTATGGGCAACACGTTGATATCGAGTCCCTCGCCGAGGAAGACGAGGGCGCGGTGCTTAGGTGCACGCAGAGGTCTAACCTGCCTAAATTGGTCGCCGGCGACCTGGTCGTATGGACTGACGATGGCGCCCAGTCAGGGGTTGTAGTGGCCCTTGGTAAGCGCCGTAACTCCTTTGGCCGCCCCACCATCGATGGCCAGTACAAGGCTATCGCCGCCAATATCGACGCCCTTCTTGTGGTATTTGCCTCATCTCCGACTCCTCACGTCAGTCTTATTGACCGCTATCTTGTTGCGATCGAGCAACAGAACCTCGATGCCGTGCTGGTTTTGAACAAAATAGATCTGCTTGACCAGAACGCGGCAGAGATTTTTGACAATATATTGTCGAAATATGAGAATATCGGCTATCCGGTGCATAAGGTGTCGGCTGAAGATGGCCGTGGCATTTCTACTCTCGAACAATCCCTGACTAATAAGACCACAATTCTGGTGGGCCAATCCGGTGTGGGCAAATCTTCACTGCTGAACAAGCTCAATAAGGGCAGCCTCGCCGATGTAGGCGCCCTCTCCGAGACCTGGGATCGCGGCACACATACCACTACTACGTCCTCTCTGTATCATATGTCTGGCTTCGATTTGATAGACTCACCAGGTATTCGAGAGTTTGGCCTAGGCCATATTAATCCGCAGCAGGTATTCGAGGGCTTCAAGGAATTTAGACCCCTCGCCGGTGCCTGTAAGTTTAGAGACTGCTCGCACAGGCAGGAACCGGGCTGCTCCATACAGGCAGCTGTTGAGGCTGGGCAGATAAGTATCGAACGCCTTCAGAGCTACTTCCGCATTCTGGATTCACTGGAGGAGCTGAGCTAGTCAGATCATGCGAGAAATAGTAAAGAGTACGTAAGCAATGAATAGAACAAGACTACCTATTATTATTTCACCGGAGGCATTCAACGAACTCCCCTCTACGGATGAGCTCTTGATAGTCGCGGTCGTGCAGAAGGCCGTTTTCGATGCCCATCATATTTCAGGAGCGGTATTGGTGGAGCCTTCAGAATTGGTAAGCGGAGTTAAACCTGCAGTTGGTAAGCTGCCAACGAAGGATAGACTTCAATCGCTATTCTCGAGGATCGGCTTGAGCCCCGAGAAACATGTCATCGTCTATGACGACGAAGGCGGTGGCTGGGCGGGCAGATTGATATGGACCCTAAATATTGTCGGACATCAGAACTACAGCTATCTCGATGGCGGGCAAACGGCCTGGCTGAAGATGGGCTTTCCCTTATCGAATGCAACGACCGAGGCATTGGCAGCAGATCGTGTAGACTACTCGGTCAAAATCAATGAGAGCCTGCTTGTTTCCAAAGAAGATGTTCTGGCAAGCCTTCGGGATGAAGCGTCAATAGTCTGGGACGCCCGAGCACCTGAGGAGTTCAAAGGATCTAAAGTAACTGCTCTCAGGAATGGGCACATTCCCGGTGCTAAGAATCTAGATTGGATTGAGTTACAGGATTCAGAAAATGACCTGCGTTTAAAGCCTCTGCCGCTGATCGAACAGTTGCTGACCGAGGCAGGCATTAGCGATGCGAAGAGAATCATTACTCACTGTCAAACCCATCATCGCTCGGGACTCACTTATCTCGTTGGCAAAGCCCTAGGCTACGATATAAAGGCGTATGATGGCTCCTGGTCTGAATGGGGAAATGACCCTGAAACACCCATCGAGAACTAAGCAAAGTAATCGGCGCACAGGATGTGGCGGGCAAGCCATAAGTAGCGCTATCGCCGGTAAAGTAAAACTCTAGAAACAGATAATAAAATTTATGTCGAGCCTGTTCATTATTCTCCAATACCTGCTACCAAAGCACCTATTTTCCAGACTCGTTGGTAAGTTTGCGCAGAGTCGTTTTCTGCGCAAGCCTCTTATTCGAATTTTCATAAAGCGTTACAAAGTGAATATGAGCGAAGCCAAGATTCAGGATATCGACAAGTTCGAAAACTTCAATGCCTTCTTTACGCGGGAATTGCTTCCTGACGCGCGAACAATCAGTGATTCTCCGGGGGCTATAGTCTGCCCGGCGGACGGATCGATTAGCCAGCTTGGGTATATTACAGACAGCCAACTACTGCAGGCAAAGGGCCGACACTATAACTGCGAGACCCTGCTTGCAGGCGACACGGGCATGGCGAGCCTTTTTAACGAGGGTAAGTTCGCTACTATCTATCTCTCTCCGAAGGACTATCATCGCGTGCATATGCCACTGGCTGGCACTCTGTTGAAGACAATCTACGTGCCAGGGGATCTTTTCTCGGTGAATCAAACTACGGCGGATTCGGTTCCCGATTTGTTCGCAAGGAATGAGCGTCTCGTTTGCCTGTTTGAAACCGAAATCGGACCGATGGCGGTTATACTGGTCGGTGCTATGATTGTAGCCGGCATCGATACCGTATGGGCGGGTGAAGTTTGCCCTAAGCAGGGTAAGAGAGAGATTCAAGAAACAGACTATGCCGATCACGCCCCAGCTGTTGAGCTGAGCTTAGCTGACGAGCTTGGAAGGTTTCGCCTGGGCTCTACCGCCATCGTTTTGTTCTCTCATGGCGTAATGGATTTTGACCCGGCATTGGAAGCTACTAGCGGTGTTGCGATGGGGCAGCTGTTAGGACGAGTTAAGGCCCCTCACAAATTAGACGAACGAGGATCAGCATGACACAAGATGAGCTAAAGCTAGCTGTTGCACAGACTGCCTTTGAATACGTAGAGTCATTATTAGATAACGACACAATAATCGGCGTAGGCACCGGCTCCACTGCCAACCTGTTCATTGCTGAGTTGGGAAAGATTAAGCACAAGATCTATGGGACCGTTGCTAGTTCAGAAGAATCTGCAAGGCGCCTAAAGGAGCTGCATATTCCAGTGCTGGATCTGAACAGCGCTGGAACCTTGCGTGTCTATGTCGATGGCGCGGATGAGACCAACAAACATCTACAGCTTATTAAGGGCGGCGGAGCCGCGCTCACCAGGGAGAAAATTATCGCCGCCGCATCGGAAGAATTTGTCTGTATTGCAGATGAATCGAAGCTGGTGCCGGTGCTAGGTAAATTTCCCCTGCCTGTCGAAGTCATTCCAATGGCACGCAGTTACGTTGCCAGAGAGATTGTGAAGCTAAGGGGAGACCCTGTTTATCGGGAGGGCTGTATTACAGACAACGGGAACAATATTCTCGATATCTATAATCTTGAGATTCTCGATCCGAGAAAGCTGGAAACTCAGCTCAACCAGATAACAGGTGTTGTGTGCAATGGCCTTTTTGCAGAACGAGGGGCAAACCGCTTGTTTCTAGGCACAAGCGCAGGGGTCAAGACATACCTGCCCTGATGATGAAAGAGATTGCAGTTAATTGCTTAGAATAATTGAGAAGTGATGGAAGTGTCTGTCTCTGGAAGTTTGCAGTCTCGAAAACTTACCAAGACAAAATCCAGAACGAGTACTCGCTTGCTTTTCTTATCCCTGCAAATATTTACAGTTAGCCTACTTACATACTATCGTTAGCAAACACTAACTAGAGTGGATTTACGTTTTCTGCCTGAGGACCTTTCTGGCCTTGAGTGACTTCCATGGTTACTTTCTGACCTTCCTGAAGCGTTCTTCTACCTGAGCCATTAATAGCAGAAAAATGTACGAATACATCTTTGCCACCTTCCTGCTCTATGAAACCAAAACCCTTCTCGTCGTTAAACCACTTAACGGTACCTTCAACTAAATCTGACATATTTTCTCTCGTGCTTAAAAATTTAGAAATCAAACCGCTAACGATAGCGATCCCCCGATTAAAATCGACCAAAATCCAGTGTATACCTATAAATTAGCAGATGGAAACTCTAAATGTTGCAAATTGTAACGATGTTTTGGCGGCCCACAGAAGCCTCTAACGCTCTATTCGTGGCAACAAACGCGGGCCTTACCAACAGCTGCACAGCTCAGTCGATTAACTTGCCAGGGTTCATAATATTGTTAGGGTCGAAGATTTTCTTGACCGCCTTCATGTACGCGATCTCCGCAGGGGAACGCGAGTAATGCAGGAATGGTTTTTTTAATAGACCGACACCGTGCTCGGCAGAAATACTGCCGCCGTGTTTCTCAACGATCTCAAAAACCAGATTTGATACCTTGGTACACTTTTCGAAAAATGCCTCTGCTGCCAGGGACTCTGGCTTGAGGATATTGAGATGCACATTTCCGTCGCCGATATGGCCGAACCAGATGGTCTCGAAATCGGGATAGGCCGATGTGACCAAACTATCGACCTCGTGTAAGAACTTAGGAACCTTGGAAACCTTTACCGAGATATCGTTTTTGTAGGGAGTAAACTTAGAGATAGTCTCCGAGATGTCTTCGCGCAGGCGCCACAGACTATTTGCCTGCGTACTATTTTGACTAATCGTGCCATCTGTTATCCAGCCTTCTTCTAGACAGGCTTCGAATAAGTGCATTGCGGTGTCGATGTCTTGCTCGGACTGATTTTCAAATTCGATGAGCGCATAGAATTCAGATTCAGTTTCGAACGGTCGCTGCAGTTGTTTCTCTTCGATCACATGCTTGAGCGCCTTCTCTGAAAAGAATTCGAAGGCGGTTAGATTAAGTTCACCCTGAAATTTCTGCAGCACCTGCATGATGGGTTCCATACCCTGCGCGCCCAGAACAAGAACGGTTGGGTCCTTGGGCATGCTCGTAAGGGCAAGGGTCAATTCAACGATAAATCCAAGGGTGCCTTCGGCACCGGTGAATAGGTGGCGGAAATCATAGCCCGTTGCATTCTTGCTCAAGCCTCGGTTCAGATCGAGAAGCTCTCCGGAGCCTGTCACCACCTTCAAGCCCTTAACCCACTCGCGAGTCATGCCATAGCGGATAACTTTTATGCCCCCGGCATTGGTCGACACATTGCCGCCTAGCTGGCTGGATCCAGACGACGCGAAGTCTATGGGATAGAACAGACCCTCCTGCTCCGCGAATTGCTGCAGCTGCTGTGTAACTACACCCGGCTCGCAGACAACTTGCCGATCGGCGGGATTAAACTCGAGAATTTTATTCATGCGATCGAAGGCAACTACCAGTTCTTCATTCGCCGCCACTGCGCCGCCACTGAGTCCAGTGCGGCCGCCGCTAGGCACCAGCGCCACTTCGTGGAGGTTTGCCAGTTGCACCAGTGCCACTACCTCATCGGTATCCTTGGGCAATACGATGGCGATAGGGTTGGCGAGGTAGGCCTTTGTCCAGTCCTTGCCGTAGGTCTCAAGGTCGTCGGAATCGGTCTTCAGCCAATCGTCCCCCACGATCTCAACCAGTTTCTCTAATAGTTTCGCTTTGCTGCAATTCATATTCTTCCTATCCTGCCTAGTCTTTCTGGTATTTCTAGATTTCGGCCGCCGCCAGCTTGTTGAATTAATGCGCCGCACAGCGCACTGCAAAAGCAGAATATGTTACCATGCGCCAGCTTTTGGAACACCGCTGACGATACTTACATTGTCTGAAACCTGGCCCAGCATAACCGACGAAAAGAAAGCTTAAGCCTATGAATCCTAAATCCCTAGAAAAACACAAGATCAAATTCCTGCTATTGGAAGGTGTTCACCAGAGCGCGATCGACACACTAAAGAAATCAGGTTACGAGAATATAGAGGCCTTGAAAACATCTTTGGAGGGAGACGATCTGGCGGTGGAGATTGCCGATGCACATTTTGTTGGCATTCGTTCACGCACCCAGCTAGATGAGTCGGTCTTCGCTGCGGCGAAGAAGCTACAGGCCGTAGGCTGTTTCTGCATCGGAACCAATCAAGTTGATCTGGATGCGGCTTTGATTCGCGGCATCCCTATATTCAATGCGCCCTTTTCCAATACCCGCAGCGTCGCAGAACTAGTCATAGGCCAGTCAATTTTGCTGCTTCGTGGCATCCCCGAAAAGAACGCTCTACTGCACCGAGGGGTCTGGCAGAAAGCTGCCAAGGGATCTTTTGAGACTAGGGGCAAGAAGCTGGGGATCGTGGGCTATGGCAACATAGGCTCGCAGTTGAGCGTACTCGCCGAATCTATGGGCATGAAGGTCTACCTCTTCGATGTGGTCACCAAGTTGCCTCTGGGCAATGCCCAGCAGCTGGACTCACTGGAAGAGCTGATGCGCGAATGTGACGTGGTTAGCCTGCATGTACCCGAAACGCCGCAGACTCAAGACATGATTTCAGAGAAACAACTTGGCTGGATGAAGCCCGAGGCCGTGTTGATTAATGCCTCCCGTGGATCTGTCGTAGATATCGACGCCCTGGCTAGAGCCCTGCAAAGCAAGGCAATTGCCGGCGCCGCGATTGACGTCTATCCCCAGGAGCCGAAATCTAACGCGGAAGAATTTATCTCACCCCTGCGTCAGTTCGATAATTGCATCATCACACCTCACGTCGGTGGCAGCACCATGGAAGCGCAGGAGAATATAGGAATCGAGGTCGCGGAGAAGCTTATTAAATACAGCGATAATGGCTCCAGCTTCGCATCGGTCAATTTTCCGGAGGTGACTCTGCCCGCGCATCCCGGGAAACATAGACTGCTACATATTCATAAGAACGTGCCTGGAGTTCTATCTGAAATAAATAGCGTGTTCTCGGAGACTGGCATCAATATTAGTTCACAGTATCTGCAAACGAATGAACACGTGGGTTATGTGGTTATGGATATTGACGTTCAATCCAGCGAAATTGCACTGGAGAAGCTGAATCAGGTTACGGGCACTATTCGCTGTCGCGTCTTGTTCTAGTCTGAACCGATGATTTCGTCGATCAGTTCAAACACCCGTTCTCGATAGCAAGTAGATTCGTTAACGAGGTGGTGCCCCGCCTCCTCGATCCAATGTATCTGGGATCCTAAAAACTTCTCGAGTATCTTAGGGATATTCGTCTCCCATTCTACCGTTCCATCTCCCTTGCCCTGAATGACGTGCAGCGGTGTATCCTGACTAAGCGCTTCTTCGAAGCGATTGATATAGTCGATCATGGCCTGCACCCAGTTGCGGGGAAGTAGTCGGCTCTGCATCTCGTCTTTGCTCTCGAGAAACTCCAGAAACTCGACATCGTGGCTGTTCTTGCTGAACTTACGCGGCGTCGATGCCAGAAACAATTTGCTCAGGCTAAACAGAATTCTGGAACGAGACCAGTGCCTGGGCCTAAGCAAGGGGGCGAGAAGAATAGTGTCTTGCAGGGCATGACTGTGCTGCAGTCGCTCCGCCAGTAATGCCTCTATGATAAGCGCTGAGCCTGTGCTTTGACCAATGGCGAGCCAGGGATCTGCTAGCTGCTGCTGCCCTGCCAGCTTTAGACAACGAACGAATGATTCGCTGTATTCTTGAAAGGAGTTAATACTCGCAGTCTCGCCACTCGATAGGCCATGGCCTGGCAGATCGAAGATCACAACGGCTATATCCTGTAGCAGCAGGTGTCGAATCAGATGTCGGTACAGGCCCGAGTGGTCAAAATAGCCGTGGAGGATAAAAGCTGTCTTACGCGGCGGATATGTCGCCGGCACGAAGTGTTGGCAGACCAGTTCGTAGTGACCACTGGTAAACGTACCTATGTTGGCGCGCGAGTCGCGAAGGGCAGGGTCCAGTTCCGAAAAATTTAAACCGTAATACTGTGCATAGGCTGCATAGAGGCCTGACGCATTGGCACCGACTCCAAGCTGCGACTCGGTGCCATCATGCAGAAAGACCATATTCGTTAGACTTTGCCGAAGTTGATTGGCATCGGCTGTACTAAACATTCGCGTTCAATCTCCGCCTGTTAACGTTTTTCTTACTTAGCCTTAGGAGGATTCAGTATAACGTTGTGCCATCTGCTCCAGGTTATAGACTTTCTTGATGTTCGAGGCCTCCCCGGCAGTTCCGAATGCCTCCAGCCTTGCCAGAACAATAGACTTCATTGCATCCATAGTTGGGATTAGAAATTTTCTTGGATCAAATTCAGATTTATTTTCCGCGAGGAATTTACGCGCTGCACCGGTGGATGCGAGGCGCAGATCCGTATCGATGTTTACCTTACGCACGCAGTGCTTAATGCCTTCCTGAATTTCTTCAACGGGCACGCCGTAGGTTTCAGGAATCTCACCACCGAAGTCGTTGATTATCGCCAACCATTCCTGCGGCACCGAAGAAGACCCATGCATCACTAAATGCGTGCCTGGAATCTTCTTGTGAATTTCCTTTATCCTCTCGATGGCCAGCGTGTCGCCCGTTGGGGGGCGGCTAAACTTGTAGGCTCCATGACTGGTGCCTACGGCAATCGCCAAGGCATCTACACCCGTTGCGTCGACGAAGTCCGAAGCCTCCTGTGGGTCGGTAAGCATCTGCGCCATGGTTAACACCCCTTCTGCGCCGATTCCATCTTCTTCGCCTGCCATGCCGGTTTCAAGCGAACCCAAACAGCCTATCTCTCCCTCTACCGACACGCCGCAGGCATGAGCCATATCGACAGAGGTCTTAGTGACTCTTACGTTGTAGTCAAAATCGGTGGGTGTCTTGCCATCTTCACCTAAGGAGCCATCCATCATCACCGAGGAGAAGCCTAATTGAATCGAGCGTTGGCATACTGCCGGAGACACACCATGATCCTGATGCATAACAATAGGTATATGTGGAAATTCTTCTATAGCCGCTTGAATCAAATGCCTGAGAAAGTTCGACCCCGCGTATTTCCTAGCGCCAGCAGAAGCTTGCAAGATCACAGGGCTATTTAGCTCATCCGCTGCCTCCATGATGGCTCGGATCTGTTCAAGATTATTCACATTGAAAGCAGGAACGCCGTAACCATTTTCTGCTGCATGATCTAACAATTGTCTTAAACTAATTAGTGCCATGGTTCATCCTCATTTATCTTGTCTACTGAGTAGTGAGTAGCTTGTTCATATCAAATAGTTGTTGTCATTGTTCTTATGCCTGGCCTTCTCTGGCCCTGCGTTGAAGTATCTCTACCGCGGGCAAGACCGTCCCCTGTACATATTCCAGGAATGCTCCGCCGCCTGTGGAAATATAGGAGACTTTGTCGGTAATTAAAAATTTATCAATAGCCGCTATGGTTTCTCCGCCCCCGGCGATCGAGAAGCCGGCGTTGTGTGCGACCGCCTTAGCTACAGCCTGAGTCCCGGATGAGAATTGTTCGAATTCGAAAACGCCCACAGGCCCATTCCAGATAATCGTCTTCATGTTGCCGATAATTTGTGCGAAGTTTGCCGCCGTGTCCGGCCCTACGTCCAGGATCGTGTCATCGTCTTCAACCTCTTCAATTAGCTTAGTAGTGGCGGTCGCGTTTTCATCGAACTCTTTTGCGACAATGACGTCTGTGGGCATCGGTATAGAGGTCTTGCTCATCAAGGCCTTTGCCGTATCGATGAGATCGGGCTCATACAATGACTTGCCTACATTCGCACCAATGGCTGCAAGAAAGGTATTGGCGATACCGCCGCCTACGATGAGCTGGTCTACTTTATTAGATAGGTTGTTGAGAACCTCCAGCTTGCTCGACACCTTTGCCCCACCCACTATAGCCAGCATGGGTCGTTCTGGATTCTTAAGCGATCGATCTAGGGCGTCTAGTTCATTGGCCAAAAGTGGCCCCGCACAGGCGAGCGTTGTATATTTTGCAACGCCGTGAGTACTTGCCTGGGCGCGGTGTGCGGTACCGAAGGCATCCATCACGAATACATCACACAATTCGGCGTAGCGTTTTGCGAGCGCATCGTCATTAGCCTTCTCACCGGCGTTGATACGTACATTCTCCAGCAGGGTTACGCTAGCGGCACCGCGGCTCGCTGGCGTCTCATTCAGGTAATCGGTATTTACTTCAACGGGGCAATCTAACAATGTCGAGAGCCTCTGCGCTACCGGCTGCAAGGAATACTCGCACTGCTCTGCGATCGGCGTTGCCTCCGCGGGCCTGCCCAGATGGGACATGATGATTACTTCTGCGCCGGCTGCTCTTGCCATCTCAATACTGGGTAATGCCGCTCTGATTCGCGTGTCGTTTCCGATGACACCGTCTTTGATCGGCACATTTAAGTCCTCTCTAATGAGGACTCTCTTCCCGGCCAGGTCTAGTTGGTCCATGCGCAAGAATGGCATTCGTTAACGCCTCCGGATTCTAATGTAACAATAGGTTCATGTGTTTGTGCTCATGTACTGCGCCACATCGAGCATTCTATTTGCATAGGCCCACTCGTTATCGAACCAGACAAATATCTTGATTAGCTTTCCGTTCACTACACTGGTCTGATTCAAGTCGACGATCGCCGAACGCGGGTCGTGATTGAAATCGCAGGAAGCCAGGGGCTCATCGGTAAAGCCCAGAACATTTGAATGTAGATTCGCACTCGCCTGTTTGATCGCCTCGTTCACCTGTTCTACATTCGTGCTCTGGGCTACGGACAAGGTTAGATCCATCAGGGAAACATTCAGAGTTGGAACACGAATCGCCCTTGCCACCAATCGGCCCGTAAGTTCGGGCAGAATTCTCTCTATGCCTTTTGCCAGCGCCGTATCGACGGGTATGATTGACTGCATCGCACTGCGTGTCTTGCGCAGGTCGTCGTCGTGAGAGCTATCGATAACAGGCTGGTCATTCATCGCGGAATGAATAGTCGTGATCACGCCCGACTCTATCTTGAAAACCTCATCGATAGTCTTGAGCACCGGCACGATACAATTTGTAGTGCACGATGCGTTGGAGACAATCGTGGCGCCAGGCAGCAGAGTCTCGTGGTTGATGCCGTACACCAGAGTGGCATCGACATCGCTTTCCGCGGGTTGAGAAAACAGCACTTTCCTGGCGCCGCCTGCCGTGTGGAGTTGTGCGGTTTCCCTATCCGTGAATGCTCCGCTACATTCCATGACCAGATCTATATCCAGCTCGGCCCAAGGTAGCTTGCTCACGTCAGGCTCGTTGAAGACGCGAATCTTGTCGCCATTGACGATAAGGCTTTTCTGCACAGCCTCGCTACTCATCTCTACAGAGCCTAGAAAGCGGCCATGAGTACTGTCATAACGAGTGAGGTGCGATAGGTTCGCGATATCGGCCAGGTCGTTAACAGCAACCAGGCGCATATCGGAGTAGCTGGTAGATTCGTAAAACGCACGCAACACACAACGGCCTATTCGACCATACCCGTTGATTGCGATGCGATAGGTCATGACTTTTTACCACGCATTCATAGTAGTGCGAGTTGCGATGCTGACTTGTATCACGCGTCGAAAGACTTAACGGTTGCGACGATGTTCTCAGCAGAGAAGCCGAAGTGTTCCATTAGCACTGGCCCTGGAGCCGATTCACCGAAGGTGTGCATGCCGATGACCTTGCCATTGAGGCCGACGAACTTGCGCCAGTAGTCGACGCCTGCAGCCTCGACTGCGACACGTCTGCGCACACTCATTGGCAATACCTGTTCCTGATAATCGGCATCCTGCGCCTCGAAGACATCGACGCTGGGCATGGAAACCAGACGCGCGTTTATGCCTTCCGCCTGAAGAGTCTCTACCGCTGCCAGGCTTATCGCTACTTCCGAACCGGTGGCGAGCACGATCACTGCAGGCTCTCCCTCACAGTCTTTCAATATATAGGCGCCGCGAGCGATGGCTTGCAGCTGTTCGTCGCTGCGCGCCTGATGCGGCAGGTTTTGGCGAGAGAAGACCAGGGAAGTGGGGCCAACTTGTCTTTCGACGGCGGACTTCCAGGCGACTGCAGACTCGACATTGTCACAGGGGCGCCATACGGACATATTGGGTGTACTACGCAGGCTGGCTAATTGCTCAACTGGCTGATGCGTCGGTCCATCTTCGCCCTGACCGATGGAGTCGTGAGTATAGACGAATATACTCTGTTGTTTCATCAACGCCGACATCCTCACGGCGTTACGCGCATATTCCATGAAGATCAGGAAGGTTGCCGTGTAGGGGATGAAGCCGCCATGCAACGCCATGCCGGTAGCGATGGCGCTCATTCCAAACTCGCGAACGCCGTAGTAGATGTAGTTGCCGTCGGCCTTTTGCGAGATCGCGGAGCTGCCTGACCAGTTGGTTAGGTTAGACCCGGTCAGATCGGCGGAGCCACCGATTAATTCCGGTAATAGGCTCGCATAGGCTTCGATACAATTCTGTGAGGCCTTGCGGCTGGGAATATTGTCATCGCTGCCCTGGCACTCGGCGATATACTCGTCGGCCTTGGCACTGAAATAGCTAGGTAGCTGACCTTTTAGTCTGCGCACCAGTTCCATGGCGAGCTCTGGGTATTCTTCCTCATAGATAACAAGCTTCTCTTTCCAAGCGGACTCGGCGGTGAAGCCTTTCTCGGTCGCATCCCATAACTGCTTGATGTCTTCGGGAATTACGAAAGGAGCATGTGACCATTCAAGCGCTGCTCGCGTAGCCGCTATCTCTTCATCGCCAAGCGGTGCGCCATGAGTGGCGGAAGTACCCTGTTTGTTAGGTGAGCCGAAGCCGATTATTGTCTTGCAGCTAATCAATGTTGGCCGGCTCGTCTCGCTCTGAGCTTGCTCGATGGCATCGCTAATAGCCGCGGAGTCGTGCCCATCGACAGACAAGACCTGCCAGCCATAGGCCTCGAAACGCTTAGCGGTATCATCCGCAAACCATTCGTCTACCTCGCCGTCTATCGAGATGCCGTTGTCATCATAGAACATCACGAGTTTGCCAAGATTCAGCGTGCCCGCGAGGGAGCAGACTTCATGGGAGATGCCTTCCATTAGACAGCCGTCACCGGCGAAGACGTAGGTGTAGTGGTCGATGATCTCGTGATTCTCGCGATTAAACTGCGCGCCCAGTGTCTTCTCCGCGATCGCCATGCCCACAGCATTGGCGAGGCCTTGCCCTAGCGGCCCTGTAGTAGTTTCTACGCCAGGCGTATAACCGAACTCGGGATGGCCGGGGGTCTTGGAGTCGAACTGCCTGAACTGCTGCAGGTCGTCGATAGAAAGGTCGTAGCCCGTTAGATGCAGCAGAGAATACATCAGCATCGACCCATGGCCATTGGAGAGCACGAAGCGGTCGCGATTGAACCAGTTCGGGTCACCCGGATTGTGCTTGAGGAAATCGCACCAGAGCACCTGTGCTATGTCTGCCATTCCCATGGGCGCACCGGGATGTCCGGACTTCGCCTTCTGCACAGCATCCATACTTAGTGCACGAATTGCATTAGCACTCTGTCTACGTGACACAACTTGTTCTGCCATCAATCGATTTCCTTCAGTTTTTGCTTATTATTGCCATTATTAGCGAAGCGAGTGGCTCAGTGCCCTGCTGCTAGCTGGATAGCCAGATTCAGTTGGGGCAGGGAGGTAAATGCTTCGGGGAGCTTCTGATTCAGAGCGCTATTTTCCCGCACCTGAATCGAATATGCCATATCTATGGCACCCCAGAGGCAATATATTACAATATAAGTGGCATGACCCTGACTTCAATCAGCCCTAGGTTCAGGCTGTTCTTTTATCGAGCAATATCTATATCAATATATTTTGATATAGAATTGAAATTGTCGGCTAATGCTGTTAACTTAGCGCCTCTTCGGACTTTCGACCCTTAGGCCTAGACATGGCGGCACCTGCATTTAAGACCACCGGCAACTTAGACTCTTTGAACCCGATGGAGGCACTGACCACGCTGCATAAAGCCCTAGCCGACCATCTACGCCTGCAGATACTGAGGCTTCTAAAGAGCGAATCATTCGGGGTACTGGAATTATGCCGCATTCTCGACATCAGGCAGTCCGCCCTCAGTCATCATCTAAAGATACTCGCTACTAGCAATCTGGTTTCCACGCGTCGTGAGGGAAACTCAATCTTCTACAGGCGCACCTTCCTGTCGGAAGACGATATCTACAGCGAGAGTAAGAAGACAGTTTTCGAAAATCTGGACTCTGTAGAGATCCCCGGCAGCCAACTTAGAAAGATCAAACAGATTCAATTAGAAAGAGCGCAGCTCTCTCTGAACTTCTTCAATAAGAATGCGAACAAATTTAAGGAAAAGCAGGGCCTGATCGTGGAACACGCAGACTATGCGAACAGCCTGCACGATCTCATCGCCGGCCTGACCCTGAGCGATGAGGCAGCGGTGATAGAAGTAGGCCCGGGAGAGGGCCAATTACTAACAGAGCTGTTACAGCGCTTCGAGAACCTAACCGCGCTGGATAATTCCAAAGACATGCTGGAGAAGTCTCGCGCCGCGGTCGTCGAAAGAGGCTGCAGTGGTGTCGAATTTATACTCGGCGACACGGCTGTTGCATGCAAGCAGGGCACAAGCGCTGATCTCATCATCTTCGACATGGTGCTGCATCACATCTCTTCCCCTTCGAAGACATTCAAAGACATTGGTGCGCTGCTGAATCCCGACGGCTATCTGTTAATCGTCGAACTGTGCAGTCACGATCAGGATTGGGTGCGAGAGTCATGTGGCGACCTATGGCTAGGCTTCGAAGAAGACGACCTGAATCATTGGGCCGAGAAGTCGGGTTTAACGATACAACAGAGTTCCTATCTTGGATTACGCAATGGCTTTCAGATTCAGATGCGCACTTTTAAAAATGTGACATCTGGCTCTTAGGCTTACTGTTAACTCGCAGGCTTTAACTTAGCTTTTTATTTTTAATTATTTTGTTATTTTTAATCACTATTACTACTATCACTACTTTTTGAGGACATACTAATGGCAGTATCTACACTCTTCACATCTGAGTCAGTATCTGAGGGTCATCCGGATAAAATGGCCGACCAGATCTCCGATGCAATCCTCGACGCTCTGCTTGAGCAGGACAAAGACTCCAGAGTAGCCTGCGAGACCATGATTAAGACTGGCATGGTCATTGTTGCCGGAGAGATAACAACAGATGCCTACGTCGACATTGAAGACATCGTGCGCGGTGTCGTAAACGATATCGGCTACAACAATTCTGAGAGTGGCTTCGACAGCAACACCTGCGCAGTGCTCAATGGAATAGGCAAGCAGTCTCCAGACATCGCCATGGGTGTTGATGATACGGCAGATCACGAACAGGGCGCCGGCGATCAGGGCTTGATGTTTGGTTACGCGACAAATGAAACCGACGTACTAATGCCAGCACCGATTACCTATTCACATCTTTTAGTGAAGCGTCAATCTGACGTGCGTAAAGATGGCACCCTGCCCTGGTTACAGCCAGACGCAAAGAGTCAGATTACCTTCCGTTACGAAGACGGCAAGCCGGTTGCAATCGATGCCGTCGTTCTGTCGACGCAGCACAGCGAAGAGATCTCGCTTAAAGATTTACAAGAAGCGGTTATGGAAGAAATCATTAAGCCAGTTCTTCCAGATTCGTGGATCAACGCTGACACCAAGTATTTCATCAATCCAACCGGTCGTTTCGTTATCGGCGGCCCCTACGGCGACTGCGGGCTTACCGGCAGAAAGATTATCGTCGATACCTACGGCGGTATGGCACGACACGGTGGCGGTGCGTTCTCCGGAAAAGACCCGTCCAAGGTTGATCGCTCGGCAGCCTACGCGGCACGCTACGTGGCCAAGAACATCGTTGCTGCAGGTATCGCAGAGCGTTGCGAGATTCAACTCTCTTACGCCATCGGGGTTGCAGAGCCAACTTCGATAAGCATCGAAACATTCGGCACCAACAAGGTCAGCAATGCGAAGATCGTTGAGTTAATTCGCGAGCATTTCGAGCTGCGCCCGAAAGGCCTGATCAAGATGCTGAACCTGATCCAGCCGATCTATAGAGACACTGCCGCTTACGGTCACTTCGGTCGCGAAGACCTGGACCTAAGCTGGGAAAAAACAGATAAAGCTGACGCGCTTAAAGCAGCCGCTGGCCTATAACACTATTCATATAACGGAGTTAGACATGAACGATTTATCAATACAAAAGAATGCAGTAGCACAAGATTATAAAGTAGCAGATATTAGCCTGGCCGCGTTTGGTCGCCGCGAAGTTACATTAGCTGAGGCAGAGATGCCCGCCCTAATGACTCTGCGCCACAAGTACGCCGCCGAGAAGCCTCTGGCGAATGCCAAGATCCTCGGTTGTATTCATATGACGGTGCAGACGGCCGTTCTCATCGAGACACTGGTTGATCTCGGCGCAGAGGTTCGCTGGTCATCTTGCAACATCTTCTCCACCCAAGACCACGCAGCGGCTTGTATTGCCGCAGCCGGTATCGCCGTTTACGCCTGGAAAGGACAGACGGAAGACGAAGGCGAATGGTGCATAGAGCAGACTATCCTAAAAGACGGCGAGCCCTGGGATGTGAACATGATTCTCGACGATGGCGGCGACCTGACGGCGATGGTGCATGAGAAGTACCCACAGCTACTGGCAAACATTCACGGCATCACCGAAGAGACGACTACCGGCGTGCATCGCCTGTTAGAGATGCTGGAAGAAGGTTCTCTGAAAGTTCCCGCGATCAACGTGAATGATTCGGTAACCAAGTCCAAGAACGACAACAAATACGGCTGTCGTCACTCGCTAAACGACGGCATCAAGCGCGGCACGGATATGTTGCTCTCCGGCAAGCAGGCATTGGTCGTTGGCTATGGTGACGTAGGTAAAGGTTCGGCGCAGAGCCTGAATCAGGAAGGCATGATTGTAAAGATTGCTGAGATAGACCCGATCTGCGCGATGCAGGCCTGCATGGATGGCTATGAGCTGGTCTCTCCCTACATCGATGGTATCAACACAGGATCTAGCGAGGGCATCGATACGGCATTGCTCGGAAAGATCGATCTAATTGTGACAACTACCGGCAACGTTAATGTCTGTGACAAGTTCATGTTGCAGGCGGTCAAGACCGGCGCTGTGATTTGTAATATCGGTCACTTCGACAATGAAATCGACACGGCCTTTATGCGCGAGAATTGGGACTGGGAAGAAATTAAGCCTCAGGTTCACAAGATCTATCGTGATGGCGCCACGAATCAGAGCGATTACCTAGTTCTTCTCTCTGAAGGCCGTCTGATTAACCTTGGTAATGCGACTGGTCACCCTTCGCGCATCATGGATGGCTCATTCGCGAATCAGGTATTGGCGCAGATGTTCATGTTCGAGCAAAAGTTTGCCGATCTACCTGAAGCCGAGAAGACAGCCAATCTGTATGTCGAAGTACTGCCTAAGCATCTCGACGAAGAAGTTGCTGCGATGATGGTTGGTGGCTTCGGTGGCGTGTTAACAAAGCTTACCGATACTCAGGCCAAGTACATCAACGTCGATGTGAATGGTCCTTACAAGACTGACAGCTACAAGTACTAAGCAGATCTTTAGTACTGACCAAGAAGAGCAACAAGGAATGGTAAATTATGGATGTCTCTAATCCATCAACATTCAGCATCGAGTTTTTCCCGCCTCGCACCGAGGCGGGGGAAGCGAAGCTGGATACGGTGCACGCGGAACTAGGCAAGTTGAACCCCGATTTCTTCTCCGTAACCTATGGCGCTGGGGGATCAACCAAGGCTGGTACTGAGCAGATCGTACTGCGCTACCACGCGGCAGGTTCTGTCTGTGCACCTCATCTTTCCTTTGGTGGCGCAGATGAAGAAGAACTGCGCCACCTGTTGCAATCTTATATAGACGCCGGCATAAAACGTCTGGTGGCCTTACGTGGAGATATGCCGTCCGGTGTCGGTGCGTCGGTGCAACATCACTATGCCAATGAGCTTGTCGGGTTCATTCGCAGGGAGACTGGCGATCATTTTCATATCGATGTGGCCTGCTACCCGGAGGTTCATCCCGAGTCGAAGAGTTATGCTTCTGATGTGGATTTCTTCAAGCGCAAGGTGGATGCCGGTGCAAACTCGGCAATTACTCAGTACTTCTACAACCCCGATGCCTATTTTCGCTTCGCCGACTATTGCGGCGACGCGGGAATAACTATTCCCATAGTCCCAGGCATTATGCCTATCAGCAACTACGCAAACCTTGCCCGTTTTAGTGCAAACTGTGGCGCTGAGATTCCAAGATGGCTGGGCAAGAGATTGCAGGGTTTCGGTGACGATGCTGAGAGTCTGCGCAGCTTTGGCATCGATGTGGTTAGCGAATTGTGTGAAGACCTGCTTGCCGGGGGCGCCCCCGGACTTCATTTCTATTCGATGAACCTCAGCCAGGGCGTTAGTCAGATTTGGACTAATCTGGACCTTGGCAAGCGCAATCAGAATGAACTGCCGTAGGCATTGCTAGATGCGACTCTCTCGCGTTTATGTCAATGCTCCGCTTAAGCTGAATACGCTTGTTCCTCTGCCCAAAGAGACCGCTCACTATCTCGGCAATGTTTTGCGTCTGCGTGTCGACGATGAGCTCCTCTTATTCAATTCCCAGCACGGTGAATTTCTAGCGCGTATTTGCACGGCGACCAAGAAATCTGTCGAGGTTGAGCTGATCGAGGTGCGGCGTGAGCTCGATGCCGATGAGGAACAGAATCGCTTGGGGCTTCATCTAATCCTGGGTCTGTCACGGGGAGACAAAATGGATTTCGCCGTGCAGAAATCTACAGAGCTCGGTGTGACGGAAATTAGCCCAGTCTATACAGAACGTGGTGAGGTCAGACTCAAACCAGAACGGCTGGAGAAGAAGCTGCTGCACTGGCGCAAGGTTGCCATTAGTGCCTGCGAGCAGAGTGGCCGGTTAGCTGTTCCATCGATACATTGTCCGATTCCATTGGCGGATCTGGCTCAGGGCAGTAGTGCCAACAAGTGGATGTTGGAGCCAAGTGGTTCCGATAGCGTTCCAGAATCCATCACAGATAGACATATCGATTTATTGATCGGGCCCGAGGGAGGTTTCTCGCTGGCTGAGATTGACTGGGCACGGGACAATGGTTTTAAGATCGTCTCTCTGGGCACACGAATTCTGCGTACCGAGACTGCACCAATCGCAGCGCTGGCCATCTTGCAACACAAGTTTGGGGATATGTAGTTTCAAGAACTACTAGATGTGAGGATAGCTGCCAGGCTAGAACCGAAAAGACAGCGATCCGAAGCCTACGCGCTTACCGAAGAAACTAAAGCAGTAATTGCGCGGATCCAAATCTTTACCACCGGCTAATTTGTTAACGGCATTTTTCGAGCGATAACTGGACACGATTGAACGATCTATTTTTAACTTGCCCTGATTCGCTAAATCCACGAGTTTAGGTTTCTCAAACACGGCCATCTTGTTATCGGTTAGCAGTGCAATCTTGGGCGATAGCTTTTCTTTCGAATTTTGCTCTAATACCAGACCAATCTCACCGCTGGATAATTTTATCAGGGAGCCTATTGGATAGGTTCCCATGAGATGAATCAGCTCGATCACTAACTGCGCGGGAAACTTCAGTGCCCGTTGTTTATACAGTTTTGTTAACGCCTTCGCAGGAGGCAGAGCACAACCGTCTCCATTACTGCGCACTAAACGTTCGAAGCAATAGGCAAGGTTCGCATAACGGGCTAGCAAAGGAATTTGTCCAGCTCGAAGTTTGCGCGGAAAACCCCGACCATCTTGCCGCTCATGGTGAGCGCGAACAATCCCCGCTATGCGATCGTCAAGATCCGGGTAGTGTGAAACCACGTCGACACCAAAATCACTGTGCTTTCTATAGGCGAGAAACTCCTTCCTCCGAAACGGCCCGCGCTTGTTAGCCAGTCTCTCCGGCAAGAGCTGCATTCCGATATCGGCCAGCAGGGTTCCCATGCAGAGAGTAAGCATGTCATGGCTGTGCATCCCTACTTGTCTCGCCAATACTACCGACCAGATCGCTGCTCACACGCAGTAGTCCGTATCGAATCTGTTTGACAGGTCTGTATTCAATAGCTAGATATGTGTCTGCGAATTCGCGATGGCAGACTCGACCAGGCCCGAGATCGATTTTTCCAAGAGCGGGATATCCATGTCTTCGCCGTTGCGAACGGCGAGTGCCTGGACAGCGAAATCGGCTTTAAGCGTTTGATGTAATTAGTAGGCTTTATCGATCTGTTGTTTAACACTTCGGGTGTTCTGATAAACATCGCGATCAATTTTTAGCGAGGATAACGCAGGAGCAGCGCGACGGGCAGAGCTTAGAATCGTCAGCTGATGCTCTCGTGTCCTGCGTTGCTGTAAACCCTTGTTGGTGTCGATGACGACATGCTTGCAGTGCTTTGCGAGCACCTCAATGTCTTCGGCATTCTTTAGGTGAAACCCGTCCATCGAAAACGGAGTCTTCGACCAGGCGCAGTCCAATTCACAGATATACATGCCTAGCAAAAGCTCGGCGCAGCTTAAGCTGAGGAGGTTGTTCGCTGCGAAGCGTTGTGAGTTGGTAGTAGATTTTGAAACTGACATTTGCCGAGCTTACTCGGCTTTTCAAAAACCTCTTGTAAGATTTTTCACAAATCGGTGCGTATCGTGACCTGAAGGGCTATTTTGCGACGTAGTTATCCCACGATTTTTTGGGTTTTAAGCAAAAAAAAGCGCCTTTGAATTCAAAGGCGCTTACGTAAGTAAAACGTTAAGGGAGAGTTAATCTTTAGATTACTGAGTTACAAATTCCGGATAAGCTTCCATGCCGCATTCTGACATGTCGACACCTTCCGCTTCTTCTTCCTCGCTAACTCGGAGACCCATGATCGCCTTGATGGCAAACCATACGATCGCGCTAGTAGCAAACACCCAGACAAAAATAGTTAGCATGCCAACCAGCTGACCCATGAAGGTCGCATCAGGGTCGGACAGGAGTACGGCGAAGATACCGAAGATGCCTACCGTGCCGTGGACCGAGATCGCACCGACCGGATCGTCGATCTTCAGCTTGTCCAGAGTGATAATGCTGAACACTACGATCGTGCCACCGATGGCGCCAATGATTGTTGCTAGCAGTGGTGTTGGATCGGCAGGTTCTGCAGTGATCGCAACCAGGCCCGCGAGCGCACCGTTGAGTGCCATTGTGAGGTCGGCCTTGCCGAACATCAGGCGCGCTACGAGTAGAGCTGCAATGAGTCCGCCAGCTGCGGCTGCGTTCGTGTTAAGAAATACGTTAGCCACTTCGTTAGCTACACCGATTCCACCTAGCTTAAGAGTAGAGCCACCGTTGAAGCCAAACCAGCCCATCCACAGGATGAATGTACCGAGAGTTGCAAGTGGTAAATTAGCACCAGGAATCGCCTGCGGCGCGCCTGCGGAGCTGTATTTACCTTTTCTTGGGCCCAGTAGAAGTACGCCTGCGAGCGCAGCGGTAGCGCCGGCCAAATGCACGATGCCAGACCCGGCATAGTCACTGTAGCTAAGTTCGAAAAGACCGAATACGGAATCGCCATTCCAAGTCCAGCTACCTTCCATCGGATAGATGAAGCCAGTCATGACTACTGCGAATGCAAGGAAAGCCCAAAGCTTCATCCGCTCGGCAACTGCGCCTGAGACAATCGACATTGCCGTTGCGACGAATACTACCTGGAAGAAGAAATCGGAAGCGCCTGAGTAGACCGAGTCGCCATCGAAGCCAGCGTCTGCGGATTCGGCGAGTACGCCTGCGATTGCCGCGTCGTCCATCTGTGCGACTGTAGTGATGCCAGATAAGAAGATGCCGCCGTCGTACATGATCTGATAACCGCAAACCAAATACATGGTGCAGGCAATCGCATACAGTGCGACGTTTTTTGTGAGAATCTCTGTGGTGTTCTTAGAACGAACCAGTCCCGCTTCGAGCATAGCGAAACCTGCCGCCATCCACATGACGAGTGCGCCACAAATGAGAAAATAGAACGTGTCCATTGCATACTGCAATTCGAAAATTTGATTTTCCACCCTGTACCTCCGGTTTAAAGGTCTACTGCTGCTCAAGCACTTTGGCTTCGCTGAGACCGATAGTTATCTTGTTTAAAACTTACTAATAATTGCGTTGAGTCTGTTTCTTGCGCGTTAGGACTAGATAGCCTCTTCGCCTGTTTCGCCCGTACGGATACGAATGATCTGGGTTAGTTCGGCAACGAAGATCTTACCGTCGCCTATCTTTCCAGTGTTCGCAGCCTTGGTGATCGCCTCAAGAGTTTGATCAAGCAGACTCGTGGCAATAGCTACTTCCAGTTTTACCTTCGGTAGAAAATCAACTACGTACTCAGCGCCGCGATACAATTCTGTATGGCCTTTCTGACGACCAAATCCTTTTACTTCTGTTACGGTAATGCCCTGTACGCCTATTTCAGATAATGCCTCGCGGACATCGTCCAATTTGAATGGCTTGATAATAGCCGTGACTAACTTCATTGTTTTGCTCCTTAGCACTTTTTGCGCTGCTTAAATTCCTACAACTAATAATGCTCTATGCAGGGTTCGTGCCAGTTATCAAAATTCTCAGTGAAAGGCACAGGCGTGCTGCGTTATCCCACATTGCGGGGCCAAAACTACTAGAGCACTGTTAAATTCTTGAGCAGTCACAGTGCACCATGGCGGCTCACGCCCCAATTGGGTGCGATTTAGCGGTTACCGCCGATTGATTTTCTTGATACTGGATCAGGGGATGCGGAGCTGCGGATTTCTTCGATCGTGGCGCCGAATAGTTCAAGCCCCTGCTAGCGCAATAATTGATGTTAGAATGAGGGAAATTTTGATGGCCCGAACTCCTGCTTCGCGCCTGAAACCCATACAAACACCAAGAGCCCGTAGCAATGTTCAATAATTCTTTCTTCGAAGACCTCAGTAGCCGCCTCTCCGCTATCATTCCTCTAGGGGAAGAAGTTCGCGACGATTTGCGCACCAAAATAGAGCAATTGCTGAAGAGCAGCTTCGCCAGTCTGGACCTGTTAAGCCGTGAAGAGTTCGATACGCAGCGGCAGGCGTTGGATCGCGCCGAGCAGCGGATCAAGGAACTAGAGCAGAGCCTCACCAAGCTGGGTAAGAAGTTCGAACTGCTCGAGGGGCAATCGACGAGCCCGTAGCTTGCTGAACTCACAGCGGCGATAGCTAATCGCCTCCATAAGATCCTGATCTCTAATCTCGTCACTGCCCTTGTAGTCTGCGATCGTGCGGGCCATCTTGATAACCCGGTGTGTTGCTCGCGCCGACATCGAAAGTTTATCCATAGTGGCGGCCAACTGCCTGCGCTGCTCACCTCCCATGGGACAACAAGCCTTAATCTACGACAACAGTAGATCCGCATTCAGCCTGCCGGCCGGGTCGATCTGTAGTTGTCGACAAGTTTTAATGCGCTCGCGTAGCTGCTCCCAGTTTGGGACGTTATACCTGCCCTGTAGCAACTAGGTTTGGCTCAGTGCGAGCACCCCGTTGATCAGGTCTATTCGATCCAACAATGGCCCGGAAAGCTTCCGGCTATAGCGCGCGATGCGCTCCTCGCTGCAACCGCACTCGTGTTTAGCGTCGGTTACATAGCCACAGGGAGATAACTTCATCGCCGCCTCTAACTGAAAGTTTGCCCGGCTATCGCTTATCTCGTCAAATTCAAAAGGCTCTCTCAGGGCGTCCAGCACGCTAGGCTTGAATTCGCTCAGTTCATCCAGAAAGAGGACGCCGCGATGTGCCAAACTGATTTTGCCGGGGCTGACGCGATTGCTTCCACCGATCAGTGAGACGCTTGTCGTCGGGTGATGAGGGCTGCGGCGAGTAAATGTAACGCGCAAGGCGCCGCTATCGAGACGAAAGAACTTCATACAAAAATCAACATCGAGCTGAGGCATTTTCTTTTGAACCGCCTGTTCCTTCGCCACCATGTTCCGCATCAACAGTTAGTGCTCTAGCAGATTTCCAGAAAAATGGGCCAACGACTCTATTAAAGAGTGACCTGCCTTCTTACACTTATAACTTAACGTCTTACAATAAAAACTGGAGGATAAGCTTTTATGCACCCTTTTTGTCTGATATGGTTTCCAAGTCACTTGTAATGTGACAATTCAACAAGTACCGAATTACGATCCTTATTAATGCAATTAAAGACACAGGCTTACATTCTTCGGAATTATAATTAGAGGATAAAAACATGAAGGAAAGAACTACCCACACAGTTGATGCCGTACTCAAATTTTTATTTATTGCTTTAGCTGTTGCCTCGACTCAATTGACCTATGCACAGCAGCCATTTCAAACCTACGATATGATAGTCAGCGACCCGGCCGGAGTTGTTGCTGCGTTAGACAAGTATCAAGTAAGCCCTACTGGGGAACAAAGTACCGCAACAGTAATTCTTAGCCAGTACCTCGCAAACGGGTCAAGTCTTGCGACACATCAGATTTTAGTGGTCTATCCATCTAACCAAGAGATGGATCTCAACCTAATGCGGAATGCAACTTCGGCCGATTGGGCTCAGTTCTTGAATGAAATGCAGGACTCAGCCACAGTTGAGGCAGAGGGGATAGGCCAGATCTTAGCTATGGTTGGAGACCCAAACGACCCAGTCGCAACAGCCATGGGACGCACCAACGTTATTTATCAATTGAATGTTGACGATCCCGCGACCTATGCTGCGGCATGGTCTGACTTTGCTGGGGCAAACCTCCAGGTTGGAAACGTTTCATATCTATCATCAGTCCTTGCATATGGCACTAACCCGGGAACGCATGTCGTTAACAATGTTTATAGTTCTCCCGGCGAAGCATTATCTAACCAACCACAGTCAATGGAAGGCTTTGATGTATTTTTACAGCGAGTCAGCAGCATTAGAGCGGTTGTAGGTAGGGTAGTAACTACCGTCGTTGGCGAATGGCGTCCTTAAGTTGAGAAGAAAAGGGAGCTCTCATGGTTAATTCGAGAGCTCCCTAAGAATTTAATCTGACTGGCTTATAAAACTTACCTATCAATCTCCCGTAGGAGGGAGAATTAAGTCCTATTTTGAAAAACTGATAATAAAGGAGAAAATGATGAGTGAAGCAATTGGAACGTTTGATTTAGAACATGTTTGTAATACATACACTACTGATGCAGAAAATAACATTACGAATCATACCAACTGGAAAGGCAGCGCAGATGGGTATGGCTCCATTTGGGGGACACTAACATTTGCACCGACACCCCTTGGTTCTATGACGGAAGAGCTTGAGGGAGGGGAAGTGCGATGGACGGGCCAAGGCTTTCTTGAAGATGGCACATCAGTTGCGGGAACGGGTGCCGGCACCTGGAAAAAAGATCCAAACGGGCATGTTTGGCATACGGATTATATTCTTGAAATTTCTGATGGCTCAAAGATTCATTCTGTCGGGAAAATCGAACTTTCTACTTTGAAGTTCACCGGCACAAATTATTCAATTTAAAGCGGTGGGGCAGAAAAATGAAGAAACTAGCATTTGGGGTTATGATCCTAGCACTCTGTAATTTCGCGATTGCAGATCATCACGCGCTCAACTTGGAGGCCCGACAGCCTCGGACTGAAATGAATATTACATCTATCGATCTCGGAGATGACTTAAGTGTTATCACTGCCGAGGGAGACATGGCTGGGTATGGTAAGGTATATGTTAGCTACCATTTAACATATAACAGAGAAGGATCGGGTGGGTTCTATACCGGTCAGGGACGAGGTTATATCGATGAGAACACTATGGCGTCCGGATCGTTTTCAGGTGTCTGGGTTAGAGATGGCCACTTAGTTAGGCTAACTGGGGTAGTATCATTGTCTGATGGTTCTCAAAATCTAGATGTCATTGTTATCGATCCGTTAACTCGAACAATGATACTGGATGCGTATGCGCTAAAAGACTGAGCCTCTAAATCGGTGGTTCATTTAGGCATTAGGTGGACTACCGATTATTGCGCTGCATAAAAGACTGAAAACGCCAATTGTCACCCTGCCAATACGGTCCTTCTCTAGGAGAAGATAGTCCAGGAATCGGAACCGCGCCAGCTATGGGTGAAATTTAAGACAAAAAATGAGCTGCAAGCAGCTCATTTTTCCTGGACTATGTAGCAACCTATTGGCTGCTGCTGACCATGTACTCAACAAGAGCCGCTATATCTGCATCTGTACAGGTAAAGCATAGACCCTTTGCCGGCATGCTGTTCACGCCGTTGACCGCATTTGTGACTACCGCCTCCATGCCTTTCTCCATGCGCGACGTCCATGCATCGGCATTGCCAGCACCAACTTTCGGCGCGCCCGCAGCACCGGTACTGTGGCAGGCAAAGCAAGACATCATATAAGTAGCTTCTGCATCGAAGCCTTCTGTCAATTGTGCCAGCTGCACATGCTGCTGGGAATCGTCAGCCGAAATAGCGGTTGCGAAAGAAACAACCAACCCGAATAGTCCAACCTTAGGTATTGCTGACATAATTACTCTCTTAATACTCAACACGTTTAACTCCTTACTCATTTAGATAAATTTTCGAATTCACTGTGTAAATCTTAGCTAATCGAACCTTAACGCTTACTGACTGGACATATAGTTAACCAGAGACAGCAAGTCATCTTCGCTGCAGGTCATGCACAGGCCCTTGGCTGGCATCGCGTTTATCCCATTCATCACGTTAACCATTACGGCATCCATTCCCTTCGCCATGCGCTCGGTCCAAGCATCGGAATCCCCTAATAGTGGCGCACCAGCAGCTCCAGTGCCGTGACAGGCGAAACAGCTCATCTGGTAGGTCGATTCGACGTCGAAGCCCGCAACTTCTGACACCGCTTCCACGATCTCTATTGCAGCGGTGACCGCTGCCTGAGGCGCAGCTGCAGGTACTGCAGATGCGGTACCGACGGTGCTTCCGACACAAGATTGACCAGCAAGGCAGACTTGCCCAGCGGGACGAATATTGTCTTGAATAGATTGCTGCGCGACAGCAATGTTGCCGAAAAGCAGTAAACCTAGGTGCGCGAGCACGAGTACGAGCAGACGAGTATTGGCAGTCTCTGATTGCACAGAAATAGCTCCTTTTGTGTATAAATCGTGGGATGTTAACTCTGGATCGCTGTGAGAGCCTTTAAATATAGATCTATCGGCTTTGAGCAATTGTGCCAGAAAAAAGCAGCGGCATTATACCGCTTTTTACCTCTCTCTGGTATACGTGGTTTAGGGCTTTTTAGATGATATTGAAGAGTGCTTAGAGCGAGAATTTATGGAGAGATAATCAGGTTCAGGGGCGCCGTGTGGTAAGTCAGGTCGTTGGGGCTGCTGACGAGTCCATAGCCAAAGTAGAAACTGACCAGTATCTCACTGATACCCTGAGCCGCAGGCACGAGATCCTCGACTACGATGATCTCCTCTACCGCAGCGAGAGTCTTGTTACTCGCCCGGATGATAACCCCAGGATTGGCGGCAGCATCCACGAACTGACCCGCGTCGTTTAGAAACAGTATCTGTTGATCGACAACCGCTGCGATGACGATGAAGCCCTCCTGACCCACATCGGCAGGATCGACATCGATGCGCCCAACAATATCCAGAGAAGCGTCTGGGCCGAACCGATTGCTAAAGCTAGCGCCGTCGTTTGACGTTATGCCGCCACTAAAGGTCGCATTGACGCTGCCATTGGATACACTGGTGCCTGTGCCCAGAGGGTTAATTCCGACGCTGTTGAGAGCGGCATCTAGCTTGTAGTCGCCGGAGATTCCACATTCGGTTTTCAGCGGCACGTCGAAGGTATTGGCTAACAAGAAATAAGTGCCCGGCTGCAGAAATTGGGTGAGGGACGAATTGCATTCACCGCCTGACTTATCGTCGAAGCCGATGATCTGAAAATTGCTATCGGCGATTAGTAACACCGAATCCAGTGTCGAGGAAGTCATGCTAAGACTGAGTGTCGCCGGGTTTGTCAGTGAGAATCTGTAGAGATCGATTGGGCTGGTGTCGCTGGCACCTGGCAGCAGTTCGCTTACCGTGCAATCACTAGAATCCAGGGCATTCTCCCGTGAGCCAAAGGCAAATTCGGTAAACGGACAGTTGATAGAGCCATCGTATAGTTTTTCTGCTCCCGCTATATCATCTGGTTGCAATCTGTCCAGATTACTAATGTAAGGCGCCATGATTGCTCTTGCCTCAGGCTCGTGTTTCAGGCCGATGGTGTGGCCAAGCTCATGTAGCGCGATGCGTCTAAAATCCAAACCCTCTATGCCGACCTGCGCAAGATTTCCGTCGAACACATTAAATTCTTCGTCTTTATGAACAACAATATCAGCTTCGACTATCGATGGCCCACCAAGAATAGAGGCCGCAAAGCTAACCACAGCAACGGCCAATGTGTTTTCTCCGAATTCAGAACCACAAAAATCATTAGTGAAGTCGACACTACTGAAGCCATCATTCGCGCAGGGGTCTTTATTATCTTTACGCAGTATAAAGTTAAACGATGTGGCGTCATTCCATTCGTTCAGCGCCGCGATAAATGCCGCGTTCCAAGTGATACCGCTGGCGGCAATACCGTCCATATCCACATAGAATTCTGTCTCGCCGGTTGGCCATTTGCTGCCATCGAGCTCAAATGCAGATATCTGAACAGACAACAGCGTTGCGATAGCAAAAGCTACAACTGACAGGACTGTTCTTTGGATGTTAGGCATGAGTCTAAGCATAGATCTAAATTAACGGTGTCCTAAACTAATGAACAGTAAAACTACACGATAAATAGTAAGTAACGTTGCAGTGGCGGTAGTGTTTACATGCCCAGGATAAAAGGCCACTAATTAAGGGTTTTATTCCAAACCGCATCATTGGATTTAGTTAGCTAATAGCAGCTCACTTGTTTATGATGGCAAACATAACAACCTCCAGAAGTAGTTATGGCGTCTCCCAATAGGCTACTTTCTGTAAGAACCGTCCTGTATAGACTGCCACCACTTCTCATTAGAGAGGTACCAGTCTACTGTCTTATTCAAACCGGAGTCGAAGTCTTCCTGCGGCTCATAGCCCAACTCGGTCGTGATCTTGCCTGCGTTAATCGCATAGCGTGTGTCGTGCCCCGGCCTATCGGTGACGTAGGTAATCAATGATTTTGCCGATGCTCCTCTGGCGCATGGTGAATCGGGGAAACTAGATCCTAGCGCGTTGTCTTCGGCGAAGCGCCTATCAATGAGCTCACATAATAGATTGACAACGTCGATATTCGCCCATTCGTTATTGCCACCGATATTGTATGTCTCGCCGTGACGACCATTCTTGATAACCAGTTCGATGCCGCGATTATGATCATCCACATACAGCCAGTCGCGTATCTGTAGCCCGTCGCCGTAGATAGGGAGATCTTTGCCCTTGAGTATATTGAGAATACAGACGGGTAATAATTTTTCCGGGAACTGATACGGTCCATAGTTGTTCGAGCAGTTGCTGGTAGTTGCCCTAAGGCCAAAGGTATGGTGATAGGAGCGCACCAGATGATCCGATGCGGCCTTGCTTGCTGCATAAGGAGAGTTAGGCGCATAGGCTGTTGTCTCCGAGAAGGCTGGATCGTCTGCACCGAGGGTTCCGTACACCTCATCGGTGGAAACATGGTGGAACAGATGCTCGGGCTGCGCGTTCTCATCGATCCAATATTTCTTGGCGGCCTTCAACAGGCTGTGGGTGCCAACAATATTAGTGTCGATGAAGGCGTCTGGGCCTGTTATCGATCTGTCGACATGGCTCTCCGCCGCGAAATGAACTAGCGTATCCATCTCATGTTTGTGTAGCAGCGATTCGACCAGTTCCTGATCACAGATCGAGCCGTGAACAAACTCAAACCAATCCTGCGCTAACAAATCTACCAGGTTGTTCTTGTTACCCGCATAGGTGAGCGCGTCCAATACCACGATGCGATCCTGAGGATTGGAGTCGTGCCAGTAGTTGACGAAGCTCGTGCCGATAAAGCCGGCGGCACCGGTTACCAATAAATTTGCCATCTCTTAAATCTCTTCTCTAGTTCTCTGCCGCTGTTAATTTAACTCGGCAATAACCTCCGCCAGTTGTCGTTTCCAATCCAGACCCGGGCATTCGAAATCTTCCAATGCGCGGCTACGGTCTAATACGCTATAGGCTGGACGTTGCGCAGGCGTCGGGTATTCACTTGTGGCGATAGGGGTAATTGGTATCGCTTTGCTTAGTATCCCCGCCCGCAGTGCCTGGCTCTGAATCTGCTGTGCAAACTCGAACCAACTCATACTGGCGCCGTCGGTCCAATGGTAGATGCCCCGATAGTCTCGCTTTTGAATCATAGCAAAGATTAGCTGAGCGAGAGAATGGCTGGAGGTGGGTGAGCCAATCTGATCGTCGACCACGGAGACCGCATCGCGCTCGCCCATGAGCCGCAGCATGGTCTTCACGAAATTGTTGCCATACTCGGAATAGAGCCAGGAGGTGCGGATGATTGCGCCGTTGCCATCATCTGCGGCCAGCAGTGCCTTCTCGCCGGCCAATTTCGATGCGCCATAGACTCCCAGAGGGCTAGTCTGGGAATCGGGAAGATAGGGGCTGGTACTGCTGCCGTCGAAGACGAAATCGGTGGAGATGTGCAGGAGTTGGGCCCCGTTCTGTGCCGCCCAGCGAGCCAGTGTCGCCGTTCCCGCCTCGTTGATGAGATAGGCGGCATCGCCCTCCGATTCGGCCTTATCCACCTGCGTATAGGCCCCAGTATTAACGATGACCGTAGGCTGCAGCTCACTCAACACGGCAGCTGCAAGATCGGGTTTGCCTATATCCAACTGCATTCTGGGCAAGGCAGAGAACTGATACTGAGGGATGGGTGATCGTTCCCAGAGGCGGACCAGCGTCTGTCCCAATTGCCCTGAGGCACCCGTAACAAGGATATGCCCGGCACTCATGGGCTGGTGAGATAATTAGGTGCGGCGGCTAGAGGCAGGCCAGTTTCATCCTTGCCTGAAAGTAACGGAGAATTACCATTCACTAGCGGCCATTCGATGCCAACGGCTGGGTCGTTCCAGAGAAGGCTGTGTTCGTGTTCCGGGCAGTAGTAGTCGGTGCACTTGTAGTAAAGCTCCGCCGACTCGCTCACCACATAGAAGCCATGGGCGAAGCCCGGCGGCACCCAGAGTTGGCGCTTGTTCTCGGCGGAAAGGAAGTCGCCAACCCACTTGCCGAAGGTCGCAGAGTCTTTTCGCATATCGATGGCAACGTCGAATACCTCGCCGGAGACAACTCGGACAAGCTTTCCCTGGGGCTGTCTTAACTGATAGTGCAGGCCGCGCAGCGTGCCCTGCAGCGAGCTGCTCTGATTGTCCTGCACGAAGCGGGCGTCTATGCCGTGATCCCGAAACCAAGCCTCGCGAAAAGTTTCCATGAAATAACCACGGGCATCGCCATGCACGGTGGGCTCGAGGAGGAATACATCGGGGATAGCGGTTTCTATTATTTTCATGGGAGTTTAACTTCGCGCCCGGATTCCTGGTTCAATGTCTGTGCTTAAGGAGTTGAAGAAGATACTGCCCGTAACCACTCTTACCCAACGATTTCGCCAAACGCGTGAGTTGGCTGCCGTCGATAAACTTCTGCCGGTAGGCGATCTCTTCCGGACAGCCGATCTTCAATCCCTGCCTCTCTTCCAACACCCGAATAAAGTTCGCAGCGTCTAACAAAGATTGTATGGTTCCGGTATCCAGCCAGGCAGTGCCGCGATCGAACAGCTCTACCTTCAGCGCTCCGTGCTTGAGATAGACATTGTTAACGTCCGTTATCTCCAACTCCCCTCGCGCCGATGGCTTGATAGACTTGGCGATATCGACGACGTCGTTATCGTACATATAAAGACCGGTAACCGCGTAATGCGACTTCGGGCTTTTCGGCTTCTCTTCTAGGCCGATGGCGTTGTTCTGCTCGTCCAACTCCACCACGCCATAACGCTCGGGATCGTTTACGTAGTAGGCGAAGATGCTGGCGCCCTCCTTCTGATCGACCGCATTCCTGAGCGTGTCCTCGATGCGATTGCCATAGAAGATGTTGTCGCCCAACACCAGGCAGACGCGGCTATCGCCGATGAATTCCTCACCAATCAGGAATGCCTGAGCTAGGCCCTCCGGCTTCAGCTGCTGCCGGTAGCAGATATTCAGCCCCCACTTCTTCCCGTCTCCCAGCAGCGCCTGATACGCATCGGCATCTTCGGGAGTGGTGATGATGAGTATCTCGCGAATGCCCGCCTGCATAAGCGTCGACAGCGGGTAATAGATCATTGGCTTGTCGTACACTGGCATGAGCTGTTTGCTGACTACCATTGTCATGGGGTGCAGGCGGCTGCCACTGCCTCCGGCGAGGATTATTCCTTTGGTCATGTGGTCCCTTCTTACTTCCTGAAAAATAATTGTACGATATGAATTAGCTATTCGGCGTTACTAAGCTTTCCACAATTTCCGGCAGCACCGCATAAAAGTTGTCCCGTGGATTAAACCCCAAGTCCCCGCAGATAGCAGCGTTATCAAACAGATTGTCCATGGTGAGGTTGCGGTAGGTTCTACTACTAATACTTCCCTTACGCAGTCCCAATCTGCTGAATAACCCAGCCAGCGCCGAGGCGGCATATAATATCATAGGCGGGGAGCGCCACCCTGGCATTTGTCTGCCCAACGCCGCGTAAATGGCCGATTCGATCTCAGAAATTGAGTAAGCTGCGCCGTCGGTAACCGTATAGGTCTTGCCGTTGGCCTCCGCCGACATCGCCGCCTGAATGATCGCTCTCGCCAAGTCTTGGGAACCAACCAGAGAAACGCGATTGGACAACAAAGGGAGAGGCGGCAGTGAGCCCCGTATAATCATGGAGATCATGGAAGCTATGCTTCCCTTCATGCCGACTCCGTAGACGTTAACTGCGCGCAGTATGACTGCCTCTAACTGGCCCTTTTGCGCAGCTGCGATTAGCTCTGCCTCCACTGCCAGCTTTCCTTCTCCGTAGGCAGTAACATCACCCTGCCTGGTCTCGGCGGCGTGGGCGAGGCTACTGCTAAGCAGCACCATACGGCGTACTTTTTGCTTTGACGCGGCAGCGACAAGGTTTGTAACGGCCCGCACGTCGGGGTTTACTTCTACCTCGGCCGAAACAGCGGCTACGTGGGCCTGACCTGCCAGATGTAAGACTATATCTATGTCTGCGCAGGCTTTCAGCAGGCCTGTCTGACTATTCAGATCAGCTACGATAACCTCAGCCTGAAGCTCTGCAGGCAGGCAATCACTTCGGTGCGCATCGCGAAGCAAAACTCGAGTATCCCAGTCCTCTGCTGGCAGTAGTCGACAGAGTGCCTGCCCAATGAATCCGGAGGCCCCGGTTACAAGCACTCTTGGCCTGGTAGAGTTGATAGCGTCAGTTTTCAACATTAGATGCTTTCGCAGCTTGATCTCTCAAGATCTTATTCTGTCCTATCTGCTTGACTAAAGAAACACCAGCCATGGGTATTGAAGAAACGAATTCCAGAGCATGCAAACATCTTGAGGTGAGCCCAGCCTTTCTTCGCGGCGTGGCCTCCGTCGTGTTGAATTCGCATTGCGGGCACATAAGCTACTTCGGCGATCTTTCCCAGTCGCAATGACAGATCGAAATCTTCGAAATAGAGAAAATAGTTTTCATCGAACCCACCAACTTTCTGAAAGACCTCGGTGCGAAACAACATGAAGCAGCCACTGACTATGGGAATGTTAGAACTGGGTTGGTCTTCGGCGAGGTCATGCATCTCGAATCGCGCAAGTCGTTTCTTGAAGAGCCGCTTGGCTATATTGGGTAAGAACCCTCGAACTATAAATGTCTGAACAGAAGGATATCGTTTACAGAGATACTGCTTGCTGCCGTCGGCATACTCGGCATAGGGACTGGCCAACGCAATGTCTTTGTTACACTCGAGAAAAGCCAATCCGATCGACAGGCACTCTTCTTGCACTCGAATATCGGGATTCAATATCAGATGATATTTGCTCTCGAGTTCTTTCAGAACCAGATTATGTCCGCAACCATAGCCAATGTTCCCATGGCCTTGAATCAGCCTCAGTTCAACCTGTTGCTCCTCCAGCGCCTGCGCCAGATCGCTAAAAATATCCAGCGTCAGCCTCTGCTGCTCAGAGTTATCGATGAGGTAAGCCACTATCTGAGGCAATTCGACTGCACCACGCAGTTTACGAACCGATTCGTGGAGAGACGCTACCAGCATCTCCAGTTCCAGCTCTGAAGAATCGAAGCAGACTATTGAAATCGAGAGGGAGGGGTAACATTCATTTGGCACGTTGTGTTCGCTCGAAAATTTGCCGGAGGATTACTATTGCGCTACCAATCGATCGCCGAAAGGCGTCGAGATGATGCGCATACCCTCGGGGACGTCCTGCGGATTAATCCGGCGCGGTGTGAACCTCGCGTTACCTGCCCGTTCTTCGTCCTGCGCTGCCGCACCATTCCGCAGCGCCTCGAAGGGATTCTCGGGTTGGTCCTCAACACTCTCAATCAGCTCATCTGGAGAATTCACAGAGGGCAATGATGCGCTTGTCGGCAAAGTCAGACTGGCAATATTGGCCGCGTCGTTGCAGCTAACGCCCCGTTCACTAAATTCAATACAAGGTCTATTGCCCGGATACCGAATCGAGATATTGCCCGCAGCCACATCGACAATGCTGTAGCCCCTATGATCGGGTATAGGAGTATTTCCGTTGGCAACTACTCTAACGATGATTGTCTCGCCGCTACTGTGTTTCACCATTGCGGAGTAGATACCCCCAAGCCTGCTGGTACCCATCAGAGTAAATTCAGGTTCAGATGTAGTCGCTCTAGATTCGCGATTTGGCCGCGCTGAAGCTCTACTTGTGTTTTCGGCAGTAACTTCGACCGGTTCAAACAAAGTAAGGTCCTGTTGATTGGCTTGAATATCCGCAAGTAGCTCTTGCGATTGGGCAGTTACTTCATTTGAGTATGTGAATGCAATTGCAGTCATTATCGCGAAGGAAATAATCTGTCGTTTCATGATAAATTCCATCAAAGTGCTGTTCGGTAATGGACCAGCCGAGGGTTTCAGAGCAACCACTACATCTGACGCAAAAAGCCAAGAAATAGTTTGGCTTATTTCGAATCTAATGGCTACCGGAAATTCCTAGTATGGGTCAAATTTGCCTAATAGCCGTTCGCACCTGAGCTGTTATCCCGGCCATGTTCCGTAGAAGCCGACAGTAAACGACTCGAACATGATTATATCCTCCCCGAGGCCGTTTGAGCTTTAGGGTGTTTTAGGCCGTCAATCACTCGGCCCGCAAACACGATATTGACCAAATCTTCTAGACCGAGGCCTGGTCACATAGGCTCTTTGAGCACGCTTCGCTCCTCGTAGATCTGATAGACACATGCGGACCTGTCCGATTCGATCCGGACATACTTTTACGCGCATGCTCGACAGCGCCTATTAGCGATTGTGATCAAGAGTTGCGCTGCGCATTTACGTCAGTAAAAGGCGTGGGGATAAAGGAGGGAGCGTTCGCGCGGTCGATCGCTAGGTGCAATATCACGGCACGCGACAAGCCACCTTGCATATTTGCGACTTCAGGACTTACTAAGTCAAAGGCGTTCTCTTCATAAACATAGGCATCAATCGAATTCGCATCCACTTTACTATTCCTACGGAAGAAGCGATCTTTGCTTAGCCTCCTAAAGGAAACCTGCCTCAGCAACTCCGTGCTACCAAGAGCATCCCCATAGTTCTGCAATCTGCGGCACTTCCCAGGATCTAGGGTGTTGGTGCTTTGCTTATTTGCATTTGCCATTAGTTCGACTCCTAAATATAGGCGGCCTAATTGGAGCGCGCGACGCACATCAGTGATTGGACAAAAAGGGGGGCAAGCCTTGCGAAACCAGTTAGATCTTTTCTTTTTCCGATATTTTCAAAAGTATATAGTCCCCATTACCGCGTGCGAGGCCGAGGGTAGGTAAGTGTTAGAAAGGGCTTGGTCAGCTTTGGCCAGAATATGATCATAGAATGAGCCTGTTATATAGAGCGTCTCCATATGGCGAATCATATGGTTCCGCATGTAATTTGCCGAGGAGTAAATTTGGCCATCTGCCTTTATGTCGTGCGCAAACTCTCCTCATCTCAGCCTGAATAGCGCCCTACTATCCTAGTTGCACAACTTCTTGCTCAGGTCTTCCCTGTGCTTGAGCCGGTTCCCATTTAACGCGCCATTTGGACATGACGGGACGCACGTTGACCTTTTCCGGAACCAACTGCGATTAATCTAGCTGAAAAGCAGGTCGCGAAGGCTGCGAGGGCCTACCCTGCCCGTCCCGGCAATGAGGTGCACCAGCCATCGAGTCTTGGGCTATCGAATCAACTCCGGGGTGAGACTCCGACTTGATTCGGTATATCAGATCCTTATTAACGAGACTAACCTATATTTTCCAGGGGCAAACCTTATTATTTTCAATCACAGCTAGCCTCGATACTCAAAGTGATTGAACAGACTTCCGAGAGCGAAGCACCACAGCATGGAAAGAATAAAATTCGCAATACCCCGAACGCTCCGCACTTTGTACAAACCAAACAGGGCAAGAACTGAACAATACCCACGCACAAAAAAGCCAGGCCAATTAGGGGCTGGTCTCTTGGTTTTTTCAATTACTCTCGTTTACCTTTCTAATCATTGAACTGGATTGAGTCCCCCAGCCCTTCTATACTGACTTCGTCTACTTCCGGCGCCTTGCCTTCCTCTAGTGTCTCCTTTAACGCTCGCCCGTAAGCAATTCTCGCGGTTTGCAAAGCTGCCGCGTGGGCCTGAAGTCGTTCAAGTTCAGAGTCTACGTATCGCAAACTAACCAGCTGAGCTTTAGATTCGTCTGAAAGCGACTCTACGTCATACTCTTTATCATCTATGGTGATTGTCGCCATGCTTTATCTCCTATTTTTAGCTTCCTCGGTACTTTTTATTCTATCTCCAAACCAAACAAAACGCGACCCATCTGCATACAGCAAAACACTCTAGCACCTCGCAAAGCTCCAGTACGACCTAACAACTATAACCTCACGAAACCTGGACCCGGTCGTAGTTTCTGTCGGTCACTCAACAAACCGCAAACCCGCCGCATACCGCGGACAAACATACCGAAAAAGCGGCCCGGTTAAGAGACGGCTATTAACAATACGAGAGTGAGGCCCACGTAAAGGCGAAACAGTAGATAGATGGTGTACAAAGTTATTTCATCCGTAGCGTCGAGTGGCTTATTGAAATTACGAGATTGTTAATTCGAGTAACTTAAGTTTTTGTTTACCGCCACGTTGACATCAACCACCAAGAAGTTCTCGCAATAGCTCCCTGGCACTTTCTCTCCATTTTTGCCGATCCGATCCAGCAGAACTAGTTGCTACCTGCTCTGGCCAAGGTCCCTGTCCGACTCGCTCATAGAAACGCAAGTCTGTCCAAGCCATTGAGTTTGCTGGGAAGTGCTTGACTAAGACAAAACCCGGATGGTTTATAGCGTAGGTGGTTGTGCTAACTAAACAGCCCTCGGGCGATTCGCTTGCAAGCTTATTGGCGATTTTGTGCATCATTGACCCAAAACAGGTACTGTAAATAAAAATGAAACTGGCCCGACTCACGTCGCAGGCAAACATATCACCTGGCTGAAAGTCTACTTTGGAAGGTATCTGTGCGAGATGCCCCAAGTCGAACTGAGATGAGGTGTCTTGCGAGTATGGGCCGATAGCTCCTGCTGCCGGTTGGGCAACGCACTCGTTAATGCTCTGGCAGAAGTCCCCAAATCGCTTGATTGCAAGCCTGTGTCTGTAGGGCAAGAGTTCAACACCTAGGTAGCTTTCAAAAGCCACACTTACGGCAGCGGTCATCACCACCTTGCCTAGGCCGCTACCAAGATCGATAAACTCATTGGTATGATTCAGCAGTTGGCTTGCCTCAGCAAAAGAGGCATCAAGCTCCTCTCTCTTTAGCTCGCCGTAAACCAGACTGCCGTCATCAATTATCCACTGCTTAAGCCTCTCCTCAGTAATCTGACCGAGCCTGTACCTAAGATCGACATCGTCTGGCTCTTTGCTTGAGTCAGAGATCAACCCATGGGCTTGCAATCCGGGTGGTAGCACACCAATAATGGAGTCCCTGTGTGGACTTTAGCGGTCTAAAAGCTCCTCAGTGAATGCTGGTCTTTTGGCACACGCCCGGAGCATTTGCCCTACTTCGTTAAAATGACTAATCGGGAGAGGATTGTTATTACTCGACTTCTCTCTAGGGTGAAACTCGCCACCTTGGATGCCATTCAATAAAAAATCCCTAATAGAGCCAGGAGTAACATACCTATCCATAATCTGACCTAGTCATTCAGTGCTAACAGCATTTTACTAATCATCTAACTGAACCGAGTCTCCTAGCCATTCAATACTGACCTCGTCTTGTTCAGGGGTATTAGCCTCTTCCAGTGTCTGTTTTAGTGCTCACCGTAAGCAATTCTTGCCGCTTGTAAAGTGACCGCTTGGGCCTCAAGTCGCGCGAATTGAGAGTCAACATATTGAAGGCTTCGTAATTGAGTTTCGTCTCGTCTGAGAGTGATTCTACGCCTTACTCTTCGCTGTCTATAGTGATTGTGGGCATGACTTAACGCGTTTTGAGCAGTCTTATTAATCTTTACTCTATCTCCAAACAAAGTAAAGCACAGACCATCCATATACTAGTCAGATTTGTCGTAAACAGTCCCTATAGACGAGAGTTTCTTGCGCGTTGAAGTTAGTGAATGCGACATGGCTTGTCACAATTTTGCGCAGGAGGCCGAGGACTACAAAGTCTGCGGACCAGCCTTGATAGAATTCTGCTCTTCGCCTGACCCCCGTATCACTCGTTTACTAAAAGAGACCGCTTTTTCCATAAGGATATATTTTTCGAACGAGTGAAAAATTTTTGCGCAAGTTGAAATAGTGTCGCTTTACAAAAACAACTTCTTATAACCACTATGAGGCAGCCGGCAATGCCCAGAGCGTCAACCGGCCACCAAAAATACGATCTAGATAGCAACGAGCGACCATCGGTATCAATCAAATACCACAAAAGATATTTCAGACGATTTCTTAATATTATTTATCGACGTTCGAACTAACTCCCATTAACCAACCACCTTTCATATTAGTGGCGCGAGAAAATAGTGGTAGTAAAAAGCATTCTCTTACCTTAAATCTCGGATCATTCGTTTAATTACGACTTTTTATTTCGACATCACTAACTCCGAAAAAACTGCAAATACGAAAGAAATCGCGTTACATAACGCTTAATTCTAATCCATAAATTTCTTGTAACACTGAAATTATTTAGCACTCAAGAACTCGCTTACCGCAAATATGAAATTTAGATCAGCATCACCATACGAATTCCAACCCTACTAGCTCACGCAGAGAGATGGAAACATAGCCACACATTCTTTTGCATTATTGTCTAAATTTAGTTTATAAAAGGTGTTATGAACTATGATAAAGTTTCAGCCTAGAAAAAAAGTAACCACATTGCCTTTAGATCCAATAAGATACTATGATATTCGCCATTTTTATACAGATCTAAAGTCAATTCGCTTCGATCAGATGACTAACGCAAAAGAATTAATATCTTTCATCTGCTGTCTTAGAACCGCGACATAGTTGAGGTTTGTTAGAGTAGCGGACACAAGCACAGGAAATTTTAGCGACTTTGAATCCAGCGTTTGATGGTCTACTTTAACTAGTCTTGGCAAGCTTGCTTAAAATATGTTTTCAACTAAGTGGCTAGCACCTAATATTAAAGATCGATACCCTGTTGGGCGGGAATGAGTCAAAACGAGTTAGCTCAATATCTAAATAGGAAAATACCTAGAAGCAATTCAAAATGGCGCATACGAGTTACAAATGAAGCTTACTTTAAAACAAGCACTGAACCGAGGCGTAGAAGCACATAAGAAAGGCAGAATACAAGAAGCTGAACGTTTCTATCGTACTGTATTGCTGTCCGATCCGAAGAATTCGGACGCTAATCATAATCTCGGCATTTTAGCGGTTTCGTCAAATCGCGCCAGCATAGCATTGCCGTTGTTTAAAACAGCTCTCGAAGCTAACCCTAGATCTGAACAGTTTTGGTTGAGTTATATTAATGTTTTGATAATAGAGCGGGAGTTTGAGAAGGCCGAACGGTCCATTAAGCAGGCAAGGAAACTTGATGTAGATGTAGAGAAATTAAACGTCCTAAAAGCGCAGTTGACGACCAGAACTAGCCAAGATCAGCCAAATAATTTAACACCTCCTCAAGATCAGCTTCATAATTTATTAAAATATTATCAGGCTTCACATTACGATGAAGCTGAACAACTTGCAAAAAAAATCACTCAGATATTTCCTGCTCATCAATTTGCTTGGAAGATACTTGGCGCCGTACTCATGCAAACTGGAAGAACCGCTGAGTCACTAGTGCCGATGCAAAAAGCTGTCCAAACGGAGCCGAAAAATGCCGAGGCGCTCAGCAATCTTGGTGTAACTCTCCTCAAATTGGGAAAAATCCAAGATGCGGAAGCTAGCTTTAAGAAAGCGGTGGCGCTAAAACCAAACTATGCTGAAGCTCATAACAATCTCGGTGCTACTTTCAAGGAACAGGGGAAATTAAGCGAAGCTGCTAAAAGTTTTTCGCGTGCCACCGTAGTTAAGCCTGATTATGCTGAAGCTCATAATAACTTGGGTATTATGTTAAAAGCCCTTGGGAAACTCGATCAAGCCAAAGCTAGTTATACACAAGCGATCTCGTTGGCGCCCTATAATGCTAAAGCTCACAGACATCTTACATTGTTGAAAAAATTTCATTCGAAAGATCGTCAGTATTCAAAAATGCTTGAAATATATTCCGATCAAAGTATTTCAAAAGGAAATCGCTGTCATATTAACTTTGCATTGGCAAAGGCTTATGAAGATCTTGAGGATTTTGGCGAGGCTTTTTCCCACTTGAAAGAGGGTAATTTAATACGCAAGAAACTGTTAAATTATTGCGTTGATCAAGACCGAGAACGATTCAATAATATAAAGTCTACTTATCCGAGGATAGAGCAACATTCCCTCGAGCTTGATGGGTTGACAAGAGATGTGACACCAATTTTTATAGTTGGTTTGCCACGGTCAGGCACAACTTTAATTGAGCAGATAGTTTCTTCCCACTCAAAAGTAACTGGTGCAGGAGAATTGTCTTTTGCGACACTATTTGGCTCGAATATCGTAAATGGTATTTCCGAAATTTCTACCGGAGCCTTGGTTAATTTTAGAGTCAAGTATCTTGAAAAACTTAAAAATGTGTCCGAGGGGAGAAAGATCGTTATTGATAAAATGCCGCATAATTTTCTTCACATAGGATTACTTGCTGCTGCGTTTCCTGAAGCTAAAATAGTACACGTTAAAAGAAACGCTGCAGCAGTTTGTTGGGCAAATTACAGACAGTATTTTGCATTACCTAGCTCTGGTTATAGTCATGCGATTGAAGATATTGTGATTTACTACAAGCTCTATCGAGATCTGATGGGGTTTTGGTTCGCAAATCTCGGAAATAGGATTTATGAGCTTGACTATGAGCAAATGACAGTCAGCCAGGAAAACGAGACCCGTCAGGTCATTAAATATCTCGAATTGGGCTGGGAGGATAGATGCTTATCACCAGAATATAATACGAGAAGCGTAGCAACGGCCTCTAACGTTCAAGTTAGAGAAAAGATATATAAAGGTAGTTCAGAACAATGGAAAAGGTATCGATTGTTTCTCGACGGTGCGTTAGAAAATTTGCATTAAAAAGTAACGGTGAACGTTATTAGATTTAGAGGATTAGAAGATTTACGCTTCTAATCGATATACAGTTTTGAGCAAGGGCGGCAAATGAAACTAACGGTAGAACAAGCGCTTAGCCGAGGTGCGGCAGCGCTTAAAAACGGCAAAATTTATGAGGCGGAGAGTTTCTATAAAGCCGTTCTGCGGTTCGATCCTTCAAATCCCGACGCTAATTACGGCCTCGGGGTACTAGCCGTTTCAAGCGATCGAACTAGCACGGCGTCTTCGCTATTTAAAACCGCCCTCGAGGCAAATCCTAAGTCAGATAAATTTTGGCTGAGCTATATTGATGTTCTTATCAAAGAGCGACGGTTCGAAAAAGCTGAGCAGTCCGTCGAGCAGGCGAGACGACTTGGTGTAGATGACACGAAGTTGGGTGTGCGAACGACAATACTTGCGTCCAAGGTGAAAACAAAATTGCATGAAAATATATCTCCTCCTCAAGAGCAGCTTATCGATTTGATTGATCATTATCGGGCTTCTCGATACAGCGATACTGAAAAGCTCGCCAAAGAAATCACACAGCGATTTCCGGGGCATCAATTAGGCTGGAAGGTTCTTAGCGCCGTACTAAAGCAAACTGGTAGATCCGCTGAGTCGATAGTTCCCATGCAAAAAGCTGTTCAGATTGCACCACGAGATGCTGAAGCCCATAGCAACCTAGGTGCTACCCAACTCGAGTTAGGCGATATTACGGCAGCTGTTTCCAGCTGCTCGCTAGCCGTAGAGCTTAATCCTAGCTTTGCTGAAGCCCATAACAACCTCGGTGGAGCACTTCAAGGAAAGGGAAGATTAAATGAGTCTGCAGCAAGCTTTAAAAAGGCTATAGAATTAAAACCGGACTACGCAGAAGCACACAGTAACTTGGGTAACGTGTTAAAAGAGCTAGGAAGACTAAACGAGGCTTTCTCTGCTTATATTCGAGCTACGAATTTGAACCCAGGTTTCGATGAGGCCCATGCAAACCTTGGCAAGGTTATCAGGAACGTGAGATTCCATTCTCCAAATCAAAATCTCTATCCGCCGCTTACGCGACTATTAAGTGCGGGAAATCTTGCACGTCCTAAGGATTTAGCCCCCAGTATACTGAATCTGTTAAGGCAAGATCCTTTTATTAAGAATTTACTGCAAGAAAAAAAACCAATACAGGACCCTCAAGAAGCGGTTGCGCTGATAGCAGACCTTGATAAACACAGGCTTCTTCATCTTTTGATGCGCGTATGTCCGCTGCCCGACCTTGAGTTTGAAAAAATTTTTGTGTCTCTTCGAAGATTAATTCTTATTAATTTGGCTCAAATAACGGCAACTCACGAGCTCATCTATTTTTTATCTACACTTTCTATTCATTGTTTTATTAACGAATATATCTATGTAGAAAAAATCGAGGAAACTCAAACTCTTGAAAAGCTAGAAACCGACATAACGCAAGCTATTGCCAATTCGCGACAGCCTGAAGTGAAAGCCATTTTATGTTTTGCATGTTTTCGACCACTACACCTATATAATTGGTCTAATAAACTAGAAACCGTTAGTGGCTTGAACGATATAAAAACGCGATTGATCGATGAACCTTTAGCTGAAAGATCGCTTGGTGCAAGAATTCCAACATTGGGACAAATAGAGGACAATATCTCTCGCAAGGTAAGGGTACAATATGAGGAGAATCCCTATCCAAGATGGGTAAAGACCGGAATTCATTCGAAGGCGCGCACGATCTCTCAAGTCTTTACTGAAGCGAACCTTTGTCTCCACTCAGAAAGAATAAGGGAAGTAGCCGCGCCATCTATACTCGTTGCGGGGTGTGGAACGGGACAGCATTCTATTGGAACCGCTTGTCGATTTTCTGCCTGTCAAGTAACTGCCGTAGATCTGAGTCTAACGAGCCTGGCTTATGCTAAGAGGAAAACTGACGAACTCGGAATCACTAATCTAAGTTATTTACACGCAGACATCTTAAGCTTAAATAAACTAGATAAAAAATTCGACATCATTGAAAGTGTCGGTGTTCTTCACCACATGGACGAACCAATGGTCGGATGGCGGATTCTCTCGAATCTCCTAAAACCAAACGGCTTAATTAAGATAGGTTTATACAGCGAGCTGGCGCGGCAGCATATAGCCAGTGTTAGAAATGAGATACAAGTAGTAAAAGCGAGTACGTCTGAAACTGACATAAGGGAATTCAGATCTTCGCTTATAAAATCCCGTGATAAAAATCATAAGCTACTAACCACGTCGAGTGATTTTTTTAGTCTTAGTTCTTTGAGGGATCTGATATTTCACGTACAAGAACATCGGTTCACCTTGTCGCAGATCAAAGACGCCCTCGAAGAATTTGGGCTGAAATTCTGTGGTTTTGAACACGGGAGCGCTGTTTCAAATTTCAAGGAACTTTATGGCAATGGCGCTGATATCTATGACTTAACGCTCTGGCATCAATACGAAAAAGAAAACCCCCGAGCTTTTGCTGGAATGTACCAATTTTGGTGTCAGAAGGAATAAGTGTGTCTTGCCTGTGATAGCGTTTCATAGCTCAGAGGGGCTAACCATCAAGTTACGCCATTGACACGAAACAAAGAAAGTATTTCCAGGTTCAGGTAACTGGAACGCCAGACTTGGTCACTAGCTATTAGAATTTACTTAATTAATTGTTAATTTGTGGGGCTTGACCAGGTTAATATGCGAGAGTCCTTTAGGTTTTGCCACTTTTTGAATTAAATCTAGTAGCCATAAAAATAGCGAATGGGCTGGGTGACAAAGCGAAGCTTTGGCTCAGAGTGAGACCAGGTTTCGTTGGGCGTTACTTACAATGCAGTTAGGATTACTTTTGAAAAATATTCATTCCTTGACAGGTAGCAGTACGCCTAGCGAGTGCGTGCCTCCCTGCGCTGATAACTCTGTGATTAGTTTGAAAGACGCTTACTCCCCTGCGCTTTTATCTAAATCTCTGATATTACGGGATTATCTTTCAAATTGAGAAGGTTATGACAGAGGAAAATGCAACCTCGCTAGCTTTCTTATCGTCTCTTCCTCTACTCCCTCTTTGGTCGCTAGGGCGAATAAGTCAAAATAGGGTCTCGCACGACGAAACGTGGCGATGCTCTTAAACCCGGCTTCTCGCAAAGTAGACGCTAACACTTTTTTAGTGAAACCACATCGATGGGCCATGTACAAATTTCCTTTTGACATAGAAGACCTGTGCCCATACATAATATCGAGAGGCGATATCGGCCCAGCTGGAGAGTTGTAAGCGGGCTCGGTAAGCTTATCTTTAGCAACGAGTTCTGCCACTGATTGTAGATCGGGGCAGGTAATTACAACAAAACCTCCCTTGGTTAATACTCGCTTAAATTCTAGAAGCGCAACGGGAACGTCGTGCGGATAAAGGTGTTCGATATTATGGCTCGAATATATTGCGTCGACGCTCGCAGATTCCACTTTGCTCATATCCGTCATCGTACCTACGATATCGGGCTGTGCGCTAGGATCTATGTCGAGTCTAATTTCTGACCAGTCACCGGTTATAAAACCTGTGGTCGTTGACCCTATGTTTTTTCGACCGCAACCGACGTGCAAGAGTGTTTTCATATTAATGGCTACCCTGCGGACTACATCCAAGTCTTTCTGGTGGTTAGTAAGGTGTCTGCTAGACGGACTCAACCCAGCTTATTTGTTTCGGCAAGCATTTTTTTGTTAGATCGAGCTGAGAAATAGCGACGTCTCGGGCGTTCTTTCCGAGTCGACTTCTTTCCTTGGGATCAGCGAGGAGTTTGGTAACTAATTTTGACAACGATTCAGAGTCAAAAAAATCAAAAAGCAAACCCGTTTCCCCGTCCTTGATATATTCTTCGACCGGTTGGGTAGCGCTAGCGACTATTGCAGCGCCCATGCTCATCGCTTCGAGTAAACTCCAGCTCAGAACGAAGGGGTAAGTCAGATAGATGTGTACGGATGATATTTGCATCAGGTTAACATAAGTACCGTACGGAATTTTCCCAACAAAATGTACTCTAGCCCAATCCTCTGGCTTTATTTTTATCTTTACTTCGTCTATGAGCAGCGTTTTCCAGCTTTGCTTTATCCCCTTAATAGGTTCTGGTGCGCTTCCATAACTAACACCGTCGCCGCCAACTATCATAATCCGAAGGTTCGGCCTCTTCTCTAAAAGCCTTGGCAGCGCACGCATAAAAATATGATAGCCTCTGTATGGCTCCAGATTTCTGCTGACAAACGTTACTACTTCCGAGTCAGTTGTAAGCGTTAGCCCACTGCTTAATGTGATGGTTGAATTCGGATTGGGTGACAACTTATTTGTGTCAATACCGTCATGCACAATGGTGATTTTAGATCGATACTCCGATGGAAAACTCCCCGCCTGCCATTCGGTAGGACAAATCATGTCGTTTGCAACACCTAGGCTCATCGCGTTATTAACGTTTTTGTACGCAATTCTACAAGCGCTGCTTTCTTTTTTAGGTTGTATTTCTTCGTCGAACCCTACATCGTATCCGTCGCTATGGTAATAAAACTCACCGTATAATCCTAGGCTTGCAAAAGGCCATACTTTTTTTAGGAATAAGGATTCACCCCACCCGTTATGGCTTATGATTCGCTCTGGGTGAAAGCCTTCATTTTTCAGTTTTAGCGCCGCTTCAAAGCAAGCCTCCGCTCTTATGGCTTGTGACTCGATCTCCACAACCCAGTGATGCACTCCTTTCGTTGATCCTCGAGTTAAATTATATTCCCTGTAAACTAATCCCGGGATTTTTTCGTTTTTATTGTTGCTAGGAACTAAACATGTCACGGTATGGCCCTTTTTCACAAGGGCGGGCGCCAAGTGTAGGAATTGACCGGGGAAGTTCTGATGAATGAAAAGAATATTCATCGCTCGATATTCTCCGTAATTTGTTCGATTGCCACGCGGTTAAGGTCCGTTTTTAGGAATTATGTCAAAAGCGACGCAAATTCGCCGCCCATTACTTTGGAAGGGAATCGTTCCGTGATGCAGAGATGACGGAAAAAGGCATATCATCCTTTCTTTAATACTTATTGTGACTTCTTTTGGAGACGTTTTTGCCTGGGGATAATTGTCATTTGAAATCGTAAAAAGAATAGCTCCGTCTCGTTCTGATTTTTTTGGTGGTATTTGGAGGTATACGCAACCGCTTATCCACCCCTCTTTGTGCATATGTCTGTCTAGCTTGCCGCCACTTGTTATGTTTACAGCCCACCCATAAAGCGTGTAATTGGCCGGAAAATAAGTATTAATCCCGCAGGCTGGACCGATTGAGTCCCTATAAAGACTTATTTTTTTAGCTATTGATACCTCTAGCTTTTTTACTGACGCGTGCCTGGTTAAAAACAGATTGCCGGCTGTTTGATAACCGTTGGTAAGAAGTGGCTGGCTTCTATTATCAAGGGTTTCAGATTTGATATAGTTGATAACGTTTTCTAGATCGCCTTCGCTAAATGCTTCGTCATCCGATATTTTTCCAGTCCCAATAAGCTTCATAGGATCCTGACAGAATTGATCGTCTAACTCGGTTCCGTGAAAATAGTTTGAGTGGGCGATGATTGAGCCTGATAGGGGGTTTCGAAGAGAACTCTTATCAGCGCCAGCATAATACTTAGCGAAGTCCTCTGGTTTAGAGGTCAAATATACGCACTCGAGTAGTTGTGCTTTGCTCAGATGGAAGGACGATTTACTGTATGAAGCTTTTGATTTTTCGATGTTACCTGTTTTTCGGTATGCCTCACCGAGGTAGTAGTTTGCCCTCTCGCTGTTAGGCTGCAATTTTACGCAATGTTTGAAGGCTAGAGTAGCCTTGTCGAGGTTCCCGGTATCAAAATAGGCAAATCCAATCGCCTCGTGTGCGTTGTAATTGTCAATATCCGAGTTTATGGCTACGGTGTAAGCCTTTATAGCGCCTTTTAGGTTTCCGGCCTCGCGATACGCGTTACCAAGGTTAGTATAAATATTTGTATCTTGATTGCCCTCTGCGGCGGCCTCTAGGTCCGCTATAGCTTCAACTAATTTTCCGAGAGCCTTATAGGAAATTCCCCTTAGCGAAAGTAGATTTCGATCTGATATTTCGATAGCGCTTAACTGAGAAACTACTTCGGCGAATTGTCCTTTACCGTACAAATACGCAAAGTGCTTTATGCCTTTCATAAAAAACCCCCCTAAGCTTACGCCGAGGGGGGTGATTTTATATCGTTTACTGAGTCGCATAAAGCCCTAATCATCAGAGCTTTATGCGTAATCGAGATCCTAAACGAAGTTTGCTGGAGTTATCGTGTTTAAGTCGACATTAGCCGAAGTCGTACCGATAAGCACTACGTCGTCAGCTGAGATGGTTCCAGCTACGGCTCCAACTGTGTCGTCAACTAGATAGATCAGTACCTCGTCACCGGCGGCTCCGTTATCACCAGCGAGGATAATTGCCTTTCCTCCAGATGAAAGGTGCATCGCATCACCATTACCTTCTATCGCAGCCGCGATTAATGTTGTCGTATTAACTGCGGCAAGGCCAGTGGCGTCATCAAGGTAGTTTATCTTGTTATCAATAACCACATCAGTTACGCCGCCTGCAGCAATTTGAGTAACGTCAACCGTAAACGAGCCCATGTTAGAGAAGTCTAACTTGTCATCGGCAACGACCAGTACGATTGAGTCGTTTCCGTTGAGAGCGCCAGTTGCGTTGAACTTGTACGTATCAG
>JAQWZF010000033.1 GCA_029253585.1 Gammaproteobacteria bacterium
CTAACTCCACTTTTTACCAGCTTCGTTTTTTATAGTTGCTTGTTTTTATTGATAACAAGCTTATGTCGGTTACAAACCTTACAACCTTCTGCGCTAACCGTGATGACGCAAGAATCCAAGTCCTTCTAATTCCCCTCAGCAACATAAAGATACTGCTGAAAGTCCACGAAGGTGCTCTGTATGTCTTGCACGCTGCCTAGCTGCTCTTGTGCAGCATGAATGCTTCCATACTTGGCAGTCAGCACTGTGCTCAGTTTGGTGACGTCTAGTTCATCCCATCTACCCATTCATCTTTATTTAATGTTGCTGTAACTGTCCATTGAGATCTTTTAGGTGTTAGATATTTGGCGATTTTTGGACGGGCTTCTTCAGCTTCCGTATATATCCATTCCTCAATGACTTTTATCCCATCACCATAAGACTCGATTTCTTGACCATTTCTAACACCAAATTCAAATAGAGAGCCAGCATCGAATCCTAATTGAGATTTTATTTTCCTTCTAATTATCTTTTCCCACAAACCACGGATATATTTTTCGTTTGTAACTTCCAATGTTATTTTTGAATTATAGAATCTTTCTGAAATAGTTTTAAGAAGATCTATAACATCATTTTTAGGTAAGTACATGAACAAACCTTCAGCAAGTATAAGAATATTATTATTTCCCCTTTTTGTAACCGTGTCGATCCACGAAGCATCTAAAACTGAACAACTTATTAGTTTATAGCTTAGTTGCTCTTTGAGGATGTCTTTTTTAATTTCAATTAATTCAGGTAAATCAAGTTCGATATATTCGCAGTTCTTATTTTTTAGTCTCCAATATCGAGTATCGAAGCCACACCCGAGATTTACTACAGTACAACCTGGGTTTATTGAAATAAACTCATTTGCTATTTCATCATATTTTCTGGCTCGGAGCGCCTGAGAATTAGTAAGAGCCAATGGTAGTTTTCGGTCGAACAAAAGTTCTCTGTCTTTCTCTGATGCCAATGAGTAAAGTTTATCCAAACAATACTTTGCCATAGGATCATTGATAATTGGATTCTTTTTTTGTGATTCTATAATGTGACTTCTAAGTGAAGTGGCAATTGAAGTTTTTGATACGTCTCTTAATTTCAGCATGTTATCTAATGTTGCGATTGCTTGCCGCTGACAGGTACTAACAAGTTAACTATTACCGCTCTGAAAATCCATTGCTTTCTTATCCCCATATCCCCACTGCCTTTTCCCAAGGCGCAAAGACACAATACCTGAAGAATCGATAATTCTTAGTAGTAGCGAGACTTTACAAGTTTGTTTACAAGAATTGCAGAAAAAAGCTGGATTACAAGTAGTTTATAAGTGGCAGAAGTCAGCAAATATGGGGCTTACAGCCTATGTCACTATTCCCACTCAACAGTAGGGTTAGAAAAAACTCGTAAGAACAATGGTTTACAAGGGGCATTTTGTAGTTTGTAACTCTTACCTTTTATTTTTGTTCTGCCCATTAAACCAATTCCTCTGTTGTATCAGTAACTTAGCGACTTGTAAGTTACAAACATTGTAACCATTTCATCAATTTTCCTTTACAATGTATTCTCGACCCAAGATTCTAGTTTGGGCTGACTACCCGTTCAACTTGGTACCATACACAATACGAGGACAGTTTTTTTTGCTTAAACATAAGACTCAAAAAAACAAGAACGGGGTAGTTCATTACTGGATATCGGAAAAGAAAAGCAACGCCTTGTTGTTCTTGCATGGCGCCACGATGGATCATGATCTATTCAAAGAACAAATAGACTATTTTCTTAGTGGCTTTTCAGTTATCACAATAGATCTGCCGTCGCATGGCTTATCAACGCCATATTCGAATTTTAGCCTGGAAGATTCTGCCGAAGTTGTCATTCGATAACTTATTCAAATTTACTTGCGAAGACGTAAAAACAAAACGTTTGATAGATATTCATTTTACTAAGGCTATAAGCCTATAAATTTCTTTACTTTAAAAAACTATTGTCACATTAATTTCGCGCTTATTTCAGATCATATTGAACCTTTTTGAATGCTTGGGTAAGACAGAGGAACGAACTGCTAACTATGAGGAGTGATGACTGCTTATAGCAATGGTGATTGCGTAAAGTTTATTAGTATGAAGGTGTGATGGTTACTTGCCGTTTATCAAGAGTTTTTCTTGGGGTGGGCGAGAGTTGCTTTAGGGGTGCGGTGATTCTGAATGAATAGTATGCGCAATACTGAGTGCAATGCTGTAATATTTACGACTCATACCCATCATTTCAAGATGGTTTGAAAGAAATGATCACATTGTTACTAGAGGAGAAAGTAATGCAACAAAAATACAAAGTTTTATCTTTTGCAATCGTAGCAGCGTTATACATATTCTTGGTTCCATCAACCAGTCATGCAAATTTTAGGACCACACACACTCCCGGAGAAACCGTAGGTCCCCAATCTCGTGCACCAATCCCGCATGCGAGTGGTAAGAGTGGGTCGCAAAGTGATTGCGAGAAAAAAATGATCCAGGCAGAAGGATGGTATGCGGAAGGGAAGTCATTCAGGAAGAAAATACGAGAGATGGGCTTGGGTTATGTTACTCGTTATATTCAGTCAGCTGGCGGTTATTGTTATTACTATAAAGGCGGCACTAGCAGTGGTCAGAGTGGCCCGAATACATGGAGATACGACCCGTCTCCAAACGGTGTTCTATATAGATGTGATCAAATAGAACGACATGGATGTGGCTGAGTCTCTGCATAACTGATTGCGTACAATGAAAGTGTTTACGACACTTATCTCCACCAGTTCCTGACGTATTGCCCGATGCGTCTAACTTCTGAACCTTGCTCATAAAGCTGGGTCTTACGTTCAAGAAAGTTTGCTAGAGCTTAAGTGGCTACTTTAAGTCACTTAGGTTCTTAGCTTTTTTATGCAGTACCTGCCTTTATTAATCACAAAATCCTTTTTGTGATTTCATTGATTGAATCTTTTCATCCTATTTAAGTCAAAGCTTTATCCCACAACACTTATTCTGTTTACACCTCGTATAGTCTTCTTGTCTGAGAAGAATAACTACTCCCACTCAATAGCAGGGCCGCATTTAACCGAATAAAAACAATGGGTTACAGGCGCGATTAGCTGGTTTGTAACTGCCTTGCAAGAATCAAACTCTTTGACCTCAAAATTTGCGTGGCTAACCTACAAAAAATCAAACAGGTACCGTTTGCCCACCTACAAACTTTGTAACTGCGGCGTGAATTTACATTGTCGCACCGTGCGACGGCTATTGCGGTTAGATCTGGCAATGTTGGGCGCTTATGAACATGAGATCAACGATCGGTTCAGCGACAAGATCATCATGCCGGGGGGGATAAGACAAATTAACCACGTTTTTCTGCCGATTACCAAGTATCTTCCCAGCATTGCCTTTCTCGGCGCACCGAATTTCCCTCAAATCTCAATAAAATGTAGCGCTCATTCAATCCCTGGCAGGGTGCCACAGGCCTGAATTCGTGGTTATCTGTTGTTCCGGGCGAGGCCATACCCATCAAAGAGTGCTTATGTCAGAAAAGCTGGGACGAGTGTTCAAAAAAATCTGATGGTAGTGATCGGTTTCTGGTCTGGGAAGCTTCGACCAGTCCCTGATGCTTCTGGATCTTGTGTATCACTTCCTCATCCTCAATACAGGCGATGACCTTCAACTTTCCCCCGCAAATCTCCCGCACGACAATCGGCTGCTTTCACAGTTAGTATTCAAGATCAGACATGGCCTTTGTAGAGGATTCGATCTGGGAAGAGAGACCCCTCGTAACTAGGTCGCTACCTTGAGACAGTGAAGGATACCATTCTGCTGGATCTGGCACTTGGACCTGTCTCCTAAGATTAAAACGAATCTTCGTACGGAGATGAAGTACCGTCCATCAGTTGATCAATCACACGAACAATGGCATCGGCGATCTCTTGCGGCACTTCTTCCTGCAGAAAATGCCCTGCTTCGGTTTCTGTCACTGGCGCATCCGGAAAATTTGATTTCATTGCACCAAGCCCCTTTCCAATGATGGGGTCATTCAACCCCCAGACGATCTCGGCAGGTACCTTGAGGCCAGCCACATAGTCTTCGATAACCTGCATCTGGGGCGTGCTCGGGTGATCCGGCCCATCAGTTACCATTCGCATCAGTGCAAGCGGTGCCTTACTGTTTCCACTGTCTTCCAGTGGTCGTCCGTAAAGTTCTGAAACCTCGGCTGGAATCGAAGTGGGGTCTCCCTGCATGTTGGGGAGTTGCTCAAAGATCGACAGCAGACCTTCCAAGAAAAACTCGCCGAGTATTGGCGTTTTGACCATAGCGTGTGCCTGGGATAGATCAAACTGCTCTGTCGGGGCATTAAAACCCGTATTCATAGCAACCAGGCCTTTCAGGATGTCCGGTTTAAGTGCCAGTGCGCCCATACCTACCGGTCCGCCCCAGTCCTGTCCGACATAGACCACCTGATTGATCTGCAACTGCTCAAGTACACTGGCCATCCAGCGCATGTGGTTATCCAATGTATGTTCACTTGCTGGAATCTTGCTAGAGAAACCAAGACCGACCATCGTCGGCATGATGACGCGTACCTGGTCTGTCGGCAGTGCAGCCGCAACCTTGCGGTAAAGGAAACCCGAGGTCGGGTTGCCGTGCTGAAGATAGACGGGAAAACCTGAACCTACTTCCAGTACATGCACTTTAACGCCCGGTTCCACCTCAACGAGATAACTCTTGTATTCATCGTTGACAAATTTAGCCGCGTAATCGGGCAAGGGGTAAGCTTCGAACGTCCCAGCGTCGAGCATGACCGTCCCCTCACCAATAACGGGGACCCGTTCACCATCACGGGTTATTACTAATGCGATCAGCAGCAGCACCGAAAAAACAAGGCCAAACGCAATTCAAGAAAACTTAATGATCTTCATGTTCAGCCCTCTTTGTCATGAGTTCCGACCAGGCAACGACACCATCACCATCCCGGTCTGCTGTGTTGAAAGCCCGGTTATATGCGCCAAATCGCTTGACCATGGCAGCACGACCAATCTTGTGTTCGGCGTTGGCATCAATCAAGGCAGGAAACTCGCTGGAATCTAGTGACCCACTACCGTCCCGATCAGCAGCCTGGAAATTGGCCGTTACGATCGCCATTGGATTCTTTTCTTCAGCGTGCATCCCAATACCCGTAAATGACAACACTAGGACAAACAAAGCCCTGTTACCAAAACTCAAATTCATTCAGGAGCCTCCTCTATTTTAGCGCAACCCTATTACTCCCACTCAATAGTGACGTCATTATGACGCTCTAATAAAGTCAATATTATCAATACTTTATGGCTCTTTTTTTCTTTCGTTAATTTACTGTGTAACATTTGTGTAAGTATATACTCTCTTTTTTAATCTTCTTCTCTTAAAAATTATCTTTAATATCAACAAACTTCCATTCTCTTGTTACACAGTGTGCAACTTTTTAAACATAAAAAGATTCGAAGTGTTGCTCTCTATCATCTTTAAGCATTCCAGCTGTCTCATCCATAAATCTGTTTCTATCTTCCCTAGTTTTAAACACCCAAATACAAACTGTGTCTTTACCGTGATAGATCGCTTTTAACTCATCATCGATATCGCAAATCTCTTGCGGAATATCTGTTTTAATACAAATCATTCTATTCCCACTCAATAATAGACATGAAAAAACCCCAGCGTTTATAAGGGTTTCAGAGCGGTTTCTTAGCTATCAAAAAAAGACTAGCAGTAGAATCTGGTTCCCATCGATAATCGATGAGAAAGCCTGCCTGGGTAATAGCTGTTTCAAGCTCTTCTCCTGAGAAAAATTTTACTGATGGAGCAATACCCAATCGATTAGCAATAGGTAATAGATATCTCAAGAAGATTGATGTATTGGCAAGACAAGGCGTACTGGAAACAAAAAACCCTCCTGGTTCTAACAATTCATGCACCTTAGCCATGATTTTCTGCTTATCTTCTACCAAATGAAGGATATTTAAACCTAGAACAGCATTAAACGATTTACTAGCAGCCTCCAAATTCTCAATTGTAGTTAGTTCAAAAGTAATATTTTCGATGCCTGATAAACGAGCTTTTTCTCTAGCGATTTCCAGCATATTCTCTGAAAAATCCGTAGCCAATATATGGTTTACATACGATGCGTGTGCAATTGCGGTGGAACCAGTTCCGCAACCGAATTCAAGCACTTTCATGTTTGGTTTAAAGTATTCTTGCGTAACCTGCAATTTCTTCTGATAAACGATCTCATTTTTAACTGGTGACTTGGCGTAACGCTTTGCAATCCAATTCCATATCCTAGGAGTTTGAGTCATACTATATATTCCTTACCTACTTATTCTAATTTCAATCATTCCCACTCGATAGTTGCTGGCGGTTTACTAGAGATGTCATAGGCAACGCGTGAGACATCTGCGATTTCATTCATGATGCGATTGGACAGACGTTCCAACAGTTCGGAGTCGAGGCGAGCCCAGCGTGCGGTCATGAAATCGATAGTCTCGACGGCGCGCAAGGTAATCACGTAGGAATAACGACGCGCATCACCCACAACACCTACTGATTTCACCGGCAAGAACACGGCGAAGGCCTGGCTCACCTTGTTGTAAACATCGGCGCGGTACAGCTCTTCCATGAAGATGGCATCGGCCTGACGCAGAATATCGCAGTACTTTTTCTTGACTTCACCGAGTACGCGAACCCCTAGCCCAGGGCCTGGAAAAGGATGGCGGTAGACCATGTCGTAAGGCAGGCCTAGCTCCAAGCCGATCTTACGCACCTCGTCTTTGAATAATTCTCGTAGCGGCTCGACGAGTTCCATCTTCATGTCGTCGGGCAGACCGCCAACGTTATGGTGGGATTTGATCACGTGGGCCTTACCGGTCTTCGACCCAGCGGATTCGATGACATCGGGATAGATAGTGCCCTGCGCCAACCAATTTACATCTTTGAGTTTGGTCGCCTCTTCATCAAATACATCGATGAAGGTATTACCAATAATTTTTCTTTTCTGTTCCGGCTCATCGACTCCTGCGAGTCGGCTTAGAAAGCGCTCTTCTGCATCGGCTCGAATCACGCGAACACCCATGTTCTTTGCGAACATAGACATGACCTGATCCCCTTCGTTTAATCTGAGCAATCCGTTATCAACGAAAACACAGGTCAGCTGATCGCCGATCGCCTTGTGTAACAGTGCAGCAACGACAGATGAATCCACACCGCCAGATAAGCCTAGTAACACCTTATCTGTGCCAACCTTAGCGCGCACCGTCGCGATCGCGTCCTCGATGATATTGGCTGCCGTCCACAAGGACTCGCAACCGCAGATGCCATGACAGAATCGTTCGAGAATACGCAGACCTTGAATGGTGTGCGTCACTTCGGGGTGAAACTGAATTCCGTAGAAATTTCGAGACTCATCACACATCGCCGCTATAGGGGCACTCTCCGTCTGCGCTATCAACGAAAACCCTGGCGGCACTTCGGTGACCTTATCACCATGGCTCATCCATACGTCTAATTGAGGCGCCGCTTTCTCATTAATCCTATCTTCGATGCCATCGAATAATTTATTCGGCGCGATCACATCGACCTGCGCGAAACCAAATTCAGACTTACTCGAGGCTTCGACTTTGCCCGAAAAGTGCTCTGCCATAGTTTGCATACCGTAGCAGATGCCAAGAATCGGTTTGCCAGCGCCATAGATAAACTCGGGGGGACGCGGCGATTCATCGTGATTCGCCGACTCCGGACTACCGGAAAAAATTACGCCCTGAGGATCAAATTCCCGAAATAGCTCTTCATCGACCGCGTAGTCCCAGATCTCACAATACACACCTAACTCGCGAACCCGCCGCGCGATGAGCTGCGTGTACTGCGAACCGAAATCAAGAATAAGAATTTTCTGGCTATGAATATTAGCTGTTGTCATGTAAACCCAATCTTAAAATAGTAACTGCAATTCGAATTCAACTTCGCACCAGGAAACCTGAGGATGAATCATTGAGGCCCAGAGGCGAGGCACAGGGCCTAACTCAATCAGGGGCTTACATTTAGTAAGTGACTGAATGAGTTAGTCCTTTTAACGAAGCATCTGGGCCTCAGGGGTTTATCCATTCCAACTAATAACTAGTTAGAAGCACTCCCACGCTAACTTACACGGTAGTTGGGTGCTTCCTTGGTTATGCTAACGTCATGGACGTGAGACTCGTTCATACCCGACGCCGTAATCTTCACAAATTGCGTCTTCATTCGCATCTGCTCAATATTTGCTGAACCCGTATAACCCATGCTGGAACGCAGCCCACCCATTAGCTGATGCACGATAGCGGACATCGAGCCTTTATAGGGAACTCGACCCTCGATCCCCTCGGGGACCAGCTTCTCTGTCCCAGAATCGACGTCTTGGAAATAGCGATCACTAGAGCCTTGAGAGTGAGACATGGCGCCTAGAGAACCCATGCCACGATAAGCCTTATAGCTTCTGCCTTGATACAACTCAACGTCGCCCGGCGCCTCTTCGGAGCCAGCCAGCAGACTGCCGACCATGACGACGTGCGCCCCAGCGGCAATCACCTTGGCTATATCACCGGAATAGCGTATTCCGCCATCGGATATAACACAGACATCGCTGCCCTTTACCGCTTCGACAACGTTAGCAACGGCTGAAATCTGCGGAACACCAACACCGGTTACGATACGTGTCGTGCAGATCGAGCCAGGACCAATACCCACCTTAACCGCGTCCGCACCCGCCTTGACCAAGTCTCTGGCCGCATCTGCAGTAGCTATATTGCCGCCGATAACAGACACGCTAGGGTAGTTGTCTTTAATATATTTCACCTGATCCAGCACGAACTGTGAATGCCCATGTGCGGTATCGACGATAACCACATCGACGCCCGCTTCGATTATCGCTTCAATGCGATCGGCTGAGTCAGGCCCTGTACCGACTGCGGCTGCAACACGCAGTCTACCCTGCTCGTCTTTACACGCATTCGGATAGTCTTCGGACTTACGAATATCTTTTAGGGTAATAAGGCCACGCAACTCGAAGTCATCGTTTACAACCAGAATCTTCTCGATTCGGTGGCGATGCAGAAGCTCCTTCACATCATCCAGCGCAAATTCTTCTCGTACTGTTACGAGCCTGTCCTTTGCCGTCATGATCGATGAAACCTCGGCGTCAAGATTAGCCTCGAAGCGCACATCGCGACTGGTCACGATACCCACCAGGCCAGAGCTGTCCAATACCGGCATGCCGGATATATCGTATTCTTGCATCAGAGCAACAAGGTCTCTAATGCTGGCATCGGCTGAGATCGTAATAGGATCCTTTACTACGCCACTTTCATATTTCTTTACCTGACGAACTTCTCGCGCCTGATTCTCAACACTCATGCTCTTGTGCAGCACACCCAAGCCACCCTCTTGCGCCATAGCTATCGCGAGACGGGACTCGGTAACCGTGTCCATCGCAGATGATATAAGCGGAATATTGAGCGCGATCGAACGCGTCAATTGGGTAGTGAGTGCTACAGTTTTGGGAAGAACAACAGAGTGGGCAGGCAAGAGTAGAACATCATCAAATGTTAAAGCCTCTTCAGCGATACGTAACATGTGATTACCACCTTCTACAAAACGGAAATTATACAGAAACAGGGGCCGCTTGTATAGATTCTGACAGGGGCTTTAACTGGATTTAACTGGCCTTGTGCAGCCCCTCTATGCCGACAATTTTTCGGTACAGACCGCGCGCCACGAGTATTGTCATCCAGAGTGAAAAGTACACAAGGCCCGACCATTGGATTTGCTCTCCCAGCAATAGGGCAGCCACGCAGGATATCAGGGCCGTCGCCGCCACCAAAGCCCAGGTTAAGCAGGCAAGCTTGCAAAATATGACTTCGTACTCGCTTAAGACAAGTTGCTGACGCTGCCTAAGCGAGTTCTGATACAGGGCGATCAGGATAAAACAGAGCGCCATGAGCCCCAAACCAAAATAGACCATAAGATTTATCACATCGGCTAGCTCCATTATCTCCAGATTTTGTTGCAAAGCCCCGCGTGATAAAAAGGAGATACTGAGCTACACCATCAGCTTGATCGGATAGACGAAGATTAGCACCAGCACTACTAGGCCGAGACTAAGATAGAGTCTGATGCGATCCTGCAGGCCGAAAGTCCTGCTCCAGAGGGTATGCGCCACCCAGATCGATCCAATTATGGTCGCGCTAATTATGATGGCGGGTATGTCCTGCGAAAGGCTGAGCAACTCCGGCACCGTCTTGGGTATTACATCGATACTGGTCACGAGCATGGCGAAGGCGGCGTCGACGAAGGTCTCGATCCGAGTCATGCTCTCGCCGCGCAAGATGCGACCATCTTCGCACTTACACGAGCCTAGGTATTCCTGAGAGAGTTGCTGCATGCCTGCCCCTACTCGAATTCCAGCTCGGCAACCGCGATCCCGTGCTCGCCGGCAATAGAATAGAGCAGATACACCCTGCCATCTTCTTCGAAAATAGTTGGATCCCGCAGCTGATTCACCCGCTCATCTATATGCCCACGCCTCGAGGGTGCTATCTCCAACTCTGCCCCCTCCCACACCATCTGAGGCCTGAGCACCTCAACCGGCTCTGATTCCTGCCATTGCATCCAATCCCCCTCCATGTCGATGGTCGAAAGGAATATTCTCTCTGGGGCATGCCCCGCCTGAGTCCAAAATACATGCAGGGTGTTGTCGCGTATTAATAGCGCATTGTGGCGCATATTATCATTGAAGAATCTAGGCCCTTCCTGAAAGTCACTCATGCCATCTCTGGAGCGGTACAGGTATCCCGGCATGGATAAGGCATAGTGATAAGCCCCATGTTCGATGACGCGAAAATAGGGGCGGCCTAACACATCCGGCCTACCCTCGAAGTCTATTCCGTTCTTCGAAGTCGCCAGACGAGTAAGCTGCCGGCCCGCATCGCGCCCATGGATATACATGACAATCTGCTGCTTCTCGTTGTCTACATGCACGTCCGGAGAGGCAATATGGGCATACAGGGGAGCACTTGTGCCAAGGGCTAGCGAACAGGGTGGACAGGTAGTTGGAAAGAAAGAGTCTTCGAGCCTGAGCGAACCTTCTTCGTAGATGCTCCATGGCCCGGTAATATCATCCGCATAGGCCAGCCGAATGTAGCTGCCACGATGATCGGCGAAATAAAGATAGTAGTTGCCTAATGGATTGTCTATCCACGGGGGCACACGTATAAGTGAGGGCCCCTGTATATTGCTACCCATGCGCGAGTCCATGTTGGGGACAATGATAGGCCCATCTGCCAGCCGCGTAACCTGCGGCGCCTGCGGAGTTGCTGCCTGCGCGGGTAAGGCACCACACAGTAACCACAGAGCCGTAAATACAAGTGTTCTTCTTTTTTGCATAATCCCTTTCTCGTCCCAATGCGCTCGCTTTGCATCATGGAACCTTATGTGTGCATTTTTTGCAAGATGCTGAAGCCGACTAGTGCTTGCATCCACTACAGACTGAAATTACTCTCCCCCTACGCAACACCGAAGACACGATAAAAACCTCAAAACCGGGGCAAGAAGAGTCGACCCATGAATCAAATGAATAAATCCAGCTCTGTCAGCACGCCTGTCTATGCTCGTATCATGCGAGAACCGATCGTGCACTTCTTCATTATCGCAGTCATTATCTTTGCACTGTATACAATTACTCAGGCCGGGAATGAAAACTTGCTGGAGATCGACCAGCGCGAAATAGATGCACGCATCTTCATGCAGGAGCTGTCGCGCGGCGAAGAACTTTCCGCAGAACAACGAGATTTAGTAACCGCCTACTATATAGAAGAGCAAATTCTAGTGCGGGAAGCCCTCGCCATGGAATTGGACAACGACGAGCGCATACACGACATTCTGGCGCAGAAGATGCGTCACGTGCTAAGCGGAAACATTATTCAGCCAAGCGCTGCCGAATTAAGTGTGTACTACGAGCAAAACAGAACTCGCTTCGAAACTCCCGCCACCGCAGATTTCGATGAGTTGGTTTTCGACTCTACAGGTCCTCTAGAAGCTTCCATACTTACTTCTATCCAACAAGGTGCCGAGGCTGATGCCTTAATGGAATTATCAGAAGGTACGGTCGCGACTCTACCGAATGTGAATAGCGTAGACCTCGCTAATATTTTCGATCAGGAGTTTGCGAATAAGGTTCTAGCAGCCGAGCTCAACCAATGGCAAGGCCCGTTTATTAGCAATCGAGGGCAACATTGGCTACGGGCAACTCAGAGAAACTCGGCCGGCATACCAGCGCTTGATGACATTGCCGATCTGGTTCGTCTCGAGTGGATTGCTGCCGAAGAGGAGGTCCGCCTGCAGCAGGAGGTAGACAGACTTTGGGATCAATACACTATAGTCATTAACAACTCCGAAGCCGAATAACAGATCATGCACGCCCCCTTTCAGAAAAGCACAGATCTGCATTTTTTCGCACTCTTCTTGCTGCTCGTCTTCAGCTTGACCCTCGCTACCCAGACCAGGGGGCACGATGTCGATGTGACCGGTGTTGCCCGAGTCTTTCTGGACGAGCTCGACGACAACAGTTACCAACTTTCTATAGTCGATCAACAGGTACCGCCCTTATTTAATGTGGAGCGTATACTTCCCGAGCGATGCCTGAAGTTACCGCCAAGTCGATTCAGTTATCGCTTCCAGTGCGAGCCAGCACTTAACACCGAAGATGCTCTATTATTTCCCTGGTCTCTGGAAGGCCTAGTGCTCATCACGCGCTGGTCCAATGGCAGCGATGTCTCTGGTTATTTTCCAGGGGATGGCAGCCTAATCGAAGTGCCCATGTCAGAAATGAAGGCAGGTGCCGCCTCTATTCGAAATCTAGCTAGCCGCTACCTACGGCTTGGCGGCGAGCACATTCTATTCGGCGCCGATCACCTGCTGTTCGTGCTAGGCCTGTTACTCTTACTGCAGGGTTTCTGGAAGCTACTAAAAACCATAACTGCCTTTACAATAGCCCATAGCATTACTCTTGCCTGCGCAGTCCTTGGCTTCTTCCCCGTTCCAGGCGCGCCCATTGAAGTTCTGATAGCGCTGTCGATTGTATTTCTGGCACGAGAGATATTGATGGCGCAGCAGGGGAATACCACGCTAGCCCATGCCAAACCCTGGATAGTGGCGTTTGCATTTGGCCTGGTGCACGGATTCGGGTTCGCCGGCGCGCTAGGCGAGCTTGGCCTCAGTGACGCCGACATTCCACTGGCTTTGCTATTCTTTAACCTGGGAGTAGAAGCGGGTCAGGTAGCTTTTATTGGGGCACTGTTAGCACTGCATTATATCTTCGAAAAACACCTAAACCACCTGATACCAAGTTTGCAACGAGGGCTCGCCTACGGCATAGGCGGCGTAGCGAGCTACTGGTTTCTTGAGAGAATCCCCAGCCTGTTCATCGCTTAGCAGAGGGTTCTTAACGAACCTGATATTGCTGGTGACAGGACTCGCAGGGAGGATAGAGCGCATCGTTCCCCGCCGCCGACAGGGCTTCTTCGTCTTTATTGTTCGTTGCAACAATCACCTGCCTCGCCGCGTCTATCATTTGCAGGTTGTAAATGCGCCAGTCAGCTTCCGCAGCCATAGCAGACTCCCCTTCACCTGAACCACCTAACTGCAACAAGTTGCCAGCAGCGATCACCGACAGGGCAGCATTTCTTACTTCCTGCCACTGCGCATCGCTCTCAAGCTGATAGGCACCCCAGATAGTGGTGGTCGTCGGCGTAATCAATCCATTCATTATTTCTTTGACCGTAAGCAGAGGATCGTAGGAATCTGTCTGCGCGAAAGTTGTGCTCAAACCAACTGCACTGAGGACAGCCACAGCGATTAACTTTATTTTTTTCTGCATTTTTATAAGCCTATCTAGCAGCCTATTTATCATCATAGTTAACTGCTGGAGCAGCGGGTGGATTCGCGACCAGAATACTGACACGAGCGTAGGATAAAGTTTATGCGATGTATCAATATTCTTAAAGCACATTAAAAGACCGGCTCTGTGGCCGGCTTTTATTCCTTGCAGGCTTACACTACTGCACTCTAACCTCTGCTTCCGCCTCTGCCTTTTCTTTCTCTTCCAGTCTGGCTCCTGCCAGAATGCCAGGCAAGGCATAGTTTCCTTCGTGGCAGGCGTATTCGTAGATCTGATCTTCCACTGCATTCATAGGCAGCTCACCCTTCCATGCCGTCGCGTAGACTTTTGGGTCATCGACAGTAAATTGATAGAGCAAGGTTTCGTCATCCACGCGGGTGAAACGTTCCGTTACTGTCGCGTCAGCTGACAGGTAAAAGTAGTGACGCAACGCTCCGCGAAAACTCTGCTGTGGGTGGTAGTTGGTCGTTTCGACGACAAGAGTATCGCCCTCATAGTAGCCAATGGAATCGCCTAACCATTTGGGAATATCAGAATGATCACTATCGCGCATGCGAATGATACGCGCATCATGATTCATCTCGGCCATGATCATCACGTAGTCTTTTGTCTGAACGATCTGACTGTGATTATTGTAGAGTACTGGCAACATAGGCGGACCACCGGAGGAGCCAAAACCGACCAGGCAACGCTCACCTAGGGGACGCGCCTCTGGCCCGGCAAACGGGCCCGGCCCCATTGCTCGCGCTCCAAATATTGCTCTCTGCGCACCCTCGGCCCAGGGTAGACGGCCATTCTCGGGTTCGACAAGAATGGAGGTGCGAATCTCACCGTCGATTACTGCCATGCGCTCGCCTGGGTCCATCCAGAAAGTGTTATAGCCTCCAACGTCTGGCTCCGCATCTGTCGGCGCGGCTGTCAGATCATCAAGATAGCTGTCGCCAGTCTGCCCAATTTGCGCTGCCTCCTCGGCGGTAATTGTTAGCTGTCCATTAAACTGTTCGCCACGCTCCAGCATCGTTACCGTGGCAATACTGTAAACACCCTGCAAATCCGGCGCACCAAAACTGGTACGTGGCGCCACATAATCCTGCGCAACTGCAACCTGGCCCAAGGCCACTGCAATACCTGCCATGAGAAAAACGTTCGCTAACTTCAGCTTATTCATACTCTGTGTCCCCACATCACCTTCTCCTCTTCCCTCTTCCACTTTCCTTCACCGTCTTCACGTGTGCGGAAGATAACTAATCAGCTAAACAAGAATTTTAACATTCACACGTTATTACAGATAGTTAGCTGCTGGCGATTCGCGCCAAAAAGATTGCATCTACCTGCCAAAGGGATCTTGGCACCGCAAACTCGTCAACTTTTCCTCTTTTTTCTGCTTTAATCCGCTCATCACCTATCCTCGGGCTGATCCACTGTCCCGCGGCTACCAAATTATTGGTCTTCATTACTTGTAGTGTCGCAATAAATCGGAGCTAACCATGGCATTCCCCAACGTTCTCAGATACCTCCCTTACCTACCCGCACTCGTCGCCCTTATACTGGTTGCGAATACAGTCCATGCTGACCTGCTGGACGAAGGAGAACATGGCTATGCAGACAATAATGGCGTGGAAATTCATTACGCGAGCGTCGGTGAGGGCCCTCTCGTCATCATGATCCATGGCTTCCCAGACTACTGGTATAGCTGGCGCCATCAGATGGAGGGGCTAAAGGACAACTTCAAAGTTGTCGCCATAGACCAACGCGGATAAAACCTCAGCGGGCAGCCAGAGGCAGAATCCAGCTACGCCATGGCAAACCTCATTGGCGATGTAGCAGCTGTGATTCGCCATTTCGGTGAGGAGAAAGCCAATATAGTTGGCCATGACTGGGGTGGCATCGTGTCATGGCAGTTCGCCTTTGCGCTGCCCGAGATGGTCGAAAACCTTCTTATTCTCAACCTTCCCCACCCCAATGGCATGGCGCGAGAACTGGCCAACAACCGAGAACAGCAGGCAAACAGTGGTTATGCGCGCGCTTTCATTGCCGGCAAGGCTACCGATCCAGACATCTTCTTCGGACAGCCCATGAATCCGCAGACACTCTCAGGCTGGATAAGTGACCCGGCTGCGAGGCAGAATTATGTTGAGGCCTTCGGGCGCTCCAGCTTCGATGGCATGCTCGCCTACTACAAGCAAAACTACCCGAGGAGCGAAAGCTCCGGAACAGCTCCAAGTGCGCCAAGACTCAATATACCAGTGCTTGTATTTCATGGCCTGAAAGACACGGCGCTGCATTCAGACGGCCTGAACAATACCTGGGATTGGATAGATGCCGACACAACTATCGTCACCGCGCCCGGTGCGAGTCATTTCGTGCAACAAGACGCTGCAGAATTAGTCACCAGCACCATGAAATGGTGGCTGCTAGCGAGACAATAGCCGAAAGCTCAAGTCCATAGAAAATTAATCTATATATAACAATAGTTTAGAAATATTAGAACGAATATTTTTCGCTACGGTTCACAGCCATTTAACTATATCTGCGATAATTGTGAGGCAAAAAACCGGCGCTATAGGGAAAAACGGCCCAAAATAAGGGAAATGGCGAGGAAACTTAATGGTTTACGCTGCTTCTGCCTCTATGAATTTGGCTTAGAAGACTCTACACTATAGGTTCGGATCTAAAAAGGTGAAGTGGGTTCGAACGGTTCCACCATACTATTGTGTGAATATGCATCGTTAGCGGGGATTTATTCCTCCAGATATTCTCACTGAAACCGAGCCACTCTATGTGGGCCGGCAAGCAGTTCAGAGTAATACTGAAGTAGAGTGGTGGCAGAAAGCAGTAATTTCGCCACAGAGCAGAAGAAGTGTCGAACTTCGATTCGTTTTCTGCAATTTTGAAAGTCAAAAAAGAAATATATATCGAGGGCTACATGAGTAAAGGCACAGTTAAGTGGTTTAATGCGGACAAAGGTTTTGGTTTCATCACTCCAGCGGAAGGTGGCAACGATCTCTTCGTTCATTATTCAGAAATTCAAAGCGACGGCGGCTTCGCCACGCTAAATGACGGCCAAGAAGTAGAATACGAAGTTGGACAAGGCCAGAAAGGACCTTGTGCAAATAAAGTAGTTCCTCTCTAGATCCAACTTGGCACCAAACATCTAGGCTGTGGACAAATCTTGTCGACAGCCTAGATCTTCTTTAGACCCCCCCTTCCTCGCTGCTTAGTTTAGATTCGCGAGAACGCTGCCCTATCGCTACCAACATATTTGAGCTCAGGAACTGGTTCAACTCGAAGCCTTTCCGTATGCTAGTGCCATTCGATGCTTTAAACTCATAACACCAAGAGATGATCCCTGCATGCTAAAAAAACACGATCCCAAGCAAGAGTATTATTTCGAAGAAGGCTGCTACATCACCGAAATATCGAACTCGACGGACGATGAAGATGTATCTATAGCTCGAGCCAGAGTCGAGGAAGCCCAGCAGACGAAGTGGCACTATCTGGAAAACACCACCGAGCGTTATGTCATAGTTCACGGAGAAGGCTTAGCTGAAATAGGTGACGGCGAACCGCTTAGGGTATCCATCGGCGATGTTGTTGTTATTCCCCCGGACACAAGACAGCGAATCAAGAACACAGGAAAAGGCGACCTGGTATTTCTCGCGGTTTGCTCCCCTCGTTTCCACACAAAGGACTACCACGCCATCTCAGAATAGCTAGCACCACCTCGGAACTGATCCGAAAAAACCTTGACAGGCAAGGGTTTACCTGTAAAATCTGCGTAGCTTGAAAGTAAGCACATATTTATTCTCCCCATTTCGAAGTCTTCCTAGTAACACCTCGTCCTGAAGTTTATAAGTACGCCGAAATTCTAGCACGACCCCTGCTTGGCAGGATTTTAATAGTTTTAACTTTAGGTAACAAAAATGTCCGATAAAATTACTGGTACAGTGAAATGGTTTAACGAAAACAAAGGCTTCGGCTTCATCGAACGTGAAGGCGGCCCTGACGTATTTGCACATTTCAGTGCGATTCAAAGCTCAGGTTACAAGACTCTTGCTGAAGGTCAGCGTGTAGAGTTTGTAGTAACTGACGGTCAGAAAGGACCACAGGCTGAAGAAATCGTAGCGGTTTAGATCTGACTATCGCTCACCTGGCCTTATCGGCTAGTTAAACGACTTAGATTGAAAAGCAAAAAAGGGCAAATCCGCAAGGACTTGCCCTTTTTTAGTTTAGAGGACGCGAGAACCATCTGCTACTGCACAGCGTATTAAGCATATATACAATGACTACTATTTAGGTAGAGCACGAAAATTCAATGACACTCTTCGAATTTCTAATGGCACTCGCCTCGGTGGTTATCGCTATCGCGCTCACCGAAATCTTCGCGGGCTGGGGCAGACTGCTGCGCACCCACATAGTGCCGCGTCTAGACTGGCTGCATCTAGCCTGGACACTCGTTATAGTGCTCTATGCAATTCAGTATTGGGTTGGAATCTGGCCCTATCGAGAAATACAATTTACCTATATCTATCAGGTATGGTTTCTTATATTTCCAACGCTGTTTATCGTACTTGTGTCCTATGCGATCACCCCTGACATTGACCCGGACACCGATCTCGACCTGCGCGATTACTATATGTCCCGGCGAACGCCGATTCCCGTATTATTGCCGCATCAGACAGAGCACCACCCCGAAACTTTTTACCAAGAGACAAAACCCAAATCGAGCTGTTATGAAATTGTTTTTTAGCCTTTCACTGTTATTTGCAATTAGCTGCGCTCATGCGGCAGAAACACCCGACCTTTCGGGTACCACCGAGAAAGGTCTAACTATAGAGATCTACAGCGAGCTTTCACCGCTACGCATAAACCAGATACATAGCTGGCATGTACGCATTCTGGATGGCGGCGGGAAAACGCTGACTGTAGAACAACTGCAGATAAATGGCGGTATGCCAGAGCATGACCATGGCCTACCCACCCAGCCGCAGATTACTGCAACCCTGGACAATGGTGATTACCTCCTCGAGGGGGTTCGTTTCCACATGCAGGGCTTGTGGCTACTTGAGATTGACCTGCAGCGGGATGGCTCCGAAGACAACGCTAGCATCGAATTCGTTCTGCAATGAAGAAACTACTACTCCCACTGGTGGCGATAATAGTCGTCACAGCCATAGGCTGGAACTACCTGTCCATTCCCCGCGCTGCTCACTGGAGCGAAGACGAGATTAGGCTGATAGCCTCGCTATCTTTGGATGCCCTGCCCCCTTTGTCGCCAGACCCTAGCAATCGAGTCGCCGATGATCCGGCTGCCGCAGAGCTAGGCCATCGCCTCTATTTCGACACGCGACTCAGCAGCAACGGACAAGTTGCCTGTGCCACCTGCCACAAACCCGAGCTGATGTTTACAGATGGCCTGCCCCTCGCTGTCGGCGTCGGCATTGGCTCTGTACACACTCCTTCTCTGGTGGGACTTGCTTATAGCCCCTGGTTCTATTGGGACGGCAGAAAAGACAGCCAGTGGGCCCAGGCTCTGGCGCCACTAGAGGCCAAGCATGAGCATGCGACAGACAGGATTCAACTACTGCAGTTACTGTCCACAGATTCCGACTACCGTATTATGTATGAAGATATTTTTGGAGAGCTGCCCGTAGCCTCAAACCTCCCGAAAACAGGCACGCCACAGGGTGATGAAGCACAACAGGCAAACTGGAAGACTCTGGACACTGGAACTCAGCGGGCAATATCGGAATTTTTTGCGAATCTTGGTAAGGCTATCGCCGCCTATGAGCGAAAGATCATGCCCGGCCCCGCCCGCTTCGATGAATATATTGCTCAGCTCAGCACTAACCCGGCCCAGACAGAAGCTCTAAATAATACAGAGATAGCAGGTCTAAGAATTTTCATCGACAAGGGCCAGTGTGTTAGCTGTCACAACGGGCCGCTCTTAAGCAATCATGAATTTCACAACACCGGTGTGCTGGCTGTAAGCGGCACGATGCCATCGATGGGCAGATATGACGGAGTGCGGACAGCGCGAGACGATCCATTCAACTGCCTTGGCGAGTTTAGTGATGCCACGACTGCAGAATGTATTGAGTTACGCTTCGCCCGGGATGCAAACGATCTGGTTGGCGCGATGAAAACGCCGACACTGCGAAACATCTCGCTAACCGCGCCTTATATGCACGGCGGGCAGATGTCGACTCTTAGCGAGGTCGTTGAGCATTACAATGAGGCACCGAGTTCCATGCTCAGCCACAACGAGGCGAAGCCGCTGAACTTGCGCGCCGTGGAGAGAAGCCAGTTGGAGGCCTTCTTGCTGACGCTTACCGCACCCTTAGCCACCGAGCAGAAATGGCTGGTAGCGCCGGACTACTAACTGCTCCTGCCACCAGCCGCCCTATCTTGGACATCCTTCTACCCTAGACAGCCTTCTGCTCTGGATAGCCTTCTACCCGAGATAACCGTGCTGTGCGAGTTGCACACGTATACCATCGGGATCACTGAAATACAGTTGGTCGCCGCCACTGGTTCGATTCGCCGGGTCGCGGTTCACATCCGCGTCTATGCCGTGATCCTGAAGCTTCTCGGCCAGCGCATCGGCATTGTAATTCTCCACACCGATACACATATGATGCATGCCTCCAGGGTAAGGCAGATTATAGAGCCCAAGAAAGCTCTCATCGCCCAGGCCCATATTTAAACCACCGTTTGCCGGCCGCGAGATAATATCCATACCCAGAACACGATTATAGAAATCCGCCGAACGATTCACATCCGTTACCGACAGCGAGACGTGATTCATCGACCTGCCTATAGCGACCGGTGCCGCGGTCTGTGCCGAGACAGATGGCACGGAGGTAGCAACCGTGGCCACCAATAGAGAAGCAACCAGCTCTCTTCGTGTCATCTTCTTCTGCTCAAACTTCTCAACCAGACTTTCTATTGCAACGATATTATCCATTACTCTCAACCTCTGTGTTCAGTACTATGCTTAGTTATAACTGTAATTAACTCACAACTACGCTAGCCGGTCACCCAATAACCTAGTCAGGCAAAGCGAAAACCCAGATCACTCCGCCCTGGGGCACATAGTGATTCTCACCCTTAGCCATATTCAGAAGGTTCTGTTCGCGCTGAGCATCGACACCCCAGCCCGATTGCACGGCGATATACTGTTTGCCATCCAGAGTATAAGTGACGGGGACGCCGGTGATTCCCGAATTGGTTCGTTGCTGCCAAAGAATCTCGCCGCTTCTGGAATCGAAAGCACGAAAATAGCGATCGTTAGTACCACCCATAAAGACAAGGTCACCCGCCGTCGCCAACACTGGGCCCCAATTCTGACTCTCGAATGGGGTCGTCCAGGCGCGCTCACCGGTATCTACATTCCAGGCCTGCAGTTCGCCGATATGATCGGTGCCGGGTCGAACGAAGAAACCTCCGTTCTCTGAAGTTCCTCGACCCATATAGGAGCGGCCCGGGCTATATTGGATTTCTTCGCCCACCATAGTGGAGCAGACATTGTCGTTCGCCGGAATAAACAGTAAACGCGACTCGGGATCGAAGGCAGCTGGAGGCCAATCTTTTCCTCCCCATAGCGACGGACAGAAATTCGCTTCGTAACCCGTGCCGGGTTTCTTCGTCATATCGTATTCGGGTCTGCCGCTAACAGGATCGATGCTAGTGAAGACATCCTGATAGACATAGGGGTTCGCATCGACAAAGTTAATCGCATCGGCCTCGCGCTCCAGAAACCAAAGATAGCCGTTGCGCCCGGGATGCACCATGCCGTTCACACTTTCACCATTGCGCTGAAAATCGATTAGCAACGGCGCCGAAACCTCATCCCAATCCCAGGAGTCGTTCCAGTGATATTGGTGGTGATTTTTGAGTTCGCCAGTTGTGACGTCCAGGGCGATTACCGATGAGGAATAAAGATTATCGCCTGGGCGCGTATCCCCCATCCACGGACCACCGTTGCCAGTGCCCCAGTAAGCGAGATTTAACTCGGGGTCGTAGGACCCTGTTAGCCATACCGGAACTCCGCCAGTCTGCCAAGTATCCCCCGGCCAAGATTCCGAACCCGGCTCACCCGGCGCTGGTATGGTGTAGGTCTTCCATTTTTCTTCGCCAGTCATTACATCGTAGGCTGCAACGAAGCCACGAATTCCCAACTCGCCACCGGAGACTCCAACCATCACATTGCCGTCTGCTATCAGTGGCGCCATAGTCATATAATAACCGTTATAATAATCTTCGACCGCCACCTCCCAGATCAACTCACCGGTTAAGGCATCGAGAGAAACCAAGAACGCATCTACAGTTGCCATGTAGACTCTATCGCCGAACAGGGCAACACCGCGATTCGTTGGGTGAAACTGCTGCAGGTCATCCGGGAGATAACGCACGTAGCGCCAGATAAGATCGCCGGTGCGCGCGTTGATTGCTAAAATATGATTCTGCGGCGTAGTGACGTACATGTAGCCGTCATTCACTATGGGTGGCGCCTGATGCCCTTCCCTCAAGCCAGTAGAAAAACTCCAAACCGGGACCAAGCCATCGACGTTATCGGCATTGATTTCGTCCAATCTGCTGTAGCCATGGGAATCGTAACTGCCGCGATACATTAACCAGTTACTCTCCTCGGGATTCAATAACCGCTCTGCAGTGACTGGATTATAGGGAGGCAAATCCTGTGCAAAAAGAAAACTCGAAATAAGTGAGCAACAAAGGCAAATAGTGGAGCGAATTATCATGCTTGAACCTCTAAACGTGCTTCTTCTAATTAGAGCGCCAGAATAGGCGCCGAACATAAAAATTATTAGTACTCTAGAACTGCTGAGTAAAACCCACTCGGCCACGAAAGCCTGCCGCAACGATCACAACATCATCGACGACCTCAAGCGGCAGCATAGCCAATGGTCTGGGAGCCGGACCTCCGACCACATTAGCCCCATCATATATATCAAACTGAGACTCATGGCAGGGACAAGCCATGCGCAGCTGGCCTGCATCCCAGTTAATTACATCGCAACCGGTATGCGTGCACACTGCCGAATACGCGATCACACCCTCCGCGGCATTCCCCTGGTAGCGTGCAGTCAGCTTTTGCGGGTCGATACGCGTAATCATGACTCGATTAAGTCTGGACCCGTCTCGCAGCACCTGTGTCTCGGGGTCCCGCGCGAGGGCAGATAAGGGCCTCTGCTCCAGGTCCAGCAACTCTGGCCGCACCAGCTCATCCTGATTTGCTCCCTCTTCGAATACCAATTGATCACCAGGCTGGGGTCTCAGGCGATTCGGCGCCTGCCCCAGAGCCGACATAGGCACTGCTATGCCTGTCGCCAGGCCCATCTTGAAGATAGACCGACGGCTCAGTGCTGTTGCTTCTCGGTCTTTCCCGTTGCGACTGTCGCTACTACTCATTGTATGTCCTGCATGGCTGGCGAATCGTGGGTTTAGCTGTTTGTGGTTATCTAAGGTATCAAAGAGCCGGAAGCGCTGCAATCATGCTGCCTTCCTGCCAAATTGATTACCCCAGGGGCCAGTGCTATGTTGCGCTATACCAATGTGCGAGATAGCGTATTCAACCGTACACAAGACCGTCAGGAAAATAACCCGTAATGAGCCCTATGAGAAAGCCGAAGAATTCATGAGCGCCTCTACTCGCATTCTGATTGGACTGGGGATGGGTCTGATCGGCGGTATTAGCTTCTCACTTCTCGATGTGCCTGCCGACTCACTCCTGCCATCGATAATCGAACCTATAGGCACACTGTGGGTAAATGGGATTCGAATGACAGTTGTGCCGCTGTTGATGGCACTAATGATTACCGCCATAGCAGGCCAGGAGACCACCGGCACTGTAGCTCAACTTGGCGGCAAGACGATGGCGCTATTCGTTACCATGATAGTGGCTTCCAGCCTTTTCACATTCCTTGTCGCACCTCCCCTGATAGCGATGCTGAACATCGATCCCGAAGCGAGCCGCTGTCTGCTGGAGCGAACAACAACGGCAACAGTCAGTAGTAGCGAGCTACCTCCCTTTCGCGACTGGCTGGTTGCGCTGATACCCATCAACCCCATCCGCGCCGCCGCCAACAACGCCATATTGCCGCTTATGATATTTACCGGCCTGTTTTCCATGGCGCTATTGAAGATCGGGGCTAAGGAGCGGGCCGCCATCGTTAGTTTCTTCACCGCCATCAAAGACACTATGCTAGTGCTTATCGCCTGGATTATGCTGCTGGCACCAGTCGGTATTTTTGCGCTGGTATTTCCGCTGGCAGCAACTCTCGGCGTGTCGGCTATCTCCGTGCTAGGCTCCTTCATTGTTATAGTGTCCCTCTTGATAGTCGTCTTTACTCTGGCACTGTATCCTCTGGCTGTCTATGTTGGCCGCATCCCCCTGCGCGACTTTACTCGCGCACTCGCACCGGCGCAGATTGTTGGCTTCAGTACACGCTCCTCACTGGCGGCGCTTCCGGCTAGCTGTACGGCAACCGAAGCACTTGGCATCTCCAGCAGAGTCTCCGGCATGGTGCTGCCCATTGCGGTGACCTTATTTAAATTTTCTTCACCCATAGGCAGAACCGCTGGCACATATTTCGTCGCGAGCCTATACGGCATTGACCTGTCGATCTATGAACTTTTCATTATTGCAGCGGCAATAGGACTGTTTAGCTTTTACTCTCCCGCAATACCCAGCGGCGGATTGCTCATCATGGCGCCGGTGTATATCTCTCTAGGCTTGCCGGTAGAAGGCATTGGCATCCTGATCGCCATCGACTTAATTGTGGATATGTTTATTACCGCGGCAAATGTCAGCGCGAATGTCACCGTAGCGGCGATACTCTCAAGAAACCGCTCTTAGAACCGCAGCAGAATTGGCGCTGTCCCCTATACTCTTATTGCTCAGAGCAAAGAAACTCCTCCCCAGAGCGCTATGACATTGATATAGGTCAACACTACACAATCACCAGCTCTTATTATTTCCATATTCTTCATCCATTGGAATCAAGAGGCTGTCATGAACAGATCAAAACTACTCATCACCACGTTATTGTTCGCCGCACTCTCCTATGGTCAGACTGGCCTCGCCCAATCTCTCGTAGACGGCAAGTACCTGTCAGATGGCGCCGAAAACGGCACGGGTAAGTGCACCCTCAGCATTATCAGCTTAGAGAAAGAGCACAAGTATGGAGACGACACCTTCGATTTGGAATCGACTGGTGACGGCGCCTGTGAATGAACGGCTATTGGCGTGTCCAAGAATTTCGTCATCACGTCAGGACTGGTTACCAGCGGCGGAACGGCGGCCTTCGTTAAGCTAAGCTTTCCCTTCGGCCATGCAGGAAAGAGGTTCGAACTCATCGCCTACGATGTGGATGGATCGGTTCGCAACAGAGAAGCACTATCAAGAATCTAAGCAGGCCTGGTAGCCGCTGTGCATGCCAGTAAGACAAATTACTGCGCGGTCTTTCTGACTAGGAGGCTGCGCGGCTACCGAATCCAATAACGCTAGGGTAGTATGGCGCTATGCCTTACTCTGAGCACAAAACTAATCCCTACGACAAAGAGCACGCCGAGAATATTCTCTCCGTCAGTAGCCTGAACCGCATGGCGCGCTCGCTGCTGGAAAGCAATTTCCCAGCCGTCATCGTCGAAGGTGAAATCTCCAACCTGGCCATACCCTCATCCGGGCACTGGTACCTAACATTAAAAGATAAGTCTTCACAGATTCGCTGTGCGATGTTTGTAAATCGCAACCGTATGGTGCGTTTCAAACCTCAGAACGGCAATCAGATAATAGTACGTGGCCGTCTCAGCATCTACGAGGGCCGCGGTGACTACCAACTCATACTCGATGGCATGGAAGAAGCAGGCGACGGAGCACTGCAGCGAGCCTTCGAGCAGCTAAAGGCAAAGCTACTGGGCGAAGGGCTCTTCGCGGACACCCAGAAACAAACCATGCTCAGTCACTATCAGCATGTTGGCGTTATCACATCGGCAACTGGAGCGGCGGTACGGGACATACTCAGCGTTTTCGCAAGGCGCTTTCCTGCAACTAGAATCACACTGCTTCCGGTTGCCGTACAGGGTAAGGAAGCCGCCGACGAAATAGAACACGCCGTACAATTGGCGAACAAGTTGTCGGAAAAGCTTGGCATTGAAGCACTGATAGTTGGCCGCGGCGGCGGCTCACTGGAAGACCTGCAAGCCTTTAACGAAGAACGGGTCGCTAGGGCGATATTCGCAAGCGAGCTGCCAATCTGTAACGCAGTTGGCCATGAGGTCGATTTTACCATCGCCGATTTTGTCGCAGATCTAAGAGCTCCCACACCTTCCGCCGCCGCCGAACAGCTAAGCCCCGATCAAGCAGAATACTTCGATCTGCTAATTGCCTATAACACTCAATTTCAGAGCGCTATAAAGTTAGCGATCCGTCAAGGCACGCAGCGCCTTACTTGGATTGCGAAGCAGCTTAAACACCCCGATCGACGCTTACAGGAGCAGTCTCAGAATCTGGACCGACTCGATCTTCGATTACGCAAGGCTATGAAGACACTGAACTCCGCGCAGAAATCCGAGCTTATGCAGGCGCGACGCGGGCTGTTGGCTAGCTCGCCCAAACAGCTTCTGGAACGCAATCATATTCGTCTAAGTGCTAGCCGCAGCAGGCTAGGCCAATCGCTGAGAACCCAGCTCGCCGCCCATCGCTCCAACCTGACAGCACTCAGCCGAAGCTTGAATTCGGTGAGCCCCCTCAGCACACTAGCCAGGGGCTATAGCATCACCTTTGACAGCACTTTAAAAGTAATTCACTCCAGTGACGATGTTAGGGTCGGAGCGAAAATTATCTCTAGACTAGGCAAAGGTGAGATTACCTCCACCGTTAGCGAAGTCTCTTCAGAGATTTCCAAACAAGAACCAAAACCAGCCTCCTGAACAAGTCAAACTCGCGCCTCCACACACCGCCGCATAGCCGCTTCTATCCTAACGCTGACAATATGGCCTGGATGATGCTATACACAGCCGCTCTGGCGCATAAATCCCACTACTTCTTGAATATAACCGGAGTTATTCCTTAGCCACCGCCGCACTACAGCTTACTCCCGACAATTCGGAACAGGCTGCAAACCGATTCGGTGTATCAAACTGACTATTCACTGACTCTTTAGTTTCACAATAGTTACATATTAGCTACACAATTAGCGGCGTAATCTGCTGAGTCGGGGCTTTTAAGCACAAAATCAGGCCTTTTTGCCGTCTCAGCATCTGCCAAAAATGGTCAGTGTATTCTCCATTAGGGCAACTAATTGCTATTTGCGCAGTGTAGGTTTTTTACAAACTTGTTTATTTTCAATATCTTAACGTCAATTTGGGTCGTTCTTAGCTGATTTCGGATCAACATCGAAGATTTAGTGTGAAGCAGCTAACACAATAGGTACCACAAAGGACTTCTTGGTACCGAATATGCATTTGATCGGTAGTAGATAAATTTGTAATGAGCAATGAGTTCATCAGCCGAGGTAGTAAATGTTACTTATTGAAAATGTTTTCATGCTGATTTGTGGCCATGCGTTGGCAGACTTTGTGCTGCAACCCGAAGCAATGGGCTACGGCAAAAATCGGAATGATAAGGTTCATGACAAGGAGCATAGCCTATTTCCAGTCTGGTACTACTAGCCAACCGCTCATGCCCTGGTGCATGGCGGAATTGTCTATCTAATTACTGGCAATATCTGGTTTGGCCTTGCCGAAGTGCTCCTGCATTGGCTCACGGACTATGCGAAATGTGAGGGCTGGATTGGCATGCATCAGGACCAGGGCATTCATATTGGCTGCAAGCTAGGCTACGCCTTCCTCCTCTAATGCTAACGTGGACTCGATCTTAGCCCTGACGAATATCCCCCCCCTCAACGGCTATTGCTGATTGACTCACTGCCTCCACAGGTTATAGTAATGGGTCCTGCAACCCACTAATCCAGACAAGGCAGCAAGGATCGATGAGCAAGAGAGAAGAGCAACGAAAGCGTAAAGAAGCCAAAGAACAGGCTGCGCAGAACCGCAATAAAACGCGCAAGCTAATGATGCAGGTTGCCATGTATGTCGTGGCGCCGGTGCTCATCCTCGTCACGCTATATACACTGCTAAGTCAGGGCCCCACCTACTCGACCGTTGAGATCGTTGAAAGCGATCACGTAAGAGGGGTAGCGGCGACTCCGGTGAGCATTGTTGTCTACGCCGACTTTCAGTGCCCTGCCTGCGCCACCGAACATAACACTATGACACGGATCTGGCCAAATCTGCGCAGTAAGGCACATCTAGTGTTCAGGCACTTCCCGATCACTACATCACACCCTCACTCGTGGACCGCCTCTCTGTATGCCGAAGCCGCAGCAAAGCAGGACAGGTTCTGGGAGATGCACGATTATCTATTTGCCACTCAGGGGATTTGGGCGGGCATGGGCGCGTCTACCATAGAAGATGAGTTCGATAGTTATGCGTTGGAGTTAAATTTAGATATCGATAGACTGCATGCCGACATCGCATCCGATGAAGTTATTCAGAAAGTACGAAACGATCAACGCGGTGGAAATGCATCTGGCGTGCGCTCTACTCCAGCTGTGTTTATCAATGGCCGGCTACTCTCCCAACCCTCGGCCGACCGAATTACAGAAGTCGTCGAAGAAGAATTTACCGAGGCACAGGGCGCAGACTAACCCTCACAGTTTCTCTGTCAGATTCTCATTAACCCACATCAGTGAGAGCGATAAATCGATGCAGTAGACCAGCTGATATCGGTGTATCGCTCACTGCCCTCAGTAGCAACCCTGCATCCAGACCCTCTGCCTCGATGTCATCTTTACGCTCACTTATATAAGCTTTCATGACGCGCGCATCAAATTCCGGATGAAACTGAACCCCCCAAGTCGAGTCACCAAGGCGGAATGCATGGTTGGGCTCGAATTCATTCTGCGCTAGCAATACCGCCTCATTGGGCAAACTTAATACTGACTGTAGATGCGAAGCCTGTGCCTTGAAATTCCCGGGCATCTGCATGAATAGCACATCAAAATCCGCGCAGGCTGTAAGCGAGACATCGACCGTACCTATCTCTCTGCCATGGGGATGAAAACCAACCTCTCCACCAAAGGCCCAAGCCAACAATTGATGTCCGTAGCAGACCCCAAGGATAGGCTTTTGTTTTTCATGCAGTACGCGTAAATACTTGGCAGCAATCTCATTCCACGGCGCCCCATCGGTTACATAGGCTGGCGATCCCGTAACGATTGTTGCAGCAACCTGATCAATTTTGGGGAGCGTCTCTCCCAAGTCGACAGCAGAGCAGATGAAGTGATTCGCGCCGAGACCAGAGCCTCGAACAAACCAGTCCTCGAAGTCTTCCTGCTGCTTCTGCAGGCTGGGAATTGTCGTGCCAGTCTTGATAATTAGTATCTTGTTGCCCATTGTCTGCCTCTATGATCCCGGAGTTAGCGCTTAGCCCCGTCTAAACCTCTTTTAAGAAAGAAGATTATTGCAATTTGCCACCGCTTGAAACAACATTCGAGGACTTTGCTTTACCACTAAGCGACAATATTTCGCGAGGCCCCTCTATGCGTGGCAAGGTCAATTCCTTATTCGAAGGTATCGCAGAGAACTCCAAGGAATGGACATGGACGCTATTTAGAGCCCTAAGCGCTGCAATGTTCATGACCCATGGCTATACCAAGCTGTTTGGAGAGAGCCCACAGCCCGTTATGAGTGGGGGCACGACATCGATGAATATCGCCGATCTTGTTGCCTGGCCCCTACCGATGGAGATTAACGCCTTGTTCATACCGGGTGTAGTGGAGCTTTTTGGTGGACTGCTAATCTTGATCGGCCTGTGGACTCATCTCGCAGCCCCTCTAGCCACCTTCATCATGCTCAAGGCCTACCTTACAGCCCATATTGCCTGGTTTCCCACCCTAAACAACGGCGAGCTGGCTGCTATGTATTTTGTGACCTTTTTGCTGATCTTCGCTTTCGGTGCAGGCCCCTATAGCGCAGACACATGGCTTGCGGTGAGACGGCAGGAGAAGAGAAAGGACAAGATGGATGCCAATAAGCTCTGACTATTGCGCCGAAGATCGTTCCTTCATTTGACAGCCTTTGCTATATTCATCGGCTAGCTGGCCCCTTTTTAAGCAATTACTAGCACTAGCGATGCAACTGCGCCCAGCCCTCTAAATATGCGATTAAGAACGACAAGGAAAATAACAATGAAATCTTTCAATCTGACAAGCAAACTGATTTACAGCCTCATCACTGCCGTTACATTCTCGCTCGCCGCTGTGGCGCCAGCAACGGCCCAGGATACCGATGAACCCGGTCGGTACAGGCCTCAGGGACGTGAGATAGCGAGGGCTATTGGCAACGAATTCGACGAGGCCCTGTACGAAGTGCGAACCTACGACCCGCGAGCTGATGTGGACGAATTTGCCTCCGCTACAATTTTCTACCCACTTACCCTGAGCTTTGCAGCGCCTTCAGGCGGCTTGGTGTTAGTCCCGGGCTATACCGCGACACAGGAAATGTATGACTGGTGGGGCCCCGCCCTGGCATCGCTTGGCATCGTTGTAATGATCATCGACACGAATGATCCCCGCGATACGTTTCAGCCAAGAAAAGATGCGCATATTGCCGCTATCGAATTTCTCAAGGCTGAAAACGCAAATAGTGACAGCCCGATCAGCGGCAAGGTCGATAACAATAAGCTGGCTATCATGGGACATTCCCTAGGCGGCGGCGCGGCATTGGCTGCGGCACGAGAGCTGGGTAGCGAGATCAAAGCGGTGGTTCCACTGCTGCCCTACTGCTGCGAACTTGGACAATCCTTCGACGGCGATTACAGCGACCTGACGGTACCGACTCTGATATTCGCCAGCAGCGAAGATACGGTAGCCCCCCCGGCAGGCCATGCCCGCGCGCTATATGACTCGGTTGCAGATAGCACGAATAAGGCCTATGTCGAATTCGCCGCCGGCACCCATAACTTACCAACCAATGGCGGTACCGAACTGGATAATCAGGCACGATTCACTTTTGCCTGGCTGAAGCTGCAGATGGATGGCAATGCAGCCTATGCTGCAACATTCAATGGTGCCATGAGTGAGGAGCTAGACGCAAAAGTAGCGGTACTGGACACCAACCAATAGTCGCAGGCAGTCAAAAAAGAATGCGGGCATCAGGCACCTTCATTCGATGCTGACGAGGCGATCGCGCCTCAATGTGGTGATTTCAATAGTCCATGCCGAAACATTTGCACTAAATAAAGGCGGGAAGTGCCCAGAGCCCCCCTAAGCTGGGGCGGCAGTCAGAGCCATGAAACAGGTACTTCAAATAGGACAATTCGGGCGCGAAGCGAGTAGAATCTGCGTTCTAAGCAGACTTAAGCTACGAGGCATATGTTATCGAACAAGCTATCCTAGATTGGCTGGACAACAACCGAGACTATGCGGTTGCTCTCGTTCCCCTTCTTGCATTCGCAGAGTCTTGTATCGGAATTGGCTTATTCGTTTCGGGTGCTTTCTTATTGCTGGTGAGCGCAACACTCTATAATAATGGACTCGCAAGTTTTCAGCTGTTATTGCCTCTCGCGTTTTTTGGTGCACTGCTGGGGGATCATGCGGGCTACTATTGCGGCCGATTTCTTGGACCGAAGTTTCATCAATTTGCCCTGGTAAGAAAGTACCAGAGCAATGTGACTCGTGCAGAAGAAATGATTCGCCGTTACGGCAGCGCCGCTATTTTAATTGGGCGCTTCATCCCGGCTATTCGCAGCGTGATACCCGCCATGGTTGGCATCAGCGGCATGAGGCGATTACGCTACAGTCTCAATGATACTCTGGCTTGCCTATCCTGGGTTCTCGCACTAGCGGTACTACTGATTGGGATAGACGAATTATTCTAGCTCAGGCCAGCTTCATGATGCTTCATTCCTGCAGGAATTCCCACGCCTGGCTTCTTATCTCGCACATAGGCATGACACGAGGGACTCGATTCGAAAGGATGTTGTAGCTGATCGCTCATAACACCCAGAATATGCGGTAACCCTTCGGAACGATCGAACATCATCGTACTGCAGTGATCACAGTATTGCCTGCAAGTCTCATTACCGGATTCAGCAAGATAGATCTTCTCTGCAAACTTTCCCGTAACAACAGCCTCATTCATCTTGAAGAGGGCAATAGTTGCATAGTCGGCTCGCAAGGCGTCCTGACAATCTCGACAATCGCAGCGCAGCTCGAGTACCGGCTCCGAATCTATCTCCAGTTTTAGCTGACCACACTCACATTGCGCGATGTATTTCATAACGGCTTGCTCCAATTTCTGTGCTTATACTTTTATAAAGAGAGCGACAGAAAAAAACCGGAATGACTTTGCAATCATTCCGGTCTCGTTTCTATCAACTATTACAACTAGCGCAACTAGTACTGCTAGTACCTAGTGATCGTCACCAGTTACTTGCGCACCGGGTAATGCCAGCGCAGTCAACGATGAGCTTGTCTGCAACAAGATGTACTGATGACCATCATGCTCCCAGGAGCTCATACCATAGCTGCTGCGGCCAGGCGCTTCCATCTCAGCCACGATATCGCCATTGTCTTTGTCGATAGCATAAAGCATTGGTGTGCCATCTCCGGCCTGATCCGAGTAGACCAACATATTCTTGGTTACTACCATCGGCACCAAGGCACCCGTTCCGGTATTGCCAACGTCCACACCCTCAAGCGCAGGGTTATTAGCGATACGATCCGGCGTTTCACCAGTTGGAATCATCCAAGCATGATCACCGCTGTTCATATCGATTGCGGTAATGCGGCTATAGGGCGGCTTCCAGATGGGGATGCCAGAGCGTAGCCTAGGAGTCCGCGCAGTCGCACCACGTGCACCATTTGCATAGGCGGACGTGTTTACACCGGTAGAATTTGGAAACAACAGATCAGATTCTTCACCGGGGATTAAGCGCAATGCGAAACAGGCTTTGTGAGATGAGATATACATCTTCCCTGTCTCTGGATCGGCTACCGCCGGCGCTGTAATGTTGGCGCCACCGGCACCGCCGGGGCAGTTCATCGCCGCATATTTACCCATGGGGTTGTCGGCATGAATCGGTGGATTAAACAGAGGACCCATGACGAATTCTTCCATGACTTCCAAGGCCTCTGCACGCAGGGCTGGCGTGAAATCGATGAGATCATCCTCAGTAATGCCCTGCATATCGTAAGGTGCTGGGCGTGTTACGTGAGGCTGCGTAGGTGAAAGCACTTCACCGGGTACTATCGATGGAGGAACAGGACGATCAACGATAGGCCAAATCGGCTCACCGGTAACGCGGTTGAACGCATAAACCCAAGCCTGTTTGGTCGCCTGCATTACCGCTGGCACTCGACCCTGTCCCGGCACATCCAAATCCAAGAGAACTGGCGCTGTAGGATTATCGAAGTTCCAGATCTCATGCTTAACCATCTGGAAATGCCAGGCGCGCTCACCGGTTCTGGTGTCTAGCGCTATCAAGCTGGCACCATAGAGATTGTCACCGGGGCGAAAACCGCCGTAGTAATCGATAGTGGCGCTGTTAGTAGGAATATAGACCAGATTGTTAGTCGGGTCGGCTGAAAGCGGCGCCCAGGAAGAGACATCGCCAGTCCACTGCCAGGCGTCGTTTTCCCAGGTTTCATGACCGTATTCACCGGGTTTGGGAATAACATTAAACTTCCACTTAAAGGCACCTGTGCGGGCATCGTAGGCCAGAATGTCGCCGGGAACGTTTTCGATACGCGCCTGGTGATAGCCCTGCTCCGCCGAGTTACCAACGACGATAGTGTCGTTCACAACAATGGGTGGCGAAGAGGAAGTAATGTATCCAGTCTCCAGGGGAATGCCCTCGTAAGGATCATAGGGATGACCGAGATCAGCAAGTAGATCGACGATACCTGATTGTGGAAAGCCGTCGATAGGAACCGACCTGCCCCAATCCTCTAGGGGAATACCTGTATCTGCATCAAGAGCTGTAAGAAAGAAGCCAGGCGAAACTATATAGACGACATCTCTACCATCGATATTCGCATAGCCAACACCCTTGCCGTAATCGGCACGCATTGAGTAGGCTGCTCTGGGCGTGTCCGGCTCACGATAGGACCAGATTGTTTCGCCAGTCTTCGGATCGATAGCGACAACATAACGCTTGTTACCCGCCACGGTGATTAATTTGCCGTCAATCAGTGACGGTGTAGAACGGCCACTGATAGCACCGAAACTAGCGCCATCCCATTCCCAGGCCACTTCCATATCCGTAAAATTCTCGGCAGTAATTTCAGCCGCTGGCGTATAGCGAGTATGGGCATAGTCACCGCCTAGTGTGTACCACTCACTCGGATCCTCGTTGAACAGTGGAATATCCTGAGCATTAAGAAAAGCTGAGGAAAGCATCAACAGACCTGCAGCGAGAGTCGTCTGGCCGCATGGTAGTGATCTGAGATTGTTGGGAGCTTGCATAGTTATCTCTCTCTTTCTAGTTAAGACTTCGATTAAGTCTATTCGCTCTGTTTTAGTGGCAGCTCAGAGCGATTTCTGGTTCGAACTATTTGGTTTAACTGATTAAAAGTACCAAGAAATTGACTTACGAACCACGATTTTTTGCTCGCTCGCGCGCAATTTAGCGGGCTTAGCGGGCTTAGCGGTCAATTCACAACTAATTACTCGCGCGTTTATTGACATTCTCCAAAATTGTATCACAATACCGGTACAAATTAAGCCAAGATGATACCCGCAACGATGAACATAACTATCGATACCAAAGACGGTGTACCTATCTACCGACAGATAGCGAATCAGATTCGCTATATGGTGGCATCCGGAATACTGCAGTCCGGGGAAGAGATATCGCCTGTGAGGACTCTAGCATTAGCTCTGAATGTCACGCCGAATACCGTTGTGAAAGCCTACGATGAATTGAATGCCGCTGGTGTGATATTCAAACGCCGTGGGGCTGGCACCTATATTTCTGAGGAGCAGTCGCCCATAGCCGACCGAGAGCGCAGGCGAATAATACAGCTGAGAATAGACGCCCTACTCGCCGAAGCCCATCAACTGGATTTTACTGCCGACGATCTACTGGGCCTCATACGGCAAAGACAGCGCCTGCTGCACCAAAGCGCACAGAGTGATAAAAAAGGAACGGAGAACCCCGATGACTGATCCAGTAGTCGAAGTTAATAATTTGTCGCGTAGCTTTGGCAAGACCAAGACCCTAGATTGCATCGACTTTCAGGCGAGTCGGGGCAAGGTGTATGGACTGGTCGGCGCTAACGGCGCGGGCAAGACTACACTCATCAAACATCTATTAGGCCTCTTACGGGCAAAGTCAGGGAGTGTGAGAATATTCGGCGAAGATCCGGTCAAACAGCCGGAAAGAGTCCTCAAACATATCGGCTACTTATCTGAAGATCGGGAAATTCCAGACTGGCTGTCTATCGGTGAGTTGATGCTCTACACGAGCGCCTATCACAGTGGCTGGGACCCAAGCTATGCTGATGAATTGCTGGATACATTCTCCTTAGACCCTATCAAAAAAATTAAGGCACTCTCTCGAGGTATGCGAGCACAAGTTGCGCTCATCTGTGCTGTTGCGCACCGACCAGACTTACTGATTCTCGATGAGCCTTCCAGTGGACTGGATACTGTTGTCCGAAATGACATTCTTAGCGCAGTAGTGAGAACTATTTCCGAAGATGGTCACACCGTGATTTTCTCTTCTCACTTATTGGAGGAATTAGAGCGCCTATCTGACTATGTCACTATGATCCACCAAGGGCGAGTCACGCTAGACAGCTCCCTTGAAATAATGAATAGAAATCACCACTATTCCTCGATTCGATTTTCGGAGCGGCAACATGCCCTACCAAAGCTGAATATGATATGGCTGTTTGATACGGACCACTATGGCATGCTGGGCCGAGATATCTGGGTAGTACAAATGAGCTATTTAATGACCCAGGGGCTTCTGCCACTGCTCGCTGTAATTCTCGCACTATGGAGCAGTAATAAAATCCGACACGGCTAGTGGGCTAGCCATTCGATAAAATCGATACTGGATTTTATTAGCTTTGCCCGCGGGGTCTCTAGCAAGGCGGCATGATCCCCCCCGGCCAGAACAATCCATTGCTTGTTGGGATTGGCAATCTTGGCAAAGAATCGCGCATGGGCATCTGTATCCGCTAGCGGGTCGAATTCTGCTTGAAGCAGGAGAGTCGGCAACGCTAGCTGTTCGCCATCGAGCGCATTCCATTGATGCAACTGATTCCAGTCGGCCCTGATCGGGTCGGCTTTCATCGCAGCATTGACATAAGTATCGATTGCCAGCTGCGATATAGACCCCGGCACAATGAAATCTGATGCGGCTGCTGCCCTGGTAGTTGGCCTTGCCGGGGCTTCGGATAGAAAAGTCGTCTCTGGTACCACAGCATCTGGATCGGTGGGGTAACCAAACAGAGTGACCGAGGCTATTGCCTCTGGGTGCCTCTGTGCAGTCAGTTGCGCCACCATTGAGCCGTAAGACCATCCCCAGACATGGCTTGCCTCACCGTTTCTCACAAGCAGCCAATCCAGAACGGCAGCAAGATCCAGAGCGGCACGGTCCGGTGTATTCCAACCCGTATTGTCTCTAGACGTCTTACCATAGCCTCTTGCATCCAGCGCCCACACGCTATATCCCATTGTGTTAAAGCCATCCATCAACGACAGCTCTTCGCCGGGCACCTGCAGATCGAAGTCTGGCAACGAACTCCAAGTCCTGCCGTGATGCAGCACGATATGCCCCTTGGGCTCGGGCACAGATTTTTCCCATAGCGCCATGGGGTGACCATCCACTTCGACGGTGTGCTCTATAGCGTCGGTCTGAGCGAGAACCGGCTGTAACACAAATAGAAACAAGAGAATTCCACTTCGATTGACGCAGCGACGCACTGCGCCGGCTAACTGGCTAAGGTATTTCTCATTGTTAGTACTACATGTTACTGCCATGTTGACTCCCTAGTTCGGCAAGGCAAAGGTGGACAAGGCGTGCCCAGAAATTACGGACACATACTGCACACCATCAACACTGTAGGTAACTGGCGCCATCACGATCTGTCCTCCCAGATTAACGTTCCATAACAAGTCGCCGCTGCGTGCATCGACGGCATGAAAATAGCCTTCGCGACCGCCGGTAAACAATAGGTCTGAGGCCGTAGTCAACATACCGCTGTCACTAACATCGAACTGATCGTAGGACCAGACCTCTTCGCCTGTCTGAGGATCCATCGCCTTCAGGGAGGCGAAGCCTACCTCGTTAGTCCAGTTATTAATTGGATTGGTTCGTCCGATGCCGATGGTCGGTGCTCCGGGTACCGGTGCTAACACCGAAAAGCCACCGCCCAGAAATGCTCGACCGGGCTCATACTCGGATTCTTCTGCTCTATAGATAGTCGCGTAGTCCTGCCAGGCGCTGAAATAGAACAGACCCGTTCTCGGACTGAACGATGGCGGATACCAATTGGTGCCGCCTTGATTACCAGGAAACGTGGGCATACCCTCATCTTGCGGTGTGGGAATCGGCCTACCGTTCTCATCCAGGCCGCTTGACCAGTTCACCGTTACGTAGGGTTTGCCTTCGAGAAACATCCCCGTCACTCTATCCAGCACATAGAAATAGCCGTTTCTATTTGCCCACATCATGACCTTGCTTGGCGTGCCACGCCAGACTATGTCGGCCAGCACCGGCACCTGCACCGAGTCATAGTCGTAGGCGTCATTCGGGGTAAATTGAAAATACCATTTCAGCTCGCCGCTATCGGCATCAAGGGCGATCACCGAATCGGAATAGAGATTGTCGCCGGGACGTTGCCCAGCATTCCAGTCGGGCCCCGGATTTCCTACACCCCAATAGGTGAGATTGAGTTCGGGATCGAAGGATCCGGTAATCCAGACCGGCGCGCCGCCGTGCTCCCAATCATCCCCTTCCCAGCTGTCGTGATTCGGCTCGCCGGGGCCTGGTATGGTATAGGTCTTCCAGGCTTCTTCTCCCGTATCGACATCATAGGCAGCAACGTATCCACGAATACCAAACTCTCCCCCGCCAACGCCGACAATCACTTTATCTTTCACGACCAGTGGCGCCATGGTAACGGAGTAAGCCTGATTCACATCACCCACTTCCACATCCCACACCGGGCTACCCGTTATTCGATCGAGAGCAACGAGCCGTGCATCCAACGTGCCCATAAATACCTTGTCATCCAAAATCGCCACGCCGCGATTATTCGCTCCGCAACAAACAAGGGCATTTTCTGCAGGAACGTGTCTGTACTTCCAAAATACCCGTCCCGTTATCGCATCGACTGCCATAACACTGTTAGGTCGCTCGGTAATATACATGATGCCGTCGGCAACGATTGGGTTCGATTGCCAGGCACCGAAGACTTGATTCTGTAGTGTCCACTGTAGTTTAAGATCGCCCACGTTCTCTGGTGTAATCTGATCCAACTTACTGTAGCGTTGACTCTTATAACCACCGTTATAGGTTAACCAATTCTCCGGCTCATCCTCGGCATTCAAGATTCGCTCGAAGCTAACTTGCGCTGACAGATTCGTAGCCAGGAGACTCAGTAAAAAAGCGATACCGTATTTTCTAATTTTCATAGTCGTTCTCATTCTATACCTCGCAGAGAAAGCAGGTAGCCAATAACATCTGCCACCTCATCGCTGGTCATATCTGTCGGTTGTTTACTCGGCTGATCACTGATCTCATAGGAAACCAAATCTGACTTCTTTAAAGACCGCAGCCGCTCCTGCGAGTCGATAATCTGAACGGTATAAGTGTCTTCGTTCAGGCGTCTGCCAACAATTGTCTCCTCGTTGCGCGTCACCAGTCGAACAGGACGGTTGATAGGTAACAATGCAGTTGCTGGGTCCAGCAGGTTGCGCTGTAGCGACGCCGGCGTGCGAATCGCACCGATATTGCTTAGGTCTGGCGCTGTGCGTGGCCCCACACCTCTCACCCGGTGACAATCGGCACACTCCCCCTTCCCTTCGAATAATGCCTTGCCACGAACCGGATCGCCGATTCGTACCGCCACACCCTCCGGGTCGAAGCCCGCACGGATAAAGGCAATGATGCCGTTCATTTCATCGGCACGCAGATTGAATGCAGGCATCCTGCCCTCTGCGGCACCGCCGCTGATGACACCCACAAGATCACTATCGGACTGTGCTTTGCGAAACTGGCCGATACTGAGATCGATACCATCTACCAAGTCGCCCTGTGGGCCGTGGCATAGCGCACACTGCTGTGTATAGACTCGAGAACCGGTCTCTACCGCTTCGCTAGTGTATTGGTGATCGCCTACTTCTTGCCCCACTGCCTGCTGCGCCAAGATCGAAAAGGCACCCCATAGAGCCAGGCTTGCAAGACGGCCGATTTTTACAATTGGAGTTTTCATAATAAGTACTTCATGTATTTTACGAGAACACAGAGAATAATCTGATTTGTGCTGGAGGTCTACGCGGGAAGGGCAAGGGGCGGCTAAACGGCGGGGCTATTGGGGGCAAGATCGGAGAGTCAGCAGTTGCCCCGGTTAGATAGCAGGCAACCCGAGGGAATCGCTTTGGCTGCCTGCCTATAAGTCTAACGCCGCTAACGAGTTTCAGACGGTACATTTAATCTGGCTCGTTTCCTGATCGGCAATATTCGCTTCCCTACTAGTCAGAATAAGAATAGAACGCGAGAGCGGCCTGATAGAGACTGTAAACATCGACCTTGGAGCTAACCGCATAGGGCGTATGAATCGACAACAAGGGCACACCGAAATCTATGACTTCGATATTTTGTGCAGAGAACTCACCACCGATAGTACCGCCACCACCGACACCGACTTTGTAGGTCACTGTCTGCCACGGCACCTCGTTGCTATCGAGCAGCTGCCGTGTCCAGGCGATGAATTCGCTATTCGCCGTATTGCCCTGCCCGTAGAGCTTGAGGTTCACACCATAGCCTAGCTTGGGCGCGTTGCCCGATTCCCACACGCCCGGGTTCATCGGGTTGATGCCCGGGTTTACATCGATGGAGATGAATTTTGTCTGGCGCAGCGCGCTACGAAATAGCGGTTCGCGATAGTCGCCTTCTAACTGTGCATAGAGCAGACGAGATAACAGGTCGGCGAAATAATCCGAGTGCGCTCCCGTGTTGTTTCTATTACCTACCTCTTCGTTGTCCACCAGAAAAGCCATCGTAGTCTTCTGTGGGTTTTCGACTTTGGCAACAGCGCGCAGGGCGGCATAGGATGCGAGTCTATCGTCCTGACCGTAGGCGGCGATGAGGCCTCTATCGAAGCCCATATCGCGAGGGGCGCCTGCGGGAACCAAAGCCAACTCCGCCGACACCAAGTCTGCGCGAGTCACGCCATATTCTGCCGCCAGATAAGCCAGCACCTGATCTACTCCATCGCCATCCTCGTCATCGGGAATATGGCCGATGATCGGATCGAGATCTTCTGGGGTGATGAAATCACCCAGGGTCTTCGAATTTCTGCTGCGATCGACGTGTGGTGACAGCTCGGGAATCATAAAGATAGGATCGCTAGGATCCAGCCCTACGGAAACCTGAACGCTAGTGCCGTCTTTCTTATCGATACGACCTAACAGTGCCAGCGGTAGATTAGTCCACTGATGGTATTTGATGCCACCGTGGTAGTTAGTCTGAAAGAGAGCAAACTCACTGCCTTCATACAGGGGTCTGCCTTTCAAATCCAAACGGGGCGAATCGATGTGCGAGCCGATGATATGAAAACCATCCTGTATTGCATCTTCACCAATTACCAGGAGACTAATCGTGCGGTCTCGATTCACCTCATAGATTTTCTTGCCTGGCACGATATCGGTCGTAGCGCTAAGCTTCTCGAAATCATTAGCCTCTGCGAAGGCGACAGCCTCACTAACAAAACTGAGCTCTGTCCGCGCCAGATGAATGAATGCCTTGTAATCTTCGGCGAATGCGAACACGGTGTCGCGCTCGCTCTCTGACAGCCCTAACCAGGAAGATTCACACTGCAGCAAATCTACGCAGTCATCTGCCACCTGGGCGCTAGCTGCAGAAATTGAAAGAGCCGCTATGTTGAATACTACCGCCGCCATCCATTTCGTGATTCTATCGGCGTTCGCTACAGAGATTTTCATGATTCTTCCTCTCGGTTTCTCGTGGTTCATTGTTACGATTATTGATTGGACTGTTCTAGAGACTGTTCTTAAGGACCTGTACAAAAAAAATTAAGCCTAGGGTGCCGGGTATTGCCGCAAGCAAGTCGCAAAAGACTCGCTATCGATATTACCACCAGAAAGCACTATCGCGGCAGTGCCACCGCTAATATCCAGCTTATTGTGTAGAAGCGCCGCAAGAGCAACGGCGCCGCCGGGCTCGACCACCAGCTTTAGGTAGCGAAAAGCGAAGCTCACTGCATGGGCGATCTCCTCCTCATTTACCACGAGGAAATCATCTACAGTTTTACTGTTGATCCCCCAGGTTATTTCCCCTGGCTGAGCTGCCATTAAGGCATCACAGCTAGTTCCCTGCTGTGGGTCGATTTTGATACGCCTGCCCGCTGCCTTCGAAAGGCTGTGATCGTCGTAGTTTTCTGGCTCTACACCATAGACCTTCACCGCACTATTCGATTCTTTGATTGCGGTAGAGAGTCCGGCTAACAGGCCACCGCCACCGCAGGGACTCAACACTGCATCTGGCACACAGCCCTGCTCCAACAATTGCTGCATTATCTCTAAGCCGCAGCTGCCCTGCCCGGCAATCACATCTACATCGTCAAATGCAGGAACCAAAACCGCGCCGCTAGCAGCAGCAATGTCTGCCCCGATGTCTTCACGGGATTCGGTTGCACGGTCATAGAGGCGAATAGTTGCGCCTAAGCGTTCGGTCCCTTCTTTTTTGACCGCCGGTGCATCCGAGGGCATGACGATAGTTGCGCTGATACCTAATAATTTAGCTGCATACGCTATACCTTGCGCATGATTGCCCGATGAGAACGCGACGGCACCCTTCGCTTTTTGCTCCACACTTAGCTGGCACAGCCTGTTGTAGGCGCCACGAAATTTGAACGCGCCGATATGCTGCAGACATTCAGGCTTGATAAATACTTTAGCATTCAGTCTCTCGTTGAGAGGCGCAGAGGTAAGGAGAGGAGTCTTGATGGCCACGCCCTGAAGACGTCTTTCTGCCTGTTTAATGTCTTCGAGATGAACGGTCATTGTATTTCTTACCGGACTGATTCTTGTGCTGTTCTAGAACCTGAATTGATAGCCTAAAATTATTTCCTACTTAGCGTTCTTGTAGGATTCTTGCTTAGCGACTTACCCAACCCTCGATTCTTTTTGATGCGACGCTTCTGCGCGACTTGCTGTTGAGTAAAACCTTCTTCTCCCTTGGTAAAAGGGTTATCACCTGTACGCAACTCGATTCTTACCGGGGTACCTTCCAGCTTCAACACCTTGCGAAAGGTTTTTTGGAGATATCGCGTGTAGTTCGACGGCAACTTATCAGTCTGTTTACCATGGATAACGATAATTGGAGGGTTGTGGCCACCGGCATGGGCATAGCGTAACTTAATGCGTCGACCATTAACCATAGGTGGCGCGTGATCGGTTACTGCATCTTGTAATAGCTCGGTAAGCCTATTGGTAGACAGCTTCTTGGTTGCCGATTCATAAGCCGTGTGAATCGACTTATACAGTTCGCCTACACCGGTTCCATGTAGCGCTGAGATAAAATGAATATTGGCAAAATCGACAAAAACCAAACGCCTTTCAATATCGTCCTTAACCTGAGCCTTGTCTTCGTCGTTCATACCATCCCATTTGTTGATAGCGATGACCAGTGCACGGCCTGTTTCTACTACATAGCCAAGCAGATGTAAGTCCTGCTCCACGATTCCAGTGCGGGCATCAACGATCAACACCACCACATGGGCATCTTGAATGGCTTGCAGCGATTTCACCACGGAGAACTTGTCTACGGTTTCCCTGGTCTGACCTCTTTTCTTTATTCCTGCAGTATCGATTAGTGTATAGCGCCGGCCGCGTCTCTCGAAGGGCACGTAGATACTATCTCTAGTTGTGCCCGGCTGATCATAGACGACAACACGGTCTTCACCCAGCATGCGGTTTACCAGAGTCGACTTACCAACATTTGGCCTGCCTGCTATCGCAATTTTTATACCGGTCTCTGCATCATCTTCAGCCAAAGCATCATCACTCTGCTTGGCTACCGCGATCTGTCGCTCGAAATCGGCCAAGACAGCCAGCAGCATGCTCTTCACACCACGACCTTGAGTAGCCGTTATGGGAAATATTTCCGACATGCCTAGGCTGTAAAAATCAACCAGCGCAGCATCAGGGTCTCGCCCGTCAATTTTGTTCACAACCAGATAGCTGTTCTTGCTGCGCTTACGCAGATGATCGAGGATTCGATTGTCATCGGGAAGCAAACCATCTTTCGCGTCTACGAGGAACAGACAGATGTTTGCCTCTTCAATAGCCTGCAGAGACTGTGATGCCATCTCAACATCGATACCCTCTTCATCGCCGCTGATACCACCGGTATCGATGACGATGAATGAGTGCTCATCGATCTTGCCGTCGCCATATTTTCTATCACGGGTCAAACCAGGAATATTGGCAACCAGCGCCTCTCGCGTACGCGTGAGACGATTGAAGAGAGTAGATTTGCCGACGTTGGGACGACCCACAAGGGCTATGACTGGTCTCATGGTATAAACCTGGGTAAATTAACGATCAGTTTTTACGGGCGCTATTGAAGTTGATATGCGGTCAGTCTGCCGCTATTCCCAAATACGAACAGGCGACCGTTGTTGGCAATAAGATTCGCCCTGACCCCATCGTTGTCTGCCTGAATTCGACCTACGATACGCCCATCAATTTGCGACAGTAGGTGTACATAACCTTCATAATCAGCAACCGCGATGTAGTTGCCTATTGCAGTCGGCGCTGTAATTCGTCGATTAAGAAGATCAGAATTATCCCAAACGATATCTTCGCTATTGTCTCGTATCGCAAAGACCTGACTCTTGTCGTCGCAGTAATAAATATTGCCAAAACCCTGAGCCATGCCATGATAGCTCGAAGCTTCCATGCCCCAGACGATGCGACCGGTCGACACCTCGAAGGCCATTAAGTTGCCTTGATAGCTCGAAGCTAGAATGCGACCACCGTCTAGAAGTAAATCACCATCTACATCGATGACACGGTCGATGTCATAGTCTCCCTCGGGCACGGCTACGCGCTCTTCCCAAATATAGACACCATCGTCTGCCGTTACGGCGACCAGCGTACCGTTGCTAAACCCGGCAATGACCGAATCGGGAGTAATTGCCGGCTTGCTGCTGCCGCGTAATGTCAGCGCGGGCTGCGTAGTCTCATAGATCCAGCGCTGTTCACCGTCCTCGGCGTCCAGCGCTACCAATTTGTCATCTACCGACTGCGCAACGACAACATCGCCATTAGTTTGAGGAGCAGAGAGAACTTCACTAGTAACCTCGTGACGCCATTTCAGAGTTCCGTCATCTTGGTTTAGCACCACTAGCTCGGCACTTTCTGTGGCTAGCATTACCATGCCGTTGCCAGCTCCCACGCCGCCGGTGATAACGCCATCGATACGGGTTCTCCATATCGCGTTACCGGACGTGCTATCGATTGCCGCGACATTGCCATTTTCGCTGGCCGCATAGATAACACCACCATTGTAGACGGGCGTAATTTCTGTGTAGTTCGCGCCCTGCCCGTTGCCGATGTTCACGTCCCACTCTCGGCGCAAAACGACTTCGCTGGCGATAGTGACAAGAGGCGTAGGCGGATTAGTTTCATCGTCACCAAACCAATTGAGCGGATTGAGACTCGCGGCACTAAATCCAGAACAGGCTGTTAGTATCGACGCAAAAGTGAGAAGCCCTAACAGCCTAGCCCCGGATATCGCGCATCTTTGTCTTGATCCATTGCTAGCTGGCTTCATCATGGGATTCATCTGGCTTTCGTTTCGATTCGGGTTGCTGTGGCTTAGCTTTCGACTGCAAGATCGTCTAGCTTCATGCGCAGACCATCGCTGTTCGATCCTGCTTCCTGAGCCGCAATATAGGCATCATGGGCATCCACTTCCCGGCCCATAGCCATGTAGATATCACCGCGCAGTTCAGAGAAGCCGGCCTCAAAAGTCTTAGGGTCTAGATTGTTAACAAGAGCAAGGGCACGCTCCGCATCACCCTTGGCAAGTATGACGCGACCGAGACGCAGACTGGCAGTCAAGATCAGTCCTTCATTGGCGTCACTTAAAAGCCCGCCCTGCTCGTTGTCTAGAATCCATTGCAGGGAAGCTTCCGCCGCATCCAGATCGTCATTCAATACTGATTGCTGCGCAGCGAACAGCGAACCCAATTTGGCATAGGTCGAAGCGCCATGCTCGGCTCGAAGCTGCTCACCCAGGTCGATTATTCGAGAGGAGTCCAGTGGCAGCAGCAATGTACCAGGCTGCCCGGCCTCATTGATCGCCAAGCTGAGTATTTCCTCGTACATATCCGAGGCACCATCCAGCTCAGCGTTACGAGAATTAGTCCAAACCAGCCAAGAAGTGAAGGCAGCGAGGCCCACAACAGTGATTAGTATCAACTGCTTGCCGTTTTCTTCCCACCACTTCTTAAGCGTTTCTATTGTTTCTTCTTCTGCCGCGTTAATCGCCACGACTCACTCCTTATACCTTGATTTTTTCTGACAGTTTGGGCCTATCCGGATTATCAGACCATCGCAATCGGCAAACTATCCCTGACCAACCGCTAATTCTACCTGTTTAAGGCTCGGCTGACACGAATCAATGCTGCTATCACTATGAAATACTGAGAATTTCGGCCAGTTTGGCGCCGCATTGGGCCAGTTCTACGCTGTGTGAGTCACCAGAATCATCTAATTGCCGTATTTTGACCGCTGTCAGGGGCGCATTGGCCTCTGTTTCCAGCACTATAGCTACCCGCGCTCCGCTGTTAAACGCGCGTTTCATCTGATTATTGTATTTGCCACCGCCGCAGTGAGCGATGAGTCCAATCTCTGGAAATTTTGCGCGCAATTGCTTGGCAAGCAGCTGTGCCTGGCCACTGAGTTGGCCACCCACCACTACCATATAGACATCGATGACTTTCGCTGTGGATTCAGGAATCTTATCCAGGGAATCCAGCATGAGCACAAGGCGTTCGACGCCCATGGCAAACCCGGCAGCAACTGTTGGCTTGCCACCCAGCTGCTTCACGAGGCCGTCGTAACGGCCACCGCCACAAACCGTACCCTGAGCGCCCAGAGAATCGGTAGTCCATTCGAATACACAGTTATTGTAATAATCCAGGCCTCTAACCAGTCGTGGATTCTCCACAAACTCAATACCCACCTGGGTAAGTAGATTCTTTAGTTCGGTGTAATGCTCGCTGCTCTCGTCACTGACATAATCCACAAGAGCCGGCGCGCCTTCCAAGACTTCTTGAACGACCGGGTTCTTGCTATCTAGCACTCGCATAGGATTGCTGTGCATTCGATTGCGGGCGTCGTCATCCAGCTCACTGGCATGGAACACTAAAAAGGCTGTCAAGGCGGCGGCATAGCGCTTTCTATCTTCCGCTGCACCTATGTTGTTTATCTCTAAGGTCAGGTAATCCTCTAACTGCAGGTCCCGCCAGAGCATCGCCGAAAGCTGAATTACTTCGGCATCGATATCCGGTCCAACCATGCCGAAAGCCTCGACGCCAAATTGTTGGAACTGTCTATAGCGCCCCTTCTGCGGTCGCTCGTGACGAAACATTGGGCCCTGATACCAGAGTCGCTGCTGCTGATTGAAGAGCAATCCATGCTGATCGGCGGCGCGCACACAGCCGGCAGTGCCCTCGGGACGCAGACTCAGATTGTCGCCGTTGCGATCGTCGAAGCTATACATTTCCTTCTCGACGATGTCAGTGACCTCGCCGATGGAACGTTTGAACAGCTGTGTCTGCTCAAGAATCGGGAAGCGGATTTCGCGATACCCAAAGCGATGGACTACCCGTTGAAAACACTTCTCAACGTATTGCCAATTGGGTGTTTGATCGGGAAGTATGTCATTCATACCTCGAATTGCTTGTAGTTTCGCCATAGGTCTTTAACTGATCGCTAGCTGGAGGCGATTAGGTTCTCTTCCATTTGCTGCTTCTCGGCAACGCGCTTACGCACCATTGCCTCTAATTCATCCACAAGATTTTCATTATTCACCTTGTGATCGGGTACGCCTTCTTTGTAGACGAGATTATTTGGACTGGCACCGGTCAGGCCAATTTCGGCTACTTTTGCCTCTCCAGGGCCGTTAACGATACAGCCTATGACAGCGACATCGATTGGCATAGTGATATCTTCCAACCGAGTCTCAAGTTCATTAACCACAGAGATAACATCGAAATTCTGCCGTGAGCAACTAGGGCAAGCCACGAGATTCACCCCCTTATGCCGCAGGCCAAGGCTCTTTAGAATATCGAAGCCAACTTTGACTTCTTCTACCGGATCCGCGGCGAGAGATATCCGGATCGTGTCACCTATGCCGTCCATCAGCAGAGCCCCCAATCCTATAGCAGACTTTACTGTGCCGGACCGAAGCCCTCCCGCCTCGGTGATGCCGAGATGGAACGGCTGATCTATCTGCGTGGCGAGACTGCGATAAGCCGCCAGGGTCATAAAAATCTCGGAGGCTTTGAGACTAATCTTAAAATCCTGAAAGTCGAGTTTGTCAAGAATATCGATCTGCGTGAGCGCCGACTCGACCATTGCCTCGGCGTTTGGCTCCTTGTACTTACGTAGAAGATTCTTGCCAAGAGAACCTGCGTTAACACCGATTCGAAGTGGAATACCCTTGTCCTTCGCGCTATCGACGACGGCACGAATGCGCTCCTCGCTACCGATATTGCCGGGATTTATTCGCAGACAGTCAACGCCATAGTCCAGTACCTTCAGCGCGATGCGATAGTCGAAATGGATATCAGCCACCAGAGGCACTTCCACGTTCGCGCGGATTTTTTTGAAGGCCTCCGCTGCGTCCATGCTTGGAACCGATACACGAACGATATCTACTCCCGCGGTTACCATACGGCTTATCTGCTCTAGAGTGGCCTCCACATCGCAGGTCTCAGTGTTAGTCATAGTTTGCACGGATATAGGCGCATCACCGCCTACCGCGACATTGCCGACCATAATCTGCCGTGTCTTACGGCGCTTTATCAAGGAATTAGTACTCATGGGTTATAAGCCTACAGTGAGGCGTGCGGAGTTGTCGATTCGAATATTTTCTGCCAGATCAATTTCATCGCCGTTAAGACTCACCCGCGCAAAATGTGCATCGCCTAGCAGGATATTAAAGGGCGCACTTCCCGTGATCTCCAAAATATCCCCCGCCTCACGGATATCACGATAGATCTGCTGAGATTCACTGTCGTTCACTTCGATCCAGCTCTCGCCGGTGAAGCTTATGCGCAGCACATCATCTCCAATTGCCTCAATCGATATGACTCGAGGTTGCTCTGCATCGAGAGCCGAATCTAATTCCGGCACGCCAGATTCCGTTGCTGGCTGTTCCACAACAGGCGCCTGTATTGCAACGCTTAGATCTTGATCGCCACCCGGCGCCTCAATAACAACATCGGCAGGCTCAAGGACTGTCAGTGGCATAGATTCAATGCCGTCTAAACTAGATTGATCTTCTACTGTGCCGCCCGCATCGACTATCGAGGGCGAACTGCTTGTCGGTTGTAGCGAGGGCGCAGAGCGCTCCTTTGCGTCGACCTCTAGTGTTAATTGCGGCTGCCTAGTAATTTGCTGTTCAGCCTGCTGGAAGAGTGCGGGGCGAATCCCATCGGCACTATTCGTAGATTCCGAAGTAGTTGGCATTTCAGAAACCACATCATCACCAAAATAGCTATTCACCAACCACAGACCCAGGAAGCCTCCGGCGAAAACCAGCAAAGACACGATGACCAGAGGCTTGTTTCTATCTTTTTTCCTGCGCGCACTAAGTTGTCGGCTCGCTTCTACGATCTTGGCCTGCTGCTGGGTATTAAGTTCATCGTAGCGCGCTAGAAGATCCTCTGCGTCCAAGCCGAGCAATAAGGCGTAGCTCTTGATATAGCCTTTAGCGAAAACGGCACCAGGCAACTTCTCATAATTATTGGACTCCAATGCCTTGACGTAATGCTTTGTAATATGGAGCTGATCAGCGACTTCTTTCTCGTTCAGGCCCAGTCGCTGTCGCTCCTGGAGCAGCACTTCGCCTGCCGTCGGGATCTTCTCGTCGTTGGAGACACCGGTCTCATCCATAAGATCATTTGGCTCAGTTTGCATCACTTAGCCTTTGAAGCTGCTGGTATTCAGGCGAACTAGAATAGAGAGTCGAAAGCACCAAAATTAAAATTTCTACTAACTCTTCATTCTCGAAGTAACCTTCAATTTGAATACCTGCGAGCAGCGCTCGTGGCGTATGCGGAAGCTGGAGAAATTCAATGATTGTCAGATAGCTCTGATAGTGTCGTCGCGCACTAAAGTAGTCTTTCTGGCCGAATTCGAGCAGTGACAGCTCGAGAGCTGCGATGATTAGATTTCCATCTAGCTGCAGCGCTCGCTGAAAGGCGATTCGCGCATCATCCACCTGATCCATTCGCAAAGCACTTCTTCCCAGACCTTCGAAGGCAAGGGCTTGGCCCTCATAACTAGTATCGCCCGCTACCCTTTCCAGCTGTTCATAGGATTCTCGATAGCGTTCCTGCGAGAACAACATCGCTGCGTGATTATTACGAGCCCGGGAATTATCACGATCCAGGCTGACTGCGCGACGAAAGTTGGAATCCGCCAAGTCTCGGTCCCCTTCTCGTTCAGCTATCAGCGCCAATACCTGATAGGCGTCCAAAACCTTGTCATCGACATCCAGCGCATTGTTAGCGTGTCGCCGCGCCCCTGACATGTCATTGTTGTCGAAATAAGCTAATGCTAGCTGCACATAATCAGCTGCCGCTTGATCTCCGGAGGCATCGACTATGAAGCCGCCCGTCGTTGGAGTCACGCAAGCTGTCAAGAGCATAGAGTCAGCATAACAGCGAGCACAGAAGTTCGCTTCCTGTTGAGTGATTTCAAAATTTCAAGCTTTATGAATAACATGATCTTCTACCGCGTACCTATTTTTTGGAGTTTATACAAGACCATCCCCGTTTATGCAGGGTTCTATAGTCTGTCGGCAGTTACCGCCAGATTATCAGTACTACCGAACACTTTGGCACCATCTTTGACTGCAGATTCACTCTGCGCCTTACGGCGCTTATGCCTCTCGGCACGACGCGTCTGATCCTCCACGTCTCCAACTAACTGCCCGCAGGCAGCGCCAATATCATCTCCACGGGTGGTGCGCACCGTTACTGTGTATTCAGCTTGCTGCAATATTTGCCGAAAATTCGATACCGAGGATGAGCTGGGCCGCCGATAATCGCTCAGGGAAAAAGGATTAAACGGTATCAAATTAATCTTGCAAGGAAGTTGCTCTAGTAACTTTGCCAGGTCGCGAGCATGCTGCCTGTGGTCGTTCACCCCTGCAATCAAAGTGTATTCGATGACTGGAACCCGCTTATCCGACAAACTATCCATATAAGACTGCACCGAACGCAGTAATTCCTTAATTGGATATTTCCTGTTGATTGGCATGATCTGACTGCGTAATTCATCATTTGGGGCATGCAGAGAGACTGCAAGTGAGGCATTCGTATAGTCTTTCAACTTGTCTATCGCAGGCACAACACCCGAAGTACTGATGGTCACTTTCCGCTTCGATAGTCCATAGGCGCAATCTTCCATCATGATGCTCAAAGCCTCCATGACATTATCGAAGTTTAGTAATGGCTCGCCCATGCCCATCATTACGACATTGCTAACCTGGCGTTCCATTTTTCCTTCGAAGGCGCCCAGATGATTATTCGCCCACCACAGTTGGCCAATTATCTCTGCCACGCTTAGGTTACTATTGAAGCCTTGTTTGCCGGTTGCACAGAATGAGCAATCCAGGGAGCAGCCTGCCTGAGAAGAGATGCACAACGTGCCTCGCCCAGATTCCGGTATAAATACCATTTCGACATGGCTGCCACTGGCCACTTCCACAATCCACTTGCGGCTACCGTCTTCCGATTTGTAGTCTTCCAGAATCTTTGGGATTGAAATATCTGTAGCTTGCTTGAGCTTTTCGCGAAGGTCCTTGCTGATATCGGTCATAGCATCGATATCCAGCACTCCGCGCTGATGAATCCATTTCAGAATTTGATCAGCGCGAAAGGGCTTCTCTCCCAAGTCGGCGAACAACGCCCGAAGATTTGCCAGAGAAAGACCAGCTAAATTGGGTTTGTGAATCGCCGTCATGCTCAACTTTCCTCTAAAGGAGTTTTGCTTCAGGAACAAATTTCGTCGTCATTGAAAAAATAGCTGACTTCGCGTGCCGCCGAGGTCGTGGAATCAGAGCCATGCACTGCGTTGGCATCGATAGAATGTGCATAATCGGCACGGATAGTTCCTGCTGCCGCCTCTGCCGGGTTGGTAGCACCCATAAGATCTCGATTTAGCATGACAGCACCCTCGCCTTCCAGTGCAGTGACCATTACAGGCCCTGAAGTCATGAATGCGATGAGATCTTTGTAAAAAGGTCTTTCCTTGTGCTCAGCGTAGAATCCGCCGGCTGATTCGTCGTCTAATTGCAGCATTTTCGCGGCAACAATCTTCAGACCAGCTTTTTCGAAGCGGGCATAGATCTCGCCGATAACGTTCTTCGCTACGGCGTCAGGCTTTATAATGGATAGTGTACGTTCGATCGCCATCTTAACTCCAATGTGTGGTGGATTCGTGAGAGCGCGCATTATACGTGGTAATTTTTGGATTTTGTACGCTTTTAACGAATAAATACGCTATTTTTCAGAGGCTTAATCGGCGACTTCTTCCATCCAAGCAGCTTGAATACCCTCCAGAATTTTCTCACCACAGCGATCCGGGTCATCGTCAAAGTCATCCAGGGCCAGTACCCATTTCCTCAGATCGACGAAATTAACATATTGTGGGTCGGTGTCGGGGAACTGGTCGCTAAGCTCTATGGCGATATCGAATACATCGGTCCATTTCATACGCTGCCCCCTAGTGCTCTTCAGAAACCATATTGATTGTGTACTTCGGAATTTCTATGACGAGATCGGACTCCCCAACCAGAGCCTGGCAGCTCAGGCGCGATTCCGGCTCCAAGCCCCAGGCCTTGTCTAGATAGTCCTCTTCGTTCTCCTCGGCCTCCTCTAGCGAATCGAAGCCCTCGCGCACGATAACGTGACAGGTAGTACAGGCACAGGACTTTTCGCAGGCATGCTCAATCGAGATGTTATTTCGAAGTGCTGCATTGAGAACAGTCTCATCCTTTCCTGCTTCGATTGTTAAGCCGTCAGGGCAGATCACTTCATGTGGAAGAAAGGTTAGCTTAGCCATTTCGGTTTAAATTTCCCTTGGTCGAGGATTAACGGTAATTTTATTCGGTGAACAGTATCACCTGACCGACTAACTAGTCGGTCTACTTTTCCACTGCATCGATAGACTCGCCACGAAGGGCGTTAGCAATGTGCAGATCCATTCTCTTTGCCGCAAATTCGCTGCTGGCCTTGTTCAACTCTTCGGTCGCCGCGTGTATCTGCACACTGCTCCCCGTTGTCATTGTGATCTCGAGCGCCTTAATCGATTCGGAGAGGCTGTCGGCCTCTTCTCGGGACAATAAATTTCCGTCGACAAGGAGCGCATTAGCGATTGCGTCCAGCAATTGAGTAGCCTCAAGTTGCGCCTCTTTTATCGATCGAGCTTCCATATCGAGCTTTGCGTGACTCTGGGAATCCTGCAACATTTCTTCGATGACACTGAATTCGAGGCCATAGCTAGGCTTAACCTGGATTTCGGCTTTCTTACCCGTACTCAGCTCTTGTGCGGACACACTTAGCAGGCCATCTGCGTCCACCTGAAAACTAACCCGTATCTTCGCAGCACCCGCCACCATCGCCGGAATATCGCGAAGCTCAAATCGGGCCAGAGATCGACAATCGGAGACCAATTCTCGTTCACCCTGCACAACGTGTAGAGACATGACGGTCTGACCATCCTTGAATGTCGTAAACTCCTGCGCCTTGGCTACAGGAATAGTTGTGTTGCGAGGAATGATCTTCTCCACAAGCTCACCCATCGTCTCTATTCCTAACGACAACGGATTGACATCCAGAAGCAGAAAGCTGTCGGGAGATTTATTCCCGATAAGCACGTCGGCCTGAATGCCAGCACCGATAGCGACCACCTTATCCGCGTCAATATCGGTCAGCGGTGTTTTACCAAAAAATTCTGCTACGGCATCGCGAACCAGCGGCATTCGAGTAGAGCCGCCCACCATCACGATATTATCGATATCAGCGGCACTAAGGCCTGCATCACGCAGCACCCTGCGGCAGCTCGTTACAGTTCTACGAATCATGTCTGCGGTAAGTTCCCTGAGCGCACTTTCGTCAAGCAGCGCGGACCATTCGTCGATTACTATTGTGGTTTGATTCTTATCACTCAGCTCGTGCTTCGCCGCATTAGCCAGCTGCCGCAGTCTCGCTATCGATGGCACTGCTACGCCTGCCGATTCTTGCAACTGCGCGGCGATCCATTCGGCTATAGCATGATCGATATCATCGCCACCGAGACTGGTATCCCCACCGGTTGCCAGCACTTCGAATACGCCGTTTTTCAGGCTGAGAAGTGATACATCGAAGGTGCCACCGCCCAGGTCGAATACCACCACATTGCCTTGATCATTGCTATCCAGGCCATAGGCCACAGCCGCTGCGGTAGGCTCATTCAGCAGCCGCAGCACTTTGAGTCCAGCGAGCTGAGCCGCATCCTTGGTTTGCTGCCGCTGCGCGTCATTAAAATACGCCGGCACGGTGATAACAGCACCTTCCAGCGTTCCCTTAAGGCTTGATTCGGCGCGCTCTACCAGCGCGCCTAGAATATCGGCCGAGATCTGAACTACATCCTTGCTGCCGGCCTCGGTCAGAATTGCGGGCGCTCCATCTGCTCGCGCCTCATCGAATTCGAAGGGGAGATAATCTTGCTTTGCCTTCAGTTCGCTGAGGCTCTTGCCAAGTAGGCGTTTAACGGACGCAATCGTGTTGAGTGGGTCATCGACCAATAGTGCTTTTGCTTCGACCCCAACTAGTGGCGGCTTGCCTTTGGCGTAATGAACTACAGAGGGAAGTAGATGCTGATCCGCACTATCTGGCAGAGTTTCTACTCCGGGCCCAAAGCTTGCTGCGACTAGTGAATTAGTCGTTCCCAGATCGATTCCCACGGCACGACGATGCAGTGGCTTCGCCTGCTTTCCACCGGGTTCCTGAATCTGGAGTAAAGCCATGTAAATTCGTTATCTCTATTTTTTAATATTAGTAGAAGCGATTCTTGGCAGACAGTCCACTCTATTGCGCCTAATAGCCTAATCGAAGCTCTTCGTCGGCGTTTATCTCGGTACTTAATTTATAAAAAAACTGAAGCTCATGATAAACCTTCTTTGCCTCATTGAAATCTTCCAGATCAAAAAACTCTGCAAACTTCTTTTCTTGTTTTTCTAATTTTACATTTACCTCAGAGCGCAGCGCATCCAGACTCACTAATGCCGATTCGTCTTTAGGCAGCTCATCCAACTTCTCTCGTAGCTGTATCTGTTCTAGCAAGAGATCCATGCTTAGATCATTCTGATTGACCTGCTCCACGTCGATATCACGCAGAGACAATAGATAGGCCGCCCTTCGAAGGGGAGACTTTAGCGTCTCATAGGCTTCGTTTAAATAACTGCTTAGCTGCACAGCCCGGAGTTTTTCCGGCTCTTCGGCATTAGCAAAACGGTCGGGATGCACCTCACCCTGCTGTCTTCGGTACTCTGCCGAAAGCGACTCCTGATCGAGCTCGCATGCCTCCGGTAAATTGAAGAGTGTGAAGTAATTTCTTGTTAGTGATTGCACTTTAGATTGGCTACGCTGCAGGTTTAGAACGAATCTTTTTACATCGAAAGAGTTGAGTCGAAAGAGTTTTACATCAAATGGACTAGGTCAGATACTAAAACTCTCGCCGCAACCGCACTCACCCTTCGCATTCGGGTTCTTGAACTCGAAGCCTTCATTAACGCCGTGTTTCACAAAGTCCATTTCCGTGCCATCAATGTAGACGAGGCTTTTTGGGTCTACAATAATTTTGACGCCCTGCTCTTCGAATATCTCATCGCCGACTTCCAGCTTGTCGACGAATTCGAGGATATAGGCCATTCCTGAACATCCAGTTGTCTTGACCCCAACGCGTATCCCGATACCGTGACCACGATCCGCTAATTGTTCTGCCACATGAGCTGCGGCTGTGGATGAAATTGAAATTGCCATGAGCGACTTCTTTCCCTCTTATCCTTTTCTCTTCTGCTTCACATCTTCGATTGCAGCCTTGATCGCATCTTCAGCGAGCACCGAGCAGTGAATCTTTACAGGCGGCAAACCGAGCTCGTCCGCAATGTCTTTATTCTTGATCAGAGTCGCTTCGTCAAGCGATCTACCCTTTACCCACTCGGTAAGCAGCGAGCTAGAGGCGATAGCCGAACCGCAGCCATAGGTCTTAAATTTTGCATCTTCGATCACACCGTTCGCGTCAACTTTAATCTGCAGACGCATCACGTCGCCACACGCGGGAGCGCCGACCATTCCAGTGCCAACATTCACATCGCTGTCGTCCATCTTACCGACGTTACGAGGGTTCTCGTAGTGATCCAATACTTTGTCTGAATACGCCATTCTTAATTCTCCTGGCTCGCTCCGATTAGTGAGCTGCCCATTTAACTTGACTTAGGTCGATACCGTCGTTGTGCATGTCCCACAACGGCGATAATTCTCTTAACTTGCCTACGGCTTCGCGTGTTTTTTCGATAGCAAAGTCTATCTCTTCCTCGGTCGTAAATCGGCCGATCGTCATTCTCAACGAGCTATGGGCCAATTCGTCGTTCAGACCAATGGCGCGCAGCACATAGGAAGGTTCCAGACTGGCCGAAGTGCAGGCTGAACCAGAGGAGACGGCCAGATCACGAAGGGCCATCATCAGGGATTCTCCCTCAACGAAGTTGAAGCTGATATTCAGGTTGCCGGCAACACGATGGTCTGCATCACCGTTCACAAACACTTCTTCCATATCCTTGAAGCCCTCAAGCAGCCGATTGCGCAGGGCCAAAACTCGGGCATTCTCCGCATGCATCTCTTCTTTCGCGATACGGTACGCCTCCCCCATACCTACAATCTGGTGTGTAGCTAGTGTGCCGGAACGCATACCACGCTCATGTCCACCACCGTGCATCTGCGGCTCAATGCGAACACGCGGCTTACGCCGCACATAGAGAGCGCCTATACCCTTGGGCCCATAAGTTTTATGTGCGGTGAGCGACATCAGATCTACTTGCATTTCTTCCATATCGATGTCGATCTTTCCTGTGCTCTGGGCCGCATCGACATGAAAAATAACCTTATGCTCACGAGTGACCTTGCCAATCGCGGCGATATCGTTTATTACTCCAATCTCGTTGTTTACGTGCATTAGAGAAACAAGGATGGTATCGGGACGAATTGCGTCAGCTACCGCTTCCGGCGTGATTAATCCTGCCTCGGTCGGATCAAGATAAGTCACTTCGTAACCCTCTCGCTCCAATTGACGACAGCTATCAAGCACTGCTTTGTGCTCAATCTTGGAAGTAATGATGTGCTTGCCTTTCTTTACGTAAAAATGAGCAGCGCCCTTTATAGCCAAGTTGTCTGCCTCTGTAGCCCCAGAAGTCCAGACGATTTCTCGAGGATCACAGTTGATCAGATCGGCTACCTGGCGACGCGCTGTTTCGACAGCTTCTTCAGCCTTCCAGCCAAACATATGCGAACGCGATGCAGGGTTGCCGAAATTGGCTTCAAGAGTAAGACACTCTGCCATTTTTGCAGCGACTCGCGGATCGACCGGGGTAGTTGATGAATAATCTAAATAAATTGGAAATTGCATTGATTGCTCCACTACTGTTACTTCTCTACAAGCTTGGGGCCAAGACCCGAATGTCTTCTACACTCTCGCTGACAATTAGGTGTTTTCGGTCTTGGTGCTGCGAAATTCGTTTCACTTCATTCTTTGCTACCAAATCTGCAAGGCTAATACCCTCCAGAAAGGCATGAATCTGTTGACTTAAATCTTCCCACAGATAATGGGTTAAGCAGGTCTCACCACCCTGGCAGTCCCCTGCCCCTTTGCACTTGGTCGTATCAACCGACTCATTTACTGCATCGACTATCTCAGCGATATAAATTGCCTCAGCACCCCGTTGCAGCTCATAGCCGCCACCCGGGCCTCTAACACTGCTCACCAACGAGCCGCGTCTAAGTTTGGCAAACAATTGCTCCAAATAAGAGAGCGATATAGCCTGTCGCTGAGATATATCCGCAAGGCTCACCGGTCCCTGATTTTTATGCAGAGCTAAGTCCAGCATTGCTGTTACCGCGTATCTACCCTTTGTGGTCAAACGCATAGGAAGTCTTCTCGGTGCCTAGTAAACCCTGAAGATTATCGAATACCTAAGTAAAATAGTCAAGTATATGCCTCATCTATTGGAGTAGTCGAAAAGACTGGGCTTGAGATCTATGCGCGTTCGGAGACTAGGGTAGAGGCTGCCTTGCCGAAATCATCATTCAGTGGATAACCGAAGGCCTTGGCCTGGAGAGCGATAATGGCAAGATAGTGAATACTGTGGGTTATCAGACCCATCATCTCGCGCTCTACAGTGCTGCTAATCTCAACCGCGGGACTGGAAGGCAGGACAGACTCCTTGACCGTTATTAGATCCTCTGCAAATAGAGTCTGCTTGAGCTGCTCAACCCTCCTGGCAATAGTTGCCAGAGCGAGGCATGCTGCCTCTAAGTTGCGCTCAATTTCCTTGTCACGTATGCGCTCATCGTAGTCGATTGCAGCTGCCGGCAATTCACAGAAGAAGCTGTAGAAACGGTCGAGGATATGGCGAGTATGGGCAGCAATCGAAGAACTGCCCCGCGAAGTGCCGACATAGATCTCTTGGGACACCATTTCCAGGATTTGTTCGCACTGTTCGATGAACTGGATGCACCCGTCGATCAGGAGCGACTCTGAGCTGGAGTTTGCTAGCCCGGCGACTCTTAGTCCTACTTTACTGTGCGTCATTAGTTTACCATTACCGCTCATTTTGAAACTATCGACCAAACCTAGAAAGAACGATGCCTAGCCGAGTAGCTTTGTAAATATAGCATTGCAACCATGGGGCTACTATGTAGCCTGTAGGAGCACAGGCTCGTATGAGTTCAACTTTAAGACCCTGTTGAGGGCTATTCTATTGCAGCGCCTTGATCTATATCGGAGTTCGCCCTATAAACCACAGCTACTGCCCAGCCCAGCCGGCAGCGCCTTGAGAGTAACGCACAAAGATGAAAGTCGATTTACACTGTCATAGTTATTTCTCAGACGGCAAGCAGTCACCTTCTTTCCTTTTGCAACGAGCAAGGGAGAAGCAGTTGACTCATCTAGCACTCACCGACCATGACTGTGTAGATGGCCTGGACCTGCTGCGCTCTGAAGCCGAAGGAATAAACATCATCAACGGTGTAGAACTTTCCTGCCTATGGGGTAGCAGCGAGATTCATATTGTCGGACTACTAATTGATTCGGACCACGATCACTTAGAAAAACTGTTAGGATCTCAACAAGCAGAACGAGAAAAACGCGCGCTGATTATCGACGAAAAACTACAGAAGCTTGGCGTCGATGGGCTCATGCCCTATCTGCGTTCATTACCCTGCACCGCCATTACGCGCAGCCATATTGCCGACTTCCTCGTAGACGAGAAGATTTGCAAGAACCGCCAGAAGGCCTTTAAATCCCACCTGGGAAAGCGAGGAAAAGTCTACGCTGCTGCGACTTGCTCTAGCATGAGTGAGGGAGTGACTGCTATTCGCAATGCAGGAGGCATTGCCGTTGTTGCCCACCCTGGACGGTATCCATTGAGCAAGACCAAATTGAGCGTACTATTAGACGATTTTAAGGAATGTGGAGGGGAAGCGATCGAGGGAAGTTACTCCAACATAGATCCTCACACACAATCTTACTTGGCTCGCTTGGCCGAGGAGAAGTCGCTCTATCTTTCAGCAGGCTCAGATTTCCACGACGCCGCAGCCACCTGGACGGACATAGGAAAATTTCCGAACCTCGATCAGCGCGCAATAAAAAATGCCATTTGGTTGCATCCCAAATGGCATTCTTCATAATCGTAAACTGCAGCTATCTCGATAGTAACGACGTTGCTTGATGCCGCTAACTCAAGACCGCGGCGATTCTATTACCTCTGCCGTCTCTTAATCTTGGCAACGGCATCACGAAAAACATCTAGCAAGGTTTCGTGTTTGTAGTCGGTGAATTCACCCGCATCCATAAACATGCCGTGCTCTTCACAAGCCTCATACTCCAGATGTGTCTGCTTCGAGTCGTTCAGCTTAGTCATGTTCTTGCCACATCGCGGGCACTGAATATCACGAACTGTGTTGTACGTCTTGCCAACCTCAGGATCGCCGCTGTCAGCAAAATCTGCCATCCAGTCGCCCTTCAGTTGTTCTGCCTCGCCGTTGTCGAACCACAGACCTTTACAGCTATTGCACTTATCTATCATTACCTGACCATGCAGTGTCTCAATCTTTAGCTCCTGCATTTCAGAATTGCATTTAGGGCAGTCCATTTGGTTCTCCTTAAATATGCCTTTTTATTTTTAGGGACTTACTCTGACTAAGCCAGCTTGGTGCGCAGCATCTAACACCAATTTAGAGAGTGCATAGTATAAGCAATTTTCGTCTCAGACCAAGCCAAAATTCGGAATTGGCGCGAATCTACTGGGCTTGGGGGATATTAAGTCGGTGTTCACATTAGCAGAGGTAGTATTTGAGAACTTTCGACACAGTTTGAACGCAACTATGTGTCGCTATAGTGCAACTGAGCAAAACTGAAACAAGAGACAACCCATGAGATATGCTCGATTACTAGCACTTTCGCTATTGCTGAGCTTTTCTCCCGCGCTTTTCGCCCGAGAAGGCTCTGCTAATGTAAGCAGCGCCTGTGCAACGCTGGAATTTATGGCAAAGATGGTTTCGCTGAACACCATGCTACCCGCCGACTTTGATGATGTCGGTGAGATGCATATCATGGTCGATGCACTGGCCGAACTGAATCAATTAGCCTGCCAGCCGGTGATTCTAACTGGCTATAGGCGCGGCAATAGCTACTACGGGAATGGATCATTGATCTCCAATGACCTCTACCACCAGGCATGGTATTTCCCAAACGGGCAGCTGTTTATGGCCAAACCGGGGGAAGATACAACCATCTACTACCCAAACGGCAGAATAATGGCCTATCACTGGATGCACGGTGATCAGGCTTTATTCTGGCCGAATGGCGCTATGGCAACCAACTATTTCCGGGCATTCGATGAGACCTGGTACTACCCGGATGGCAATATTATTACCTATGAGTCTGGCTATGCTGGCGGCAGATGGTTCTACCCATTCCAGCGCCTGAATGGCGGTGTCGGGCAGGAGGTTATATCGAGTAATTGGGGTATTGAAGACGAGGACTTCACCTTCCTCAACTTTACAAACCAGGACCAGCTGTTCACGGCGAGGGAGCGTATACGCCGCAAGCTGATCTTTGATGACATCAACCTGCTAGATATTCCCGGCGTGCTGTTGATTATCACAAGGCTTTATCAGGCTGCAGACACGGCCAAGCAGTCTGCGCCCGCCGATGTTAACATCACCGGCGCTCCGTTCTAGTCGAGGCACAGAAACGGCGGACCCTAGTAGCTGTACTGATCCGATCGCTCTCGCAATGTTGCAACTGAAATGTCACCCGTCTGACATTCCAGCAAATCGGCTTTGCTAAAGACATGAATTTTATCAGTACGGCGCTGGTCTTCGCCCTGCTCCCCCAGCCCTGTGAGAATTATTGAAACACGCTCATCAAGGGGCAGTTCACGCAAGGTCGAGCCATAGTCGCACACTGCCAGATAGAGCTTATCCTCGAAGGCTTCGACATCTTGCTCCCATCGCTGCGAGTACGCCTGTTCTGCCTGCTCACTACGCAGTTTTAACTCGGCCGCCTTCGCAACTGCCTGCTCACGCAGGGGCTCTATTTGTGCCACAACGGCATCGAGCTTGCTCCTGATCTCTTCATTGATCTGCGACTCTGCAATCGCCTGGGAAGTCGACTCCCTAATCTGTGCTTCGACCTCTCTTAGCCCCTGCATCTTCTGCCTCAAATCTGCGCGCAGGGCCTCGATGTCGCTGCGTAATAGAGCATAGTCACTTTCGTCGACAGAGCCTAGAGAACGCAATGAACGTGCGGATTCGTTCGCCTGAGCAATAGCGTTGTTTACAATCAACGAATAGTCAACGTTCGCAACTCTATCCATCATTTCAGAATAGAAACTGGAGGAGTCAGCCGATTCACTGCGCAGCGCCATTATCGGTGACGCCTGTATCGGTGCAGACTGCGCCCTCGCAATTGACTCGAACGGATTTCCCCGAAATTGCAGAGATTGCATAGCAGTATTTAGGGATGCCAAGTTCAATCGGTTGCGACTATTTGCCAATGGCGTTCGCACATCCAGTACCACTCCCTGACCAATGAGATAGGTACTTTCGATGCCGCCTAGACTCAAGCCGAAGAGGCCCTTCGCCTCTTCGAAGTCCAAAGCATCTTCAAGTACGCCTGAAAATATATCGATGTTTCTCTGCAAACTCTCTAACTGTTGATCTTGGGCACTCGCGGAAACGGCGCTCATCGCTATCATTGCTACGACCAAGTTATGTCTAATCACTTTCAACATAGCCAAACCCCCCTTATCGAATCTCGCCCTGATAACCCACATAATTTACTAACTGTTGCAGAGATCGAATCGTCTCGTAGTCACTATCCACCAATTGCTCATAACCTGCCCGCATGTCTTGCAGATCCAATAGGCGCTGCTGCTCAAAATAGGCATACATCTGATCGAAGCTATCCGCCGTAGACTGTTGGGTCTGTTCCATAACCGCCTGTAACAATTGCACATTATTACTGTCCTGACGGCTTTCGATCCGCGCGACGAGCAGCTGCATCTCATCCCTTTGGGCTTGCTCGAACTGAGCCAGTTGAGCAGGAAGATCTATATTCGCCCCCGCCGATCCACCGAATGAGACAGAGAAACCGGATTCATTACTAACTACGCTCACATTAAAAAGGAGTGCACAGAGCATGGCTAGAGATGCAGCCGTTGGTAACCACTGCCAACTCAACCAGAGGCGCGACAGCGGGCGCTCGGCTCGATGTTCGCGCCGAAACAATTCACGCCCACGGTCCCAGTGCGGAACACTTTGTTCCTGCCATTGCTGCATGTCTCGCTGCACAAGCAATACCGACTCCAGCTCTGCGTTGCAGTGAGCACACACCGATAGATGCCTATCTAACTCATCACGCGCTACCGCTGACAAATCCTCAGAAAAGTATTCTTGCAATAGATATTGTGTCTTAGGACAGGACATTTTCTTTCTCCGAAACTACCTTCAATTTCTTTAGAGCGCTATAGAAGCGCGTCTTTACCGTATTAGCCGATATGTCTTGCAGCTCAGCGATCTCATCAAATGTTAGGGATTGAAAAATTTTCAACTCCAGTATCGAACGCTGATCCATACTGAGCTCATTCAACATAGTTAATATTCGAGTATTTAATTCTTGAGAGCCCAATCTATATTCTGGCTCCAAGTTTGTCTGGCCAGGAAATTTTTCAAACTCATCGCCTTCATCTTCACTGGAAAATTTTGGAGTTGATGTCATTAGTCGCTTACGGCGATTCATATCCACCGCTTTGTTATGGGCGATTCTGAAGATCCAGCTACTAAATTTCGCATCGCCTCTGAATCTATGAAGATTTCTATAGACCCCCAGAAACACCTCCTGCATTAGGTCCATCGCATCACTGGAATTCCCGGTAAGACGTAATCCATGGTTGTAGATTTTCGACTCATAGCGCTTCACCAATTTTTCCCATGCATAGGCCGACCCCTTAAGAGCCGCTGATATTAGCGCTTCGTCTTCGTCTATAAGACTCATGGAATCCCCATCCTGTTGCCGCGTAGCGTTTTTATGCATAAAAACAGGATACTGGTTTTAGAGAGTAAGTCGCAAGCTAAGAGAGAATAGTTTGTACAGAGCTTAAATTACTTAGCGGGATAGGCGTGTAACGAATCGTCGACTAGAACGCTCCACACCCTGTTGAAGGTGTGTACCTTGTCTGTGCTGCCGTTGGAATCGATCATAGGATAGCCCTTGTTGGCCCAATCGAATAAGGAGTGCTCTAGATTCAATACCCGAGTGAAGCCAAGCTCCTGGAGATCGGCGGCCACTGCAGCCGACCGGTAACCTACGGAACAATAGACAACAATTTCTGTCTCCTTGCCCAGCCCCCGCTGCGCGACTATGTCTGCTATGGCCTGTGCAGTCTCAAGATTAATGGCATCGCCAAGATGGCTGACACCGAACTCATCCACCTCTCTCACATCGATCACAAGGGGAAAAATTTCGCCGGCATCTTCATAGCGAGACCGAAGCTGGTCTGTTGAAATTGATTTTACACTGGGAAATTCTCGTCGAATCTTGTCATCGACTGACTCCCAACTTACGCCGAACAAGCCGAAGAAGAAGGATGACATTGAAGCCGCTGTGATAAAGTTGAGCATGTGCGGTGTCTGCCTGAGGGGCTAGCTTGAGAATGGACTAAACTAAGAATGAGCTTAACTAATAATTCACTTACATTACATGAAGAGCAAGACCGCCAACAACAGCAACTTTTATCTGGCAAAGCGCAGGCAGCCAATTCGTCTTACCCAGCCTCCCCCCAAGAAGTTATCGCCTCGTGAGCAATCTATCTGGGCTTGACGAGCCGGCTGCTTTTCCTGCGCTCTATGCTGGACCTGGACACATTGAGAGCTAGAAGGCTCAAGAAAAAGATCTAGGCTGCGGCACGCTGCTCGCTAAGCAGTTCACTGGCCGCCCCCATTAATGCATTGAGCGAAGAGGCGATGATGTCCTTGCTGATCGCAACACCGGTGTAACGCCCTCCATCACACTTTAATTGTATGTAGGTTACCGCTTCTGCGTCGGCACCCTGACCAAGCGCATGTTCGCCATATTCCATAATTTCAAAATCGATTTTGATCGCTTCTTTGAGACCAACCACGAAGGCATCCAACACACCATCGCCCTCACCACTGATAGCCATCTCATCACCAAAATAATCTATCTTGGCAGTAAATGTCTCGCGCCCTGCCGATTTTGAAATACTAAAATCTTCGAGGCTGATCACCTTGTCGCTAGTCAGATAATGCCGGTTAAAAAGGTTCCAGATTTCGTCGGGCTGAATTTCCTGCCCGCTCACCTCGGTCGCTTGCTGCACGACTCGACTAAATTCTATTTGCAGCCAGCGCGGCAATTCAAAGCCAAATTTGTTGGCCAGCACATAGGCGATACCACCCTTACCCGACTGACTATTCACACGGATAACATCCTGATAGGTGCGACCCAAGTCACGGGGATCGATCGGAAGATAGGCGATCTCCCATGTCTCACCTTCCTTATAAATATCGAGACATTTCTTAATAGCGTCCTGGTGGGAACCCGAGAATGCGGTAAATACCAGATCGCCAGAATAAGGTTGTCGCGGATGCACATCGATCTGCGTGCACTCACGAACCACCGAAACAATTTTGTCCATATCACGCAGATCAAGCTGCGGATCGACGCCCTGGCTATAGAGATTCATCGCCATAACCACGATGTCCATATTGCCAGTGCGTTCGCCGTTGCCCAGCAGCGTCCCTTCGACTCTCTGAGCACCACCCATAACGGCTAATTCCGCAGCCGCAACAGCGCAGCCTCGATCGTTATGTGTATGCAAACTAACAATTATCGCTTCCCTGTTCTGTATATTGCGACAGAACCACTCAATCTGATCCGCATACACATTCGGTGTCGACACCTCTACCGTGGAAGGCAGATTAAAAATAATGGGTTTCTCTACCGTAGGCTTCCAGATGTTAGCCACAGCGTCGCAAACCTCGACCGAAAATTCTATCTCTGTGCCGGTAAAACTCTCCGGGGAATATTGAAACCTCCAATCCGTATCTGGCGCCAGATCAGCACAGCGCTGGACTTCCTGCGCTCCCGCCACTGCAATTTCGATGATGCCCGCCTTGTCGGTACGAAAAACTTTCTCGCGCTGAACGACGGAAGTCGAGTTGTAGACATGAAGAATCGCTTTCTTTGCTCCCCTCAAGGATTCGAAGGTTCGCTGAATCAATGCAGGTCGTGCCTGAGTGAGAACCTGTATAGTTACGTCATCTGGAATTTTATTCTCTTCAATAAGACTGCGAACAAAATCGAAGTCTGGCTGCGAAGCAGCAGGAAAACCGACCTCAATCTCCTTAAAGCCAACAGAAACGAGAAGCTCGAACATCTTCTTTTTCTGCGCCACTGACATAGGCTCGATCAGCGCCTGATTTCCATCACGCAGGTCTACGCTGCACCAGATAGGTGCCTCGGTGATGACCTGGTTCGGCCAAGTCCTATCTTGTATGTCGATAGTCTTAAACGGTTTGTATTTACTATGATCGAACACGGATACTTCCTCACTCAGTAGATTTAGTTTGAAACCCGGTGCGGTCTTTCTCAACAACTCGATTCACTACGTCCTTTTGAGACTCTGAATCTTGACGATCAGCCTGTTTAGCTAGTCACCCGAACTTTGAGGCTGCCTAGAATAGAGCAAGTCCCTTGGCTTTTCTACGACTAAATTGCCTCATAATTCGTTTTTATTGGTGATATTAGCTATTTATATAAATATTTTTATTCATTTATGCCAATTTATAGAATAACATCGATTTTACTCTCTTAGATCACTCAAGACACAGGGCGCGGCGATGCGGTTGGACAAGCTAGACAAGAGGATTTTGCAAGAGCTACAACGCAATGGGGCGATTACCAATCTGGAGCTCGCCGAGAAGATCGGCCTCTCTCCCTCTCCCTGCGCGCGTCGTGTCAAACAACTGCAAGATAGTGGAATTATCAAGCACCAGGTAACCTTGCTGGACGCCTCGAAACTGGAGCTTAAACTAATCGCGCTCATTCAGATCAGCATGGATCGCCACACCCCCGATCGCTTTGAAATCTTCGAAGAGAAGGTGCGCAGCTTTCCCGAGGTTACAGAATGCCTGCTAATCACCGGCCAGTCGGCGGACTATCAGCTAAAGGTCTTCGTACCGGATATGGAGTACTACCAGGAATTCCTGTTGAATAAGATAACCAAGATCGAAGGCGTCACCGACGTACACTCCAGTTTTATCCTGCGAGAAGTTCTTAGCACGACCGAACTTCCCCTCACCCATATTCAAAGTTAAATTTTCGGAGAAATCACCGTGACTAAAACTATAGACTATTACCTGTCACTCATTTCGCCATGGTCTTATCTGGGTCATGAGAGGATCATAAAAATGGCGCAGAACAGCGACGCTAAGATCACTATATGGCCAGTGGATTTTAGTGTGATCTTCCCCAGCACTGGCGGTATACCCCTGCCAAAACGATCGAATCAGCGCAAAGACTATCGAATGCAGGAGCTACGTCGTTGGCGCGAGCACTTGAACGTGCAATTGAATTTGGAACCAAAGCATTTCCCCGTCAGCGACAAGCTTGCCGCCACCATGGTCGTGAATCTTCGAGAAATCGATAGGACGGCAGCCGTAAACTTTGCCGGAGCCTGCCTCAAGGCATGCTGGTTAGAGGAGCGCGACATCAGCGACCGCGACACACTGCTAGACCTTGCCGAGGAAAACAACCTGAACGGAGATGCGCTGCTTAGCAACGGCGAAAGCGCGCTACAGACCATTGCCGAGGACAGCAAGAGAGCCGTTGAGCTTGGCGTGTTTGGCGCGCCGAGTTACCGGCTGGGCGAGCAGTTGTTCTGGGGGCAAGACCGCCTTGAGTTTCTCGAGAGAGCACTGCAGAAATAGACGCTAGAAGAAGTGCTTAATCTTCTCCTTATAGGAACGGCTCATCTTTAACGATGAGCCGCAACTCAGGGTCAGATGAAACTCGCCGTTGATATGTGAGGAAACCTTTTCCACCCTGCGCAGATTCACGATAGTCGATCGATGAACACGCTGAAATATAGCTGGATCTAGCTTCGACTCAAGTTCCTTCATCGTGGTTCGCATGATATGCGTCGCACCGGCAACGTGTACGCACATATAATCGCCCGCTGCGTCCACCCAGTCGATATCTTTGATTCGTACGAAAGTAATTGATGAGCCGTCCTTGATGGCGAGACGATCTGCGTGCTCCACAGATTGATCTTCCCCCTCTGATAGCTCACTTATTGCGGCAAAGGATTTACCGGTGAGACTCACTAGCAGATTCAATAACCGCTGCTTCTCCCTAGCTGCATCTACTTGCAATTTGTGCTGACGTGCTTTCGCTACCGCCTCTAGCAGACGCTCATTCTCAACCGGCTTTAGCAAATAATCGATCGCATGTATTTTAAAGGCGTCTACTGCAAACGAATCATAGGCAGTCACGAACACAATCATCGGCAAAATATCAGCCTGGATCTCGCCAATCATTTCCAGCCCAGTCTTACCGGGCATTTGTATATCGAGAAAGACGAGATCATGCTCTAGCTCGGCAATAGCCTGCAGCGCCTCCTTCGCATTGGCACAACTCTTGACGATTTGCACGTTCTCTATTGCACTCAGGCGCATCTCTAGCCCCTGTCTGGCCAGCTCCTCATCATCGACGATAATCGCCTTCAGTATATTTGTGTCATTGCCTGTCATAGGGGATTTCAACCGTTACAATTAAGCCGCCAGTCTCAGCATTGCTAAATATCAATTTATGTTCGCCTGAATAGATCTCTTGTAGGCGATTTCTAATATTACTAATTCCCACGCCTTGAGAGAATGCTGAACCATCACTTTCTCCATCAAGCTCTGGCACTCCGGGCCCATCATCTGCCACATGGACTACCAGCGTATTGTCTCTCACCTTGGCGCTAATTCGAATAGTGCCCCCGCTTTCCGACTGCGAGATCGCATATTTAATGGAATTTTCTATTAAGGGCTGCAGCAACATGGTCGGGACCATAGCACGCTCGGCGCGAGTCTCGATGTCTATATCCAGCCGCAACCGTTCTGCAAATCTTACCTTCTCGATATCCAGATACAACCTCGATGTCTCCAGCTCATGGACCAGATTCACCTTATCCAATGGGGAATGATCGAGGGAGTAACGCAGAAACTTGCTTAGCTTAGTCAGCATCTCATTCGCCCTGTCATTTGCCGATGACAAAACCAAGGTTGAGATGGCGTTGAGGGTATTGAATAGGAAATGAGGATTAAGCTGGTAACGCAACATCAACAGCTGCGCTTCGTGAGCTAGAGATTCAGAGCGCAGGCTCTTCTCCTTTTCGGCCTGAAACAGTTGATAGTATTTGATAATAAAATACAGACCACTCCACAACAGAAGCAGGGGAAAGGAACTGCTAAACAGATTGTCGAAGAGAACTTCGGCACTGGCATCTGAAAGGCTCAGCATCTCTCCAAACGGAATAAAAGAGATGTAGTTCCTGATTGGCTGCCAAATTAAGGCGCCCAATAGGGAACCAAACCAGGCAACCAGGAAGCGCACTACAAAGCCGCGCTCCCAGACCAGTTTGTAGAGAGAGCGCAGACCTGCCGTTAACACCATCGCAGGAATTGCACTGGCTCCGGATACTAACGCCCGAGAAAAAATATACTCGGGGGGCACAACGATAATATCGCGCAACACCGACATCACCACCCACGCAGACCAGCCCAGCAGCTGGAATACCCAGAACTGCTTGCTACGGATTAGATCAATAGTACTGCTGCTCACTACGCGCCTCCATGAGTAAGAGTAGCCAAAACGAAAACAGCGCCGCTTAAGTTAATAGCTAAGCAGACGCTGCCCATTGATCACCCTAGCAAGGTTCTCGAAATAGCTTTAGAGAGAACCTCGAGCCAGCCACCCAGTCTAGCCTAATACCAAATGAGCAACCCCCCAAACTAGGGAAGCAAGCTCGCAACGCCATCGCGCTCTTCTTTAAGCTCTGTTTCTGACTTATCCATTAGCGACTGACTCACTTCACTAATCTCAAGCCCCTGAACGATTTTGTATTCGCCGCCCTCACAGACCACCGGGAAAGAGTAGATAAGGCCCTTCTCGACGCCATAGCTACCATCGCTGTGAATGCCCATGCTTACGGTTTTACCGGAAGTGCCCAGAGCCCAATCTCGCATATGCTCGATAGCCGCGTTCGCAGCAGAGGCAGCGCTAGAAAGGCCGCGCGCCTTAATAATAGCCGCTCCACGCTGCTGAACCGTAGGAATGAATTCGTCTAATGTCCACGCCTCGTCGACTAGTTCCGTCGCCTGGCTACCATCGACAGTGGCGTGATTAATGTCTGGATATTGCGTCGCTGAGTGATTGCCCCAGATAATCAGACCGTCAACATCAGTATTGTGCTTGTCAGTCTTGTTGGCTAACTGAGCAATCGCACGGTTGTGATCGAGGCGAGTCATTGCAGTAAATTGGCCCGGCTGCAGATCCGGGGCATTGCGGTAGGCAATGAGTGCATTGGTATTTGCAGGATTGCCGACAACCAGCACCTTCACAGATGCGCTGGCGTTATCATTGATAGCCTTACCCTGCACAGAGAATATTGCAGCATTCGCCTTCAACAAGTCTTTTCTCTCCATGCCCGGACCACGAGGCCGCGCACCAACTAGCAGACAATAGTCAGCATCTTTGAAAGCAATGTTTGGGTCATCTGACTGAGTGATCCCTGCAACTAATGGAAATGCACAGTCTTCTATTTCCATAACCGTGCCCGCCAAAGCCTCAAGGGCAGGCGTGATCTCAAGCAGCTGCAATATGACGGGCTGGTCTTTACCCAGCATTTCGCCAGAGGCAATTCGGAATAAGAGAGAATAACTAATTTGTCCTGCTGCTCCTGTAACAGCGACTCGCACGGGTGCTTTCATCTTTTGGCTCAATCCTTTTAGTTTAGTCAATTTGGATAATGGTTTAGTAAAATTGGGTAATAGTTTGGTGCTAATTTAGTAACAATAGGTAGAGAAAAATAATGGCAAATTACCACTATTTCAGCTATTTGGGCCGCGAAGTATATCAGAAACTACCTAAATAGGAGAGTTCGGCGCGGCACACTAGGACTGTGCCGGTCCACCTGAATGGTAGATAAACATGGCATCGCCATAGCTGTAGAAGCGGTACCTCTGCGCAACCGCTTCCCGGTACGCTTCAAGCAGCATAGTCTTCTCCGAGAACGCGCTCACCAGCATCAATAGGGTCGATTCCGATAGATGAAAGTTGGTCACCATTGCATCCACGATTTGAAACTCATAACCCGGGTAGATAAAGATATCCGTTTCGCCATGAAACGGGGCCAGCCGGGAATCTTTAGCGGCACTCTCCAGGCTACGCACCGTTGTGGTGCCTACTGCGATGACACGACCTCCTCTGGCTCTGCAAGCATCGACCTGACGGCAAACCTGCGCATCGATATCCACCAATTCCTTATGCATTTGATGGTCTAACACATTATCGACGCGAATCGGCTGAAAGGTGCCGGCGCCAACATGCAGAGTGAGATAGGCCATGTCCACGCCTTTACTGCGCAGTGCCTCCATTAATTCTTCGTCGAAATGCAGCCCGGCGGTGGGAGCCGCTACGGCACCCTCCTTTTCTGCATAGATGGTCTGGTAGCGCTCGGCATCGACCCTTTCATCGCTGCGTCTTATATAGGGGGGCAGAGGCATACGCCCTTCCCGGGTCAGCAGGCCTGGAAGGTCGACATCTTCATCAAACTGGAGAAGAAAAAACTCGTTCTCTCGCCCCTGAATAACAGCGCCTGGGATTGAATCTCCATCCGAAGGAAAAACCAAGCGCACGCCCGGCTTTGGAGACTTACTGGCACGCAACTGCGCCATAACCTTGTTTTCATCCAAGACTCGCTCGATCAATATCTCTACTTTCCCGCCAGATTCCTTCTGCGCAAAGAGACGAGCCGGTATTACCCGCGTGTTGTTGAAGACCAGCAGATCCTCAGGCTCCACCAAATCCAGAAATTCAGTAAACTTTTGATGCCGGATTTTCCCGATAGAGGCGTCCAGACTCAATAACCTACTGGCACTGCGCTTTGCCGTCGGATAATTGGCAATGAGTTCCGCGGGTAGGTCGTAATGAAAATCACTAATCTGCATTTCTTTGGACAACTTTTCGATCGAATTGAGAGGATGGCAAGCCTATATAATATTTGTCCCCAAGGAAAGAGTTTGCCATGCCGCCTGACGAACTGATAAAAGGCCTTAAGCCACGCAGAGACAGCAATTGCAGGATCAGGCGCGATTGGTATAATGATCGGATTGTTTGGACTAGAGCCGTTTCTAATCTATTTACGGTATACCTAAAATTTTAGGGATATACTGCGAACAGAGAAGAACGAAGGAGGTATCGCGGTTGACGCCTTATTCGCTCATTCAACCAAGCACAGCTCGATTAATGCCAGTGTGGTGAAATTGGTAGACACGCCGGATTCAAAATCCGGTTCCTTCACGGGAGTGGCGGTTCAAGTCCGCCCACTGGTACCAACCTATTAGAGGCTATATAAAAATTCTCTTTCAGATATTGCATAAGTGCCTGAAGGATGAACTTGCGATGGCTTTTTCAATGATGGGCTAACTCACGCCACCTTAAGCTTTACTTTCACATTCTTTTCAGCCCATTCCTTCGAGTACAGCGCTCAATTCAGTGCATTTATCGGAGAGGTCTTCAGCGCATAAAGTTCAACCCAATCGCACTACCCAGCATCAGAAACAACCTAGCAGTCAGTCGCTACAATCAATATCGTATCCCCTGCTAAGCGCGTATAGAGGAAACTTTAGAGTGCTATCTAGTCAAAAACGACCGTCTTCGACCCCTGTACCACAACTCGGTCTTCCAAATGGTTACGCAGCGCTCTCGCTAGTACTGTCTTCTCAACATCCTTGCCCAAGCGTACTAAGTCTTCTTTTTTATGACGATGCCCAACTCTCATTACATCTTGCTCTATTATAGGTCCTTCATCTAGGTCTTCGGTCACATAGTGACTGGTTGCACCGATCAGCTTGACTCCTCTTTCATATGCCTTTTCATAAGGGTTAGCTCCAACAAAAGAAGGCAAGAAACTATGGTGAATATTGAGTAACCGGCCTTTGTATTTTCCACACATGTCCGGTGGGATAATTTGCATAAACCGTGCTAACACTATTGTGTCCGCACCGTGCGAATCGATTAACTCCATTATTTTTTCGAATGCCGGTCGTTTTTGAATTTTTCCTATAGGCACGTGAATAAAGGAAATCCCATGCCATTCAACCATAGAACGCAAGTTTTGATGATTAGATATTACACACGGAATTTCGCAATCTAGATCATCACTATGCCAACGGTGTAATAGATCAGCCAAACAATGAGATGCGTGACTCGCTAATAGTACGACCTTCTGCTGAATTGCCGTATCTCGGATATACCATTTCATCGAGTACTTCTCAGCGATAGGTGTAAAGCTACGTCTAAACTCCTGCAAATCTATCAGCAAGGAGCTTGCACGTATTTCATTACGCATAAAGAACCATCCGGTTTCGTGATCAGAGAAGTAATTTGACTCTAGCAACCAACCTCCATGGTCGGCTACTATCTGACTGACAGCCGCGACAATTCCTACTTTGTCCGGGCAAGCAACAATTAGACGGTAGACGTTTTCTTCAGCGCTCATAATGTGAGTTGTGTATCTTTTGGGGAGCTCGGGTCTTTAGAAGAGGCCAAATTTTCAGCCGAGTGTTTCCTTCATGAGAAAAACACAGGGATGACACTACCTAGAGACTATGTAGTCAGAATTGAATTAATTTTTGTGGTCGTCGTTCACCTAATCTCGAACCTATTTGCTACTTAACGTAGAACATAGCCAACGAGACAAGCCATCGCTCATCCAACACATCACGGCAAAGCATAAGCAACTAACTCAGCAGCATCTCTTCCACCACCTACAAACACTGCCACGTATTGCTTTCCATTATGCTCATAGGTGAAAGGAAGACCTGTTTGATTAGCTGGCAAATCTATCTCGGCGAGGATTTCACCGGTTTGCTTGTCTACTGCTCGCATAATCGGGCTGGCACCAGCGGCACCGGTACCCTCAAAGACGAAGAGCAAAGTTTTAGTAAGTAGGACCCCAGCACGGGTTGGCACACCAGTTCTCGGAAGATCAACATCTTGCAACAAAGGGTGATTAGTCATGCTTTCGGGTGTGTCGGCATTCGCGATCATCCACAGATGATCGCCTGAGTTCATGTCTATCGCAGTAATTCTGCCATAAGGAGGCTTAGCAAGCTGCAGCCCTCGAATCCGGGGAACACGCACCCCAAATCCCTGACTAAGATCCAAGTCTGACCCATCATATTTTGCCAACGTCATGACACCCAATTGCGTTCTTGAAGGAACGTAGAGAATGCCTGTCTCTGGATCTAGCGCTGAGCTTTCCCAATTACTTCCACCGGTTGCATTAGGCAAGGAGAGCGTGCCACGTGTGCCGTCTGAGGCATCGGTCAGAGAGGGTGGTGTATAAATAGATGGGCTGAGGCGATAATCCTGAATAGCCTCTAGAGCCAAAGCTCTAAGCTCAGGTGTAAAATCCACCAAGTCATCTTCGGTGAAGCCCTGCCTGTCAAATGGCGCGGGTTTGGTCGGAAATGGCTGAGTTGGAGAATACCATTCACCAGGCACATCGCCGACTGGAACTGGACGCTCTACAATCGGCCAAATGGGCTCGCCGGTTTCTCTGTCGAAGGTATAGACCCATGACTGCTTGGTCACCGACATGACGACTTTTTGCCCATTAGGCAAATCCGCGACTATCGGAGGCGATGGCACATCGTAGTCCCATATATCATGGTGAATGAGCTGATAGTGCCACTGACGCTCACCTGTCTTAACATCTACAGCTACAATCGAGCTGGAGAATAAATTGTCACCGTGTCGCTCACCCCCATAGGCATCGCTAGTAGCAGCTTCGGTCGGCAGATAAACATGACCTAATTCAGGATCGCCTGAAATGGCCGCCCATACACCGGTATTACCAGTTATGTCGTTTCCGGTTATCCAAGACTCAAAGCCAATCTCGCCACGCTCTGGAATGGTATGAAAGGTCCACAGTAGCTCTCCAGTTTGCACATCATAGCCTCGAACATCGCCCTTAGTATTAAACTTGGAGCGCGGTCGGCCACCTCCTCTGTGTGCTGCCCCTACTACAATTACATCGTTCATAACCAAGGGAGGCGCTGACAAACCAATTTCGGGGTAGGCATAGCGGGGGTCGTCGCCGTTACGAACACCTACGAACAAGTCCACGACCCCATTATTACCGAAGTTCGGATCTGGGATACCTGTTTTGGCGTCGAGAGAAACCATCAAATAACCCGGAGAGACATCGATAATGCGCTGCGCGACACCATCGGTCCAAAAAGAAACCCCTCTACCGGAGCCCTTACGCGGAGCTTCGTCGAAACGGTCACCTTCCTGATAGCGATAAAGCCAGAGTATCTGCCCAGTAATTGCATCAAGTGCGACCACGTTTCTTGTGCTGGCTACATTGGCGTAGAGGATCCCGTCCACTTCGATCGGCGTTGAAGGGTTCACGTAGTCAGTAGCAGGCCCGAAGCTCTTCGTCGAGAACCTCCAGGCTATTTCCAAATCAGCGACATTTTCTGTGTTGATCTGATCAAGCGGGGAGTAACGCTGCGATGAAATTTCTCCATGTATATTCGGCCAGTCGCCTTCGTTTACACTTGTGCCGGTTTGGCCCAGCACAATCGGCATGCAGGCAAGACTACCTGCAGCAAGAATGAGTTTCGAAATTTTTCTACTCGCATTTATCATCCACGGCGTTCCTATTTACTATTTCATGTGTGCTTAACTACAGACTATCTACCCAATGCTAGAAGGCTGAGTTGCTGGGCTTTAAAAAAAATTAGGAGATATTCAAACTATTCAGCGCGAAAGCCAGGTACAGGCCCGTCATTCAAAAGATCTTAGTATCGAATCATTTGAATGACCAAGCTACTTCCTCTTCACTCTCTAAGGTGTGAGTAAAACTAAGGGCGAACTCGTATGTACTTTTGAATATTTCGACCCATTGGTTCACCGCCATACATATTGCCTTCTGCATCCACGGCTACAAACTCTGCACCTACTCCTGATACGACACTTGGATCGGCATAAGGTGTTAAGACAAAATGGTTTACCCAACCCGATTGGGCATCACCGATTCTTATTCCCATCTCCCATCCCGGATTCTCAATATTGTCAGACTCAGAATCAGCCACAAAAATATTGCCGCGCTGATCAAAAGATATTCCGCTTGGCCGTCCAAACTGCGTCCATACAGCTAGGAATTCTCCTTCCTGAGTAAATATTTGTGTTCGACTATTCGAACGATCACCTACATAGACTTTCCCATCATTATCAATCGCGATGGTATGAAGTGCTCTAAATTCGCCTGGAGCATAACCTGTTTTTCCCCAAGACTTAATGAAGGTGCCATCACTGGCAAATTTCACAACACGGTTATTACCGTCGTTATTGTGTCCATCCGCTACAAAGATATCGCCATTGTCGCCAATCACCACATCGGAAGGAGAAGTGAAATGATCGTTACTACTGCCTTCTTCTCCTGGGGTGCCCAAAACCATTAGAACCTCTCCAGTAGAGCTAAACTTAATGACTTGGTGCGCTCTAGGGTCGCCAGCCGGTAGCCTATCGCGACGCACTGACTCAGTTACCCATACGTTGCCTTCAGAATCAACATCCAGCCCGTGTGGCCATATGAACAAGCCGGCACCAAAACTGTCGACAAAATTGCCATCGGGATCAAACTTTAGAATCGGATCTAAATCTGAGTCTACACATTCGTAACCGAAATTGGCGCGCGGCGCATCGCATCTAACAACTGCCCAGACATGTTTTCCATCGGGATCTATAGCGACATCGCCAACCGCCCCCATTACTCGACCATCGGAGAATTTTGCCCAGCCAGGGACTGTTCGATAAGGGTTCGGTAAACCCTGAGCGAATGCCTGCGCACCCATTGCTAGCAACATAGCCGCTACTAGCCCTCGGACTATTATCAAACTGCCTGCGTTCAACATATTCTTACTCCACTTCAATGATATTGATCTGTGTAAATTCCGTTATATTTTAAATTTTTAAATTCGCCCCTACGAAGTTTGTGCGGGGCTTTGCATCTAAAGACTACTTGGCCGTATCTAGCGCACCGGCTTCTTGCACTCTTGCGCCCCTCAACATATACAACATTGCATAATTGCCCTCATGGCACGCGTACTCATAAAGCAAACCATCGACTTCAGCGATTGGAATTATTCCAGTGAACTTGTCGGTGTAAGTAGCTGGGTCATCAACCGTAAATTCATAATCGATTGTAGAGGGCCCTACCCTACTGAATTTTTCGGTTAGGACTTTGTCATAAGCCGTACCAGGCAACCCAGAATCTGCCGCTAGTCCACCAAAACTTGCCGTGAGACTGTTAAAATTCTTGGTCACCACAACCAAAGTATCCCCTTCCCAATACCCTCGGGAATCGCCCGAGTACAGGCGAATATCATCATGTAGTGATACCAAGTCATCTACTGATTCGTAAAGCGGAACGATACGCGCCTCATGAATCATTTCAGTCATGATTACGGCCGTGTCTGCGTTCTGAAAAATCTGAACATTATTGTTGTACACGCTTGGCGTAAAAGGCGGCCCGGCGTTGAAACCCACCAAGCACCTTTCGGAAAGGCCTCGATCTTCAGGACCGTCTATCCCAATACCACGAGCCAAGTGTCTGGCAGGTCTTTCTGCTGTTTTATCAGAACCTCTAGTTCCAAACTGCACAACAACGCCATCTTTGAGCTGCGGTACACGGCCATTCTTTGGATAAATTATGTGCGATGTACGGTAAGAGCTACGTTGAACGGTTTGCTCATTCCAAAAATCATCGTAGGTTTTGCCCACTTCCCCAGCAGGCAAAGGTGCTTGTTCAGCATCGCCCTCTTCCGTGACACCCGGCGGTGCTAATACTGCGGTTATTTCTTCTTCGTTTAGAAATTCGCGCTCACCAAAATGCTTGGGCCTTTCCATGGGTATACTGGATGAGAAATTCCATACTCCCTGCAGATCAGGCTGCCCCCATTCAGTTCTAGGAGCCAGGTAGTTCTCAGCTGCGAAACCCTGGATTGAGGATAAGCAAGCGGCGACTAGTAGCGCGCTGGACATCATCCGCAAATTTATCTTGTTCATAAGAGGTTTCCAGAAGAAAGGATTCAACCTAGTGCCGTTTTTGTAAAAAAATGAGCCGCAATCAATATTGACCTTAGGCTGAAATCCACTCTACTTGCGCCCATTTACAACTACTAGGCAGTAATTGAATTCAATCAGTTACTGTTACCGGCACATAGGCATTTGACCAACAGCACATGTTGTCGAATCTGCTATCAGGTGCTGCAAAATTGCTTGCTCGCAATCTAATAATGTATTCACCCGGCTCCCAGAATGTGGCCATAGTCTCAACATGAATCCAGTCATCAGCGCTAAGCTGGCTCAATCCCTCTGCAGCTCTGTCAACGTCTAATATAAGTGAGCGTTCGAAATCTGGAGCAGCAGACCCTTGGTGCATTACCCAGTCCGTGGTCAGCGGGTAATAAAGCAGTTTGCTCTGCTCTGGATAATCAGCACGGTTGCCGCGATCCTGCACATAGGCAGATAAATTCACAGGATTTCCAACTGAAGCGGTGATTCTAGAAGCCGTAATCCCTTCACGAGTCGTGGACTCGGCTCCATCTTTATTGAATCGAATAGCCGGTGCGAGCGAGCCAAGAGCTCTCTCCCCTTCACTCATTTCATAGGTAGTAGAAGTTGCCCTACCAGGAACGGAGTACTCATAGCCTGCATGCTTTAAAGTCCACACAACTTCGGTGCCGGCCATATCGGCAGGTACGGTGACTGCATATGCGCCTCTTTCATTTATGCCTATAAAACCACCCCGATTGTAAACAGGGAAATGTGTTGGCTGCGCGCCGTCGAATTGTGCTGGCTCTATGAAGTTGTTCGGACCTAGGGGAATATCAACTATCTCTTCTCGATTCCGATTAGCGAAACCGAAGAGCATCGTAACAGAGCCGTCCTCATTAGGCGTCCAACCATTGAATATAGGGGCGACCAAGTCGCCACTAGCTTTTCGGTCAGCCAGCGGATATTCACGCAGATGAGCTGGTAGCTGGGCAAAAAGAGAAGCAGAAATTGATACCAGCAGCAAAATGATTAGTGCTTGGGCAGCTAGAAGCTTGCTTTTAATCATTGAGCCCCACCTTGCCCAACGTAGCTACGGTTCTGGCTTCGCGATCATTACGCTCTTCCTGTAGTTTTTGATAACCCTCCTCATCCAGATGGGTAACGGCGATCCAAGCATGAGACATTTCATCACCAGTACGCTGACCGGAGGTAACCCACTGGTCCGGATCCGGATTCCAGGGATTATCGGCTGTATTGTCGTGCCAACCAGTCAAGACTATGATGGCACCTACAGGAACGAGTGGTTGAAACCCCTCTTCATAGGTATGGCTGTGGTTCCAGCCAGCACTCCAGTTGGACACCTTGCTGACTAGTTCTGTCCGCCCTGTAGCAGGATAGAAAATTTCCATAGACATGGCCACACCGCGCAGGTGCATGTGAGGCTGCCAGCTATCAAGACGAACCGGATGATCAAAGGAGTGGAATCCTTGGGTCATCAACTTCCCGTGAGGAGGAATGAGGTAAACATCGGACTCACCATTCTTACTAAGATAGTAATTATCTACATCTTGAAAATAGGCTGTTTCCTCGTCGAACTCATCCTCTTCGTCGTAATACCATATACCAACTGTTACCTGATCGTCGGGTACCGCATTGCCATCGGGGTAGTAATGAATGCTCCACTCAACCATAGAATTCGCTGGTGCAACTCTACAAGCGCCTTTTGGAATTTTTTCACCGAGCTTACCCATGGCAAATTCGGACAGTAGACTGTTCCATTCCCACTCACCGTTTTCGTCTAGAGTTAGCAGCGTGGTCACGCCATGGTGTGTTGATCCGCTTGCAGCTGCCGACGGTATTGTCTCTACGGCTTTAATGCAGCGGTTTTCGGTAATCCCAGTAGGCACCCTAGGCTCCCACCAGTAATCCTGACCGCTCGCTGGAACGTCCCACTTCTCGGACTTGATGATGTGGTCGGGAGGGCCTAACTCTTTTGCAAAGTGAAATTCACCAGGAACCGGAAATTCCTTAGCAGGCGGCAATTCTTCGAGGTTACCGATTGGAGAACCCGCATCAACCCATGCAACTAGGGTATTGATGTCTTCATCAGACATTCTCCAGTCATTCTTCAGTTCTTGAATTCCGATATCGTGGTCGTACTGATAAGGCGGCATTTCTCGCTCGGCGACCTTCAGACTAATAAGCGGAGCCCAAGGTCGAACTTCATCATAGTTGGTGAAGGACATTGGACCGATTCCACCTGGCTGGTGGCAGATTTGGCAGTTATCTTGAATGATTCTCGAGACCTGGTTTGCGTAGGTGATCTCTTCTTCAGCTGATGCTGCTAACGCAGGCCACAGTGAGATAGTCGTTAAGATCCAAATTGCTCGGTTCCCGATCATGATTGTCCCCTTCGCTTTACTTGAACAGGGTGTGCCAAAGTAACTAAACATAGTGATTCCAATTGAAATTCGGTGAATTCGACACAAGTGGTTCCTGTAGGCATCGAGCATCAAAGAGTGTATGACGGTTCCAAGAGCGACAGCCATATGAAAGGTCAATCTTACTCTGAAGCCAACAATTACTGCTTCGAAACAGTTTCACAGAGTCATTTATTCGTTTGTATAAAGTACAATTTATGGATACTGAAAGCAATGGCTTTCTGGATTTTCTTGCCAGATGATAATTCCCCGGCAGCATTATCCCCTCGCCTGTAAACCGCCTCATTCCAGCTCAAATACTAGCAAAAAAAAGCGGGGACCATTTTCGTGGTCCCCGCTTTGATCTTCCTTGATCATTGGATTAAACGAACAGGAAGTGCTAGAAGCTCATTGATGCGCGAGCGTAGAAGTACCTACCCTGCCAGTCTAGGTTGTTTTGGTAACCATATAAGTTACCGCAGCAAACGTAACTAAATTCAGTGATACCTTCATCCGGGTATTCATCAAACAAGTTTCTGGCGCCGCCTGACAACCTGACAGTATCGTTAAGTTGATATTGCAACTCTAGGTCGGTGTACAAGACGCCACCAAACTCCTGATGCAAAGAACCATCACTTTTGGCTTTTTCATAGTCGCCGTAATAGCTAAGCCGTCCGATCACTGCCAAATCATTCACCTCATGGCGAGCGGTGAACACGCCGCGGAATTCTGGCTGCAGTTTTTCAAAATCTGCCTGCTCTTCCGTCGTTAAGAAAGTGCTGACCTGGCTGACTGGGCTGTCGAACTCGTTTCTGGTGTAGTTTAGAGCAAGACTCAGACTAGTCACGCCATTGCTACCCCAATCAAGAGGCGTTGTCGCTACAACATCTACCCCTTCGGTGGTGGTATCAAAGGCATTACCAAAATAATTCACCTGACCGAAAGAGGCAGCATTAGCTACACCGGCCGCCTCCAGGGCAAGGTATCTGTCATAGGCCGCACCCGCGGTTGGATTTGTAGACACGTCATTTGCGTCTTCGTTGATAAACACGCGATCCTCAATAGCGATGCTATAGAAATCCACCGTCAAGTTGACGTTGGCGATATCTGCAGTAAAACCAAGTGTAATGTTGTCCGCCAATTCGGGCGTGAGCGGCTGAGCACCAATAGCTCTTGCAGCTGTAGAATCAGCCGGGAACAAGCCGCGGTTGACTGGAACACCGTTTGGTAGTCGCACAGATATATTAGTCGTACCCTGCTGGCCTGGGCTAGGAGCACGCAAAGAGGTACCGAGCGAGCCGCGAATGGCGAAATTATCAGTCACATCCAGTATAGCTGCCAGTTTCCAGGTTACTTCCGTGCCAAAGTCGTCATAGTCCTCGCCACGTATCGCGCCCTGCACGAACAGAGTATCGGTTACATCATGACTGAGATCTGCATAGATCGATGTAGCTTTGCGTCCATAACTTTGCGAAAACTCGGGTGGAAAACCAGGGAAGCCGTTTGAGCCAACATCTCCTGTGTAATACACAGGATCGGAACTATCGGCGCAATTCAGAGTAGAACCGCCCGCAATCACTGCTGCACCTGCGGCTGTGGCAGTATCGCCATTACAGAAACCGTGAGGATCTGGAGCCCCGTAAATACCTGGCAGATGAGAGTCTGGCTCACCGCCCAAAATATTATACTCCTCATCCAAATAGCTGGCGCCAAAGGCAAGCACAGCGCCCGAGTCTAGTTCATAGCTAAAGTCTGCCTGAAACTGAGTTTCTTCGTTAACCAGATTACCCAAATGGAACTGAGTCGGAGATCCATTTCCCATGGAGGGATTCAGAGTATTAAACAGGTTGTATTCAATTTCGCTTTCTCCGTTGCGAATGCTGAAATCATATGTCAGGCCGTTGTTCCATTCACCGCGCAAGCCTGCGACTATTGATCTATCATCAACTTCACCAAACATTTGCGGGGTAAAGCCTGCAGGGAAAATATCTCTAGCACTATAGGTAGACCCGTCTGCAATGCGCAGCTCTTTAAAGAGGCCGATAACAGGACGACGGTGAAAGAAGTTCGCGTCAGACTCGCTGTTGGACCAGCTACCAAACGAATACAACTCACTGGTGTCACTCAAGTCAAAGCCCGCATTGAAAAACAAGCGCAGAGACTCAGAAGCTGGTTGACCCCAAGGTTGGGAATAACGTCCGGTATCGTGGAAAGTAGGATGTCCACTCTCATAAGCCTGTCTGAATGTAGCAGTTTCTTCGTATGCGGATGATGCGTTATTTCTCGCATTGAAAATTGCGTACTTTGGATTACTTCGATCCGCACACCAAAAGGTCTCGCAATATTCTTCCGCCCGTATAGTCCGCTCCACATCTGAATATTCACCTGAAATGCTGATGAATCCGCTATCACCCAGCGGCAGTCCTATATTTGCCTGCACATTGACTGACTGGCCATCACCCTCGCCGTACTCGCCCATGTCAACAGAGATACTTCCACCCTCGCGGTTTTCCTTGAGTATGAAGTTGACAACACCTGCGATGGCGTCGGAACCGTATTGGGCCGCAGCACCATCCCGTAAAACTTCTATATTGCCGATAGCAATTGAGGGGATAGTTGCCATGTCCGCGGCTTGAGCTCCCACGCCGTCAATATCCACTAGAGCGGAACGATGACGCCGCTTCGAGTTAACCAACACGAGAGTCTTATCACTTTGTAGGCCTCGCAACCTAGCCGGACGGATGTACGCACCTCCGGAAAAGTTAGTTTTGGAAACGTTGAAGGAAGGTACTAACGTTTGCAAGATATCATTCGTATCAGTGTATGAGATCTGGCTAATGTCCTCTGCGCTGAAGACATCAATAGGCACTGGCGAATCTGCTACAGTGCGTTCGCGGCCACGAGTACCAGTGACGACGATCTGTTCTACTTCATCCGCGCTCTGTTGTGCCATTGCCACGGGCACAAATCCCGCTGGAGCCAATAAAGCCAACGTTATGGCAGGCGATAGAATCCTGCTTATTTTATTTTGTCTGAACATCTGCTTTCCCTTGGAAGTGATTTATCTTGACCGCTCTGATAACTAGCGATGACTTAATTCTGCATGGGATGGACTCGCATCGCCAAATTCACGGCTTAACGGGTTTCTCCACCTTCATCATGACAATTTATACAATTGAATATATATATGCAAGGATTTTATACATATGAATATTTCAAAAGGGAATGTTTCCGGAGGACAGCGTCCAAGTCAAACTCAACCTTTGCTTGCTGATCCGATGGCTATGAACCACAGCTGGGCTAATTACAGCCTCGCCGGCAGTTACACGACATAAAAACCTTGTACTCATCCAGCATAACCGCTATTTTATACATTTGTATATAGGCGTGAAGCTATCGTTTCCCCTACTCTCGGTCGCGGAGCTCAATGGAGATTCTCTATTGCGCAAAGTATCTCCAGCCAAACCGCAGACGGGTGCTGCTCTGAGTCATTGAACAATCAAACTATTTGCAGTTCGCGAGAATCGGACTGAATTAATACCTAAAAAAAGAGGTTAGTTATGTCTACTCCCGGTGCCAACTCCTATTGGGCGGCCAATATAAAATTAGTTATATCGCTGCTGAGCATCTGGTTTTTGGTTTCCTTTGTTTGTGGAATACTGCTCGTAGATGTCTTGGACACTATTCGCCTCAAAGGTTTTAAACTCGGCTTCTGGATCGCACAGCAAGGTTCCATCCTTACTTTCATTGCTCTCATCCTTGTATACATCCGCGCAATGGACAAGCTTGATAGTCAATACAAGCAATCCTCCAACAGCGATTCTCGGGATACTAAGGGAGAAGCAGAATGAGCGTTCAGGTGTGGACCTATCTGTTTGTATTCCTTTCCTTTGGTCTGTACATAGGCATTGCAATCTGGTCGCGCGCCGGATCCACCAAAGAATTTTACGTGGCCGGAGGTGGAGTGCACCCTGTCGCGAACGGCATGGCCACAGCTGCCGACTGGATGTCAGCCGCTTCTTTCATCAGCATGACTGGGCTTATCTCTTTCCTTGGCCGGGATGGAACATTCTATTTGATGGGCTGGACTGGGGGCTATGTGCTGCTTGCACTTCTGCTCGCACCTTATCTACGCAAATTTGGCAAGTTCACCGTCCCCGACTTTATCGGTGATCGCTACTATTCCCAGACAGCAAGGCTGGTAGCCGTGTTCTGCGCCATCGTCATTTCCTTTATTTATGTGTGTGGCCAGATGCAGGGCGCGGGCATCGTGTTCTCCCGATTTCTCGAAGTAGACGTTACCACCGGCGTGATCATCGGCATGGCGATTGTATTCTTTTATGCCGTCCTCGGTGGCATGAAGGGAATCACTTACACTCAAGTTGCTCAATACTGCGTGCTCATTTTTGCTTTTATGGTCCCTGCCATTTTTATCTCCATCATGATGACCGGCCAGGTAATACCGCAAATTGGCTTCGGCTCGGAATTAGTAGACGGTAGTGGTTATTTACTCGATCGACTCGACGGGCTCAGCCAAGAACTTGGATTTGCCACTTATACCGAAGGACAGCGCAGCACACAGGACGTCTTTTTTATAACAGCCGCCCTTATGTTCGGAACCGCTGGGCTCCCCCACGTTATCATTCGCTTTTTTACAGTACCGAATGTACGCGATGCACGCAGATCTGCCGGATATGCCATGATTTTCATCGCAATACTGTACACCACAGCGCCGACTGTAGCGGCTTTTGCTCGAACCAATCTAATCAATTCCGTTAGCAATGCAGAATATAGCGCTATGCCAGATTGGTTTGGCAAATGGGAAACCACCAACCTGATCAGCTTCGATGACAAAAACAATGACGGTAAGATTCAATACCTCGGCGATGCCGAGCGCAACGAGCTAACGGTAAGTGCAGATATTATGGTGATGGCAAATCCAGAAATTGCCGGGCTGCCAAATTGGGTAATCGCACTGGTTACCGCTGGAGCGCTTGCCGCCGCCCTGTCCACTGCGGCCGGGCTGTTGCTGGTTATCTCGACTTCCGTAGCACACGACATGCTCAAACGCACCTTTAGGCCGTCGATTACCGAAAAGCAGGAATTGCTGGCTGCGCGAATATCAATATTGATAGCAGTGCTGATTGCGGGATATGTCGGCATGAATCCACCTGCCTATGTAGCGCAGGTTGTCGCCTTTGCCTTCGGTCTAGCGGCGGCCTCCTTCTTCCCGGCCATTGTGTTAGGCATATTTCAGAAAAAGATGAATAGACAAGGGGCAATTTCAGGCATGGTGGCTGGCTTTATTTTTACCGCCTCTTATATCATTTACTTCAAGCTTATTAATCCAGAGGCGAGCACAGCAGACAATTGGCTATTTGGTATCTCGCCGGAAGGTATAGGTACACTTGGCACTATCATAAACGTGGGCTTTGCCTGCACGATAGCGAAGTTTACTCCTGATCCCCCAGATGATGTACAGGAATTGGTTGAAAACATTAGACTACCTGGCGAAGTCTAAACCACGCAGTAGGCTAGAATTAAACTTCATCAATTCTTCAATAAAAAAAGGCTGACAATTGTCAGCCTTTTTTTATGAATGCAGGAAAACCGAGCCCCTCAATTATTTCATTGGGGAATAATCCGTCGCCACCATAAATTTGCTCTCTACTGCAGCGAGAATCCTCCCATTAGCATTAGACGCTTCTGAAACTCCCGCCCATTCTGGATCTTGGCCAAAGGCTTCCCAGGATGCATTCGCTGCCTCTTGACTAGCATGCTCTAACATATAAACCAAAGTATCCCCTCTTTCTTCTTCGCTAGTTGGTGACCAGAAGCCGACTACTTTCATGCCGTGATTACCGAATATTCGGATCGTGTGATCACGAAATCTCGCATGAAGATTTTGCAGATTCCCGGGTGTAGCGGTGTAGGTTCTCAATTCAAATACCTTGCTTTCATCTTGAGCAGAACTACTCATGAAAACTCCTGCACCTAAACCGATGGTTAGAGAAATTAGGGATATACCCGCTGTCTTTATTAGCTTATTCACATTGCTCTCCTGAGAGTCAGTTAGGGGTTGATGTCACTTAGCGATTTATTCTGTTGCCGATTAGCTGTTCAACCACGGCAGGCTCGGCAAGCGTGGTTGTGTCACCCAGATTGTCCAGTTCATTCGCCGCTAGCTTTCTGAGTATGCGGCGCATAATTTTACCAGAGCGGGTTTTTGGAAGGCCCGGTGCGAATTGAATTGCTTCCGGCCTCGCGAAAGCACCAATTTCCTTGGCAACGAATTTCAGCAAGTCCTTGCGTAACTCCTCGCTTTCTTCAGTACCCGACATCAGTGTCACATAGGCATAAATTCCCTGCCCCTTGATGTCGTGTGGATAGCCAACCACCGCG
>JAQWZF010000035.1 GCA_029253585.1 Gammaproteobacteria bacterium
AGGTGCGAGACTTCGCAGAGCATCCCACTTGCCAAAACTTGGTGGTTTCGATGGCCCTGAGACCAGAATTATTACAGAACGTTGCATTGCCTTCGGCGTCATAGGACCGGTAATGCAAAACACTGTCTACAACAATAATTTCCAATTCGTACAAACTAAAGATCATGTCCTAATCAGGTCGGAATTGGGCCATGAGGTACGCATCATTCCATTTGCTGACGAACACAGTAACGAGGACCTTCAGCCCTGGTTCGGTGATTCCATAGCTAGATACGAGGGCGATACGTTGGTTATTGAAACCATCAAGCCCTATCCACTGCAAGGCTCTTACATCTCACCGACAGGAAAGGTTACCGAGCGATTCACTCGCTGGTCTGACGAGGAGATTTTCTATGAATTTACAGTGGAAGATCCAGCTATCTACACTCAACCCTGGGGTGGAGAGCTATCTTTTTATAAAGAGACGGCATTGTTTGAGTATGCCTGCCACGAAGGAAATTATTCTTTACCTGGAATACTAGCAGGTGCCAGAAGAGCCGAAATGGATGCGCTTGCTCATTAAGGGTAGCCCTCATCTCTTCTTAAAAACATCAGATAAAACCTAGGAATCAATTATGGGCTGTTTCGCACTAGTCACTCCCGAGTTTAAAAAATCCTGTGCTCTGCTAACGATGACTCTTATGGTGATCGGCGCAGGCGATCTGCACGCCGCCGAAGAGCCAGCGCCGACTTTCAAAGCCTTATACGACCAACAGTGCGCTACTTGCCACGGAGCAGGACTGTTAGGTGAGGCTATTGGAGTGCCGCTAGTCGGAGAACTCGCCCATGGCCAATCACTTGAAGAGTTAGCAGTCAGTATTGCACAGGGGTATCCAAGCACAGGCATGCCCTCATGGTCAGAGGCTCTCACTTCAGACCAGATCAGAACGCTGGCAGTATTCATCACTGAAGAACGCGACGCCATGCCTATGGGGGAATTTCATATATCAACCCCTATAAATATTCCCGAAGCAGCTGTTGCCACCGACAAACATTCGTTCATGGTGGATCCTGTTGTAGAGGGTCTGGATGAGCTTATCTTCTCCATGGAAATTCTCTCTGATGGACAGTTTTTGGTCACAGAAAAAACTCGAGGACTGCGTTTAATTTCTGCCGATGGCCAGCAGTCAACAATGATTCAGGGAACGCCAACGGCTTACCATGATGGAGCTTCTGCGCGCCGCGGCATGGGGTGGCTACTTGAAGTGATGCTGCATCCCAATTACGCTGAAAACGGTTGGATTTATCTGCAATACGGCGATCGCTGTGAGGACTGCAATAGCTTAAGCAGCCAATTTAACTATCCTGTAAGCATGAACAAGCTTGTTAGAGGCCGCATAGAAGATGATCAGTGGGTTGATCAGGAAACTGTCTTGGAATTCGACGTTGAAACTTATCAGCTCGGCTCTGACATTGGAGCCGGTGGCAGGATTGCAATCGACAACGAAGGACATCTCTTCATCTCTATCGGAGCCAAGAGCATGAATACCATGTCGGGCGTGCAGGATCTATTGATGCCCTGGGGCAAGATTCATCGCATTAATCTCGACGGTAGCATACCCCAGGACAACCCTTATGTTGGTGATCCAGATGCTCTGGACAGCATATGGAGCCGAGGACACCGAAGCCCGCAGGGACTGGACATTAATCCGCTCAATGGTGATTTGTGGAGCACAGAAATGGGCCCCCGAGGTGGAGACGAACTCAATCTCATCGAACCGAGAAACAATTATGGCTGGCCATTACACAGTCTCGGTCTCAATTATTCAGGCACCGAAGTGAACTACGGGCGAGACGAGCTTGAATTGTTTCGCTTGGAAGATATTGAACTGCCAGTGGTCGATTTTACGCCATCTCCCGCCGTATCCAGTATGCTTTTCTATCAAGGTGAAGCTTTCCCTGAATGGAAGAATGACATCTTGATGGGTACTTTAAAGTCACGTCAACTCTTCCGCTTCAGTGTTGAAGAGAACAAGGTTGTTGAACAGGAGATTCTGCTGGATGACTTTGCCAGAGTGAAGGACATAGAGGCAGGCGCAGACGGTGAAATTTATCTTCTGCTGGAGAATGGCGAAGGCAGCAAGATTGTTCGATTAGCGCCAGAACTAGTCGAGGAAAACTGAGGCTCTTGCATTAAAGTGTACTAAATTTTGGTTCCATCTTAATTATTTGGGAGATTTAAAATGAGAATAGTTCTTCGCAACGCAGTATTGCTTTTCGCCTTTTCACTTTTCGCACAACTTGCATCTGCCGATGTAAGCGGCAACTGGACTTTTGCCGTTTCGTTAGGCGATGCCGGTAATGGAAATGCAGAGATTACTATGGCCCAAGAAGCCGCAGGAAAGATATCCGGAAGCTACTCTGGACAACTAGCAAATGGGCCAATTACTGGAAGCTATGAAGGCAACAACTTTGAATTTGCATTCTCTAGTGACGCGCTGGGCGTAGACATAACTTACCGCGGAGAGTTAGAAGACGACGGTACGGTTAAAGGCTCTGTCATTGTGCAAGGGCAATCCATGGGTACTTTTACGGGCAAGAAAAAAATGTAAGCCTGAAGATGAATTCATACCTTGACCAACACATAACAAGCAGTTTAGAAAACCAAGGACTTAGATAGTGAAGAATAATTTAACCAGCATGCGACATCTCTCTTTCCTGACTTTAGTTTGCTGTCTGTTCAGCGGCTTAAGCTTCGCACAGGATTTACCCTGGGCGAGCAACGCCGAAGAAGTCGGCATGTCTACAGAACAACTAAATCGCATTAACGATGTTATGCAAGGACATATCGATGCAGGCACTATTCAGGGCGCTGTTACTGGCGTTGCTAGGCGCGGCAAGATAGTGCACCTCGAGACGCATGGGCTCATGAATGTTGGCGACGGCAAACCCATGCAGGAGGATGCTCTGTTC
>JAQWZF010000015.1 GCA_029253585.1 Gammaproteobacteria bacterium
CAAACAGATCGGAAATGGTGAGGCCATTATCCTCATAAAATAACCAGATGATGGGCATGAATAGCGCCATCCACTTAGATGTCTTGATTACATAAAGCTTCCAAATGTTTGAACTGACACTCATGAGAATGTATGGCTATCTAGTGTGGAGTAATCTAGAGATTGGATTAGTTCGGTTCCCCTGCTTATGGTTTTAAAAATTGGAGCGAGGGGGTTCTAGGCCCTGAACCTGTAATTGCTGCTGTCTTTGGTTCGCGGAGAATGGATGATCCTAATTAAAAAGACCGATGGAGGAAAGCCGCCATCGGTCTTTGTTATTGAAACGTGTCTAAGAGAGTGATTGGGCTCAGTCAACATCTACAACTGAGCGTAGTTCTTTCTCTTTACGCTCTTCGGTTAGCCTGTCAAAACCTTCATCGTCTAAGTGAGTGACCGCAATCCATGCATGGTTCATTTCGTCCGCTGTTCGGCTGCCCCATACTACGAACTGGTCTGGATCGGTTACGTTTGGATTGTCTGATGTATTGTCATACCACTGCTTCAGAACTAGAACGGCTCCGGTGGGAAGTATAGGGGCTACGTCAGGATTGTAGATATGGCTATGATGCCATGTGGCACTCCATTTAGATACTTGGCTGATAGCCTCGGTGCGGCCGGTTTCTGGATAAAATACCTCCAGCGAAGCTGCATTCATGCGCAGGTGGCCATGGGGTTGGAAGCTGTCAATGCGCACTGGATGGTCGAATGACTGAAAGCCCTCTACCATCGCGTAACCATTGGCGGGAATAAGAAGGCTATCCTCTGTGCCGATTTGATATTGCTTTAGATCTTGTTTGTATTGAGCCTGTTCCTCATAGCCTTCAGGATGCAACCAAAGAGCCACTTCGACAATATTGTCTTCAATCATAGTGCCGGGCGCGTTGGCTCCAAGTCCGCCGGGAAACATATGAATGCTCCAGCGAACCCGTGAGCCGGCGGGAATTGTGCGGCATACACCCTCAGGAACAATTTCACCCCATTTGCCCATGGCATATTCAGTCAATTGGCCATAGGTCGCAAATTCGCCCTCGTCAGTAGGCGCGTATACATCAGCGTTAGCATGATGCACTACGGCTTGTGCATCGCCCTGGGGCTTCACTTGCACAGCCTTAATGCAGCGATCTGTATTCAGCTCCAAATCCACGAAGTGTTTGCTCCATAGATCATTTCCATCAGCTGGTATATCGATAGGTAGAGACTCTACGATAGGTAGAGACTCTACGATTTTGTCTGGGGCTCCAAGTTCTCCGGTGAAATTCCAATCGTTTGGATCCGGTAGGGTAGGCATTGCAACTACAACATCGGGGTCACCCAGTGGTGAGCCCTGATTAACCCAAGCGACGATAGTATCAATGTCGGCTTGTTCTAGGCGCCAATCCCCCTCTAGGTCTTGAATGCCAATGCCGTGATCATAGGCATACGGAGGCATGGTTCTGTCGGCTACTTTCAGCTGGATAAGAGGTGCCCACGGTCGCACCTGATCATAATTGGTCAGTTGCATTGGGCCGATTCCACCTTCACGGTGGCAAATCACACAATTTTGATTGAGGATTTGTCCGACCTCACCATTATAGGTGACTACGTGATCGGCACCAGATTGAGCCAGCGCATGGCTTTGCAGTCCCATCGCTATCAATACGGTCAGTCCAAAACAGCCCTTTGGAATATTCATTTTTTTGCTCCTAGAAAAGCTATTATTCAATCGTATAAAATACCGATTGTAATGATCAAATACAAGTATTTTCTGTCGGTATTCGAGGTGTGCCCAAAGAGGTTTCTGGAAAATATCTTACTGATATTGTTGAATATATTTAAAAATCAGACGAGCAGGATTTATAGTTTTACGAAACAATCTTACTGCTTTCGGGGATTAGGGGAGAGGGAGAAATTCTTTCCAGATGTTGCGGTGAATATCCGTTTGGATTAGGCGTTAACCGCAGCGAGCCCTAATTGGTGTAATCACGGAGTTACAGTTATTCGCTGGAAAACGTTTGTCCAACAGCATTGGTTGGTATTGGAACTATCAGAGGCGTCAAAATTGCTCACTTTCGCATGAATGACGTAATTACCAGGTTCAGAAAAGTTGGCATAAACTTTAGCTAGCCCCTCCGGGCCGGGTACCGAAACTACATTAGGGCCATCTTGCCTAGCAGAAACTCTGCAGCCTTGGCACAGAGGGTCGGCCCCCCTGTCGGATTTAATCACGACGACTGTATCCGGGTGGCGTGTAAATATCACCGTACCAGGACCTTGGTGCTTACTGAATGTAACACCTATCGGCAATGTCTCAGTGTAACGAGGGTCACTAGAGTCCCGCACAGAAATATCTGCCGTTCTCACGGTCAACATGACTTCAGACTCAACGGTCACGGAATCGGGGTAGTCGCGAATAGAAGCGAGTAGCCCCGGAGAAATATCTCTACTTTCCCCAAAACCGGCAAGTGGCTGCAGCGAGCCCTCCGGTCGTGGCAGTATAAAGTCTAACTCGTAACCCGCGCGATTAGCTCGTCCAGGCACCCTAAGAGCATCCAGATCGTAGGTTTTCAGGTTCCACCAAATCTCCGTTTCTATTTTGTCTACTGGAACAGTGACAGAAAAAACGCCGGTATGTCGGCCCGGAGAGAAATTCGTAGGTTGCATAGAGCTAAATTCAGCTGGCTCTAAAAAGTTGGCGTCTCCCAATGGGATTTCAACAGCTGTCTCATTTCTATTCAGGTAACCGAATGAAAAGCTTCTTGTTCCATCTGGATTAGCGACCCAGCCTTCCATTATGGGAACGATTGATAGACCTTCAGGGGGTGCCAGGCTTAGGAAGCGAGGTTGTTGTGCTTGCCCTGAAACACTGACCAACATGAGAAGCAGAAGACCGGCTATGCTAAAAATTTTGCGTGGTTGCTGCATCGTTGTGTTCTCCAAATTGCGGTCGCGGTGGGCCTTTCTCACCATTATTGAGATTGTTTGATAATAGGGCTTTGCAATTTTTAAAATTATTCAATTGTATAAAGTAACGCTAAAGCTCGAAAAATACAAGGCTTTTATGCCGTGGTATGGCTAGGGAGTATGGAAACACGGGAGATCGAGATACACATGAACAATAACCGGTAAGCCTTCTACTCTGTAAAGCTTGCTGACAGTGTGATTATATAACGCATGGGTGAATCTGTACTTCGTTTAGAGGAGCGACAGTCTTGATATGCGGGCATTGCTATAGTGCTTGGCAACAGCGCTTTCGGCACTATCTGGGTGGTGTGATTCGAGGGCTTTGATAATAGCTGCATGTTCATTATAGGCATCACTGATACGTTCCGGATTGTTAAATGGCAGTCCTTGAAGGAGCCCAATTTTAACGCGCAAGCGTGCTAGTGTTTGTGACAGATAATTATTGTTACAGGCGTCGTACAGCACTGTATGGAACTGGTTGTCAATTTGAGAAAGCTTTTCTGGTTCAGCCCTTGCGCTGTCAAACAGCGACAGATTGGCCTTGAGCATTTCAATTTCCAAGTCTGTAATGTGCACAGCGGCAGCGCGGGCGGCAACTATTTCGAGTTTATCGCGAACATAATAAAAGCCCTCGGTCTCTTTAGCAGATAATTGAGTGACACACACTGTGCCGCCTGGTAACAGTTCGAGTAAGCCCTCAGTTAACAGCTGGCGTATCGATTCCCGAATGGGTGTCCGGCTCATGCCTAACTTTTTGGCAATAACGGCAAAATCAATTCCCTGTCCGGGCTTGATTTTTCGAGTCTGGATTGCGTCACGGAGGTAGGATAGCGCTTGATCCGTCAGTGGCATATTTTTTTGCGAAGTTGGAGGTGCGGGCTGTGTAGGCTTTGTCATTTTGTAGAAAGTGTCGAGAATTTTTTTATTGTAGTGAACATGGACGGATAGCACCGAGATGACGGCTTAATAGATAGGCCAGACAAGTAACAAATGAAATGCAATTTGCAATTTCATAAAAAATCTGCTCGAGCTATACGCAGTATCATTGACCGTGCCAATCGTGCCTTAGCAGTACCTTATACAATTGAATATTATAGTCAAGACAAGAATGCACCAAAACCGTTGGTGTGAGTAAACTCGTGAATTTCCTTCGCATGGTATGCCGATGCGCGGATGGTTTCTATCTACTGGCGATGAGTGATAGCCTGGATTTGCGTGCACTGCGATAGTGCTTGGCAACAGCTTTTTGCGCTTTATCTGGTGCGCGTGATTCGAGGGCTTTAATTATAGAGGCGTGTTCCTTGTAGGCAGCAACGATCCGCTCTGGATTGCTAAACGGGCGTCCCTGAAGTAGTCCAATTCTGATGCGCAAGTGTGTCAAAGTTTGTGACAAATAACTATTGTTACAAGCATCGTACAGGAGCGCATGAAACTGGTTGTCAATTTTAGCGAGCTTTTCTGTGTCCGCTTTAGCTTTGTCAAACAGCGCCAAATTAGTTTTGAGCATTTCGATTTCTAACTCAGAAATATGTAAAGCAGCGGCGCGGGCGGCAACAATTTCGAGTTCATCACGAACATGATAAAAACCTTCTGCCTCGTGAGTTGATAATTCGGTGACACAAACAGTGCCGCCCGGTGCGAGTTCAAGTAGTCCTTCAGTCAATAACTGGCGTATCGATTCACGAATCGGTGTGCGGCTCATGCCTAGCTTCTCGGCGAGTGCAGTAAAATCGATTTCCTCGCCAGGATGGATTTTCTGCGTCTGAATCGCATGACGCAGATAAGCCATTGCTTGATCTGTTAGTGGCGAGTCTTGCTGTTCAGTTGTAGGCTTGCGTTGTTTAAGTTTTGTCATTTGATTGATAGTGTAAAGAATCTCTTATTGCAAGGGAAGCCCTCGATTCGTATTAAGAATCGAGGGTAAACCAGGGAAAGAGGCGCCCGATTCCCACCCGGTGAGGCCCGCTTGGTATGAAAGCGCGAGCTGTAGTTTTTTGACATCGTGCGGATGGCGGGGAGTAGCTATTTCTCGAGCAAAAAAAAAGCCCAACGACCGTCGGTGTTGGGCTAAATACTTACTTCAGAGGAGAGATAAACGAATACGCATTCCACAGTTGCGTGTGACATTTACCCTAAGTTATACACGCCATAAAACTTTAACTCGGAGTGTATGAGAATCATTTTATACAAATGAATAAAAATAGTCAAGGCTAAGTTATCGTTGCGTTAAGCGAATAGAATAGGGCCCGAATGCATTAATTTGGTAATTTGTATAAGTAGCTTTCGGGCAGGAGCGTTCTCACATTTCCCTACTTACTCAAGAGCTTGGTAGACCATGGTTTTAAATTTTGCCCGAATGTTAGACTGGCTAGGACGGACCTGAGACATGAATACTGCTATCAGGTCCTCGCTTGGATCAATCCAGTAAGAAGTTAGGAAGGCACCACTCCATGAATAACTGCCAATCGACCCTAGCTCCCCGGCCTTCGCTGGGTCAACAATAATTTCGAAACCCAAACCGAAATCTGGTACTTGGTCGCCGTCAGAATCAATGCGAGGGCTTTGCAAAAGCTCCACCGACTTACGGCTCAATATTCGAGAGCCTTCTAGCTCTCCATTGTTCAACAGCATTTGTATAAAGCGAGCGTAGTCATAGGCCGTGGCAGATACGCCTGCGCCACCAGAAAAATAACTTTGCTGCTCTCCAGCTGGATAATTTGGGTTGTCGAGAATGATGTTGGATTCACGTCCTTGCGAAACGGTCAGGTAGTCTTTATCAACCTCGGAATAAAGGGTGGCGAGGCGGTTGAACTTGGATTCAGGCAGATAAAAATAGCTATCGCGCATGCTTAGTGGAGTAAAAATTTCCTCGTTGAAAAATTGCTCTAGTGATTTTCCGCTAACCACTTCTATAAGATAACCAAGCAGGTCAAGGCTGAGGCCATAAACGTAGTCTGAACCCGGTTCGAAAAGCAGGGGCTGCTGGGCCAAAAGTTCCATTTGAGCGGCGAGGGTAATGTCCTTGCTGGTCAGTCCATCGATTACCCCTGCATCAACGTAAGTCTTCTGCAGGTTGTTGGAAGCAAACGGATAACTAATTCCAGATGAGTGCGTGAATAAATCAATGATCTTGATCTGTTCTGTTGCGGGGACTGTAGCGGTCACATTGCCAATAGAATCCACTTCGGAAACCACTGCCATATCGGCAAATGCTGGAATGAACTTCGAAACTGGGTCGTTCAACTGGAATAGTCCGCGCTCATAGAGAATCATAGCTCCTACTGAAGTGATTGCTTTGGTCATAGAAGCAAGGCGAAATATGCTGTCTTTTTGCATCGATGTTTGCGCATCAACATCGGCAAAACCGAAACTCTTGAAATAAGCGAGCTGGCCGTTTCTGGCTACTAGTGCTACCGCACCAGGAATTTTACCAGCGGCAATTTCGGCGTTTATCACCGAATCGATTCGACTCAGGCGTGCCTGCGAGAAGCCAGTGCTGTTGAGCGGACCAGATTCTGTAAATTGCGCCCACGCGGTATTACTTGCTAGGAGCAAAAGGGCAGTGACTAAAGTTGCTTTTCTCATTATTTCTCCACGTAGTGATTCTTCAGCTCGTGCATCTTTTAAAATCAAGTACGGCAAGTAAATTACCCATACACATTATATTAAGCAGACAAGTGTGGGCAATATCCAAAGACTCGCCCGTTGTTAAGCCTAGCTGAAGTGTTACGGAATTAGGCGTGGTACGAAACGGGTCATACCCTTAAATACACCTACATCCCCTGCATAAATATTGCCATCTTTGTCAGCAGTCACACCTTCACCCATAGCACCGACACCACCCATACCAGACGGCCGAATAGTGGATACATGTTCTGGGATGAAATACAGCACTTCACCATTGCGTGCATTGCCAACTCGTAGCCCTTTTCTCCACCCACCCGGGTTGTAGTTTTCGTCAGATTCAGAATCAATGGCGTAAAGTAAGTCATTGCTAGGGTCTATGTGGATGCCTGAAATTCGACTGAACTGATACCAAGTGTCTAACCACTCGCCTTCTTGTGTAAAGATTTGAATGCGATTGTTTCCGCGATCTGCAACGAAGAGACGACCCTGTGAATCCATAGCAAGCCCGTGGGGCGATCGGAACTCGCCATCATCCCAGCCATACTCCCCGAAGTGACCTATGTACGTGCCATCGGGCTCCCACATGGTTATTCGGCTCTTGGTGTCTGGGCCGGGTTCATTTTGGAACTGAGCAGTGTGAGTTTCTGCAATATAAATTCGGCCATTCGGAGCGATTAAAACATCGTTTGGGTCAGTAAGATGAGTAGGTGGATCGCCTATCTCGCCGGGTGTGCCAATGGTCATCAGCAACTCGCCGTCAGCACTAAATTTTAATATTGCACTACCTAGATTCGCTGCAGCAGGATTTTCATTAATTTCTTCGACCCTCGCAACCCGAGAATCAGCAATCCAGACATTGCCTTCGTGATCTACATCTATGCCATGCGGCCAGAGAATTTGGCCGGCGCCGAATTGCTTAACCACACGTCCGTTCGGGTCTAGTTTAACAATAGGGTTAATATTCGGCGTCGTGGCGCATTGGTTATTACCACAACGATCTCCTGCCCACACGTGAACACCGTCGATGTCGATATCTACCGCGCTGACAGAGCCCCAACTGCGTCCATCTGGCAAAGAACCAAAATTGCGCTGGGTGACATAGGGGTTTGGTAGATTATTAATCGGTCGTTGACCTGCATGAGCAGCCGGCTTTCCAGTTTCTGACATTGAGCCGTCTGTCTGTGCCATGGGGTTTGTTTGTGCCATTATCCGATCAGACGCCAGTATAAATAGCAGTCCCACCAATCCAATTTTTATCAGGGCCTCTGAACGGTCTATAAGATTATTCCTCATTATCGTCTCTCTTGGTTTCAGTAGTTTTTTAGGTCGGGAACTGTGATGATGATTCGTCAGTATGCCTTCCTGAGCAATGAGTCTCGATTACAGCATAAATACTTGTGTACATTTTCGTGTCTATATTATACAATTGAATAAAAATAATATCCATCTGAAAACCAGCTGCAAATTGACATTCTTTCAATATGTTTTTCGAATAAGAGGCCAAGCCATGAAAATTAATATGAGTCGAATTCTGCCTTGCACACTCTGTACTTTCACTCTTTTCACGGGTAGCGCCGTGTTTGCGCAAGGTGGCTATGAGGTTCCTAGAACTCGCGATGGACAGCCTGATTTGCAGGGCGTGTGGGCGAATAACACGGTTACCCCTGTGCAGCGACCGGATATATTCGAAGGCCGGGAGTTTCTCACCGCAGAAGAAATGCAAATTATTTCACAGCGGGCAGGCGAAATTACAGCAGAGACCGATGATGCTTTGTTTGGCGAGTCTGTGATTACATCAGCCTTGTCTGGAAATACTGGATCAAATGATCCTACTACGGGTAATTATGATCAGTTCTGGCTGGCGGAGCGGAGTATACATAACCGGACTTCCCAAATTATTGACCCACCGAATGGCAAATATCCAGCACTTACTGAGCAGGGCATAGCTAGAGCTGAGCGGATGGCCCAGCTGAGAAATAACTCGGCTGCCGCCGGCGAACGATTTGAAACTCTCGACTCCTATGCAACTCTGAGCCAGGATGACCGTTGTATTACCAACGGCGCACCTTATCTGGATTCTGGCTATAACAGCTACTGGCAAATCGTACAGTCCAAGGATTATGTCGTAATCGTGCAGGAGATGATGCATGACGCCCGCATCATTCCACTCACCGGTATACCCCATGCGCCGGAGGCCATCGAGCTCTTACACGGCGATTCCCGGGGTTACTGGGACGGCAACACACTGGTGGTGGAAACGCGAAACTTTTCTGACAGGAGTGAACTAAGCCATAACCGTGCGGAGTTAAATGTTGAGCGCATTACTCGGATAGGCGTTGGACAGTTGCGTTATCAACTAACTTCGAGCGACCCTGGGACTTACACTGGCCCTTACACTCGTGAAATAATTTTCGACTATTCCGACGGAGACATATACGAGTTTGCCTGTCACGAGGGTAATTATGCGCTACCTAATATGTTGCAAGGTGCACGAGAGGAGGAGCGCCGAGAGACAGCCGGTGAGAATTAATCTACGCAATGGCTCATCAAACTAACCAGGATAGAAAGTAAATATGTCTACGATACGATCACTTCTTCCTGTTATAGTCATCTTTTTCTTCCTTGTCGGAAGTGCCAACTCTGCTGATATTCACAGCAAAGAAAGTCTTAGCGACTACAATTCTGGAGTTGCCAATCCTGGAGCAACAAGCCCTGTAGCAACCAACTCTCTAGTTGGCATCCATAGGCATGATGAGGCTCCAGTGCTGCAAGTCGTGGGCGCAGCATCTGGCGATTCTTTGGCCCGCCTGCCTACTCCCCAATTGACGCCCGTTTGGCAACTTGGTGAACCTGATTTAATTGTGACGTTGCGGGCGCCGTATTCGCTCCCGCTGCAGAATACCGACAAATTCCGCAACTTCGTTATTCCGAATGTGACTGCATCGGATCGTTATGTGCGGGCGCTTGAGTTTAAGCCAGGCAATGACAAAGTCATTCATCATGCCGAGTTTCGACTCGACGAGACTGATGCCTCGTGGTTACGTGATATCGCGGAGCCCGGCACAGGCTACGGGGGAATGGATAATGCAACGGCGAATTATCCCGATGGTCATTTTGTGAATTGGGTGCCCGGGAAGCGGGTCTCCGAGCTGCCCGAAGGGCTCGCCTGGCGTCTTCCGGCCCATTCGGACCTTGTGCTTCAGCTGCACATGATGCCGTCAGGTTTCGAGGAACTGGTCGACCCCCAGATCGGACTCTACTTTACCGACAAGCCTCCCAAACTGAACCCGCTAATGATCTGGCTCGGCTCGCGCTGGCTGCCTATTGCTGCAGGTGATGATGACTTTATAATTCGCGATAGCTACGAGCTGCCCCATGATGTTGATGTTCTGAGCGTTCTACCTCACTGCCACTTTATATGCAAGGACATCAAGGCATGGGCCAATCTGCCGGACGGCAGCCAGCAGTCGCTTGCTAGGATTGAGAAGTGGGATTTCTATAGGCAGAACGAGTACCGCTTTCAGCGACCGCTCAGTCTGCCACGTGGCACGAAGTTGTCGATAGAATTCAGCTACGACAACTCTGCCGGCAACGAGCGCAACCCTAATAATCCGCCGATAGATATCGAATTCGGACCTTTGTCATCAAACGAGATGGCCGATTTGTGGATTCAGGTCATGCCCCGTAACCAACTTGAGAGTGAAAGCTTGAGACGTTTCTCCGCTGATCATTTGCGGGAGAGGATAATTGAACGACAAGAACGAATAGTCGAACTCGATCCCGAGAACACAGTGTTGCTGGAGAGTCTCGCCATCGCGCTGACCGATGTGGGACGACATAGCGAGGCGCTCAATCACTGGCGGCGTTATGTGCAACTCGCTCCGAATGATCCGCTTGGACATCTCAATCTAGGTACGGCTCTCGGTTTTTCGAATCAGGGTACGGCAGCGGAGTCTCATCTAAAAATCGCCACACAGTTGGATCCTGACTTTGCACCGTCATACTTACGTTTGGGGCGCGCACAGTCCTACTTGGGCCGTTTTGACGATGCTCTGCTAAGTTTCCGCGCCGCCTTGACGCTCAACCCTGATGAGCCAATCGCCTTAAACTCCGCGGCTTACTTATTAGCTAGTCATCCTGATCCTGGTAAGCGAAGAGCTGATGAGGCTTTGGAGTTGGCCAATCGAGCGCTGCAACTGCTTCCTAACCCTGACGCTGTGTCCCTAAGTACACTAGCAACAGCCCAGGCCGCTGCCGATGGTTTTGAATTGGCCGTAACGACTGCGACGGCGGCTTTGGGACTAATATCACCCGATGATAGAGCGCTGGAATCTAGGATAAGGCGTCAGGTAGACCTCTACCGACAGGGTCGGATCGATGTTGCAAGAGCGGCGAGTAGAAAGCGATTCGTGGCTCCCAACGAGAGGCATTCTGATAGGCTTGCGGAGTGAGTATTTACGAAATCCTAATTGACTGATTGTAGATGCCGTTTTTAAAAGTTGAGAAAAAAACACAGTTTTGCTGAGAGATATTGGTTGCACGAAGACACGTGCCACGTTGCTGCATAAGTGGGGCGGAAGTCGACAAGCAAGGAAGTGAGTTGACCGGCAGCCAACTCGTCACTACTTATAAGTAGTGCAGTTGTGTAAAGCTCACACCATGCCTTGGGACGACATTAATAAAGCCTTCGATAGAATGCATTAGTTAACATTAGGCTGTCTATGTATAGCGCTTTAAGTAGCGCATAGGCCTTAGTTTTTTCCGTTTTCAGGCAGAGTTGGCTATCTCAAGAACAATTAAATAACTAATCCATTGATTAATTAATCGATAGTCTCTGTCTATTCTCATTACTGCTGTTCTGAGCGAATCAATTTAACAGAATACAAAATTAATTGGATACACCTATGAATCTACGTGCCGACCCTTTGTTTCAGCCCTATACATTAAAACACCTCAAGTTGAAGAACAGAATATTTTCAGCTTGCCATGAACCGTTTTTGACTGAAGACTCAATGCCTAAGGAAAGGTATCGTCTATACCATGAAGAAAAGGCTAAGGGTGGCATTGGTATATCCATGATTGGCGGCTCCGCTGTTGTAAGTCAGGACTCTCCGGGAACATTTGGTAATGTCGATCTGTCTGAAGACAAAGTAATACCCTGGCTTCAAAAACTAGCTGACACGATGCACCGATACGATTGTGCTGCTATCACGCAGATCACGCACATGGGACGTCGGTCAAGCTGGGCGCAAGGCGACTGGCTACCATTGATCTGGTCTTCCTGCCAGCGTGAAATGGCTCACCGCAGGTTTCCAAAGATAGCTGAAGAAGAGGATATTGCTCGGATCATCAAAGATTATGGCCAGGCCGCTCGACGAGCTAAAGAGGGCAGGCTGGATGGTGTAGAAATCCTGACTTTTAGTCATTTGGCCGGATCATTCGTATCTCCATCGCAGAACTTACGCGATGACGACTGGGGTGGATCTCTGGAAAAGCGAATGCGTTTTAATTTTGAGGTAATAAAGGAAGTACGCATGCAGGTAGGTGATGATTTCATTGTCGGTCTGCGCGTCTCTGGTGGCGAAGGTATTCGCGGGGGTGGTGATGAAAGCGAGGCCTTTGAGATTATGAAGCGATACGCAGAAAGCGGTCTGGTGGATTATCTTAATATTGTCTGGGGAGCCAGCAGTGGTAATGAAATGTCGATGAGCAGAGTTATTCCGCCGATTGGGTCACCCTCATCGCCGTTTTTGGATAAAGTTAAGGCGGTGAAAGCGCGGCTAGATATCCCTATTCTTCATTCCTGCGGTGTGGCGGATGTAGCTACAGCGCGTCACGCACTTCAATCAGACTCAGTTGATCTAGTTGGCATGACCCGTGCGCATATTGCCGACCCACATATTCTAAAAAAAGTAGCTGAAGGAAATGAACATCGAATTCGCCCCTGTGTGGGAGCGGGTCACTGTATTGATCAGATCTATCTAACGGGGGCTGCCTATTGCTTACATAATCCGGCAACGGGGCGTGAGAAGACAGTGCCACAACTCATTGCTAGCACTGGCGCTCAACAAAAGAAAATTGTGATTATTGGCGCAGGCCCAGCCGGCTTGGAGGCCGCGAGGGTTTCCGCGCTGAGGGGGCATGATGTTAGCGTGTTTGAGGCTGCGTCCCATGCCGGAGGACAAGTTCTGACGGCAGCCAAGGCCCCTAGGCGGGAAAATATGATAGGTGTGGTGGATTGGCTAATTTCCGAGCTGCGAGAGATCGGAGTGCCTATACATACCAATAGATATATAGAGTCAGAGGATATACGTGAACTTAAGGCGGATGTTGTCATTATTGCAACCGGCGGAATACCGAATTTCGATTTCCTGGAGTTTGGTTCTGATCTAGCGGTTTCCACATGGGACTTGTTGAATGGTCATGAACCTCTTCAAAAAGAAGTACTAGTTTATGATGAAAATGGGACTGAATCCGGACCCAGCTGCGCTGAAATGATGATGGAAGGTGGTTGTAAAGTTGAATTTATGACCCGTGATCGGCTGCTTGGTTCTTGGATTGGTGCTACGAATTATCCACCTATGCTTCGCGAAATCTACAAAAAGGGTGCTAAGGTAACTACTGATATGCAGTTGATAGGCATCAAAGAAAAAGATGGGCGTCTTGAAGCTCATTTTTGGAACGACTATTCTGAAGAAGCGAGCACTCGCATTTTTGAGCAGGTTGTTGTCGAATACGGTACTTTACCCAATGATGAGCTCTACTTTGAGCTGAAGCTAGCATCTAAAAATCATGGTCAAATAAACATTACGGAATTGACTGAATTCCAACCTCAAACTCTAATAACTAATCCTAACGGTGAATTTAGGCTTTATCGGATCGGCGACGCTGTTGCGTCGCGTAATATTCATGCATCGATTTATGAAGCACGCAGACTTTGTCAGGTGCTCTGAACCGGGGGCATTCTAAGCTGGGGCTCATGTTCTGTTTTGTTATTCAGAATTTACGGGAGCTGTGGTCCGGCCGCTACTAAAGCCTTGCCTGCACTGTTGTCGGTAAATTTTTCGAAGTTTTCTACAAATAACTTCGCTAATTTGGTGGCTTTCTTGTCCCAAGTAGCAATGGCTTTGTATGTATTTCGAGGGTCAAGGAGGTTGCTGTCAACCGAGTTTACAGATACTGGCACCGTTAAGTTAAAGTAAGGAAGAGTAAAGGTCTCCGCGCTATCTATAGACCCATCGAGTATTGCTCGAACAATGGCGCGAGTGTCAGAAATTGATATTCGATTTCCCGTGCCATTCCAGCCAGTATTAATAAGGTAGGCCGTCGAGCCTGCCACTTCCATTCTTTTTGCTAATTTCTGTGCGTAGATCAAAGGGTGCAGCGAAAGAAATGCGGCACCAAAACAGCTAGAGAAAGTAGGTGTAGGCTCAGTCACACCTCGTTCGGTGCCAGCCAGCTTTGCGGTAAAGCCTGATAGGAAGTGGTATTTAGTTTGTTCCGGTGTCAGCCTTGAAACCGGAGGGAGTACGCCAAAAGCGTCTGCCGTAAGAAATATGACTTGTTTGGCGTGGCCTCCTTTCGAAATGGGCTTGACGATATTGTCGATATGATAAATCGGATAGGAAACTCGTGTATTTTCGGTCTTGGAGGCATCATTATAATCTATGGCCCCCGCTTCGTTGACACTAACATTTTCCAACAGGGCGTCACGACGGATCGCCTTAAATATGTCCGGTTCACTCTCCTTGCTCAATCTGATGGTTTTCGCATAACAACCTCCTTCAAAATTGAAGACGCCATCGTCATCCCAGCCATGCTCGTCATCGCCTATCAATTCTCTTTCTGGGTCGGTAGAGAGGGTGGTTTTGCCAGTGCCGGAGAGTCCGAAAAAGATAGCCGTAGTTCCATCTTTACCAATATTTGCTGAACAATGCATCGATGCTATACCGTTGAGGGGCAATATGTAGTTCATCATCGAAAACATGCCCTTTTTCATCTCACCGCCGTACCAGGTTCCGCCAATTAGCTGAATCTTCTCAGTGAGATTAAACGCTATGAAGTTTTCTGAATTCAAGCCCTGTTGCTGCCAGTCAGCATTCGAGCATTTAGCACCATTCATTACGATAAAGTCAGGCTCGAAATTTTGAAGCTGTTCGGATGTTGGCCGAATAAACATGTTCTTAACGAAATGTGCCTGCCATGCGACTTCCATGATGAAACGTACTTTTAATTGACTGTTCTCATTCGCACCGCAGATTGAATCGACTACGTAAAGCTGTTTCCCGCTAAGTCTATCGGTTACTTTTGACTTGAGGCTAGCCCAAGTTGCTTTGTCGATGGGCTTATTGTCGTTCTTACCTTGATCCGACCACCACACCGTGTCGCGAGTTATGTCATCTTTCAGCAAATATTTGTCTTTTGGAGATCGTCCGGTAAAAATTCCAGTATCTACTGCAACTGCTCCCGCTTGTGTCAGCTTTCCTTTCTCGTAGCCGCTCAGTTGGGGATCTGTTTCTTGCTTAAAAAGAAATTCATAAGATGGGTTGTAGAAGACTTGACTGACATCAGTGATGCCGTACTGCCTTAAATCTGGGGTCGTTTGCTGCGATTCTTCCATGAGTATAACCTTTACGTTTTGCTTACCTACGGGCGCTTAGCATCTTTAGGTGAGACTTAGTTGTAGAGCCTATCGCTACTAATTCGAAGAAGAAAATAATCTTTACTTTCGAACTTTAGCTTTGGCCATTTTGATCCTTAGTAACACCAGAGGATGTGCAGGATGCCGGAATATCTGGGGATCGTATGCAATACTGGGAGAAGTCAGGATTAAGTTCTGTGTGCTACTGATTCTTCTTCAATTCCCTAAAAAACATAAAGAGAAAAGCTGTAGCCAAAACACTGAATGCCATTACAAATAGTAAATAATGATCCCAGCTTGATTCTGCAAGTCTTCCGGCGACAACGTTAAAAATAGCCGATGAAATATAGCCAAATACATCCACTAAAGTAAGTGTAAAACCAATGTGGTATCCGCCTAGTTTGGTAATATAAACGTTCACTGGTAAGTACCAAGCTGGGGCGAAAGTGAAGCCGAACATGAAGATCAGAACAAAGCTCAGAACTTGAATTGAACCTTGGCTGAGTCCGAATGAGTTTATAGACCATAGTAAGCCAACAAACGCTGTGCTTAAACTGAGACAGAGGAGGAGCAATTTTCTTAGGTTATTAAACTTTAAGTGGTCGTAAAGAAAGCCAAAAATCACTACAGAGACGAGTGCGCCAAGAGGAAAGAACGCCGAGGCTTTCGCTGCATCTGCAGCGCTCAAGCCTGTGGCTTGGTTTAGGTAAAGAGGGGCATAACCCACAAAATCGTACAGAACAAATAGCATCATCATCATGAGTGTTATGTAAACGAAACATAAATCTTTTTTTAACGTGATGAGCCACATAAAAATGCTTTTCAGCGTTGCAGATAAACCTGTAAGCGCAGCTTTTTCGCTGAGGTCTTTAAGGCCGACTTTCGTTGGGGATGATTTGATTAGGTACAAGAAGAGGAATGAAGTCACTAAGTAAAAAGATCCCGCAATTAAAAAGGAAGATCTCCAACTAAAAGCGGCGACTAAAATACCTAGTAGCACTGCTGATATTGCAGTGTGAATGCGAGAGCTAGTTGAAACAATTCCCCAAGCTTTTCCATGATGTTTCTTGGGAAACCACTGATTAATAAGCAGGCCAACAGAGGGCCAACCTATTGTCTGAGAGGCGCGCATAATGAAATGAATGAGACTAAAGAAGAAAACGGATGTAGGTAGTGAGAAGGCCATTGTTGATAGTGCCACGGTAAAGACACAGGCAAACAATGAGAGCCTTCCACCAATAAGGTCAGCAATTATGCCTGAAAATAGCTTTCCCACAATTGAACCCACTGCTCCCCACGCTAATATTTCGCCAAGTTGAGATGTGGTTAACATGATCTCTGGGTCTTCGGACATGGCAGGGCTTAAGGCGCCAATCGTATTGCGACAGAGCATCGTACCGCCGTAGGCCAAAAACATTAAGGCGAGGACTTTCCACTGCTGATGCTTTATTTTGTTACTTTCTACCATCTTGCAGCCTTTAGGTCATACAAGTGAATCGATTAAATCTTGCAAAGTTAATTTTCTTTTCTGATCCAGACATTTAGCGTTCTCTCTGCAGTTGGTATTAGAAACCTCGTTAAGAGTAAATTAAGACTGCAATTTATCTAAGTTGGGCCATTCACATTGACAGAGAAATCAGCAGCTTCTTTCTTGCTATTGTATACGGCAGAGCTAGGCGATGGTGCCTAAGGGGCCTCTTCATCCTTGCTCAAATGGCCATACATCAACTCTTCTGCAAATTCTACACATTTAAACTCAAGTAACTGCATATTTTCATCGATGCGGCGGTACAGCGGTAGACGAATTGTCCAAGGTTTGGTGTAGACGTTCGGGTCGATAAGGATTGCCTCGTACATCAGAACATTCGGGCCCATGTGGGTATAGCGCTCCGTTACTTGCAATGCGTCGGTATGGTGATTACCTGCATGATCAAGCCATGTATCCGGAACCTGATCAGTCACATCGATCACCAGAGAGTTGCCTTCAAAACGGCCTCGGCCGTGGCCCATCCAACTAAAAACCGGCGCCTCAAAGTCGGGTCGATTCATATAGACAAGCCGACTTGCACTTGCGAATTCATAGGCCATCACAATGTGCTCTGATGACTGGATAATTTGAAATGGGAAAGGCATGTAATTTGCGCGGGGTATACCGGGCATATAACACTTCGCAACAGGATCTAAAGCCAACCAGTTTTCCTTGTTAGCCTTTTGTTGCGCGCGGGCAGCTGTCCTGTAGGGTATCGTTTCACCTACGACTACGCCGAGTCCGGCAGGTACTGCCCCTGCGGCTCCAAGCATCGGCAGTGGCGGGAAATCTGCGGCATGGGGTTCTATATTGTAGTGTGCGCTACCTAAAGCTTGCCAAATACCACCAAAATCAGGATTGCCGTCAGCAGTCATTGGAATCGAGCTAATTTCAGTAGTTTGGCAGCCGGTTAGAAGGCCAAGAAAGATGATCAAGATCGAGGTGATCCTGCTACGGGTTTTAGCTAAATTATTCATGTCTGTTTCCATCGTTGTTAAAGCAGTCAAGATGTCCCCGAGGCAACCAGATTCGAACTGCGAGTTGGTTTGCATTGTGAATATCAGAGACTGTTTGCATTAGTTATTTGTTTCGGACAGCCATCGCGTCTTGTATGCCATACAATGCGATCATCGCCGCGGCCCCCACAGGGGAGAACGGGTGAAAAGGTACCCAGGGGATTTTCTTCTCAACTGGCAGAACCAAATCTCCGCGTTCAGTATCACCCTGGCATAAGCTGAGTTCTCTACCAAGCAGCGTAGCCATCGCAATACCCCGACCATTGTAGCCTTGAGCGGCCCATATGCCATTCGCGAGGCGCAGTATTCGTGGAAACTGATCGGTGCTGATTGCAATCCAGCCACTCCAGCTTTCGCCCCACTCGACAGAACCGATGGCGGGATATACATCTTTTAGTCGTTGCCTGGCAACTTTCAGGTCGGCTTTACCTTTGGCACCCATGGCTGGGCCGCCGACACCAAGGTGGATCTGCCCATTTGGAAGCTTCCTGATGCCCGACCAGAGTTGTCGTGTATCAGTAATAAAGTGATTCTCGGGAAGAATATCAGCCAAGAGAGTTGGGTCAACAGCGGCAGTGATTGCCCCAAAGCCTCGCACAGGGACAAAGCCTTTCTCAAGCCCTGGCCAAACCCCTTTTGTGTAGGCGTTCGTGCAAAAATATACATTCTCGCATTCAACGCTGCCTTCGGGCGTTGCGACAAGCCAAGCACCATTGGGCTTTTGCTCGATGGCAATAGCAGGCGTATCGGTGTATTGCTTGGCGCCTAGATGATGAGCGGTCTTAAACAGTCCCCGAGCATAGGAATAAGGGTTAACTGATAACGCGCGTCTATCAATTAAACCACCACCGTAGTAATCACTACCGATTACCTGGCTAAATTCGGTGGCGTTGAGGTATTCGACATCGGCATCTCTTGCTTGCCAGTATTCGGCGCGTTTTTGCAGCTTTTTGTAGAATGGCTTTGAGTGGGCGCCATAAGCCCATCCGCCACCAGGGAAAGCAGCATCTATATGGTGGCGGTTCAATAATTCTGAAACAAGCGCGGGGCCATGGGCTAGAGCATCAATTACTTTCGTGCCGCGTTCCTTGCCATAGTGCCGGATTATCGCTTCTTCGCTGTTTTTGTGGCAAGGCACAACTGAGCCAAAAGCTCGTCCAGATCCGCCCCAGCCAGGGACCTTAGCTTCAAGCTGTACGACAGATTTGCCCGATTCACAAAGGTGCACCGCTAGAGTGCTGCCGGTAATCCCTGCGCCTATCACTAGGGCATCACCCTGAATGGCGTCAACCAGTGCCTCTCTTTTGCATTCGCTCGGATCGAGAGCCTTATAGGCTGCGGGTATGCTGTAGGGCTCACGAACAGTAGATGGCATGCAGTTTTTCTCAGCTATGGATTTCGATGCTCATGAAATCGTCGGTTTGTTTTGGTTATTCAATTGTATAATTTATCGGTTTGTAACTGAAACATCAAGTAGAACAGTATTAATAGTGCCAACGCAGTGACGTCAGTCAGCAGGGATTGAGCGTCTTGGAGCGGTTTTTAAATGACAGCCTATTTTTAGGGTGCTGCTCACTTGCATGGCCCCCCCTATGCTTCAGGAATGAAATATGTATACTAAGCTCAAATTTTGAGGTCGTGAGTTTGTAATATGGCAAGCAAAGAATCTAAATCGCTAAGGCGCTCATTAACCGATGAGGTGAGGGACCATATTAGGGATGGTATTGCTGAGGGTCGATACCAGCCAGGAGAGTGGTTAAAAGAAGGCGCCATAGGCAAAGAGCTACAGGTCAGTCGGACACCAATTAGAGAAGCGATTCGTATTCTGGAAGCTGAGGGTTTAATCGTGATGGAGCCTTGGAAAGGCATAACCGTTGCAACCCTTAGCCGCAGGCAGATATCGGATTTCTATGCATATCGAGAAATGATAGAGGGGCTTGCCGCCGAAATGGCAGCTTGTGTGATTACCGAAGATGAAATTGAGAGCTTAGACGCTATTCTTAGGCAATTAGAGGAAGGCCGTGACCAAACGGGTAGTGAATTGGCCAATGTGAATGAACTGTTTCACAAAACGATATTTGATATTTCAGGAAACAGGTTTCTTAACCAATCGCTTGAAGTGATTAATACTGCAAAAATACTAATATGGAAGCCAGTTTACCCTTCGCATAAGCGCTGGGACGAAGCTCAACAAGAGCACCGAAAATTGCTCGATGCACTACTAGCACGTGATCCAGAGGCTGCCAAAGAGGCGGCCCAGGAGCATGTGCGTTCGGCGGGATTGACTCGTGTGGCAGCCCTGGTAAGCGAAGAGCTAGAGGTAGATAAGCCCTAAGTAATTTCATAGGTTATGATGATGGTTCAGTCTGCGCAAACGATAGCCTTTGTTTGCATGTAAACGCGCATTCCTTGGGTTCCTTTTTCTCGACCCAGACCACTTTCCTTATAGCCTCCAAAAGGTGTCGAGATCGACTGTTGTTTATACGTGTTGATCCACACCGTGCCCGCCTGCAGTTTACGCGCAACTCTCCACGCCCGCTTTAGATCGTTTGTCCAAATTCCGGATGCCAGTCCGTAGACGCTATCATTGGCCTGAATTAGTAAATCTTGCTCGTCGTCAAAGGGTAATACAGTGACCACGGGGCCAAAAACTTCTTCCTGACAAATGCTGAACTGATTGGTGACATTGCTAATCACAGTGGCAGGATAGTAGGCACCTAATGCAAGCGCTTCTGCTTCGGGAATTTTCCCTCCACAAAGTATGTCTGCACCCTGCTCAACTGCTTGTGTAACTAGACTATGCACCAGGTCACGGTGCGCAAATGTGGCCAGTGGCCCTAATTCCGTCGTTGCTTCATCCGGTGGCCCCATGACTAATGCATTGGCGCGCTCAACTAATGCTGCTACAAATTTATCTATAATTGAGCTCTGGATAAAAACTCTTGAGCCTGCGACACAGGATTGCCCGCTCCCTGAGAATATTCCGCTTGCGACTCCCTTCAAGGCAGCATCGAAGTCTGCATCTGCAAAGACTATATTCGGTGATTTACCGCCCAATTCTAATACCACGGGTTTCAACAAGGCCCCAGCATTCGCCGCAATCCGCTTTCCTGCTACGGGACCACCGGTAAAGCTAATCATGCCAATCTCTGGATGTTCGACTATCAAGCGGCCAATATCAGAGGCCCCTGTGATGACGGACAAAACGCCGGGCGGTAAGCCGGCTTCTTCAGCAATGCGCGCATATTCCAATGCAATGAGTGGTGTGACTTCCGATGGTTTAAGTATCACGCAATTTCCCGCGGCAAGTGCTGGCGCGATTTTATTGGCTTCAAGCAGGGCAGGTGAATTCCAAGGAGTGATCAGGCCTACGATGCCGATGGGTTCGTTAACCGCTATCGACATATAGTCCCCGCGTGAAGGAGTGACAATGCCTTCTAAAGTTTCGCAAACGCCTGAATAGTATCGAAAGCAGTTTGCCGCTCCGGCAATCATTTGACGGCATTCGCTTATCGTTTTGCCGTTGTCGGTCATTTGAATGTGGCTGAGTTTGTCTGCATTCGTATCAATCAGCTCGCCGATCCGGTGAAGAAATCGAGCGCGTAAATGAGGTTTCAAGTCACGCCAGTCAGGATTATTGAATGCTCCTAGAGCGCCTTTTACAGCATTGTCGACATCATCCGCAGAGGCGCCGCCGATCATTGCTACTTCGTTACCATTTGCAGGGTTTATCGAGGCAAATGGTTCACCACCACCGGTCGTCCATTCTCCTGCGATATAAAATTCAAGTGTTTCGCTCACCTAGTGTTCTCCTGCTGGGTCAGTATCATTAATAGTAAAGTCGCTAAGGTATTAAGCCAAATCTTAAGCGCTCAAGTAGTCGTTTTTTGAAAGCAAATCGCTATCAAACGATCTATTGGCTTCAAGGTAGCTATTGCCTGCTTTCACGTATTCAATCGTATAATCTCTTGACTACATTTATTCAATTGTATAAATTATCGTCTATATTAGGTGAATACAAGTATTTTGTGTTGCGTCATCGGTAAGTTCTCGATGTTTAAAAGTACCAAGCGAAATACAGCATTGAGGATATAGGCTATTGAGTGAGCACACGAAAAACAATTTTGACCCGGTAACTTTAGAAATTCTCTGGTCAAGATTGATCTCTATTGCAGACGAATCTGCAGCAGCGTTGTTGCGCACGGCGTTTTCAACGCTGGTGCGTGAATCTAATGATTTCTGCACTGTCTTAATGGATGCCGAATGCAACTGCTTAGCGGAAAATACTGGTGGCATCCCTTCATTTGTAGGCATGTTGCCAAGTTCTGTGCGGGACTTTATAGACCGCATCCCCATTGAAGAGTGGCGCCCCGGCGATTGTATTATTACCAATGATCCGTGGATTGGCTCCGGTCATTTGCCAGACATTACTATGGCGTCACCTATTTTCTACAAAGATAAGCTGGTGGCTTTCTCGGGTTCGATTGCGCACCTCCCCGATATCGGCGGTTCGGGCTGGGGTTCCGATTCGCGCGAACTGGTTGAAGAAGGTTTGCGCATCATGCCAGTGAAATTCATCCGTGAAAACGTAGAGGATCCCTTTGTAGGCGAAACGATTCGCTCAAATGTTCGCGTGCCTGATCAAGTCATTGGAGATATCTACGCCCAGGTCGCTGCGCAGCGGGTGTGTGCGAAAGGCGTCCAGCAATTCCTTGAGGATACCGGGCTGGATGAACTCACTGGCCTCTCTGAAGCATTGCGTAGCCGAGCAGAGCACGCAATGAGAACGGCCATTGAAGCCGTACCCGATGGAAGTTGGCATGCCTCGGTTGATGCTGACGGCTTTGATGATGAAGAGACTCATATTGAATGCGAGCTAACTATCAAAGGCTCCGACCTTCATCTCGATTTTGCAGGCACATCGCCACAGATAGCACGCGGAATTAACTCAGTCTTGAAGTACACTTATTCCTATGCGACTTATCCCATCAAGTGCGCGCTTGATCCTGATAGTCCACGAAATGAGGGCTCGTTCTTACCTGTTACTGTATCAGCACCCGAGGGTTCCATACTTAATCCTACTTCGCCCGCTCCAACAGCAGCGCGACATTTAACCGGGCATTTTCTGCCTGGTGTTATCTACAGATGCCTAGCACAAATTGTTCCCGAAAAAGTGAGCGCGGACTCTGGAAGCTCGCCGACATTACGTACGGTATATGGCGGTGTGGATCTCCATGGCAATCGATTCAATCAAGTTTTGTTTGCTTGCGGCGGCCTAGGTGCGAATCATCGCATGGACGGCTATGCCTGTACGGCTTTTCCTTCGAATACGGGCGTGGGCAGTATCGAGGCGCTGGAAAGTGCGTCACCTT
>JAQWZF010000038.1 GCA_029253585.1 Gammaproteobacteria bacterium
CAAATTGCTTGCGCAATTAGTCGAACCATATCGATGGGTCTCATCCAATCACTGGGCACCATACATAAAAAAGCCCAGCTTGTGCTGGGCTTTTTTATGTATGGTGCCCAGGGACGGAATCGAACCACCGACACGAGGATTTTCAGCAGACTGCGTGACCGATTCCTTTTCAATAACAATAAGCTAAAACTGCGAAATTGGAGTGTGCTAAGAAGTGTGCTACGGAATTCGATAAATTCAGGTTTAATCCGTTCTAAAAATAAATCGATCCCCAATTACTCGGTCTGCCCTTTAAAATTTTGAGAGTTTCTCTATTATTATAGCTGTGCTTTAATAAAGAGAGTTGCCTCAGTGGCAGCGATTCAGACGATAGAGGGCTAGCATTGAGTATTCGTTACGGAATTATCGGCACCGGCATGATGGGCTGCGAACATATTCGCAATCTCGCCGCTATGGATGACGTAGATATTGTGGCCGTTGCAGACCCCAATGAGGAACCAAGGGATTGGGCGCTGAAATCTTGCGGCGATCGCTTCTCGCCCCGCATCCATGAGGACTATCGTGATTTGCTCGATGACGATGGCGTCGATGCCCTTGTTGTGGCGTCCCCGAACTATACTCACATCGATGTCATGCGTGATGTATTCAAGACAGACAAGCACGTGATGCTGGAAAAACCCATGTGCACGACTCTCGCCGATGCGCTGGAACTAGATAGATTAACGGCTTCCCATAAGGGTATTGTCTGGATTGGCCTGGAATATCGCTACATGCCCACTACCAGCGCTTTGCTACATCATCTTCCTGCTATTGGCGAAGTGAAGATGTGTGCTATTCAGGAACATCGTTTCCCCTTTCTTAAGAAGGTTGGAGATTGGAACCGTTTTAACCGCAATACCGGAGGTACCTTAGTCGAGAAGTGCTGCCACTTTTTTGATTTGATGAATCTGGTAGTGCCTGGAAAGCCTGTAAGGGCTCTAGCATCTGGAGCCCAATCCGTTAATCATCTTGATGAAATCTATAACGGTGAAGTGCCAGATATTATCGACAATGCCTATGTGATTGTAGAATACGACAGCGGCGCGCGAGCCATGCTAGATCTATGCATGTTTGCAGAAGGTTCCAAGTACGAGCAGATGATCTCAGTCACCGGCGATGCCGGTAAATTGGAAACCACCGTTCCGGGAAACGAGCTGTTCATTAGTAAACGTGAGCGAGACTCTGGCCATGCTGTTCCCATAATTATGGATAGCCGTGTTAAACATGAGGGTTTTCATCATGGATCAAGTTTTCTCGAGCATAGGGAATTTATAGAAGCGATTCGTGAAGGCAGTGGGCCGGCCGTCACCACCAAAGATGGCTTGATGTCTGTGCTGGTGGGCCTTGCTGCCCAGCAGTCTATTGAGACGGGACAGGCAGTAAACATAGATTCGCTCTTAGAGCAGCATAGCGATAAGTAGGAACAATAAAAATTAGTTGGAATTGGTAGAGAATCATTAGGACAGACATGAATTTTAAATCAGTTAAAGATATGCCGCCCATCGGCTTTGGGGTGTGGAAGATTGTTCCCGATGCCTGCGAGCAGACAGTAGTCGAGGCGATTCGCTGCGGTTACCGTCATTTTGATGCAGCCTGCGACTACGGTAACGAAGCGGCGGTAGGGCGCGGCATTCAGCGAGCCATAGCTGAAGAACTTTGCACCCGAGAAGAGCTGTGGATCACTTCCAAGCTTTGGAATACCTACCACGCTGCTGAGCATGTGCCCGCGGCGCTAGAACGTACGCTAAATGATTTGGGGCTGGACTATCTCGATCTTTATCTTATTCATTTCCCCATTGCTCTGGATTACGTGCCTTTTGAAAAGCGCTATCCACCTGAGTGGGTCCATGATCCAGATGCCCCGGCGCCCAGTATGAAGCTGGCTAAAGTTCCCCTGAGCGAAACCTGGCTGGCAATGGAAGCATTGAAAGAAAGTGGCGTCGCAAGACATATCGGCGTGTGCAACTACAACAGTGGTTTGCTCCACGATTTGATGAACTACAGCAATATACCGCCGGAGGTTTTGCAGATAGAAGCCCATCCTTATCTGGTTCAAGATAAACTCATTCGTCTCGCGAAAGATTACGGATTGGAAGTAACGGCATTTTCACCTTTGGGCTCATTGTCCTATGTTGAGTTGGATATGGCGGATCAAGACGAATCAATCCTCGAACAGGCAAATGTGAAAGCTATTGCTGCCAGAATTGGCTGCACCGCCGCACAAGTATTATTGCGATGGGGAGTTCAGCGCGGCACGTCGGTCGTGGCTAAAAGCACTAATCCAGAGCGTATGCTGCAGAATTTGACAGCGCAGGATATTGAACTAACAACTGAAGACATGACAGCTATTTCAGCGTTGAATCGCAACCGCCGCTACAACGACCCTGGTGTTTTCTGCGAAGCGGCATTTAACAGTTTTCATCCTATTTATGACTGACAATACATTTCCCTACATCGTCGAAAACCAGGCCGGTTTCACAGAGATGCCGGAGGTTTTGGATTGGCTCACCGCTGAAGCTGGCCGCGTTAAAGAGCAGCTTGCGAATGCCGGTGCAGTACTGTTTCGTGGCTTTCCTGTAGTCAGTCCTGAAGACTTTGATGCGTTCAGTGCTGTCTTTGGCTATGGCGATTTTACCTATAAGGAATCGCTTTCCAATGCCGTCCGCATCAATTTCACGCCCCGTGTATTCACAGCCAATGAAGCACCTCCCGATGTAGAGATCTATCTACATCACGAAATGGCGCAAACGCCACTCTCGCCGGAGAAAATTTTCTTCTGTTGTCTCAGCGCAGCAGAAGAGGGAGGCGCGACGCCTCTTTGCCGTTCGGATTGGCTGTATGCGGCTTTCAAAGAACGGCATCCGCAATGGGCTGGCCAGTTTGCCGAACTGGGATTGAAGTACAAAATTCAAATGCCAGCGGAGGCTGATGTCGATTCCGGTCAGGGGCGTAGCTGGTGCAGCACGCTAAGCGTAGAGACTGTTGATGAAGCGGAAGAGAGGCTACGTGATCTGGGCTATTCCTGGCGTTGGGAAGACGACGGCTCATTGATTACTACCACGCCGGTGATGCCGGCGGTAAAGCAATTGCCCGATGGTAGCGAGTCTTTTTACAACCAGGTGCTCGCCGCTCATCTTGGCTGGAAGCCGGTAGGAGAGGGGCAGGAAGAACCGCTTACGTTTGGTAACGATGGCGCTATTCCGGGAGAGGCTCTGGCTGAAGTAGACCGTATTTCCAAGGAATTTATTCTACCTTTGGCCTGGGAAGACGGGGACGTAGCTCTAGTGGATAACCATCGTGTTATGCATGGCCGATATCCATTCAGTGGCTCGCGGAAACGGTCTGTTGTGGTTTGTCTGGCGAGAGATACATAAGTACACTAGTCGCAAAACTTCAGCATCATTCTGATGTGTGGAATACCGGTTAGCTCCACGATCTTCACTTCGCCAACTTCTTGAAATCCGAATTTCCTGTATAAGTCACTGGCGCTAGTTTGAGAATTAAGTTCAATCTGTTTCCCGCTGGAAGATTTAGCAATCTCTATGACATGAGTGATGATTTCTCTGCCATGTCCCTTGCCTTGATGTTCAGGTTCGACGGCGATCTGAGAAATTTTGAATTCGTTTTCACGTAATTCAGTCAGACGTGAGTAAGCGACTAGCTCTCCATATTCAGTCATGGCGAAATGAGTGCTCTTCTCCTCGAGCTGATCGCAGGTAATCTCGATTGGCAATCCAAAGTCGGCGAAGAAAAGCCTGTGTCTCAGTTTTAGAGCCGCTCTATACAGTGAGCTCGTACTGCAGATTTCTTGAATTTTCATTGTGGGCAGGTCGTTATCTTTTGTCTTGATCAGCAATGACACGATCAATTAATGCATCTAGTTGTTCGTTAGGCCTGTAGCCCTGTGCCACGAGATTTCGAGTAAACGCGGCCGCTTTCGCCAGACCCTCAGCCAAGTCGATTTCACAGCGCCAACCCTTAACTATAGTGCGCACCTTGCTGTTATCGAACTGCAGTGAATTGGACTTGTCACCTTTAAGAGGTCCGCGCCAGAGCTCACTGAAGTCGATCAGCTGGTCCGTAGAAACATGGATCGTAGAAACTTCACAATCGAGGGCTGCGCTCACCAGATCAACTATTTCATTCCAGGACTTCGCGGAATCACTGGTGATGTGAAACGCTTCACCGAGGGCTTCTTCATTGCCACAGAGGCCGACGAAGGCTCGGGCGAAATCATCCGCATGGGTCAATGTCCACAGTGATTCACCTTCATCATGAACAAGGATTGGCTTGCCGTTAAGTATGCGCCAAGCCATATGATCCCCAGGAAAGCAGGTGCCTGGTAGTCGCCTGCGATACGTGTGGCTAGGTCGCACAATTGTCATCGCAAGCTTGTTGTCGGAGTGGGCGTCCAGCAGTATCTTCTCGCAGTTTGCTTTCGCCTGACTGTATTCCCAAAATGGATTTTCCAGTGGCGTGTCTTCAGTAATGAGGCCTTCATGCCAGGGTTTTTTATAAGCAGACGCCGATGACACGAATACATACTGACCACAGTTGCCAGAAAAGGTGGTGATGTCACGACTGATGGTGTCGGCGCTTAAGCCTACGAACTGACAGATTGTATCGAAGTGACGTGAGGCGAGTTCAGCACAGAGATTATCATCGTTGATATCACCGATGATCTGCTCCACAGCTGCGGGGAAGTTTTCGCTGCGGGTGCCGCGATTGAATACAGTGACCTTTTGCCCGGCATTGACTGCCGCTTCCACGCAGGCGAATGAGATCTCACCGCTACCCCCGATGTAGAGTACTCGGGTCACAGTTTTCTAACTCGCATCGATGACGTGAGCGCCGCCGCGAGAATGGGCATCAATGAGATGATCTACATCCCGGTCGACGAAGCGCACATTGCGATTCAAGCCATGAGGCGATTCTGTTTCAAAGGCGGGGCGAGCGCTCGAATGAAATACCAATCTGCCGTCGCCTACTCCGCCTTCATCTAACAATTTCAAGGTTGGGTCTTTGTCGAGCTGCGCCTGATCCTCTGTCGAAACCTCATGGATAAGCCGGCCGCGCCAGTGATTGCCTCGTGCTGAATGGTAGGTCAGGCCAAGCATGGCTCGGGGACGGTCGGAATGATTGGGAACGCCGCCGTGCCACATGCGAGGATCTCGAAAACAAACTGCACCCGCCGGGATTTCCATACGGCCGGGTGGCCCCCATGCCTCCAACAGATCCGGTCGTTCTTTCAGACGATTCGTAGTCCAGGTAGCGACTTCAGTTTCCCTATGCGAGCCCGGATATATTTCCGTGGCGCCGGTTTCTACAGTGATGTTGGCGAGGGCTACTGAACAGGAAAGCGTAGTGGTTGGCGGCGGCCAGGTCTGGCCATCTGCTTCTGCTGCTTCCTGGGTCTTCCATGAATAGGGACGGTCGAAGTGCAGGGGCTGGCTGGTACTGCCGGGGCAATTAACATTGCCATTGTAGAAGCCAAGCCATGCACCGTTGCCCAGTACTTCAGCGACGACACTTTCAATGAGGGGGTTCGCGGCAAGGTCGGCACACACGAAGGGCGCATAGCGTCTGAGCCCCAACTGCAAATGACCGACACCGGTGTGTTGCTCATGGGGAGTCAACTCGCCACTGGATCGAACTACATTTACATCTTCCAAAATTGAGGGAAGCAGCAGCTCTTGGGTTTCCTCCGATACGAGGCCGCTTACCAAGGCATACCCTTGAGATTTAATCGCCTCATGCAGATCGCATAGAATATTTTTAGGCAAAGTGCCCGCTTGATGATCTTCTGGGGTTGCTGTGTAGTGCACGTTGACCTCCTAGCTATTGGCTGGCCTTAGTTTCGACAGGGGTTTGCTCAGCAGGGTTAGCATTATCTACTGAATCGCATAGATAATCTGGATAACAGCTAAAAACTATTATAGTTTAACTACAACAATGCAACAAGCTCGCTCGGGAGGGAAAGCTCGGCATCATTTTGTGTTGTGGGATTGAAACCCCTGCGCAATGAAGTTCATAACTGACTGAATGGTTTCTTCGCGGGACACATTATTCTCATGCGCAAAGCTCGCTGCTGCGATCGAGGCCGCTGAAGCCATGCGTACCAGCATGGCGGCCTTTTTGCGATTCACGCCAATATCCTGGGCTACTACGTTGACTAGCAATTTGCGTCGTTGCTTGTGATGGGCGCTTTGTTGTTGTTCAACGGCAACGGCAACCTCAGGCTCTGACAGCAACAAGTCCATGACATTGTCTTCATCATGATGGTCGTAATTTCTGGCCACAAAAACACGGCAGACATCTTCGAGAGTCTTGGTGTCTTCGAGAGAACTATGAACGGAATCAAGATAACTCTCATATTCTCGCAGCAGCAGCTGTTGGAGTAGATCCAAACGGGAGGAAAAGTAATGAAACAGTAGGGGTTCGCTCACACCAGCACTCTTGGCAAGTCGCTTGAGCGCGAAAGGCCGCAAGCCATCATCAGCAATTGATTGTTTCGCCACGTCGAGAATCTGATTCCGCCGTGCTTCCGGTGAAAGGCGGGTTCGTTTACTCGCGTCTGCTGAAGAAATATTGAGCGCTTGCCTGACCATAAGTTTATCGTGTTCCTGTCTAATGCGCGCCAATGCAGCGGAGCTTCCTATTTGTGTGTAGTTATAATAACCTCCACAGCAATAGATACAACGTTTCGAGCTCGAACAATTCCCCATAAGAACAATCTGAGCAGGCGGAGTCTCACTAAATGACGGAGCAGCAGAGCTTTCCTACTTTTCTGGCCCAGGATCACTTGGTTTTGGTTGTCGAGGATATGGAGTCTGCCATTGAGAAATGGCGCGACCAGATGGGCTTGTCGCTCCAGCACTACGTCAATCTCGAAGAGCACGGCATACAGCAAGCTTTTTTCCCACTAGCAGATGGCACCTTCGTTGAGCTGATTGCGGCAACCAATGACGAATCTCGTGTCGCTCAGATATTGAAAGAGAAAGGCGAGGGACTACATGTTGTGGCGATGCAAGTCGCCGACCTTGAAGAATCGGTGAAGCAGCTACAGGAAAATGGTGTCGAGTTGATGGGTGTCGGCACTGACAGGGTTTTCATTCATCCTGATTCGGCCAATGGTGTCATGATTCAACTATGGCCTAAAGATCGTCCACACAGATGGCGCGATTGAGCCTATGAATCCAGTTTCTCTATTAGTATTCAGATTTCGATCCTTGCTTGCCAGCTTCACATTAGCGGTGAGTCTCCTATGTCTTGCGCATGTAACCGTGTTTCCCGTTTCTATTCAAGCTGCTGAAGTCGGTTATCCAGCTGCTTGGCTGGAGCCAGCACAAACTGCATCACAACTTGGCATTACTTCCTTTACACAGAGTCCAGTGCTGGATGAAAGTGGGTTGCCACCAGTGGCGCAGAGATTGCCAGATGATCCCCCGGTTATTTTCCCGAACGATGCAATAGGTAGCTACGGAGGGATCGCGCATATAATTGCCGATGATCGCGGCATGCTCATTGCTGCAGATGGCTTGTTCACTATTTCTCCGGATTTGAAAACTATCTTGCCCAATCTCGCGGAGTCCTGGTATTACAGCGATGATGGTCTGACGTTAACTGTGACACTTCGCAAAGGTCTGAAATGGTCCGATGGGCATCCTCTCACCACCGAAGACATTCTGTTTACAGTTAACGATTTACAACTCAATAGCGATTTCATGCCCGTAACCTTGCCTGATTTTATCGGGCTCGAACTGCACGCAATCGATAGTTGGACTTTTGTAATTAATTTTCCCAAGCCAAGACCTTTCTTCATTAACTACGTGGCTCAGTCCCCCGAATACTTCTTAATGCCCAAGCATTACTTCAGAGATTTCCATCCGGAATACACAAGCCCTGATGTGATTGATGAGCGCATGGAAGAATTAGGGTTTTCCAGTTGGTCCGCATTCATGACTACCAGCATGCAGAAACGGTTATTTCCTGATCTGGTCAATCATCCAACCATGAGCGCATTCAAGATCGAGAGCCTATCTCCGGGACTGTATAGCTACGAGCGCAATCCTTACTACTTTAAGATTGATCCAAGTGGCCAGCAGCTGCCCTACATAGACGCTGTAGAAGCTCAGGATGTGAGAGAGAACGAGGTGGCAGTGGCGAAAGCCTCCACCGGGCAACTAGACTTCGCCGGTGTGCGACTTCCCACGCAGGATATTCCTCTTTTAAAACTTGGCGAACAGAGCAGTGGCATAAAGGTCAATATATGGAATCGCTTGCATGGTAGCGACCTCTCTATACAGGCCAACATGAACTATGCAGACAAGCAGAAGCGTGAGCTGTTTTTAGATGTTAGGTTTCGCCGCGCCTTGTCCATAGCCATTAATCGCGATGAGATGAATGAGATTATTTATTTCGGCCGTGGCACGCCTCGGCAGGTAACGGTTGTTCCTGGCAGCGACTACTTCGAGCCGGAGTTCGCTACCGCTTGGGCTCAATACGACGTTGAAGCTGCTAATGCTTTGCTCGATGAAATTGGATTACATGATGTTGACGGGGATGGAATTAGGGAGCTGCCCGATGGCAGTCGACTAACCTTAACTGTGGAATACGTGAACACTGAAACGCCAAAGCAGGTGTCAATGGAGTTAGTAGTCAGCTATTGGCAGGCTGTTGGGCTCGATGCGCGCCAACGACTAATTGACCGTGAGCTACAATACTCCCGTGCGGTCTCTGGCGAGTTAGAAATGACTGTCTGGCACGCCGATAGAACCACGGACATCCTGTTTCCAATCAATCCCGATTTCTGGGTGCCGCGAAAGCTAGCCGCGAGTCTCGCTATGTGGAGCGAATGGTCTCGTTGGTATCTCACCGACGGTAATCTGGGCGAAGAGCCACCTCCGAACATTCGCCAGCTACAGATTTGGGCGGATGAGTTGGCGACAACCATGGACCGCGAGCGCCGCATCGAGATAGGCAAGTTAATACTTGCAGCCAACGCTGAAAACCTCTGGACCATTGGTACTGTTGGTCTCGCCCCACAGCCTGTGGTTACTTCCAACAGGCTCATGAACGTCGTCGAATTCGGCCTCTGGGGCTGGGATATTCGTTATACGATGCCCTACCATCCGGCTACCTGGTACTTCGCTCAATGAGAAAATATGTAATTCGCCGCTTGCTGGGCATGATCCCCACGCTGGCCATTATCTCGATAATTGTTTTCGTGGTGATACAGCTACCTGAAGGCGATATCGTAACCTCAACTCTGGATCAGCTTTCGGCCACGGGAGTAGATTTGAGTGATGACCGAATTCAGAACCTGCGAGCTCAGTACAACCTCGATCAACCTCTGCCTGTTCAATATTTGGCTTGGATCGGAAATTTCATCACTGGCGATATGGGGTTTTCCTATCTTTATGCTCAGCCGGTGAACGAATTGGTGTGGGAGCGACTGGGCTATACACTCCTCATAACTACATGCGCCTTGTTGTTTACCTGGGTGCTAGCTTTGCCTATCGGCATCTATTCTGCAGTGCGTCAGTACTCTGTAGCAGATTACGCATTTACCACTATCGGTTTGATCGGTCTGGCTACGCCAAATTTTCTTGTCGCCTTGATTCTGATGTATTTTGGCTATACATGGTTTGGGTTGAGTTTCGGCGGCTTGTTTTCACCTGAGTATCTCAACGTGCCCTGGAGTTGGGGGCGATTCAGGGACATGCTCGCTCATCTGTGGATTCCGGTTGTTGTAATAGGAACATCTGGCATGGCAATCACGATGCGCCTGATGCGCGCCAACTTGTTAGATGAACTCAAAAAGCCCTACGTAATTACCGCCCGAGCCAAGGGCGTGCCGCCGCTGAAGCTGCTGTTGAAATACCCGGTGCGGATCGCTATTAATCCCTTTATCAGTACTATTGGTCTATTGTTGCCTGCTTTGATATCTGGTGAGGCTATCGTTGGAGTAGTACTCAATCTTCCAACTACAGGCCCCTTGCTGGTGCAGTCCCTCATCACTCAGGATATGTATCTAGCAGGCAGCCTAATTATGATGTTGAGCGTGCTTACGGTAGTAGGCATGCTGCTGTCTGATTTATTACTCGCATGGGTTGACCCGAGGATTCGCTATGAGCGAGCTTAGGGAGCTGTCGCCGAGTCGATTAGCCTGGTTGCGATTTCGCCGTCATCGATTGGCTATTCTTGCAGCCTGTTTTTTGGTGGTTCTCTATACTCTTGCTGCGTTCTGTGAATTCATCAGTCCTTATACTCCAGAGCAGCGCAACGTCCGGGCGATTAATGCTCCGCCCATGGACATTCGCTTCGTCGATGCTCAGGGGCAGTTTCATTTCAGGCCTTTCGTTTACGATCTGAAGCTTACTATCAATCCTGACACTTGGATGCGAGAGTACGAAGAAGACAGCAGTACTCCTTATCCGCTCAGATTCTTTGCCAAAGGCGTGCCTTACGAGCTTTGGGGGCTAGTGCCTGCCGAGCGACATTTGTTTAGCGTTGATCCCCGAGGTCCGGGTTACATTCATTGGTTCGGTACCGACTCTCTTGGCCGTGACATGTTTAGTCGCGTTCTATATGGGGCGCGGGTGTCGCTCTCCATCGGTATCGTCGGGGTTGGGCTAACACTTTTTCTGGGAATTTTACTCGGTGGCTTTGCGGGATACTTGGGCGGAATCGTCGATAGTGTAGTGCAGCGTATTACCGAAGTGCTCCAGTCGATTCCTACATTACCCCTTTGGATGGCTCTGTCAGCCGCACTGCCTACTGCTTGGTCGCCAATTACCACGTACTTTGGTGTCACGCTAATCTTATCGCTGTTTGGTTGGACTACATTGGCACGGCAAGTTAGAGGACGCTTTCTCGCAATGCGAGAAGAGGATTTCGTAGTTGCCGCCAGGCTGCTAGGCGCTAACGATAGCCGCGTTATATTCCGGCATATGTTGCCTAGTTTCAGTTCCCACATTATCACCACGGCCACACTGGCAGTCCCTGCCATGATGCTCGGAGAGACTGCGCTGAGTTTTCTAGGAATAGGACTGCGTGCACCGGTCGTGAGCTGGGGCGTCTTGCTGCAACAGGCGCAGAATTATCAGGTTATTGTGATGACCCCTTGGCTGCTCCTGCCGGGTGCTTTTATTGTTGTCACTGTCATTGCATTCAATCTACTGGGTGATGGATTGCGTGATGCAGCAGACCCCTATAGCAGTTTAAGCGAAAAATGAACGACTCACTCCTATCCATAGAAGATCTGATTGTCGAGTTCAAAACTGAACTCGGTAGCGTCAAAGCGTTGAAGGAAGTGAGCTTCGATGTGCCATACAGCAGCATTACCGCAGTAGTTGGAGAGTCAGGGTCAGGAAAATCGGTTACCAGTAATGCCATCATGCGGCTGCTGCCGGACTCTGCACAAACCTCTGGCGAGATCATATTGCGGCCTCAAGGCAGAGAGCCCATAGCGATTAATTCTCTTGATGAGCGTGATCCACAGATGCAGGAGCTGCGCGGTGGGCTTGTCAGTATGGTGTTTCAGGAACCCATGACGGCATTGTCGCCTGTACATCGCATTGGCGATCAAGTCGCCGAGGCCGTGTTATGCCACCGAAAGGTGAGTCAAGAGGCGGCATTGGCGGAAGCCGCTGCGATGCTGGAGCAGGTGGGTCTAACTGAAGTCGAAAGCAAGATGCGCATGTACCCTTTCGAGTTTTCCGGAGGCATGCGTCAGCGGGTAATCATTGCCATGGCCTTGATTTGTAATCCGCAGCTGCTTATCTGCGACGAACCCACCACCGCGCTGGACGTGACGATACAGGCAGAGATTCTGGTGTTAATCAAATCCTTGCAGCGTAAGTTGAATAATTCTGTTCTTTTTATAACTCACGATCTAGGAGTTGTGGCGCAAATCGCCGATCGTGTGGTGGTGATGTATGACGGCCAGGTGATGGAGACTGGAAGTGTTAGGCAAGTGCTTAAGAGCCCGCAACATCCTTATACATTACATCTGCTGTCATCAATGCCAGGTATTAAAATCGTAGAAGAACTACAGACTTCGTCAGAAGGCTGGGCCGAGGGCGCTCCAATGGGTTCGGGCACAGTCCTTGGCGATGCAGGTGGAGGGCGTCAGGTGCGCGAGTTCAGCAAATGAGCCAGTTATTGAAGGTGACAGATCTGTGCAAGTCCTTCGCGGGCCAGGGTGTGGTGAAATCGGTGTCCTTCGATGTCAATGAATCGACAACATTGGGTATCGTAGGGGAGTCTGGTTCGGGAAAAACGTCTCTCGTGCGTTCTATCCTGCGTGCCATCGACCCTGACTCCGGGTCTGTTCGTTATAACAGTCGTGAAGGCTGGCAAAATCTAAACGAGTTATCAGCCAAGGCTCTATTGCCTCTGCGCCGTGAGATTCAAATGATTTTTCAAGATCCCTTCGCATCTCTTAATCCGCGCATGACCGTACAGGCAATCCTCGAAGAGCCGCTGATTATTCATGGGCTGGGTGATAAGAGTTGGCGAAAACAGCGAGTAGCAGAAATATTAGAGAAGGTGCAACTCGATGCTTCATCTGCCTCAAGATTTCCCCATGCTTTTTCGGGAGGCCAGCGCCAGCGTGTCGGCATTGCACGAGCCTTAATACTCGAGCCGCGGCTGGTGGTATGTGATGAATCTGTATCCGCCCTCGATGTATCCGTGCAGGCTCAAATTTTAGATCTATTGGCATCACTACAATCTGAACTGGGACTGACCTATCTGTTCGTCGCCCATGATTTGAGAGTGGTGCGAGAGTTTTGTGACGATGTGCTGGTTATGTATGCAGGATCAATTGTAGAACAAGGGCCGGTTGCTGAAATATTCGAAAACCCACAACACGACTACACGAGGCTGTTGCTGTCGGCGATCCCATCGCCCGATCCAGATGAAAAGCTTGAGCCTCTTGATAGAGAAGGCTTGCTGCTAGAATAAATGGGGACAGATTTATTTTCTACTTGCTGCTCATCTTGGCTGGAAGCCGTTGGGAGAGGGCAAGGAGGAACCGCTTACATTTGGTAACGATAGCGTAATTCCGGCCGAGGCTCTGGTTGAGTTAGACCGACTTTCGAAGGAGTTTATTTTGCCCCTGGACTGGCAAGATGGCGATGTGGCTCTCGTGGATAACCATCGTGTTATGCACGGGCGATACCCCTTTGCCGGTTTGCGAAAACGATCTGTTGTTGTTTGTTTGGCGAGAGATACTTAGGAATTAAAGGGAATCAAAGCGGCCAGGGTACTTTGATCGAAGTTCAGCTTTCAGACAGAGAGATGGCTGGTCGGGACGGAAGAATATAAACAGCCTTAGGGCTGTTTATCCCCTGCGGGCTTCGCGCTGGCGCGCTCGTTGCTAACTGCTGGCGCAGTTGGTCGAACCAGGTTGATGTTTCTCATCCAACCCTAAACTCGATACATAAAAAAGCCCCGCTTTGCGAGGCTTTTTTATGTATGGTGCCAGGGACGGAATCGAACCATCGACACGAGGATTTTCAGTCCTCTGCTCCACCAAAGTGAAGAAGAGGTCCGATATTTAGCTATTGCGTAGCTTCGCCTGCGCCGCGGCCAATCTTGCAATGGGTACGCGTGGTGGAGAACAGCTCGCGTAGTTCAAGCCCACGCGGTGGCAGAAATCGATCGAGGTTGGGTCGCCTGCGTGCTCGCCGCAGATACCTAGCTTGAGATCCGGCTTGGTGGAGCGGCCGCGCTCTACAGCTAATTCCATGAGTTTGCCTACGCCGCGTTGGTCGATGCTGGCGAACGGGTTCTTGTTGTAGATTTCTTTCCTTTGGTATTCGTCATAGAACAGACCCATGTCGTCGCGGCTCAGGCCGAGGGCGGTTTGGGTCAGGTCGTTCGTACCGAAGCTGAAGAAGTCGGCCTCTTTGGCGATCTCATCGGCGGTGATGGCAGCACGGGGAACTTCGATCATGGTGCCTACCAGGTAGCTGAAGCGCACTTTGCGTTTCTTCATTACTTCCTTGGCTACTCGGTGCACGATGGCGAGCTGGTCTGCCAGTTCTTCACGAAAGCCCACCAGAGGAATCATGATCTCTGGTTTCACCTTGATCTTCTTCTTGCCTTTAAGTACCTGAGCAGTCGCCTCGAAGATAGCGCGGCTCTGCATCTCGGTGATTTCAGGGTAGATGATGCCTAGGCGGCAGCCACGGCAACCTAGCATCGGATTTTCTTCGTGTAGAGACTTGATGCGGTCGATGACGAAGTCTAGCGGCACGTCTAATCTCTCTGACAGCTGGCGTCTTACGACATCATCTTGTGGCAGGAATTCGTGTAGTGGTGGATCCAGCAGGCGAATAGTCACCGGGCGGCCATTCATGGCCTTGAAAATGCCAACAAAATCTTTCTTCTGAAAAGGCAGCAGCTTTTTCAGCGCAGAGCGGCGCTGTACTTCGTCAGCGGCGAGAATCATCTGGCGCATATAGTCGATGCGATCGCCTTCGAAGAACATGTGCTCAGTTCGACACAGGCCAATGCCTTCTGCGCCGAAGGCTACTGCCTGGCTGGCCATATTTGGTGTGTCGGCATTGGTTCGAATGTTCAGGCTGCGGTGCTTGTCAGCCCACTTCATGACTGTCTGGAACAGCTCGTAGGTGTAGCTCTTGCTTGGCTTCAGCTTGCCTTCCAGAACGCGCTTCACCTCAGAATCTGTACTCTCGATCATGCCCTTGTAGATGGCGCCGGTGGTGCCATCGATAGAGATGTAATCCCCCTCATTGAGCACAGTCTTGCCCGCTGTCAGGGTTTTCTTCTCGTAGTTAATTTTGATATCGCTAGCGCCACAGACACAGACCTTGCCTAATTGTCGGGCGACCAGTGCGGCATGGGAGGAGACACCGCCGCGTGAGGTGAGAATGCCCTGTGAATGCAGCATGCCCTTGAGATCGTCAGGGGAGGTCTCTGTGCGGCAAAGCACAACCTTCTTGCCTTCGCGGGTTGCCTTCTCGGCTTGGGCCGCCGTGAACGCGATACGCCCAGTGGCTCCGCCGGGGCCAGCAGGCAGGCCAGTGGCAATGACGGTCGCGGCCTTCAAGGCCTTGGGATCAAACACAGGCACGAGCAGGGAGTCAATGGATTCGGCAGGAATCTTCAGTAGCGCCGTCTCAACATTCATCAGACGTTCTTTCTGCATCTCTACCGCAATCCTCACGGCGGCCAGCCCGGTGCGCTTGCCGTTTCGGGTCTGCAGGATAAACAGCTTCTTCTTCTCGATGGTGAACTCGAAGTCCTGCATATCTTTAAAGTGTTTTTCCAGCTTGGCGCGAACCTTCTCCAGATCTTTAAAGCTCTTGGGCATTTCTTTCGCCAGCATGCTGATGGCGTTCGGCGTGCGAACACCCGCTACGACATCTTCGCCCTGGGCATTGATCAGGTATTCACCATAAAACAGCTTCTCGCCGTTGGCGGGGTCGCGGGTGAAGGCGACACCCGTGGCGCTGTCGTTGCCGGCATTACCGAATACCATGGCCTGTACATTGACGGCGGTGCCCCATTCGGCGGGAATGTCATATTCCTGACGGTAGAGGATGGCGCGATCGTTTCTCCAAGAGCCGAACACGGCGCTGATGGCGCCCCAGAGTTGCTGCATGACATCCTGCGGGAATGCGCTGCGGGTGCGCTTGCGGATCAGTGCCTTGTATCGGGTCACCAGGGTCTGCAGGTTTGCTGTGCTCAGTTCGCTATCGGACTCAATATGCAGGGAGTGTTTGAGTTTCTCGAGGAGGATATGAAAGGGGTCTTCCTCTTCCTCGGTGCGGGCGGTAACGCCCATGACTACGCCGCCGTACATCTGGATGAAGCGGCGATAGCAATCCCATGCAAATTGCGGGTTGTTTGATACGTCAGCCAGGCCTTCGACCGTATCGTCATTCAGCCCTAGGTTGAGGATGGTATCCATCATGCCGGGCATGGAATCTCTGGCACCGGAGCGCACAGAGACCAGTAGTGGGTTCTTGCGGCCACCAAACTTCTTGCCCAGCTGCTTCTCGACGCTTCTGACCGAGCTTTCCACCGATTGGCGCAGGGCCGCAGGATAGCGCTGCTGGTGATCGTAGTAATAGGTGCAGACTTCGGTGCTGATAGTGAAGCCTGGAGGTACTGGCAGGCCTATGGAGGCCATCTCCGCCAGATTAGCGCCCTTGCCGCCTAGCAGATCGCGCATAGTCGTATTGCCGTCTGTCTTCTTACCGAATTCGTAGACGAATTTCTTGCTCTTGGGCGATTTTTTGCTCTTATTGGGTTTTTTGATCTGGGTTCTGCTCATATCGCGAAAAATACCTTAATAAATCTACACAATTTTGTTCTCAACCCCACAGGGGAGAGGTGCTCGCCGTGGCAGCCCATGGAAACTGTCAGGAGGACCTAACCAATGCGGCTTTCAGCGAAAGCCAGCTGCTCGATTTTCGCACAGAAAGGACGACAAAATGCCGCCCTATGCGGGTAGGGGAGGATAATGCACTTGCACGTCAAAATCCAGCGCTTGCGCGATTGGTATAAGTCCAGTTGAGTAAAGGTTAAGAGAGCTGTCTCTCTTAAAATGAGGTCTACAATCTGGCGCTTCAAGTCGAGGCTGTATCTATCTTCGAGGGGGCTAGCCCTATGCAAATTCAGAGTTCGATTGTTTCAAAGATCGCATATAGCTTTGCTTCTTAGAAAAATCCTGAGCTCTCTGACGTCGTTGGAATAATTCTTTTAAGTATTTGGGGGTATTCAAAACAATGCTCCAGCGAGTCGTAAAGCTAACACGAATAGCCTTGTGCGTGCTTTCGCCAGCCATGGTTGCAGGGCCACTTTCGTAGATACAAGTGGGGTTTGACATACTCATAAATCTTTCCATGCACTTGTTGTTTGAGTTTTGCATTAACAGTACGAATCGCTTTCGACTCATGAAAATATCTTTATGAGGTGTGCCCAAACTTTAAGTTGCATATTAGGGCTTTAAGAGCCGGCCCGATCCACAGGCTATTGACTTCCATCATTTCAAATTCTTCATTCTTAAAGAATTTGCTTTTCCTTTTTTCTTGATCTGGAACGAAAAGTAAGATTCTGACCCCGGTTTAGTAACTAGCATGTAACAAGCCGATAACTGTCCGCTGCAGAAAAATCCTACAATTTTTCTGCTATTAGCGTAGCTTAATGGCGGTCTAACACCTAAGTTTGATTTGATTTTATCGAGCACTGTTTTAGTATCTTTCTGATTTGTTATTGTTCTATGTATCCCGTTAGAACATATGGGACCAATTGGCCTTAATTCCTAAGGGAGACTTCTGATACATTCAATAAAGAATACAGGAGTCACTCATGACTGATACACCCAGAGCACTCGTCAAAGCAATCAAGCGCAAAACCCGCAAGAAACACGAACCCGAAGAGAAGATTCGCATTGTTCTGGAAGGACTGCGTGGAGAAGAGTCTATCGCTGAACTGTGTGGGCGGGAAGGCATAGCAGCCAGCCAGTATTACAGCTGGTCCAAGGAGTTTCTCGAGGCGGGTAAGCAGCGCCTTGCAGGCGATACTAAACGCCAGGCCAATAGCCGAGAAGTAACCGATCTCAAGAAAGAGAATGGTCACCTCAAGCAGATGCTTGCTGAGACGATGCTGAAGAACAACGTGCTCAAAAAAGTGTACTTGGCTCGGGGTCGATCTGGTACGACGAATGACGCTGTCGGCCTCAGAGAAGTATGAGGTGATAAGACTGGTTGAAGAATCTGAGCTATCGGTAAGGCGCACTTTGGAAGAGTTGGATGTAAACCGGAGTACGTTCTACCGCTGGCACAAAGCCTACCGGGATCACGGCTACGAGGGGCTGCTCTCCAGCAGCGAGTCTCCAAAGCAGTTCTGGAATAAGTTGCCGGAGAGCGTGAAGGAGCAGTGTTTTGAAGTTGCTCTGGAACACCCCAAATTATCTCCTCGAGAGCTAGCTTGGCATATCACCGATCAGCACGAGTACTTCATCTCCGAGTCCAGTTGTCTCCTTTAGTTTTTGAGGCGAGTAGTCC
>JAQWZF010000017.1 GCA_029253585.1 Gammaproteobacteria bacterium
CATTCTCTTTCTTGAGATCAGTTACTTCTCGGCTATTGGCCTGGCGTTTACTACCGCCTGCCAGACGCTGCTTACCAGCCTCGAGAAATTCCTTCGACCAGCTGTAATACTGGCTGGCAGCAATGCCTTCTCTGCGGCACAGCTCAGCGATAGACTCTTCTCCACGCAGACCTTCCAGGACAATACAGATTTTCTCTTCGGGTTCGTGCTTCTTGCGGGTTTTGCGCCGAATGGCTTTAACGAGTGCTTCAGGTGTATCGGTCATAGGTGACTCCTGTATTCATTATTGAATGTACCAGAAGTCTCCCTTAGTATTTAAGGCTAATTGGTCCCATATGTTCTGACGGGATACAGGACAGGACTATACGGTAAATATTGTATACAACTGAAACGTTGTATATCTGGTTGGGATATTGTGCGGTTCTTTCGTTCATGGTTTCCGTTACAATTGGTCTGTAAGCGGCAATTATACCAATAAGTTTGCACTGTAAAGCTGATTGGTCGTGATTTTTAGAGTATGCCTGATTATGCATTTAAGGATAACAGTAAAGAGATAGGTATGGGGCAGCAAATTAACGTTGTGATGGCTCAACTCAATTTTTTAGTCGGTGATATTGATTTCAATACCTCGCTGATAATTGAGAAGGCGAAGCTAGCGATCGAAGAGTATTCGGCAGATGTGATTGCCTTTCCAGAGTTGGCTTTGACCGGCTATCCGCCTGAGGATTTGCTATTGCGGGCCAGTCTATCCATTCGAACTGAAAAGGCTCTGCAGCGGATTCGGAATGAAAAACTGCCCGCGCATCTGGTTATCGGTTACCCGGAGCGAGAGAGTGGCAAATTATATAATTCCTTGGCGATTATTGGCTATGGGGAAAGTCTCGCAAACTATCGCAAGCAGCATCTGCCTAATTATCAAGTATTCGATGAGCAGCGCTATTTCGAAACGGGTGGCGAAGCCTGCGTATTGGAGATTGGTGGCCAGAAAGTAGCGTTTACAATCTGTGAAGATATGTGGGAGCACGAGCCTGTGCTGCAGGCTAGGGCAGCTGGAGCCCAGTTGATGATCAATATCAACGCGTCTCCTTTTCACATGAATAAATTGAGCGATCGGCAGGAGCTTCTTCGAGCGAGAAGTGCGGAAGGAGGCTTTCCAATTATTTATGTAAATATGGTGGGGGGGCAGGACGAACTCGTTTTCGATGGTGGGTCTATGGCAGTAAGTGCAGAAGGAGAATGTCACTGCCTAGCCCCTGGCTACGTTGAGACCTTGTTGCCGGTGGTCGTACATGAACCTGCTGAGAGCGGAGCGCCTTGCACTATCCCAATGCAGCATATTGCAGCTCCATTGTCCTTGGAGGCGCAGGTTTATCATAGTTTGGTCTTGGGGGTTCGTGACTATGTTAACAAGAATGGATTCAAGGGGGTGGTGTTAGGTTTGTCAGGGGGTATAGATTCCGGACTGACTCTCGCGATAGCCGCTGATGCATTGGGTGCTGAGCGTGTGCAGGCCGTGATGATGCCTTTTACCTATACATCTCAGTTGAGTCTCGATGTGGCAGCGGAGCAAGCTAACAAAATTGGCGTCGACTATCAGTCTATATCGATCGAGGGGGTCTATTCAGCTTTTATAGAAGCGCTAGAGGATCAATTTGCCGATACCGAGGCGGATGTCAGTGAGCAAAATATTCAGGCCAGATGCAGGGGTGTGTTGCTGATGGCGATTTCAAACAAGAAGGGTTTGCTGGTTCTAACTACTGGCAACAAGAGCGAGATTGCGGTTGGTTATTCGACTCTCTACGGGGATATGGCGGGTGGCTTCGACGTATTGAAAGATGTGTCTAAGACAATGGTTTACAGTTTGGCTACTTACCGAAATTCTGAGTATTCCCAAACTCCAGACGAAGTGATTCCGCAACGTGTAATCGATAGGCCTCCATCGGCGGAACTTGCTCCAGATCAGGTAGATCAAGATAGCTTGCCGCCCTACGACGTGCTCGATCGGATACTGGAGCTGTACGTGGAGCAGGATCAGAGCGCTACATCCATTATTGCCCATGGTTTTGACGAGCAGATCGTAAGGCGCGTGCTTCGGCTAGTGGATTTGAATGAGTACAAGAGGCGGCAGAGCCCCGTAGGCGTGCGGCTTACTCAGAGGGGTTTTGGCCGAGATCGACGCTACCCCATCACCAATGCCTGGCCTATAGGCGACTAGTTCCTGGGTGTTATCTGTTTGCCGGTCTGGTGGCATCCGGGCGCTGCGGTGTTTGCGCTCTATTGGTTCGCAGCACGCTTCGATTCTGACGAATCACCTGACGAATGCGCTGCTCTTGGGTCGTGCTGCGGGCGCCGTCGCTCTGGTTTGGCCGTGCATTTCGCTGTCGCTGCTGAGAAAGACTCTGAAATCGTTGCTGTTGATTCTTGGCTTGCTCGCGCTGCTGTGGTTGCATCTGTTGAAAGCGATTCGCCCCACGCCGCAGGCGTTGCTGTCTCTCAACGCTAAGATTTTCCCACTGCGGTTCGAGTTGCTGCAGTATTTGTCTTTCTTCTAGTGATAGATCTGTCCAGGGAGTTTTATCCTGAGCGAGACCGACCTGCGCGAAAAAAAATCACGAGAATGAGCATGCTGCTTGGTAGGGTTTGCTTAATCATCAGTTAGTGTCTGTCGCATTGTTGGTGTCGGCCGAATCGTTTGCTGAATCAGTGGCAGACGATGCATCCAACAATTCAGTAAACTCCTCGGTTAATAAGCTGTTGGGATCCACCCACTCTCCTGCATCTGTTTCAAATTGGCCAAAAAATTCTAAAAATTCCAGATCCGGCGTTACATCGTCCGGCTCTTCCTTGGCTGCATAGGCGCTCGAGAAGAATCCGCTTATGCATGTAAGGAAGAGAGCTAGCTTTGCATAGAACTGGGGTCTTAGCCCCGGTCTAGTTCTTCCAATATCACAGCGTGAGTGACTCGTTTTCTGCCAGCCAAAGATAAAATTCCAAATTTTCATAGAGTTCAATGTCTTCGGCTGTGGCTACAAGGCCAATCTCGTCTTCCAATGTTAGCGTGCCTGTGGGTCTGGAGTTCACATAGAATAGGGAAATGGCTGTGATCAGAATGCAGGCTTTAGGTAGCATACCCGGTGATGCTGAAAAATTGAATGCAGCGAGTTGGGATTTAAACCAGGTGCGCAACGAAAGCCCAGCAGTCTCTGCCTTTTGCGTTTTTTGCGTCTGTTGCTGTTGCTCAAACCGCGCAACGGCACTGTTTCGTATCTGGTCTAGGCGCGCCTCTATCTCTGGAGGGACGCTATTGTCATTCATGTCCCTGCTGACAGACTGTACGAGGCCTGCAGCGTCCCGCCGCGCTGTGGCGCTGTGAGATTGCTGCTTGAGCGCCGATTGTCTAGCGTGGCTGAGCTGTTGCTCAACAAAAAAGGGTAGATGCGCAATGCTAGCATCTAAATGCCGGCAAATTTTCTGCACCAATGCTGCGTCGTCTGCCTTATTCATGGCCAATATTCACCTAGTTGAGCTCGTAGAGAGTGTATGGCGCGTGAGTAATGAGTCTTAACGCTGCCCTCGGCGCATTCCATAGCGGCGGCAGTCTGTCTAACGTCTAAGCCTTCCCGGGCGCGCAGCAGGAATGCCTGCTGTTGCCGCGCAGGCAAGCCCTCAAGGGTAATCTGCAATTGATCCATGCTCTCATGGGTTACTGTTTCCTCATCCGGCGAGCGCCCGCGAGGGTCGGGAGCAGTCTGTATAGGGTCCTCTCCCTCCTCCTCAGCGGTGCTCAGCCAGCTCCTATGTCTATTTCTGACTGTATTGCGTCTATGCCAGTCATTGATGCGGCTATTTAGAATGCGATAGAACAGGGGCATCCACTCCTGCCCAGGGCGCTCCGAGTATTTCTCCACCAGCTTGAACATAGCATCCTGCACCAAATCCAAGGCATCCTCGGCACTGCCCGTCGCGATCTGAGCAATGCGAAAGGCGCGTGACTGCGCGCCTTGCAGGAACTTGTCCAATAATGCCGAGCTGTTCAGAACTAAACCTCCAGAAACCCCCATATTTATAGTTTTTAGTTCGCTGAGTCTTGGCGCTCTACTGCTGTATATCGGCTGAAATAACCAATATTATTCATTCTCTCTATATAAAAACGCAGAAGAGAGGGATCGGTTTACGTAAAAATTGTGGAAATCTGAAGATTTCTTGGATTAGAGGTCTGCGTCAAATAGCAGGGCCGGGCAAATTTGCTTGTCTAGTTGAAAATGCCGAGGCTGAGTATGCTGAGCCATGAGCGGCGTTCTTGCCCGGGTCGCACCTGAGTATTGATGATCTGCTGACTGCCAGAATTCTGTGGTCTGGTGGTTGGAGCTAGGGGAGGTTCTATCCGGTTGTCGCCTACCAGACCGAAAGAGACAGTGTAAAGCAGCGAAGGATTAGTTATTTCGGTGCGAATGACAAACTCGCCATTACCGTTGATAGAGGCATGATCGGGATAGTTTTCTCTTAACAGTGCCAGCGAGGTATCCGCGAGATCGTTCAGGCCAAGTCGCAGGTAACACTCAACCATGATTGCTACGCCATCAGCTACCGCCGGCGTGCCTTGAAAATTTTCGACTACATACTGACCGCGCCGCAGGGCTGCAATGTAGGCGCGACGATCCAGATAGTAGTTTGCTACGTGTACCTCGTAGCCTGCGAGATTGTTGCGCAGGAATACCATGCGCGCCCTGGCATCTCCGACATAGAGGCTGTCGGGGTATAGGGCGAGTAGCTGGGAGAAATCTGAAAACGACTCCCGTGCGCGACCTGGGTCTCGTTTGGTTGGATCTACAGGCAGAAATCGATTGATCAATCCGCGGTCATCAGCAAACGAGGACAGGCCCTTCATATAATAGGCATAGTCTATATTTTCATTGTCGGGGTGCAGTCGAATGAAGCGATCAGCGGCGGCTCTGGAGGCTTCAGCGTCCCCATTTCGGTAGTAGGCATAAACAATTTCGATCTGGGCCTGCGCGGCGAAGCGGCCAAAGGGGAAACGCGACTCCAATGCCTGATAGGTGGCGATAGAGCCAATAAAGTTTGAGGAATTAAGTTGTTCTAACGCGCGGCGGTAGAATTGCTCTTCGGTTGTCAGACCTGCGAATTGATCTCTTTCTTCGCTACTGAACCAGCCACAGCCTGCAAGGGAAAGGCAGATCAAGAGAGTCAGGGGTAGTTTTACAGCTATAACGCGCACGTCTTTCCTGTTTTTCGATGTGATTATGTATTCTTAAGGCTCTGCAAGTAGCTAGCCGTAAAACCGCTATTTAACCACAGCACCAGTCTCAATCCCAATCATTGCTGAGTCTGGCCATTATACGCAGCGCGGACTGTGCTGTGTACGGCGGCGTAATCAAGTATCATGGCGCATGACAAGTCATATATCACTTAAAGCAGAAGTCACCGAAGAGTTGTCCGGCAATCGCTTAGACCAGATTGCGGCCAAATTGTTTCCCGAATATTCACGTGCGCGCCTACAAAGCTGGATCAGGGAAGGTGCCTTACTGGTGAACGGCAAGCAATTGCGGCCCCGGGACACGTTGGAGGATGGGGATTGCCTGATCGTAGAGGCGGAATTGGAAAGCGCAGAAACCTGGGTAGCCCAAGAGATGCCGCTGACTATTGTGTATGAGGATGAGCACCTGCTGGTTATTAACAAGGCAACGGATGTAGTGGTGCACCCGGCCGCCGGACATCAGCAAGGGACCCTGCTTAACGGTCTTCTTTATCACTGTCCTAGTCAAAAAGAGTTGCCTCGCGCAGGCATAGTGCATCGGCTCGATAAGGACACTACCGGTCTCATGGTTGTTGCAAAGAGCCTGATAGCGCATGCGAATCTGGTTGATCAGCTGCAGCGGCGATCCGTAAGTAGAGAGTATGAGGCTGTAGTTCAGGGCGTGGCCACGGGCGGTGGGACCATTGAGAAAGAGCTTGGCAGGCACCCGGTAAACCGCAAGAAAAGAGCCGTAGTGGAGATGGGGCAAGAGGCCGTGACTCACTACCGCGTAATAGAGCGATTCCGTGGTCATACCCATGTGCAGGTGAATTTGGAGACCGGGCGGACGCATCAGATTCGTGTGCACATGGCATATCTGAATCACGCTCTCGTAGGCGATCAGTTATATGGAGGGCGCTTTCAGTTGCCGTCAGCTTGCTCGAAAGAGATGGTCGACTGCCTGCGTGGATTCAAGCGCCAGGCCCTGCATGCTAGAAAGCTAGAATTGGACCATCCTGAAAGTGGCGAGCGCATGAGTTGGCAGGCAAGCACTCCCGCAGACATGGTAGAGCTTATTGAGCAGCTTCAAAAGGACGGTGCATGATAGAGGATCAGCTACTCTTCGCTGATTGGAGTGCGCCAAGTACGGTAGTGGCATTCTCTACCACAAGGCAAGGCGGTATTAGCGCTGCGACCTATGCCTCCCTTAATGTCGGAGCCCATGTAGGCGACGACCCAGTTCATGTAGATGCGAACCGAGCAATATTACAGCGTGAACTTCCTCCAAATTTACGCTGGCAGTGGTTGGATCAAGTGCACGGTACAGATGTGCTTGAGGTTGTCGAGACGGGCTCAGCGCTCACAGCCGATGGCTTGTTAACGAGAGAAAAGAATCTGATTTGCTGCGTGCAAACTGCTGACTGTTTGCCCATTTTCGTGGCGGCAATAGACGGCTCTGAAATTGCAATGACTCATGCCGGTTGGAAGGGGTTGGCTTCAGGTATCATTGAAAATACTATTTCTGCCATGAAAAGTTCAGGCAAGGACTTGGTAGTCTGGTTGGGGCCGGCTATAGCATCCTGTCATTTTGAGGTTGGGGCGGAGGTGAGAGAGTGTTTTCTTGCCGCCGAAGCTTCAGAGTCGACCCAAGATGAATTGAAGCGTTGTTTCTCTCCCGCTGAATCTCATGGAAAATATATGGCGGATCTCTATGGCATTGCGCGGATCAAGCTATCTCGTCTCGGTATTAGTTATAGCAATGTTAGCGGTGGCACTCATTGCACCTATTGTGATGAGGACCGATTCTTCTCCTATCGACGCGATGGCGTGACCGGCCGTATGCTTAATGCTATATATATTGAAGGATAGTTCCAGTTCTTTTTCCCCGGTTTCTAATTGTCATTTGGGTTGGCGCTACAGCCAGCTATATCGGTTCCTAGCGAATAAATAGATCCTCTTAAAAAATTTCCTTCCAGTCGTTGAATTTCTGCATGGCGACCCAACTATCTGACCTATAGAATACAATATTAGTTGCGCCTGCCTCGGTAGGCCAAATATGGAATCGTTATGCGAATCGATAAATTAACTAGCAAGCTGCAGTCGGCCCTGGCCGACGCGCAATCTATGGCTGTGGGCGCCGACAATAATTTTATCGAGCCCTCACATCTGCTTCTAACTTTGATAGACCAGAAGGGAGGCTCTGTGCGCCCTCTGCTCTCGCAGACGGGTTTTGATGTGACCGATTTGCGTGCCAAGCTACAGAATTTGGTCGAAGACTTGCCGAAGCTGACGAACAGTTCCGGTGAGATTTCCGTGTCCAGTGATTTGGCAAAGATGCTGAATCAGGCCGATAAGATTGCCCAGCAGAAAGGTGATTCTTTCGTGTCCAGCGAGACTATATTGCTTGTTGCCATGAAAGACTCAAGTGCTGTGGGCAAGCTGCTCAATTCCTATGGGGTTTCTACGCAGGCTCTGGAAAATGCCATCGTGAACTTACGAGGCGGTGCGAGTATTGACGATGCTGAAGCCGAAGATTCCTGGCAGGCGCTAGGAAAATATTGTGTCGACTTAACCGAGCGCGCTGAAAAAGGCGAGCTGGATCCGGTTATCGGTCGAGATGCAGAAATCAGGCGTACCATACAAGTGCTGCAGCGCCGCACCAAGAATAATCCTGTTCTTATCGGTGAGCCTGGCGTAGGTAAAACTGCGATCCTCGAGGGGCTCGCTCAGCGCATCGTAAACGGCGAAGTGCCAGAGGGATTGAAGGACAAGAAGGTGTTGTCTCTGGACATGGGTGCGTTGATAGCCGGTGCAAAATTCAGGGGAGAATTTGAGGAGCGCCTCAAGGGTGTTCTAAATGAACTTTCCAAACTCGGTGGCTCGGTAATTTTATTTATCGATGAGCTACATATCATGGTCGGAGCAGGCAAAGGTGAAGGAGCCATGGATGCAGGCAATATGCTGAAGCCTGCTCTGGCTCGCGGAGAACTCCACTGCGTTGGAGCGACAACGCTCGACGAGTATAGACAGCACATAGAGAAAGACGCAGCACTGGAACGTCGCTTTCAAAAGGTGCTAGTAGATGAGCCAAGTGAAGAAGATACGATTGCTATCCTGCGTGGCTTGAAAGAAAGATATGAGGTTCACCACGGTGTAGATATCTCGGACGGGGCGATCATCGCCGCGGCCAAACTCTCGCAACGCTATATTACCGATCGTCAATTACCTGACAAGGCTATCGATCTGATCGATGAGGCGGCAAGTATGATCCGCATGGAGATCGATTCCAAGCCAGAGGAGATGGATACTCTTGAGAGAAGACTGATTCAATTGAAGATGGAACGTGAAGCGTTGAAGAAGGATGAGGATCCTGCTTCGAAAAAGCGCAAAGAGAAGCTGGAAGAAGATATAGCAGAAGTGGAAAAAGAATTTTCCGATCTGGAAGATATCTGGAGATCCGAGAAGGCATCGCTGCAAGATTCACAAACAATCAAGAGCAATCTTGAGAAGGCGCGCAACGATATGGAGCTCGCTCAACGGGCGGGTGATCTTGCACGGATGTCAGAAATTCAATACGGCGTGATCCCAGGCCTGGAGAAAAAACTCGAGGAAGCGGCAGAGGCCGAGACTAGCGAGAAGCAGTTACTGCGTAATCGCGTAACCGAAGAAGAGATTGCCGATGTGGTGTCTCGTGCAACAGGCATCCCGGTTAGCAAGATGCTACAGGGCGACAAACTTCGTTTGCTAGAGATGGAAGGGGCATTACACAAGCGTGTCATCGGTCAGAATGAGGCGATTGAAGCGGTCGCCAATGCGGTGCGCAGATCCAGATCTGGATTGTCAGACCCGAATCGACCAAACGGTTCCTTCCTGTTTCTTGGGCCAACGGGTGTTGGCAAGACAGAGCTGTGTAAGGCGCTGGCTGAATTCCTGTTCGATACGGAAGAGGCGATGGTGCGTATCGACATGTCCGAATTTATGGAGCAGCATTCAGTTGCGCGACTAATCGGCGCGCCTCCGGGTTATGTCGGTTATGAAGAGGGTGGCTATCTCACCGAAGCGGTGCGTAGACGACCTTATTCGGTATTATTGTTAGACGAAGTCGAGAAGGCGCATACCGACGTGTTTAATATATTGCTTCAGGTATTAGATGATGGACGCCTGACAGATGGTCACGGCAGGACTGTAGATTTTAGAAATACGGTCATCGTCATGACATCCAACCTTGGCTACGACCGAATCCAGAACATGATGGCCGATGGCGCTGGAGAAGGAACGATAGATAAAGAGGTTTATGAGTCGGTTAAGGCAGCTGTTATGGAGCGGGTGGTAAAACACTTCTCTCCCGAGTTCGTCAATCGAATTGATGAGACAGTGGTGTTCCATCCGTTGTTGAAAGCACAGATTCGCGGAATCGCGGACATACAGATCGAATTGCTAAATCGACGTCTTCACGACAACGATCTAGGTCTGACCGTCACGGAGGTTGTGCTCAACAAGATTGCGGAGCTTGGTTACGACCCTCTCTACGGAGCTCGCCCCTTGAAGCGTACCATTCAGAACCGTATCGAGAATCCGCTTGCACAGCAGATGCTGCAGGGCAGCTACGTCGGAGGTGATGTAATCGCCATAGACCTGAATGCGGAGGGGGAATTGGTTTTCTCCAAGGACGAATCCAGCCCCACCGATAGTGCGGCTGTAGCCTAGGCTACAGCCGCTATTTACTCTCTGTCAGGTGCCGCAAGGCCGCTAGACAACTTACTTTTGCCTGCATAAGAGCTTGACTTTCCTTCGATTAATGGCAGAATCCCGCTTTGTTCCAGCAGAGAGATTCGGCTAACCGCTAGTCTTTCTGCAGTAATCTGCAAACGCCGCAACCGGCACTTCGGCAGATTGCCAGCTAGGTGTCAGAAAACCTCCACCTAAGAGCCCCTATCACGTTATCGCGCACGGGGCCGACAAGAAGCAAGAACTGACAGGTTTTCCTGCGTCATGCGGATTGTTAATACAAAACCATAATAATATTCGAGACACAGCGGGCCCTCTGGCCTGCTGTGCTATCACATTTTATTCCTGTCTTGGTTGGCAGGATTACGACGAATTACGTTTTAGAGGCAAAGAAAAGTGGATCAATTATCAGGTGGTGAGGCGCTCATACGTGCTCTGCACGATGAGGGCGTAGATATCATATTCGGCTACCCGGGTGGAGCCGTATTGCACATCTACGATGCGATCTTTAATCAAGGCAAGATCGAACACATATTAGTTAGACACGAGCAGGCGGCTACCCATGCTGCCGATGGTTATGCGCGTGGCACAGGCAAGCCGGGTGTTGTGCTAGTGACCTCAGGCCCTGGTGCGACGAATGCGATTACCGGTATAGCGACAGCCTTTATGGATTCTATTCCTATGGTTGTTATCTCCGGGCAGGTTGAGAGCCGTCTGATCGGTTCCGACGGATTTCAGGAGACAGATATGGTGGGTGTTTCTCGCCCCGTCGTAAAGCACAGCTTCATGGTGCAGAATGCGGCTGACATTCCGCTTATCGTCAAAAAAGCTTTCCATATTGCCACAACTGGGCGACCTGGCCCCGTTGTTATCGATATACCTAAAGACGTAACCGATCCGGAAGTTAAGTTCGATTACGCCTATCCGTCCGATATCAAAATGCGCTCCTATGCTGTGCCGGCAAAGGGGCACTCGGGCCAGATCAAGAAGGCTGTAGATGTATTGATGGCTGCAAAGCGCCCGATGATCTATGCCGGTGGTGGGGTAATACAGGGTGAAGGTGCGGAATTACTGACCGAGCTAACGCGCGAGTTGGGCTTTCCTATTACAAACACACTGATGGGCCTTGGCGCCTATCCGGCGTCGGATAAGCAGTTTGTTGGTATGTTGGGTATGCACGGTACCTACGAGGCGAATATGTCGATGCATTATTGCGACGCCTTGCTGGCTATAGGCGTGCGTTTTGATGATCGTGTCACGAACTCGGATGTGACGAAATTCTGTCCCGATGCAACGATATTGCACGTAGATATCGATCCAGCCTCCATTTCGAAGACTGTTTCCGCGGACGTCCCTATAGTGGGTTCCGTGAACTCGGTCCTGGAAGAGATGCTGGCACAAGTAAAGGCATCGAAGCAGAAAGTTGATGAGAAATCCTTGAAAGTTTGGTGGGATCGGATCGCGCAATGGCGAGAGAAGGATAGTCTCGGTGTCACGCCTTCTGAAGACGGCATCACGATCAAGCCACAGGAAGTCATTCAGGCTGTGCATGCAATAACCGAGGGCGACGCCTATGTCTCCTCGGACGTGGGTCAGCACCAGATGTTTGCGGCTCAATACTACGGCTTCGACAAGCCGCGTCGCTGGATTAACTCAGGAGGTCTCGGAACTATGGGCTTTGGCTTCCCGGCGGCTATGGGAATTCAGTTTGCGTTTCCTGATGCTATTTCCGTTTGTGTTACCGGAGAGGGCAGCTTTCAGATGAATCTGCAGGAGCTTGCTACCTGCATGCAATATCAATTGCCGATAAAGATAATCAGCCTTAACAATCGTGCTCTGGGCATGGTTAAACAATGGCAGGACATGCAGTACGGTGGCAGACATTCGCACAGTACCTATGCCGAATCATTACCTGATTTTATCAAGCTGGCGGAATCTTATGGTCATGTCGGTATCAGGATCGAAAACAAATCTGAGTTGAATGCAAAACTTGAAGAGGCATTTGCTCTGAAAGATAGATTGGTATTTGTAGATGTCTTGGTGGATCCGGAGGAGCATGTGTATCCAATGGCTATAAAGGGCGGCGCAATGAAAGATATGATATTGAGCAAATCGGAGCGAACCTAATGAGACACATAATTTCAGTTCTGATGGAAAACGAACCGGGTGCTCTTTCGAGAGTTGTTGGCTTGTTTTCGCAGCGTAATTACAACATCGATTCTTTAACTGTTGCGCCTACCGAAGATCAATCGCTCTCGCGGCTCACGCTGACAACGACCGGTGATGAGAGAAGGATCGAGCAGATCACCAAGCATCTGAATAAGCTGGTGGATGTGGTCAAGTTGGTGGATCTCACCGAGGGTGCTCATATCGAGCGGGAACTAATGCTAATAAAGGTTAAGGCTACCGGTGCCCAGCGAGCGGAGGTAACTCGAACCACGGAGATATTTCGTGGACAGGTTGTGGATTTAACAAACAGTGTCTTTAGCATACAGCTGATAGGTACAAGCGATAAGCTCGATGCGTTTATTACAGCGCTTGGTGAAAGTATTGTGCTAGAAGTGGCTAGGACGGGAGTCTCCGGAATTTCCAGAGGCGAGAAGGTACTGACTCTCTAGGTTTGTTTAATGGGGTTTGTTGCAGACACAAAAAAAGGGCTGAGGCCCTTTTTTTGTGTCTGGTTTTTCTCCAGCTCAAGGCAATAGTGGTCCTAGACCAGTTTCTTCATCGCTGTCATATATTTACGTAGTTGCTTGCCAACAACCTCGATGGGGTGAGAGCGAATTGCATCGTTAACACTGATCAGTTCAGCATTATCAACGCTCATGTCTGCAGTCTGTAGACCCTTGCCGATGACGTCGGTGTCGACGCTCTTCATGAAGTCTTCCAGCAGTGGAACGCAGGCATGGGAGAACAAGTAGCAACCGTATTCGGCTGTGTCAGAGATCACTTTATTCATCTCGTATAATTTCTTGCGACCGATTAGGTTGGCTATTAGGGGTACTTCGTGAAGTGATTCGTAATAGGCAGACTCTTCGATAATGCCGCTCGCGGTCATTGTTTCGAAAGCAAGTTCTACACCGGCCTTAACCATCGCCACCATGAGGATGCCATTGTCATAGTATTCCTGTTCAGGAATATCCATGTCTCCAGCGACCGACTTTTCGAACTCGGATTCTGTTGTCGCCTCGCGCCATCCCAAGAGCTTCGCGTCGTCCTTAGCCCAGTCTTCCATCATGCCGGTGGAAAAGTTTCCAGTGATGATGTCGTCCATGTGTTTTTGGTAGAGCGGGGCCATGATAGTTTTAAGTTCTTCCGCTAGAGAATTCGCTACCAGTTTTGCTGGATTCGACAGACGATCCATCATGTTCGTAATGCCGCCATGCTTCAGACCTTCGGCGACTACCTCCCAGCCATGTTGCATTAGCTTCGATGCGTAGGCGGGGTCGATACCTTTCTCGACCATTTTTTCGTAGCAGACGATAGATCCGGTCTGCAACATGCCGCATAGGATAGTTTGTTCACCCATTAGGTCGGATTTCACTTCCGCGATGAATGAGGATTCGAGTACGCCTGCTCGATGTCCGCCGGTTGCCGCCGCATAGGCCTTGGCGATATCCATGCCCTCACCCTTGGGGTCGTTTTCGGCGTGTACAGCGATCAATGTAGGAACACCAAAGCCGCGCTTATATTCTTCACGTACTTCCGTTCCCGGGCACTTTGGTGCAACCATCACGACGGTAAGGTCGTCTCGAATCTGCATGCCTTCCTCGACGATGTTGAAACCGTGGGAGTAGGCTAGGCAGGCGCCTTCCTTCATAAGAGGCATCACCTGATTGACAACGGGGCTATGCTGCTTATCTGGTGTTAGGTTTAGCACCAGGTCGGCGCTGGGGATTAGTTCTTCGTAGGTGCCGACAGTGAAGCTGTTTTCTGTGGCATTCTTCCAAGAATCACGTTTTTCGGTTATAGCGGCTGCTCGCAATGTAAAGGAAACATCCAAGCCGCTATCGCGCATGTTCAGGCCCTGATTAAGGCCTTGGGCACCGCAACCCACGATAACTACCTTTTTGCCATTTAGTTTATTCACGCCATCGCTAAACTCGCTACGGTCCATAAAACGGCATTTGCCCAGTTGGTCTAACTGCAGGCGCAGGGGCAAGGTATTAAAGTAATTCATGAATCCACTCCGATCTGTTCATCGTATTAATAAAATGTACTGTTATTGAAGCTGTTTAAGCGATCTGAAGACTTAATTTCAGTGAGGCGCGATCATATAGCATCCGTAATCTTGCGTAAAATGTTATCTTTTGACCGGAATTAGTCCCGCAGGCGCGCAAATGGGCCTGTATAATCACAAATTGTCGTAAATATTGATAGATCAGCGGGATAGCATGAGCGAAGCAGAGCAATACCAAGAGAACGAGGGCCTACTGCCCATCGATGAGCATGAGGAGATCGTATCCGAAGATGGCCGTAAGGTGCGTCGACGTGGAATCTACTTACTCCCGAATATGCTGACCCTGGGCGCGTTGTTTTCCGGCTTCTATGCCGTGATAGCTGGCATGTCTGGGGATTTCAATGAGGCTGGCTGGGCTATTCTGATAGCCGGTGTATTAGATGGGCTGGACGGCAGGATTGCTCGACTGACGAATACGCAGAGCGCCTTTGGCGCTCAATTCGATAGTTTGTCCGACATGGTCTCGTTCGGTGTGGCGCCATCTCTTATCATGTTCAGCTGGGCCTTTGAGCCGTTGGGCAGAGTGGGGTGGGCCGCGAGTTTTATCTATATGTCTTGTGCCGCGCTGCGACTCGCCCGTTTTAATGTCCAACTGGGTACGGTTGACAAGCGTTTCTTTGTCGGTTTGCAGAGTCCCTTGGCTGCTGGCGTGATAACGTTCCTGCCGTGGGTGGGTTACAAGTATGGCCTGGAAATAACGCCAATGGTCGCTTCCTTGGCGGCGATTTTAACGGTTTTTATCGGTTTTCTCATGATCTCCAACTACAAGTACATTAGTTTCAAGGAGCTGCAGTTCAAGGGGACCGTACCCTATATCGTGTTCGTGCTCGTAGTAATCATGCTGGTAGTCGTAGCACAGAACCCGCATGAAGTGTTGTTGGCGATGGCTATCGCTTATGCGCTGTCGGGTCCTATCATCTGGGCATACAAGAAGCAGTTCGCAAAGCCAGTAGATGCCAAGGTCACGACAAGTAAGAAGGCCGCCAGTGTGCGCAAAACGCGGGTTACAAAACCGAAATCTGAACAAACGAAAGCGGGCAAAGCAAAAGTACAGAAAGATTTGAATTCAAAGGACGATAGTTAAGCTATACCTAAATAGTTTGAACGAAAGGCGAAAGAAAGTCAGGGTTGAACCTGTCTAGGTTGTTATGAAGTGGGAACTAAATTTACTATTTTCAGGAACAATATCATGCTAATAAAGAAACCATCCAACATAAAACCTTCAGAGATAACTCCGGAAAGTGTTTATAGGAATCGAAGACAATTTGTCTGTGACGGTAGCAAGGTGTTGTTAGGAGCCGCAGCGGCAAGTGCCATGCCGTCACTCGCTAATGCGCAGACCGGCGATAGCCTCAAGGCCAGGGCTCCGGCTTCGATGCAGCGAACGCCGCCTGCAGCTTGGTGGGCGGACAAGTTTGCTGATATTAAGCCAGCACCCGATTCAGAGCCTTTCTATACCGGTGAGGCACTCACTCCCTACGAGGATGTGACGCAATATAACAATTTCTATGAATTCGGAATGAATAAGGGTGACCCTTCCTCAAATTCCGGTTCCTATCAGGCCGACCCATGGTCAGTGGAGATTGCAGGTGAGGTTGCGAAACCTGGCACCTATAATCTGGAAGATATCCTGAAGCCTCATGACTTGGAGGAGCGTATCTATCGGCTGCGCTGTGTTGAGGCCTGGTCGATGGTTATTCCTTGGGTTGGTTTTCCTCTGGCGGATTTGATCAAACGTTTTGAGCCTACATCCAAGGCCAAGTTCGTAGAATTTGAAACTCTCGTCGATGCAGAGACGATGCCGGGTATTCGTTCGCGTTTTTCTATTGTCGACTGGCCTTACAGAGAAGGCCTACGCATGGATGAGGCAATGAACCCGCTAACGTTATTGGCGGTTGGTGTTTATGGCGACTATTTGCCACCACAGAATGGTGCGCCTCTGCGCCTAATAGTTCCGTGGAAGTACGGCTTCAAGAGCATCAAGGCGATCGTCAAAATTAATTTCAGAGAGACGATGCCACACACTACCTGGGTAGACCTGCAGTCCCAGGAGTACGGCTTCTACGCGAATGTAAACCCCGATGTTCACCATCCGCGCTGGAGACAGGATACCGAGCGTAGATTGCCACAAACATTGTTTAGCCGATCGCGTATCGCGACAAGGCCCTTCAATGGCTATGGCGAGCAGGTAGCGTCGATGTATGAAGGCATGGATCTGTCGCGCTATTACTAAGTGTTGCGATTAATGTCTCAATCTTTGAATACCTGCAGTAGCCAATGCGAAAGCTGATTAAGCCTCTGGTTTTCGTTTTGGCCCTAGTACCATTCGCGGTTCTGCTGCTGCGGATCAAACAGAACAATCTCGGCCCCGACCCGGTGCAGGAGCTCTCTCTGGAAACTGGTGAGTGGACTCTTCGCTTTCTGATCATTGCCCTTGCTATGACACCTCTGCGGCGTATCACAGCTCAGGTGGAGTTTACCCGCCATCGACGTATGCTAGGTCTGTTCGCTCTGTTCTATGCCACGTTGCATCTAGCGGTCTGGCTTGTGTTCTTGCTCGAGTTCCGCTGGTTCGCCATGGCGGAGGAAATCTTCGAGCGGCCCTATATCACGGTTGGCTTTAGCGCCTATCTTATCCTGCTTGCCTTAGGGCTAACCTCGCCGCGTGTTATGGTGCGCAAGCTTGGCAAGAACTGGAAGCGCCTGCACAAGCTGGTCTATGTGGCTGCTGTTCTGGGGGTTGTGCATCTATTGTGGATACTTCGCCTGGATATAGGTCCAGCGGTGTTCTATGGCGCGTTGGTTGCTTTATTGCTGGGTTACCGAGCTTGGTTTAGCTTGAAATCGGGCAGAGTGTAGCCGGCTTCTAGTGCGTTCTGCTGGCCTAGCCCCGGGGGCCGCTTTGACCTCGAATTTGCTGGCATTTGCCGGCTGTAAATAAACTCGTCGAAAGCTGCTATAAAGCCTTGCCATATCTAGCTTTGTCCGTATAATACGCCGGCTCTGTGTCGATGAGACGCGGTCGATAATCGTTCTTTAAAAATTAGATTAAGTAATAGAGGTGGGTGCTTGCTGTTGATGGTTTCTGTGAATCTTCATAGAAACGATATTCAAAGTAAGCAACTGCGTTATAAATTTTTAAGCGTTCTC
>JAQWZF010000030.1 GCA_029253585.1 Gammaproteobacteria bacterium
GACTGAGAATCAACTCAGCCTCTGACGATGCGGCGGGATTGGCGATAGCGTCCAGGATGCGTTCACAGGTCGACGGCCTAGAGCAGGCTGCGCGTAATGCGAATGATGGCATCTCCATGATTCAGACTGCCGAAGGGGCTTACATCGAGGTTTCCAACATGCTTAGTCGCATGAAGGAGCTTTCTGTCCAAGCCTCAAGTGGAACTTACAGTAATACCGACAGAGCAGCTCTTAACCTGGAGTTTAGTCAGTTGCAGTCGGAGATGAAGCGTATTGCGGGCAACACCCAATGGAACGGGTTTAATATCCTTGACGGCGCCGCTGGTGGAACAAGTGCCACAGTAAATTATCAAGTCGGAGCTGGCTCTGGACAGACCATGGCCGCGACTTTTAATACGCTGTACAAGAATGTTGCCACCTCCACGGCGACAGCAGAATCGGTCGTGGCCAACAAAACACAAAGCATAGTCGACATAAGCGGAAGCAACATTGCTGCAGGTGATCATATAAAGATCACTCTTACCGACAACGGCGGGAACAAAGTTGACCTATTACTCAGTGTCGATGCTACTGCAGCTACTGCGTTGTCTGGGGGAGGTGGAGCAGACACCGTTGTAGATGGTGATATTCACTACGCAGATAACGGGTACACAGCGCTTAATACAGTTCTTGGGCAAGCTGGTCATGCCGGAATAACGGTGAAGCTTGGCCATAATGGAACCGCAGACACAGCTAACAAGATATTTATTCAAGGTACAGCCAATACTCAGCCTTTCACGCTTGCTGCGACAGACGTCAGCATTGTTCGCGGAGAGGTTTCAACACTTGATGCATTTGACGTGTCAAGCGCAACGAATGCACAAAAGTCAGTGGCTGAACTAGACTCGCTGATCACCACAGTGGCGGCAGGCCGCGCAAAGTACGGCGCCTATATTAACCGTTTGGAGTACGCCGCTGACAATTTAATGAACGTCGCGCAGAACACTGATGCATCTAGAAGTCGAATTGAAGATGCTGACTACGCGTCAGAGACGAGCGAGCTTGCACGCACACAAATAATTTCGCAGGCATCAACGGCGATGCTGGCACAAGCGAATCAATCCAAGCAGTCAGTGTTAGCACTGCTGCAGTAGTAAGAAAGTTCGGTTAGTTTAATTAGGAATTTAATCTAGAGGGGTGTTTTAAGAACCAGATAGTTCAAAAGCAAGCTACACAAAAAGGGGTAGAGGGGCTCCTGCAAGATTGGCCGGTCGTGCTTACCATGCATTAATTGGTATCGGCTTAACGGTGAATTAAGTTTTATCTTTCATGATAAAAGGAGTCCCAAGTGACAGTTATAAATACAAATGTTAGTGCAACCCTGGCGTCGAATGCGATCGTCAGAAACGAGAGGGCTATGAACACGGCTATGGAACGCTTAGCTACAGGAACGAGAATCAATTCAGCCTCTGACGATGCGGCGGGATTGGCTATCGCTTCTAAAATGACGAGCCAAGTTAAGGGTCTCGAACAAGCTTCGCGCAATGCAAACGACGCCATTTCCTTGGTCCAGACTGTTGAGGGCGCAGGAAAAGAAATTTTGAACATTCTCACTCGAATGAAAGAGCTTTCTGTACAAGCTACAAGCGGCACCTACAGCGCGACTGATAGGGATGCTATGGATCTAGAGTTCCAACAGTTAAAAAGTGAAATAACTAGGATTGAAACGAATACAACATGGAACGGTCAGGTTCTGATGGATGGATCAGACACGGTGTCAGCACAGGTTGGTGCTGGAAGCGGACAGACCATGTCAATGACATTCGGAAACTGGTCTCTCGGAGTCGATACCACGACGAATGCGACTACCGTAGTCTATGGAGATACGAACGGTGCAGCGAATAACGTTGCCAATGCTGCGGGTAACGCAAACATGGCCAACATCGATCTACAGGATGCGACTCGTGCGGCAACAGCGAATTCCGCTTTGGACATCGCGATAAGCGGCGCATCCGCAGAGGTCGCAAAGTATGGTGCTTATATCAATAGACTCGAATACGCATCGGACAATTTGCTTAACGTTGCGCAGAATACGGACGCATCGCGTAGCAGGATTGAAGACGCTGACTATGCTGAAGAGACTAGTGAATTGGCAAAGACACAAATCATTGCGCAGGCGGGCACTGCAATGCTTGCCCAGGCGAACCAGATAAAGCAGACGGTGTTAGCACTGTTGCAGTAACGGGGTGAGAAACGGAGACCTCGATTGGAATGAGATTGACAGTAATTACTTAATTTAGTGGCTTGGTAATAGATACTTTAATAGCCATAAATAAGTTAGAGGTAACAGGTCTCGCCTGCCCCTCTACTGATCGAGGGTCCCTGTATAGGGATGCCCCTGGGGGACTGGGCGAAAATTTCGCCGACATTTTAGGAGTAAGTTATGACGGTAATTAATACAAACGTAAGCGCGACGCTGGCGTCAAACGCGATCACAAGAAACGATCGTGCGATGTCAACGGCCATGGAGCGCCTGTCGACAGGACTGAGAATCAACTCAGC
>JAQWZF010000014.1 GCA_029253585.1 Gammaproteobacteria bacterium
GTTGACGGCTACGGCCATGTCTCCACTCACAACTATATAAAGTGGATGATCGATTGCGCCTTTGACCATTCCACCGCCGTCGGCCTGCCTGAGTCTACCTGCAGAAAACTGGCTCGCGGCATGGCCGCCGTAAAATTCAATGTTGATTTGTTGGGCTCGGCCTATGAACAAGACCGGCTGAAGATCGCTACCTGGATTGTCGAGCCCGACGGCAAACTCAGACTGAGCCGCCAATTTCAAATCATCAACGCTGATACCGGTAAGACGCTGGCACGCGGACTATTCAATTTCGTCTGCACCAACCTGGACAATGGTAGACCTGTTCGCCTGCCACCACTTTTTCGCGAGCGCTATATCGTCGCGAGCGAACCGCTGTAGATTATGCTCTCAGGCAGCACAGAATTCAATTAACCACCACTATAGGTTTCCGTCATGAAGCTTTATGATCTCCCCCCTTCACCGAATGCTCGCCGGGTAAGAATATTTATTGCCGAAAAAGGATTGGATATTCCTACTGTTCCAGTGAATATGATGACCGGAGAAAACCAGACCGAGGAATACCTCGATAAAAATCCGTTAGGAATGATGCCAGTGCTGGAACTGGACGACGGCACCTGCATCAGCGAATCCGCCACTATCTGCCGTTATCTGGAAGAGACTAACCCCAATCCCGCACTGATGGGACACGATGCGTTGGACCGAGCCCTTGTAGACATGTGGCACCGCCGAATGGAATTTGAATTGCTCGATCCCATTATCAGAATTTTTGTGCATTCCGGTGAGATGTGGAAAGACAGAGTCACTCAAATTCCCGAGCTCTCCCAGATCAACAGAGTCAATGTGCTGTCACGTATGGAATGGCTGGACAGAGAGCTTAACGATAGAGAATTTATTGCCGGTGGCGATTACACGGTGGCTGATATTACGGCGCAGTGCGCCTTCGTTATGGCTAAGGCTGCCGTGGGGATTCGTATTCCGTCAGAACTGATAAACTTGAATGCTTGGTGGGCAAGAGTTTCGTCCAGGCCAACTGCCAGGGCGTAGACTGTTAGAATAGTGGCGCACTGAGCCGAACAGTGAATAACTGGGTTGATACCAAGTAAGGCATAAAAAGTGGTTGGGACATAAATCTTATTACAGCCGTTAGATGGTAGTAACAAGCCTGTTGCAACTATGCGGGTCGTTATATGCACCTTGGATGCACAATGAAAATGATAAGAAGACACCCGCCGCGATATAATTACCGCCCCGTCTGATAGCTTATCCTGAAACGAACAGTCTGTAATAGCAGTACACTACCATCAGCAGGAATAAGCTGACGATACTGACAATGCTCCAGATTCTGATAATCCGCCCAGGCTGTTTATCTTTAGGGATCTCGTCGCTAAATATTGCACGATGGTTTAGAAGGGCCAGGAAGGGTCCAATGAAGAAGACAATGACCGATGTCATGTCCATGAATCGGGCAAAAGATTGCAGCAGGGTCTGAATAACCAGCAGGGCCGCAAGGCACAAGACGATCAGTATAACGTTATAGTAACGATCGTTGTGCCAGTCCTGTTCGGGGAGGGACTCTGAACCGATAGCCAGCGCCATTCGGGTCATGCCATCGGTAACCGTGAGTGCGGTTGATAACATCACACACAGAGCGGTAATTGCCATCACATAATAACTCCAATCACCGATGACGGATGTGTAGACCTCCAGCAATCCGCGAGCAAACCCTGCGTTGTCGGCAGGCATTTCAACTCCACTTTCGAATAAAACTGCAGTGCCGAGGAAGAGAAAGAAAACGGCTAGTATGCAGCTGGTGATGTAGCCTACATTGAAGTCGAAACGTGATTCTTCTTTAGAAGCGCGGCGCCCCTCGCTCTCGGCCCTGGCTATCGTCCATAACGATTGCAGTATCGAGGCGTCAGTCGGTGAGGGCATAAACCCTACCAGAGCCACTATAAAAAGTATCGTTGGTACATCCAGAGGGGGCAGAGCGAATGCGCTCACAGACCAATCCAATCGGTCTACGGCCATCAGCATGCAAACTGTAGTAAGCAGGGTGAAAAAGACAACGATAACTTTGATTGATTTTTCCAGCACCTTGTAATGCCCGGTCATCAACATGGCTGCAACGAGCACCAACAGAATGAACACGCCCATGACCGGTCCAGTTTCAAACCCGAGGGCGACCTGCAACAAACCGGAAGTAAAGAGTGACACCGCAGCAATTATGAAAACCATGCTGAACAGCTGACTGATAGAGAATAGCCCGAACACGAGCCAGCCTCTTTGGCGATAATTGACAACCAAATTTTTTCCTGTGGCAGCCGCATATTCTCCGCCGAATCGGAGGCCAGGATATTTCATCAGGCAGGCAAAAATTACTACTAGGGCCATACTCAGACCAAAATCGGCTCCCGCGCGCGTAGCTTGAACCAGGTGTGAGACGCCAACAGCAACGGCGGCGTATAGAAGGCCAGGGCCTAAGGAGGCAAATGCACGTCTAATTCGGTGAATATACAATATGGGTATTTATCAGCAGTACAGCGTAAAAATGATTTAGTGGGCTTAATGTGGGTGTGGCTGGCTGCCTATCTCCCTATTTCATGTTAGAGGGGAGATGCAACGGGGTCAAGCATCGCCTTCAACCGCTGCTGAGCCTGAAACCTCTCGATTATCTGCTTGCTTTAGCTGCTAAAATTATGCAAGTTGGAAGCTCTAATCCATCGATTAATGTCATCGAGGCGCAGTATGACCCTTTCGCAGGAAGATGTAGAAACCATTGCTCAGCAACTGGAGCAAGCTGAGCAATCCCAGACCCAGATAGGCCATGTTTCCAAACAGTTCTCCGGCATGGACATGTCCGATGCTTATGCCATACAGCGTGCCTGGGTGGCACTTAAATTAGCATCTTCTCAGCGCTTGGTGGGATGGAAAATTGGGCTTACCTCGCGGGCAATGCAACGTTCGGCCGGCATTTCCGAACCCGATTATGGGCAGTTGCTGGATAGTATGATCGTGCAGTCCGGCTCCAGGCTCGACAGTCATAAGTTTATCGTACCGCGACTTGAGACCGAATTGGCGTTTCAACTAAAGACTAGCTTGCAGGGGCCAAACTGTACCCTGACCGATGTACTCTCTGCTACCGATTGGGTAATGCCTGCACTGGAATTAATTGACGCTCGAATTGAAATTGAAGACGCCGAGACAGGCGCTCGGAGACAGGTGCTAGATACTGTCTCGGACAATGCGGCCAATGCGGCCGTTATTCTCGGCGGCAGGCCTATGCGGCCAGACAAGCTGGATTTAGCCCGGGTCAGTGCCACGCTCAACCGCAACGAGGTAATCGAAGACTCCGGCGTAGCTGCTGCGGTGCTTACACACCCCGCTCAGGGTGTAGCATGGCTTGCCAATAAAATCGCGGTCCACGGTGAAAGACTGGTGGCCGGTGCTTTGGTACTAAGCGGTTCATTTACCAGTCCTGTAGCAGTGCGATCGGGAGATGTGTTCTACGCTAATTATGGAAAGCTCGGTGTTGTCTCGGTTGGGTTTGATTGATGTCCGGGCCAATGCATAACAAATTATTGCCTCTTACCGAAACAGAACAAAAAAGCCTCTTCGGTGCCTGGTTAAACCTCGCCAGCCCACTAGTGACCGAGGCGATAGCAGCGATCGGATACGACTGGGTAATGATAGATGCAGAGCACGGGCCAAACGACGTCTCATCTGTTCTGTCACAACTTCAGGCTGTATCAGCGTATCCGACTGTACCGGTTGTGAGAATTCCCAATCATGATGGGTCTGTGATTAAGCGCTATCTGGATATAGGCGCTCACAATTTATTAGTGCCTATGGTAGATACTAAGAATCAAGCGCAGCAGATTGTCGAAGCTTCCCGTTATCCAAAGACAGGCATTCGAGGCGTTGGCGCGGGTCTGGGCAGAGCGTCACGCTGGTCACTACATGCGGATTACTTGCAAACTGCGAATGCCAGCGTACGACTTATCCTCCAAATAGAGAGTGAAGAGGCGCTTCATAATCTGCCAGAGATATTGTCTGTAGAGGGTATTGCCGCTGTGTTTTTTGGCCCGGCTGATATTGCTGCATCGAAGGGCCTGCTCGGCGACCCGTCTGACGCTCGGGTCAGGGAAGCGGTCATCCAGGGTATTAGAACAGCACGTGGCCGAAAAATTGCCGCCGGTGTTTTTTCAGGCGATCAGGATTTTATCAAGGCCTGTGAGTTAGAGGGTGCAAGACTGTTGGGTGTGACTTCCGATGTCAACCTGTTGGTTTCCAATGGCAAGCGCCTGCTTGAACATCTCCGCCAAACTGTCGATTGATTCTGCGCTGCGCTGCCATCTGTCAGTGCACTATCTTCTCAACGGCAAGTGTTTTTTAGGCCGATGATTATCTAGCCTGATTAAACACACGCATCAGGCCTTGTAAATAATCGAGTGAGGGTGTTGAGATTCCTGCGAAGCGCGCAATTTCCTGAGGGGCTTCTAACAAGGCGCTTATTTCAAGAGGGCGACCCGCTTCTGCATCCTGCAACATTGACGTCTTGAACGCGCCCAGTTTACGAGTAATAGCATGCCGATCATCGGGAGACTGGGTAATCTCGCATCCTATAGCTGCCCCAATTTCAGCAGCTTCGTCCATCACGGCAGAAGCGAAGGTGCGGGCGCCTGGTTCGTCTAATATAATGTCACACGTAGCACCTGTGAGCGCGGAGAGCGGGTTCATCGTCATATTACCCCACAGCTTGTACCAAATATCGTAGCGAATATCGTCAGATACCGTCGTATCAAACTTTGCTGCAGTGAACAGTTTTTCGACCTGCGACAGACGCTGCGAGCTTACCGTAGACGCCGCACCTAGGATCAGACTGTTTCCCATAACATGTTGCACTGTGCCCGGTTCGACAACGAAACAAGAGGCATGCACTACACAGCCAACAACCTGAGAGACAGGCAGTAACGCGGCACAGCGGCCGGCAGGGTCGACAGTGCGGATCGCATGCTGTGAGAGCTCGCTCGGAGCAGTCTCGAGAAACCACCAGGGTACGCCATTCATGGCGGGTAAAATAAGGCTGTCGGCATCAATCATGCTCTCTGCCGATTCTGCAGCAGCTGGCAGGTCATGGGCTTTGACTGTAAAAATGACAAGGTCTTGCGTGCCCAACGTTGTCGCATCGTCGCTGACAGTCACATTGGCCTTTAGCGAACTGTCATTAGATTGCACGTTAACTCCACCGGCAGTTAACGCACTCAAAGTTCTGCCTCTGGCTAAGACAGAGACATCTACACCCGCATCGACCAGTCGGCCTGCAAACCACAATCCTATAGAACCAGCGCCAACGATACCTACTTTCATGAATAGCTTCCCTTAGTTAAGTGTTTATTTCGAGGCTTCTTGATAGTTTTCTTTGAACCGGTCTGGCACTCGAGAATCGTTACCCAGCGCAACACGGCGCACCTCTTCACTGTTGGTGGGCTGATGCCCAGCCGTGGCCCTTGGTGCCGAGCCGGAGACGACGGTCATGCTGAGACGGCCGAGTTGGGTAATCTCAACTTCGATGAAGTCCCCTACTTCCAAGGACCGCGAATGGCAGGGGGTACCGGTCAAGACGACATCTCCGGGCATCAGGGTAATGTGGCGGGCCAGATCAGCAATCATATAATCGGGCCCCCATACCAGCTCCTCGCCGATATTGGCTTCCTGTACTAGCTGCCCATTGCGATAGGTCCGCAAGGTCTGCTCTCTCGGGTCAATACCTGTAACGAGGCCAGGTCCGAGTGGACACATTCCATCACCACCTTTTACGCGCAACATGGAACCGGAGTCAGTGTCGCGAAAATCATGCAGCCCCATGTCCAGAGCAGGAGCGAACCCTGCAATATGATCCCATGCTTCCTCTGGTGTAATGTTTTTGGTTTCTTTACCGATGATGGCGGCAAACTCACCTTCATAATTAAGGTATTGGCAATCTTCAGGTTTGACTATGGTTCCCCTATGACCATTGAGGGCAGTGACGGGCTTCATGAAGTAAGTTGGGTAGGGCGTAGGCTGCGGTTTATTGCGGGATTCAATTCCTCGGGATGTATAGGTTAAATGAGGGCATATTATCTTGGTGGCAACACACGGGGGGAGATGGGTAACTTCATCCGCACTGACGCTGGAGCCATCCTCTAAAATGAGCATGCCATCTTCTGACATAGTTGCCCAGACTGCTTCTCCCGAGATTTGTATGCGACGTTTCTCTTGACGGGGACCATCCAATACCGACATTGCCTTTCCTCTTGTTTTTAATCGAGTGCTTAAATATCAAACCACATATGGATATTGCCGGTACCATGGGCATTTTCATAGGCAGAAAGTGCTGTGCCCTTCGCCGTGCAATTAACCCCACCCATTGCGCCTATCATCTGCAGATAATGAGCTCCCCATGCCTCCCAGGGAAGCTGTCGATATTGCTGATCGAAATTTTCAATAATTTCGCGGTGGTGCCCTTGAGAGAGTAGCTCAATGGCCCGGTAGTCACTTTCCCTATTGTGTGCCGACGAAATGTTGTCCGGATGATAAATTCTAGGGTGCGGCGGTATTGCGTTGATATTTCGAAACTTGTGACTGAGAGCCCCCGAGGCCAGCAGCACCACTGAGCGCCCGCTTGCCCGAATCGCTTTTCCGATAACCTCTCCCATCTCCAGATAATTCTCAGTAGCAGCAGTCTGACATGAGCCTACTGACATCAGCAATTCGTCTTTTACCAGCGCATTAGCAATATTAACTGTGGCGTAGTGCCTTGCCATGCTTGGCTCATCAATGGCTTTCGCTATCACACCCTCTTGCTCGGCAATTTCTGCGCACAGTCGCGCTAACTCTGGCGCGCCTCTATAGTCATATTGTTGACCATGCAGGTACCAAGGCATTTCATCAGACAGATAGGTACCTTTGTAGTGGGCACCGGCATCCACTAAATGACATCCGGTAGTGAACCAGTGAGTGTCAAAAACAATCACGGTATCGGCCCCAGAGTCTTCAATTCTTTGCCTGACGCGTCCAAATCCCACAATGAGGTCAGAATCTTCGCCGTCACCAGATTCTACTCTAAACTCTTTGGTCTGGAATAATCCGGGGTGGTGAGAAACAATGGCCGCACCTACAATTTTTCCCTCTGGCACGGGGCCTCCTAGCGCTGCGCGAAGCTGGGTGAAAACGGTTTTTGAGGCACTATGACATCTTTGATATCGCAAAAAAACTCAAAACTCCAGTCACCTCCTTCGCGCCCTATACCAGATTTTTTACAACCTCCGAATGGCGCTGCCAAATCGCGAATACCAAATGAGTTAACCCAGATAAATCCGGTTCTTACTTGAAAAGAAATAGACTTTGCGTGAGATTCTTCACCGAAGCAGATACCACCGAGGCCATAATCGGTGGCGTTTGCCATAGCTATCGCCTCTTCATCACTGCTGAATGATTGCATTACCAGCACCGGGCCAAAAACTTCCTCTTGCACTATTTCATCATCCTGATTCACATTTCCCAGCATGGTTGGAGCGTAATAAAGTTCCCCAGCCTCGTGTCTTGTTCCACCCCAGAGAACTTCTGCTCCCCCTTTCACCGCCCTATCGACGAACGCTTCCACTCTCTGCAGTTGCCTAGGGTGGATCAGCGGGCCAACTTCTGTTTTCTCTAACTGTGGATCGCCGACGGACAGAGAAGCAACATAGCCCGCCATTTTCTCAGTAAACTCGGCAAGCAGGCTGTCATGCACGAGAAAGCGCGTTCCAGCGAGGCATACCTGAGTGGCGTTTCGATACATCAATGCACCGGTTCTGGCAGCTAGGTCAACATCTGCATCCGCCAACACGATAAAGGGAGATTTTCCTCCAAGTTCCAGACTACAGGGCACAAGGTTTCCCGCTGCCACTTTACCGATCTCTCTTGCAGTGCTCACAGATCCGGTGAATGAAATTCTTGAGAGCCGAGAGTCGGCGGTCAAATAGGCACCAGTGGGCTGTCCTTCGCCGTGAACCATATTGAGTACGCCAGGTGGCAATTTTGCAGCATGAGCCGCTTCCATTAATAATGCGCTAGACAATGGGGCCCAGTTCGGTGGTTTAATGATGCAGGTGTTTCCAGAAGCCAGTGCGGGACCTAATTTCCAGGTTGTAAGCATGAGCGGAGCGTTCCAAGGTGTAATAATGGCACATACACCGGCAGGATCATGGCGCACAAAATGCTGTGCCTGGGGCGTGTCGATTAGTTTGTCCTGCAAACTAAGTGCAGCTTTAGCAAACCAGGTTATATTAAGCATCGAGCGCGGAATAATGCCGTGTTGCAAGCGAGACAGCAAAATTCCCGCGTCTGTTGATTCAACGTCACATAGAGCGCCTTTGCGCTTGCCAATTTCTTCAGCGAAGCGTTGCAAATAGGGTAGCCTGCCTTGTGCGCCGAGAGCTGCCCATTGTGGAAAGGCGTCAGCGGCACTGCTGATAGCGGCGTCTACATTGGACTGAGCCCCAGCAGGAAGCTCTCCTAACGCTTCACCGTTGATTGGAGAAAAAATAGAATAAGTATTAGCACCCGGAACCCAGGCGCCATCGATGTAGTGACCCTGCGGGACAGCATGTCCTTTTATGTTAAGCATGAGAGTTATGTCCTGTGGTTCAGCAAACGCGAGACTGAATGCCGGTGAAATTAAGGCGAGATAGCATTGAATGCTTCGACTTGATCTGGATAACGGGCGTAACCTACTTCCTCTTCCAGAATCACTACACCGTTAGTCTGCGCATAATCATTGAAGGTATTTACTAATGAATCCCTAAGCGCAGTTGAAGTTCCGCTAAGGTCATTAGTTTCGCCAGGGTCTTGCTGAATATCAAATAATTGCCAGTCATCAGATTGCCAATTCCAAAGTAATTTAAAATTGTCGCTCCATACCGCCTTGTTGCCATAAGTTTCCATAGCGAGATGGGGGCGAATGGCATTAGTATTGTCCACATCGGTAAGTTGTGCCGTGGCTGATTGGCCTTGCATCTCAAAGTTCGGGTTCGACGCTACTTCAGAAAAGGCCATCAGAGTGGGAGCTATGTCCATAATGGACATCAATGACTGCATCTTTCTATTAGATTCAATACGACCCGGATAGCTGAAAATTGCCGGCACTCTGACACCGCCCTCACCCAGAAAACTTTTGTATTGACTAAGAGGTCCGGCACTGACGTGCGCCCAACCTCGGCTGAATGTGACGTAAGAGTTAACGCGGCCCATATTTTCATAGGATTGATCGAAGCGCTCCGGCAGCCAAGACTGATTATCTGCTAATCCAAACTCAATATTATTGCCCTCAGGCCCATTGTCTGAGAGAAAGACAATCAGCGTATTTTCATACTGACCCGATGCCTTGAGATGTGCCACCAGTCGACCAATCTGGTCGTCCATAAACGCAATCATCGCGGCATAGATTTCCATGCGTCGTGCCTCTACCTTTCGCTCCGCGCTGCTGAGATCATTCCAGGAGCCCAGAGCTAATGGCAAAGGTGTCGCGGTGAAGTCCTGGGGAATCAGACCAAGTTGCTTTGCGGATTCCGTGCGACGTTCGCGAATTGTCTCCCAGCCCTCGTCATAGGCTCCGCTAAAACGGTCAAGCCAACCTGCTGGGACTTGCAATGGCCAGTGAGGCGCAGTGAAAGCCAAATAGCCAAAGAAAGGACGTTCATCCTCAGATTCTCGATCATCCAAATAGCTTATAACTTTGTTCACATAAGATTCACTGGAATAAAAATCGTTGGGAAGCTCCTCGACGGGTTCTTCATTGTCAAAATAAGATGCAACGGCAGCTGCCGATGTCTGACCTGCAGCGTCTGCGAAGTGGCTGGCACCACCTTCTTGCAGGTAGAATGCCCTCTGAAACCCGCGTGCATGGGGAGTGGCTTCGGCGGCGCTGCCTTGATGCCATTTTCCGGTCATGAAAGTGTAGTAGTCCGAATTAGAAAACTGATTAACAAAGGAATTAATATTGTCTGGCCAGTTACCACTGTAACCGGGTTGCCCGCGTAAAACGGGTAAGCGGTTGGCTGCAGAAGGGTTGATGCCAAAACCTACCTGATGACTGTCCATGCCGCTCAGTAACATTGAGCGTGAAGGTGCGCAGGTCGCGTTAGCATAGAAGTTGGTGAGTAGTGCCCCAGAACGTGCTATCGCATCGATATTCGGAGTTGGAATTTCACTGCCATAAATACCTAGGTCACTGTAACCAAGATCATCTGCAACGATAAGCAGTACATTCGGTTTAACCCACGAGGCAGTTGAGTTGTCAGAATTGGGGTCACTGCAACCAAATAATGCCGCACACACCGTGAGTAACATCGCGCGGCTGACAAGTCTTTGGTAGAGGTTCATAGATAAAATTAGTAGTTATCACGAGTCACAATAGTTTCAAATTCCAGCAGTAATTGATACGTAATTTTAGACTATTTTGGGACTATTGTTAGCAGTTATTTAGTCGATCATTCCCTCGAGCATACGCTGGACTGCGCTAATCTGGAGTGGCTATACCCATCACTGTCCCGATAGTTTAATTGCTTAAAAGGCCAGCTTACCGGATTCTAAATTTTCTGCTAGCAAAACAATCCACATTAGTGCGCGCTAGCCTAAGCTTTTCGTTGACGGGTTGTTAGGGAATTGACGACCTCAGCCAGGATTAAATCTGAGACGAATCCCTAAGCTATCAAACAATGAGAGCTCCCCGTCAGCGATTCAAGTTACTCTAAATTTCTAGATAGTGAGAATCCAAAATCTAACGCTGCGCAGGTATTGACAAGTTAACTCCCAAGGCACGAATAAGCCTCCTTCAATCGCAGCCTATATTGCCTTTTCAAGACGCAAAGGCGCGCAATCTAAAATACCGATAGTTTTCCGGTGACATCAAATGCCGGCCCAGATTGAACAAGTTATAAACTGCCGAAAGATGGCCAAGCGTTTTCAATCGAGAAAAAACATACATCGGGTCTTCGTCGGTCCACTCAGACAATAGAATGACATGATCTCGGTCTGCGCTGATCACATCTTCTTCTCTCGGCTCAACGATAATCGCGCCATACATGCCGCGTATTTCTTGAAGCCCGGAGTGCGAGTGATACCAATACGTGCCACTCTGTCGGACCTTAAATCGATATTGGAATGTCTCCCCAGGCGCAATACCATTGAAGCTAATGGCCGGTACGCCGTCCATCTGATACGGCAGCAGTATTCCATGCCAATGTACCGAAGTTCTCTCGCTCAGCTTGTTGGTTACATCAATAGTAACCTCGTCACCTTCTCTCCAGCGTAGAGTCGGCGCGGGAATGGATCCGTTGATAGCCAATCCCATTCTGATCTTGCCTGTGAAATTAACAGGCAACTCTTCCCTAACCAGATTAAAGACTGTTCCGCCCAGTTCCTGAGCTCCATTGGAGGAGCCCGATACTTCAGCCGCTGACGCAAATTGCTGCGCTGCGAATGTTGAGCCGGCCAATCATCCGCCCACCAAGCCCTGCACAAATCGTCGTCGCGATGCATCCGGTAATAGTGTCCGCGCCTGATCAACAAACCCATTTGGGCCTCTATACTTCATTAGAATTCTTCTACTACTTCCATTCGGCAAACCTGCACCGATTAAAAAATCATATTGGAAAATACGGAGTCATGCATGCCGAGGATAAGCAATGATCGAGCACTTAATGCCAACTACTGTTAGCGGTTAAGTAAGCGAGAAGAGAATAGTGAGTTAACTCTCCTGACTTGCAGGCACACTGACCCTAGCTCAGGAAATTATTGGAGGTCGGAACGGTCTTTCAATGCGCGAAAGTGAGTTTTTGCCGAAATTAGCTGAAGGACAGAAATCAAGGGCAAATCGATCGTGGCCTTCTTTCTGGATTCCGATGGAAGAGCTGTGATTCACGCAATTTATGCATTGTTCATCACAATCCACCACCTGATGATGATCGCTCGCGACTATCTCAGCATCACGATCGCTATCCTGCTGCATTGAGTGATGCGAATGCTGACCATGACTGTGCACTTCCTCAACAGAATCCGCTACCTGGCCAGCCACGCCTGAATCGCCAGAATTCATTCCGACTGGCGAAAAAGCAGCGTTCAACTGGGCTAAAAGCATGCAGAGCAAAGCTAAGATTGCAATTTTCTGAGTTTTTTCATTGAGTCGCACTGCGACGGCGCGCACTGTTGATAGGCGGATAAGTTGGTCTTTAAGCCCCAAAAGTAGGGTTTATGCAACATTTCTATTGCACAAGACCGACCAGCATGAAATTTCTTGCAATACCTCGCAACTGTCAATGAAGCCGGCTCTGAAATTTACAACAAAGTTGTGACCAATGGCAGATAGTCTATATGCTCGCCTCAGGAGGCATTGACAAGATAACACTATAAATACCCGAGAAACGCCGATTAAGCCTTTCCATATTACCACCACTTTTCCCCAAGTCTCTGGACCACTCAGTCTAAAATTTCGATACTCCTTAGCATCACTAAATCTGCTCCCCATCCCCCAAAAATCAAACTAAACCGCCTTCATGATGACTCTTTCTCGCTATACCTAATTAATATTCGGTGCTTTCCGAGCATTCGGCCAGTAGCGGAAATCGCTGTGAATCAGGTAGAACTTGTAGATATTTGGCTGAGTCATTTACCAAATACTGGCAGATTAGGAGTTAATTTGTCAGCACTGGAAGAAAACCATATCGGGCTAACGCTCTAAGCCAGATTAGGCAATCGGTGTGCGCGGAGACACAGCCGCCGGGTCCGTCCTAAGTTCTATAATTGTGGATGTTTCAGAGGATTGCGCACGGGCAAATGCCGCTTCAAAATCTTGCGTCTCGGTGACCACTTCGCCATTGCACCCATAACAAATTGCAAAGGCCGCGAAATTGGGATTGAGCATTGTCGTGGCTGACGGGCGATCGGGATAGTCACGCTGCTGATGCATGCGAATTGTTCCGTAGACGCCATTGTTGACTACGATGACAATTATTTTTGCACCGTATTGAAACGCTGTGCCAAATTCCTGCATCGTCATCTGAAAGCAGCCATCCCCAGCGAGGCAGACCACCTCTCTATCTGGGTGATTTAATTTGGCGGCAACGGCCGCAGGCAGGCCATAGCCCATGGACCCAGAGGTTGGCGCAAGTTGGGTTCGGTAGGATTTGTAAGAAAAATAACGATGCAACCAAGCCGCGTAATTTCCAGCACCATTGGTAATAATTGCGTCCTCAGCTAAGGCTTGGGAGAGATGATGGATGACCTGCTCCATCTTCACTGCACCTGGAGTCGCTGACGGCTCTTGCCAAGCCTCATAACTCTTTCGCGCGACAGTGGGCGATTGCTGAGCCATACCCTCTGTCAGGCCAACGGCGCGGGCCAAAAAATCAGCCGCACGGCAGGCAAGCCCCAACTCAGGCCGATAGACACGACCTATTTCATCTGCATCCGCGTGAATATGGATTAGGCCCTGCTTCGGATTTGGTACGTCAAAAAGGCTATAACCGCTCGACGTCATCTCGCCCAAACGCGCGCCCAAAACTAAAAGGCAATCAGAGTTTCGCGCTTGCTCTGTAAGCGCTGGGTTAGGCGCGATTGCAACATCGCCAACATAATTTGGATGCCTGTTATTCAGGTAGTCCTGACATCTAAAAGATGTCGCGACGGGCAGGCCGAGTGCTGCTGCAAAGTCACCAAGATTATGCGCCGCCTCTGCGCTCCAGGTGCTGCCTCCGACAATCACAAAGGGGCGCTGAGCGCTTTTAAGACGATCAATAACTTCACCGACCACTTCATCACAGACCATTTGCCGGGCCGGATTGGCTGGGAGAGCATCTAGCACATCTGCCGTCGCCGATAGCATATCTTCTGGAAGTGACAAGACCACTGGTCCTGGACGCCCCGACACAGCGACATGAAATGCGCGTGAGACATATTCGGGGATGCGTTCAATGCGATCAATCTCGGCCGCCCATTTAGCTAGCGGTGCATACATTTTCCGGCAATCAACTTCTTGGAAAGCCTCCCTATCACGCTGATCGCTTGCCACTTGCCCCACAAAAAGGATCATTGGCGTACTGTCTTGGAAGGCAACATGAACCCCTGCAGAAGCATTAGTAGCCCCTGGCCCCCGCGTTACAAACGCGACCCCCGGCGTTCCAGTCAGCTTGCCATGTGCCTCAGCCATCATCACGACGCCACCTTCCTGACGCCCAACAATTGTCTCTATACCACTTTCATACAGCCCATCAAGTGCCGCGAGATAACTTTCGCCGGGAACACAAAATACCCGCTTAACCCCCTGGATCTTCAATTGATCGACTAGAATTTTTCCACCATGGCGCATCGAGAAACCTCATTAAAAGACAGTGACAAATTAAGCGTTCAATTCGGTAAAAACTACCACTAATCCGACCTATAGTGCTACAGTCTTTTCCCAAGCATGGATCAAGATGTTATGACAAACGACGTCTATAAAGGTTTGGAAAAGCTGCTTACCGGGCGTGATTCAATGCGTCAGCTCGTCAAATATATGAAGACTTTAGATGTCAGGGTCATCGTGCCAAAAATAACGTGCCCCTGCTTGGTTGTTCATTTTAATGATGATATTGCGGTGCCAGTGCGATTAGGAAGGGCTATTGCCGATAGCATTTCCAACAGTGAGTTCATAGAAGTTGCTAGTATCGACCATAATAACTTAGCTCAAGCACCAGAAGCCATTCAGGCTATTCGAGAATTTATGACCAAGTATTCTTAAGTGCGGGACGAATTCTAGAGACACACATAGCTTAGCAATTTGAAGAGCAGATGATTTCCTAGCCTGTGCCAAGCAGCCACCATCCGTTTTTCTGGCGCTTCACCTTCTGATGACTCGCAAGCTCCTTGGCATTTTTTCCAGTTACAGCTAGACGACAGACTATACATCTTCGCCGCCCTCTATATCCGCCAAACAACAAGTAATCTGCTCTTTAAAGTTTGGCGTAGGAGAAAGGTCATTAGCAAGTAAAGAGACGTTTCGCAATCCTAAGATCTATCGAACACCACGCCATAAGCGGGCAAATAACAAACATACCTTATACTTTGCAGGTACTTCAACATGATTATGGACACTTTTAATCGATTGCCACTCCATGAACAATCTCGGATTATCGAGATGGCTTGGGAAGACAGGACCCCTTTCGAAGCGATAGAACTGCAATTTGGATTCGGAGAAAAAGAGGTTATCCAAATAATGCAGCATCAGTTAAAACTGGCATCCTTTAGGAATTGGCGTGTACGCGTTCGCGGACGGGCGACTAAACATACTGCATTCCGGGACCCCAATGTATTGCGCGGCTATTGTAAGACTCAGTACAAGATTCGACAGAACAAAAAAAGCTAGTGCCGAGGAGAATATCTTGAGATATAAGCATTCACTAATAATCACTAAGGAAAAGTCACCCGTCTCGCTACAATTATGAATTTAGATCAACTGCCCAAGATAAGAAACGTTCGATGGATATTCGGCGACCAACTTAATGCTAGCCACTCATGGTATGCAGAGAAATGTGAAGAGACTCTATATGTAATTGCTGAATTACCCCAAGAAGTTAATTATGTGCGCCATCATGTACAGAAAGTATGCGCTTTTTTTCTGGCTATGGAAGCATTCTCTGAATCACTCCAAAGCCGCGGTCATAAAGTTCTGCACCTGACCCTTGATGACTCCGCTGAATTTGCATCGCTGCGACAGCTTATAAAAACAATCATAAGTAGAACTAGCTGCATCAACTTCGAGTATCAGCGGCCAGATGATTATCGTCTGCTTAGTCAATTACATGAGTTGACCGGCCAGGTTGCCATTAGCATGAAAGAAGTAGACAGCGAGCACTTTCTGGTACCGTTTGAAGAACTACCCAGTTATTTCAAGCCAAATACTAGCGTACGCATGGAGATGTTCTATCGAAAAATGCGTAAACGTTTCAACATTCTAATGACAGATGACGGCCCGTTAGGAGAGCGCTGGAATTTTGATACTGAGAATCGAAAGTCTTTTTCAAAAAACTCACTATCTGAGATTTCACCACCACTCGTATTCAAAAATAATGCTCGCGTTGCAATAGCCCGCCTGGAGAAACATAAAATCAGCACGATTGGCGAACCTGATGACGACTTGCTATGGCCAATAGATCGAACCCAATCGCTCCAGCTACTTGTGTATTTTTGTGAGTTTGGCTTGTCGAAATTTGGCTTATATCAGGATGCGATGACTGAGAATAGCGAACATCAGTGGAGCTTATACCATTCAAGATTGAGCTTTTCACTGAACACAAAAATGCTACACCCAATGCAGGTGATTCAGGCTGCAATTCAATCATACGAAAAATCTAACGGGGAAATTAACCTCGCCCAGATCGAGGGCTTCATTCGCCAAATTTTAGGATGGCGCGAGTACGTGCGCGGTATGTACTGGTCAAACATGCCAAATTATTCAGCGGCGAACTCACTGGATGCAAGCAGGCCTCTGCCTGGCTGGTTCTGGAGCGGCGATACAAAAATGAATTGCGTCAAAAAAAGCATCCAACAAACCATGACTTACAGCTACGCCCATCACATTCAACGACTAATGGTCACTGGGAATTTCTCACTATTAGCTGGCTTGGAACCTGATGAAGTTGACGAGTGGTATTTGGGTGTCTATGTTGACGCTATAGAATGGGTTGAACTGCCCAACACACGGGGCATGGCGTTGTTCGCGGACGGGGGTTTAATAGCATCCAAACCTTATGCTGCTAGCGGAAACTACATCAACAAAATGAGTGATTACTGCAAAGGCTGCGTGTACAACGTCAAAGAGCGAATCACAGAAGATGCCTGTCCTTTTAATGCATTGTATTGGCACTTTATCGATAGGAACAAAGACCGTTTTTCTGGCAACCCGCGAATGGCGTTCCCTTACAGCACATGGCGCAAGTATTCATTACAGGAACAGGTAAATATTGTTGCGAAAGGTAATCAATTGCTGTCTGACCTTGAGTCTCTTTGATCTAACCAGTTAGCAGGTGGGTCACCGGGGACACTGAAAACTTCATAACTTAGGTTAAGTTACTTTTTGGGTATTTGACCCAGAATTACTGAAAAGATAATGTGCGACCAACCATTGCCTACCATTATCTAAGCCAAACAGCTCAGCACAAGACATGTAGAAAATACGCCAGCGATGGAACCAAAGCTTAACTTCCTTCTCCGTGTAATTTTTCTTAAACGCATCAATAATTCGCTCCTTATTCTTATCAGTCTTCTCTAACCAATGATTACAGGTTTTCTGATAATGCTGACCATTAATTAGCCAGCGGCTCTCAATTTTTAATTGTTCCTGAAAATGGAGCAAGGTGTCGATTGATGGCATTAGCCCACCAGTAAAAAAATATTTAGACATCCAGTCTTGTTCGCTTTTCACATCGAAGGGATACATGACATTCCGGTGCGCGAAAATATGAACAAAAAGCTTTCCATCAGATGTGAGCCAATTCGATATACGCTCGAATAATTGACGATAATTACGCATGTGCTCAAACATTTCGATAGAAATCACCCGATCAAATTGTGCTGACTCTAGTTCCAAATTATTGACATCCGCAGTAATGATCGTAACATTATCGAAACCTGACTCTTGACATAGGTCATCAATATAACGCTTTTGAGTAATTGAATTTGAAATCGCTGTGATCTTGCTTCTTGGAAATTTTTCGGCCATCCAAAGAGTCAGTGAGCCCCAACCACAGCCCAATTCCAATATTCTCTGGTCGTTATCGAGCTCAGCACGCTTCGAGCAGAGCACCAGCATTTCCTCTTCGGCTTGATCTAATGTGGTATTGGTATCGGGATAGTATGCACAGCTATATTTTAGGCGCTTCCCAAGCGAAGCTAGATAGAAGTCAGTTGCAACCTCATAGTGTTGGGTGTTGGCGGCTCTTGTCTCAATAGCAATGGGGCTTGTTCTAAGTTCTTCGATTAGTTTTTGATAGCGATCTTGTTGATATTCTGGGTGGTCAATAAATTCGTCTTTGAGACGTTTTTTACAGAGACGACGAATACCGTAACGCACCATGAAGTCAGGAAGCCTGCCCTGCTCGGCGAACTCGATTAGCTTGCCGGCAAAGGGGAGGCCAATTGCTGGTTTTGATTCTTTGATGCTCATTTGGGCTCCCTATCGTAGGCCTGCATCGCGGTCTTCTGGCGAACCACTAATGCTGGCCTGTTTGCGAAAAAGGATCTGCCCGACACTGATCGCACGCTCATCGAAAGCACCCTCACAGTAACAAAAATAGAATTCCCACATGCGCTGAAAGCTGGAATCGTAACCTTGCTGTTTGACCTGCTCAATATTCTCATAAAAACGTTTTCGCCAGTCCCGCAAGGTTTGAGCATAGCTGAGCCCCATGTCGTGCACGTCTTCTAGCATTAAGCGATTTCTACTGGCGCTGTCTATAATTACGCTATAGCAGGGCATAAAACCACCTGGAAAGATGTACCTCTTAATAAAATCTACTTGCTTCAACGCCTTATGGTACTGATCATCGTCTATAACGATTGCTTGAATCAGAGCTTTGCCATCAGGCTTCAATAGACCATTTACTTTTCTAAAGTAAGTATCAAGATACTGGTGACCCACCGCCTCGATCATTTCAATAGAAACTAATTTATCGTAAACCCCCTCAACATCGCGATAATCTTGAAGCTTAACCGTAACCAGATCACTTAAACCCTCTCGCTCAATACGATCTTGGGTTTCATTGAACTGTTCCTGAGAAATAGTGATGGTGGTAACTTTGCAACCTACAATGCTGGCGGCGAAGCAAGCGAAACCACCCCAACCTGAGCCAATTTCGATAAGATGATCTTGCTTGTCTAATTCCAATGCGGCACAAATTCTATGAAGCTTCCGGCAGGAGGCCTGATCGAGATCATCGCCAGACTCGTATAATGCGGACGAATACATCATTCGCTGATCTAGAAATAGACGAAAGAACTGGTTGCCCAAATCGTAATGGGTAGCTATGTTTTTCTTAGATCCGCTTCTGGTATTACGCCTGAATTTGTACCATAAACGAAACGATGATTGAGCAAACCGCGCCAAACCAGATTCCATCTGCTCTAGCACCAATCGGTTCTTAACAAATATTCTGATTAATTTACTCAGGTCGTCACCACTCCACAAGCCTTTAAGATAAGCTTCAGCTGAACCGGTAACGCCATTCAATGCAACCTGCGTGTAACTGCTGAGGTCGTGGACTAACAATGTGCATTGCAACTGTGCATCGCAGCTACCTAAACTAGTGGTGCCGACTGAGTCAACAAGATGAATGCAACCTCCTTCAATCTTGTTAAACAACTCAATAACCTTATTACGAAAAAAACGATCAACTATTGAACTTTTGCTTACAGTCTCTAATTCATCTCCAGCAGCTGAAAAAATAGACGGCAGGCTTTCACCTCGAGGAAATTGGCTAGAGTTGACGGTGATCTGATATTCTGCGGCTGATTTAGTCATATAGTTGGTAAACACATATTATTGCGGATGTGAAAAAAAAGGAACTCGTTTTAACCACAAGCGCAGGGCTTGATAGTAAATCGTAGATACAGTTTTAATACATGCCAGTGGATAGCGAAAGGGTAGAAGGTTCGCTTGATTACGAGTCAATGGTTTCCCGCTAAGCGCCATCGAGGCATAAAAAATAGATTCATCGTTCTTCGACAAACTCATTTTCATATAAAACTCGCTATCGCTTATCCGATACTTCCAGCGGTACTGGAGATCCATTGACATAAAAGGCGAGACATGAAATTGCTTATCAAAATCAGCGACATGAAAACCCTGATCATCTAACCCTCCATCAACTGAACCGATGTCATGCACATAAGTAAACCGCTCGTTCCATGGTGTATTATGTACTTCAGCTACGAGATAACGCAATTTATCACCCTGATAACACGCCACGAAGACAACAGGATTAAAGCAAAACCCCCAATAGCTCATATTAGCCAGAAGATAGGCCTCGCCGTCAAATGAATTACTTGTATGCTCCTTCACCCTTGCACACACTTCCTGGTATAGACTTTGACGACCCGGAAGATAATTCTTACGCTTGAATTGGACCAGATTGAATCTTCTAGACGACCACCAGAGACTAGCGTCGTCAAGAGCACTTAATTGCTTTATGTCTACCCAAACCTGCCGCAGGTGATAGCGAAATTTATGCTCAACCGGTTTAAACCGGCTATGAGTTATCCATCCCTCGAATAATTTTAGTCTATTCATGTTACTTGCAACCGTATTAGCTGGCTAATATCTGCCGCGCTTCGTGCTCCATCTTCATGGAATCCCCAACCCCAATAGGCACCAACAAAATAAGTGCCTTTCCGGCCATCAAGTAGCGACTTCTTCTTTTGCGCGGCAACACTGTTAGCCGTAAATACTGGATGGTAATAAACTCTCTCGGCCAATATTTTTCCCGGATCTATCTTGTGTTGAACATTCAATGAAGTAAATACATTTGATTCCAGCTCTAGCCCTTGGAGCAAATTCATCCAATAATTTGCGGTGCAAACTCTATGGGTATTTGAATCAAAATCATTCGGTACTTCAACATTCCAGCTCGCCCAAGACAAGGTGTTGGAGTGCATTATCTTTTCATCAGTATGCACTATCACATGATTCTCTCCGAATGGGATGGCCGACAGAATATCTTGCTCATCCTGACTGGGCTTATCCAATATAGCTAATGCGCTGTCAGCATGCAGTGCCATTACTACTGCATCATAGATACTCTCATCTCCATCATTGGTAAGCACTTTAATATCTTGCCCTCGTATAACCTTCTTTACCGTCGAGCCAGTTTTCCACTGCACATCTAGCTGCTCGCTAAGAGCTTTAACATAACTGTTAGAACCGTTCTTAATGACCTGCCATTTTGGGCGATTGAGTATCTGCATTAAACCATGACGAGAGAAGAAATCTACCAAGTGATGAATCGGAAACTGCGTGACTCGTTCGGGCGTAGCAGACCAAAGCGCGCTAATCATTGGGAGCAAGTGGTTATTAATGAACACTTTGCTGTATTTATTCTTTTTTAAATATTCAGCGACGGTTGTTTTTGTGTCGTTACTTCGAAGTACTTGTGGCGAAGTCTTATAGAACCGAACAATATCGAATAACATGTGATAGAAACTGAAGCTAAAAAAATTACTGCGCTGACAGAATAGCTTGTTCGCACTAGTCGCATTATAAACCACATTGGATTGTCTGTTATATGCTGAAAAGCTCATATTGGTGGCCTGCGATTCAACACCAATCTTATCTAACATCGCACAAAAGTTCGGGTAAAATTCGCGACAAAAGATAATGAAGCCGCTATCGATATTTACTGTCTTATTGTCTATCACCAACTCATGCGTGTCGGTGTGACCTCCGACATAGTCCTCTTTTTCGAAGAGCGTAACTTGATATTCATCATGTAGGTGGTACGCGGTACTTAGACCCGATATACCCGTCCCTATTATAGCAATACGTTTTTTAATCGACATACAGTCTCAAATTTGCTCCTTACGCTGCTGAACTACACAGTTCTATAATCGATTAACTCTAAATATAAATGATTTAGATCACCGGGGACACTGACAAATTGACAACTTAGGCCAATTGTCACAGTACTAAGACAAAGTCACTCTATTTTCCCAGCATCTGCTGTTAATTAGAGAAGAAATTCTAGCTCGCTTGTGGCATTCTCAGTGACTAAGAACCGACTGAAAGCACTAGTTGCGTCATAGCCGCCGCTATTCCGGTTCCACCAAGCTGAATGCGTAGGTATAGATCTCCAATAAAATAGAAGTTCCTGCTGGGCCATTTTGTGAGATGATTGGCGAATTATTGCGCATGTAGCGAGGAGTTTTCTTGTCTGAATCATCCCGTTCCTACCCTAAACCCCGTTTTCTTTCTGTAGTGATTGGCCTTATTGGCGTAACGCTTGTTCTTCAGGGGCTGCCGCTAGTTCAGGCGGGAGGGTCTCTCTACTATCTTCTCGCCGGCATTACCCTTGCCGCGATTGGTGTGCTGCTGTTTAGAGGCGATGATCGAGGCGCGAAGCTATACGGCATCTTCCTGGCCATCACCTATCTCTGGGCGTTATATGAGGCCGGGCTAGATGCCTGGGCAATGATGCCACGCGTCGCCATGTTTACCGTACTGGGGCTATGGTTCGTAATTCCCAGAGTGCGCCGTGGATTGCAGCAAGCCGAGCCCTCTCCCTTATTCGAGCAGAAGCCAACGAAAATTGTGCTGGGAGCATTTGTGGTATTTGCTTTCACTCTACTGCTCACTAGCGGGCGCTACGAGGTGGGTAAGCCGAGTGCGGCAGGCACAGGTCAGGCCAATAACCCCAGTGGCGAATGGCGTAGCTATGGCGCATCGAAAACCGGCACCCGTTTTGCGGCGGCGGACCAGATTAATCTGGACAATGTCACTCAGCTAGAAAAAGCCTGGGAGATTCGCACCCGAGTTCCCGGCGCATTCAAGGGAACACCTATTCAGGTTGGAGACGGCCTCTATCTGTGTACCGGAAAGAACATCATCCTTTCGCTCGATCCCGATACCGGGCTGGAGCGCTGGCGATTCGACCCAAACCTGCAATCGGCAAGAATTGGATTCTGGGATACCTGCCGCGGCGTCACCTATTACGATGTGCCTGACTCCAATCCTTCGGCAGACTGTGCCGAGCGCATATTCACGGCAACCACCGATGCCAGATTGATTGCGGTGGACAAGGAAACAGGTTTGCCCTGTGTAGACTTCGGCGTCAATGGTGAGATCAGCCTGCTGTACGGCATGGGCGAGGTGATCCCTGGTTTCTATTTTGTAACCTCTCCACCGACAATTGCCAATGATGTCCTTGTACTGGGCGGTTGGGTATTGGACAACCAGATGACAGAGGAGCCTTCCGGCGTAGTGCGGGGATTCAATCCTCTAACCGGCGAACTTGTCTGGGCCTGGGATATGGGCCGCGAAGATAGAACCGGTTTGCCCGAAGAGGGAGAGAATTACACGCGAGGCACGCCGAATGTGTGGAGCCTTACTAGCGCCGACGAAGAGCTTGGCCTTATCTATGTACCCACAGGCAATGGCACGCCGGATTACTTCGGCGGTCACCGCACCGAGGCGATGGATCAATATGCAAGTTCAATCGTGGCGCTGGATGCCGGGACTGGCAGAGTACGCTGGTCGTTTCAGACCACCCACCACGATATCTGGGACTATGATGTTCCTTCGCAACCGACTCTTGTGGATATTCCCGTAGATGGCGTTATACGCAAGGCGGTTATCGTTCCAACCAAGCGAGCGGAAGTCTTTCTGCTCGATCGCGAAACCGGCGAGCCGATTACCGAGGTAGCAGAGATCGCGACTCCGCAGACCGACATCCCGGAAGAACACACGGCACCCACTCAGCCCTTCTCTGTAGGCATGCCCTCATTCGCGCGCGCGACACTGACAGAAGCAGACATGTGGGGCATTACGCCATTCGATCAGGCCGCCTGTCGATTGCAATTCAAGCGCATGCGCTATGAGGGACCCCTGACGCCTCCCACAACAGGATACGGATCTCTGTACTACCCCGGAGTTGCTGGCGGCATGAACTGGGGAAGCGTGGCTGTCGATGAAGTGAATCATCTGATGGTAGTCAATACCATGCACAACCCATCGGTAGTGCGGCTGATTCCACGCGATGAAGTCACGGACACCACACAATTCGGCATTGGCGGCGCGCAAGCCGGCACCCCTTATGGTGTGTATTCCTTCTTCTTCCTGTCTCCGATCTTTGCGCCCTGCCTTGAGCCTCCCTATGGCGAGCTGGCGGTCGTAGACCTGGCGTCACAGGAGATTCTCTGGCGCCGCCCATTCGGCACAGCAGAAGAACAGGGCCCATTGGGCATCCCTAGCCGCATGCCCCTGCCTATGGGTATGTTCTATAACGCGGGTTCTGCTGTAACCGGGGGTGGCTTGATATTTAATGCGGGTGTTGTAGATAGCACTTTCCGAGCGGTCGATGTCTTTACCGGCGAAGAAGTCTGGACCGATTCTCTCCCAGGCTCATCTACGGCAACCCCAATGAGTTATGTCAGCCCGGCTACCGGCAAGCAGTATGTGATTGTAACCGTTGCAGATGGCGGTGGTGAATTGTCATTGGAGACCGCCATCGATAATAGGACGGATGACGAAGAGGTTCGGGGTGGGTATGTGATGGCTTATAGTTTGCCTAACGAGTAAGCTCAAAAAAGATAAATCGATTTTCGCCTAGCGACATGATGAAAACAGGCAGCAGATGCGATGCACTACAAACTACCTAGGTTCCTTTCTCGTTCTGGCTTAACGCTAAACACAGCCAGAAACATGCCATGGAACTGGCACCTGCCGCTAATAGCCCTATGAAAAACGGCGTGCTTGAATAGGAATTTCCACAGGGAATAATCTCGCCCTAGATAAAAGGGGGCAGCAAAAAAATCTTGCTGCCCTTTCTTTGTTTTCTATACTTTTCACGTTATTGATAGAGAGCTTCTCTGATAGCCGCATGGACTTCGAGTGAATACAGGATGTTGGAATTCTGAATCATTCCGATCACTATGATGTTTTCTACAGGATCAATCCAGAACCAAGAGCCGGCGATACCCCACCACCAGTGTGTGCCTCTAGGCGCACCGTTGTATTTCTCAGGTTCGTCGACGATGGCGAAATCCACACCGAAGACGTTGCCCGGATACAGGTCGGCGATATTCTTCACCGCATCCGGCAGTTGGTTACTGCGCATTATCTGAACAGCCTCCTCAGAAAGAATACGAACACCATCGAGCTCGCCTCCATTGAGGTGCATCTGTGCAAACTTCATGTAGTCGCTCGCGGTTGAAGTCAGGCCTCCCCCGCCGGAGAAAAACTTCGGCTCTTCGAGAAATGAACCATCGTCCACTCGGCTCAAACTGCCGTTAGCGGGGAAGTACTGCCTGGCTAAACGATCTGCCTTTTCCGGGGCTACGAAGAAGCTTGTATCAATCATGCCAAGAGGGTCAAAGATGCGCTGCTGTAAGAATTGGTCGAAGGTCTGACCCGACAAAACCTCGACAAGGTATCCTTGTACGTCGACGGAAATACTGTATACCCATTGAGTTCCTGGTTGATAGCCTAGGGGGATATCGCCCAGAGCAGGAATGGATTCAGACAGTGTATAGTTAGGCAGGTCGTTAATGCCCGCAGCCGAATAGGCTGTTGCAACAGGCCCACCCGAGAGCGGTGGTGTATACAATAGCCCACCGGTATGGCTCACTAACTCGCGAATCGTCATTGGATGCCCTGAGGGCTCGGTGACGAAATTACCATCGCTATCCTCGGAGACAAACACAGTCATACCTGCCAGCGCCGGTATGTGTTTTTCCAAAGGATCGTCCAACTGAAACTTGCCTTCATCGTAGAGCATCATTAGCGCCGTTCCGGTGACGGGCTTGGTCATGGAAAAAATTCTGAAGATTGAGTCTGTAGACATGGGCACTTGATCTTCAACGTTCTGATAGCCGAACGCCTGATTCATCTGTATTTCTCCGTCCTGTGCAATCAGTGCAACCACCCCGGACAACATAGACTCGTCGACTCGTGCCTGCAGATCACTGGCTATGGCATCAAGCCGATACTTTTCGAGCTCCGCCGAGGCAAACGTAGATGCCAGTGCCAAGAGAGTGGTCGCGACAGCAACTAGTGTTAGTTGAATTTTGCTTATAGATCGCATCTTCGGTTCCTTTATTTTTGATTAAAACGTTACGCTATGAGAATTTCATCACCCTGAAAAAGTAAAGTGTCAGCATCTAAAATAAAAAGGCTCTAAGCCGAATACTTTCGATTAGGTGCTGACGGAGATGCTGTTATTCAGAGGGTTTGAAAGCCAATAATACGTTACCCGATACTTGACTGAACGAACCGTAACCGGAACCCACAAACACCATGCCCGATCCTGCGGCGATGGAATGACTATCAATCGAACCGCCATAGCCCTCCACTGCATTCACCGTTTCAAAATCCACTACAGTATCGTATTGAAAAAGCTGCTCGCCTGTATCTGAATTAAATATAAACAAACGCCCGTCCAGCCCTGCTGTGATGACAGCCCCGTCCACAGACAACGGCGTGGCAGAAAAACCATAGAGTGATTCACAGCGCCGAAGCCTGTCGCTGCGTTCGTCATTGCATTCCGGCTGCACCTCATAAGACCAGCTTGGCTCGCCGGTACCGACAAAATAAGTATAAAGGCCCGGTTGATTATTCTCGGCCATATTGCCAGGATCATTGATGGTCATGAACGCGCGCTCGGAATCGGTAGCGATGCCCCAGTGATTGCCACCCAGCGCTGTACCCTCACCAACACGCTGATTCCAGACCACGGCCCCGGTGACCGGATCCAGTGCCCAGAGATCGCCGGATTTCTGGCCAGCGATCAAAAGTTCTCTGTCGTCTGTTTCTACTAGAATAGCCGGGCCACCAAAATCGAAGTCGACGGAATTAGTATCAGCCAAAATGATGCAATTCGGGCCCGCGGCGCTGCAAGAGAAGTTCCACATGTCATTTGCTAACGCCTGAAAGACCCAGTTTTCCTCACCCGTCTCCAGGTTTAAAGCGATGACCGAGTCGCTAGTGCCGGTAGTGGGGTGTGATGTGTTTTCGCCAGTGGTGACATAGACCTGACCTCGCTGCGTATCAATCGTCGGCGTAGTCCAGATCGGTGCGCCTGAGGGGCCACGCTGTTTGACACCGGTGGAGCTAACCATGCCAGTGTAGTCAGCCGCTGGCATGGTGTGGTATTCCCACAGTTTATCGCCGGTACGTACATTCAAAGCGGTGACGGCGCCATGGTTGTCACAGCATTCAAAGTTCGGATTACCACCGGTTACAACACCGGAACCGGACAGCGGAACGATTATCTTGTCACCAGAAATTACAGGTGTGCCGGTAATCATTGCCAGGTTGTTAGCGGCTTGACCGCTAGCGACCCAGACAACCTCGCCAGTCGCTGCGTTGAGGGTATGAATCATGCCCCGTTGGTCACCAAACACCAGCATACCCTCACCATCTATTGCGGCGTAGGCCATTGAAGAACGCAGGCGAGTGTCGGCAGCATAGACCCACTTTGCGCAACCGCTATTGGCATCCAGCGCAAAAACGCGACCCGAGTCGGTAGCAGAATAGAAAATTGTCGAGCCAACGATCACCGGCGCGGCACGCATGCTAGATGTATTCGGGAAGGCGATCGCCCAGGCCAGTTCCAGTTTTGACATGTCCGCTGTGGTGAGGCCCGCCTGTGCAGCATCGAGATGGCGCGGGTTGTTGCCATCAGCTCCCGTAAAAGTAAAGGATGGCGCGTGACTCAGGTCTACCGAACGATTGTCCGCCGCGCACATGGACGCCAGGATCCAGTCCTCGATTCCGTCCTCTGCGACCTGTTCTTGAGCCAGGCTTGACTGGGCAGCGGTTAGGCCCAGACTAAGTGAGGCAGCTAGGGATAGATAGAATCTAAAGCTTGCTTGAAGACGAGAGTAAAAAAACATAAGTAATGCCTGCTCGGTAGATGTTAGTAATTAGTTCCACTCCTACGAAAACCGTAAGTCTTGATCTGCCGGTCCATTTCAGACTGAAGCCCAGTGCCAAAAATACAATAATTGCCGACATTGTGCGAATACAGATTGAAATAATTGGAGGCAGTGACAAATAAACCGCTGATGCATGCCTGAGCCCGAAGCAACAGACTATGATTGTTTGCCGTCCACTGGCTCCACTGACCAGCTGAAAGTTCTCTACCTTTTTCCCGGCCTCCCGGAAAGAGCAAAACTGCCTAATGAATTATGCCAGGTGAGCATCTGTGGTACTGAAGCCCAAAAGCGGCTCGATCGACTATATGATCTATGCAGTCGAATACTGCTATTGACGTTTCCTTTTGCAGCTCCCCATCTTCCCAAGCACTTAGATCTCATCAAAAGCTCAAATGGAAGCAAGAGTCTGCACGAGTAATTGCAATGCCCTATCAGTAAAGACCTGCATGTTCTCTTCACGATCGTTAGATTGTGTCTTAATGATCACGGAACCATCGACCGGGCCCGATATGGCTATCACGCTAATTCCTATGGCATCGCTATAGGGTGTGCCTCCAGGCCCAGCTACCCCAAGCTCAGCGATACCCCAGGTAGTATCCAGTTTAGCTCGGGCAGCTCTCGCGAACTCAAGGGCCATTTCTTCTGTTAGGGGTTTCAGCGTTTTAATATGCTCACTATCAAGGTCCAGGAACGCCCGCCGCGACTTGATGGTATAGATAACAGTGCCACCCATGAAATAGCGCGAGGCACCGGGAACAGACAGCAAGCTTGCCGCGATCAAACCACCTGTAGAAGATTCCGCTACCGAAATCGAATGACTGTGATCGATTAACAAATTAGCTGCAACGCTTGCTTGGAGAGAGAAACGCGACATAGCTATTAGCCTGTAATCAGAAGGATTTTGAGTATAAGCAATAGTCAGTATTAGGCAATGCTCTTTAGACCAGGCTAAGCTTGGTGCCGCTGGAAAAGCTTCTCGATTGCTGTGTCACAGTACCAAAAAATTGCAGCTGTTGTGCTAATAGTTGCAGAGGTTCGCTGAAATCACCTGGCTGTTTCGACGCTTGTAACTGAGGGTACTCAGAATCGTGCAGTATTGGCCAGCCAAGGCTTTGCATATGCAGGCGCAGTTGATGGGTCTTGCCTGTTATTGGCTTTAGTTCAAACAAGGCCTTGTCGGCAGAACACTGCAGACAACGAATAAGGGAATGACTGTTGGCCGGCCTTACGGCAATATGCATCAAGAATCTAGTATCGGTTCTCTCCAAACGATTGCTAACCTTCCATTTTTGGCTCTTCATAGGAGGAATGCCCTTCGTGATGGCGATGGCCTGATAGGCCTTGTTGACCTGATGAGCTTCAAACAGACTGTGGTGATTCTGGATCAACTGAAAACAGTACCAAGCCTGCAGTAGTTCTATCAATACGATGTGAATCGCTATCATTTCTTTAGACAATCAACAGCCCCTGTTGATAGTCTAGATCAAAGATCAAGGAGACCTCCATGGGTAAGATAGTCACCTTCATTACACTGTGCTGCTTACTGCTCACAGCACCTACAGCCCTCTCCCAGAGCCTGCCCGCTGTAGCATTCGCGCCGGGCGCCAACTATGTCGCGCTAGGCAGCTCATTCGCTGCCGGTCCCGGCGTTCCCGCTCAGCTGGGGGTCTGCGGGAGATCGGATCACAACTACTCGAATCTTATAGCCACCGCCTTGGATCTCAATATTATTGATGTGAGCTGCAACGGCGCGACCACTGACAATATTCTCGACACTCCGCAAAATGGAGCCGCCCCTCAGATTGACGCCATAAGCCATGACACGGCGCTAGTGACGGTCACTATCGGTGGCAATTCTATTAACTACACAGCATCGACTTTCGCCTGCGCAGGAACGGCTCCCGGCGAGCGCTGCACTGCCAACCTCGACCAGGCATTGATCAGCGCTGCTGTTGATCAGCTACCCGCCAAACTTGGCGCGACCTTCGATGCGATAAAAGCCAAAGCGCCGCAAGCCATCATCGTGCTCGTCACCTATCCCCGCGTCTTTCCCGAAGATGCAGTAAACTGCAGCGAGCTTGAACTGAGCTCCGAGGACACCCTCTATCTGGCCACACTGGGACAGCAACTCGAAGACATTTTCGTGAGCACCGCATCAAATCATCAGATCCTCATCGCCGATGCCTATGCGCGCGCAGCGGGTCATGGGCCCTGTGCTGCGGCTGAGCGCTGGGTTAACGGTGCCACTGCAGCCGACACCGGCATTCGCTTTCACCCTACAGCCGAGGGGCATATTGAGATGGCGCGACTTGTACTAACCGCTTTGGGAAATAACTAGGAATGAAAAAAATGACGAATAGAACCCAATACCTGCTATGCATTGCCCTGACTTTCTCATTCTGGCTTAACGTCTCGGCGCAAGAGATCTCCAGAGAATCTCTAGGCAGACCTGGGCCTTATCAGGTTGCCTACTATTCAAGCTACCCTCCGGTACCCGAATTTAGTGCAGCAACTATTTATTTTCCCGCCAATAAGGGAGAAGACTTCGCAGGCGTAGCTATATCTCCCGGTTTCGTCGAATCACAGGAAAATATGAGCTGGTGGGGGCGGCATCTTGCCTCTCACGGCTTCGCCGTGTTGACTCTCGATACCAATGAGTTACGCGACAATCCGTCTCTGCGCGCGGATGCCTTGATGGCGGCAATAGAAGTGCTCCGTAATGAAGGAGATCGCATGGACAGTACGTTGCGAGGAAAGATTCTCAAGGACCGTATGGCAATCATGGGGCACTCCATGGGAGGTGGCGGCACCCTGCTTGCGGCAAACGCACATAGCGCCGAATTGAAAGCTGCAATACCTTTCACTCCATGGCAACCAGACGGCGTGTTTGCTGAAATTTCAGTTCCCACATTGGTCATTGCCGGCGAGATCGATCGCATCGCGCCCGTGGCCGAGCATGCTTCGCCTCATTTCGCGAGCCTCTCCGACGGCATCCCGAAAATGTATCTCGAGATAAAGGGGGGCAATCACTTCATTGCCAATACAGATACCGGCGGCGAAAGGCTAACACCCAACATAGATGTGCACGACCTGGTGGGCGGCATGGGCGTGGCCTGGTTAAAGTTGTTTGTCGATGGCGATGAAAATTATCGAGAACTCGTGTTTGGAGATTTGCCAGCGAGCGACCGAGAGAGACTATCGAGATGGAAATTTTCCGAGCAAGAGTAATAAGTAAAAATAGTGTCTAGGAATAGACATCCTCGAGCATGGCCTTGGCCATAGCTCGGTAACTATTGATCATGGCTTCGCTTGAGCGCCAGCAGCCAGCATGTAGGAAAGTAACAACCGGGAACGGCCCATCACCTTCAGGGAGTGATAGCTCTCCATACTGCATAGGATCCTGCCCGTAGGAGATCTTAGTCTGCGCTGAGGTTAACCTAGGCAAACATAGAGTAAAGAGTGTGAGCGTCAGGGCAAACAGAGTTCTTCCGGTTTTCATGCGGTCTACCTGCTTTTTATTATGGGTGGTAACGAGGCTGCTATTTCAATGGCAGCGAAAATTTTTAGGGTAATAGATACCTGAGCGCAGCTGAAAGCTTCGCTTTCGGTATGGATAAGTTAACGCCTAAATCCAGCAAAAAACAGCATAAAATTGCTTCTTTGCAACCGCCGACCTGTTCTAGCCAAATACCGCTGAGGCAAGATCACGTTTCGAATCACGGTAATTCAGGTAGAGGAATGTGGTCATGATGATTGTCGCCAAGATGGAGGTCACAATTAATATAAGAATAAAATCCTGCCAGCCACCTTCTTTGTTTACCACTACACCACCAATGAAGTTGAACATCATTGCGCCAAAATAAGCGAAGGCATCGATTAGCCCCACCAGCAAGCCACAGTGCCTACCACCAAAGCCATATAAAACAGGCCTCTCCATGACATTATGAGAAGCAGACTGCTCACCAGTAGAGTAGTCGCAACCGAACTTACTCTAGAGCTTGTGGCGATAAAGCCCCAAACACGACCATGCTTGGCCTGGTCAAAACAGACCCGAATGATGTTCGCCATCGCTGGCCAACCGGCAGACTTGGCAAACACCGTGAGAAAATAGAGTGCAAAGAAAGCGATATTGCTCGATAGGCTGCCAAATACAATTGTCGCAGCCGCTTGCAGACCGACAGCCCAGACAAATACCTTAATACCACCAAGCCTGTCGGCGAGAACACCTGTTGTGAGCTTTCCGGTTAAGTTACCAGCCGTACTCCAACCAAGAATGGCTCCAAATGTCGAGGTGTCGAGCGTGAGTGTGGGGTCAGCCAACATCGCAGGACCGGCGAGACCTACCACCGTTCTAAAAAGCATTAACATCCCGTAGCCCAAGCACATACTAACGACGATGCGCATTTCCCAGGCTAAGTTCGGCGCGCCCAGGCTGCTCATGATTGTATTGTTGCTCTAGTTATTACGGCAATTACTTCTTCTTTGAAATTCAGGGAGTCACCATCAACAATCGCCCGAACGACATGAATGTTCATTTCTTCTGATCCAAAATTTTTATACTACATAAACATATTGGAATCGCTTGGAGTATTGGCGCTCGATAGCGAACTATTCTTGTATTGAGCAAAGGAATGATTGTGATACAAGTCAGTAGATCTCATCATCGAAAGCTGATGGGAATGCCCACAGAAGAAGTGTTCTATATTGTGCTTTATTACGAATGCTATAACGGTTCTGGAATTGAAGAGTGGGTCTGAATCCGTATCGAGGATAGGGTGGTGGTTAAGACGTATTATTCGATCGTAAGTCGCTTTACTACTTGCATCAGATACTGTTCTTAGCATTTCCGGATCTATGAAACCGTTGTCCTCATAGAGCTCGCTGGAGTCTAGGCAGACTACCGGCGCAGACTCTCCGTCGATTGTGATATTTTTAAGAAAGTTGATATCGGTGAAATGATCTTTTACGCCATTGACATTCGCGTCAAGGAAAATGCCTTTGTTTCTATAATTGTCGCGATCTAGTGGCAGCAGGACGTCTATGTCCTCGATATATTGACGGAAATAATCGGCACTGCGCATATTGCGTTTATCGTGATTTCCCGGGATCGAAATGATGTGCTTGCAATCAACCGACTCCAGAAAGCTGCCTACGGCTTCGAACTCGTTCTCGAGGGCATCTGTCGTGTTATCGCCAGTATTTATCAGAAGATCCGCCGAATAGCTGTTTAGCTTTTGCAGTAATTATTCATTATTACCTTGCCAGTGACGGGGACCAAAATGCATGTCCAAAATGTGTAGTATATTCATTTCCGCTGCTAGCCTCTTCCAATTCTTTTGCTAGTGAAGCGTGCCCGATAAGCAACCGATAGGCTAATGTTCATTTGACCTAAAACCAAGCGAATGACCAGATTTAAAGAGGCCACGTTCTCGGCAAAATTTTTCGCTCAAGCTAAAGAACTCCCTAGCTCAGATACAGCCTGCCTCCCCGCGAGGCGATGAAAGCTGACTGTATTGTAGTTATTAGGAGAAAACTTGATCTTGATCAAGAAGGAAGTCCCGTCAAAAAAAAGGGCTAAAGGCAGAGGGGGGGCAAGGAGCTAATTTACTGGGGTGAAGTACCTCGATTGCGCTTGTCTGAATTAACGCTGCGGGGTATCACCGATGGTGCTAGGCAGGCCGAAACCGGGACTCGAATTCAACACGTCCAGCCTCATCGCATCCCTCTCATTCTGGGACAGCCATTGCGCATAGGTTTGACAGATGCGCCGTCGAATATAGGTGGAGGTTCCAGCCTGTTCCACGCAATAGACCTGTTCGGCCAAGGGCACTGTACGATTGAATGCAGCCAGCTCTACTTCGCTCATAGCTGCGAAGGAAGGACGATTGCTATTGCAGGCAGAAACAAGGGCAACCAGGCCCACTAGGAGTAGAGATCTCATGGCGCTCATTCTAACCTTGAAGAACGAAGAGGAACAATGCTACTAATCTGGTAAGCCGATCAAACGAGTCAGCCCATCGCATTCATTGCTTAATCCCTGACACCCATAGCCAACTGATAGCCGTCTCTGGTCGGCTCCAATACACCAGCCTTTCCTCTCTAAGACCAGAGTCCCTGAGCAAATTTCTAGCCTGGTCGTCACTATAACCGATGGCCCATTCCGTGTGCTGCTCTCCCTCATTGAGCTCTTCGTTTATATTAGAGAGGAGATTGAAGACGACCCTGCCACCAGGCTTTAGCACCCGCTCCACGCTGCGGAGGATGTTTTGTGTATATTCGCGAGGGATATGCTGCAAAACGGTAAAAATATAAGCAACATCAACACTGGCGGGAAGAATATCGGCAGGAAGCGAGTCGGGCCCGTTTACATAGAAAGCTATATTATCCAGATGCTCACAGTTTTTTGTTGCCGCAGCAATTACATGCACCGAAATATCAGTACCAATTACTTTGTCGTAATTGTTAGCCATCCAGCTAACAGACCTTCCAAAACCACAGCCTATATCCAGTGCGGTGCCAGTTCTGGGCAGGTCGAACATCTTATACAACCACAGCGATTCAGTTCTTTTTATACTTCTCTCTAGACTGTCCGAATAAGGCACAGGCATCGACACATTCTGAGTCTCAAAATTTAGGGCGATTACCGCATTGTCGAGCTCGAGATCCTCCTTTGAAGGGCTGTGGCCGAGGAAGTCGGTATAGTGAGGATGGTTGGTAAAGTAGCCATCTCGCTGCATTTCATCCCACATGCGCCTAAATTCATCACTTTTCATAGCTACTAATTAACTCCTACTCTGTGCGCCACTATTTCTTTTCAGTACTAATTTTTTAGATTTCTGGCCAGGGAAATAGATCAACCGGAGGCACATTCAGGTTAACGTCATTGCCCCGCGCCATGACGAAGGTCGGCCTCATCAGCGCCGAGATATCTTCAAGCGGATTGCCGGCGGTGGCAATAATATCTGCATTTTTGCCAGCCTCTATGGTACCGGTAATGTCAGTCAGATCCATCAGGTCTGCCGCATTGACAGTGGCGGAGATTAATATGTCCCGCTCTGCCATGCCCGCCTCGTTCATGAGCACCATCTCATAGGCGTTAGTTCCGTGATCGTTCACACCCGCATCGGTACCAAAGGCAATCTTCACGCCTCGCTCGTAGGCGATCCTAAGCGCATTCCTCATTACCGGGCCGACTTCAAGCGCCTTCTGTCGAACCTCGGGAACGAAAAAATCGGGCCTCTCAGTGGCGATTCGCTCGACTGTGTAACCTGCAATCAGAGTCGGCACCAGATAGGCGCCTGTCTGAACGAACAACTCGGCCGTTTCCTCGTCCAGATAGGAGCCGTGCTCTATGGAATCAACGCCTGCTCGCAGCGCCGCCTCCAAACCAATTTTCCCGTGTGCGTGAGCGGCGACTTTCCTGCCCATCGCATGCGCAGCCTGAACCAGCGCAACTTGTTCCTCATCGGTAAATTGCTGGCCTGTTCCTGTTGCGGTCTGACTCAGTACGCCTCCTGTTGCTACATATTTTATGTGGTCGGCGCCATACTTCACTTGAGTCCGTACTGCCTTGCGGCACTCAGCCACGCCATCGCAAACTCCGGAATGTGGATGAGGAAATATATCGTCTCGAAAACCACCGCCATCGCCATGTCCACCCGTTGGCGTTATCCCCTGACCTGCGGCTCTTATGCGCGGGCCCATTACTATCCCTTGATTGATAGCATCGCGTAGAGCGAAGATTGCATTTCTATCACCGCCCACGTTCCTAATCGTTGTAAACCCGGCACGTAACGTGCGCATACCGAACTCAAGCCCCATCAGCGTGCTGAGTTGTGATGAACGCGTAACGCGAATTTCACGACCGTTTGGTTCCTGCTGACTGAGAATATGTGTATGTGCGTCAATGAGGCCGGACATGACAAACTTATTTCTTAGATCAATCACCCTAGCGTTCGCCGCTCCGCTCACCTGTGATGGCAAGACATAGCCATCGCGTACTTCAATAATCTCATTATTCCTAACAATGATACTTTGTTCTGACCTGACATCTTCACGCGCATCACTGAGCAGTGTGCCGGCATGAATGATTTTCCATTGATCAACCACCTGCGCAGACAGAGCAGTGCTGAGAAGCATCGAAACCACAAACAGGATATTCCTTACCATGACAACCCCTTAGATTATTACGCTAGTTCGGAAATCATGATAGCAAACAACGCTAAGACAATAGGCTCTAATTTGATACAGACAGAAGCTGCTCTATCTTTCGTGCGCTGATACTTGCGGCACGCCGGGCAACCTGCGCTTCTTCTCGAATCGCGACACTCTGAAGTTCATAGCTGGCAAGGATTTTCGCATCTAGGCTAAACATAGAACCCCCAAAAAGAAGAAACTATGAATTGTGGCCCGCAACCGGCTTGCAAATCGCAGTGGATTGCCGGTCTTTACGGGACAGAAACTACAAATAATTGGGGGTCAGCCACATCGCCACCAAGTTACCGAACGTCTGTTCCATATAATTTAAAATGGGTTTATTTGTAGCACATTTGTGTATTTTTGTAACATTTTCAGCAATTTTTTGAGCTACTGGAATGGCTTTTTAGGAATGGTTGAGGGATCATTATTAGTGTGATATTAATAACCAGTCGCCCTATTCTGTATGCTCTGCTTAAAGCAATACGGCGGTTAACTGAAGATATAATCTTACTACAATAAAACACAAACTTTTCAGGGAGAAAAAGAATGAATCCCCACAATTGTTCTAATAAATTTAAGCGCTCGATTCTCTATACCAGCGTAGCCTTGGGCATGCTGGCTACGCCATACTACGCTTCTGCACAGGATACAAATGTTGAAGAGGTCGTTGTGACCGGATCTTATATCCGACGCTCAGAGGGCATCATCGCCGCCTCTCCGATTACAACTCTTTCCGCAGATGACCTCGTTGCACAAGGCACGCTCAATATGGCCCAGGTTGTTCAAAACATGACGTTCAACAATGGCTCCGGTGTAACCAACTCGATTCAGGCCAGTGGCGCCTCGAGTAATAGCGCCGCCTTTAACCTACGCGGACTGGGTACGAGGGCAACGCTGCAGTTGATCGACGGCAAGCGAGTAACCAACCCTAATGTGCAATGGCTTCTACCAAGCATTGCTATACAGCAGATGGATATCGTGACAGACGGAGCCGCCGCGCTATACGGCACCGATGCCGTGGCGGGCGTTGTCAACATACTGCCTTACAAGTCCTATGAAGGACTGAAGATTGAACATTTCAACGAAGAAGATTCTCGTGGAGACTTCAGAGACCAGACCACATCGTTTCTTTGGGGCAAAGACCTTGGCCGAGGAGTTGATATTGTAGCTGCGGGCTCTTTCAGGCACAACGGCACACTTCATTGGACCGACAGACCCAAACTCGCCTTAGCTGGCCTGACCGACAACAGCGGCTCCAACCCCGCTAACTGGAATGTGCCCCAGCGTGATGATAATGGCGCGCTCCTCGGCACTACCAAAAGTACTCCGGACCCTATCTGTGGCACAGACCCTGTGACAGATCCTCTGGTACAGGGCGGCAATAAATTCGGAACCCTCGCCCTGGGGCGTTGCTGGTTTCCCTTTGCAGACACTAGAGATTTCGTAGAGCAAAAGACTCAAGCCTCACTGTATTCCAATATCAATTGGGAAGTGAATGAAGATCTATCCCTGACAGGTCAAGTTTTGTGGGGTAGATGGCAAGGTCACGGACGCCAGAATCAGGGAAATCCGGGTACCCGGTTTGGCGATTTGCCCACCGTGCGCGGCGAATTGCCGGGCAATCCTTACAGAGCTGTTGCAGGTGACGGCCGCGATCTGTTTGCTCAGCCGCTGCTCGATGGCAACGGCATGATACTCAGCGACCCCTATGGCAATCAGCAGCCACTGCGTGATGCCAACGGCGCCGTAGTTCTAGCCGGTAACCAATTCGCTAATATAGCTAACGACCCGAACGGCGGTGTACCATTTAACGAAGATGTGCCGTTTAGTAGTGCCTGGCTGCCTTTTGGCCTCGCCAACACTAACCCATCAATATTCGGCGGGCCCGATAGCGACCAGATTAGCCGCAAGGAGAATGACGAGCGTGATATGCGCCTAGCTTTCGGCGCCGACTTTACCGTGCCTTATCTAGACGGATGGGAAGGCTCTGCAGACTATATGTTTGGCCAGCGCAACGTAGTTAGCGCACAGACTCAGCACTTTAGCTTCAGCGCGGTAGAAAATGGCCTCAATTGTGACCAGGTTAATGACGCCGGCGCCTGTTTCAACCCGTTCGGCGCTGCCGATAATTCACCGATGCGCACTCCGCAGGCCGTAGCAGACGCTATCTATACGCGTGATCGCGTAGACAACAAAGACACGCTGCAGACCTTCGATCTGGTCATCAACGGCACCATCGCCCCGGGTGGCTTCGAGTTACCGGGCGGCACAATCGGCGCAGCATTCGGCTATCAACGTCGTGATGAAACCGATGAGAACGTACCAACTTGGCATCAACAACGCGATGATCGCCTGAACAGTATCGGAGCCTATCCGACAAAATTCAGCCGCACCAGCGACTCGTACTTTGCCGAGTTCTCGTTCCCGATTCTTGATAACCTTGAGATCAGCGCCTCGGTGCGTGATGAGCAATTCAGTACTGGCCAGGGCGATGTCGTTAGCAAGTTCGGTATCACTTACTCGCCTACTGACTGGGTGACACTGCGAGCTACTCAAGGCGAGGCCTTTATTGTGCCAACCCTGAATCAGCTTAACGCGCCAGACTCCTGCTCCCTTAGTAACGTGGATGACCTCTTCACCACATTCTCGGGCTTCATCACTTCCTGTAGAACGGGTAACTCGAACCTAGTTTCGGAGACTTCGGACAGCACGTCATTCGGCATCGATTTAATACCAATGGATGGTCTGGACATACACCTAACCTACAGTGAAACTGACTTCGTAGACCGGATTGTGGACACTACGACTCAGGATATCGTGAGAGCGGATTTTGCGAAATTTCAGGAAACAACAGGCTTTGCTGCTACTAGTGCACAGCCTTACCCATCGATAGCTCAACTCACGGCTTGGGTAGCCAATCCACTATCGGATCCGCGTATTCAGCGTGACCCTATGGATATCGAAACCACTACTCGCATCAACCGCAGCGAAACCAATGCGTCGACTATGCTGGTTAAAGCCTGGGATATCCAAGCTAACTACAGTTTCGACCTGGGCGCGTTCGGCTTGGGTAGCTGGGGTAATTTCCGCACAGGTTTGAGTGCCACCTATGTGGATACCTACACTTGGCAGGAGTCTAGTCTAACTCCAGTGCGTGAAGCGAAGGGTAATCAGAATAACTCCTTCGGCGCGGTGCCGGTTATTCCTGAGTGGCGAGCCAATGCAAACATTGGCTGGTCGCTTGGACACCATGGCTTTAACGCTACTGTACGCTACATCGACGAGGTGATCTTCGACGCAAACGAGTTTAGCTTTCAGCGCTTTCTGCGTCCTCAAAACCTCTGGACTTCTACCGACGTAGTACGTGCCTGGACCCAGACCGATATGTTCTATACCTATAGCGACTTAGAGCTATTCGGTGGTTCGGCAGGAATAAGCATAGGTGCGCGTAACGTATTTGATCGCGAAGCGCAGAAGACTGGCATGATTGCAGGAGCTATCTCGCAGATTCAGAACCCATTAGGGCGTATTCTCTATGCACGCGTTAACTATGAGTTCTAAGATCTTGCAGATATAGCGAGAACCGGAAGGCGTGTTTGTTCTTAGAAGCACGTCCTCTTTGAAGAGAAGCCCAGAGATAGATTGCTGGGCTTTTTTTTGCATCCATAAAAGTAACGCTAGTATGAACTGCTACTCGGGCAGAGCCCGCAGCAGGCACCAATGCTTTAAATGCTTATACTAATCCCCCGTTATGCCCTACCATGACACTCACTGTTAAAGACATTCAAGACGCTGCGACTCGAATCGCCCCGGCAATAATAGATACCCGCTTCGAGCAATCGCAGACTCTGTCGGCCATGGCTGGCACTGATCTCTATCTGAAATTCGAAAATTTTCAATTGACCGCTTCCTTCAAAGACCGCGGCGCCCTTAACAAATCACTGCTTCTTAAGAAGCAGGGCTAGGTGAAAGGCGTTATCGCCATGTCTGCGGGAAATCATGCCAAGGCCGTTGCCTATCATGCTGAGCGCCTGCGCATACCTGCCACCATCGTAATGTCCAAGAACACACCCAATGTGAAGGTTAAGGATACAAAGAGCTTTGACGCCAGAGTTGTCCTCAGTGGCGACAATTTAGACGAGGCTGCAGCTCATGCGCAACAGATCGCCGAATCCGAACATCTGACCTTCGTTCATCCCTATAACGATGTAGACATCATAGCAGGCCAGGGAACTGTGGCACTGGAGATACTGCAGGCCCAGCCAGACCTAGACAGCATCGTCGCGCCTGTTGGCGAGGATGCCTATCAAGAAAGCAGACCTGTACCTGACAGTAGAGACAAGAGACGCCGCACAGAATCAGGAAATTCTCACACGCCTCAAGGAACTGGGATACAACGCAGAGTTGTTGGCCAAGTAGCCTTTCTCATCGATCGCAATGAAAACTTGCGCAGCGACTGGCTCTAAAGACTTGTTAAGTTATGTAGCGGCTATCAATAGAACAACGCTTATCGCGACCAGCACGATACCCAGACATTCCTTCAACGTGATTCTTTCCCCAAAGTAGAAGTAAGTTATTAGAAGCGTTACTACAAATTCCGTCTGCCCGAGAGTTTTGACAAGAGCCGCATCCTGCAGACTCATCGCCGTAAACCATCCCACCGACCCTGCCAGAGAAGTGAAGCCTATGAACAGGCAGGACTTCCATCGAATAATCAGCAAGAATAATTGATCGCGCTCCCTAAGCAATACATACAAAAGGCACATTACGGTCTGAATGCTCACCATAAATAGCAGCACCGTAGATGCGCTCAACAGCCTTGACACATCCAATGACAGAGATGCCTCTCGAATCCATAGAGATGCCAGGGCAAAAACAAGGCCCGCCCCGACTCCATACTTGATGCTCTCATTCTCCGTCAGGTCACGCAGACTAAGCTTCCAGTTACTAGCGACAAGAACGCCTGCTACGCCGACGAGAACCGATAGATAGGCCGTGATGCTTAGTAGTGCAGAAAAGAATACGGCGCCGAGAATAGCCGTTAGCAATGCCTCCGTCTTCGCCAGCGCAGTTCCAACAGCGAAGTTACGCAGCGTCAGTGCCTTGATCAAGAACACGGTGGCGAAGATCTGCGCTACTGCGGCCAAAATTGCGGCTCGATAGAACACTACGTTGCCGGTGATGGCTTCGCCTTGATAGAAATTCTTTAGAACCAGAAAATACAAAACTGCAAAGGGCAGACCAAATAGATAGCGCGCGAGCGTTGCCGCTAGCACGCTAATGCTCTGCGCGACCTGTTTCTGCGCGGCAGTGCGAACCGACTGCATAACGACAGCTAGTAATGTAAATACTATCCAGGCTTCCATGGTCACACTATACCGAAGAGCTCTGGGAAAACCTAAAGCAGGAAAGGAGAAAGAAGAAAGGATGCTAGCGAGTTAGCCTGTCAGCGAAGCCGAAGCACTTGGCGAATCGCCTATGCGTGCTAGAATCATGGCTCAATCGATTGAATCTTCGTTCACAAAATGGGGAAAACAATGTACCTGAAAATTCAGCTTGCTGCGGTCAGACACAAATTTGTCATTCCATTTTTCTTACTCCTGTGCAGCGCAGCCTTTGCCGCCGAACGCACTGAGAGAACGATCGATATTGGACATGCCCAGCTGCAGGTCGAAGTGTGGGAATCTACCTTAAGCAATGATGAAACCATCATCGCCCTGCCCGGCTCCGGCGGCGATATTACCCGCTATAAGTATCTCGCTCCACTTCTTGCCGACGCCGGCTACCGTGTCGTCGCGGTAAATCAGCGCGGGATAATGGGTAGCACCGGCGAGCTGGAGGGACTGACACTCTATGACTATGCTGCAGATCTAATCGCCATTATCGATGCCATTGAATTAGAAAAAGCGCATCTGCTTGGGTGGGCACTGGGCAATAGAACCTCCCGCGCCGCTGCCACCGACTATCCCGAGCGAGTCTCCAGCATCTCCCTCATTGCGGCGGGAGGCCTCGCCAAGCCATTGACCACCCCGGGCGAGCTTGGCAGCCTGTTGGGTGACTCAACTCTGTCCGAGACCGAAAAATTTCAACTGGCAAGACGAACACTTTTTTCACCACAGACTCAGGATGAGCTGGTTCTGGACTATGTCAGAGGCCTAAATTACTGGCCCGAGGCGCGGCACTCCCAGAGACAGGCGAACCAAGCCACGCCGCTAGAGCAGTGGTGGGCGGGTGGCAGCGGACCCATGCTGATAGTCCAGGGTGTAGATGACAAGACTGCCCCACCGGAGAATGGCAGACGCATGAAGGAAGAATTCGGTGATCGAATTACCCTGGCCAACCTGCAGGCGGCCGGCCATGCGATGGGACTGGAAAAGCCTGAAGAAACCGCCGATGCGATACTCACCTTTCTTGGCAAACACCCCATATCCCCGTGAACTGGCTACCATAGTGCGCTAGACTATTGCTCCTCAAGACGGAGCGTAAGATCAGGGGCCTACCATTGTCAGCAGCATCTCTTAATGAAACAGCGAAGACTTTATCTACGCCGCCATCGAAGCGACAGTGGCTTCGTTTTGTTACTGCCGCCAGCTTATTCGATGGCCACGATGCGGCAATCAACATCATGCGCCGCATTCTGCAATCTAGTGGTGCCGAAGTTATTCACCTCGCTCACAATCGCTCAGTTCAGGACATCGTCGAGGCTGCGATTCAAGAAGACGTCGATGCAATCGCTATCAGCTCCTATCAGGGCGGACATATCGAGTATTTTAAATACCTCGTAGACCGACTCCGCGAACTGGGAGCCGATCATATAAAAATTTTTGGTGGCGGCGGTGGCGTTATCATTCCCGCCGAGATTGAAGAATTACACGACTATGGCGTAACCCGCATCTACTCCCCTAACGATGGGCAGGCTATTGGGTTGCAGGGCATGATCGATGACATGCTAGATCGCTGCGGCAGAGGCAAGAGCCGCCCCGCCGCTCCCAATCTAACACAGCTGGACGGGGGTGACAGGCTCATCCTGATTCGCGTTATCACCGGTATCGAGAATGAAGAATATGCCGATCAAGAACTCCTATCCCTAAAGCAGCAAGCATCGACACAGGTGAAAACGCCCATTCTCGGAATCACGGGAACCGGGGGTGCCGGCAAGTCTTCATCGACGGATGAAATCATACGGCGTTTTCGTCAGGACAGCAGCGACTCCCTGAAGATTGCTGTGCTGGCTATCGACCCAACAAGAAAAAAGACAGGTGGCGCCTTGCTTGGTGACCGGATTCGAATGAATGCCATCGGTCATCCAAATATATTCATGCGATCCGTCGCCACCAGAGATTCTTCCGTCGAGATACCCGAGAAGCTAAGCGAAATTGTTGCCGCAATAAAAGTTTCCGGCTTCGACCTGATCATTATTGAGACCCCCGGAATCGGCCAAGGTGATGCCGGCATCGTGCCCTTCGTAGATACTTCCCTGTATGTAATGACTCCCGAATTTGGCGCCGCCAGCCAACTGGAAAAGATCGATATGCTGGATTATGCGGACGTATTTGCGATCAACAAATTCGACCGCAAGGGAAGCGAGGATGCGCTAAGAGATGTTTGCAAGCAGGTGCAACGTAATCGCGAAGCCTTTACGCAGATGCCAGATGAAATGCCCGTCTTCGGAACGATCGCATCGAAGTTTAATGATGACGGCATAACTGCCCTGTATCAGGCCCTGGTACCGCTACTGCGTACACAAGGGCTACCAGATTATGCACAAACCATCGCAGCAATTAACGTGAAGAGATCGACGCAGACGAGCCTAATAATTCCTGCGCAGCAACAGCGCTATCTTGCAGAGATCGCGGAGATAGTGCGCGACTATCATGAGCAGGTGAGAACTCAGTCACAGCTTGCGCGTGAGCGACAACAACTCATCGCCAGCAAGGCCATGCTGGATTCGGACTCTAAGGATAGCTCTGTATTGGATGAACTGATCGCAGCCAAAGACAATGCAATGGATGAAAAGGCTAAGCGCCTGCTAGACGCTTGGCCACAACTGAGATTAGACTACGCCAAAGACGAGTATGTCGTTAAGGTGCGCGATAGCGAACTTCATACCGCACTATTTCATACCTCACTCTCAGGCACGAAGATAAGCCGCGTGGCACTGCCTAACTATCAAGACCATGGCCAACTATTGCAGTGGCTATTACTAGAGAACGTACCGGGGCGTTTCCCCTTTACCGCTGGCGTATTCCGATTCAAGCGTGAGTCTGAAGATCCGACACGCATGTTTGCCGGAGAAGGCGATGCGTTTCGCACCAATCGTCGCTTCAAACAACTCTCTGAACATTCGGCGGCGAAGAGGCTTTCTACCGCCTTCGATTCCGTGACTCTATATGGCTTCGACCCGGCCACGCAGCCGGACATCTATGGCAAGGTTGGAAATTCTGGCGTGTCGATTGCCACCCTCGACGACATGAAAGAACTCTATAAGGGCTTCGACCTAAGCAGCCCTAACACATCGGTATCGATGACTATCAATGGCCCAGCGCCGACGATACTGGCCATGTATATGAATGCCGCCATAGATCAACAGTTTGATCAATTTCGAAGCGAGAACGGCGCTGCGCCCAATGACGATCAGTACCAAATAATAAAGGCGCGTGCCTTAGAGAATGTTCGCGGTACGGTTCAGGCAGATATTCTCAAGGAAGACCAGGGGCAGAATACCTGCATCTTCTCCACCGAATTCAGCCTCAAGCTAATGGGCGACATTCAGGAATACTTTAGCGCGAATAAGATTCGAAACTTCTATTCGGTCTCTATCTCGGGATACCACATCGCCGAGGCAGGCGCGAACCCGGTCTCGCAGCTTGCATTCACCCTATCTAACGGTTTTACTTTCGTCGAGGCGTATATTGCCCGCGGCATGAAGGTTGACGATTTCGCCCACAATCTTTCGTTCTTTTTCTCCAACGGAATGGATCCCGAATACACGGTACTGGGCAGGGTCGCACGCCGAATCTGGTCTACTGCCATGCGCTTTAAGTATAACGCGAGCGAACAAAGTCAGAAGTTGAAATATCATATTCAAACCTCAGGCAGGTCTCTGCATGCCCAGGAGATGTCCTTCAACGACATACGCACTACACTGCAGGCATTGATCGCAGTCTATGACAATTGCAACAGCCTACACACCAACGCCTACGATGAGGCCGTAACCACACCTACCGAGGAATCGGTGCGGCGAGCCATGGCGATACAGCTGATCATCAATAAGGAGTGGGGGCTGGCGGTCAATGAAAACTCCAATCAAGGCTCTTTTATCATCGAGGAGCTGACCGATCTGGTTGAGGAAGCGGTACTACAGGAGTTCGAGCGTATTTCCGAACGCGGCGGCGTGCTGGGCGCGATGGAGACCGGCTATCAACGTGGCAAAATTCAAGACGAGTCGATGCTCTATGAGCATCGAAAACATGAAGGCAGCCTGCCGCTGATCGGTGTAAACACCTTCCTCAATCCAGAAGCGGAATCGCAGCCGGAGATCGAGTTAGCGCGCTCTACCGACGAAGAGAAACAGAGTCAGATAAACCGTTTGGCTCAGTTTAAAGCCAGAAACGCCGATGAATCAGCTCAGGCATTGGAGCGACTGCGCGCTGCAGCTATCAGCAACGACAATGTCTTTGAAGAATTGATGAATGCGGTTCGCTACTGCAGTCTGGGTCAAATTACAGACACATTCTTCGATGTAGGAGGACAGTACCGCAGAAATATGTAGTCGCGGCGCTTGCTGCTCCGGTAGACCCACTTAATCAAGTATACCGAAGGCCAGGGAGAGCAATGCGAAGTAGATTCCTACCGAACAGACTATGGAGATGATAATGCTGGCCACTATATCTCTGATCTGATGATAATTAGCCGATTTATTCAATTCACCGTGCAGCATCAATATCGCTATCAAGGCGCCACCAAAACCTGCCAACGGGATGCCGAGAATCCTTACCAAGGCTAGCTTCCAACAAATCTTCAATGCCGCAAACTGACTGCGCGAAGTAAACGCGAAATACAGGCTGCAAAGGATCAAGTAGAAGAATGAACCCGTGGCGAAAAGCGCAATAATATAGACAATTAAATCCACGCTACAAATCCCAAACACAAAAAAGGGCGGTAAACCGCCCTTTTAAACTAGCATTGCTTGAACTATCAAGCCAATCCTATTCAGTCACATTCACCGTAATATAGGCATCGTGATACAGACCACCGTCGTCTGCTCGGCCCCATAAAACATAAGTACCAGGCTCGTCAAACGTGATGTCTACCTCATACATACCATCTGCAGGGGGTGGAGTTGGCTCCCATAGCGAGCCCCATGGAGAGTTTGACCCGGCACGTGTGTCTTCCCATGGTTTAGGCATCTGAGGGTTGTAGGTCACCTTCCCCGCACCGCGGTAAACATTCCAGGAAAGAAACAGGCCATTGGTCTTATCGACCGTTACCTTGATTGGGGGAGACATCAATAAGCGCTGTCGCACGTTCTCTTCAGTCACCAAAGCGGCAGCAAGAGGGCCACCAGCAAACTCGGCAAATCGCCTAGCCTCCTCAACGGGATTAGACGGTGTTGGCAGTCCGTCGTCCGCTACGTGTGTGCGCAGAGTGAGTGACTGACCTGCTCTGACAGTACGAATATCATCACCCTGAACTGTAACAACAGGCGGAATATTCGCACGAGATTCTGGACTACTGGTGCCAGCGCCTAGAGAACCAGTCTCAGAGGCAATCACCATATTATCCACCAGATAATCGGCCTTCAGAGTTCCATAAGCCTTGCGCTCTTCACCATTTACATTCAGGGTCCATACAAGCTCTCTATCTCCCCAATCGGAGGGGACCTGTACCTCGAAGGTGAAGCGATTTCGCCGCGGTAGAAAGTGCGTAGGCTGACCGCGATCGGCATCGCCTGGAGAAAACATATTATCCTCACCTACCGGCACATTGGGTTCTTCTTCCCAATTCTCGTTCATGTAACCAAACATCAGGCTGAAACTGCCATCTGCGTTTGGTCGCCAACCTTCGAAAGCCGGTTCTACGTGCTGACCGCTGCGGTATGTATCTGCCAAAACCAGCGGTGATAAAACAACAGCACCAAGCGCGAACACGAACAAACTAATAGCTTTGCTCGCACCTTTTATTTGTAAACTTTGCATATCTAATTTGTCTCCTGCAATGCAACTTCATTATTCAACTCATCTGACTTCGTAACCGGTGCAACGAGCGGCGCCAAACATAGTGGGCAACCAATAACATGATCGTTAGGCCCGAGATTCAGTGTCTGACGGCGATTCTCCATTTCCTCGAAGAATTGTTCATCGTTCATTTTTACCCGCATTCCCAGGTCGATGAACATATTTGTCACAGATCGATTGCCCGACCCCTGCCAATTCCTTGGGTCAGGTACGTTTGGATTAGTTTCGGTGTTATTCATGTATCCGACGATGTGCAGGATTGTTCCCTTTGGTAGCAAGGGCTGTGCATCGTTGTCATAGGCATAGCCGCGAACCCAGTTGTGGTCGTAGCCAACACAGGAGAGAGTCTCAACCGTGTAGCCCCAAATAGCCTCCAGGCACATACGCTCACCAGGAGCATGCAGGTGCGGCTCGAATGTAATTATCTTAAGGTGATCTTGGAGAACGGTATAGGCATGTAACTCCTGAGCATCCTCATTTCCAGCAATACTTATGTCTACGCCATTACCCAGCCCTAGAGTAGCTCGCTCATACTTTGGCTCGTAGCCAACGGGATGAAAACGAAAACCAACTTCCAAATGCCCTGTAGTGTCCTTACCGTTCGAGTGCATATGAACAGAGTCAGAAACCAGATAAGTACCAGCCTTAAGTAAACGCCCTCCATCCTCATCGAAGATGTCCGCATTACGGCCAACTTCATGTACAGGCCAGCCGGTCGCGGTGTCTGCGATGCGCTGACCATTCTCGTCTATCTCGGCGGTTGACCAAATCATGTGGTGAAAGATGAATCTGCCGCCTACTGTGTCACGACCGGTTCCTGAGGAATTGTCTACATCATTTACTTCGAGGATTTCTACAGACTTCACATAACGATCTTCTTCGATAGGAATCGCTATTCTATCAATCTCACCCCACCAATCCGGCGTACCTGCCAGCTTGGTAACATCGTTTGTGCTGACGATAAGATCCGGCTGACCGGCAGTCCACTTCTGGTCGTCACTAAATACCAGAGGCTCCGGCGCATCCGCTGGATCACCTTGAGGAGTACCGTTACGTGCCCACGTTGAGATGGCGGCCAGCTCTTCGTCGCTCAATGAAGGATCGAATTTATAGTCCTGGATTCCGATGTCTTTTTCCATATACCAAGGAGGCATTGCACCGGCTCTATCGCGCAGGCCAGTCTTGTATTCGATCAACCCAGCAAATGGCGCCACTTCGTCAAAAGATACTAAAGACATTGGGCCCACGCCGCCGGGACGGTGACAGTTCTGACAGCTACGCTGCAAGATAGGCACGATGTCTTTGTGGAATGTGACCTGATCTGCCTGCGCATTGGCCAGTGTGGGCAATGCCATGATGCAAACGGCTGCTAAAGCCTGAGATAGTTTCGCGAATATACTAGTTAACGAGCGATTGGTTGTAGTCAACACCAGTGGACCCTCCGATTAGTAAATTTTTGCCCACCCTACCTGAAGCGGCGGGCAAGTCTCGATTATTCTGGAACAGTTCTAGATAGCCGTCCATTCAGCTATAAGATTGAAACAAAAAATGCCAAGGCTGTCTTGTGAATTCTGCGCTTATTTTGACCAATTCCGTTACATATATTGTGCTATGTAGATAGATAATGTCACCGTCAATGCCAAATGATGAAATTTAAAGTATTTTTAACGGATTTTAGCGACATATTAGCGACATTTAAACTCAATTCGGAGTTCTAGACATTCGTCTCAGCAACCCATCATGTTAACGCGAAGCCAGCAGCATAGAAGCCTTTATTTACCGGCAGAAAGCCCCTCATATTGTAGTCAGGCGACTGCGAACTCCATGGGAAAAATACGGATAGATTCAGCAAGGGATTCGAAGAACGCTACCCGGCCACACTGACAGGGTTACACAATAGCACAGCATCGAGAGACAGACTCTAGCCCTGGCACATTTTTGAAGACTAAAGCCTGCAGCGTCTAACTATCTCGATCCAGGCCCGCCTTAAGCTCTCTGAGCGCTCGGAGGCTCTAACACTTATGGGCAGCTGTGCATTAGCCGCGAATTCGTTTGCGATCCCCCAGACTCGGCACATGAAAAATTTACGTTGAGCTTCGGCTGGGCATAACTTGCCAGCAATTCCGTATAGCCTCCAGTGGAAATTTTGTACCACAGTAGAATTCGCTGAATGGCTGCATAACCAAAACGCCGACAGAAGTGACATGGAAGCCATGCCCATTGCGAACAGAATATTCAGCAACCCCAAACGAAAAAGCCCGAGCAATGCCCGGGCTTTTTCTCAAGTCATCGAGAGAATTAAGCTACGTGAGCAGCTCTTTCCTCTTCGCTGATTTCCTTGATGCTCAACTTGATACGGCCTCTGGCATCGGTGTCCAGAACCTTAACTAGTACGTCCTGACCCTCTTCCAGAAACTCGTTTACATTCTCGACACGCTCTTGCGAGATTTGCGAGATGTGAACCAAGCCATCTTTGCCTGGCAAGATTGTAACGAACGCACCGAAGTCTACGATTCTTGCGACCTTACCGTTGTAGATTCTTCCTACCTCAGCTTCAGCCGTAATCTCGTTCACCATGTCGAGCGCGGCATCGCGAGAGACTGCGTCTTCGCCATAGATGCGAACATTGCCGTCGTCGTCGATGTCAACCGATGCGCCTGTAGCCTCAGTAATACCGCGAATAACTGCACCGCCCTTACCGATTACGTCGCGAATCTTGTCTGGATCGATCTTGATCATGGCCATCGCTGGAGCGTTGTCGGAGACAGACTCTCTAGCAATTGAGATAACCTTGTTCATCTCGCCCAGGATATGATTTCTAGCCGTATGAGCCTGCTCTAGAGCCTGCTCCATGATCTCTTCGGTAATACCCTGGATCTTGATATCCATCTGCAGAGCAGTTACACCAGCTGCCGTTCCGGCAACCTTGAAGTCCATGTCACCGAGGTGATCTTCGTCACCAAGGATATCTGTCAGGACTGCGAAGCGATCGCCGTCCTTGATAAGACCCATGGCAATGCCAGCTACTGGAGCGGAAATAGGAACACCTGCGTCCATCATCGCCAGACTGCTTCCGCAGACACTAGCCATAGAGCTTGAACCGTTTGACTCAGTAATCTCTGAAACCACACGGATTGCATAGGGAAATTCCTCTTCAGCCGGCATAACAGCTGCGACACCACGTCTCGCGAGACGACCGTGGCCGATTTCACGACGCTTGGGACCACTCATGAAACCAGTTTCACCAACCGAATAGGGAGGGAAGTTGTAGTGCAGCATGAAAGGATCTTTTCTGGAGCCCTGAAGATCTTCGATTAGCTGCGAATCACGTAATGCACCTAGTGTAGTTACAACCAGGGCCTGGGTTTCGCCACGCGTAAATAGAGCCGAACCGTGAGCCTTAGGCAGAACGCCGGTTTCTACTTCGATAGCGCGAACAGTAGTTGTGTCTCGACCATCGATACGCGGATTACCGTCTAGCACTCGGTTACGAACAGTGCTCTTCTCCAACTTCGCAAAAACATCTTTTACGTCATCGCTACCAACACCTGACTCTTCGCTGGCTAATTGCTCAACAGCCTGCGCCTTCAAGACTCCAAGAGCGTCCTGTCTAGCCATCTTGTCAGAAACTTGATAAGCCTCGGTAACGCCCGTTCCAACCAGATTAGCAACCGCCGCCGTCAACTCTTCATTGACCGGCTCAGGCTGCCAATCCCATGATGGCTTGCCAACTTCAGCCTTCAACTCTGCAATCGTATCGATTACGGCCTGCATCTCTTGGTGAGCATATAGAACACCACCAAGCATTTGATCTTCGCTCAACTCTTTCGCCTCAGATTCAACCATAAGTACAGCTGACTTTGTGCCAGCAACTACCATGTCTAATAATGAAGTACCGAGCTGCGTATTCGTTGGGTTCAACATATAGCCAGTTTCGGCATCGTAACCAACACGCGCCGCGCCTATTGGCTCGGCAAATGGAATGCCAGAAATAGACAAGGCTGCAGAAGCGCCAATCAAACCCGCGATATCTGCCTGCTCATCTTTATCGGCAGAAATTACCGTACAAATCACCTGCACTTCATTCATGAAGCCCTTGGGGAACAATGGACGAATCGGTCTGTCGATCAAACGCGATGTCAGTGTTTCGTTTTCCGTAGGACGACCTTCTCGCTTGAAGAAGCCACCAGGAATTTTGCCTACCGCGTAGGTCTTTTCCTGATAGTTAACTGTTAAAGGGAAGAAGGCTGCACCAGGATTCGCTTGCTTGCGACCCACAACGGTAGCCAGCACCTGAGTATTTCCCATAGTTACGACTACAGAACCTGTTGCCTGCCTGGCCACTTTACCCGTTTCCAAGGTAACCGTCTGATTACCGTATTGAAACGTCTTACTTACTGGATTAAACATAATATTTTCCTAATTGTTTATATAGGCGCAGCGCCAACTCATCAGGCACTGCGCGAAGGATTTTCGATTGATTGTTATCGACGTAAGCCAAGTCGCTTGATCAAAGTCGCGTATCGCTCAAGGTTCTTGCGCTTCAAGTAATCCAGCAATTTTCTGCGGCTGTTCACCATGCGGATCAAACCGCGACGAGAGTGATGATCGTGAATGTGTTCTTTGAAGTGAGACTGCAGTTCGTTGATATTTGCTGTCAACAAAGCTACTTGCACTTCGGGCGATCCTGTATCGCCTTCGCTTTGCGCGTAATCTTTGATGATCGTGTCTTTCTGTTCAGCTGATAAAGCCATTTTCTTTCTCCTAATATGCGATTAATGAAAGCCGTAGGAAGTACGGCTACTACATCCTTTTAAAACCAGAATAACCACGCATATTAGTAGTTACCTGACCCTTCCCTGTAAAATTCTAAGTCCTGCTCTGGCTATCATTGCGATCTACTTCAGATCACTGCGCAACGATTAACCTTCTTGGAGCGACCTTCCCGTCGTCATCTATGCAACCGATGCCGATAAACTGCCCCTCTTCATACAATCTTACCAAACCTTCCTCTGGCAAGTGTCGCACCAAAACTGGCTGGCCATTCTTGATAAAACTGGCCGTAATACTAGGCAGTTCTACCTCTGGCAAGTAGGCTATCGCCTGATCCATCGGTAACAAGTGCGCATCGATGGCACTCACACCATCGCACTCACACTCTTCCCTTAGCTGCTGTGTTGTTACACAGTCTGCCTCGGTAAAGGCACCGGCCTGAGTCCGCCGCAGGTCTATGATATGCGCACCGCAGCCCAGTAGCTGACCGAGATCGTCAGCGATGGTTCTTATATAAGTGCCCTTACTACAGGCGATCTCCAGCTCTAGCTCATCGCCTTCAAATTCTGTCAATTCGATGCTGTAGATGGTGACCCGGCGTGCTTCACGCTCTATGGTCTCACCTTTCCGTGCCATCTTGTACAACGGCACTCCATTCACCTTAAGCGCCGAGTGCATGGGTGGAACTTGATCTATCTCGCCCCGAAAATTCTGCAGCGACTTCTCTATCTGCTTTCGTGAGATGTCGAAATCCTCGCACCTGGCGATTTCGCATCCTTCGCTGTCTGCGCTATCTGTTCTGACGCCAAGCTTAACTCTCGCTCGATACTTCTTGTCCGAATCCAGCAAGAACTGCGACACTTTCGTCGCCTCGCCCAAGCAAAGTGGCAGCACCCCTGTCGCTAATGGATCGAGACTGCCGGTATGCCCCGCTTTTCTCGCATCGTATAGCCTTTTTACTTCTTGCAGAACCCCGTTCGAGCTTAGACCAATGGTTTTATCCAACACGACAATACCATCGATGGCTCTACCCTTTGTGTGCTTACCCAATCTGCATCCTCGGTATATTTCTCAACGAACTCAAGAATGCGAATCTTGATCGGCCGCCAGCGCACTGTCTATCAGACTCGAAAGCTGCTGCCCGCGCTCTATGCTTCCGTCGTAGTAGAAGCGGAGTTTCGGCACTGAGCGAGTGCTTAACCGCTTCGCCAATAAGGAACGCAGATACCCGGCCGCCTTATTTAACGCATTGATATTCTCTTCGATCTCCAACTTATCCAGATCGCCTGGTTCAGATAGAGTCGACTCGTTTACCTGCAAGTCATCAGTCATCGTATTCAATACGGTCACATAGATCTTTGCGTGAGCTAGATCTCTGCTCACCTCAACGTCTGTGACCGATACCATGCCAACCCGAGGATCGTTAACCTCCATCTGGATTAGCGATGCAAGTTCGCGCTGAATCTGATCAGCCACTCGTTGCACTCTTGCAGACATTTCTGTCACGTTTAATTACCTGCCCGAGAAATTATTCTCAAAGGCTCCTGGCCACTTCGGTAGTTTCGTAGACTTCAATCTTGTCCCCAACTTTCACGTCGGTATAGTTCTTAACGCCGATACCGCACTCCATGCCATTGCGGACCTCATTGGCATCGTCCTTAAAGCGTCTCAAGGATTCCAGCTCACCCTCATAGATCACAACATTGTCGCGCAGAACTCGAATAGGCTTGCTGCGATAGACAGTACCCTCGATAACCATGCTTCCTGCAATCTGACCAAATTTCGGTGAATTGAACACGTCTCGCACTTCCGCCACGCCAACGATCTCTTCGCGAATTTCCGGTGAAAGCATGCCACCCATGATCGCTTTAGTATCATCGATCACATCATAGATCACATTGTAGTAACGCAGTTGCAGACCTTCGTTCTCAACGATGTCGCGCGATGACTTATCTGCGCGCACATTGAATCCGATGATCATCGCCTTCGATGTTGCGGCAAGATGCACATCAGTTTCAGAGATTCCACCAACACCGGAGGCAACGATATTTACTTCAACCTCTTCTGTATTGAGCTTATGCAGAGAACCCACTATAGCCTCAAGCGAGCCGCGCACATCTGTCTTCAGAATAATATTGAAGACCTTGAGGTCTTCCTTGCCGATACCGGCAAACATAGTCTCTACGAGATTCGACTGTTGCGATGCCTGCAATGTATCTTTGTGTCGAGTACGTCTGAATTCTGCGATCTCGCGGGCTTTCTTCTCATCGGCGAGAACGACAAACTCGTCTCCTGCCTCAGGCACACCATTGAGACCCAGAATCTCTACGGGTATAGATGGACCTGCCGTCTTGACTGTCTTGCCAAGCTCATCGACTAGAGCCCGGATACGACCATATTCATGGCCTACCAATACCGTATCACCGGATTTTAGTGTTCCGTTCTGTACGAGGACAGAGGCAACCGGGCCACGGCCTTTGTCTAGTCTTGATTCGATTACCACGCCTTGCCCTGGTACATCTGCATAGGCTTTTAGCTCCAGCAATTCGGCTTGTAACAAGATGGCTTCCAGTAACTGATCGATGCCCGCACCAGTGATAGCTGACACCTCGATAAATTGCGTCTCACCACCCCAATCCTCAGGGATCACTTCCATTGCGGCCAGTTCATTCTTAACACGGTCTACGTCGACGCCTTCCTTGTCGATCTTGTTAACTGCTACAACCATTGGTACACCAGAGGCTTTAGCATGTTGCACAGCCTCTTCTGTCTGCGGCTTAACACCATCGTCAGCTGCTACAACCAGAACAACGACATCTGTTGCCTTCGCCCCGCGTGATCGCATCGCGGTAAATGCCGCGTGGCCAGGTGTGTCGAGAAAACTAATCATGCCGTGATCAGTATTAACATGGTATGCACCGATATGCTGCGTAATGCCACCGGCTTCGTGCGAGGCAACTGTCGCCTTACGAATATAATCCAAGAGAGAAGTCTTACCATGGTCAACATGACCCATCACTGTAACAACGGGGGCACGGATGACTTCCACTTTACCGGTATCCGCTGTTATCGATTCTGCCAACTGCTCTTCGATAGCATCTTCTGATACGAATTTCGGCGTGTGACCCATCTCTTCAACTAATAGCGAGGCCGTATCTTGATCAAGAATCTGATTAATCGTTGCCATGACGCCCATGTTGAAAAGAGTCTTAACTATTGCAGCAGACTTTACCGACATTTGCTGTGCTAAATCTGGCAGCGTATTGGTTTCGCCTATCTTAATCTCGCGCTTAATGAATTCGGTTGGCTTCTCGAAGGCATGTTGCGTAGCTGAAAGACGTGCCTTCCCCTTCCTGCCGCCGCCGCGTCGACCGCGCCCACCCATTTCGTCCACATCGCCGCCTTCCAAAACGAAGTCGTCGTTAACATGGATAGTTTTTGCCTGCCGTTTGGCTGGCTTGCCCTTGTTCTTGAGATGAGACTTTTTCTTATCGCCAGATTCTTCTGATTCTTTCTTGCCCTGTACCTTGCGTTTCGCGCCAGGCTTGTCGGCTCGGGCTGCGGCTGCCTCTTCGGATGGCACCTCAGGCGCTGCATCTTTCGCATCCTTGGAATCTGACGCAGGAGCTTCCTCCACTTTCTCAGCCGCCTCTGCCGGAGCAGCCTCGGTAGCCTCGGCGCTTGTTGCCTCTGTCGTCTCGGCAGCAGTATCTACGGGAGACTCTTCAACAGCTTCTGTTAGCGCTGCTTCGTTCTCTAATTCTTCTGGCGCATCCTCTTCAACGGCGCTTCGCTTAACATAGGTACGCTTTTTGCGAACTTCTACATTGACAGTCTTACCCCTACCATGGGTAGAGGCAGACTTGAGAGTACCGACAGTTTTTCTCTTGAGAGTGATTTTCTTAGGCGCAGCAACGCTCGCCTCAGAATCACCATGACTGCGGCGCAGAAACTGTAATAAAGTGTTCTTGTCGTCATTCGAAATCGGTTCGTCAGCATTAGTATGTGACAAGCCAGCCTCTTTAACCTGAGACAACAGCTTATCTACCCCGACTCCGACAACTTCGGCGAGTTCACTTATTGTTACATCTGCCATTCAACTACTCCCATTCACCAACGTACAGATTTGCTGCTACTCAAACCATGGAGCGCGCGCAGTCATAATTAACGTGCCGGCGCGTTCTTCATCCATGCCTTCGATGTCTATTAACTCATCAATAGACTGCTCTGCCAATTCTTCCATATTGAGAATTCCTTTCTTGGCGAGTTCCATTGCCAGTTTTCCATCCATGCCCTCCATATTCAAAAGATCGTCTGCGATATTGGCAGCAGATAAATCTTCTTCTGAGGCTATAGCCAAAGTCAGCAATGCGTCCTTGGCTCGATTCCTCAACTCGTTCGCTATTTCTTCATCGAAGCCATCGATAGCCAGGATCTCATCGAGAGGCACATAGGCGATCTCTTCAAGCGAAGTGAATCCCTCTTGCACTAGAACCTCAGCCGACTCTTCGTCAACATCGAGTTTCTCAACAAACATATCGATGAAGCTGCTCGCCTCTTGATGTTGCTTCTCGGCGGCTTCTTCTTCGCTCATTACGTTAATAGTCCAACCAGTTAACTCACTGGAAAGCCTGACGTTCTGACCATTTCTACCGATGGCCTGAGCAAGGTTATCTTCTTCGACGGCGATATCCATCGTATTGCTGTCTTCATCCACTATGATCGAAGCAACTTCAGCAGGTGACATTGAGTTAATGACTAGCTGAGCTGGATTGTCATCCCAGAGAATGATGTCGATGCGCTCATTTGCCAATTCGTTAGACACAACCTGTACCCGCGAACCGCGCATACCTACGCAGGCACCGACTGGATCGATGCGGCCATCATTTGTACCTACAACGATCTTCGCTCTCGACCCTGGGTCTCTGGCGGCGGCCTTTATCTCGATCACTTCTTCAGCAATTTCAGGCACTTCAATCTTAAACAACTCGATCAGCATATTCGGCGACGTTCGGCTTAGGAACAATTGCGGGCCTCGCTGCTCAGAACGCACATCTATAAGAAGCGCTCGCATTCTGTCTCCCATGCGGAACGTTTCTCTTGGAATCATTTGATCTCGCGACAGCAGCGCCTCGGCGTTACTGCCTAGATCTACGATGATATTGTCGCGCGTCACTTTCTTTACAGTGCCGGCAACCAACTCGCCGATGCGATCTTTGTAATCGCCAATTATGATTTCTCTTTCTGCTTCACGTACTTTTTGCACGATAACTTGCTTAGCAGTTTGTGCAGCGATTCTACCGAACTCTACGTTGTCGATCTTCTCTTCGTAAGTATCTCCAACCGCAAGACCCTTCTTCTTCTCTTGCGCCAGATCGACGGTAAACTGAGTACCCTCAATCATGTACTCGTCATCTTCGACTACCGTCCAAACCCGGAAGGATTCGTATTCGCCAGTCTCGCGATCGACAGCAACGCGGCAATCGATCTCATCTTCGTCATTGAGCTTCTTCGTAGCCGTCGCTAATGCAGACTCAATCGCTTCAAAAATCACTTCACGAGAAACACCCTTCTCATTCGAGACGGCGTCCGCAACCATTAATATTTCTTTACTCATCATAACAATGTCACCTTACTCAAAGCTCAGATCTGGAACCTAGTCCAGAGCATGGAGTAAAAATCATCTAGTAAACTATGCTGGCTTTCTCGATATCGGAGTACTCCAAGTCATACTCGGTGCCCTCGACCAATAAACCAACGATGTCTCCTGAAACTTTTATTATTTGTCCTTTAAATTTACGCCTGCCTTCGAGTGCTCGTCGTAATTTTAAATTCACTTCACTACCAACATATTGCGCATACTGTTCAATACTGAACAGCGGCCTATCGACGCCAGGAGATGACACCTCCAAGGTATACTCTCCAGCAATCGGATCTTCGACATCCAATAGAGCGCTTACCTGCCGACTAACCTTTTCGCAATCCTCGATCGTGACACCTTCTTCACGTTCGATATAAACCCTCAGTAGAGAATATCTTCCCTGCTGAAGCAGTTCGACACCCCAGAGTTCCAAGCCCAAAGCCTGGACCGTAGTGCCGATCAATTCTGTTATTAGAACTTCGCTACTATTCACTTTTCTCAAAGTGCGGCATAAGGGTCTATTAGCCCAGCCGCATCCGGGACTAATCCCCTAGATACAAAAAATGGGCCAAAGGCCCACTCTAAAATCTTCTTCGCAGGCTCTATTTAAGCAAGCGAGAAGCTTGGTGTTTGGGAGCCACTAGGGGCTGCCAACTACTACTTTTACCAAAAATTGGTAAGAAATTGGTAGCGGGGGCAGGATTTGAACCTACGACCTTCGGGTTATGAGCCCGACGAGCTGCCAGACTGCTCCACCCCGCAACAAATCAAAACTTTCTGATTCTGGCTGGCTCCGATTTACTTCAACTCGGAGCTCTTATCAATTCTATTCACCGACAATATGACCGGTGTTCTTACTAAACGGGTTATCCTCGCAACAAATCTAAATTTCTAGCTTTGGAAAAGCGCCGATTCGCTCACCCAATAAGTCCTTGTTTTATAAGGAAATAATCTATGGCGATGAAATTAGAGCCCTATTTCGCAAGGGGAGCAAATTATAAGGACTAGTTGGGTCTAAGGTCAAGGTTTTACGCGGCTTTCGCGGGAATTTAGGTTCTCCCGCCGCGTTGACCCGAAATCGGCATGAGGGTCCGATTTCAAAGATTTGGTGCCGAAGGCCGGACTTGAACCGGCACGACCAGAGGTCACTACCCCCTCAAGGTAGCGTGTCTACCAATTTCACCACTTCGGCTAATTCTTATTTATCCTAGTTATCGTTGCCAGGCAGGCTAGGCACGTCGTCAGCACTCGATGTTGACGCAGGCGCCTCATCCAGTTGAGGTACATCAGACGCAGGTGTTGAGATCTCCTGCAACAGCTCTTCATTTACCAGTGGCGAGTTTGCAGCACCACCCAGGGAAGACTGATTCTTGGCAAACACAGCCAGAGAGAGGCTGGTAATAAAAAATATCGTAGCGCCGATAGTCGTAGCCCGCACCAAGAAATTACCGCTGCCTGAGGCGCCAAATACAGTTTGCGAGGCACCTGCACCAAAAGAAGCTCCAGCGTCTGCGCCTTTGCCCTGCTGCAAGAGAACCAAGCCAATTATCGCGATGGCTACAATTACGTGAACTACAACTACTATCGTCTGCATGATCGTTAATCCGCACTTTTACAAATGGATATAAATTCTTCAGCCTTTAAAGAGGCCCCACCAACCAAACCACCGTCAATACCGGTCTGGTCAAACAACTCTGTCGCACTGGAGGCCTTGACACTGCCACCGTATAAAATTCTTACACCTGCCGCGATAGTCGAGTCCGACTTCGCAATATGTTCTCGAAGCACCCTATGAATGCCCTGTGCCTGCTCCGGGCTTGCAGTCTTTCCCGTGCCGATTGCCCAAATAGGCTCGTAGGCAATAACAGCCGATTGTAACGCCTCGACACCCGCCGCGGCTATTACCGCATCTAGCTGACTTAGCACGACTTCTTCGCTTGAGCCCTGCTCTCTTTGCTGCAGCGACTCCCCCACACAGAGGATAGGAAACAAGCCACCCTCCTGCACTGCCTGAAATTTCGCAGCCACTGCCTGATCTGTTTCAGCGAATATCTCGCGTCTTTCGGAATGCCCTACAATAACGTAGGTGACTCCATACTCCGCCAACATAGGAGCTGAAACCTCACCGGTAAAAGAACCGTGCGGCTGGGGATACAGATTCTGCGCTGCCAACTTGAGGTGTTTAACCCCCACCTGCTGGCTTAATTGCGCCGCCAGGTCCAGATGCAGAAACGTCGGCGCTACAGCTATCTCGACGTCATTTAAGCTAGCTGTACCGGCGGCTACATCGTCGATCAACTGTCGCACCTGAGCGCGCGAGCCATGCATCTTCCAGTTTCCGACAACCAATTTTTGACGCATGCTTACAAATCCAGAAGAGCGAACTTTTGAGCTAATCTAAAACAGCCCGCCAAAACGGGCGCCAATACTAACTAAGATACATGGGTCTTGCAACACGACAAGCATCTCTTAGGCCGCCGCACCCACTTCATTGCCAACGACTTCAGCCAGTTCTTCCGCGAGCATGAGCACCTCGGCGGCATCTTCGCCCTCTACCATCACCCGTATTACAGGCTCGGTGCCCGATGGTCGCAATAGCACACGCCCCTTGGGGCCCAGCTTAGCCTCTACTCTTGACACAGCCTGCTGCACTTTCTTGCTGGCTGAAACTTCAGCAGATTCAGCGATGCGTACGTTAACCATGGACTGCGGGTACTTGTTTATCTTACTGACAAGTTCTGCAAGGGAACTCTGGCTACTCGAAATTGCGGACAAGGCCTGCAGCGCCGAGACAATACCGTCTCCGGTTGTCGTCTTATCCAGACAGATTATGTGCCCGGAGGATTCTCCGCCAAGGATCCAGCCGCGCTTGAGCAACTCCTGCATGACGTAACGATCTCCAACAGCACTCCTGGCAAAGGGAATATCCAGCGCGTCTAGCGCCTGTTCCACACCCAGATTACTCATCGACGTACCCACCACGCCGCCAAAATCAATATTCTGGCGCCGCCTGTCGCGCGCGATGATATAGAGTATTTCATCCCCATCCACAATATTGCCAAGATGATCAACCATGACCACACGGTCACCGTCGCCATCGAACGCAATGCCTAAATCAGCCTGTTCTTGCAGCACGGCTTCAACCAGTTTCTCTGGCGATGTTGAGCCGCTATTCTCATTGATATTTAGGCCGTCCGGACTAACTCCAATCGCAATCACCGAGGCACCGAGCTCCTCAAATACACTAGGCGCGATGTGATAGGTCGAGCCATGAGCGCAGTCGAGGACTATCTTAAGTCCGTTGACCTTTAGGTCAGAGTCAACTCGGCTTTTGCAGAATTCAATATACCTGCCAGCTGCATCGGGAACACGCGAGGCCTTGCCCAAGGATCGCGGGTGAACGGTTGAGGTGGTTTTTGCCAGCTGTTCCTCGATAGCAAACTCGATCTCATCGTCCAGCTTGCTGCCATCGCCCGAGAAGAATTTGATGCCGTTATCCTGAAAGGAATTGTGGGAGGCGCTGATAACAATACCCGCCTGAGCTCGAAGCGTGCGGGTCAGATAGGCGATAGCAGGCGTAGGCATTGGCCCCAATAGATTGATATCGACCCCTGCCGCCGTTACACCGGCCTCGAGCGCCGCCTCAAACATATAGCCGGATATACGCGTATCCTTGCCGATGAGAATCTTGTTACGCGCCCCACCTTTCTTCGCGAACACGGTGCCTGCCGCCCATCCAAGTTTCAACATGAAATCTGGAGTTATTGGCGCAGTACCTACGGCACCGCGTATGCCATCCGTACCAAAATATTGTTTTGTATTTTTAGTCATAGCGAATTTTACTCGGCGCTTGAATATTCCGAGTTTACTCTAATTGCATCCATGGTGGCAGCAACATCGTGAGTGCGAATTATTCTCGCCCCCGAGGCGAGCGCTAGTGTGGTCGCAGCAATGGAACCCGCCAACCTCTGATCAACCGGCCGCACTACAACCTCACCAATCATGGATTTACGCGACAGACCCACTAGCAGAGGTATCTCAAGCTGAGAAAAATACCCAAGGTTTTTTAATAGCTGATAATTGTGTTGCACAGTCTTGCCGAAGCCGAAGCCAGGGTCGATCAACAGACGGTCTTGCTCTATCCCGCATTCCAGAGAGTATGCTACTCGGGATTTCAGAAAATCGAATACCTCGAGCACTACACTGTCATAGGAGGGAGTTTTCTGCATAGTGCTAGGCGCACCCTGCATATGCATCAAGCAGACAGCTGCCTTAGTCGAGGCTATCATTTCTGCCGCTCCGGGTATCGCCAGTGCGCGAATATCGTTAATCAACTGAGCACCGCTTTTCAGAGCTTCTTTCATCACCACAGGTGAGCTCGTGTCGACCGAGACACACACATCCAGGCTTGAGCTGATTGCCGCAATTAGGGGGATGACTCGATCGAGCTCTTCCTGCTCGCTAACCGTCGCCGCACCGGGGCGAGTAGACTCTCCGCCCACATCGATAAAGGTAGCACCTTCGGCAACCATGGTCTCGGCGCGAAACAGAGCCTTGTCGATATCTAGTTGAAAGGAGGCGGCTCCCGATCTTTGCAGCTCGGCACCATCGGAGAAAGAGTCAGGTGTAGCATTTATGATGCCCATGCAAACAGGAGAAGACAGACCAATCTGTCTATCTCCTGCTGTAAGGCAATCAATCACGGTTAAGAACTATCTTTAAGGCTAGTGTTCGCTGGCAGGTCCACCGATGTTTCCAGACTTACCTAGATCTTCATTCTTCACTTCAGTAGCGCTGGATCCACCACTATCTGAATTACTGGAATCGGTATCCGACCAATCGGCTGGCGGTCTAGGTTTCTCACCATTCATGATATCGTCTATCTGATCGACATCGATAGTCTCGTATTCCATCAGAGCGTCTTTCATCATCTCCAACTTTTCACGATTATCTTCGAGAATCTTCTCAGCCCTGCCGTAGCATTCATCGATAATCTTACGCACTTCAGTATCGATAGAGATCGCCGTATTACCCGAAAAGGACTTCGACTGCGAGGCGGCCGAGCGACCTAGAAATACCTCACCTTCGTCTTCCGAATACAGAAGCGGGCCTAATTCTTCGGACAGGCCCCACTTGGTGACCATGTTGCGGGCCATCTCGGTTGCACGCTGAATATCGTTTGAGGCACCTGTCGTGACGCCATCTTTGCCAAGCGTCATCTCTTCTGCGATGCGTCCGCCGTAGAGGCTGCATATCTGACTCAAGATAGTCTGCCTACTCAAGCTGTAGCGATCTTCCTCAGGCAGGAACATAGTCACACCTAAGGCACGACCACGGGGAATAATGCTAACTTTATAGACAGGATCATGATCTGGAACTATACGCCCAACGATCGCATGCCCCGACTCGTGGTAAGCCGTATTCATTCTTTCCTTCTCAGACATCACCATCGACTTGCGCTCTGCGCCCATCATGATCTTGTCTTTAGCTTTTTCAAACTCTTCCATCGTGACCAGGCGTTTGCCTGCTCTGGCAGAAAACAGCGCTGCCTCGTTAACTAGGTTAGCAAGATCTGCACCGGAAAAGCCTGGTGTACCGCGCGCGATCACACTCGCTCTTACGTTGTCATTAATAGGCACCTTACGCATATGCACCTTTAAGATCTGTTCACGACCACGGATATCCGGTAAGCCAACAACAACTTGACGGTCGAATCGACCCGGGCGTAATAGTGCCGGGTCTAACACGTCGGGTCTGTTTGTCGCCGCAACAACTATCACGCCGTCATTACCTTCGAAACCATCCATCTCGACGAGTAGCTGGTTAAGCGTCTGCTCGCGCTCGTCGTGTCCACCGCCTAATCCAGCACCACGATGGCGACCGACCGCGTCTATCTCATCGATGAAAATAATACAGGGCGCCTGTTTCTTCGCCTGCTCAAACATATCTCGGACACGGGAGGCACCCACACCCACAAACATCTCTACGAAGTCTGAACCCGAAATCGAAAAGAAAGGAACCTTCGCTTCACCGGCGATAGCCTTGGCTAGCAAGGTCTTACCCGTACCGGGCTGACCTACCATTAACACACCGCGAGGGATTCGGCCGCCCAAGCGCTGGAACTTGTCTGGCTCGCGCAAGAATTCCACTAACTCCTGCACATCCTCTTTCGCCTCGTCGACACCCGCCACATCTGCGAAGGTGACCTTGATCTGGTCTTCGCCCAATAGCTTGGCCTTGCTCTTGCCGAATGACATCGGGCCACCTTTGCCACCGGCGCCGCCACCCTGCATCTGTCGCATAAAGAATAGAAAGAGCGCGACAATTATCAATATCGGGAAGATAGAAAGGAGTAGATCAGTCCATATGCTGCGCTGTTCAGGCTCGTTAGCTGTTACATCGACGTCATTCTCAAACAGGTCGTTCAGCAGTTGATCATCGCCGATAAGCGGCATGACCGAACGGAATTGGCTATTATCACTGCGAACTCCAGTGATATTGATTCCTGCGAGCTCGACGCGTTGAACCCGACCCGATCGAACTTCTCGGATGAATTCGGAGTAGTTTATTGTATCTTCTCGCGGTTCCTGACTGATGTTCTGGAATACCGTGAGTAACACTCCGGCAATAATCATCCACAAAATCAGGTTTTTTGCCATATCATTCAAGGGTTTATCCCCCAGTGGTTATAGAAAAATGGTGATGAAGCACCTGCTGGCGATCGATTAAGAAGGGCTCATCTTCAAGCCCAATTCTAATGAACGCGCAGAATAATGCACGTTAATTCAGTTTAAGCCCCGAAAACCGGAGGCCAATAGATAAATTTCGCTCGATCTCGCCCTGGAGGCCTTGGGTTTCCTGACCTTCAAGCTTGTGAAGCTACTCTTTAGCTGCTTTTGCAGCTCCTCATAACCCTCACCATGAAAAACCTTAGCGAGAAAGCTTCCCTCAGGCTTCAGGACAGTTCTGGCGAGATCAAGAGCCAGTTCTGCAAGATACATAACCTGGGGGATGTCGATATCCCTCATACCACTCATATTGGGTGCCATGTCCGAGATTACAAGGTCTGCATGCTCATCTTTGAGCAGTTTGATCAGGCTGTCCAATACCGCCTGTTCGGTGAAATCGCCCTGCAAGAATTCGACATCCGGCAAAGAGTCAATCGGCAAGATATCACTCGCTATCACCTGCCCTTTATCCCCCACAAGATTCGCCGCCACCTGCGACCAACCCCCGGGGGCAGCACCTAGATCGACTACAGTCATCCCTCTTTTGATCAGCCGGTCCTGCTCCTGAATTTCCAGAAGCTTAAAGCTAGCCCGGGAGCGATAGCCCTCCTCCTGAGCACGGCGCACATAGACATCGTCGAAATGCTCTTTTAACCATTGCTTACTAGTTTTTGATCGCGCCATCACCGAATGCCTAATATGACCTGCCTATGACAGGCAGTGTCCTTTTGACGTTTATTAATTACCTGTGTTCAGCTAGAATCCGCTTCCCTCTTGAAAAGCAGCTAATCTTAGCGGCTACTGAAATTTTTTAGCACTAGTCAGGGTACTAACATGGCACTAAGTAACGCAGTCAAGAAGCAATTCCGAGCCATTGGGCACAATTTACACCCAATCGTTTCAATCGCCCAAAAAGGCTTGAGCGAAAACATCAAGCTGGAACTCGCCCGTGCCCTTAGCGATCACGAACTCATAAAGATAAAACTCCTGGCCGAGGACCGAACCGCCAAGAAGGAACTTACCGAGACTATCTGCAAGGATTTTCAAGCCGAGTGCGTGCAAAGCATTGGGCACACGGTTTTACTATATAGAAGAGCAAAGAAACACGAAGGCCGGCTATCCAATATCAAAGGCAAGCCTAGCTAAACCAACCAGGCTGGCGAAAAAGCGGCTACTTATGCTCAACCTGAGCAATTTCGTATTCTATATCCCCTGCAGGCGCATTCACTACAATCTCGTCTCCTTCCTGCTTGCCCATGATTGCACGCGCAATAGGAGAGCTGACCGAGATCTTCCCCTTGGGAACATCCGCTTCGTCTTCACCGACAATCTGATAGATTACCGTCTTATCCGTTTCCAGATTAACCAGAGTAACCGTCGTACCAAAAATAACCCTGCCGGTAGGCTCGATCTTGGTTACATCGATTACCTGAGCGTCGGCTAACTTGCCTTCAATTTCAGCCACTCGACCTTCGCAGAAGCTCTGCTGTTCACGCGCCGCATGATATTCAGCATTCTCTTTAAGGTCGCCATGCTCCCTAGCCTCGGCTATAGCCTTGGTAATCTTCGGGCGCTGCACTGATTTCAATTCATTCAGCTCTTCGCGTAACCGCTCAGAACCTTCGACTGTCATTGGTACTCTAGGCATAATTTTTCCATTTTCGATTTTTCACGCCACAAATAAAGCAAATCAATAAAAGCGGCTAATTCGGCAGTTTTAAAAACTGCCGACGCCGAATCTCATTGCTTCAGTCTAATTCAGTGCAGCGTGAAGATCTTGAATTGTATACACAGACATGTTGCCACCGAAGGCTAGCGCTTCGCAAACAGCCAATGCACCAGCAACGGTCGTTGTGCAAAACACATCATGTCGTAAGGCGGTCCGCCTGATGATAGAGGAGTCTGATATCGCCTGCTTGCCCTCAGTCGTGTTGACGATCAACTGCATCTCGTCATTTTTTAACATATCGACTATATGAGGTCTACCCTCGGCAACTTTATTCACACCCATGACTTTCAGGCCTGCCTCTTCGATAACTGCTGCAGTGCCATGGGTGGCCACGATAGAATAGCCTAAACCGAGAAGCTTCTCGGCCACCTCAGCGATATGAGGCTTGTCCGCATCGCGCACGCTTAGGAAGGCATTACCCTTTATCTCAAAGGTTTCGCCAGCGCCCATCTGCGCCTTAGCGTAGGCCTCGGCAAAAGTAACTCCAACACCCATAACTTCGCCGGTAGATTTCATTTCCGGCCCTAGTATGGGATCAACACCTGGGAACTTGTTGAACGGAAATATAGCCTCTTTCACCGCAAATGTTTTAGGTACTATTTCTTTGGTAAAACCCTGCTCTTTCAGAGTAGTGCCGACCATGCAACGCGCAGCCACTTTTGCGAGCGATCGTCCGATGCATTTTGAAACGAATGGTACGGTACGCGATGCTCGAGGATTCACCTCGATGATATAGATTATCCCATCCTGATAGGCGAGTTGGGTGTTCATCAAGCCGACCACGCCCAGCTCCAAAGCTAGCGCACTTACCTGTTTGCGAATCTCATTCTGCACATCCATTGGCAGATTATAAGGAGGCAGCGAACACGCAGAGTCACCGGAATGTATTCCGGCCTGCTCTATATGCTGCATGATTGCGCCGACTACAACCTGTTCGCCATCGCAGGCCAGGTCAACGTCAATCTCGATCGCTGCACTCAGGAAGTAATCCAACAACACCGGGCTCTCGTTAGACACCTTAACCGCATCATGCATGTAACGATCCAGCTCTTCCTCGCTATACACAATTTCCATGGCCCGCCCACCCAGAACATAGGAGGGACGTACAACCAGTGGATAAGTAATCTTCTTCGCCGCCTCGATACTTTCTTCGACGCTGCGCACCGTGCTATTGGGTGGCTGTTTCAAGCCCAGCTTCTCAATCAATTGCTGGAAGCGCTCACGGTCCTCTGCCCTATCGATGGCATCGGGACTGGTTCCAATCACAGGAACGCCGGCCTCTTCCAAACGCTTTACCAGATTCAGCGGGGTCTGCCCGCCAAATTGAACGATAACGCCCTTAGGCTTCTCCAGCTGTACGACTTCGATTACGTCTTCGAACGTCAGTGGCTCGAAGTACAGGCGATCAGAGATATTGTAATCAGTAGATACTGTCTCCGGGTTACAATTGACCATGATGGTCTCGTAGCCATCTTCGCGCATGGCGAGTGCGGCATGCACACAGCAATAATCGAACTCTATGCCCTGCCCTATACGATTAGGCCCTCCGCCCAACACCATTATCTTATCCCTATCGGAAGGCGCGGCTTCGCACTCCTCCTCATAGGTCGAATACATGTAGGCCGTCGAGGAAACAAACTCGGCAGCGCAGGTATCTACCCGCTTATAGACTGGCCGAACTCCTAGCTCATGTCGCTTATGCTGTACTGACAATTCCGGCACTTCCAGAATCTGGCTCATGCGTTTGTCAGAGAAACCCTTGCGTTTGAGTTTACGCATCATCTCTTTGTCGATATCTTGCAGCGTCTTCTCGGCGAGCATCTTCTCGTCTTTGATGAGATCTTCGATCTGCACCAAAAACCAGTTATCGATACCGGTTAGATCGTGCACCGTTTCGAGTGGCCAGCCCGCTCGGAACGCATCAGCGATATACCAGATTCGCTCAGCGCCAGGCTCGGTTAACTCTCTAGTTAAAATAGCTTTCGCGTCACTAAGCTTGAGATTGAGAACTGGATCGAACCCGCACATGCCAACTTCGAGTCCACGCAGTGCCTTATTCAAGGATTCCTGAAAGGTTCGCCCAATCGCCATGACCTCACCAACCGACTTCATCTGCGTGGTAAGACGATCGTTCGCTTCTGGAAATTTTTCGAAGGTGAATCTTGGAATCTTGGTAACGACGTAGTCAATCGACGGCTCAAAGGACGCCGGTGTTACGCCACCGGTAATCTCGTTGCGCAATTCATCGAGCGTAAAACCAATGGCCAGCTTAGCTGCCACTCTGGCAATCGGAAAACCTGTCGCCTTGGAGGCGAGTGCCGATGAACGAGAGACTCGCGGATTCATCTCGATGATTACCAGCCTGCCATTTTCCGGGCTTATACCAAACTGTACATTTGAACCGCCGGTCTCGACACCAATCTCGCGCAGGACGGCGAGCGAGGCATTGCGAAGAATCTGGTATTCCTTGTCGGTGAGGGTCTGCGCGGGGGCGACGGTTATTGAATCACCGGTGTGCACACCCATAGCATCGAAGTTCTCGATAGCACACACGATGATGCAGTTATCGTTCTTGTCGCGAACGACTTCCAGCTCGTATTCTTTCCAGCCAATGAGTGACTCATCGATTAACAGCTCACTAGTAGGCGAAAGCGCCAGGCCACGCTGGCAGACTTCATCAAACTCTTCCTTGTTGTAGGCGATCCCGCCTCCGGTTCCACCCATGGTAAATGACGGCCGGATAATGCAGGGAAAACCAACCTTCTCTAAGGCCTCGTAGGCCTGCTCCATATTATGCGCAATGCCGTGCTGCGGCGTTTCCAAGCCGATCTTTTGCATAGCCTGATCGAACAGCTCACGGTCTTCGGCCTTATCTATCGCCTCGCAGTTTGCACCGATCAACTCAACATTGTATTTATCCAGGACGCCATGGCGATTAAGGTCCAGCGCACAGTTGAGGGCTGTCTGCCCCCCCATGGTTGGCAGGATCGCATCGGGCCTTTCCTTAGCTATGATCTTTTCAACCATGCGCCAGGTAATGGGCTCAATATAGGTCGCATCAGCCATAACAGGATCAGTCATGATGGTCGCAGGATTGGAATTCACCAATATGACTCGAAGGCCTTCTTCCTTTAGAGCCTGACAAGCCTGCGCGCCCGAGTAGTCGAATTCACAAGCCTGGCCAATCACTATCGGGCCCGCTCCGATGATTAATACACTTTTTACATTGTTTCTTCGTGGCATAGTCTCGTTGTCTGTACCTTGCTGGTTAAATCTGCTGTGCTCAATGTCTACGCTTTCTTGCTAAACATTTCCTGTAAAAAAACATCCTATTCCTTAGCTCTGATTGGCCATCAGTTCGATAAAATGATCGAACAGTGGGGCCACATCATGGGGGCCGGGACTCGCCTCTGGATGTCCCTGGAATCCGAATGCCGGTATATCCGTGCGCTCAATACCCTGCAGCGAGCCATCAAATAAAGATTTGTGCGTAGCTGCCAAGTTTTCGGGTAGGGTTTTTTCGTCGACTGCGAAGCCATGATTCTGGCTGGTAATAAGCACAGTGTCATCCTTTAGATTCTGTACCGGATGATTCGCACCATGATGACCCAAGGACATCTTCACCGTCTTGGCACCACAGGCCAGAGCCATCAGCTGACAACCCAGGCAGATGCCAAACAGAGGAATGCCCTGTTTCAGAAATTCAGCTATTGCCTCTATAGCATAGTCACAGGGTTCCGGGTCACCCGGGCCGTTGGAAAGGAAAATACCATGGGGCTTCATAGCGAGCACTTCGACGGCGGGAGTTTCTGCAGGTACCACGGTAACCTCACAGTCTCGATCTACCAGCATGCGCAAAATATTATTCTTCACACCAAAGTCGTAGGCGACGACCTTAAAGCGGTTATCCGACTCAACCTTGTATCCAGACTCGAGGTCCCAAATGCCTCCCTGCCAGGTATAGCTATCTTTAACGCTGACCTCTTTAGCCAGGTCCATCCCCTTCAAGCCAGGGAATTCCTTAGCCAGACGCAGAGCCTCTGCCTCGCCGCCTGACTCGAGGGCCGCGCCGGATAGCAGACAGCCATTGAGGGCGCCCTTGTCACGCAGTAAGCGAGTGAGGCGCCTGGTGTCTATCTCGGCAATGGCGACAACATTTCTGGCCTGCAGGAACTCATCCAGGGATTGCTCATTACGCCAGTTGCTTGCCAGCAAGGGTAGATCGCGAATAACAAGCCCGGAGGCCCAAACCTGATGCGATTCGTTATCTTCTTCATTGGTACCGGTATTACCAATGTGGGGATAGGTGAGAGTGACAATCTGTTTGGCATAGGAAGGATCGGTAAGAATTTCCTGATAGCCTGACATAGATGTATTGAAAACCACTTCACCACTGGAACTGCCTTGAGCTCCAATTGCGACGCCTGTAAATATGCTACCGTCTTCTAATGCGAGTACAGCTGATCCAGCCACTTTTACACCTACTATATTCTTAGTATTCTATGAATTTCAGGCGAAAAAAAACGGAATGAAGAATATCTTCACTCCGCATTTTTGATAATTCGCTAGGGTTACAGTATCCAACATACTGAGCAAGTATTTTATAGATACTAGGCCCATCTTGTCTATGCTGAACTTAGTGAAAATGCGCAAAGATGTAAAAAATTAAGGCGCCTCCCGTTCCCCTTTAGAGCTCTAATACATCCCGCATCGAGTGTAAGCCGTTTTCCTGTGCGACTATCCACTGAGCCCCACGCACTGCACCGCTCGCGAATGTCATGCGGCTGCTGGCTTTGTGGGTTATCTCTACCCGTTCGCCCAAGCTCGCGAAGGTGACGGTATGGTCTCCCACAATGTCGCCAGCTCTAATCGTTGAGAAGCCTATGGTCTTTCGATCCCTCTCTTCGCTGACTCCCTCTCTGCCATAGACGCCACATTCCTCAAGATCTCTGCCCAGCGTCTCGGCAATGACAGATCCCATCTTCAGGGCTGTGCCCGAAGGTGCATCTTTCTTGAAGCGATGGTGGGCCTCGGTGATTTCTATATCCACATCGTTGCCCAGTACTCGGGCCGCATCCTCTAATAATTTGAGGCACAAGTTGACACCCACGCTCATGTTCGGCGCAAATAGGATCGGAATATCGGCGGCGGCAGCCTGCAGGGACTGCTGCTGATCGTTGGAAAGGCCCGTTGTTCCTATCACCATAGCCTTGTTATTTGCCCTGCAGTAGGCGAGGTGATCCATAGTTGCCTCGGGAGAGGTGAAGTCGACCAATACGTCAAAATCAGCGCCTTGATGATCTAGCCCGACAACAGTCTTTACACCCAGCGCCGCTCCGACTGAGAGAAGGCCAATATCGACGCCCAGGGCAGGGTCGTCTGCAAGTACAGTAGCAACAGAAACACACATCGTGCTGTTGTTTTGGTGAACAGCCTCAACCAGAGTACGACCCATACGGCCCGCTGCACCAACGATGGCGACCTTTAACATAATAAGACCCAGAATTTGAAAACGGCATGTAGTATACAGCGGCTCACGCCCAAGCTAAACATCGAAGAAAAGGACAGCATGATACTTGTAGGCGAGAGAGACGAAGACCTGAATCAATATGCTTCACAGTTCGCGGAAAATGTAGAGTGGCTAAGCTAGCCACTCAATAAACCTCTACTTCTTAAAACTGCTCCGCGTCCATCGCCATTAGCGTTTCCGCGCCACTCGCAATTTCAGCCAACAAGGATTCCCCTCGCGGCAGTAATCTTTGCATAAAGAACTCTCCTATTTTGACCAGGGAGTCAGCATAGCTCTCATCAAAGCCAGCTGTGCTCCTAGCCCCGATGACTGCCGCCAATATACGCGCCCACATGAAGCAATAGAGCGTAAGCCCCATTAGCTCCATATAGCTATAGGAGGCCGCACCAATCTCGTTCGGATCTTCACCGCTTCTGGCCAGCACTATAGAGGTAGCTTCTGCCAGACGATCGCGGCATGTCTGTAGGGCATCCAGATAGGGCTTCATCGACTGCGCATCGATCTGACTGGCAACGAACTCATCGATCTCGCCGAAGAGGATATCGAGTAACCCCCCTTTTACGCGCACGGTCTTGCGACCCATAAGGTCAAGCGCCTGCACCCCATTCGCACCTTCGTAAATCTGAGCGATTCGTGCATCGCGAATATTCTGCTCCAGACCCCACTCGGCCACATAGCCGTGACCACCCAACACCTGCTGACCCAACACACAGGCTTCGAAACCACGGTCGGTGCAATAGGCTTTCTGTACCGGTATAAGTAGTGCCACCAATTTTTCGGCCTTAGCTCGCTGGGTCGCATCGGGATGAAAGCGAGAGATGTCTAATTGACTCGCCGCATACAGTGACAAGGCTCGCCCCCCCAGAATATTGGCCCGCATCGTCAACAGCATTCTTCGCACATCGGGATGAACCAGGATCGGGTCAGCATTCTGATCAGGTTGCTGCGGCCCCGCAGCAGCTCTACCCTGCACTCTCTCCTTCGCATACTCTGCCGCAATCTGATACGAGCTGTCAGCCAGGCCGTTACCCTGCAGGCCCATCGATAAACGCTCATAGTTCATCATGGTAAACATATGCGCGAGGCCGTTATTCGCTTCGCCGACCAAATAGCCCACCGCCGAGTCAAAATTCATGACGCAGGTTGCCGATGCCTTTATGCCCATCTTGTGCTCGATCGAACCACAGGCAACACCGTTGCGTATGCCGTTTAATTCTCCCGCGTCATCGACTTGAAACTTCGGCACCAGGAACAGAGAGATGCCTCTAGGGCCAGGGGGAGCGTCAGGGAGTTTGGCCAACACCAGGTGAATAATATTCTCGGTGAGATCATGCTCTCCGGCGGTAATAAAAATTTTCGTTCCCGTAATTGAATAACTACCATCCGCCTGCGCTACTGCCTTGCTCTTTATCATGCCCAGGTCAGTACCCGCGTGGGGCTCTGTGAGACACATGGTGCCGGTCCATGTGCCCGCATACATCTTGGGCAGGTAGCGCTTCTTTAACTCATCGCTGCCGTGGCTGCTAAGGGTCAAGGTCGCGCCAGTATTGAGAATCGTGTACAGAGCGAAAGATGAATTTGCGGCAAACGACATTTCCTCGATTACCGCAGACAACATTTTAGGCATGCCCTGCCCACCGTAATTCACATCGCCAGTGAGGCTAGACCATCCACCTTCGGCATAGGCCTTATAGGCCCCTTTAAAACCCTTGGGGGTAGTCACGGCGCCATCGACAAAGTGACAGGATTCCTGGTCGCCGCTTTGATTTATAGGGGCGAGCAAACCTTCCGCTATCTTTCCCGCCTCCTCCACGATGGCAGAAATCAAATCGTCCGTAACCTCTGCCGTGTCGGGCATGCTCGCAAATAGCTGCCCCACATCGAACACATCGTTTAGCAGAAACTGAATATCTTTTAACGGAGCTGTATAAGCGGCCATTTCTTTGTTCCCCGACAAATTTTTTAATATCGAGGCGTGATTATAGGGGAAGCGGCGCACAACAGGTACTGCACAATTGAGCATAAATGACGGGTTGCTGGTCACGCCGTCTAAACTTAGACAGAGAGTGAAGTCGAAATCGGAAAGCAAACATGTTCAATAAGCTATTGCAGACACTACGCTGCGCACTTCCCGCCGCCTGTATCGTCTGCCAGCAGGCATCAGGACGAGATTACAGTCTCTGCGAAGACTGCGAACTCGCACTGCCTAAACTTGGCGAATGCTGCCAACGCTGTGGAGTAGAACTGAAAGGCAGACTAAGCTACGCATCTCTGTGCAGCTGCTGCCTGCTATCTGCGCCGAAATTCCACACCTGTAGGGCCGTATTCCCTTATGCCTCGCCAATCAACAAACTAGTCGGGAACTTTAAATTTTCGGCGCGCTTCGATATCGGCTACTCTCTTTCGCGGGTCTGATCCAGAGCCTTCAACGCACACTATAACGGCACCGGCAACCCGCAACTACTCCTGCCACTGCATACAGAGCGATTACGCGCACGGAGGTTCAATCAGAGCAATGAAATTTGCAGGGTGCTTTCGAGCCACTGCGGGGTCGCCACAGCCTATTCGGTTCTGAAGAAAATTCGCAGCACTAAAGCGCAGACCTCCATGAACTCGGCCGACGCCAGAAAATCGAACCTGCGCGGCGCCTTCGCTCTTTCCAACGCGGAGGCACTAAAAGATATTTCCCACATCGCCTTGGTTGATGGTGTAGTTACCACCATGGCGACTTGTGAGGTGATCTCAAAACTGATACGCGCACAGCTAGACTGCCATATAGATGTATGGTGTCTGCCCGCGCCAGCCGTCAGAACTGAAAGACAGGAAAAGCCCGTGTTTTATAGGGCAGAGACTACCTATCGACCCTGATTGTGATTAGGAACACATCCCACACAAGGCCAAAGCCTCTAATCTGAACACTGCGGCATGACTCTCTTCAGTCGCCTATTCCGGGCTGAACATTCCGAGTTTTATTATTATTTAGAGCAGACTTAACCCCGATTCTTGTCGGGGTTTTTTTGGCCAAAAAAATACCCAACACAAGATTTACTAATCTTTGCGCGGCATAACGTGGCTAGGAAGAAGGGTGTGACCTAGAACTGATACTTGATGGAGCCGTAGGCCACGCGGCCATTCTGATCGAGTATGCGGGTGGTTGAATTTAGAATCTGGGCAGTCTTCTCATCGAATATATTGCGAATACCGAAGGAGATAATGGCCCTATCTTTCGAGCCCGTTTTAACGCTGTAGCCGTATTCCAAATCGTAGGTGGTGATATCGTCGACAAGCTCGTTGATTTCATCCATGTTCAATTCGCTAATATCTTTGAATGAATCGAAGTAGTTGGTAATAGCACTAGCCGTGTGATTACCGAACTTCCAGCTCAGCATTAGGCTGCTCTGCAATTCCGGACTGACCAGCATCTCATCCATATCTGACAGATCAGGCGTAGCGAAGTCTAAAAGCGCACCCTTATTCTCAAACTCCTGGACATAAGTAGTTGTTGAGCTAAGCGTAAACTGACCGAAGCGGTTCGTATCCCAAACGTAGGAGGCACCCAAGTCAAATCCATTAGTATCGACACTACTACCCAGTAGCTGATTGTCGATATTGAATTCATTAATCGTGGAATCTTCTAGGTAGAGACTTGAGAGTCCGCCCTGCCAATTGTTAGCGGTGCTAACTGCCGGTGCCTCGTCAATTTGCAGGCTCCAGGCATCGGCGGTCACATTCAGACCCGCTATAGGCTCAATCTGCATACCCAGGTTAAAGCTCAAGGCTTCATCTACCACAGCCCCTTCGAAGTCTTTCTGCTCGACGCTTCGAGCGATACTTAGCATAGGCGCCTGTTCATTCAGGATGGAGCTTGGCTCGATGCGAAAAATAGTGGCGGTCGGCTGTTTAGTAGTCTGCCCGTCGATGAAGGAGTAACTATCCTGAGCCATAGCGGAAGAGCCCAGAAAGGCTATTCCGAGAAGCAATGAACTTGTCACTGCGGGCCTATGATGTGGACGGTTAGTTTTCATATTTCTGCTTTATCCCAACAGCCCAGCTCATTGAAGCGCAAGCAAGTTGTCGGGACCAATAAAGTATTCCCCAATTAACTCTGAAACTTTAGCACCATCGAAGGGCGATTAGAATTGATTTATTACCTAATAATTCAGGTCCTGCCCAGGGCTGACGCAGCAGAAGGCGCTTCACTAGCCGCCCGTATAGAAATATTAATTGTTTATTATCAATAACTTATCTTGACTAATCCAGCAGTTGAACATTGTCTTGATCTGGCAGGCGGTCAAGTAGTTGGACAAAGCTGGCAGATTGTCCGGGCAAGACCGTATTCGGGCTGATCTGCGCGAGTGGCATGAGCACGAACGTCCTCTGCGTTGCCCGAGGGTGTGGCAGAGTGAGCACAGTGCATTCAAGTATCTGATTATCATAAGAAATAAGATCGAGATCTAAGGTGCGAGCCTGATTGCGCTCGCCGCCACGCTGTCGACCAAAATCGGTTTCTATCTGCTGCAGAAGTGCTAATAGGCCTAGTGCCGTAGTCGAAGTCTCGACCTGCAATTCCATTGCGGCATTGATGAAGTCGGCTGACCCAGGTGGGCAGTCTAAGGGTTCGCTTGCATACAAAGAGGAGCCACGGGATTCAATACTGATCTGACCCAGGCGGTCCATCGCGGACAACACCAGCTCCTCGGGAGAACGATCGCCAAGAGCTAGATTCGACCCCAGACTTACCAGGGCAATTTTTACGGCACTACTGGTGGTATTGCTCGGAGAGTTCATGGACCGCCTCGACGAAATGAGAGACATTATCCGGGTTCACCTCAGGTGTGATGCCATGACCAAGATTGAACACATGACCTTCACCCGAACCAAAGCTCTTCAATATGGTCGCCACTTCTTCGCGTATCACTGAGCCTGAGGCATAGAGTATGGAGGGATCCATATTCCCCTGCAGGGCAACCCGATTACCGACTCTCGCTCTCGCATCACCAATTTCAGTAGTCCAGTCCAGACCGATAGCATCACAGCCCGAGTCGGCGATCGACTCTAGCCACTGCCCGCCATTCTTCGTAAACAGGATCACCGGCACACGACGGCTTTCACTCTCTCTGTGCAAATTGCCGACGATCTTCGTCATATAGGCCAGGGAAAATGTCCGGTAGGCATTGTTGCTTAGCGCGCCGCCCCATGTATCGAATATCTGCACGGCTTGGGCACCGGCACGAATCTGCGCATTCAGGTAATCAGATACAGCATCTGCCAGCTTATCAAGCAGTAGATGCATAGCCTCGGGATTGTCATACATGAATTGTTTAGAGATGCGATGATCCTTGCTGCCGCCGCCCTCGATCATATAAGTAGCCAATGTCCATGGGCTTCCAGAAAAACCAATCAATGGCACCGAGCCGTTTAGTTCTTTGCGAATCACAGACACAGCATCGGTCACATAGGACAATTCATCGGCGATATTCACCTCGGGCAATTGCTCCACGTCTTTCGCCGAGCGAATAACCTTGCGAAATTTTGGCCCCTCACCCTCGGCAAAATATAAGCCCTGCCCCAGCGCATCGGGGATGGTAAGAATATCTGAGAACAAGATTGCCGCATCAAATGCATAGCGACGCAGTGGCTGCATAGTAACTTCACAGGCTAGCTCTGGCGTTTTACAAAGCGTTAAGAAGTCGCCCGCCTGCTTTCGGGTAGCTCGGTACTCTGGCAGATATCGCCCAGCCTGTCGCATCATCCAAACGGGAGTTACATCCACCGGCTCACCGATCAGTGCTTTCAATAGTCGATCATTCTTTAAGGTCACAGCTCGCTCACTTTTAATCTAGTGTTATCACTTCAACCCATAACACGTTCAGACTCACGAGAGCCTGAGTTCGTCTACTGGGCCGAAAAAAGGGGATAATTTTACACGAGCCGCATTTATTGACAATCGAGGCCCAATTCAAATTAGGCCCCGATTGGCATTTCTGAGTGATTATTGAAGGGCTTACTTCGCTGATACGAGTTTGGAGCTCAATTGTTCCCGGATGTCCGTTTGAATACCGGCAACCGATCTAATCCATGGCTGATTCGATCGCATCTTTCCTGGCAATGCAGAGATAGCTCGCGTGGCCTGATCTCGATCGGAGAAAGGTGCAAGCACAGCAACAAACCAGGGCCCGCCTTGATGACGCGTCTCGAAGTAGCCGACCGGCTGCTTACCTGTCAATTGTCCAACAAACGCGCTGATATTAGCCTCCGAGCGCGAAGCCGATAACTGGACAGCAAAACTCTCTGGCGCCTCCTGCAGCAGAAGCTCCTCGAATGCAGAGGCCTCAGCTAGCACCGGCGTTACTTCTACTAATGCCGGCACCTGCGCAACTTGTTCAACTTGCTCAAATTCGTTTGCGACAGCATTTTGCGCAGCAGCCTGCACGGGCTCATCCTCTTCAACGCTAACTGGCTTAGCAATGATCGCATCGACCGGTGCTGATGAAACTAGGTTTGCCGTTTCCGTAATTGCTGCGTCAGCGGCGGCGGCAACGATTGCGACCGGTGCCGGTATCTCCGGAATACTCGTAGGTATCACCTCCGGCTCTTCTTGCACTGGAGGTATAACAGCAGGTGCTATAGCAACAGGTATAGGCAGTGGCTCGATGAGACGCGGGCTAGCATCCCAGAAAAGAAGCGACCCAGTAAGCAACACAAGCAGTATCGAGGCGGCACCCCAATATCTGGGCTGAACACCTGCAAGCCATGTGAGCTGCACGTCACCAGCTTCATCTCCATTCCCGTCGCTATCTTCGAGTCTTTCCGCAGCGTGTAACCCTTCGAACTGTTCAATCTCATCTATTCCGGCAAATCTCTCGCCACTGCTGATCGGGCCAAAATCTTCGATGTCATCAAAATCATCCACCACTGCCATCGGCGCCTCAAAAGACGGCTCTGATGCAGCTGCTACTGCAGGCGCCGCCGCATTTAGCGCGCTCGCTATCAAGCCATTGATAGCACCGGGCATACCCTGGGATGCATTATGGATTGCACCAACGACTCCACCTTCTAGCGGCATCTCTTTGGTAAAGCCCGCCGTCGCTAATTTGAAGCGCACATATTCATAAGTCTCATCGCTGGCAAATCCATCTAGCGGAAATACAGCAAGTCGATCCTGGGCTTCGTCCGTAAGGGTGTTTTGCAGTAGGTTGTCTAGCTGACTCTCTCCCAACAGTAGCGCATGAATACTCGAATCGAAGCAGCTAGCCAAAAGCCTGGCAAGCAGTTGCAAGACCTCAGCACTAAGCTCATGGGCATCATCTATGATAATGATCAGCGAACGCGCTTCAAGGTCCAGCTCTGCCGCATACTGGCAGATCTGACTTATTGCGAACTCAACATCTAAACCGGCTGCCGGCTTAAACGAGAGGGAGGATTGCAGTGAGTCGAGGAATTGCCCCTGATTCATGAACAGGGTGGCAGCTACTCTGACACAGACCGCCTCGTCGGCAAATCGCTGACAGAAGTTTGTAGCAAGAGTCGTCTTACCCGCACCCAAGGGACCGGTAACGGCTATCATCGCATTGCTGTAGAGCGAGAACTCCACGATCTGATCTAGCAGTGTCTGTCGATCACCACTGCAATAGAAATCACGACTGCTCGAACTCGGCACAAAGGGATCGAAATCAAGATCCAGCCACTGCGTATATTTATTCATAGTCTCTACACTGCCTATCTACAGAGGTTGTCTCCAGCGGTCAGGGTTTCTTCCAGTAATGCAGGCGCGATATCGCCTTCAACTACCCCTTCCCCTATCGCTCTAAGCAAAATAAACCTGATCTTGCCCGATTCAGCCTTCTTGTCTGACAACATTAAATCCAAATATTGCTCTACTGTTATATCGGCCGGAGGCAGCACTGGCATACCAAAATTTTCTTCTAGAACGGCGCGTATTCGCAGTGCCACATTTGGCTCTATCCAGCCCAGCCTGCGGGATAAGTCTGCCGCCATAGTCATTCCCATAGCAACGGTTTCACCGTGCAACCAATTGCCATAGCCACTAGCCGTTTCTATGGCGTGACCGAAGGTATGACCCAGATTTAGAAGCGCGCGAACGCCTGACTCCTTTTCATCTTTGGCCACAATAGCCGCCTTGATCTCGCAACAGGTCTTGATTGTCTGAGATAGCAGTGCCGGATCTGACTCACCTATACCCTTGATGTTTTCCGCCAACCAGTTAAAAAAATGTGCATCGTAGACTAGGCCGTACTTGATAACCTCAGCCAGGCCGGCCTTCACCTCACGCGCCGGAAGCGTCGCAAGAACATCGGTGTCCGCGAGGACACACCGCGGCTGGTAGAACGCACCGATCATGTTCTTACCCAGGGAATGGTTAACACCAGTCTTCCCACCCACAGATGAATCGACCTGAGCCAATACTGTAGTCGGAATTTGTATGAAGTGGATCCCACGCAGATAAGTCGCGGCAGCAAAGCCTGTAATGTCGCCAACGACACCACCGCCAAGAGCTACCAGCAAAGTATTGCGATCGTATTTACCGGCGAGCAGCCTGTCATAGATGTGACTGATGGCATCGAGGTTTTTGTTCGCCTCACCATCTGGCAGAATAATTTCTGCGACATCATGGCCGGAAAATAGTTGTCTTGTTTTTTCCAGATAGAGCGGCGCAACCACATCATTACTGACAATTACAATTTTGCCCTTGCCGATGAAAGACGTAACCAGACCGGGTTTGTTGAGCAAACCCTGGCCGATGAAAATTGGATAGGACCTATCGCCCAGCTCAACATCTACAGTAAACATTTTTCTCAATTCCAAAATTTAAGCGACAGATTAAAAAGAATTACTCTTCTGGCGAGCCACCCATGTCAAATCGTAATTGTTTGCAAATTTCCTGGCTTACGGCCTTGGGATTTCGTCGATAGGTATCTACAACCATATCGGCGACCTCCTGATAAAGAGGCTCACGAATCTCCATTAGCTCACGGATTTTCTGTTCTGGATTAGGGGTTTGCAAAAGCGGTCTAGACTTATCGCGACTGGTTCTCTCAACCTGCTGACTAATAGGCGCGCGCAGATACGCCACCACACCTCGAGCCTTAAGCCACTCACGATTTTCCGCCGACATGACAGCCCCACCGCCTGTAGCCAGCACAATATTTTTCTTCTGGCTTAGCTGTTCGATCATGCGCGTTTCACGAATTCTAAATCCGGCCTCGCCTTCGACATCGAAAATCCAGGGAATATCGGCTCCAGTCGACGCCTCTATCTCACGATCCGAATCGAAAAAACCGAGACCAAGCACGTCAGCCAGCACGCGACCTATAGTGGTCTTGCCGACGCCCATAGGGCCAACGAGAAATACATTTCCAGAATAATTCATATACTGCGCACTCGGAATACCGCCGGCTCATCATTCCCTCCCCCTTATACTGCGGTTCAGCAAACCAATTCAATATTCGGCCTCTAACATATTGCTAATGATAACAAAACCTTAGCGAAATCATCCGCAAATTTAAATGCTCCAGATTTCAGTATCGGCCGACAATAGATTTTTTATAGTTATCAATTAATTATCAGACTTTCAGGACAAACAACTTTACTATTAAATAATGAAGCAAGCCCCCTGCAATTCTTTGAATCAGATCACGTTTGCAGGACTGTCAACCCGCCTGAATAGCCGATTATCTCTGGCTTCCGGCTATTCTCATCAATTTTTCGATCAGGTTCCTCCTCGATATGTGAATAGTGCCAAGCACATCGCAATTTGGCTCCCTTTCCGCCACAGAGAATTTATCAATTAGCTCCCGGGTATTACCGGCATACAGTGAGAAATATCTCAAATTCAGACATCTCAACCATTAAGTCTCAGAATAATAAGGCATTGCTGGGATCCGAGTGTATAATAATCTGTGCGGCTGCAGCCTCGGAACATGCGCTTATTGGGCTGATTCGGTGATTCAACTCACCGATATCCCCCCAACTGGCGGACACGCAAGATAGGAAGCCAGATACGAAAGCTCCACTTCTCAGTAGCTACTCTTCGAGACTAAAGTAACCAGTGAACACTAAGATTCAAAAAACTCTCAAGTGGATTGCGATCACAGCGGTAGCTGGGATGGCTGGCGCTGTCATGGTCGTTTGTGCCGCCTACCTCTATCTAGCGCCCCTGCTTCCTTCAGCCGAAACCTACAGAGACGTCCAACTGGAAACGCCGCTGCGCATCTACACCTCTGATCGACGCCTGATCGATGAGATCGGCAATCGGCGAAACCCGGTTAATTTCGAAGATATTCCGCAAATACTCACCAATGCGGTCATAGCGACAGAAGACGTCCGCTTCTATTCTCACCCCGGTGTCGACCTGCAGAGCCTGGGCCGCGTATTTTATGGCCTTATTCGCGGCGTAAACCTGGGCGGTGGCAGCACGATCACCATGCAACTGGCGAAGATCCTGTCTTTCGACAGTGACAACCTGTATCTGCGCAAACTCAAGGAAATCCCCTTCGCGCTGCAGATCCAAAGAGAGCTCAGCAAAGAAGAAGTTCTCACACTGTATCTGAATACCATCTACTTCGGCGCCGGTGCTGATGGCATCGGTGCGGCCGCCTACGTGTACTATGGCAAGGAAGTCAGTGAGCTGTCCCTGGCAGAGGCCGCCATGATGATTTCGCTCTTGCCCTGCCCGTCGAGCTGCAACCCCTTAAGTAGTCCTACGCGAGCAATCGAGCGTCGCCGCGTCAGACTCGCCAACATGCTGAACGAGGGCATGATCACCCAGGCCGAATTCGCCGCGGCGGATCGCGAACCTATCACCGCCAAACGACGCAATCGTGATATTGCCATCTCGGCGCCCTACGTCGCCGAGATGGTGCGCCAGCAACTCTTTGATGAGCACGGCGAGCAGGCCTACACCCAGGGGTTTGAAGTAGTCACGACCATCGACGGGGAAAGACAACTCGCTGCAAACAAAGCGCTGGTCGAAGGCCTGGAAACCTACTATGACAGGCGCCATGGCTACCGAGGCGCCACCGCTAACTATCCGCAGGATCTGTACGCAGATCAGACAGGTGACGCAAGCATTGCCTGGGCAGACGAATTACAGCAGATGCCCGTGCTCGGAAACCAACACCCCGCCATAGTCACGGCACTGGATGACTTGAGTTTTGAGGCAGTACTTAAATCGGGCGAGACCGTAAAGGTTGAATGGGATGGCATTAGCTGGGCCTACAAATTCAATTCTAGAAACGATGCCTGGCCACCCCCACAAGTGGCGGCGGATGCTGTGCAGGTAGGCGACCTTATCCGAGTCAAGAACACGGATGGCGCCTGGCAGCTTGGACAGATCCCGGACATTCAAGGCGCCCTGGTTTCCATGTCTCCGACTAACGGTGAAATCATCGCCCTGGTAGGCGGCTACGATTTTCGTCGCAGCCAGGTTAACCGGGTCATAACGCCAAGACCTCCAGGCTCGAACTTCAAGCCCTTTCTCTACGGCGCGGCTCTAGAGCAAGGCTACTCCGCCGCGACGACCATCAACGATGCTCCTCTAACTCGAGGCGGCTATCGTCCAAATAACTATGAGAACAACTTCCTGGGGCCAATTACGCTGCGCTATGCTCTGAAGGAATCTCGCAACGTGCCGGCGGTACGACTGTATGATCAGGTCGGAGATGACAAGGTACTCGCCTTCGCCGCGAAGTTTGGCTTTCAAACACAGAATTTCCCACGTAACGATTTGACTATAGCGCTGGGCAGCCAAGACGTGCAGCCACTGGAAATCATCACGGCCTACTCCGCTATCGCAAACGGCGGCTACAAGGTAGAGCCCTGGTTTATAAAGGAGATCTCGAATCTCACCGACGGCTATATCTACAAGGCGACACCGGTGACAGTCTGCGAAAACTGCCCCTCTACGCTCAATAACGATGCCACCGACATTATTCCGGCCCCCCGAATTATCGACCCTCAGATTGCGTTTATTCTTAATTCGATGCTGCGCTCTGTGATCGAGGAAGGCAGTGGCGCCCGAGTAAACAGAGAGATAGGCCGCTCAGACCTTATGGGCAAAACCGGCACCACCAACGGGCCGCAAGAACTTTGGTTCTCGGGTTTCAATAGAGACATTGCCACGACGGTGTTTGTCGGCTTCGATCAGCCAGAACCATTAGGGGAAAGAGAGCAAGGCGCAACCATTGCCGTGCCAATCTGGATCGATTTCATGAAGATGGCACTTCAGGACATGCCCGAGAACACGATGAAACGCCCAGACGGTATCGAAGATCGTCTGATCAACAAGACGACGGGGACACCGGCCACACCGGGCGAGCCGGACACCATATTTGAATACTTCAGAACGGAAAACGCGCCTACAACTGACGGCGCGTTACCTAGTATTGATCCTGCAAGCGTGGAAAGCGAGGAACTTTCCACGGAAACGATCTTTTAGACTCGTCTGGAAGCAAATCGCTTCTTAAATCGATCTACTCGACCACCGCTATCTAGGATCTTCTGCTTTCCAGTGTAGAACGGGTGGCACTCGGAACAGACTTCAATAAGAATGTCTTTGCCCAAGGTAGACTTAGTCTCAACCACATTGCCACAGCTGCAAGTCGCTTTCATGGCTTCGTATTTGGGGTGAATATCAGGTTTCATGTTATTTCCTCTGAGTTAATGTCGCTACAGCAGTCGTCTATTCGCTACCGCACCACATCGGCTTTCCACCCAGAATCGCCTGTTTTATGCGGCATAACTGTATGGGGGCGTGCATTTTAACAGAGAAGGAAAAAGACGCAAGTTCTCAGGCAGAGCCAGCTGAGGGCATGGGCATGGGCTTGCACCAGATTCGAATTTAGGCGGAATGTAGAAAGACAGGTGCCTGAAGCCCTAGCCGCGTAGCTGACGATGGTTCTTAACCGCCTCTTCCATGATCTTACTGAACAACTCGGTAACCAGAGCTGGATTCAGTTTGTGCTTCTCGCACAGGGCGCTCAGCTCGGCCAACTTCTCAGACTCACGGGTGGCGTCGACAGCGTCTAGCGCCTTGCTTGCCTTCAGCAGGCCGACCTGGTGCGTCAGCTCGAAGCGCTTACCAAGTAATTCCAGTAATTCCCTGTCGATCGCATCGATCTGTTCTCGGGCGGCGAGCAATTCTGCTGGCGGTGACTGCGAAGTCATCTTGTTGCCCCTTCTATTATTCTCTATTGTTCTATTATCTTGCTGGGGCATCTTGCTACATTTTCTTGCTCCGACCTGTCTCGAAGCTGCCCTACTACTAATTACTTTCTACAGCTAACTACTTTCTACAGCATTTCCAGATCTACTGCCTTGCCATGGAGCAATATTCCCTAGCCGGCATCAGAGGGGCCGGTACGAGCTGAAGTATAAACCATCGAGATAACGGCGCAAGGATCACTAGGCTAGGAGGCCGCTTCATGAGCACTGTTTTCATACCAATTATGTCAGTTCAGTTGTTTGCCAATCCTTTTGAACTTACTATGCGATGCCTAGCAAGCTACTTTAATAAAGCCGCCCAAAATGCCAGCCGAGACTCCAAGCAACTACCAAGGAACGGTCCTGCAAGTCGCCGTTCCTTCTCCGCTGCGCAGGGTTTTCGACTACCTGCCTCTAAGTAACAAACAAGCGCTACCTGGAACCCGGGTCAAGGTATCCTTCGGCCGACAGCAATTAATCGGCATCGTCGTTTCTGTCTCTTCCGGCTCAAGCCTTGAGAAGAAAAAGTTAAAACCAATTCTTGCAGCGCTGGACAGCGAGCCCTTGCTTGATGATTCACTTTTCCAGCTTCTGCTATGGGCCTCCAACTATTACCAACACCCAGTAGGCGAAGTCTTCGCTACGGCCATGCCTAGCAAGCTACGCAAAGGCGTTGCACTGAGAGATAGCACCAGAGTTTGGACTAGCACCGAGCCATCGCCACAGCAGGGGAAACTGCTTGGGCGTGCAGCGAAACAGAAAGCCCTGCTCGACTTCATCCGCGCCGAGAAAGAAGTCACCGGTCATGAAGTGCGCCAGGCGGGGTTTAGTAGCCAGCTACTTAAGCAGCTGGAACTCAAGCAGCTAGTTACCGAGAAGAGTCGCGCCGGGGCCGCCGAGCCTGCCTTCGAACCCGCGTCTAAAGTTACGAAGTTCGAAATCGAGTTGAATGAGGAGCAACTCTCTTCAGTGACTGAGATTAGCGAGGCATTGGATAGCTATACCTGCTTCCTGCTCGAAGGCATCACCGGCTCGGGTAAAACCGAAGTGTATATGCGCGTTATGCAAGAGCAGCTAGCGAAGGGCCTGCAATGCCTCGTACTAGTCCCCGAGATTGGTCTCACCCCGCAGACCGTCTCTCGATTTCAGAAGCGATTCAGCTGCAAGGTAGCAAGCCTCCATTCTGGCCTAAATGAAACAGAGCGATTAACCGCTTGGAAGCAGGCGAGAGACGGTAAAGCGGGAATAGTGATTGGTACCCGCTCCGCTGTATTCACACCTCTGGCAAACCCGGGGCTAATCGTCATCGATGAGGAACACGACTCATCGTTTAAACAACAGGACGGGTTTCGCTATTCGGCAAGAGACATCGCGGTAATTCGAGCGCGGGAGGAAAATATTTGTATCGTCCTCGGCTCCGCAACACCCAGCCTTGAAAGTCTGCACAATGCGCGCAGCAAGAAGTTTGTTCATCTGCAACTTACTCAACGCACCGGCAGTAATCAGAACTGTGGTATGGAAATCATCGATGTTGCAAACGAAACTTTGCAAGAGGGGTTCTCAGAACAACTACTCTATCGAATTCGCAAACACATAGAGCGAAAAAACCAAGTGCTTGTGTTCATCAATAGGCGTGGCTTCGCACCAATACTGAATTGCCAAACCTGCGGCTGGATCTGTGAATGTGAAAATTGCGTCACACAGTTTACAGTCCACTCGAACCCACCGAGCATCCGCTGTCATCACTGCGGTACTGCGGCGAGACTTCCCAGAGCCTGCCCGCATTGCAAATCGATGAATTTGAACACTATAGGCATAGGTACTCAGCGCATCGAAACCTTTCTGCAGAGCCAATTTGCAAGCACACCGGTAATTCGAATCGATCGTGACTCAACGCGGCGCAAGGATAGCCTGCAGAAAATGTTGGACCAGGTAAACAAGGGCGAACCCTGCATCTTGCTGGGGACACAGATGCTCGCGAAGGGGCATCATTTCCCCAATATCACTCTGGTAGCCATTCTCGATGCCGATTCAGGTTTGTTTAGTGCCGACTTCCGCGGCCAAGAACACATGGGCCAGACGATAGTGCAGGTCGCAGGCAGAGCGGGTCGAGCGGATCGTGCTGGAGAGGTTCTGATTCAATCTCGACATGGCAGCCACGAGACACTGCAGACATTAGCCAACGATGCCTACTCAAAATTTTCAGAACAACAGCTACAGGAGAGAAGCAGCGCGCAGTTGCCGCCGTTCTTTCATCTGTGTCTGCTGCGAGCAGAGGCGAGCCAGATGCAGCCCGCGCTCCAATTTCTCGAGCAATTGGCGAAAATGTGTGCGGGCTTCTCGCAACACAATTCCCTGCCCATAGAGCAGTTAGGGCCGCTCCCCGCCCCTATGGAAAAGAGAGCTGGCAAGTATCGCGTCCAATTGCTGCTTAAGGCGGAGAAACGCGGTAACCTGCAAGCACTGCTATCTCAGTTGTGTATCGAGCTAGACACTATGAAGCTGCCCAGATCTGTGCGCTTCAGCATCGATGTTGACCCGCAAGACCTCGTCTAGGCCCAGCACTGCTGTCGGCTGTTACAGGTAAAAGTCTGGTGATTCAGCTTTAGCTTACCGTCAGACAACCGATAATTGTGGTGGCACGAAGTTTTCTAGGCATTATTGCCATTTAAAACAATAACTTAAAATATCGCAGCCTACAGAAGTGTTCCAACCAAGTCATGACACACGATTTTGCCAAAATTAAACCGGAACCGCTCCTAGAGCGAAAAACCGTCGTCACGCCGCCGGCATGGTCACTGATGTTTACCGGACTGATAGTAGGCCTGGCCCTGGGCGTCTTCGGTTGTTTCCTGTTCTATCTTTCCGGGAACGTGCCTCCCTTGAATATCAATCAAGTCTCTACTAACACTATCCCTCCGGTAAGTCAGGCGGCGACGGTGGTGGCTGCCGAAGAGCCGGTAGCGGAAGAACTGGAGCTGGAGTTCTATACCGAGCTACCCATCTATGAGGTGCCGGTAGATGCTCAACCCGTCGAGCTAACTGAGCAGCAAGCAGGAGTGGCGAACGATGCGGCAGCAACAGTCGCCGCTGCATCACTGCCCCCAGCCAAGGCCGAGACCAGTACTGACGAGACCTTCGACCCGGGCTTCATACTGCAAACCGGCGCTTTTCAGCAATTCGAGTCCGCCCAATCCGAGAGTGAGCGGCAGAAGCTGCTAGGCCTTGAAGTGAATGTTAAACAACAAGAGTTGTTAGGCAGAACCCTCTATCTGGTCCAATCCGGGCCCTATACCAGCAGCAATATATTGAATCAGGCCGAGCAATTGCTAAGAGCAAATAACATCCCCAGCCTGCGCATGAGCATTCAGTAGACAGAAAACCACGTCCAAGCCCAGTTGTTGCTTGAATTTCCTGTGTCTCACCCCATATCCTAGGCTCGCACACCAGATTTCATCGAATGCTGGCAGCTGATATGTGAGAGCCTGATCTAGAGTCATTGCTAGTCAATTCTACCGACTCTTCCTAACTCGCAATCAGTCCTCAGCTGACAGATGAGTTTGCCCAATATACTGCTCAGAGCTTTATAGAAGAAACAGGAATAGCTGCAATGGATCAATATAGAGGCACAACTATTGTATCGGTTCGCCGCGACAACAAGGTCGTAATAGGCGGTGACGGACAAGTCTCGCAGGGCAACACCGTAATGAAAGGGAACGCCCGCAAAGTCAGGCGCCTTTACAAAGATCAGGTCATCGCAGGATTCGCTGGCGGCACGGCGGATGCATTCACGCTATTCGAACGTTTCGAAGAACAGCTTGAGAAGCACCACGGCAAACTGGTTCGCGCAGCGGTAGAACTAGCCAAGCTGTGGCGCACCGAACGCTCGCTGCGCAGGCTCGAAGCATTGCTGGTAGTTGCCGATAAAGAATCCTCTCTGATCATTACGGGCAATGGCGATGTTATAGAACCCGAAGACTCCATTATGGCGATAGGCTCCGGCGGGCCATTCGCCCAGTCAGCAGCAAAAGCCCTACTACAGAACAGCGAACTCGACGCTCGACAGATTGTCGAGAAGAGTCTAACCATCGCCGCAGATATCTGCGTCTACACAAATCATCACCATACGATCGAAGAGCTAGATATAACGGAATAGTCCCGATCTGGCACGGAACCTTACCCATGGCATTTTCGAATACAGGTACCCATGCATGTCCACAATGACACCCCGCGAAATCACGTCCGAACTGGACAAACACATAGTCGGCCAGGCGGCAGCAAAGCGTGCCGTGGCGATCGCCCTGCGCAATAGATGGCGGCGCATGAAGCTCGATGAAGAACTGCGCGAAGAGATTTCACCAAAGAATATCCTCATGATCGGCCCTACCGGTGTCGGTAAAACCGAGATAGCCCGGCGCCTCGCCAAACTCGCGCAGGCACCTTTCATTAAGGTCGAGGCGACGAAGTTCACCGAGGTTGGCTACGTCGGCAGAGACGTCGAGTCTATTATTCGAGACCTCGTTGATGTTGCGATCAAGATGCTTAGGGAAACCGAGATGAACAAGGTGCAACACCTTGCAGAAGACAGGGCCGAAGAACGCATCCTCGACGTGCTGCTGCCGCAGGCGCGAACCGAACAGACAGCTGATGCGGACGATCCCAGCAAGACAGATTCCAATTCAGCCGCAAGACAAGTCTTCAGAAAGAAACTTCGACAGGGCGAGATCGACGACAAAGAGATAGAAATAAAGCTTAGCGATTCACCGGGGAGCGTCGAAATAATGGCTCCTCCTGGTCTGGAAGATATGACCAGCCAATTGAAGAGCATGTTCTCTAACATGAATAGCGGCAAGAAGACCTCGCGACGCATGACGGTCAAGGCCGCGCTAAAAGCCGCGAAAGACGAAGAAGCCGCAAAGCTCGTCAATGAAGATGAGATTCGCAATCGCGCCGTAGAGGCAACAGAACAGACCGGCATTGTTTTTATAGACGAGATAGACAAGGTAACCAATCGCAACGACCAGGGCGGCGCGGGCGTGTCCAGAGAAGGCGTACAGCGAGACCTGCTGCCGCTGATTGAAGGGTCCACCGTCACCACCAAATACGGCAGCATCAAGACAGACCATATTCTGTTTATTGCCTCGGGAGCTTTTCATCTGAGCAAACCTTCGGATCTCATTCCCGAACTGCAGGGGCGACTCCCTATTCGCGTAGAACTCGAGGCACTGACAGCCGATGACTTCGAACGCATTCTGGAAGAACCGGATGCCTCGCTTACCGAGCAGTATCAGGCACTGCTCGCGACCGAAGACCTGGAGATATCTTTCTCCAAAGACGGTATCAAAAAAATCGCAGAGACCGCCTGGCAGGTAAACGAGCGTACGGAGAACATCGGTGCCAGACGGCTGCACACGGTAATGGAAAGATTGCTAGAGGAGGTTTCCTTCTCTGCGTCGGACCTGGCCATTAGTGACAACAAGACTCTCGTTATCGATAGAGCCTATGTCGAGGATCAATTAGACGAACTGGCGCAAGACGAAGACCTCACTCGTTATATCCTGTAGGCCGTGCTCAAAACAAACTTACTTCGGTAGGCGAAATGACTACTAACACACCAAGTCAGATCAAGCTGCACAAGAAATCAGGGACCCTGGAGATTAGCTATGCCGATGGCATTAGCGATACTCTAGCCGCTGAATTTCTGCGCGTCCATTCTCCCTCGGCGGAGGTGCGTGGTCACGGCAAGGGGCAGGAAGTCCTGCAGACCGGAAAACGCCATGTGAAGATCGCCAACCTGGAGAGCGTTGGCAACTATGCCATCAAGCTAAGTTTCGATGATGGACACGACACTGGCATCTATTCCTGGACTTATCTGAGAGAACTGGGTCGAACCCATAACGACCTATGGAATGACTACCTGGCCAAACTGGAGGCCGCAAAAGCCAGCCGAGAGCCATTGCCAGAGGGTACACAAGTGATTAACATCATGCCCTCATCATCAGATTGACCATCTGGCGCCACCCCCTCATCTAAAGTAATAGCAGCGACTAGCCATGAGCAACAGCAGCGAAAGCGAAGAGACCACCCATTTCGGCTACGAAGAAGTTCCAGTAGCGCAGAAAGAGCAGCGCGTGGGGCAGGTATTTGCATCTGTTGCAAATCGCTACGACATAATGAACGACGTCATGTCGCTAGGCTCCCATCGGCTTATCAAGCGATTTACCATTGAGCTAAGCGCACTGAGAAAGGGTCATAAGGTTCTTGACCTCGCCGGTGGTACCGGCGATTTCAGCATCCGGTTCTCGAGTATTGTAGGAGAGACCGGGCAAGTTGTCCTCGCCGATATCAACGAGTCTATGTTGCAGGTTGGTAGAGACCGGATCATAGACAAAGGACTCAGCTTTAACATAGACATCGCCCAGGTAAACGCAGAGCACCTGCCCTTTGCCGACAATACCTTCGATTGCATCTGCATTGCCTATGGCCTTCGCAATGTCACCAACAAGGAGGCCGCCTTAGCCTCGATGCAGCGGGTATTGAAACCCGGTGGCCGCGTATTAGTTCTCGAATTCTCCAAACCAACCAATGATCTGGTAGGCAAGGCCTACGATGTCTACTCCAAGTTATGGCCGATTGCGGGAAAGGCTATCACCGGAGATTTCGACAGCTATCGCTATCTCGTCGAATCGATTCGCATGCATCCCGATCAGGAATCACTGCTGCAAATGATGCGCGATGCCGGACTCGTCAAATGCAAATACCACAATGTAATGGGCGGGGTCTGTGCGATTCATATCGGTTTCAAGCCCCTGTAAGTTCAGTTAGGCATCAGCAACACCCACTACACAGCAAGCCAGACGAGGCGAAGCGTATTAAAGGAAAGCGCATTAAAACGAAAGAGAAGATATTTTGAATCAATTTCTTGGAAGCCTCGCCTTAATACCCGTCGAAAAAATTCTCAACGCGATTGTCGCGCGCGACCCACACATAGCAAAGCAGTTCCTGGCATTCGATTCCAAGTGCATAGAAATCATTAGTCGCCAACCCAGCCTCACTCTTAGCCTGCGTTTCGAGGACGGCGCGATCAGGCTCAGTGCGATCGACAGTGAGACACTGGGCATTGAAGCGGACGCTACAATCAGCGGGAAGGCAGAAACCCTGCTAGGGCTTGTGGGTCAGAAATCCGATCGGCGCCCACTGGCCAATGCCGCGCTAGATATTTCCGGAGACGCCACTCTAGTACAAGACCTGCAGCAGACCATTGAGTCACTAGATATAGACTGGCAAGACTATCTGGCGCCCATTCTTGGCGACGTGCTTAGCAATAAATTGGGTGAAGTTGAACGTAGCGCCAAAGGCTGGGGACAATCCGCTGGCAGCAGCATGCGCAGAAATGTGCGTGACTACCTAAGCGAGGAAGCGCGACTGGTCCCAACTGCCCTGGAAGGTGACAGCTTCTCCAACCGGCTTGATCATCTGCGCCTGGGCATAGACCGACTAGAGGCCAAAACCGAACTGTTGCAGCGCCGTCTCGCCCTGCTTCCTCAGGCTAAATAACTTACTAAAAACAAATGCTTAACCGAGGCTTCACGCTTGTTAGCGCTGGCCTGTGGTGGTATCTTTGCAAGCCCTCAAATCAAGCAGAGCGTAAGCCGCCGATCGTGTCATATCTTCCACGACTCAATAGAGTACTCAACGTCATCGCGAAGTATCGTCTCGATGAGTTTATGCTCGGCCAGCCCGGGGCCAGAGGACTGGGCCTTATCTTGCTGCCCTATCGTCTGGCATGGATGTTCAGCTCCCATGGCGCCCCCCATAGAAATGCGCGCCTGCGCATAGCAATGGAAGAACTTGGGCCCATATACATTAAGTTTGGCCAACTACTTTCTACCCGCAGAGACTTTCTCGACACCGAGCTCGGCGATGAGCTGCAGTCTCTTCAGGATAATGTGCCACCTTTTACCTCTCCCTCCATTCATGAGCTCATTCAAAGCTCGCTTGGCGTGAGTGCCGATACGATTTTCAGTGACCTCGATAGTCAACCCTTCGCCTCGGCATCGGTGGCGCAGGTACACAAGGCCACGCTGAAGACCGGCGAGGAAGTCGTCATCAAGGTCACCCGCCCTAGAATCGAAGAGGTAGTGAGTGCCGATATCAAGCTATTAAAATGGATCGCCGCCCTGATTGAGACACGCACAGACATCGGCAAGCGACTGCATCCGGTCGAGGTAGTTAATGACTATGAGCAAATCATTCATGATGAGTTAGACCTGCTCGCAGAAGCGGCAAACACGTCGCAGCTAAAGAGGAACTTTGAAAACTCTCCCGTACTGTATGTGCCCAAAGTCTATTGGGATTTCTGCAGCAAGAACTTGATGGTCATGGAGCGCATTCACGGCATCCCCGTCGCCGATGTCGATGCCCTCAACGCGCAGAACACAAATCTTAAGAAACTTGCCGAGACCGGCGTCGATATTTTCTTCACCCAGGTTTTCGATCACAATTTCTTTCATGCCGACATGCATCCGGGGAATATCTTCGTCTCTTATGAGACACCCGAACAGCCGAAGTACATCGCGATCGACTGCGCCATAATCGGCTCCCTAAGCAAAGACGACCTGGAATATTTGGCGAAGAACCTGCTCGCCATCTTTAAGCGGCAATACAGAAAAGTTGCCGAGCTACATGTCGCCTGCGGCTGGGTTCCCCAGAACACAAAAATCCATGAATTCGAATCAGCAATTCGCAGTGTCTGCGAACCGATATTCGAGAAGCCTCTGAAAGAGATTTCATTTGCAAACTTGCTGATCCAACTTTTTCGCACCGCAAGTCGCTTCGACATGGAAGTGCAGCCTTCCCTGGTATTACTGCAGAAGACGCTATTGAATGTTGAGGGTCTGGGCAGGCAGCTCTACCCGGATCTGGATTTGTGGCAAACAGCCCTTCCCTATCTAGAAAATTGGAACAAGAAGCGCCTTAACCCCTTCACGCTGATGGGAAGAATTCAGGACAATATCCCGAACTGGATCGATCAACTACCCGAGCTGCCACAGCTGTTTATCGACGCTGCAACACAGAGCAAGCAGCTGGGCGAGACAAACGAGGCGCTGCAACTAAAGCAGAGACAGCTGCAGAAGAACGCTAGCCGCCAGAGCAGGAAATTTCGTTTCCTGGGCGGTGCATTACTCGTCGCCGCGGCACTTAGCCTCATTCCGGGGATTCAGGCAGGCCTGGCAAACCTGCCAATTGCCACGGCATTCCTAGCCTTGGCGGGTGTTTACCTTTTGTGTTTTAGACGGTGAGACTGCATACTTAGCCGATGCCTTCCTATCTCGATCAAATTCAATGGAACGAACAGGGCCTGGTGCCCGTAATCACGCAGGATGCAGGCTCCGGACGAGTTCTGACGCAGGCCTGGGTCAATCGAGAGGCACTGAAAACGACCGTTTCCGAGAGCCGTGCGGTATACTGGTCACGCTCACGATCCAAACTGTGGAGGAAGGGCGAAGAATCAGGCATGGTGCAGAAGCTTGTAGAAGTTCTGCTCGATTGCGACAATGACTCACTGTGCTACCGAGTTGAACAGGTTGGTGGTATCGCCTGTCACACAGGGCGAGAAAGCTGTTTCTATAAGAAGTTGACTAATGAAACCTGGGAGTCGGTTGATCCAGTATTGGTTGAACCAGACCAGCTATACAAGACTAGTTGAACCAGTGACGTACTTAACATGAGTGACGTACTTAACATGAGTGACGTTCTAGAAGAGTTAGCGGCAATTTTAGAACAGCGAAAGAAGTCTTCCAGCGGTGAGTCCTATGTGGCCAGCCTGCATGAGAAGGGCCTAAATAAAATTCTGGAAAAGATAGGCGAGGAAGCAACCGAAACTATCCTGGCCGCCAAAGACTGCGACGCGCAGAACGCGTCGAGCCTGCAGGCGCTTATTAACGAGACTGCAGATTTATGGTTTCACACGATGGTCATGCTTAGCCATCTTGATTTGACTCCCCAACAAGTGTTGGCGGAATTAGAAGATCGATTTAACATATCCGGCCTTGACGAAAAGGCTTCGCGACAAAACTAGTTACCGATGCGCAGTAAATTGCACATCAGATTTGGAGGTTTATCATGGGTGGAATTGGAATTTGGCAACTACTGATTATTCTTTTAATCGTAGTCATGCTTTTTGGTACCAAGCGACTTAAGAACTTGGGCACAGATCTTGGCGGCGCCTTAAAAGGCTTTAAGACTGCAATCAAGGAAGACGAAGAAGAGCAATCTTCCGAAACCGATGATGGCGTCAATGGCGAGACCATAGATTCCACTGCCGAAAAAGTTGAAACCAAGTAAGTAGTTTACCGCAACGTTTTCGGATACCACGAGCATCACTTCTCTACTCGCAGGCGCTCCCTGTGAACCCGGTTATGCCTTATGTTTAACATCGGTTCTTTCGAAGTTCTGCTGATATTTATCATTGCTCTGCTAGTGCTGGGTCCAGAGCGCCTGCCTGGCGCCGTGCGCACGACCGGACTTTGGGTAGGCAGGTTCCGTCGCAGCTTCTATAAGGTTAAGAACGAAATAGAAAGGGAATTGAACGCCGACGAAATACGTCGTCAGCTCCACAATGAAACTGTTATGGCTGAGATCGAAGACGCCAAGTCCAACATCGAAGGCATGACAAAAGATACGAAAAATTCTGTTAACAACATCGTAAACTCCGCCAATTTCGACCCTGGCGCCTCTAAGGCTACAAGCGATGACGCCAAGAAAGACAGCGATGATGAGAGCGCCGCCGTAGAATCTCTAGCCAAGAATGACAAATCACTTAGCGACGAATTAAAAGACGCAAACAATCAGGTTGATGAAGTAACCAAGCAAATCTACAGCGGTGGCAAGAACCCCAAGTTAGCCAATTCAAAAGACTCTGCAGAAACCACCAAAGATAATGACATCAGCTGACGAACACAAAGAATTGACACTCATCGATCATCTGGTCGAACTTCGAGATCGCATTCTTCGAAGCGTCATCGCGATCATCGTAATATTTCTCATTCTCTTTTCCTTCTCGAATGATATCTACACCTATGTCGTCAATCCTCTAATCGAGGCATTGCCGGAAGGGTCTACGATGATTGCAATCGACCCGACCTCGCCCTTCTTCGCACCATTCAAGCTTACCTTCTATGTCTCGTTTCTTCTTGCGGCACCCTATGTGCTCTACCAGCTGTGGTCATTCATAGCGCCCGGGCTTTATAAGAATGAGAAGACCGTGGCGATACCGCTTTTTATCTCCAGCGTGTTGCTTTTCTACGGCGGCATTGCATTCGCCCGCTATGTGCTATTCCCTTTTGCCTTTGCGTTCTTCATATCGGTCGCACCCGAGGGTATATCAGTATCCCCGGATATCAACTCCGTACTCAGTTTCGCCCTAACCATATTCCTCGCATTTGGCATCGCCTTCGAGGTACCCATAGCCGTGTTCATACTGATTTGGGCAGGCATTGCGGAGCCAGACTCGCTTGCCGAAAAGAGGCCCTATGTGATCGTCGGTTGCTTCATCGTCGGCATGCTACTGACGCCTTCCGATCCGTTCACCCAGTCGATGTTGGCGATACCTATGTGGCTGCTATTTGAGGTAGGAATAATTGCCGGACGCATGGTAGAAAAACGTAAATCTCGTGACGAAGTAGACGCAGAAAACTAGCCTCCCGAACTGATCCTAACAATGGGCATTTTTCCGAACCCACAGGAATACAGCTTACAAAATTTTATAGCATTTAAATTGCGGCCAGCTAAAGCATGAGACTCTTTTTGGAAATTTTCTACAACATACCTGGCTTAGTTAAATATCTGATCTACGCTTTATTCATTTTTATCTTTCTGATCTATTCTTTTCTCAATCTCTCGCCTGTTTTTGGCGCCTCCCCGAATGCGAGAAGCAAAAGCGCTATTGAAGATTCAGAAAACTTTGTTAATGGCAGATTCCAAAACATAGAGTCAGATTATGATAACTCATCATCATTTTCGAACTCTTCCGAGAACGGCTCAACAATAATGAGTTTCTTATCTCCCCCTGAAGGCAAGAATCCTTTAACAGCTATTCCAACGCTTAAATTTCAGGGAGATTCATTAACCGCAGGTAAATTTGTTTGGCTAGGACACTCCACACTACTAATGAATACCGCTGGCTTGATTGTGATGACAGACCCCGTTTTCAACAGAGCCTCGCCGCTGCCTATTTTCGGCAAACCTTATGCGTATGAGAACCCAATACGCATCGATGACTTGCCAAAAATTAATGTTGTCACGATCTCTCATGATCACTATGACCATCTCGATTCCGCAGCGATCAAGGACCTTGCTGAAATCGTTGATCGTTTTTATGTTCCTCTGGGAGTAAAAGCTCACCTGGAGAAGTGGGGGGTTGATGCCAATAAAATTAGCGAACTTGATTGGCATGACAGTGAAAACTACAAGAATGTTGAATTCACCCTAACACCTGCCCAGCATTTTAGCGGACGAGCGCCGGGTAAAGGAAACTCAACTCTGTGGGGCTCATGGATAATCTCGTCAGAACAAGTGAAAGTATACTTCAGTGGCGATGGGGGTTATTCAGAAACATTCAAGGCGCTAGGTGAGCAATACGGTCCGTTTGATATAGCCTTTATTGAAAACGGTGCTTACAATGCCCAGTGGTCTGAGGTGCATATGTTTCCCACTGAAACCGTTCAGGCCAGCATTGATCTAAAAGCCAAAGTCCTTTTTCCAATTCACTGGTCTAAATTCGACCTGTCTATTCACCCTTGGGATGAGCCTATAATTCGCACCAGTAAAGAGGCGGCGGAAAAAAATGTCAACGTTGCTAGCCCAATGATAGGCGAAGTATTTGACCTAAGCTACTTGCCAAAAAATCCTTGGTGGGAAGCACTTAGAAAGTAGGCTAGGTGCTAAAGAATTACTTAGAGGCATCCAAGTCAAACCTTAAGAATAAACGTAACTGGCCCATCGTTCTCTAGCCTAACCTGCATGTCCGCAGCAAACTTTCCTGACTCAACAGACTCATGCTGATCCTTAGCGCAGCGCAGCAAGTTATCGTAAATCACCTCGGCCTCAGCAGGTGACTTTGCAGAGGAAAACCCTGGGCGCAGACCCTTCTCGGTCTCGGCGGCAAGCGTAAATTGCGACACGAGCAGTAGATCTCCGCCTATGTCTTTAAGAGCGAGATTCATCTTGCCATCTTTGTCGGCAAAGATTCGGTAGGCCAAAATCTTGTCTAGCAACTTCTGGGAGAGCCTGTCGTCGTCGTCTTTCTCGACGCCAATCAACGCGAGTAGGCCCTGCCCAATATTGGCATGCAGAGAACCTTCGATATGAACCTCTGCCCAGTTGACGCGTTGAATAAGTGCGATCACATGCTTCCCCAGCCCATCTGTGTTTGTGCGAGTTAGCTAACTCTCTCAAGCTTCTCTCAAGCTAGTGTCCGTCAAGCGAGGGTCCCGCTCGAGCTTCTTGGCGATGTCTTGCGTTGCACGTATCAGCGCATCTACTGTTCCGGGCTCCGATGCGGAATGTCCAGATTCGCGAACAATATGAAGTTCCGCTGTAGGCCACTGCTGGTGCAAGGCCAGTGCGTTGTCGAGCGGGCAGACCATATCATAGCGGCCGTGGACAATTCGACCCGGTATGTCAGCGATCAGCTGCATATTTTCTAAAATCTGATTCTCGCCAATAAAACCCTTGTTCATGAAATAGTGAATCTCGATACGAGAAAGAGCCAGCGCATTGTGGGGTTTGGTAAAGCTAGCTAAGGCCTCGGGGCTAGGTCGCAACTTAGAGCAGTTACCCTCCCATGCCGACCAATGCTTCACGGCCGCCATCCGTGCGAGATCATCATCACCGGTCAGCCTGTCATGATAAGCCTGCAGTAGGTCGCCGCGTTCCGATTCGGGAATATGGCCCTCGAACTCTTCCCAATAGTCAGGAAAGATTCTCCGCGCACCATCCTTGTAGAGCCAGTCGATATCACACTGCCGGCATAGGAAGATGCCGCGCAGGATGAGGGCGAGTACTCGCGAAGGGTGAGACTGTGCGTACAGCAGACTCAATGTAGAACCCCAGGAACCACCAAACAGCACCCATTTCTCTGCCTGAAGAAACTCGCGTATTTTCTCTATGTCGGCGATTAGATCTTCAGCTGTGTTATTGCCGAGCTCGCCATGGGGCGTGGAGCGTCCACAGCCGCGCTGATCGAAGGTGATAATGCGGTAGACTGCCGGGTCATAGAAGCGGCGGGAACTTGCGTCGCAGGCACCGCCGGGGCCACCGTGCACAAACAAGACGGGTATACCGTCGGCATTCCCGGCCTCATCGACATACAGCTCATGTTGATCGGAGACTTTAAGCCGGTGGCGCTTATAGGGCTTGAGTTCGGGATAGAGTATCTGCATGGCGACAACCTAAAGCTAACTAGATGATTACAGCACCCTCATCGCTGAGGGTGCAAAATCCTATGTTAGGCCAGTCAGCCTCGTTACGCTAGCCTCTGGCGGTAGATCCGCGGCTATGTCGCTTGCGCTCATTTTCAGTAAGCAATTTCTTGCGCAGCCGAATATTCTCTGGAGTCACCTCGACGAGCTCGTCATCGGCAATGAACTCCATGGCCTGCTCTAGCGTGTGTGTAGTTGGCGGGGTTAGAACAATGTTTTCATCTGTTCCTGAGGCACGTACATTCGTCAGCTGCTTGCCCTTGATTGGGTTAACAGCCAGGTCATTCTCGCGACTGTGCAAGCCGATGATCATGCCCTCGTAGGTTTCTACGTTTGGTCCTACGAATAATTTGCCACGCTCCTGCAGGTTGAATAGCGAAAAGCCAAGTACCTTACCCTTCACCATGGACACTAAGACACCTCTAGAGCGCGCAGCCAGTTCCATGTCTTTGAAATCGCCGTAATGATCGAATACGTGAGTCATCAAACCTGAGCCCGATGTCATGCTTAAGAACATAGAGCGGAAGCCAATCAATCCACGAGTAGGAATCAAGAACTGCAGGCGCACTCGGCCCTTGCCGTCTGGGAGCATGTCTTGCAGGTCTGCACGCCTGAGACCCAACTCTTCCATTACCGAGCCCTGATGTTGATCATCACAATCGATGACCAGTGACTCGACAGGCTCTTTCAATACGCCGTCTTCTTCATGCAGAATAACTTCTGGTCTGGACACCGCGAGCTCAAACCCTTCGCGACGCATGCTCTCGATCAACACTGAAAGATGCAATTCTCCACGACCCGAGACCTTGTACTTATCCGGTGTCTCACCCTGCTCTACGCGCAGCGCTACGTTATAGAGCAACTCTCTCTCGAGGCGATCCTTGATCTGACGCGTGGTGATATATTTGCCCTCGCGCCCGGCAAATGGCGAGTCGTTCACTTGAAACGTCATGCTGATTGTCGGCTCATCCACAGACAGTGGCGGCATCGGATCGGGATGATCTGGATCGCATAGCGTGTCAGAAATATTCAGCTTATCGATACCGGAAATACAAACAATCTCTCCGGCCTGCGCCTCGGCGACATCGATACGCTCCAGACCCAGATGACTCTTAACCTGGAGAATCTTTCCCTTACGTGAATTTCCTTCACGATCGATGATGATTACCTGTTGGTTGGTGTGCGCCTTGCCACCAGTGACGCGACCTACGCCAATCACACCTACGTAGCTGTTATAGTCCAGGGCACTGATCTGCATCTTGAATGGTGCGTCAATAACTACATCGGGTGGCGGAACCTTCTCGATGACTGTCTCGAACAGCGGCTGCATGTCCGTTGCCATCTGATCCATCTCGTGGCCCGCAATTCCGTCCAGGGCCGAAGCATAGATAATAGGAAAATCTAGCTGCTCATCTGTTGCACCCAACTTGTCGAAGAGATCGAACACTTCGTTGACTACCCAGTCAGGTCTGGCGCCGTCACGGTCTATCTTGTTAATGACTACAATCGGGTTAAGGCCCTGGGCGAAAGCCTTCTGTGTTACGAAGCGAGTCTGTGGCATCGGCCCGTCAACTGCATCGACTAGAAGGAGTACGCTGTCGACCATAGACAGCACCCGCTCAACCTCGCCACCAAAGTCGGCGTGCCCCGGAGTATCCACGATATTGATGTGGTAACCGTTCCAGTTAATTGCCGTGTTCTTCGCAAGAATCGTGATTCCGCGCTCACGCTCCTGATCATTGGAATCCATGACACGCTCGACACTCTGGCCGCGAGACTCGAGGGTCCCCGATTGATGCAGCAACTTATCGACCAGAGTCGTCTTGCCATGGTCAACGTGCGCGATAATCGCAATATTTCGAATCTTCTCAATCACAGTAGTTCCACCAATGTTTTACTAAATAAATTTTACTCGTCACCCTGAGCCCGTAACACTTAAGAAAGACGAGAGATGCAGCCTGAATCACGCCTTGGCGAGCAGCTACACAAAAGGCGGCGAGTATACACGAGACAGCAGGGAAAGATTAGTAATCTCGGGGATTTATTTGATTTTAGAACAGGCCTATTACAGCAAATTCTACTGCTTTGAGGCGCTTTCCAGTTCCAGTACCGACACATTGCCAAAGCCCTCATCGACTAGATTAGCGGCATGGAGGCGGCTCATCATGCCCCTACCGCAATACAGCAGATAACACTTGTCTTTATCCAGGTCGGTAAAGGTGCTTCTAAGCCTATAGAACGGGATGTTCAATAATTCGGCCTTCAGGGCCTCACCCGACAGGGGAAACGCTCTAATATCGACTTCGTCGGGGTGACGAATATCGATTACGGTACTATCGCTATCTAGCGTCGATACGATCTTTAGCTGGGCTGCTTCCGCGCTGAGATCATCCACTAACTCGCTGATAAGCTGATGCCTTGCATTTTCCAGCGCCGTATCCAGCACCGCCATGTCGAAATTACTCTCCTCCCACTCGACCCGCTCCAGCTTCGCGTGGGTGGTTGGCTTATTAGAGATAACCGCACAATACTCGGGAATATCCTTGGAAAACTCCTCGGTGCCAATCGCACGGGCGATGTCGATAATCTCCTGCTTGTCCGAGGTTGCTAGCGGCCGCAGCACCAGGCAGTCAGTCGCCCTATCAATAACAGAAAGATTCGCCAGGGTTTGGCTGGATACCTGCGCTACACTCTCCCCGGTTACTAGCGCTTCGATATGAAGGCCCTGCGCCAACTTCTCGGCGGCGCGCAGCATGATGCGCTTTAGCACAACACCCATGTGTGCATTATCCACATTGTTCAGGATCTCCTCGACCACACCCTCGAAGGGTACGGAGATGAATTTCACCCTATGAGACGCGTGATATTTCATCCACAGAAAGAGAGCCACCTCTTTTACCGCTAATTCGTGCGCCTTGCCGCCCAGATTGAAGAAGCAGTAATGGGTCTGCAAACCCCGCTTGATGCATAGATAGCTGGAAACCGAAGAATCGAAACCTCCGGATATAAGAGACAGCACCGAATCCTGACAGCCCAAGGGAAAACCACCCATGCCAGTCTTCTGTTCCCTCACCATGAATACCGAGTCGTGCCGCACCTCTATCAGAACGGTCACATCCGGATTTTTTAGTCTCACCCCGGCCGCCTCAGTCTGATTGTTGAGGCCTGCGCCCACATAGCTCTCGACATCGGTAGACTGAAAAGTTTGCTTGCCTGTGCGCTTGCAGCGCACGGCGAATGTCTTCCCTTGCAATTTCCCGCGGTGATACTTCAGCGCCAGATCTAATATGTAATCTAGGTCTCCAAGAGGATGCTTATCCACTTCCAGAAACTTCGCGATTCCCGGCGTGCAGGCCAGCCGTTCGCTGATTTGCGCCACTAGCTGGGCATCATCCGTCGAGGTTTCGACCTCTAGATTGTCCCATTCTCCAGTAACCGTAATCCCGGGGTCGAGCTCAACGATCACCGACCTTATATTTTTAAGCAGCTGACGAATAAATCGCCAGCGCACGGGGCGGCTCTTGATCGTAATTTCGGGAAAAAGCTTGATGAGGAATAACATCTTGTCTTTATCAACTCTTTAGAAGGCTTTATTTGTTGCCTAGACTCTATTTGTTGACCAAATAGTGCAGCGCGCAGCAGCAACGGTAGCTTGAGGGCGCAACAATCAAGGAATAACACACTTTTTGCACCATATATGTGCATTATATTTGTATATGCACATTTATAGTGCAATCTATTTGAATCGCATCTCGCTCGCCCGGTAAAATAGGGCTTTGCAGCGATGCCAGTAATGGCATATATTTTGCTCCTCCTCTAACGCATAAGGCAAGCCGCGGAAGTATAGCTGATTACGCAGCGCATATTTAGTCGCAGGGCCTTGCTAAAGAAACAGCAAAAGCTGATAGGCTCTCTCAGCTTCGCCGTGTCGGCATAAAGCAGTTAGCCCTAAGCCGGGGGGGCAAGAAAAAGAGCACAAGTCACACATTATCAAATAGTCGATAGCGATTAGGAGAAGGGATAGAAAATGAAATCGAAATTAGAATACATCTGGCTTGACGGTTATCAGCCAACTCAAACACTGCGCAGCAAGACTCAAGTACGCACGGATTTTGGCGGCACTCTAGAAGAGTGCCCGGTGTGGTCATTTGACGGCAGCTCCACTCAACAGGCCGAAGGCGATGATTCCGACTGCCTACTCAAGCCAGTAGCTGTCTATCCAGACCCAGATCGCGCGAATGCCTACCTAGTAATGACCGAGGTATTGAATGCCGACGGCACACCCCACTCATCAAATGGCCGCGCCACTATCGATGACGACGATGAAGACTTCTGGTTCGGTTTCGAACAGGAGTATTTCCTGTGGGATCTAAAGACTAATCTTCCTCCCGGCTTTCCTTCGGGCGGCTACCCCGGCCCTCAAGGCCCCTACTACTGCTCTGTTGGCGCCCAGAATGCGTTCGGCCGCGAAGTTATAGAAGACCACATGGACCTGTGTCTTGAAGCCGGTCTTGGCTTCGAAGGCATCAACGCCGAAGTTGCTGCCGGTCAGTGGGAATTTCAAATTTTTGCCAAGGGCGCGAAAAGAGCTGGCGACGAAATCTGGGTAGCAAGATACCTCCTGGAGCGCACAGCTGAGCGCTACGGTCTGTCGATCAACTATGAGCCCAAGCCACTAGGTAAGGAACTAGACTGGAATGGCTCCGGCATGCACGCCAACTTCTCCAATGGCCCTATGCGTGAGAATGGTGACGAATCTATCTTCACCAAGATCTGTGAGGAATTCGGCAAGAATATCGATCGTCACATCAGCGTCTATGGCGCCAACAACGATCATCGCTTGACAGGTCTACACGAGACTCAGTCTATCGATGAATTCAGCTACGGAGTATCCGATCGTGGCGCGTCGATTCGTATCCCAATCGGCACAGTTGAAGATGGCTGGAAAGGACGCCTGGAAGACCGTCGTACTGCCTCGAACGCTGACCCCTACAAGGTGGCAGCGGCTATTATCAAGACCACTAAAGAAGGCCTTGCATAGTATTCAGCTTAGCTTTACCGAGAAGCCCGGTCATTGACCGGGCTTTTTTGTGTTCCTTAATATTGCAGCCCATCGGCATACGCACTATTATGGTGCATTAATAACTTCCACATCCGGGATTGCCGATCCAAAAATATGGATAAGCCCCGTAAAAAGTGATCTTCACCACTATCGCTTCTCTTGGTTTACTTATTGCATAGCAAGTAGAGAGAAGCTTTCGCGGTCGGGTAGGTAATTCTCCCGCTCCATGAACAGGGCTGCAGGGTTGATACCCAACAAAACCGCCGCGAGACCATCGATAGAGAAGTAGCAACAGTGACCCAGAACAATGTGCACAAGCGATTACTAGACAACCTGAAGACCGGTGTTGTGATGCTGGATAAGGACTTGCGCCTGCTCTATCTAAATGTAGCTGCCGAGAATTTGCTGGAGATCAGCGTGCGCAAAGCCAATATGCTCTTCATCGGTGATTTGTTGATCAAGGCCGCAGAAGATATAGGTGAGATGCAGACAGCCCTGGCCAACAGCAATAGCTTTACCAAGCGGCAGACCCAGCTAAAGCTGATGCACGGCAAGACTGTAGACGTTGACTACACGATAACGCCCTTCGAAGAGAACGGCGAGCGCTGGGTCCTGTTAGAGATAACGTCTCTTGAGCATTCGTATCGTATAAGTCGCGAAGAGTCGCTGAACAGCACACACGCGACCACAAGAGAATTAGTTCGCGGCCTGGCTCATGAGATAAAGAATCCCCTGGGGGGGATTCGTGGTGCCGCCCAATTGCTGGCAGCGGAACTCAATAGCGAAGAGCTGAGCGACTATACCAATGTAATCATCGAGGAAGCAGACCGCCTGCACAAACTCGTAGACCGGCTGGTAGGATCCCGCCAGCCGCTAAAGATGGAGCCAGTCAATCTACATGAGGTTATGGAGCGTGTACGCAGCCTGGTAGAGGCAGAGATAAGTGGTAACGGCATCGAATTAATTCGAGACTATGACCCCAGCATACCAACTGTATTAGCAGATTCATCTCAGCTGATTCAGGCGATGTTGAATATCGTGCGAAACGCGATGCAGGCACTGTTCAGCCCGGAGGTAGAACATAACCTTGGCCGCATCTATCTGCGCACCCGCATTATTCGAAATGCGACCATAGGCGCCAAGTTTCACAGATTAGCGGCCAGTATAAAGATTATCGATAACGGCCCCGGCATCAAGCCGGAGATGATCGATTCGATTTTCTACCCAATGATTAGCGGCCGTGCCGAGGGTACCGGCCTGGGACTGTCGATCACGCATTCGATCGTTAACCAGCACAAGGGGGTCATAGAGTGCGAGAGCAGACCCGGCGCAACTTGTTTTACGGTGATTCTGCCTATAGCACCGGCTGGAACTTAACAGCAGTGCAGAACGCGTATTTTTAGAATTCGACTATTTTCGGGCGCAAGCCGACTGCTTCAAAAGGTACTGATTTATGAACTCGAATAATTCTGTCTGGATTCTGGATGACGATCGATCCATCCGCTGGGTACTGGAAAAATCTCTGGGCAAGACTGGTCTGCATACCGAATCTTTTGAGAACGGCAATGACCTATTGCATAGACTCGAGCAGGAATTACCCGACGCGATTATCAGTGATATCCGCATGCCCGGCATCAGCGGGCTGGACCTGCTCTCGACGATCCAGGAGCAACACCCCGAACTGCCAGTGATCATCATGACGGCACATTCCGATCTCGATAGTGCCGTTTCATCCTATAGCCGCGGCGCCTTCGAGTACCTGCCCAAGCCCTTCGATATCGAAGATGCGATCGCTATGACGAATCGCGCGCTGGAACACGCCCGCGAGCAGAGCGAAGAAACCAGCGATGCCGAGGTCGTTAAACAGCAGGAGATCATCGGCGAGGCGCCGGCAATGCAGGAAGTATTTCGCGCCATAGGCCGGCTCTCACAGTCGAATATCTCCGTGTTAATCAACGGCGAATCCGGCACCGGTAAGGAACTGGTAGCACGCGCACTACATCAGCATAGTCCGCGCAACGGTAAGGCCTTCGTGCCTCTGAACGTGGCGGCGATACCTAAAGAGTTAATCGAGTCGGAATTATTCGGCCACGAGAAAGGCGCGTTCACCGGAGCCACCTCCCAGCGCACCGGACGCTTCGAACAGGCCGATGGTGGCAGCCTGTTTCTGGATGAGATCGGCGACATGCCAGCTGAGACGCAGACACGCCTGTTGCGCGTGCTTTCCGACGGCGAGTTCTATCGCGTTGGCGGACATACCTCCATCAAGGTCGATGTAAGAATCATCGCGGCGACGCACCAAGATCTGGAGAAGCTTGTTGAGCAGCATGAATTCCGCGAAGACCTGTTCCATCGCCTGAATGTCATTCGCATCCATATTCCACGCCTTAGCGACAGACGCGAAGATATTCCAAAGCTAGCCAGTCATTTTCTGCATACGGCCGCGAAGGAACTGGATGTAGAAGCGAAGACACTGCGCCCGGAAACAGAGAAATACCTCACCGGACTAAGCTGGCCTGGCAATGTTCGCCAGCTGGAAAACTTTTGTCGTTGGATAACCGTCATGGCATCTAGCCGTGAGGTCTATATGACCGACCTGCCTCCCGAGTTTGCGGGACAGAAAGCCACTGTGGGTCAGAGCGGCGACTGGACTAGTGGTCTGCACCAATGGGCAGACCAGCAACTCAGCCTGGGCAACGTGGGCATCCTGAATCAGGCTACACCGATGTTCGAGCGCACTATGATCGATATTGCACTTAAACACACGGCGGGACGCCGAAGAGATGCGGCGAATCTGCTTGGCTGGGGAAGGAATACCCTCACACGAAAAATTAAAGAACTGGGTGCCGATGAAGACAATGCTAAAATATCCGCTAGCTAGCAGATGCTTCAAACCTAGCGGCATGGCACCGCTGTGCTGCCTTATTAGCTTGGCGACGAATCATATAATCAGTAAAGACATTCGGAATCCCAAGACTTAGCTCTGTTTCGGAGCTAAAGATCCCGTCTTGCAAGCAAACACGTCCAAGAGTTTAAGGAAGCCATGCAAGAATATCCTTTAAGCCACTAAATTCTAGAATAAAATGCTCTAATCAGTTGGATAAACTAGGGATAATATTCAGGCGCTTGGGAAGAAGTGGCTTTTGACTGATAAAAGCTCGGGCAAAAAGCGGGAAAGATTCGAATAGCCTACAAATCCAATTTTCTCGATTTTTATGCTGCGAGAAGTGAGCACTGTCTACCAAACTGGTGAATTTTTGATCAATATCGTACTTTTTGAGCCTGAAATACCCCCAAATACGGGAAATATTATCCGTTTAGCTGCAAATACAGGTTCACACCTGCATCTGATCAAACCCTTCGGGTTCGAGCTAGATGACAAGAGAATGCGGCGAGCCGGTCTCGACTACCACGAGTATGCCGGTATTTCGCAATATGACGGCTGGCAGGACTTCATGGGCAAGCATGGAGACGGTCGGCTATTTGGGATCAGCACCAAGGCAACGGCGCACTATAACGAGATTAGGTTCGAGGCGGGTGATTTTCTGGTGTTCGGGCCTGAGACCCGCGGCTTACCCGACGCTATCAGGGAGCAGCTGGGGACTGAGCAGTTGCTGCGCATCCCCATGTTGCCCGAAAGCCGTAGCCTGAATCTCTCCAATGCGACGGCCGTCGTGGTCTACGAAGCCTGGCGTCAACGAGGCTTCGCTACAGGCAAATAGCCGGCTTAGTTAACTTCCTCAGGTGCTGGTGCCTCGGCATTCGCGGCCGCGTCCTGCTGCGCCAGCTTCTGCTGCGCGTAGAGCGCCTCGAAGTTGATTGGCGTCAACATCAGCGCAGGAAAGCTTCCCTTCACTACCAGCGAGTCGATAACCTCGCGCGCGTAAGGGAACAAAATATTTGGACAGAAAGTAGCCAGAAGCTGCTCAAGCTGCTCACCCTCGAAATCCCTGACCGTGAATACGCCCGCCTGATGCACTTCGACTACGAATGCCGGCTTATCTTCTTGAGTGGCCTCAACGGTCAGCACCAATACCACCTCAAACAGGTCGTCCTGCATCTTGGCGTTTCGGGTCTTGATATCGAAGTTAAGTTTCGGCTGCCATTCGCCTTGGAAGACTGCAGGGCTGCCCGGTGACTCGAAAGATGAATCCTTCAGATAGATGCGCTGCAAGGCGAATTGTCGCTGTTCGGACTGCTCTGCTGCTGCGGTTTCTTGGGTGTTGCCTTCATTCTCTGCCATGTTGAATCCTATATTTTAACGATTTGTTTAATGGTAGTTATGCTGCAATTTCCTCGTACTTAGACAATTGTGGCGCCTAGACGATTAGAGGCATCGACTGTGCCTTCCATTCGGTCACGCCACCGGAGAGCTTGAACACCTGTTCATGCCCCGCCGCCTGAATCTTCTTCGCCGCATCGCCGGAATGCTGCCCAAGCTTGCAAACGACGATGACCGGTTTATCCTGGTATTTCTTGAGCTCGGTAACCCGTTGATCCAGCTTCGCAAGGGGAATATGGATCGAATCGACGATGTGCCCGCTCTCGAACTCCTTCTTATCACGCACATCTACCACAATAGCATCACTGCGGTTTATCAGCATTACCGCCTGCTGCGGTCCAACGCCCTTGCTGCCTGTGCGCTGGTGGTAGAAGACAATCGCACCGAACGCAACCAACCATAAGCTGGATAGCACCAGGTGATTGCCAATAAATTCTAAAAATTGCGCCATAGTCTACTCGGTATTCCGGGGCTGAACTGCTTGCCCACCTGTACATCAAACTCTGCAAGACACCTATCGAACGGCTGAGCGTAGCTACGGATTTAGACTACGACTACGCTGCGCTTCGGTTAAGATAAGGGCCGCAAAAAAGGGGTGCAAGTATACACGTGTCCCGCGGCTTTAAGAAGGTCTGCGGAAGACTGGCCAGTCATCGTTGTCGGCTGGCGGCATTACTACAGCGAGAAACTCAAGCAGGCGCTAGCTTCTCGCTATGCCTGCCGCTTTCGAGGATAATAATGCGCTCCAATTAGCAGCTTAGAACAGGAACTCGAACCACCTCATGCTTGATATCGATACCGACAAGAAAAAGACCGCGCTACTTCTAATACTGGATGGCTGGGGCTATCGGGAAGAGACCAGCAGCAACGCTATTCACAGTGCAGATAGCCCGGTGTGGGATGCTCTGTGGAAGGACAGACCCCATACCCTCATCGATACCTCGGGAAAATCTGTAGGCCTGCCGGCTAGGCAGATGGGCAACTCCGAGGTAGGCCATATGAATCTGGGCGCGGGCAGGGTTGTGTACCAGAGCCTGACCCGTATCGACAAAGATATAGAAGAAGAGACATTCTTCCGCAATCCCGTCCTGACTGACGCCGTAAAGAAGTCCATCGAGGCGGATTCGGCGCTGCATATATTCGGGCTCATGTCACCGGGCGGCATTCACAGCCACGAAGATCAGATAATCGCGATGATAGAGCTCGCCATTCGCAACGGCGCGCCGAGAATCTATCTGCATGCGTTTCTGGACGGCCGTGACACGCCACCGCGCAGCGCACTGCCCAGCCTAATTCGCGCAGAGAAGACACTTACCGGCTCAAACAAGGGTCGAGTCGCGTCGATCTGCGGCCGCTTCTATGCCATGGACAGAGACAATCGCTGGGACCGGGT
>JAQWZF010000018.1 GCA_029253585.1 Gammaproteobacteria bacterium
GATAGCGCCAATTGCGATGGATGAAGGTCTGCGCTTTGCTATCCGTGAGGGTGGACGTACAGTAGGCGCGGGCGTCGTAGCCAAAATCTTCGAGTAAATTCGAAAGACCATTTGCTTAGCCGGACCACCCATAAGGGTGTTCCGGCTAAGTCGTCTTTAGTGTTTCTAAGTTATTTTATTAGATACAGCGAAGCTCTGGGGCCCGAAGCTTAAGCCCCTTAATTATCATCAACGAGAATTTACGGTACCGATGACCTTTAGAGAAATAGTAGGCCAGTAGCTCAATTGGCAGAGCAGCGGTCTCCAAAACCGCAGGTTGGGGGTTCGATTCCCTCCTGGCCTGCCAACTAAAGGCAGGAATTCTTCCGTGTAGCCATTCGGAAGAGAATAGATAGCGAAGGTTGCTGTCGGAAGTCGTTAATTAGATGTCTAGAATAAAGAGATAAAGAAAATTGTATGTCCGAGAAAATAGAAAGCGAAGACGGTAAGTTAGATTTAATCAAGTGGGCAGTCGTGATAGCGATTGTGGTCGCTGCTATCTACGCTAATTCTTATTTCGCTACGGAATCATTATTGTTTAGAACGCTAGGCTTGCTTGTTGCAGCCGGCGCGGCTGGATGGATTGGCGCCCAGACAATTAGAGGGCGGGCCTTTGTCAACTTGTGCCTAGATGCGAGAGTTGAGATCAGAAAAGTTGTTTGGCCAACAAGACAAGAAACAACGCAGACTACTATCGTAGTCCTAATCGTCATATTCATTGTAGCTTTTATTCTTTGGCTACTGGATTGGGGATTGAACGGCGTTATTTCATCGATGATTGGCTAGAGGTAAAAATGGCAAAACGCTGGTACGTAGTTCATGCCTATTCAGGCTATGAGAAAAAAGTAATGCTTGCTCTGAAGGAGCGGGTAGCGCTTTCAGGCATGGATGATTACTTCGATGAAGTGTTAGTGCCTACCGAAGAAGTTGTAGAGATGCGCGCCGGTCAAAAGCGAAAGAGCGAGCGTAAATTCTTTCCAGGATATGTCTTGGTTCATATGGAGCTTAATGACGATACCTGGCATTTAGTAAAAGACACACCCCGAGTGATGGGGTTTATTGGTGGCACGGCAGAGAAACCAGCCCCAATTACAGATAAAGAAGCGAACAAGATTCTCCAGAGAATGGAGGATAGCGAGGAAGCTCCAACACATAAGACTATCTACGAGCCGGGTGAAATGGTTCGGGTCACAGATGGTCCATTTAATGACTTCACGGGTACCGTTGAAGAAGTTAATTATGAGAAGAGCAGATTACGTGTGGCTGTACTAATTTTCGGTCGTTCGACTCCTGTAGAGCTTGAGTTCGGACAGGTCGAAAAGAGTTGATTGGTAGGGGTCAGAGTAAAATTTCCAGCTTGGTTATAGAGAACTCTAACTAAATTCGACGAAAATTTTACTCTGACCCTTTTGAACGGGGAAGGGGAATAATCTCTTCCAAAACAAAGCCGCTCTATTAACATTGTTAGGGAGCGCCGGGGAGTTTGCTTAGCTGCGAGGCTAAAGCGGACGTTCGAACCCAAAGGAGAAAGACATGGCTAAGAAAGTACTGGCTTATATCAAGCTACAAGTTGGCGCGGGCAAAGCTAACCCAAGTCCACCTGTTGGCCCGGCACTCGGTCAACACGGCGTGAATATCATGGAATTCTGTAAGGCATTCAATGCCCAGACTCAAGCACTTGAGCCGGGCTTGCCGATTCCTGTGGTTATTACTGTTTATGCAGATCGCAGTTTTACCTTTATTACAAAGACACCTCCTGCCTCCGTGCTGCTTCGCAAAGCAGCCGGGCTTAAGAAAGGTAGTGGGCGTCCAAACACAGAGAAAGTGGGTAAAGTAAATCGTGCCCAGCTCGAAGAAATAGCAACTCAGAAAATGCCTGATCTCACCGCCGCCGATATGGATGCTGCGGTTCGCACTCTTGCAGGCAGCGCGCGTAGCGCCGGTATAGAAGTCGAGGGAGTGGAATAAGATGGCTAAATTATCCAAAAAACAAAAGCAGCTAGCGGAAAAAGTTGAAGCGGGTAAGGCTTACTCGGTTGAAGAAGCTGTTGCGATCATTAGTGAATTCGCATCGAAGAAATTCAGTGAGTCTTTTGATGTCAGCGTAAACCTTGGCATCGACGCGCGTAAATCCGATCAAGCTGTGCGTGGCTCTACTATTCTACCTAACGGCACAGGCAAAGACGTGCGCGTAGCGGTGTTCGCTCAGGGCGAAAACGCGGAGAAGGCAAAGGCCGCAGGCGCTGACGTTGTAGGCTTCGATGACCTGGCAGAATCCATTCAGGCAGGAAACCTGGACTTCGACGTAGTCATTGCAACGCCAGACGCCATGCGTGTGGTGGGCAAGCTAGGGACGGTTCTTGGTCCACGTGGTTTGATGCCTAATCCTAAAGTTGGAACAGTTACTCCAGATGTTGAGACGGCAGTGAAGAACGCTAAATCCGGTCAGGTTCGTTACAGAACAGACAAGAACGGTATTGTTCATGGCGGCATCGGTAAAGTGGGGTTTGATGCCCCTGCAGTTAAGGCAAACCTGGAAGCTTTATTGGCAGACCTAAAGAAAGCCAAGCCGGCATCATCCAAGGGTGTCTATATAAAGAAGGTTGTCCTTTCTTCGACTATGGGCCCTGGATTGCAGATAGACCAGTCTTCGCTAGTTCTTTAAACAAGAGCTTTAAGACTAATCGAACTAATTAAGCAGTAAACGATTCGAAGAGCGGCGTAGCCCTCTTCAACAGACTTTGGGGTTTCGCGAAAGTGAAGCTGTCAAAGACCGTAGGTGCGACCGCCTTGTTTGGGTGCGGCCGCTTAATTTCCTACGCAGATGGTGAAGCCCGATTTAGTGTAACGCTAAATTTTAATCACCGAATAGCAAAGGTATGAAGAGAGTGATCGATTCATGCTAAATCGCGACCGAGAAATCGGTCAACCTAAGGAGTTTAGCTAGTGGCTATTAGACTAGAAGATAAGAAACAAATCGTTTCGGAAGTCAATACGGCTGCTATCAGTGCTTTGTCAGCGGTACTCGCCGATTATCGGGGCGTAACTGTTAGTGATATGACTGAGCTTCGAAAGACTGCAAGAGAAAACAATGTCTACCTTCGTGTTGTTAGAAACACGCTGCTCAAGAAAGCAGTTGAAGGCACTGAATTCGAATGTATTCAAGAAGTTTTGGTCGGTCCTACTATTCTTGCGTTCTCTGAAGAAGATCCCGGCGCCGCAGCGCGTGTGCTTAAGGATTTTGCTAAAGAGAAAGAGAATTTTGACATCAAAGCACTCTCTGTTGGTGGCAAGTTATTGGATGCGGATCAGATCGACGTGTTGGCGAAGTTGCCTACTCACGATCAGGCGCTATCCATGCTTATGAGCGTTATGATAGCGCCTGTAACGAAACTGGCCAGAACCATGATTGAGGTTCCCTCGAAAGCAACACGAGCTGTTGCAGCTGTTCGAGACCAGAAGCAGGAAGCAGCCTAGTTCCTTGTGTGAATGATTGGGAAAGATTAGTAACAACTTAACTTAATTAAATAATTGAAAGTAGGAGATAAGGGTCATGGCTCTTTCCAAAGAAGATGTATTAGAAGCAATTGCAGACATGTCAGTAATGGACGTAGTTCAACTGGTAGAAGCAATGGAAGAAAAATTCGGTGTTTCAGCAGCTGCAGCAGTTGCGGCAGCTCCAGCGGCAGCAGCGGGTGACGCAGCTCCCGCAGAAGAGCAGACTGAGTTTGATATCGTTCTGACAGCTGTAGGCGAGAAGAAAGTAAACGTCATTAAAGCTGTACGCGGTATCACTGGCCTGGGTCTTAAAGAGGCTAAGGAATTGGTTGATGGTGCTCCATCAACTCTTAAGGAAGCTGCTCCTAAAGCAGAAGCGGATGAAGCCAAGAAAGCTTTGGAAGAAGCTGGCGCAACCGTTGAGCTTAAGTAGTAAGCAATTGCTACAAAACGATAAGCGCCGGGTGCCTAAAACGCACCTGGCGTGAGTTCGTTGTATTTTCGAGTAAGAAAGGCCGGCTTCATGGCCGTGCCTTGTTCCGTCGTCAAAGTGCTAGTCGCGCAGAGCGAAAGAACAAGCAAAACGCAGAAATATTCTGCCAGTAGTTAATGCCAACAGAACACAACGCTAGGAACACATCAATGGCCTATTCGTATACAGAGAAAAAACGTATCCGCAAGAACTTCGGCAAACTGCCAAGTGCGATGGATATCCCTTACCTCTTGTCTATACAAGTCGATTCCTATAAACAGTTTACTCAGGTTGACGCGCCTGTTGAAGAGCGTCTTGAGCAAGGCTTACATGCCGCGTTCAAATCTGTATTCCCTATCGTCAGCTATTCCGGCAAAGCAGTTCTGGAATATGTCAGCTACAACCTTGGAAAGCCCGCGTTTGACGTCAAAGAATGTCAGCTACGTGGTTCTACTTATTCTGTTTCCTTAAGGGTTAAGGTTCGGTTGATTCTTTATGATAAGGAATCAACGGTACAAACTATCAAGGACATCAAAGAGCAAGAAGTTTACATGGGCGAGATCCCATTGATGACAGATTCCGGTACCTTTGTGATCAATGGTACTGAGCGTGTAGTGGTTTCACAGCTACATAGATCGCCAGGTGTGTTCTTTGACCATGACCGTGGTAAGACACACAGCTCAGGAAAACTACTCTATTCTGCGCGGGTTATTCCCTACCGTGGTTCTTGGCTCGACTTCGAATTCGATCCTAAGGATATGGTCTATGTTCGTATCGACCGTCGTCGCAAGTTGCCTGCATCGGTATTGCTGCGCGCTCTAGGCTACGGCTCGCAGGAAATTCTGGAGATGTTCTACGAGAACAATGGATTCAAGATTACAACGAAGGGTAAAGACAAAGAGCCCGTTGTTTCTTTGGAATTGATACCTTCTCGACTGCGTGGTGAAGTTCTAACTTTCCCGATTCTGGATAAGAAGGGTAAGGAAATCGTAGAAGCTGGCCGTCGTATTACTTCGCGTCACGTACGTCAAATGGAGACAGCGAAGCTCACTAATCTGGTTGTAGAGAATGAGTACCTTATTGGTGCCGCCCTCGCAGCGGATGTGATCAACGAAGAGACTGGTGAGGTTTTAGTTCCGTGTAATACCGAGATTACAGACGAAGTGATAGAGCAGTTTTTTGAGGCAGGTGTTAAGCAGTTTCAAACTATCTTCACGAATGATCTGGATTGCGGTCCATTTATCTCTCATACGCTGCGTATCGACGGCACTACTTCGAAATTGGAAGCTATGGTCGAGATCTATCGCATGATGCGTCCAGGTGAGCCGCCTACGAAGGAATCTGCAGAGAACTTGTTCTCTAACCTATTCTTCTCTCCAGAGCGTTACGATCTATCTGCCGTCGGCCGTATGAAGTTCAACCGCCGCCTTGGTCGCCCCGAGTCGGAAGGTATGATGGTTCTTAGTCAGGAAGACATCGTCGACGTGTTGAAGACGCTGGTCGGAATTCGTAATGGCTTCGGTTCGGTTGATGATATCGATCACCTGGGTAACCGTCGTATTCGCTCTGTAGGTGAGATGGCAGAGAATCAATTCCGAGTCGGACTAGTCCGTGTTGAGCGTGCAGTGAAAGAACGACTGAGCATGGCTGACTCTGAAGGCTTAATGCCACAGGACATGATCAACGCGAAGCCAGTAGCAGCAGCGATCAAGGAGTTCTTTGGTTCCAGTCAGCTTTCGCAGTTTATGGATCAGAACAATCCTCTTTCCGAAGTGACGCATAAGCGACGCGTATCGGCTCTAGGGCCGGGCGGTCTGACGCGTGAGAGAGCAGGTTTTGAAGTGCGCGACGTGCATCCGACTCATTATGGTCGAGTATGTCCAATTGAGACCCCAGAGGGTCCAAATATTGGTCTGATCAACTCGCTTGCGACCTATGCGCGCACAAATAACTATGGCTTTCTAGAAAGCCCCTACAGAAAAGTAGTTAACAACAAAGTAACAGATGAGATCGATTACCTGTCAGCAATCGACGAGAGCGATTTTGTTATTGCTCAGGCTAGTGCGGCCATCGATAAGAAGAAGGGCTTTGTCGATAACCTCGTCACCGTGCGTTATAAGGGCGAGACTCTCTTAAAGCCACGCGAAGAAGTTGACTATATGGATGTGGCTCCACAGCAGATGGTGTCTGTGGCGGCGGCATTGATTCCTTTCCTCGAGCACGACGATGCTAACCGGGCCCTGATGGGCTCGAACATGCAACGCCAGGCAGTGCCCACGCTGAAGACTGAGAAGCCTTTGGTTGGTACTGGGATGGAGCGCAATGTGGCGCATGATTCAGGCGTGTGTGTTGTTGCATTCCGCGGCGGTGTCATCGAGAGCGTAGATGCGGCTCGTATTATCGTGCGTGTAAGAGACGAAGAGACTGATGCGGGTGAGGCGGGTGTGGATATCTACAACCTGACTAAGTACACCCGTTCGAATCAGAATACCTGTATTAGCCAGCGACCATTAGTTAAGGATGGCGACACGATTGCCAGAGGCGACATCCTGGCAGACGGTCCTTCCATCGATATGGGTGAACTGGCCCTGGGGCAGAATATGCGTATTGCATTTATGCCTTGGAACGGATACAACTTCGAAGATTCGATCTTAATATCAGAGCGTGTAGTTAAGGAAGATCGCTTCACTACGATTCACATTCAGGAACTGACCTGTGTGGCTCGCGATACCAAGTTAGGTTCTGAAGAGATTACAGCTGATATTCCTAACGTTGGCGAAGGTGCGCTGAGCAAGCTGGACGAGTCCGGCATTGTCTACATAGGTGCTGAAGTCGGCGCTGGCGACATATTAGTCGGCAAGGTGACACCTAAGGGTGAAACCCAGCTAACGCCAGAAGAAAAACTACTGCGTGCAATTTTCGGTGAGAAAGCGTCTGACGTAAAAGATACTTCGCTACGAGTGCCTACCAGCGTCAAGGGTACGGTTATAGATGTGCAGGTCTTCACTCGTGACGGTCTCGAGAAGGATCAGCGTGCCGTCGAAATTGAAGAGACGCAGCTATCGAAGGTTCGCAAAGATATCGATGATGAATATCGCATCGTCGAAGGCGCTACTTTTGAAAGATTGCAGCAAGCCTTGGTAGGAAAAGTTGTAGCCGGTGGTCCAAAGTTGAAGAAGGGCCAGAAAGTTACAGCGGACTATCTTGAAGGTCTTCCTAGAGAAGATTGGTTCAAGCTGCGCATGTCCAACGATGTAGTCAACTCGCAGTTAGAGCGTGCTGAAGAGCAGCTTAAGGAAAGACTTGCCGAGCTAGACGAGCGATTCGAAGACAAGAGAAAGAAACTCACCCAAGGTGATGATCTGGCTCCTGGTGTTTTGAAGATCGTTAAGGTTTACCTGGCAATTAAGCGTCGGATTCAGCCGGGCGACAAGATGGCTGGTCGTCACGGAAACAAGGGTGTTATCTCGGTAATTATGCCGGTAGAAGACATGCCTTACGACGAGAAGGGCGAGCCGATAGATATCGTTTTGAATCCTCTTGGTGTGCCATCACGCATGAACGTTGGTCAGGTTCTAGAGACGCACCTTGGTGCGGCGGCGAAGGGTCTTGGCAACCGAATCGGTGAAATGCTGGATGCCAAGAAGAAGGCCTCTGAAGTCAGAAAGCTGGTTACCGATGTGTACAACAAGATCGGCCAGCGCCAGGAAGACATCAAAGGCTTAACTGACGATGAGGTAATAGAGCTCGCTGGAAATCTTCGAGGTGGTGTCCCTATGGCGACGCCTGTATTCGACGGAGCCGCCGAGAAAGAGATCAAAGACATGCTTGAGCTTGCTGGCATCGATGAAAGTGGTCAGGTCACACTTTTTGATGGTCGGACCGGTGAATCTTTCGATCGACAGGTAACTGTAGGCATCATGTACATACTTAAGTTAAACCACCTGGTAGATGACAAGATGCATGCTCGATCGACTGGCTCATACAGCTTGGTCACGCAGCAACCGCTCGGTGGTAAGGCTCAATTCGGTGGTCAGCGCTTCGGAGAGATGGAAGTGTGGGCACTCGAAGCCTACGGTGCAGCTTATACCTTGCAAGAAATGTTGACCGTTAAGTCGGACGACGTCGCCGGCCGTACGAAGATGTATAAGAACATCGTCGATGGCGACCATAGAATGGAACCGGGAATGCCGGAATCATTTAATGTGCTAGTGAAGGAAATTAGATCGCTCGCGATTGATATGGAATTGGATGTCAGTAAGTAAGCCGATCCACGCTAGCTAGTACTACAAATGAAGACTTAGTGATTATTAAAGCCTGTTCGCGAAAGCGACAGGTGGAGGAGTTAGAATGAAAGACCTATTAGGGTTGCTTAAATCTCAATCACAATCAGATGAGTTCGATTCCATTCGAATTGGATTGGCCTCGCCGGAGATGATTCGTGCCTGGTCGTTCGGTGAAGTTAAGAAGCCTGAGACGATCAACTATCGTACGTTTAAGCCCGAGCGTGACGGTCTGTTCTGCGCCAAGATTTTTGGCCCGGTAAAGGACTATGAGTGTCTCTGCGGCAAGTACAAGCGTCTTAAGCATCGCGGAGTTATCTGTGAGAAGTGTGGCGTAGAAGTCGCGCTTTCCAAGGTCCGTCGCGATCGCATGGGCCATATCGAGCTTGCTAGCCCAGTTGCACATATCTGGTTTCTTAAGTCGTTGCCGTCACGCATCGGCTTGTTGCTGGACATGACCCTGCGTGATATCGAGCGAATTTTGTACTTCGAATCTTTCGTAGTAACCGATCCTGGCATGACTACCCTTGAGAAAGGGCAGCTTCTAAGCGACGAGCAATACTATGAGGCGATGGAAGAGTTCAGTGATGAATTCGATGCCAAGATGGGGGCGGAAGCGGTTCAGGCGTTGATGAAGGACCTGGACGTTGACGCAGAAGTTGCGCGCCTTCGTGAAGAAATTCCGGCTACAAACTCCGAGACCAAACTTAAGAAACTGTCTAAGCGCCTGAAGCTCTTGGAGGCGTTTAACGAGTCAGGCAATAAGCCAGAATGGATGGTAATGACAGTGCTGCCTGTGCTGCCACCCGATCTTCGTCCTCTCGTTCCTCTGGACGGTGGCCGATTCGCGACTTCCGACCTTAACGATCTCTACCGTCGTGTAATCAACAGAAACAATCGTCTGAAACGTCTTCTCGATTTGAATGCGCCAGACATTATCGTGCGTAACGAAAAGCGTATGCTGCAGGAAGCGGTGGATGCGCTTCTCGACAACGGTCGTCGTGGCCGCGCGATTACAGGTTCTAACAAACGACCTCTTAAATCACTTGCCGACATGATCAAAGGCAAGCAGGGTCGATTCAGACAGAATCTTCTTGGTAAGCGTGTGGATTATTCTGGCCGTTCTGTAATTGTGGTTGGTCCTACACTTAGACTGCACCAGTGTGGCCTGCCTAAGAAGATGGCTCTGGAACTATTCAAGCCTTTCATATTCGGCAAGCTTGAACGCCGAGGTCTGGCTACTACCATCAAGGCAGCGAAGAAGATGGTAGAGCGCGAGACAGCCGAGGTTTGGGATATCCTCGCCGACGTGATTCGTGAGCACCCGGTTCTTTTGAACCGAGCGCCAACTCTGCACAGACTGGGTATCCAGGCGTTCGAGCCAGTACTGATCGAAGGTAAGGCCATTCAGCTGCACCCCTTGGTTTGTGCGGCCTACAACGCCGACTTCGATGGTGACCAGATGGCGGTGCACGTGCCGCTTACGCTGGAAGCGCAATTAGAAGCGCGTACGCTGATGATGTCGACTAACAATATTCTGGCACCTGCAAATGGCGAGCCGATTATTGTTCCATCACAGGACGTTGTATTGGGACTGTACTACATGACGCGCTCGCGCGTTAATGCGAAAGGCGAAGGGATGATCTTTGCTGACGCGAAAGAAGTGCAGCGTGCATACGAAACAGGCAATGTACATCTGCAGGCGCGCATCAAGGTGCGTATCAAAGATGTTTACAATAACGAAGAAGGCGAGCGTATTAGCGAGACCAGTGTCGTGGATACGACAGTTGGGCGTGTGTTGTTGTTCAACATCGTTCCAGAGGGTCTGCCTTTCTCTATGGTCAATCAGAAGATGGCGAAGAAGCCTATCTCGCAGATACTCAATGCCTGCTACCGCGATGTCGGCCTGAAGGAAACAGTTATCTTTGCTGACCAGTTGATGTACACGGGCTATAAGTACTCTACTCGTTCGGGTTCTTCAATCGGCGTAAATGATTTTGTGATTCCCGATGAAAAAGCGACGATCATTGGTCAGGCTAACTCTGAAGTGGAAGAGATCGAAGCGCAATTTGCTTCCGGCCTCGTAACCCAGGGTGAGAAATACAATAAGGTCATCGACATCTGGTCACGCGCAAACGATTTGGTTGCGAAGGCGATGATGGAAGGCCTGTCTACCGAAGCGGTAATCAACAAGGATGGAGAGGAAGAGCGACAGGAATCCTTTAATTCGGTCTATGTTTATGCCGATTCCGGTGCTCGTGGCTCCCCCGCACAGATTCGTCAGCTCGCTGGAATGCGCGGATTGATGGCACGCCCGGACGGCTCGATCATCGAGACTCCTATTACAGCGAACTTCCGCGAAGGTCTGAGCGTTTCGCAGTACTTCACCTCGACTCACGGAGCACGAAAAGGTTTGGCAGATACGGCCTTGAAGACAGCCAACTCAGGCTATCTGACACGACGTCTGGTTGATATTTCGCAAGATTTGGTAATCACCGAACACGATTGTGGTACCGAGCAGGGCTTGACTATGTCCCCTGTAATCGAGGGCGGGGACATTATCGCGCCTCTAGGTGATCGAGTATTGGGTCGAGTGCTGTCCTCCGACGTGATATCAGAGTCTAACGGCGAAACCATTGCTGAAGCCGGAACTATGATTAACGAGCGCATGGTAGAGAGACTAGAGACCGGCGGCGTGGACCAGGTTCATGTGCGTTCGCCAATTACCTGTGAAACTCGCTTCGGCATCTGTAGTAGCTGTTACGGTCGCGATCTGGCCCGTGGTCACGTTGCTAACGTTGGCGAGGCAGTTGGTGTAATCGCTGCTCAGTCAATCGGTGAGCCGGGTACCCAGCTTACGATGCGTACGTTCCACATCGGTGGTGCGGCATCTCGAGCCACTGCATCTGACAGCGTACAGGTTAAGAATACCGGTACTATCCATTTACATAATATGAAAACGGTTGAGAACATTAAAGGCGAATTGGTAGTTGTATCTCGCTCGGGTGAGCTCATCGTAGACGATGTCAATGGCCGCGAGCGCGAGCGTTATAAGCTTCCTTACGGTGCATTAATTACTGTCGGCAAGAAGACAGACGTTCAAGCTGGACAGATCGTCGCAACCTGGGATCCGCACACACACCCGATCGTATCGGAAGTGGCGGGTAGGGTAGCGTTTGCGGCGATGGAAGAGGGAATTACGGTTCGCGAACAAACGGATGAGATCACCGGTCTGAGCAGTATTTCCGTAATCGATCCGAACGAGCGTTCCGCCTCTGCGAAAGAATTGCGACCAGGTATTACGGTGGTGGACAAGAAGGGCAAGGAAATTTGCCTGCCTGGCACTAACCACCCGGCGCACTACTTCTTGCCAGCCAATGCAATCGTGAGCCTCAACGATGGTGTCGATCTAAATATCGGCGATGTTGTGGCACGTATTCCTCAGGAAGGTTCGAAGACTCGTGATATCACCGGTGGTCTGCCGCGTGTTGCCGATCTGTTCGAAGCGCGTAGACCGAAGGAACCAGCTATCTTGGCTGAAATTTCGGGCACTGTAAGCTTCGGCAAGGAAACGAAAGGCAAGCGAAGATTGGTCATTACGCCTAAGGATGGCATGAACCCAATCGATGGCTCCGATCACTACGAAGTGCTGATTCCAAAGTGGCGCACCATGACTGTGTTCGAAGGTGAATACATCGAAAAGGGTGAAGTAGTATCAGAGGGCCCACCAGCACCTCACGATATCTTGCGCTTGAAGGGTGTTGAGGCCTTGGCCCAATACATCGTCAACGAAGTGCAGGAAGTGTATCGATTGCAGGGTGTGCGAATTAATGACAAGCACATTGAGGTTATCGTCCGGCAGATGCTCAGAAAGATCGAAGTCACGCATACTGGCGATTCGGCGCTTATTAAGGGCGAGCAGCTAATGTACACGCAGGTTCTTGAAGCGAACGACAAGCTGCGAGAAGAAGATAAGCAGGAAATAAGTTTTGAGCGCATGCTACTTGGTATTACCAAGGCATCGCTGGCGACTGAGTCCTTTATATCTGCGGCTTCATTTCAGGAGACCACGCGTGTTCTTACGGAAGCGGCGGTGACTGGTAAGCGGGATTTCCTCAGAGGCTTGAAGGAAAATGTGGTTGTTGGACGACTTATCCCGGCAGGAACGGGTCTTGCGTATCACGCAGCCCGCAAGAAGACCTATGCGGACAAGCTTAGTTCTGATTCCGTCAGCGCGAGCGATGTAGAAGCAGCATTGAGTGAGGCCCTGAATATCGAGGCTGAAGGCTAGATAGCCTGCTCAGACAGGCAGCAATGCCTGGAAATAGTTGACTAGAGGATGCGGGATCATTAAACTCTCGCATCCTTTATTCCGGCTATCCTGGTCACAATAAGTGATTACCTTGATCAGGTATAAGCAAAGGTAGGGGAAACCATTTTCCTATGTGCAGAGTTCTACCGGCTGTCCATGAAGATGGTTTAGATTAGTGAGCCAGAGATATCAGAACGTGGGTTAACCCAAAAAATAGAGGTTTTAAGGAAAACATGGCAACAATTAACCAATTAGTACGCAAGCCCCGACGCAGCAAAATCGTCAAAAGCGGTGTACCGGCGCTACAAGGTTCACCCCAGAAGCGTGGAGTATGCACAAGGGTCTACACAACTACACCAAAGAAGCCAAATTCGGCTTTGAGAAAGGTTTGTCGTGTGCGTCTGGTTAATGGTTTTGAAGTGTCTTCCTATATTGGTGGTGAAGGCCACAACCTGCAGGAACACTCCGTTGTTCTGATCAGGGGCGGCCGTGTTAAGGATCTTCCAGGTGTACGCTACCACACAGTTCGTGGCAGTCTGGATACTTCAGGTGTTGCCGATCGTAAGCAGAGCCGCTCCAAGTATGGCACCAAGCGTCCTAAGTAAGAAGTCGGTTTTAGACGTTGCAGTAAGCTCAAAAAAAGAATTTAGAGTCATAGCTTTGTCTGGTTAATCTCCTTGGCAAGGCTTCTACAAGCGTAAGGATACGCGCCTCATCGAGACTCTTTAATAAAGCGATGGGTGAGAGTAAGGCCAGGTAATAGTCGTTTTTTAAGCGGCTTAGAGTCCTGGATCAACCTGAATAAACATAGAGGTCTCAAATGCCAAGAAGAAGAGTAGTTGCAAAACGTGAAATCCTGCCGGATCCAAAATTCGGAAGCTTAACCCTCGCAAAATTCATGAACCACGTGATGGTCGACGGCAAGAAGTCAGTTGCCGAGCGCATCGTCTATGGTGCATTAGATACAGTGTCAGAGAGAACTCCTGGCGATCCCTTGGAAACATTCGAGAAGGCTCTAGATGCTATTGCTCCTATGGTGGAAGTTAAATCTCGCCGTGTCGGTGGTGCAACCTACCAGGTGCCAGTCGAAGTCCGCGTAGAGCGACGCCATGCGCTAGCCATGCGTTGGTTGGTTGAGCATTCCCGTAAGCGTGGTGAAAAATCCATGGCCTTGCGTCTTGCTGGTGAAATCTCCGATGCCGCTGAAGGCAAGGGTAGCGCCGTTAAGAAGCGTGAAGACGTACACCGTATGGCAGAAGCCAACCGAGCATTCTCACACTATCGCTTCTAATCGATGGGTTCGTAGAGAAGTCTGTTGTAGATCGAATTAATTTGTAGTTAAGGCATAAGCTGTGGGCAGAAAACATCCATTATATCGCTATCGCAATATCGGAATTGTTGCCCACGTAGATGCGGGCAAGACGACGACTACCGAGCGTGTTCTATTCTACACGGGTATTTCACATAAGATTGGTGAAGTGCACGATGGCGCTGCCACTATGGATTGGATGGAACAGGAACAAGAGCGTGGTATTACTATTACCTCTGCTGCGACTACCTGTTTCTGGAGCGGCATGGGCTCTCAGTATGATGAGCACCGCATCAACATCATCGACACGCCGGGGCACGTCGACTTCACGATTGAAGTAGAGCGTTCGCTGCGTGTGCTCGATGGTGCGGTCGTGGTTCTATGTGGTTCCTCCGGCGTTCAGCCGCAGACTGAAACGGTATGGCGTCAGGCCAACCGCTACGAAGTTCCCCGCATGGTATTCGTCAACAAGATGGACCGCGCAGGGGCAGACTTCTTGATGGTTGTGCAGCAGATGAAAGAGCGTCTAGGTGCCAACCCTATCCCTCTTCAGCTAGCTATCGGTGCCGAGGATGAATTCAAGGGTGTTATCGACCTTGTGAAGATGAAAGCGATTCGCTGGAATGAAGACGACCAGGGAGCGACTTTTAGCTACGAAGACATTCCGGCTGACATGCAGGATCTAGCTGACGAGTGGCGTGAAACCTTGCTAGAAGCTGCGGCGGAAGCCAACGAAGAAGTCATGGACAAGTACCTGAATACCGGCGACCTGTCTGAAGAAGAAATCATGTCGGCTATTCGAGAGCGCACACTGGCGAGCGAGATCGTTCCTACACTGTGTGGCTCAGCGTTCAAGAACAAGGGTGTTCAAGCGGTGCTTGATGCCGTAATCGACTACATGCCGGCGCCTACTGAAGTGAAGGCTATCGAGGGTTTGCTGGAAGATGGCACGACCACTCTGTGTGAGGCCGATGATAAAGCGCCTTTCGCTGCATTGGCATTCAAGATTGCTACGGATCCGTTTGTGGGAACTCTTACCTTCTTCCGCGTCTATTCCGGCGCCCTGAATTCGGGGGATTCGGTATATAACCCGATCAAGACCAAGAAAGAGCGAGTGGGTCGTATGGTGCAGATGCATGCGAACTCCCGTGAAGAGATTAAAGAAGTGCTTGCGGGCGATATCGCAGCGGCAATTGGCCTGAAGGACGTCACTACGGGTGAGACGCTTTGCGCAATAGATCGTGTGATCACGCTAGAAAAGATGGAATTCCCTGAGCCGGTAATCTCTGTTGCAGTTGAGCCTAGGAGCAAGGCGGATCAGGAAAAAATGGGTATCGCTCTGGGCAAGCTCGCACAGGAAGATCCTTCGTTTCGTGTTGAGACCGACGAAGAATCTGGCCAGACAATCATCTCGGGCATGGGTGAGTTACATCTAGATGTGCTCGTAGACAGAATGCGTCGTGAATTCTCAGTCGAGGCAAATATTGGTAAACCGCAGGTTGCCTATCGTGAAACGATTAGAAAGTCTGTTGAGGTCGAAGGTAAGCACGTTAAGCAATCAGGTGGTCGTGGTCAGTACGGGCACGTAGTGCTTAGGCTTGAGCCTCTTGACCCAGATTCAGAATACGAATTTGTTAACGAGATCGTGGGTGGAACAATTCCAAGAGAATATATTCCAGCCGTAGACAAGGGTGTGCAGGAGCAAATGAAGAACGGCTGTCTTGCCGGTTATCCTCTGCTCGCAATGAAGGTAATTCTTTTCGATGGTTCATTCCATGATGTGGATTCCAGTGAGATGGCGTTTAAGATTGCCGGCTCTATGGCATTGAGGAAGGGCGCGCTAGAGGCCGATGCAGCCCTGCTCGAGCCGATGATGAAAGTAGAAGTTGTATCCCCCGAAGAGTATATGGGTGATGTGATGGGTGACTTGAACCGTCGTCGTGGCATGGTGCAAGGCATGGAAGACAGTGCAGCAGGCAAGGTAATTAATGCAGAGGTTCCACTGGCTGAAATGTTCGGCTATTCGACTGACCTCCGTTCTGCGACACAGGGGCGTGCTACTTATACGATGGAGTTCGATAAGTATGCAGTTGTGCCGAATAATATCGCTGACGGGATTATTAACCAGACGTCTTAATACCGAGACGAACTATCATTGAATTTAGAAATTAAGTATCGAGTGAGGTGCTATTGTGGCGAAGGAAAAATTCGAAAGAAATAAACTACACGTAAACGTAGGTACGATTGGTCACGTTGACCACGGTAAGACGACGTTAACAGCGGCCTTGACCAAGGTTTGCGCGGAAGTATTCGGCACAGGTGAAGTACGTGATTTCGCCCAGATCGATAATGCGCCGGAAGAGAGAGAGCGTGGTATCACTATCGCGACATCTCACGTTGAATACGATTCCCCTAACCGCCACTACGCGCACGTTGACTGTCCAGGTCACGCTGACTACGTAAAGAACATGATTACAGGTGCTGCGCAGATGGATGGCGCTATTCTGGTTTGTTCGGCAGCAGACGGCCCCATGCCACAGACGCGTGAGCACATCCTGCTGTCATTGCAGGTTGGTGTACCTTACATCGTTGTGTTCATGAACAAAGCGGACATGGTTGATGACGAAGAATTGCTTGAATTGGTAGAGATGGAGATCCGTGAGCTATTGGATCAATACGAATTCCCAGGTGACGACACACCCATCATCATCGGTTCTGCGCTCAAGGCGTTGGAAGGCGATACCTCTGATATTGGCGTGCCCTCTGTACAGAAGCTTGTTGAGACACTAGACAGCTACATCCCGGATCCGGTTCGTGACGTTGAGAAGCCCTTCTTGATGCCAATCGAAGACGTATTCTCAATCTCCGGTCGCGGCACTGTTGTAACAGGTCGTATTGAGCGCGGAATTGTAAACGTGGGTGATGAATTGGACATCGTTGGTATCAAAGAGACCCAGAAGACAGTATGTACTGGTGTTGAGATGTTCCGCAAGTTGCTGGACGAAGGCCGTGCTGGTGAGAACGTTGGTGTTCTGTTGCGTGGTACTAAGCGTGAAGACGTTGAACGTGGCCAGGTATTGGGTAAGCCGGGTTCAGTAACACCCCATACGAAGTTTGAAGCTGAAGTGTATATCCTGAACAAGGATGAAGGCGGACGCCACACACCATTCTTCAAGGGTTACAGGCCACAATTTTACTTCCGTACTACGGACGTGACAGGTGCTTGTGAGCTGCCCGAAGGCGTTGAGATGGTAATGCCAGGTGATAACGTGAACATGGTTGTGACCTTGATAGCGCCAATTGCGATGGATGAAGGTCTGCGCTTTGCTATCCGTGAGGGTGGACGTACAGTAGGCGCGGGCGTCGTAGCCAAAATCTTCGAGTAAATCTAAACTCGATTATACGAAGTCAGCTTTCCGAAAGGGACGCTGGCTTTATCGTATGGAAAAGACGCTACACTATTATTGTTCGCTGCAGGCCCCAGAAAACCGGGCCGTTCTCAGTTGGCGCTGAGTTGCTCTGAAGGGCTTCTCTGAAGTGCTGGCTAGCCATTGTTACTAAATGGGGATGTGAGGCCGGCAGTACATCAGAATTCTGGAGCTTAGGTTTTGGCCGAAGGCGCATTCTGCCCTAAAGTCAGAGAAAAAGCGGCTTTCAGGCGGTTATTCCTTGACAGGATTGGGTCAAAACTTTAAGATTCGCATCCCTTATTTAGCTATTAATTAATAGCTGAAAAAGAAACGTTAAGTAACTTATTAATATTTAAGAATTTTTTGGAGCTCGAAGTAGATGCAAAATCAGCGAATCAGAATCCGCCTTAAGGCCTTCGATCACCGTCTGATAGATCAATCTACCCAAGAAATTGTCGATACTGCACGTCGCACTGGCGCTCAGGTCCGCGGACCTATCCCACTGCCAACGAATAAGGAACGACTCACTATATTGGTTTCACCGCATGTGAACAAAGATGCGCGAGACCAATATGAAATTCGCACTCACAAGCGATTGCTCGACATCGTGGAGCCAACTGAGAAGACGGTTGATGCCTTGATGAAACTAGATCTTGCGGCAGGTGTGGAAGTACAAATTAGTCTAGGTTAATCGCCTCCTTGAAAGGATCCGGTTTAATCAGATTAAGTTAAACATAACCAGGCAAAGAGCAATTCAGTCCTCTTTGCCCTTTTTTTTAAAGATTTGGCGCACTGATATATCTGCTACCCCTGCGGTAGCGAACATAGTGTAACGCGTCAGCGGCCATAGCGGGTTTAGCCCCTTGCACGATGAGGTCTAATATAATGTCGATTGGTTTAGTCGGTCGAAAAAGCGGTATGACCCGCGTTTTCACTGAAGAGGGTACATCTGTCCCCGTTACGGTTGTGGAAGTTCAACCTAACCGGGTCACGCAAGTTAAAACTCCCGATGTTGACGGCTATAGCGCTATTCAGGTTACTACTGGATCGCGTCGTGCTTCGCGTGTGACAAAAGGTATGGCTGGTCATTTCGCCAAGGCAAGCACTGAAGCCGGTTCTGGTCTTTGGGAGTTAAGAACAGAAGAAACTGCCGAGATCGAAATGGGTAGCGAGATCAAGGTTGATCAGTTCGAAGTTGGCCAGATGGTAGACGTAACTGGCACTTCTAAAGGTAAAGGTTTTCAGGGCGGCGTTAAGCGACATAATTTCCAAATGCAGGACGCCACCCACGGTAACTCTCTATCTCACCGTGCGCCTGGCTCTATTGGCCAGTGTCAGACACCGGGTCGAGTATGGAAAGGAAAGAAAATGGCAGGTCAGATGGGTAATGTTAGACATACTACCCAGTCTCTAGAAATCATAAGAGTCGATATGGAAAATAATCTTCTTCTTATTAAAGGTGCGCTGCCAGGTGCTACCGGTTCAGATGTAATCGTTCGTCCAGCCGTCAAGACTAAAACTAAGGCTAAGGGGTAAGCAATGGAATTAAATCTTGCATTGCCCGGCAAGAAGACGGGCAAAGAAACAGTTTCACTCTCAGATGAGTCCTTCGGTAAGGAATATAACGAGCCCCTAGTCCATCAGAGCGTTGTGACTTATATGGCTGGCGCCAGACAGGGTTCTGTAAAGCAGAAAACTCGCTCTGAGGTTCGCGGAGGCGGTCGTAAGCCTTGGCGTCAAAAGGGTACTGGCCGAGCTCGAGCTGGAACCATCCGATCTCCAATCTGGCGCGGAGGCGGTGTTACATTTGCTGCGCGTCCTGCAGATCACACGAAAAAACTAAATAAGAAAATGTATCGCGGCGCGATGCAATGCATTCTGTCAGAGCTCATTCGGCAAGACAGATTGTTTGCGGTTAACGAATTTGCACTGGATTCTCATAAGACTGCGGCACTCGTTAGTAAGCTAAAAGAATTTGAATTAGATAATGTTCTCATTATTTCCGATCAAGTAGAAAAGAACTTGTATCTTGCGGCTCGCAACCTACACAAGGTTGATGTGCTGGATGTTACAGGTATCGATCCTGTTAGCCTGATCGGATTTGATAATGTGATTATTACTGTCTCCGCATTAAAGAAAGTAGAGGAGATGTTGTCATGAACGTTGAAAGAATCTACTCAGTAATCCTCGGGCCACACGTATCTGAAAAGACCACCATTATGGGTGAGCTTAACAATCAGTACGCGTTCAAGGTTTCTACTGATGCAACAAAATCAGAGATCAAGACAGCTGTAGAGACAATATTTAACGTTGTCGTTGCTGACTTGCAAGTGCTAGTGGTTAAAGGAAAGACCAAGCGCACTCCAAAGGGAAAAATTAGACGTCGTTCAGATTGGAAGAAGGCGTATGTCAGACTTGAAGCGGGTCATGAAATTGACTTCGCGGACGTAGGCTAAAGGGATAAAGGGGTAAGTCATGCCAGTAGTTAAGTGTAAACCTACTTCACCAGGGCGTCGTTTCGTCGTCAAGGTTGTTCATCCCGATCTGCATAAGGGCGAGCCTTATGCGCCTCTGACAGCGGCGAAATCTAAGTCAGGCGGAAGAAATAATAGAGGTCGAATCACCACGCGTCACATTGGTGGTGGGCACAAACAGAAGTATCGCATCATCGATTTCAAGCGCAACAAAGATGCAATCGAAGCAAAAGTTGAGCGTTTGGAATACGACCCAAACAGATCTGCAAATATTGCCCTGTTACTTTATGCAGACGGCGAGCGTCGTTACATCATCGCTCCTGGCAAGGTAAAAGCCGGCGACGCGGTAATGTCTGGCGAAGAAGCAGCGATCAAAGTTGGTAACTGCTTGCCGCTAAGAAATATACCACTAGGTAGCACGGTACATTGCTGCGAATTGAAGCCTGGCAAGGGTGCGCAAATTGCGCGCAGTGCCGGTACTTCCTTGCAGTTGGTTGCACGTGAAGGTAACTACGCAACTCTTAGGCTTCGCTCTGGCGAAATGCGTAAGGTGTTGAGTGATTGTCGTGCAACGCTAGGTGAAGTGTCTAACTCGGAGCACTCACTACGCTCACTCGGTAAAGCGGGTGCCAAGCGATGGAGAGGAGTAAGGCCTACAGTTCGTGGTGTTGCCATGAATCCGGTAGATCACCCGCATGGTGGTGGTGAAGGAAGAACATCAGGTGGTCGTCATCCTGTATCACCTTGGGGTACTAAGACTAAGGGTTTTAAAACCAGAACTAATAAGCGTACGAATAACATGATTGTTCGTCGCAGAAATTCAAGCCGCTAAGGCTTCAGTAGAGGTATTCACTAGTGCCACGTTCGTTAAAAAAAGGTCCATTCATCGATCTTCATCTTATGAAGAAAGTGCAGGCCGCATCAGATAGCAACGACAAGCGTCCAATTAAAACTTGGTCACGACGTTCAATGGTTTCTCCGGACATGATTGGTCTGACTATCGCTGTCCATAATGGGCGTCAGCACATACCAGTCTTCGTGAATGAGGATATGGTTGGTCATAAGCTGGGTGAGTTCTCAGTAACTCGCACTTATCGCGGTCATACTGCTGATAAGAAGGCTAAGTAACTAGGGGGCTGCAATGGAAGTTTTAGCAAGATTAAAAGGTGCACGTCTCTCCGCTCAAAAAGCGAGACTTGTAGCTGATCAAATTCGGGGCAAGGCAGTAGAAGAAGCCCTGTTGGTGCTGTCGTACAGCCCAAAGAAAGGCGCCGCAATTATTAAGAAAGTGTTGAATTCGGCAATTGCCAATGCGGAGCACAACGAAGGTGCTGACATAGATGAATTGAAAGTATCAACGATTATGGTTGATGAAGGCATGACAATGAAACGCATTATGCCAAGAGCAAAGGGTCGCGCTGATCGAATTCTTAAGCGTTCATGTCACATAACAATCACAGTCGCAGATAGCTAGGAGTATCGGATGGGTCAAAAAGTACATCCAACTGGAATTCGACTTGGCATAGTCAAGAAGCACACTTCTGTGTGGTATGCCGAGGGTAAAGAATACGCAGACAACTTATTCGTAGATCTTCAGGTTAGAGATTTCATCAAGAAGAAGTTGGCGAGTGCGTCTGTTTCCAGAGTTGAAATAGAGCGTCCTGCACAAACAGCAAAGATCACGATCTACACTGCGCGACCAGGTATCGTGATTGGCAAGAAAGGTGAGGATGTAGAATCTCTTCGCAATGTATTGACTGCAAAAATGGGTATACCAGTGCAGATCAATATCGAAGAAATTCGCAAGCCTGACCTCGATGCACAATTGGTAGCAGATGGTGTTGCTTCTCAGTTAGAGCGTCGCGTCATGTTTCGTCGAGCGATGAAGCGTGCTGTACAGAATGCAATGCGTCAGGGTGCTGAAGGCATTAAGATTCAAGTCGGTGGTCGTTTAGGTGGTGCAGAGATCGCGCGATCTGAGTGGTACCGAGAAGGCCGGGTGCCTCTGCATACATTGAGAGCAGACATCGATTACGCAACGTGTGAAGCAAGTACAACATATGGCTTGATCGGCGTTAAAGTTTGGATATTTAAAGGTGAGGTTTTGGATCTGGACGAGGCGATTGTGTCTGCTGCTCCTGCTAAATCCAACCAGGGGTAAAGAGACGTGTTACAACCAAAGCGTACAAAATTTCGCAAAATGATGAAGGGCCGCAATCGTGGTCTCTCGCATAGAGGTAGCAACGTAGATTTTGGTGAATACGGTTTGAAAGCTGTATCACGTGGAAGATTGACTGCTCGCCAAATCGAAGCTGCTCGTCGAGCGATGACTAGACACGTAAAACGTGGCGGAAAGATTTGGATTCGAGTGTTTCCTGACAAGCCTATTACGCAGAAGCCTCTAGAAGTAAGACAGGGTAAAGGTAAGGGTAACGTTGAGTACTGGGTAGCCCAGATTCAGCCAGGACGAATTATGTTTGAAATGGAAGGCGTAGAGGAAAGCATGGCTAGAGAAGCCTTCGATTTGGCAGCTGCCAAATTGCCTTTCGAAACAGTCTTCGTAAAGCGGACGGTAATGTAATGAAGGCCAGTGAATTGAGAGACAAGTCGGTAGAAGAGCTGCAATCGCAACTGCAGGATCTTTATAAAGATCAATTTAACTACCGTATGCAAAATGGTACTGGGCAGTTAGCCCAAGTTCACTTGATTGGTGCGGTTCGCAGGGATATTTCCCGTGTGAAAACCATTATTACCGAAAAACAGAAAAGTGGATCATAGATATGTCGGCTACTGAAAACATTGAGAAAACTGCTAGGACGACCTCCGGTAAGGTAATCAGCAACAAGATGGACAAGTCCATCGTCGTGCTCGTAGAGCGTCGGGTTACACACCCGGTATATGGGAAGATCATCAAGCGATCTACCAAAATTCATGCGCATGACGCAAACAATGAGTGTTTGCCAGGCGATGAAGTAACGATTCAGGAAGTGCGTCCTCTGTCCAAGACTAAGTCTTGGTCTTTGGTGTCAATAGACGAGCGGGCAGCGCAAGTTTAAATTAGATTTAGATTAAGAGTTTGCATTCGATAAGCGGATGCACGGTGGAGCGAATCGATGATTCAAGTGCAGTCTTACTTAGATGTCGCGGATAACAGCGGCGCTAGACGCGTAATGTGTATCAAGGTGTTGGGCGGTTCCCATCGCCGTTACGCTCGCATTGGCGACATAATTAAAGTTACCGTTAAGGAAGCGATTCCGCGCGGTAAGGTGAAGAAGGGCCAGGTATTGACGGCGTTGGTAGTACGCACCAAGAAAGGTGTTCGTCGTGGTGATGGCTCACAAATTCGTTTCGACGACAATGCCGCTATTCTATTGAATGCGCAGCAAGCGCCTATCGGAACCCGTGTTTTCGGTCCCGTTACTAGAGAGCTGCGAAACGAAAAATTTATGCGAATTATTTCATTGGCGCCAGAAGTACTTTAGGCACTGATAGGTTCGATTTTTGCGGCAACCAATAGAGTTATAGAGGCAAGGGCAGGAAATGCGCAAACTTAAACGTGATGATGAAGTGATAGTAATCACTGGCAAAGACAAGGGTAAACGCGGAACTATTTCCCGTCTCGTTGGCGCTGATCGAGTTATGGTTCATGGTGTGAATATGGTTAAGCGTCACACTAAGCCGAATCCTAACGCTGGTCAGCCAGGTGGAATTGTTGAGAAAGAGGCAGCGCTTAGTATTTCGAACGTTGCTATTTTTAATCCTGAGACTAACAAGGCAGACCGCGTTGGTATTCAGGTGCTTGAAGACGGTGCTAAGAAGCGTGTCTTTAAGTCAAACGGTCAGGACATAGATTAATAACGGTAGGTTGCCAAGCATGGCTCAGTTGAGAGAGTTTTACAGAAAAGAAGTGGTACCAGTTCTAACCGAAAAATTTGGTTATGACAATCCAATGCGTGTGCCTAAGATTACTAAGGTTGTGCTGAATATGGGTGTTGGTGAGGCATTGACAGACAAGAAGATTCTTGAGAATGCTGCCGGCGATTTGACTCAGATCAGTGGCCAGAAAGTAGTGATCACCAAGGCGAGAAAATCAATCGCTGGATTTAAGGTTCGTGAAGGCTGGCCAGTAGGTTGTAAGGTTACTCTTCGTGGCGAGCGTATGTATGACTTCCTGGAAAGGCTGGTTGATATCGCTATCCCGCGTATTAGAGACTTTCGCGGCTTGAATCCTAAGTCTTTCGACGGTCGTGGCAACTATGCCATGGGCGTTACGGAACAGATTATCTTTCCAGAGATCGACTACGACAAGATCGATACTTTGCGTGGACTAGATATTGCTATTACTACAACTGCAGCGAGTGATGACGAAGGTCGTGCACTACTGGCAGCGATGCGCTTCCCGTTTAGAGGCTCTGTGCCTGCCGCGGAAAGTGTTAAGGCAGCAGCGCCAGCTGAAGAAGTAGTTGAAGAAACACCTGCAGCGGAAGACGCGCCTGCAACTAATGAGGAAAAGGACTCTTAATAATGGCTAAGACTTCAATGATAGCTAGAGAGAACAAGCGCACTAAGATGGTAGAGCGATTTGCTGCCAAGCGTGCTGCAATCAAAGCTGTTCTCAAAGATGACAATGCTAGTGATGATGAGAAATGGGAAGCCCAGGTCAAGTTGCAGAAGATGCCTCGTGATGCGAGCCCTTCTCGTCAGCGTCGTAGATGTCGAATTACAGGCCGGCCTCACGGTGTGTATCGTAAATTTGGTTTGTGCCGTAATAAGTTGCGCGAAGCAGCGATGCGCGGCGATGTGCCTGGTTTAATCAAGGCCAGCTGGTAGTCGGAGAAGAAACATGAGCATGTCAGATCCAATAGCAGATCTATTAACTCGTATTCGTAATGCGCAGATGGCGAAATTGCCAACGGTTGTAATGCCTTCTTCGAAGATTAAGGTTGCGATCGCAAAAGTATTACAGGACGAAGGTTATATTACCGGTTATAGCGTTAATGAGAATGATGGAAAGCCAACACTCGCTATCGAGCTGAAATATTTTCAGGGCAAAGCTGTAATCGAAGAAATTAAGCGAGCTAGCCGTCCAGGCCTGCGAAGCTATAAGGGTAAAGAAGATTTACCTAAAGTTAGAGCCGGTTTGGGCATCTCAATTTTGTCCACTAACAAAGGCCTTATGACTGAAACGCAAGCACGAGCTGCCGGACTTGGTGGTGAGGTTCTTTGCACAGTTTTCTAATTGGTGTTGATACTCGATCTGAAGTCTCGTTAAGAGAAAGCTAAGGTCGTCAATAGAGCAATATTATGTCCAGAGTAGCGAATAGCCCGGTAGAAATACCCAAAGGCGTAGAAACAAACCTTAGCGATACCGAGATATCGGTAAAAGGTAGCAAGGGAAACCTGAACCTGGTTTTGCACAGCTCAGTAGCTGTTGCACAGGACGGAGAGATTCTTAACGTCTCCGCTAAAGACGGTTCGCGGCAGGCAAATGCCATGGCCGGTACTTTTCGCTCGCTAATCCATAACATGTGCGTTGGTGTTAGTCAGGGGTTTGAAAAGAAATTGGAGCTTCAGGGCGTTGGTTATAGAGCCAAGGCCGAGGGTAAGAAAATAAATATCACTGTTGGATATTCTCACCCGATTAACTATGAGCTACCAGAAGGCGTAACAGCTGACACTCCTTCGCAAACAGAAATCGTGATCATCGGTGCTGACAAGCAGCTCGTGGGTCAAGTCGCTGCGGAAATCAGAGATTTTCGTCCACCTGAGCCTTATAAGGGTAAGGGAATTCGCTACGTTGATGAACGTGTATTTAGAAAAGAAGCGAAGAAGAAATAGGGCACAAAGATATGAACGTTAAAAAACTCGCTCGTATTAGACGAGCAAAGAGAGCCAGAGCAAAGATTAGCGAATTACGCATGAACAGATTGTGTGTATATCGCTCGCCTAGACATATCTATGCGCAAGTAATCGCGCCTACTGGTGACGTAATTTTGGCCTCGGCATCTACTGTTGAAAAAGATGCGCGTGTCGGAAAGACTGGCAATGTCGATGCAGCTGGCAAAGTCGGAAAATTAATCGCTGAACGAGCTAAAGCAGCTGGCATTGAAAAAGTCGCTTTTGATCGTTCAGGTTATGCCTATCACGGCCGCATAAAGGCATTAGCCGAAGCAGCTCGTGAAGGCGGATTAGAATTTTAAGGGTTTTGAACTATGGCATATAGAGACCAGCCTGATAAGAACGAAGAGGGCATGCAGGAAAAACTGATCCAGGTTAACCGCGTAGCAAAAGTGGTTAAGGGTGGTCGGATCTTTGGTTTTACAGCGCTCACTGCAGTTGGTGACGGCAATGGCCGTATCGGCTTTGGTCGCGGTAAGGCTAGAGAAGTCCCTTTGGCGATTCAGAAGGCGATGGAAGCAGCACGCCGCAACATGATTACCGTCAATCTTGACGGCCACACGTTGCAATATCCAATTAAAGCAAAGCACGGTGCCTCCAAGGTTTATATGCAGCCAGCCTCTGAAGGTTCAGGCGTAATTGCCGGTGGTGCAATGCGCGCCATTCTGGAATTAGCGGGTGTGCAGAATGTATTGGCTAAATGTTATGGCTCAACTAATCCAGTTAACGTAGTGCGAGCTACGTTTAACGGTCTACGAGACATGCGTTCGCCTGAAGATATTGCCAATAAGCGCGGCAAGTCAGTCGAAGAGATAGTGGGTTAAGAACTAACTGGGTTTAGTAATAGTAGGTTTGAAAATGGCGAAGAAAAATACAGTCAAAGTGACTTTAGTACGTAGCCCAATCGGTACACTTCCGAAGCACAAGCTCTGCTTGAAGGGTCTTGGCCTGCGTCGCATGAACCAATCCGTAGAGGTGGAAGATACACCATCGGTTCGCGGGATGATTAACAAAGTTAGCTACATGGTCGCCGTAGACTAAGGATATTGTGATGGAACTAAATACATTAAGCCCAGCTCCTGGCAGCCAAAAAGCGAAGAAACGCGTAGGTCGTGGTGTCGGAAGTGGCTCTGGTAAGACTAGTGGCAGTGGTCACAAAGGTCAGAAGTCTCGCACTGGAGGTACAGTACGGCCAGGTTTTGAAGGCGGTCAAATGCCTTTGCAAATGCGACTGCCTAAGTATGGCTTCAGCTCTCGCATAGCCCGTGTTTCGGCTGAGATTCGCACATCAGAATTAAACAAGCTTGATGCAGACGTTATCACTGTAGAGGTTTTGCGTAAGGCGAACCTAATTACAGCCGGCATTAAGCGCGCGAAGGTGATGCTCTCTGGTGAGGTAACCAAAGCAGTTACTCTTGAAGGCATTGGCGCAACTAAGGGTGCACGCGCAGCTATCGAAGCTGCCGGTGGCAAGGTCATCGATGTTGAGGCCCCTGTTAAAGTTAAGAAGTTAGCGAAAAAGGCTGACAAGCCTGCCAAGGCAGAAAAGAAGAAGCCTGCTAAAGCTGCAAAGAAAGCTGCAGCGCCAGCGGATGACGCGCCGGCAGCAGAAGAATAGAGCCGATAAGCGAACTAACAAAGAAAAGTAATGGCAAATAAACCAAACATAAATCCAGAAAACATAGGCGCGGGGCTCGGCGAGCTCAGGTCACGCCTGTTGTTCCTACTGTTTGCCATATTCGTCTATCGAGTTGGTACGCATATACCTGTGCCTGGAATAGATCCATTACAGTTGGCTTCCTTCTTTTCAGCACAGGAAGGCACCTTCACTGACATGATCAATATGTTCGGTGGCGGGGCGTTAGAGCGAATGAGCATCTTGGCTCTGGGTATAATGCCTTATATTTCTGCCTCGATTATTATGCAGCTGCTATCTGCCGTGAGCCCACAGCTGGATCAGTTGAAGAAAGAGGGCGAGTCAGGCCGCCGCAAGATTTCACAATACACGCGTTATGGTGCCTTGGTTCTGGCAACAGTGCAGGGTACTGGTATGACAGTCGGGTTGCTGGCTCCTATGGCTTACGCCCCAGGCTTGGCATTCAACATTACAGCGATCGTATCCCTGGTTACAGGAGCGATGTTCTTGATGTGGCTAGGTGAACAGATCACAGAGAAAGGAATCGGTAACGGTATATCCATGCTGATTTTCGCCGGAATTGTTGCCGGTTTTCCTGCCGCGATCGGCACCTCGCTGACGCAGGCTTATGAAGGCCAGATCAATGGCGTTCTTCTGCTAGTAGTTGGATTGATAGCGATCGGCGTTATCGGCTGCATCGTCTACATCGAGCGAGCACAGCGACGTATAACGGTTAACTATGCGAAGCGCCAGCAAGGCAGGAAGTTGTATCAGGCTCAAGCTAGCCATCTACCCCTTAAGATCAATATGGCGGGTGTTATACCGGCAATTTTTGCCAGCAGTATCTTATTATTCCCTGCCAGTATCGCTAACTGGTTTGGACAGGCTGAGGGTTCGGAGTGGTTACAGGAGTTAGCCTTCCTGATCGGTCCTGGGCAGCCTCTGTACATCATTATATTTAGCGCGATGATTATATTCTTCTGCTTTTTCTATACGGCATTGGTTTTTAATCCTCGTGATGTTGCCGAGAATCTGAAGCGCTCGAGTGCTTTTATTCCAGGGATTCGGCCAGGTGAGCAAACCGCGAAATATATCGACGGCGTAATCACCAGGCTCACTATGTTCGGTGCTGTATACATCACTCTTGTGTGTTTGTTACCGAATTTTATGCAAATGTTTGCCAATGTGCCGTTTAACTTAGGTGGCACGGCACTGTTGATTTCGGTCGTTGTAACCATGGACTTTTGGTCTCAGGTACAGTCGCATCTAATGTCTCATCAATACGATTCAATGATGAAGAAGTCAAAGCTAGGCAATTACGGACGTAGCGGTATTTAGGAATACGTGGGGTCAGAGTAAAAATTCATTGATGGAATGCCAGCATCACTGAATGGTGAGTGAATTTTTACCCTGACCCCGAGAACAACGGAGAACGAAAATGAAAGTTAGAGCATCTGTTAAGAAGATTTGCCGAAACTGCAAAGTAATTAAGCGTAATGGCTCTGTGCGAGTAATTTGCAAGGCCGAACCAAGACACAAACAACGTCAGGGATAGTCCTGATTTAGACTGAATTCGTAGTTAAGAATAGTAGAGAACGGAGCACCTTTATGGCACGTATTGCCGGAGTCAACATACCCGATAACAAGCATATCGTTATTTCTTTGCGTTATGTTTTTGGAGTCGGTCCAACTACCGCAAGTGCGATTTGTGACAAGACTGGAATCACGCCTTCTACGAAGACTAGTGATCTTAGCCCTGAGCAACTAGACACTATTCGCGCGGAAGTAGCTAACCTCACAACTGAGGGTGACCTGCGACGCGAAGTTTCGATGAATATTAAGCGTCTAATGGATCTAGGTTGTAACCGTGGTATTCGTCATCGTCGTTCCCTACCCGTTCGTGGGCAGCGTACCAAAACAAATGCAAGAACCAGAAAAGGCCCACGTAAGCCTATTCGCAAGTAATTGCTAAATGGGGTCAGAGTAATAAATCATTTAAAGTTCAGTGGATATTATCAGTCAGGCGATGAGTTTTACTCTGACCCCGAATCGAGCGAAATTTAGAGTTAGATGGAATAATTTATGGCTAAGCCAGCAGAGAAGTCGACTAAGAAGAAAACCCGCAACGCCGTTATCGATGGCCTTGCTTTTATTCATGCATCTTTTAACAACACGATCATCACTATTACCGATCGTCAGGGAAATGCATTGAGCTGGGCGACTGCCGGCGGTTCCGGTTTTCGTGGCTCTAGAAAGAGCACGCCCTTCGCGGCACAGGTCGCAGCTGAGAAAGCAGGAAAAGCGGCAATCGAACTTTATGGATTGCAGACTTTGGACGTAAAGGTTAATGGACCTGGTCCTGGTCGTGAATCGGCTGTTAGAGCGCTAAATAATTGCGGTCTTCGAGTCGGAAATATTACAGACGTCACGCCAATTCCACACAATGGTTGTCGACCGCCTAAGAAGCGACGCGTTTAAACGATAAGTAAGCAGAAGCTCTTCTGATACGTGCAAGAGCACAGGAGATAGATTATGGCCCGTTATTTAGGCCCAAAATGTAAGTTGTCCCGCCGCGAAGGAACTGATTTGTTTCTTAAGAGCGGTGTTCGCCCTCTCGATAGCAAGTGTAAGGCAGATACGATTCCAGGCCAGCACGGCGCTCGTCGTGGTCGCTTATCGGATTACGGTGTTCAGCTGCGCGAGAAACAGAAAGTTCGCAGAACCTATGGTGTCTTGGAGAAGCAGTTCCGTGGCTACTATAAAGAAGCGGCGCGATTAAAGGGTGCTACGGGTGAGAACCTTCTGCAGCTCTTGGAATGCCGACTGGATAACGTCGTATATCGTATGGGTTTCGGTTCGACTCGTGCCGAAGCGCGTCAGCTCGTTGCGCATAAATCTATTACAGTGAACGGTGAAGTGGTTAATATTGCTTCTTATCGTGTAGCCGAAGGCGACTCTGTAGCGATTCGCCAGAAAGCCAAAGAACAACTACGTATTAAATCAGCATTGGAACTAGCTTCGCAGCGTAACCCAATCGATTGGATTTCAGTAGATCAGAGCAAACTTGAAGGTCAGTTCACGCGTAAGCCTGAACGCGAAGATCTGCCTGCTGAGATCAATGAGAACCTTATCGTCGAGCTATATTCCAAGTAGTGACAATCACACAAAGGGTGGATTTCATGCAAATTTCATTATCAGATTTTTTAACACCGCAAGTGATACAGGTCGACGAATTCGATTCCTGTCACTCGAAGGTTGTGCTTGAGCCTCTAGAGCGTGGCTTTGGTCATACTCTGGGTAATGCGCTAAGAAGAATTTTGCTTTCTTCTATGCCTGGCTGTGCGGTTGAAGAAGTCGAGATCGATGGTGTCGTACATGAGTACAGCACTATCGAAGGCGTACGCGAAGATGTGATTGAGATTCTTCTCAATCTGAAAGGTGTAGCCATAGTATTAAATAACAACGATGAGGCAGTACTCACCCTGAACAAGAAAGGCTCAGGTACTGTTACAGCGGCAGACATTGCCGTAGATCACGATGTTGAGATCATTAACCCTGATCATGTTATCGCCAACCTGAATGGGAATGGTGAGTTGAATATGCGTCTGACTGTTCGCAAGGGCAGAGGTTATTCTCCAGCAGATAGCCGTACATCTGACGACGACGAGACACGCAGTGTAGGCAAGCTAGTACTAGATGCCTCGTACACACCTGTTATTCGTGTATCGTACTCAGTAGAGAACGCACGTGTAGAACAACGAACAGACCTAGATAAGCTGGTTATAGATTTAGAAACTAACGGTACTATCGATCCGGAAGAAGCGATTCGTCGCGCTGCTACAATTCTTCAGCATCAACTAGCTGTATTTGTTGATCTACAGAGTGAGATTGTCGCCGAGCCAGAAGAGCACGAAGATGAGATTGATCCGATCTTGCTTCGCCCGGTCGACGATCTTGAGCTTACAGTTCGTTCCGCGAACTGCTTAAAAGCGGAAGACATCTATTACATTGGGGATCTTATTCAGCGCACAGAAGTTGAGTTGTTGAAGACACCAAACCTAGGTAAGAAGTCTCTAACAGAGATTAAAGACGTATTGGCTACGCGTGGACTATCACTTGGCCTGCGACTTGAAAACTGGCCTCCGTCTAGTCTTAAATCTGACGATCGGGCGGCTTAGAATTAATCTAGCCCTTAAGAATAAGGTAACGAGTTATGCGTCATCGACAAAGCGGTCGCCAGCTAAATAGAAATAGTTCGCACCGACAAGCCATGTTCAGAAATATGACTATTTCATTGGTTGAACATGAAATCATTAAGACCACACTGATCAAGGCGAAAGAACTGAGATCTGTTGCGGAGCCTTTAATTACTCTGGCAAAGAATGACAGTGTGGCTAATCGCCGCTTGGCATTTAGTCGTACTCGTAGCAAGGCTACGGTGGGTAAATTGTTTACCGAGCTCGGTCCACGTTACACGGACCGACCTGGCGGCTATATACGCATTCTTAAGTGCGGCGAGCGTGCAGGCGATAAAGCAACTATGGCTTATGTTGAGCTAGTAGGTCGCCCAAATGCGGAGGCTAGCGACACTGAATCAGCGGCGGGAACTGCAGAGGATTAGCCTGTTAGGTTTTCATCGTATTAAGAAAAGCCGAGTTTTGCTCGGCTTTTTTATTGGTTCCAATCTTTAAAAGACTTTATAGAGGTCAGCAATCAATGAAATCTTTCCACCCTCCAGTACGTACTCTAATGGGGCCTGGTCCCTCCGATGTAAACCCACGCATCCTAGAGGCGCTTTCACGTCCTACTATCGGTCATCTCGATCCAGCCTTCATCCAGATGATGGATGAGACGAAGCAGTTATTGCAACAGGCTTTCAAGACCGGCAACGAACTAACGATGCCAGTATCTGCGCCGGGGTCGGCGGGAATGGAAACTGTGTTCACGAACCTGCTCGAGCGGGGAGACAAGGTGATAATCTGTCAGAATGGGGTTTTCGGCGGACGCATGAAAGAAAACGTCGAGCGCTGTGGCGCCGAGGCGATTATGGTGGAAGATGCTTGGGGCAGCACTATCGATATCGATAAGGCGGAGCAGGCCTTAACTGATACCCCTGATGCTAAGGCCATTGCCTTCGTTCATGCTGAGACTTCTACGGGAGTGCGCTCCGATATTCAGGCCCTATGTGGCTTAGCCGCGAAGTACGATTGCCTCTCTATCGTTGATGCGGTGACGTCATTAGGTGGGATCGAGCTAGAAGTAGATGGGTGGGGGATCGATGCAATCTATTCTGGCACGCAGAAGTGCCTGTCGTGTGTGCCGGGTTTGTCTCCCGTATCCTTTTCCGAGCGTGCGGCGCGGGTAATCCGAGAGCGCAAGTCCAAGGTTCAGAGTTGGTTCCTCGATCTGAATTTGGTCATGGGCTATTGGGGTGGCGAAGCGAAGCGCTCTTACCATCATACGGCGCCAGTAAATTCTCTCTATGCATTGCACGAGTCCTTGCTCATCCTTCAGGAAGAGGGTTTGCAGAATGCGTGGAGCCGTCATGCATTGAATCATGAGGCTCTACTTGCAGGCTTGGAGACTCTGGGCTTGAAATTTATCGTCGACAAGGAATTCCGCCTACCACAATTGAACGCCGTCTCTTTTCCGGACTCTATCGACGATGCAACCGTGCGATCAGCTCTATTAAATGATTACAACTTGGAAATTGGAGCCGGTCTGGGAGCCTTGGCAGGTTCCGTGTGGCGTATCGGTCTGATGGGTTTTGCCAGCAATAAGAGCAATGTGCTTATGTGTGTTTCGGCGCTTGGTAATGTATTAGCTGCCCAGGGCATGCCGGTGGATGTGAGTAAGGCGGTGGCTGCGGCCGGAGCCGTCTACACAGCCTAACCCAACTTGATTATTGGTCAATTAACTACAGCTCAGACTATCCTCTGAGTAGGTGTTTCCTTCATGCAGGCTAGCAAACCCGCGCTAGAAGACTATCTGGTGCTTATATTGCTCTCCGCGATTTGGGGAGCATCTTTTCTCTTCTTACGGGTGAGTTCTCCGGTTTTCGGACCCTTCTTCCTTATAGAAATGCGCGTGGCATCTGGTCTTTTGGTCTTGTTGCCGCTTTGTATAGCGATGAAGAAGCATCATGAGATAATAGCAAACTGGCGCTCACTCTTCGTGCTTAGCCTTTGCAATATGACGCTGCCATTCTGTCTTTTAGCCTATGCGACTTTGAGTATCGGGGCGGGGTTCGCTTCGATACTCAATGCAACTGTTCCATTCTTTACAGCTATTCTAGCGTTTACTTTCTGGCAGCAAAAGTTATCCCTAACCGCCGTCATGGGCATGCTGCTTGGGTTTGTTGGCGTGGTTCTCTTGATGCTGAGCTACTCGGGGCCTATCGCGGCTAACGTACCCCTAAAGGCGATTGCGGCGGGTTTGCTGGGGGCAGTGCTCTACGGCCTTGCTATCAATCTAACTGCCGCACACCTGTACAAGTTAAGTGGTGTGGCGATTACCACCGGCAGTTTACTATTCTCTTCCATCATTCTACTGCCGTTTGCCTATTGGCAGATGCCTGATGTGTTACCAACGGGTTCAATCTGGTTTAGTGTGTTCTCTCTTGGGATTGTCTGCACCGGCTTCGCCTTCGTACTCTTCTACCGTCTCATCTCGCGCATAGGCTCGAATCTGGCTGTTACCAATACTTTCCTCATACCTCTGTTTAGCCTGTTTTGGGGTAATCTCTTTCTTGCCGAAGAAGTCACAACATTCATGCTATTCGCCTGTATGCTGGTACTCGCCGGAGTGGGCATGACTACTGGAACCTTGGCCAGATTGCTCATTTTCTGCCGAGCTAAATTAGTCAGATAAATCCTGATGCAGGGTGTAGGCTCAGTGAGAACATCGTCTACGCCAAAAACAGCTGAAAGGCGTCCTATACTGGCTAAAATAGTCAATAAAAACAGACAGATGCACAAATTTTGCAGTTTTCCAATTCCTACTAACGTATGGCATTGATTGAGCAAAACATGTTCGTCATCCCAATTAGCATTCACCACAGCATCTTCTACCGCCGCAATGGCTGGCAACTTGACCGGCACGAAAGTGTGCTTGAGCCAGGTTCCAGGTTCGGCTGCGATCCCTATCGACAATGAACTCGATGATGGTCTGGGTGCGACGGGTCGTCTGCGAGCTACTATCGGTAGCAGCGGTGTAAACACTAACCCAAGCAACGCAGTACTTGCGGCGCTTTATTCTGAAGACAACGTTTATACGATTTGCTACAGAATCTAAAGTCCCTAGCTAGTTAGTACTAGCTAGGAATTAAAAACCCGAGTGCTTCTAGTGCTCGGTTTTTTTTATGTGCAGCAAGTAGCTTGGGAGGCTGGTCTAACCATTATGTGTGGCTTCACCTGAGGCAGCGAAAAAGCTGAAGAGCAGTAGAGGCCATATTCCGACATGGACCATGACATCGGCTGTATTGAATACATAGTTCCAGTAGGGAATATGCTGGATGTCGATAAAGTCGATCACGCTGCCATAGACAAACCTATCGAGTATGTTGCTGGCGCCGCCACCGACGATGAAACCGAAGCAGATGTATTCGTAGCGCATTATCGATGGGCTAAACCAGAGATAGGCGCTAACGCCCAGCAGAAGCGCGATACTGATCACCGCGAAAATTCCACCCATGCCTTGCAACATGCCGAACACGCCGCCGTGGTTGCGAATGTGGGTGAAGTGAATAAGGCTATTCAACTCGACAGAGGTGTTCTCCGGGATAGTGCTATTTACCCAATAGCCGATTAATTGAGATACGACCAGTACGCCTAGCACGATTCCGGCAAAGCAAAGCATGTTGATGGTTTTCTTGGGTAACTGCATAGACTCTTTCTAAACACGCTATTTCTAAATTATCGGGCTCAGCCTCGTTTAGTTTTCCAGCAACGCAAAGAGCTCACGCAGTCTTATCGCGTTAGCGCCAACGTCCCCGGTGCCTACTCGCGATACTGACCTGGCATCAACTACTGTATCAGCCCCCTGCTGGGTAATCTTAATCACTATGTCGTCCTTGAAGCGAAACCAAAAGGTAGTGTCCGTTGCCTCGATTCGCCCTGCGGATGCATCCGCCGCAACCAGCTCCCAGCCTAATTCAGCTAGGGCTTCCAGGGCCTTTGCAAATATCGCATCTTCGGATTCGCTGTAGCGCTGTGTGACTAGATCGGGAAAGGCTTCATCGGTCAGTTCGATTAATTGCTGCGGGGTCATATTGTTCGAACCACCATAGACTAGGGTGTTAGGCGCATCGGCACGAAGCGGCACTACTGCAACAAACTCGGGAGGGCTAACTCGATTCGTGGATATATCGTGTATAGGGGGATAGTTCACTCCTTCGCCGGGACGGAAACTTTCTGGAATCAGGTAGGCAACCCATGCCAGCAGTGCGCCGATCGCGGCGAACCCGATGAACTTACCGGCATTCTTTATACTAAAAAGCTGCCCGCCCAAGACCGTGGAGATGGCCAATGCACTGCAGGCCCAGGCTATCCATTGTCCGTACTGGTTAGCTACCCCCAAGAGGGAGAATCCACGCCGGAAGTCCCATAAGCCCAGCCAGATGCCTGCGGCTGAGGCCAGCGTTAGCAGGCCCAGACCAAAACCGGCGATGAGGCTTGTTAGCCCCGCAAGCTTTAGTCCCCGTCTCGATTTCATGAAGGATGGATCGCTTATTTCGATAGTCATAGTTATTCCTCATTCACTGCCTGGTCAGCATATTGCAAGATACTAGCTACGCTATCGCCATCATTGGCGCTAATGGCAACGATACTGTGGGCGCAATTATGCATCCGCGGGGGCTTCCATAATTGATCCATACTATGACCTTCGACATGACAAAGATAAGACTTTATCAATGCGCCGTGGCTAACAATCGCGATTTTAGGCGAAGTGCTGGCATTTTTCTTGTGTGTAGTTTCTATGTCGGCAACGGCATCAACGGCGCGCTGCTGCAAGTCGAAGAAACTCTCTGCGCCTGCTACCTGAAAGAGATGGGGCTGCTGCCAGAAGTGTTGATGAGACTCAGGCTCTCGCTGCGCGAGGTCCTCATACAGATGCCCCTCCCAGGGGCCGAGGAATATTTCCCGCAGTTCATCCAGGTAGCTAATCTCTGTTTGTCCATTGCCAAAGGCATGCTCTGCAGTCTGACGTGTACGCAGACTGCTACTGCAGTAGACTTTGTCGAATTTTATATGTCGAATGCGCTGGCCTAGTTCCTGCGCCTGCTGAATGCCCAGTGCCGTCAGCTGCGATTCGCTCTGCCCCTGAACACGCCGTTCTTTATTCCAGTCGGTCTCTCCGTGACGAATTAGATGAAGTTCCAAGGTCAATTTCCTTCTTCCTTTTTGTTGTCATTTGTATCGGCGTTGGTTCGCGTTCTTGCGACTGAATCCAGCCAGCCGCTATATTGCGTTTCTCGCCAGCTAGCAGCCTTAAGCGGCTCAAAACGCTGCTGTAATTGCCACTTCTCAGTAACTTCCTCCAGGGATTTAAAGATGCCTGTCTGCAGGCCTGCGACGTAGGCGGCGCCAAGAGCGGTTGTTTCTGTCAGCTTGGGGCGAAGTACTTCTACGTCGAGTAGGTCGGATAATTTCTGCATAACATAGTCATTATTAGCCATGCCGCCATCGACGCGCAGACTTTCGACGCGGCCTCCATCTGCCTCAATAGCTACGAGTAAATCTTTGCTCTGGTAGCATACAGAGAGTAGGGCGGCTGTTACTACTTCTATTATTCCGCTGTCTCTGGTTAGCCCAAATATTGCGCCTCTGGCACCCGGATCCCAGTAGGGCGCGCCCAGGCCGGTAAATGCGGGCACGAGATAGACGCTAAGATCATCGCTGGCTTTCTCTGCCAGCGATTCAGAGTCGCTGGCATGTTGAATGAGCTGCAGGCCATCGCGCACCCATTGCATGGTGGCACCAGCCATGAAGATGCTGCCTTCGACCGCATAACTGACTTTGCCACCAAGACGAAAGGCTACGGTGCTAAGCAATCGGTTCTCGGATTTTACGATGTGATCGCCTGTATTGAGCAAGAGAAAACAGCCAGTACCGTAGGTGCTCTTAGCCATACCGCTAGTGAAACAGCACTGGCCAAAGGCGGCCGCCTGCTGGTCGCCGATAATTCCAGTTACCGGGATCGCCTTGCCGAAGAATTCGGCATCACATTCACCAAAATCGGCTGCGCAGTCTTCCACGCTTGGAAGCATCGAGGCAGGTATGTCGAATATCGCTAATAACTCCTCATCCCACTGCTGCGTCTTAATATTGAATAGCTGGGTTCTGGATGCGTTAGTGGCGTCTGTACGATGGCTGCGCCCCTTGCTCAGATGCCAGAGCAGGAAGCAGTCTGCGGTGCCGAAGGCAAGCTCACCATTCTCTGCACGCTGTCTTGCACCATCAACATTCTCAAGTATCCAGTTAATCTTGCCGGCGGAAAAATAGGCGTCGATGAGTAGGCCGGTCTTGTGCTGTATGGTTTCTTCCAGCTGTCGCGCCTTCAATTCCTCGCAGAAGTCGCTGGTTCTTCTATCCTGCCAAACGATTGCATTGTAGATAGGCAGGCCTGTCTGCCTATCCCAGACTATAGTGGTTTCCCGTTGATTGGTAATTCCGATGCAGCGAATTTCATTAGCGGAAATAGAAGCCGACTTGATGGCACTGTGGCAACTGTCGATTGTGGATTGCCAGATTTCCATGGCATCGTGTTCCACCCAGCCATTGTCAGGAAAGTGCTGAGTAAACTCCTGCTGCCCTACGGAGAGTTTGTTTCCCTCAGAATCGAAGATCAGGGCGCGACTACTCGTGGTGCCCTGATCTATAGCGAGAATGCAATTTTCCATAGCCGAAATCTCTTAAAATAAACCAAGCTAAAATTGATTCCCCGTACTGCTCTAATTAAGTGCGACAGGCGCTCTATGGGGCCTGCGTGAAGATTGAAGCATAGTAATAGGGGTTCCCCATGTTACACTAACTACCCAATTCGTGGGAAAGATTAACGCCCTTTTGCAAGGGCAGCCGAGTCAATTAAATCTATGCATGATCTGGTAATAGTCGGTGGCGGTATTAATGGGGCTGGCATAGCAGCCGACGCGGCTGGCCGCGGTTTGGATGTTGTTCTTTGTGAGAAGGGCGACCTAGCCTCGGCAACATCCTCCTGGAGTACCAAGCTGATCCATGGCGGTTTGCGTTATCTCGAGCATTACGAGTTTGGTTTGGTGCGAAAGTCTTTGCAGGAACGAGAGCTGCTTACCGCAGCTGCAGCACATATAATCAAGCCCCTCGCTTTCCATATTCCTCAGTTACCGCACTCGCGTAGCTCATTGATGATTAGGGCTGGATTGTTCCTGTATGACAACCTGGCCAGACGCAGGCGTTTCCTCAGCTCTAAAGCTATTAAGATAGATCCCGATGGGCCGCTTAACTCAGCAATAACACACGGCTTCGAGTATTGGGATGCGCAGGTAGACGATTCCCGTCTGGTAGTCATCAATGCCCTGCAGGCGCAGCGTCAAGGTGCGCAGATACTAACGCGTACAGAATGCACGGACATGCGAGCCACCGATGAGGGTTGGTGCGTTACGCTACATGATCACAGGCGCAAAACAGACCGCGAGATCGAGTGCCGAGCTATAGTAAATGCTGCGGGTCCCTGGGTTGCGTCGTTGTCAGCGCAATTAAGCAAACAGAAGGCCGAACACGATATACGCCTCGTTAAAGGTAGTCATATAGTTGTCCCGCGCATGCATACGGGTTCCCAGGCATTCATGTTGCAGCATCATGATGGCAGGGTAATTTTCGTTATCCCCTGGTTACAAGACTACACATTAATTGGGACGACAGAACAGGAGCATGAGGGTAGTTTGGATCACGTCGCAATATCCAAAGAAGAAATAAACTACTTGCTGTCGATCGTGAATCTCTACTTTAAGAAGTCAATCTTGCATTCCGATGTTGTCTACAGTTATTCAGGGGTCCGACCACTTATAGACGAGGAAGAACAGAACGCAAGCAAAGTGTCTCGCGACTACAACCTAGAACTTAAGACGCAGCCTCATCCTATGCTATCGGTCTATGGCGGCAAGGTAACTACCTATCGCGTACTCGCAGAAGAGGTTCTTTCTAAATTAAAAACTGCCTTACCCACTATGGGCCCGGCGTGGACTGCAAATGCAAAATTACCTGGCGGAGACTTCGATCTGCCGGAACACCTGTTTCAAAAGCTTGTCTCGAAATATTTCTGGTTGGGCCCCGACCTCATTTCGCGCTGGTTGAACAGCTACGGCACGCTAAGTTTCGATATTCTTGGTGATGCGCGAAGCATAGGAGACCTGGGTGTTAAGTTCGGTCACAACCTCTATCAGGTAGAGGTGGACTATCTCTGCAAAGAGGAATGGGCAAGAACGGCGGATGATGTTCTTTGGCGGCGAACCAAGTTGGGTCTTAAGCTCTCTAAAGCGGAACGAGACTCTCTTGCCAACTATATCAACCAGTCGTTTTCTGCCTACTAGCGATGATAAAACCGAATGCTTGAGCTGCGTAATATAAGCCTTCATCAGGGGGAGGAGATATTCCTAGATGATGTTTCCCTCTTAATGGAGCGGGGCGAGCTAAATATTTTGCTCGGTCCCACGCTATCGGGGAAGACCACGCTGATGCGCATCATGGCGGGTCTCGATAAGCCTGATAGCGGAGAGCTGCTATTCGATGGTGTCTCTGTGTTGGGCATGCCGGTACAGAAGCGCAACGTGGCGATGGTGTATCAGCAGTTTATTAACTACCCATCGCTAACGGTGTTTGAGAATATCGCCTCGCCACTGCGAGTGGCTAGAGTTGAGCAGAATCAGATCGATACACAGGTAGCGGAGGTGGCCGAGCTACTGCAATTGACCCAGATGCTGGATCGCATGCCCGATACACTGTCTGGCGGGCAGCAGCAGAGGGTCGCATTAGCGAGAGCGCTTGCTAAGAAGGCTGACCTGGTGCTGCTCGATGAGCCATTGGCAAATCTTGACTACAAACTGCGTGAGGAGCTGCGTGCCGAGCTTCCGACTTTATTCGCGGCCATGGGCGCAGTGCTGGTCTATGCGACCACAGAGCCTACCGAGGCCCTTGTGCTCGGCGGAAATACAGTCTGCCTGCATGAGGGAAGAGTCGAGCAGTTCGGTCCGACTTTGGAACTGTACCGAACGCCTACCAGCCTGCGCTCGGCAAAAATCTTTTCAGATCCGCCGCTCAATAGTGTAGAGGTGGAATGTGTGGCGGGGCAATTGAAGTTTGCTAGAAGTCGGCAAGCACTCGGGATTAGAATCGAGCAGATAGCTGACGGAAGTTACACCCTAGCAGTGCGGCCCCATCATCTTGGTCGTGAGAGAGAAGCCATTGATGAAATAGAAGTCGAAGGCAATGTATCGGTTACAGAGCTGACTGGTTCCGAGACCTTCGTGCATTTTTCTATGGAAGACAATTCCTGGGTCGCGCTTCTGCATGAGGTGCAGGATTTTGCAGTAGCAAGCACAGTAAAGTTTTATCTAAAACCACAGCATCTATTCTTGTTCGACAGCAATGACGCGCTTGTCGATTGGCAATCGGAAATGAAAAGCTAGATGGCATCTATACAACTACAAGCATTGGCACACCGTTATCCATCTGCCCCCGACTACGCGCTGCGGAGCATGCAGCAGACCTGGAGCGACGGCGGTGCCTACGCCTTGCTCGGACCATCCGGCTGTGGCAAGACGACGTTGTTAAATATTATCTCCGGCTTGCTCAGGCCATCGGAGGGCAGGGTTCTGTTCGACGATATCGATGTGACTGACCTGACGACGGAACAGCGTAATATCGCGCAAGTTTTTCAGTTTCCCGTCGTCTACGACACGATGACAGTCGCCGAGAACCTGGCATTTCCCCTGCACAACAGGGGCATCGTCAAGAATGAGATAGAAAAACGCGTAGCGGACGCACTGCAGATGCTCGACTTGCAGGATCGGGCGAACGATAGAGCGCGCTCGCTGACCGCGGACGATAAGCAGAAAATATCTTTAGGTCGCGGGCTGGTCAGAACCGACGTGCAGGCGATTCTGTTCGACGAGCCGCTGACCGTGATCGATCCGCATCTGAAATGGCAATTGCGCACAGAGTTAAAGAAGATCCATCAGCGTTTTCAACACACTATGATCTATGTAACCCATGATCAGACAGAGGCGCTTACCTTCGCCGAGCAGGTGATTGTGATGTACGAGGGAGCAGTCGTGCAGATAGGGACGCCCCAGCAACTCTTCGAGACGCCGGAACATACCTTCGTTGGCAGGTTCATTGGCTCGCCAGGAATGAACGTGCTGTCTTGCGAGGTCGATGGCAGCGACGCCGTATTCGCGGGTAAGAGATTCCCCCTAAACCAGACAGTCGATGCTTCTGCCTCACGCTTCGAGCTGGGCATTCGTCCCGAGCATATTAAACTGTCTGCAGGCGATGGCATGCCACTCACCGTAACCGCGCTGGAAGACGTGGGTCGACACGTTATCGTCCGCGGCGAGATAGAGGGTGCCGCCGTCAGCGCCCTGGTGAAGGACGGCGTCGCTATTCCACAGAATCCCCATGTATCTTTCGATTCGGCGCACATCAATCTCTATGCAGATGACTATAGAGTCGGCAGCGGCAGGGGAGACTGAGCCAGATGAGTATCCAAAAAGTTCAGAACAACAAGGCCTGGTTGATGGTATTGCCAGTGCTGATTCTGGTCGCCATCAGCGCAATTATCCCGTTGATGACCGTGGTCAACTACTCCGTGCAGGATACTTTTGGCGGCAATGAGTTTTTCTGGGTTGGTACAGAATGGTTTCAGGAGGTACTCGCCTCGGAGCGATTTCATAATGCCCTACTAAGAACTTTACTATTTTCAGGTCTGATTCTCACCATCGAGATCCCCTTGGGTATATTAATCGCGCTAGCTATGCCGAAACGAGGCTGGGGTGTATCCGTATGCCTCGTACTCATGGCTCTGCCGCTGCTTATTCCCTGGAACGTGGTCGGCACCATATGGCAGGTGTTTGGAAGAGTTGATATAGGCCTGCTGGGTCACAGCCTCGCCAGTCTGGGCATCGACTATAATTACACACAAAATAATCTGGACGCCTGGCTGACGCTGATTCTTATGGATGTCTGGCACTGGACTTCACTGGTAGTACTGCTGTGTTATTCAGGGCTGGTGTCTATTCCCGAAGTGTTCTATCAAGCGGCGCGCATCGATGGTGCGTCACGCTGGGCGATATTTCGCTTCATACAGCTGCCGAAGATAAAGCGCGTGTTGCTGATCGCGGTGCTGCTGCGCTTCATGGATTCCTTCATGATCTATACCGAGCCATTTGTGGTGACAGGAGGAGGGCCAGGCAATATCACGACCTTCCTCTCTATCGACCTCGTGCAGATGGCGGTGGGTCAGTTCGATCTAGGCCCTGCTGCGGCCATGTCACTTATCTATTTCCTCATCATCCTGTTGGTGTGCTGGGTCTTCTACACAGTGATGACCAGCTACGACAATGACGAGCAGTCCAACGGCGGAGGTGCGCAATAATGGCGATCTCAGCCAATAACATGCTCAAGGTTAAGCGCACCGGCTTGACCGCCTATATAGTGTTCTTGATGTTGCCCCTGTACTGGCTGCTGAACATGAGCTTCAAGACCAATCAGGAGATTCTGTCCACGTTTACGCTGTGGCCGCAGGACTTCACGCTGGACAACTACATCACTATCTTTACCGACTCCTCCTGGTACAACGGCTACATCAACTCGCTCACCTATGTAGTGATGAATATGGTCATCGCCATTAGCGTCGCGCTGCCGGCGGCCTATGCCTTCTCACGCTATAAGTTTCTGGGAGACAAGCATCTCTTCTTCTGGCTGCTCACCAACCGCATGGCGCCACCTGCAGTCTTCGTGCTGCCCTTCTTTCAGCTTTACTCGGCCTTCGGCCTGATCGATACCCATATCGCCGTGGCACTCGCTCACTGCCTGTTCAATGTGCCGCTGGCAGTCTGGATACTCGAGGGCTTCATGTCCGGTGTGCCGAAAGAGATAGACGAGACCGCCTATATAGACGGCTATTCGTTCCCGCGTTTCTTTGTGAAGATTTTTACCCCACTTATCGGTTCTGGAATCGGCGTTGCCGCGTTCTTCTGCTTCATGTTTTCCTGGGTCGAGCTTCTCATCGCTCGTACCCTGACGGTCACCGATGCGAAACCTATTAGTGCTGTGATGACTCGCACCGTATCTGCCTCGGGTTTGGATTGGGGGGTTCTTGCGGCGGCGGGCATCTTGACTATTATCCCTGGTGCCTTGGTCATCTATTTTGTTAGAAACCATATTGCTAAGGGTTTTGCCTTGGGGCGAGTGTAGCCCTGATTCGGTTACATTACCCCGCCAACAGCGGCGGGGTTCTAAGTCTATTTCCCTAAGATTCACAAAGTCTATGGAATTGCCTTGGGATGCTTGCAGTTCTTGTACCGTGTTCTCCCCAGAACGAGCCTGCGGCTCTGATTGTTCTGGTGGAATCAGCACCACTGCGGGCTTGCATCTGAGAAAATTTTAAATGTGGCGCAGTGCTTCAATATGTTGAGTTGGGCTGTGGGGTGCTAACGGCGAACAATCAGAGCCGAAGGCTCGTGAGTGGTTAGTATGCCGCAGGCCAACGGCCGCACCAGAAAGAGTCACAAGTCATATCTTCTGCTTTTTAGCTTTTTAGCTTCTTGGCGAATTTCCCCGTATTGGTATAGTCTTGGTTTCATTCGACTTAATAATAATTTCTACGCCAGTAATCCGGAGCTCGAATTTCTATGAAACTGATTCGCCTTTATTCTCTAGTCCTATTCATCGCCGCGAGTTTCCTTAGTGTGGAGCTAATGGCGCAGGCGCGTTTCTACCCGGCTGCACGCAGCGGTGGAAACTATATGCATAACTTCTACTTTCCGCCTTCGCCTAGTGCCACACCCTGGGCGCCGGACTGGTCTCCGGATGGGCAGTGGATTGCGGTAGCGATGCAGGGGAGTATCTGGAAGGTGGACCCTGATAGCGGTGGCGCCTATGAGCTTACCTATAACGAGGCTTATCACTCCTCACCCGATTGGTCGCCGGATGGGCAATGGATTATCTATACGGCTGACTATGATCATCAGCGCATACAACTCGAGATTTTGAATATCCAGACAGGTGAGTCTCATAGTCTGACCGACGATCAGGCTGTCTATACCGACCCGGTGTTCTCGCCCGATGGCTCTAAGGTTGCCTACGTGTCTACAAATCCCAGCGGCTACTTCAATGTGTACGTTAGGGCGATCTCGGATGGACAATGGGTAGGCGAGCCGATCGCCGTTAGTCGCGATAATGAGTACGGTAGCAATCGACTCTACTTCGGCAGCGGTGATATGCATATCACCCCGGCCTGGTTGCCCGGCGGCAATGAATTGCTGATCGTGTCGAACAGGAATGTGCCGCTAGGCTCGGGCAATGTGCTGCGCGTGCCAGCGGTAGAAGATGGAATCCTGCAGGCAACTACTGTCCTTGCCGAACAGACTTTATATCGCACCAGGCCAGATGTCTCTATAGACGGGCGTCGTTTCGTCTACACATCGACTAGTGGGTCGGCCGATCAATTTAATAATCTCTATGTGCAGCCAACTCAGGGTGGCGAGCCCTACAAGATGACGTTCTTCGAGCACGATGCCTTTCATCCGCGTTGGTCGCCAGACGGTGAGTGGATAGCGTTTATCTCTAACGAGGGCGGACTAGCGCAGTTGCAGTTACTCGAGACCTACGGTGGAAAGCTGGTTCGTGTGCCGATGAGCGAGTTGCATTTCAAACGTCCTATGGGTTATTTAAAGGTGCGTGTCGTCGATGAGGGTGGTGATCTTACTCATAATCGTATTCATCTACAGGCAGCAGACGGTAAGTTCTATACCCCCAACGATGCCTATGCTCGTGCTGGCACGAGAGGAGATCAGATCTTTCACAATGCCGGTGAGTTTACGCTTACGCTTCCCGTGGGTGAGGCCTCGCTGAATGTGGTTAAGGGCTTCGAGTATCTACCCCAGAGCCTTGAGGTAGATATCGCAGAGGGCGCGGTCGCGCAGCTGACCGTCGAGTTGCAACAGATGACCGATATGGGCGCCAAGGGTTGGTACAGTGCCTCGACTCACGTACACGCAAACTACGGTGGCAACCTGCACAACACCCTGGGAAACCTAATGATGATGTCGCGCGCCGAGGACCAAGATCTGGTGCTGGAGCAGGTGGCAAACAAAGACAATCGTATCCTCGACTATCAGTTCTTCGTGCCGGGTGGCGGGCAACATCCGATCTCTGAAAAAGATCAGATCGTGGTAGTAGGTCAGGAGTATCGGCCTCCGTTCTATGGTCACGTTTTCATGTTTGGAATGCGTGAGCACTTGATTTCGCCCTTCGTGACCGGCTACGAGGGGACGGCGGTAGAGAGTCTCTATCCCAGTAATACTGATATGTTTCTCAAGGCGAAGGCTCAGGGAGCAATTACCGGCTATGTCCATCCCTATCTGGGGGAGGCAGACCCGCTGGACGGCAATCTGGGCGGGGGCAAGGGCTTCATGGTCGATGCGGCGCTGGGTACTACCGATGCTCTGGAGTGGTCAGACTCTGCGACCTCGGGTTTCTATCCTCTGTATGCCGTATGGAACAATGGGCTGCGGGTCACTGCAACAGGGGGGGAAGACTCCATATCCTCGCTGCATCGCAGCAAACTGCTTGGCTCCTATCGCACCTATGTCTACACGGGAAATCTGGGCCTTAACATGGATGCCTGGTTTACAGGCTTGAAGCGTGGTCGAGCCTTTGTCAGCTCCGGTCCCCTGTTGGAGATGCAGGTGGGTACGTCTCTACCCGGAGATACTGTTCAATTGCCTCCGGGTGGAGGTGAGGTGACCATTACCGGTCAATTGCGCTCTATTACAGAACTGGAAGAGATTGCGCTGGTTTGCAATGGTGAGTTAGTGCAAACATTTCCGCTGCGAAGAAGTGACAATAGTCTGAATATCGACTTCGAGCATTCTATAGAGCGCAGTGGTTGGTGCCATCTGCGCACGGAGGGTGACTCGGATAAGCGATTTCCTCTGGATGTAGGCTATGCTCAAGCATTTACCAATCCGATCTGGTTTCAGGTAGGCGACGAGCCGATTCGTAATCCACAATCGGTTGACTATGCAATTCGCTGGATCGACAAGCTGCAGGAGCTTGCCGATGCCTGGCCAGGTTGGCGCTCTGAGTCGGAGAAGGCACATGTGTTCGGGCAATTTGAACAGGCACGTCAGGTCTATCGCAGCAAACTCAATTAGAGGCTGTCAGGTCTGGCTCCTTATCGTTGGAGCCAGATTTTTAGTAGGCGAATCCGAAACGGGCGAAGCCTATTGAAACGAATCCATTGAGGTAACCAAGGAAAGCGCAGGGCAAAACTAGTGGTTACCATGCCTGCGAGTATGCAAATATAGATGACAGGAAGTGCGCGAGTCATGGCGGCGCTCATTAGTGTCCGAATATTCAAATAATCATGGCCGAGGTAGCGAGCGTTCAGCCCAGTTCACAGCAGGTAGAGAGCCATCAAGCTGTACAGGCCAACCCCCAGTATAAGAAAGTTTACGGTAATGAGAGCAATGACGTCGAGGAGGCAGATAATCGCTTGGGCGAGGCTGCTTTGCCGGGATGTATCGGAGGATCTGTGCCCCGTTGATGCGGCATATAAACAATTGGGGTGAGAGTAAAATTTTGCTAAGCTCACCCTCTTAAAATATCAAGAAAACCGAATAGAAGAAGGATGTGATGGATCTCTCCTGGATGGCCTGGACGCAGCCTACAGCAATATTTTTTGCGGTGATCGCTAGCCTGCTTATCGTAATGTCTGTCTGGGAATATTTCAGTCCCGGTGGTGCTCCCCGTGTTGGCATTCTTCGTTTTGAAACTACGCGGGGAGACAGGCTATTCGTCTCCCTGTTAGGCAGTGCGTTTATCTCCATGGCATGGTTGGCACTAGTCGGCTTGAATCTGTGGTGGGGTCTTGCAGCCTGTGTGGTCTTCGCAGTGCTGGTTTTTTTGTTCGTCTAGGCTACTAATAATTTGTATTGCGTCGCGTCTCGATCGCGGCTGACGTTTACTAGAAGGGGTTTGGCATGATTGCTCGTGATCTACGATTTCCAAAAACGCTGCTTTGTACTGCGGTATTTCTCAGTACCCTAGTGACAAGCTCTGCGGATGTGGAGGATGCGCAGCGGTGGCTTCCCGAGTTTCAGCCCTCTACCCTGACGAGTGAGCAACAGCTAGCAGAGATGCAGTGGTTTATCGATGCAGCCAGGCCCTTCGCCGGCATGGAGATCAAGGTGGTTTCTGAAACCATAACGACTCATGAGTATGAGGCTCAGGTGCTGGCACAGGCGTTTACTGAGATTACCGGAATTCAGGTGACTCACGATCTGATAGGCGAGGGGGACGTTGTCGAAAAGCTGCAGACTCAGATGCAATCCGGTGAAAACATCTACGACGCCTATGTGAACGACTCAGATCTCATCGGTACGCATTTTCGCTATCAGCAGGTCCGTAACTTAACTGACTGGATGGCCGTTGAGGCGAGCGACGTGACATCTCCAACTTTGGATCTGGAAGATTTTATCGGTCTTTCTTTTACTACCGGGCCAGATGGCAAAGTTTATCAGCTGCCCGATCAGCAATTTGCAAATCTCTACTGGTTTCGCTATGACTGGTTCACTGATCCAGACCTCAAGCAACAGTTTGCCGACAAATACGGTTATGAACTGGGTGTTCCAGTAAACTGGTCTGCCTATGAGGACATCGCAGAGTTTTTTAGCAACGATGTGAGCGAGATAGATGGCCAGAAAGTTTATGGCCATATGGATTATGGCAAGAAAGACCCATCTCTGGGCTGGCGCTTCACCGATGCCTGGTTGTCTATGGCCGGAGCGGGTGATAAGGGCAGCCCTAACGGTCTTCCTGTAGATGAATGGGGTCTGCGCGTAGATGGATGCCGGCCTGTAGGCTCTACAGTTGAACGCGGTGGCGCGACAGACGGCCCTGCCGCCGTCTATTCGGTGACTAAATACGTGGACTGGTTGCAGCGCTATGCGCCACCTGAGGCTGCAGGCATGGTCTTCAGTGAGGCAGGGCCAGTCCCTGCTCAGGGTAATATCGCACAGCAAATTTTCTGGTATACGACGTTTACTGCTGACATGGTAGTGCCGGGTCTGCCGGTGATGAATGACGACGGCACGCCGAAATGGCGTATGGCACCTTCACCTCATGGGGCCTACTGGGAAGAGGGCCAGAAACTGGGCTATCAGGACACGGGTTCATGGACGCTGATGAAGTCGACGCCAGTAGATAGGGCCAAGGCAGCCTGGCTCTATGCGCAGTTTGTTACCTCGAAGACTGTCTCGCTGAAGAAGAGTCATATAGGCCTGACTATTATTCGTGATTCCGATATTCGTCATGAGAGTTTTAGCGAGCGCTCAGTCGAGCTCGGTGGTCTTGTCGAATTCTATAGGTCGCCGGCAAGAGTGCAGTGGACGCCTACGGGAACAAACGTACCTGACTATCCGAGACTCGCTCAACTGTGGTGGCAGAATATTGGTGATGCCTCCTCCGGTGCCAAGACTCCACAGGAGGCGATGACAGCACTTGCCGTAGCGCAAGAGCGCCTGATGCAGAGATTAGAGAGAGCCGGCGTGTTGGGTGAGTGCGGACCAAAACTGAATGAGCCTCAGAGCAGAGAATACTGGCTAAATCAGCCCGGTGCACCAAAGCCGAAGCTGGCGAATGAAAAGCCACAGGGCATTACCGTGGATTACGATGAACTAGTCAGTTCGTGGCAATAGACTGCGGCTGAATAAAACTATAATCAGAATCGTTTGAAGGAGTGCTTCGTATGGGGTCGAGTAAAGGCAAGCTAACGCGGCGAGCATACGCCCTATTCTCTCTCTTTTTATGCTCGGTACAGGCTGTCGCGCAAGTACCCGCGGCCACAATAAGCGGTCCTATTCCTGCGGATAAGGCTGGGAGTGGAACGCTTAATACCATCTACAGCGCGAGTGCGATTGGGCTTGCGGATGCCGCCTATATAGAAGAAGAGTACTTTATAGAAGGCAGAGCGAATCGCTATAGCAATCCCGAGCTCGAGACGGCAGCCATCATTGACAGTGATCATCGCTATAAGACGCGCCTCATCGTACGCAGGCCTGAGCCTTCCGCGTTCAATGGCATCGTGGTCGTCGAATGGATCAATGTGACTGGCGGCCCGGACAAAGACATCGACTGGTGGCAGTCGGGTAGCCATTTCATCCGCAATGGCTATGCCTACGTGGTTGTTTCCGCGCAGCAAATGGGCATAGATACCATGAGGGCCTGGAGCGCAGAGCGCTATGGTTCTCTCGACGTGACTCACGACGGCATGGCGACTCAGGATGAGCTCTCCTACGATATTTTTTCGGCAGTAGGCAAGGCCATAAATCGAGTAGGCGAATCCGCCGTAGTCGGTGAAGTGGATATTCTGGCTGGGCTGAAGGCCGAGCAGATTATAGCTACCGGCCATTCCCAATCGGCAAGCCGTCTCGCGACCTATCTTAATAATATACATCCGCTGGAACCTGTCTTCGATGGTGTCATGGTTCACGGCGGTGGCGGTCGTATCCGTGACGACCAGCCGGTCAAGATCTTCAAGATAATGGCAGAGACCGATATGATGCGCCGTGCGGCTAGCCCGCAGCCAGACACCGACACGTTTCGGCAGTGGGAAGTAGCTGGCAGCTCTCATGTGGATGTTCCCTTTGAGATCGAGTACGCCAGAGTTAGAAACTTACGCGAAGGCGTCTCTACCGATAACGTCCAGCCGCGAGATCAGGCCTGTGAGCTGCCACCCTATTCTCGCGTGCCTTTTCGCGATGTAATGAATGCGGCGTTTGAACATTTAGTGGCCTGGATTCGCGACGACGTACCTCCGCCATCAGCAGATCCGTTGCGGCTAAAACGGATGATGCCTCAGGTGGAGTTTGCCCGAGATGAATACGGCAACGTCCTCGGTGGTATTCGTCTGGCCGAGCATGTTGTCGCTACGGCCAAAAATACAGGTATGAACAGCGGAAGTAATCGCTTCTGTTTTCTCTATGGGTCGCATCAACCCTTCGATCAGGCGACACTGGAGGCGCTGTACCCGACTCATGAAGCCTATGTGCGCGCAGTAAGGGAAGTGGTGGAACGGAATCTTGCGGACGGCTATATTTTGCCGCTGGCCGCACAGGAAACGATTCGCGAGGCCCAGGCATCGCAGATAGGGCGTTAGTTAGGTGCCTATTTACTGAGTAGAGCGCTCAGTGTCTTAAGCCGCTCAGCCCACTGCTGCTTTATTTCCTCGCCGTAGTTTTCGAGGGATTGGTCAATCTGCAGTGAAAGCCTGAGCTTGGTTTTTCCTTCCTGGGGATCGAGAGTCAGGCTTACCTTGCTCTTGTGCGCATTTTTTTTTGCGGTCTCTCTCCAGCTAAAACTCAAACGTTTGGGCCTGTCTATCTGCAGGTATTCTCCGTCATGCAGCACTTCCTTGCCGTTGCGCTTGATAAGGTAGTTGAAGGTGCCCCCGGGCCGGACTTCGTTCTGCAGGTCAACCACCTTTTCATTGCCAAGGTGTTCGCCAAACATCCAGTTGCCGACGAAGGTAGGGATTAGCCAGCGATCAAAAATCTTCTCGGCGGGAGAGACGATCGTCCTGCTTAGTGAAACACTGAACGTCTTGAACTTCGGCGCAGGCTTGGAGGCTTCTGCGCTGTCATCTTCGAACATGGAGAGTTGATCTGTAGTCATAGCGTCTTTAGGGCTTTGCGGTCGCCGGCATTAAATGAGCTGGTAGGGCGCTGCGTCTAGAGCTTGTCTTTTGTCCGTAGTTCGCCGCCAGGTAGTCAAGAATAGAGTCTTCGATCTCTGCTTCCAATTCACCCAAGCCCTGGGAATCTTGCATCCATTGAATGCGGCTCTTCCATACCTCTCGGTTGCCAGAGTTTTGCACAATAATTTGACTGGAATGACACTCGGTACAGGTATCGCGGACCAACTGCCAGCCTTCTTCTTGAGCCAATGAGCCTGGTGCACCACTTTCCTGAGCACTTAGGCTGCCTATTGAGCCCAGCAGCGGAATCGAAAGCATAGTTGCCGTCAGCCAAAGTAATTTCGATCTACTATTCATTTTTTCTGTGTCCAATATTACAACAACTTTAGTGCATGAGTTAAACGACTTGTACGGCCACCCTATGACAGGCGTTGTTCAAGTAGCCCCTCGGGTTCCAGCCAGGTACAACCATGGGCTGCGAGCGGCCCTGAAGATCCATGGCGCGAGCCCAGACCTCGTAGTAGCCAGGTTCGGGAAACTGAACCCAGGTTTCCCAATTCTGCCAGGCCAATCTGTTCGCCGCACCTGCCAGCGCAGAAGGCAGCCAGGTGGCTCCGAAGTCGATGGAGATGAATACGCCAGCTACCTGGTTGTCGCCTGCCCAGGCGTGGCCTCGCACTACCATCCTCTCCCTAATATTCTGGGTAATACCCGATTGCGGGAAAGTAATCAGAGACTTCACCGGCATCGACTCAATTACGCGCATGTCCTCGTTCGCTACTCGCGCACCAGGTGCAACTGGAGACCTTGGTACCGAATAGGAAGGCGGAGACATCTTCTCGCCATCGTGAACCTGATTGCGGATATCGATTCGATTTAGCCATTTGCCTGAGACTGAGGCAGGCCAGCCTGCGCAGACTAGCCGCAGTGGATAGCCATTTTGCACAGGTATGTCTTCGCCATTCATAGCCCAGGCGATGAGTGATTCTCTCTCCAGCGCCTTTTCAATAGGCACGCCTCGAGATATGGAGTCCAGACTAGGGTCGCCGCTGAGGTGCGTATCGGCGCCATGGTAGCCAATGTATTCGGCGTCACCGAGTACGCCGCAATAATTAAGCACGTCGCGTAGCCGCACACCGGTGAAGGTAGGGCAGCCAACCGCGCCGGTAGTCCATTGATTGCCGCTCGCGCCCGGTACAAATTCACTACGACCGTTACCGCCACACTCTAACTGTAGCTGCAGAGTAACCGTTTCGAAGCGCTCACGAAGTTCTGCGATGGTAAACGTTGTTGGGTTATCAACAGATTCACCGTCTATCTCTAATTGCCAGGTATCCGCATTAATGTTCTCGGGTGCTACGCCGTTGTTGCGAACGAACATGCGGTTATTCGGTGTGATTTCATCGTCCAATAGATGTGCGGGAGTCTCCGCGTTTATCGGGCGATCATTGAGTACTATCAGTCCGTCTTTGCCAGGTATCTGCAGGGCGCTGCCCTCAGCGGCGAATGCGGCAGGAATCAGACCCGCTGGCATAAATCGCGAAAAGGGGATAGTCATGCCCAAGGCAGTGCTCATGGCAATGAGCCCACTCTTTTTCAGAAAGCCACGTCGACTGACAGGATTGCTTTCCCGGCCCCATAGCGTTCTATCAGCCGCTATCGGGTCTTTGCTATAGAGCTCATTGATTCCCTGTACTTTTTTTCCTTTCATTCCTTGTACTTGCTTTTTACTCATAAGAGATCTCTCTGTCATTCAGCCTAGGGTGGTTTGGCCCACAATGGTTGGCTATTGTTCCTCGTCTGCTCGTGCACCGGCAAGTACGCCTGGAAGAGAATAGTTGCCTTCGTGACAAGCATATTCATACAGAACATCGTCTGTTAGGTTCATTGGCATCTCTGCCGAGAAGGGCTGGACGAAGGTAGCAGGGTCTTGTGCGGTAAAGCTGTAATTCATCACATTGTCTGAGACGCGTGTGAATCTTTCGGTGATTCTGAAATTTTCGGTTGAATTGCGGAATTTTTGATTGAGGTTAAATTTATCGGTTTCGACTACTAGCGTATCTCCCTCCCAGTGACCAATTGAGTCACCCATCCAGGGGCGAAGGGCATCGGGCAGCGGATCGGCTTCGATGCGAATTATGCGCGCATCATGCACCATCTCTACGAGTATCATCACATAGCCAGATGATTGTACGATCTGATAGTGGTTGTTGTACAAGATAGGTAGCATGGGTGGGCCGCTGCTAGAGCCAAATGACATTAAGCAGCGCTCCGCCAGAGGGCGGCTCTCCGGCCCTGCAAAAGGGCCGCGTTGTTCACGCAATTGTGCCTCTGTGCGCAGACGCTCCTCGGCGCTAGCCGTGTAGGCAGGCATGCGTCCATTCGGCGGATCGATTAGCAGCGAGCTGCGAAATTCGCCGTTATAGCGAGCTACCCGAGTGCCATCATCAAACCAGAAGTTGTTATAGCTGTCCGCGAGCTCGATTCTGTCCTTGGCAGGAGCCACTCGATCGGGATCGCTGGGCAGATCTTGCTCGGCGGTGTAGTCGGCCACTGCCTGCTCAAGTTGCAATGCCTCTTCCGAGCTTATTACCAGTTTGTCACCAAATTCTTCGGGCCTGATGAAGGGTGTGATTGTGTTGCTAGTCCACATACCCTGTAAATCGGGAGCACCATCCACCGTTCTGGGCGCCGTATAGCCAGACTCTTGGGCATTGCTGGAAAGAGGCAGCAGCATCAGGGAAGCGGCAACAAGGCTGGAATGTAGCAGTGCTAGCCGCAGTGTGGGCTGTCTGGCAGAGTGAGTCGAATTAGCTGTTATTTTCATTTTTTGCTCTTCATTCGGGCTTGATGAGTGAATTCGAGGCTGTAGCTGATTTGGCCGGTAACGTGACATTGAGGTTATCAAAAATGGTCAGGCAACTCCACGCGATTCCATGGATTTCCGGACATCTGCTCGCCGCTGCTTACAGTGGTTTGGTGAGTTTTAGCAGGAACCGATCTGTACTTCGGTTGAGCCGCGGATCGAAGATGCTGCGGCTATGATCGTCTCTGGGTTCGCGCAGGATCTCGCTGGATTCAACCCCGAATCCAGCCTGCAGTGCCAGTTCGATTGCCTGCTGGATTTCCATGCGGTGCATGTCGCGATTATCTCGACCCGCAACGCCAATATGGTCGGTGATACCAAGAACGCCGCCCGGCTTAAGCAGGGCCTTTAACTGCAATAGCATCTCCAGTGCGCGCTGGGAGTTGGGGTTGTAGTAGTCGTGTAGGGTCTGAGCCACAATCACGAAGTCCAGGGAGTTTTCTGCCAGGCCTATATCTGGCAGCGGTTTAACTATCTGTATGACGTTGTGCAGATTACCTTGTTCGATCTTGGCATTCAGTGCCTCCCCTTGCGTCATGTTCTGTCGGTCTTCTACGAAGCGCAAACCGCGCTCCGTATTCTGTGCATAGACAGTCCCGGTTTCGCCAACTGCCTTGGAGAGTATGAAAGTGTAGTAGCCGCCGGCGGCATAGAGGTCGAGTACCGTCATGCCGGATTCGACGCCGAGAAAATCCAATACCTGTACAGGCTTCCTGGCGCTATCTCTCGCGAAATCGGTGACTTCTCGGTCTGGTCCGTAAAGGGCGAGTTCCAGCGCGCTGGTATCCAGTCCTTGAGAAAGACTCGGTGAGGCAAGGCCTAGTGATAGCATTAGCTGACAAAGCGTTAGTAATAATCTCTTCATCCTGGGGCTCTAATCTCTTGTCTTGTCGTAAGAATAATGAGAATAATGAGAATAACAGAATGGCGGTATCTCTCTACTGTTTCTATCGATCCTATTCTCGCCTCAACGGTTGCCTCAGCTTAAGCTCCTCGGTCTTTGCTGCACAGGCAGTGTATTGTTGGAGTGCTACAATGCGGAAGTTAACCAGATTAAACACCCAGACTCTGTTCAGGGTAGAAGGCTAGGAGAGAAACTACGATGCGCACTAATCCATTGATCCCAGCGGTGGCTATACTCATCTTCCTTATTTTAACTAGCCTGAGTCAGCTTGCCTTGGCGCAGGATGATGCGCGGCCGCGGGCACGAGAGGCGGGTGTCATAGTTGGAGTCTTTCAGCCTGGCGAGTTGAACGCGATTACCGATGTTGAGGGTGTGAGAGTGGGCCATACGACTCTCATCGAAGGTGATGATATTCGCACAGGTGTGACGGCGATAATCCCGGCGCCCGGCAACCTTTATACAAACCCCATTCCTGCCTGGATACACACCGGAAACGGCTATGGCAAAATGGTTGGAGAGACGCAGGTACGAGAGTTCGGTGAAATAGAAACGCCGATTCTCTTAACTTGTACACTTTGCGTATGGAGCGCCGCGAACGCGCTTAAAGAATGGATGTATGAGCAGCCTGGAATGGGAGAGCACACTTTGAATCCTATCGTCGGAGAGACGAATGACAGTCGCGTTAACAATATGTGGGCCGACCCAATTCAGAAAGAGCAGGTCTATTCTGCTTTGGATAATGCGCACAGTGGCCCTGTCGCCGAAGGCAGTGTCGGCGCCGGGACCGGCACTCAGGCCTTTGGCTGGAAAGGGGGTATTGGCAGCAGTTCCCGAGTCTTACCCGATGAGCTGGGTGGCTATACGATAGGTGTATTAGTGCAGACTAATTATGGTGGCGCGCTTTCGATCAATGGCGCTCCTGTAGGGCGAGAACTGGGCAATTATACCTTTCGCGATTTTCTCGAACCGGTTGCGGATTCTGACAAGGAGGATGGCTCGATCATGATGGTCGTGGCAACTGACGCTCCACTGACTGCACGAAATCTAGATCGCGTGGCTCGCAGGGCACTGATGGGGCTGGCGCGAACCGGCTCCTTTGCCAGCAATGGATCTGGTGATTACGTGATCGCCTTCTCGACTCATCCCGATGTGCGTAAACCCAGGGTTAGTGATACACCCGTACCGCTTGAAGTTCTGGTAAACGAATCGATGACACCACTGTTTGCAGCTACCGCCGAGGCAACGGAAGAAGCCATATACAACGCGATATTCAAGGCCACTACCGTTAGTAGTTCCCGTGGAGAGCTTCGCGCAATTTCTATAGCAGATCTAATGCGTATTCTGGAAAAATATCAGTCTTTGAATTGGGATCAGTCGATAGGAAGATAGATGCTAGCCTATAGCTCAAGCAATTAGCGAAATCGGGAGAGCTGTGCTAACTAGTGTAGGGTCTAGGCACTGAGCCCAATGCCGCGCGCTATCAGCAGTGCCAACACGGGAATTATAAGCAGAAGAACAAGTTCGAATTTAAGCAGTAATCTGAGATAGGAAGGCACCGCGATGATCTCCTCGTAGGACTTTCGATGCTTGAGAAAGAATGCTGCAGGGGCAATCGCGCAAAGTACCATCAGCAGGAACAGACCGAGCTTCACGTGAAAGATAGGATTGCTTGAATAAAATTCCGCAGGCTTTCCAACCCATAGCCAGAGTGTCAGGCCTATACCGAATACGAGCAGCGCGCTGATGCCGCATACGGCATCCACCTTCGCCAGGTTGCGCGCATCTTCGCCGCTGATCTGAGGCTTGATTGCCATGTTTTCTACAACGAGTGCCCCCGCAAAACAAAAGATGGCGGCAAAGTGCAATAGTCTAAATAGTTCGTAGTACATCCTGATGATGATACTGGATTTAGCGGTTTTGGGCTCATTTTAATGCGACCCAGCGCAAAATCCTGCTATGCTCAGAGCTGCTAATGATAAGAACAAACCAACAAACTGGAGGCACCATGGCTGCTGATATAAGCTCCACACCCGAGACCGATCCACAGAGCCAGGCTCATGTCGAAGCCAGTATGCGCAAGGTCGCATTGACGGCATTGGCGGGAACTAGCATCGAATGGTATGACTTTTTCCTCTACGCAACAGCGGCAGCCTTAGTATTTCCTTCTGCCTTCTTTCCAGACAGTACTCCGACGATAGGTCTCATTCTTTCTTTCGGTACCTTCGCCTTCGGTTTTATAGCGCGCCCTCTGGGCGGCATTCTCTTTGGTCATTTCGGTGATCGAATCGGACGCAAGCGTACACTCGTTGTCGCGTTGATGATGATGGGCGTCGCCTCGACATTGATTGGTCTTCTGCCTACCTTCGCAACTATCGGGGTGGCGGCGCCAATTTTACTGAGCCTGCTTCGATTCACCCAGGGCCTTGCCATAGGCGGACAATGGGGCGGAGCCATGTTGCTGGTCACCGAGAGTGCTCCGGCAGATAAGCGTGGCTACTATGGCGCCTATGCCCAGGCGGGCGCTCCAGCAGGAGTGATCCTGGCCAATGTCGCATTTATGATTATTAGTTATTCGGTATCGGAAGACGCGTTCATGCAGTGGGGTTGGCGTATACCCTTCATCTCCAGTGTCGTGCTGATTTGGATCAGCATGTATGTGCAGCTGCATATGGAGGACACCGATGCCTTTAAGGAACTGCAGGAACTTCAGGCGAAGAAACACGCCGAAGCAGCGGGGCCTGCCGTCGTAAGACGTTCGCCCATATTAGAGGCAATTGCCAAATACCCGAAGCGGATCGCCTTGGCTGCGGGTGCGTTTCTGTCTATTCAAGTCGCGTTCTATATTTTGATCGGCTTCGTCTTGGCATATGGCACCGACGCAGAGGGTGCGGGGATGACCAGAAATGAAATGTTGTTCGCGGTATTGCTGGCTTCGGTACTTCAAATTCCAGCCCAGTTTCTGGCGGCTTCTTACTCTGATAGAAACGGTCGTCGCGGTATATTCATGCTAGGGGCGATCCTAACTGGCGTGTGGGCATTTGCCTTGTTCCCGCTCATAGATACAGGTAACTTTTGGCTGATTGTAGTTGCGGTAAGCGGCGGCCTAATGTTTCTTGGTATGATGTACGGACCTCAGGCGGCGTTCTTTACCGAACTATTTAGCACCGAAGTTCGATACTCGGGAGCTTCACTGGGGTATCAGGTTGGAGCGATCTTAGGTGGAGCTTTCGCACCCACCATAGCAACCATTCTGTGGACAGAATACGACATAGTGTGGGTGTCAGTCTATATAGCGATCGCATCACTACTGTCGCTGCTTTCCGTTGTGATGTTAACCGAAACCTACAAAACCAGCCTGCATGATACAGACTAAATAGCCCTGTCTGCGCAGGTCGTAATGATTGGCCCTAGTATTCGGCTTCATTAGCTCTCTGCGCTGATGGGGCCGAAGCAATTATCTTGCATCACTTCATAGGTATCGATATGGCTAGAGTTAATTCCCTGCTTCTGCTTACATTATTGTCTTTAAGCCCGCCGGTGTTTGCCGCTCCTCCCAGTGGTCTGGAGCGGGGCATGCCGGAGAATCTGGGTTTCTCATCGCAAAGACTCGCACTGGCACATAAGATGTTATTGCAGCATGTGGAAGATGGGCGCGTCGCGGGTCTCGTCGCGGGGGTAGCTCGCCATGGTGAGGTCGTCTATCTGGAAAGCATGGGCTGGAATAACATCGAGCAAGAAAACCCGATGTTGGAGGACTCGATCTTCCAGATCCGCTCTATGAGTAAGCCGATCACGGCGGTGGCCGCGATGCAGTTGATTGAGCAGGGCAAGATGAATCTGCAAGATCCTGTCTCGAAATTTATTCCCAGTTTCGGAAACGCCCGGGTCTTTATAGATCCCGATGCAGCCGACTTTTCTGAAACTCGCGCAAGTAGCCGGGAGATGACTATAGAAGATTTGCTGCTCAATACGGCAGGCCTCAGCCATAGATTTGGCGCTCTCTATAGGCAGAACGAGGTACGCTCCCGGGGCGATTCCCTGGAGCTATTGGTCGAGAAGGTAGCCGCGGTTCCGCTACTTGGCGATCCGGGTGAACAGTGGGTCTACAGTATTTCTATAACGGTGTTGGGGCGCATAATCGAGATAGTGTCTGGTCAGGACTTTGATGACTACCTGAATGGGCAGGTCTACGGACCACTGCAGATGGATGACACGGCCTTCTATGTGAGTGCGGCAAAAGCGCAGAGATTGGCTCGAGCCTATCGGGTGTCGCCCGAAGACAGAAGCCTGAGTATACTGCCGCCGATGCCCATACCCATCACCCAAGATCCACCGCTGCTAGAAGGAGCGGCGGGTATCGTCAGCACGGTGCCCGATTATCTGCGCTTCCTTCAGGCCTTGCTCAACGGTGGCGAACTCGAAGGGCAGCGAATCCTGGAGCAAGCAACAGTAGAAACGATGACGCGCAATCATATATCGGCTGCGCTAATGCCCTTCGGTACAAATCCGAATAACCCGATGCTCGATCGAGGTTGGGGCTATGGTATGGCCGTGGTGGTAGATGAATCCAAGAGTTCCTATGGCACAACGAACGGTGAGTTTGGCTGGAGTGGTTCGCTGGGTACTTTCTCCTGGGCAGACCCTGTCTCTGGCACCAGTGGAGTGATAATGCTGCAAGTCCAGCCGGCGGGCGCTTATTCTATAGCTGAAAAATTTAAGGCGATGGTGTATCAGAGCATGATCGACTAGGGCGACGAGGCGTTCTCATATATGGGTCCGCAGCGTTCCCAGCATCTGTGCAAACCGTTCCAGCACAGACCTTTCCTTGAGGTCGCGAAATTCACCAGCGTCGAAGAAGGTGCCAAAGCAGTCTACACAGGTTTCATATTTTATATGAAACCTGTGTAGACCATGGGTAGCATAGGCCGGCTACACTTTGGACATTGAATCTTTCGCATATCTCGATAACTCTCACCAACTTGTTTATCGCCAATATCGATAGATTCAGAACCCTTAATTTTGAGTAGGTCATCCTTCTTGAGCACGTCGAACCAGAGCCCTTTGCACCCTGTGCATCTGTCGACTTCAATATCGTTAAAAGAAATCGTTTCAAACTCGGCGCTACATTTAGGGCAATTCATGGTCTTTGACTCCCTAGGTTCTCTACAGAGAGTATGTTGAACGACTGCCACAAAGCAATAACATTGATTATAGACGTTTAGGTAGACAGCCCAGAAAGGCAGCTCCTAAAGTGAGAGCATCTGCACTGATTTCTGACCGCTGCGCTGGGAGTGAATATCCATTAGATGGCTTCGGTAAGGTGCATTGAGGCTACGTTATCGACTGCCGTTTTCGGGATTTTCCAGACTTGCCAGCAGGGTGCTTTCCAACTATCTGGCCTTATCTTTCTGCTATCTATCTGCTACAGCCGGAGTAAAATAGCGCTGTAATTCCTATCTACAATTTTTCCAAAGAAGACCGTGCCATGAAACTAGCAATACTCTCCTGTAGCCCCGATGCCTACAGCACTCGCCGACTGAAAGAAGCGGCTCAGAACCGCGATCATGAGGTAAAGATTTTAAATACTCTTAAGTTTGCCATTGATCTGCAAAAAGGCGTTCCAGATATTTACTACCGGCAGCAACCTCTCGCTCATTACGATGCGGTGTTGCCAAGAATAGGTGCCTCGATTACCTACTATGGCACAGCGGTAGTGAGGCAGTTTCAAGAGATGGATGTATTCTGTGCTAACACCGCACACGGCATCACTAATTCTCGCGACAAGCTGCGCAGTCTGCAAATATTAAGTCGCCACCATATTGGTATCCCAAGAACTACGTTCGTGCGTGAGAAGAAAGACGTGATCCCAGCGATAGAGCGCGTGGGTGGGGCACCTGTCGTGATCAAGCTGATCGAGGGTACACAGGGTATCGGAGTGCTGCTCGCTGACACTATGAAACAGGCAGAATCAATTATCGAGCTGCTGCAAAGCCAGAAGCAGAACGTACTCATACAAAAATTTGTGGCTGAGAGTAAAGGCAAGGATATTCGTGCCTTCGTTGTAGGTGACCGAGTAGTTGCTGCTATGCGACGAGTGGCCCAAGGCCAGGAATTCAGAAGTAATGTGCATCGGGGAGGTATCGCCGAAGCCGTTGAGCTTGATGAGCAATATCGGGAGACAGCAGTGAGGGCTGCGCAGATCTTGGGGTTGCAGGTTGCTGGTGTAGATATGCTCGAAGGCAAGGACGGGCCTCAGATCATGGAAGTAAATTCTTCTCCCGGTCTTGAGGGGATAGAAACCTGTACGGGCTTGGATATCGCTGGAGCCGTTATTGACTATATTGCCGCTCAGGTAGACTTTCCAGAGATCGATCTTCGCCAACGCTTAACTGTAAGCAAAGGTTATGGTGTTACTGAAATTTATGTGCCAGAGGGATCGAACTTCGTCGGCATTACCATTCGGGATACGAAGCTCTCCGAGATGGACATCAATGTACTCACGCTCTATCGCGGCAATAAGGTAATCCCAAATCCACGCTTAGATCGGGTTCTGGAGCCAGATGACAAGCTGCTCTGCTTCGGTAAACTTGAGTCCATGCGAGGAATGATTCCGAAGAAGACGCGCCAGCGAAGACGGCCGGATGTGCAAGATTTGGTGTCTGAAGAGCTGGGCGGTCAGCAAGACAAGGAACAATAAATAGAGCCTGCCGCGCTGTATGAAAAGTTATTTTATAGCGGCAGGAAGTAGTTTTTGGAAGAGTAATAATTTGAGGTTCAGCCTATGTGGTTAGCAACTAGCTGTGATTTTGAGTTCGAGATTACGGTGCCTACACCCTTTATCCTGATGCTGCGCCCGCGCAGCGGTGCGCAGCAGTGGATTAGCCGCGAGGAATACAAGTTAACGCCTAGTATTCCGGTTACTGAATTTACGGATTATTACGGAAATCTCTGCCAGAGATTGGTAGCCCCACCAGGGCATTTTGCAATTCATACAGCGGCAGAAGTGATGACTACTGATGTCGTTGATAGAGCGCCAGGTGCTCCGTTTGTTGATATCGACTATCTACCCAACGAGGTGTTGATCTTTTTGCTTCCCAGCAGATATTGTGAGTCCGAAAGCTTTAATCAGATGGCAGTAGAAATTACCGAAGGGAAACTGTTGGGTTATGATCAGGTGGAAGCAATAGAGGACTGGCTGCGAGAGAGGATTAGCTATGTCCCCGGAAGTAGCGACAATCCAATTTCAGCCGTAGAAGTAAATCAGAAGCAGACGGGTGTCTGCCGAGATCTGGCCCACTTGGGCATAGCTTTATGTCGAGCGATTAGCATTCCTGCCCGGCTGGTAGTGGGCTATAACTATGGGCTGGTTCCTATGGACATGCATGCCTGGTTCGAAGCATTTGTGGGTGGGCGCTGGTATGCCTTTGATGCGACACAGGAAAAGATTACAACGGGATATGTGGCTATCGGGTTTGGCAGAGATGCTGCAGACGTCGCAGTCTACAATCAATTCGGACCCTCTGTTTATCCAATCTCGCAAGTAGTCACCGTGGAGCTTCTTGAAGCGAAGGAGTAAAAGCGGCTTATTTTTGTTTGCCCTTCAGTAGGGCTTTAATCTTGTTGCTGAAAGTGTCGTGCTTCAGGTCAGTAAACTTGCCGGCATCGAGAAATAACCTAACGCGACTGGGGCAGCCTCTATCCATATATGGGTTTGATTTGGATCAACGATCTTGTCCATATCCACATTGCAATGCGGACATTGCATATTTTCCACTCTCTTCGTATTTTTCCAACATGAAGGATTGAATCAGTAAACCGTAATAACTGCGGCAACGCTTAAGGCTGATATCGTCGCCATGATTCTTGATTTCTAATTCTCCAGTGCGTTCTGGGCAGGCTTTCTTGATCTCCAATAGCGCAAAAACAGCAGAGTAAAGTCATAGGAGTTATAGTTTAAATAGCAAGTGCTACAAACCGGGACTAACGCTAGTTTGATCCAGTCTTCTTGCCTTGGGGCCCGTCAGACAGCGCGAGTAAATAGGGAGCCTCTAGTAGAGCAAGATGCTGGAATAAAAGCAGTTTTACAGTTAATCTTCGCCTACATAAACGGGCGGCATGAGTTCAAATCATGCTAGTAGACGACTCGCAATAATCGCGTATGCAAGTAGAAGAACGGGAAGAAACAACACAGATGAAAGCATTGGGATGGCGCGAATGGGTTCAGCTGCCAGATTTGGTTGATGTTCCGGTTAAAGCAAAGGTTGATACAGGTGCAAAGACTTCCTCCTTACATGCTTTTTTTATCGAGCCTTATACCAGAGATGGAAATCCCTGGGTAAAATTTTTGTTGCACCCGAATCAGAATGACAATGATATAGAAGTGGAGTGCCATGCTGCCGTTTCTGATAGGCGGGAGGTTTCCGATTCTGGTGGGCATAAAGAAAAACGCTACGTAATCGAATCGTCGATAGTGATAGGTAAAGACGTGTTGATCGCCGAACTAACACTCACCGATAGAGACTCGATGAGCTTTAGAATGTTGCTAGGCCGAAACTTGCTTCGTGGGAGCTTTCTCGTGGATAGTGGCTCATCGTTCCTCATGGGCGGCAACTCCAAGCAAGCCCAGGTAAAAATCTAGCTAGACTATCGCCGGTTCGGTAGAGGGTTTCTCATCGGTTGCAGGGTCCATTTCATCCTGAAACACCTCAACGATCTCTTGCACGCTTTCCGCATCTTTAAATTTTGCGATGTGAAATAGGGCTTCGCCTTCATTGACTAGCGGAATATTCGTGCGCCCGATAATGATTCCCTCACCATTGGCAACTACGGTCTCTTCAGAGGAGCCGAACGGATCGGAGATGATGCCGAGTACCTCATTGTGTTCTACCTTTTCACCCAAGGATTTTGCTGCGCGAAGAATACCACTCTTCGCTGCTCTGACCCAGTAACTGGAACGTGCTACGAAAGGTTCGATGTCCTTTCTGCGGGCCTTTATTTTGGGAATCATCTCTAACTCCCGCATCACAGAGACGACGCCATTGACACCGGCGCGAATGGCAACCTCACTGAAACGCAGCGCTTCGCCAGCCTCATAGACGATAACGGGAATTTTTAACTTCGATGCAGCATCTCGCAGCGTGCCTTCTGCCACGGGTGTATTGACGATAACCGGCGCATTAAATGCCCTGGCCATACGGTCTATTTCCGGATTATCCAATTCGGCGCGTATCTGCGGAAAGTTATCTCGGTGTATCGCTGCCGTATGCAGGTCTATCCCGTGGCTACACTTCGATACGATCTCGGTTAAGAATAGATGCGCCATGCGCGCAGCCAGTGAGCCTTTCTCCGAACCGGGGAAGGATCTATTCAAGTCGCGGCGGTCAGGCAGATAACGTGTCTGTGAGATGAAGCCTAGAATATTGACTACGGGAACGGCAACGATAGTGCCACGAACCTGCTTAAGTGATTTGCGGTTTAAAACACGACGAATGATTTCTACACCATTGATTTCGTCGCCGTGAATAGCGCCAGAAAGAAACAGTATTGGGCCCGGTTTCTTGCCGTGTATAACATACACGGGGCAAGACATGGGATTGTGTGTGTACAGGGCGGGGATGGAAAGTTCGATTGCTTCCTGTGTGCCTGCTTTGATCGAAACGTTACCTATGACGAAGGGTTCTCGCATTCTTTAGCCTCTTCCTCGAGCCTTGCTTCTACCTGTCGCAATACTAATTTTCATAAAGGTGATTATTCCAGTGTCTGCACTGTTTGGCTGTTCTCTTCAGCGGCCTCGATAGTGTTTTTGTTGTAAACCAGCGTAAGATTCTCGACTAGTTTTGTGATCACCGCTCCCGGGGTAGTTCGCTGATATCGGATGAGCGTAAATGCAGATCGCGTTGCGGGTAAGGTATTTCGATATTGTGTTCGTGAAATTTGTCCCAGATGCGAAGAAGTAAATCACTTGTTACATTGGCGCGCCCATTCATCGGGTCGTTAATCCAGTAGCGCAATTCTAAATTTACCGAACTGTCCCCGAATTCCTTCATCAGGCAGTTTGGCGCAGGATCGTCTAATATTCGTGGGGTCTCGGCAGCCGCTTCTTTGCAGAGCGCGATAGCTTTATGCACATCAGCTTTGTAGTGTACGCCTACAATCTGTCTTAAGCGCAATAAATTGTGCGAATGAGACCAGTTCTCAACCCTGTTGATAATAAGCTCTTCGTTTGGAATGAGGTGTTCGACCCCGTCGCGAGTAGTTACCGATACATAGCGCGCGGTTAGTGCGTCGACTCGGCCGTAATAGTCCGCCACGACGATTACATCACCCGGCTTTATCGACTTGTCCATCAGTAGAATAAATCCGCTGATGAGATTGGCGAAGATTTTCTGCAGGCCAAAACCGATGCCAACACCTACGGCGCCGCCGACCACGGCGAATGCAGTCAGGTCTACGCCTACTATCGCCAGAGCCATGATAAAGGCAATTGCGCTTAGGGATATGCGCATAAATTTGATCGTCAGGACCTGAATCGAGGGAGAAAGATTGCGGGCAGATTTAAGCTTGCTCTCCGTAATTTGTCCGGCAATCGCCGATAGCCAAAGCAAAATGCCAAGAGTTACCAGCGCCTGCATAATGGTGAGTACCGATATAGTCGCCTGACCGAGAGAGAATGAGACTCCGTCCAGAAAAGCGATGGTGGGGTCTAGAATGCCAAGGATGTTGAGCGCCGCGAGTAGCCATGCACTAATGGCGATGGAGCGGGACCAGAAATGGCTGCTCACTAGAATTGTTGCGCTTTCGATGATTACCCAGGCCGCTAGCAAGCTCGTGGTGATAACTAATGATGTGTTTGTGATTCCCCAGCTTTCAGTGACTAGAACTGATATCCATAGCAGGAGAAGCCAAATCCCCGGGTAGGAGATGTCCCGTGCCGATTGCCATAATCGGTCTAATACAGAGAACCGAGACTCTCTCTCAATAAGAATTTGAAACTGTTTCTGTAGGCGTGTGGCAAGGGGCCGGGCGACGGTTGCTGCTACAAGTATTATTCCCAGACAGATCAGCGTGTCGAGAACAAACACGTCGCTCTGCAGCCATTCCTGAAAACTATCCAGCCAGGTCGCCCAGGTGTCGGGGTTGGTAATCTGATCGATAAGAGGTTCGGTAGTGCTATCCACTATAACCATCCCTTACGTCGAAACAGGATTAACTGGACTATAGCCACTACTGCCATAAACCCCAGTACCAGAAAATAGCTGGGCCTAAAGCTTAGTTCTGGCATATATTCGAAGTTCATCCCATACAGGCCAGCAACGAAGGTTAGCGGCACGAAGATGACGGTGATTACCGTTAATATTTGCATCACTTTGTTTAGTCGATGAGATGAAAGTGCAAGATAACCATCGGATAGATCGGTCAATACATCGTAGTAGAGGCTTGCCAAACTCTGTGAGCGTTCGGCCTGCTCATAGAAATCGACGATTTCATGAGTGAGGCCTTCTCTAAATTTTTCGGGGGGCTCCTCTTTTAAAGATACTGCTATTAGCTTGTGATAATTGGTATTGCGTTTGAAATAGCGCAGACGCGACTTTAACTTCGTAATCTCCGAGAGTAGTTCATCGTTTGGCTTGTCGTACATTTCTGTTTCCAGACTATCCATGCGCGGCTCGAAGTCGATGAGAATTCGTACATAGCGACGGCAGAGGTGATTTGCTAATTGCAAGGCGAGTGAGGCTGGCCCCTCGGCCATTAACTCTGGGTTCTTCTCAATCTTTGCGGCTAGCCATTCGGCACTTTCTGATATCTTTCGGTGGCGACTTATCAGTATGCGATCTTTCACGAATAGCGAAAGTGGAAAGAATTCGAAATCCAGTGCCTGCTCGGTGTTTTCCAGGTCGCGGAGCATCAGAAATTCGTGTTCTGAATAGCTCTCTATTTTCGGTGGGTGGCGTTTTCTTAAGGCATCCTGAATTGCGAGTTGATGTAGATCGAGACCCTCGAGGATCGACCTTTCCTCTTTTTCTTCATAATCCAGAAGATCTATCCAAATAAGGGAATCGGGCTGTTCTTTCCATGCTGCAAGCAGTTCGATACCGCCAAACCTAGCGCTCTTAGAATCGGGATCGAAAAGTATGCTTTGCATTTACTGTAGTCCTTACATTAGTGGCCAATTGATGACCAGCTCGCCCAGAAATATATCGGGTGACGCGCCAAAGCAAGTCGCTGACACTATGTCAGCAGCAGCCGCTAGAATCTGCGAAATTAGTGTAGATTGTGATTGAGAATCGGCAAGAATGCTAGAAATAAAAGGGCTCTCAAAGTCTACACAAAGGCCTATAACAGCGAGATGGAGTTGGAGGTCGCGTGTCGAGAGTGAATGGCTAAACTAGTCCCTATTTTCTCACCCAGGCACCAGATGCGTCTTGCAGATACTGCCCAGAAGGCGTGGCTTCGACCGCCTTCTCGAAGGCTAGAGCCGCAACCTGTTCGACGCTAATGCCATTCTGCCTGGCGATCTGTTGGTACAATTCTCTACGTTGCTGATTCACATCTGTGACCATGGCGACTACCTCGGCGGGAGCAGACGCTACAACCAAGCCTACAAAGCCATTGCGGAGCTCCCCCACGAGGCCCTCGGTTTTCGCTTCCTGCAATGTCAGCGCAAACCCGGCGGAGATCATGAGTGTGCAGCAGAGTAAAAGTAGAGCCTTCGATATTGTGTGCTTCATAGCTGGTACTCCTCAGAACAATCCGCTATCCAGGGTGAAAATGCCATCCAGTTCCTCTTCAACCTTAACGCGGATTTCATGCTCGATTCTGACATTCAAGTTGATTGTAATGGGTTCATTGGGCACCGCGACCTGAATAGTTGGGGTGCATGCAGCGAGGCATAGAAGCACTAGCAATAAGCCGCCACCGTTGCGCATTGTTCTTAAGGGGCTAATTCTGTGCATTGTTTCTATCCAGTTTGGTCCCATTCTTTCTGGGTGCCAGTATATAAGCCAAATATGAATGGCAGCTTAAAATTTGTTAGTGCATCTGATCAGACCGCAAAAGAAGCAATTAGTTACGGCCGCTGCATAAAGCGCTCAAGTTCGTCTGTTATTATTCGGCTTGCCTGGAGGCTCTTGAGCAGGGACGGGATATTATCCGTAATATTCACATTGAGATTAATTGCCTGGCCATTATTCATGTCCGGGTTGTATCCCCTAAGTTGTAAGGCTAACAAGAGCTCTCCCTCCTCATCATAGAACACCTCGGTGTTCATGGTTTGATATTGATAGTTCGAGAGTGCTTGATTGACCAGCAGTAAACTCTGGTTACTGCTGGGTTGTGAGCCTGCTGGAGTATAGCGAATATTGCCTCCCGGGTTTACTGCCCCCACCAGACCCTTCTCGATGGTAATGTAATCTCCCGTGACGATGAAAGGCAGATAGCCACTGACAAGTCCGTCGGCGTAGACGCCCGAATACGCTGCCAGATCCACAATAGACTCCACATTCATTTCTGCAAGCACAATGTCCACCTGTTGGCGGGTTTCGGTCGGGTCATATTGCAGCGCGGCTATGCTTAGGGAGCCGCCGAGTAGCGCGGTTGTGAAGTCGTCGATCTGCAATTCTCCAGTTAGGCTGTCGTATCGGTACTGCCATGAGCTATCTTCGAGCGGCAGACCAACGTCAAGGCGCTCTAACGAGGCTCTTGCCGGGTTTGTAATCTTCATTCCCAGAGGCGTCGTAGCCTCGGCAAACAGGTCGGTGCTCAAGTCGACGAAGAAATAATCCTGAAAGTAGCCACTTAGCCCATCTAGTTTTAAGGCTATAGGGCCGCCAAAGCGCCATGACTCATCTACTTGTTTGCTCCAGGAGATATTCGCCAGGCCCTCAACCGCGCCGGCGACAATATCGGCATCGAAGTCTTGTAAGGCAAAAAGTGAGGTCAGTGGCGCCGCATGGGAGAAATCATGTGCCGCTATCTGCAGCATGGCATCGCCTGTGTCCCTGAGGAAGAAGTGTTGCAACCCAACCCCCAAACGCAGGCTTTGGTTTATATCAAGTTCCAGAATTCCAGTAAGAATGTCCTCCTCCAGCTGCACTTTGCCGGAAAACGCTGGGCTAATGAGATCGGCGTAACTATTGCCTAGCTGGAAGTCGCTGCTGCTGAAGTTGAATCCTCCGCTGATGAAATCGCCGACACGCAGCTCAACTTCGTTCATCTGCAAATTGCTGCTGATTCTCAGACCTGTGTTATCTCTAGACGAATTTATGGCAGGAATCGCAATCTGTACCAGTTCTGTAGCGACGCGCATTTCTTCGTTGGAGTAGTTGAAGCGCAGGGCAGCTGACAGGCTTAGCTCCTCGCCAGAATACTCGTCATAGCGCCAGCTGAGCAGATTGCTCTGCCAGTCACTCTGAATGTTGCAGCTACTTGCAGAGGTACACTGTAGAGCGGTGTTATCGAGCTTGGTTTGGGCGTTGATATGGGCATCCTCAAGTGACCAGCTGCCAATGCCAACTAGGGAACTTAGTTCGAACTGAGACTCGCCATGTAAATCGGCAATGCTGCCGACTATGTCTAGCGGTAGCTGCAGTTGCATGTCAGCGGAGCCTAATTGCGACTCTTGGTTCACAAGGAGCTGGGAGTTTGGGCTATCAAGCCTGATGCTGATATTTGCGAAGCTAGGGTCGTCGAAGATCTGTCGTACTTCGAAGCTGCCCTGCAGCGATAGGCGTTCATTGAGAATGACGGTATCTGCGGGAAGATATTGCGTTAGCTGTTCTCGGAATGATTGAACTGTCAGGGTGCCTGTCAAGGCGACGCCCGTATCAGTGTCGCGTGCCTTCAGTCCGATGTTGGCATCTGCTGCCAACTCATCCGCTAGCAAGACTTTGGATACAACTTCGAGATCTGTGGAGCTGCTGCGTCGAATGTCGAACTCGATAACGGTATCGGGCACTGCGCGCAGTTTGGCTTTGCCTTCGATATGCAGGGGAGGGCTCTGCAGACCTAGCTCAATTTCATAGTCCTCATTACTGTTAAGTAAGCGCAGCTCTGGCAGGATCAATGTGTCTACAGGGACTGCATCGAAAACTTCGAGTAGAGATGCCAGGGTAGTGGGCCCCTCTTCTGCTATCGCTTCTGACGCTGCTAGCCAGAGCAGTTCTATGTGCTCTATGTGAATGGATTGTAGGCGGCCGGCCAACAACTGCGAGAGTGAGTATTCTGCGCGTATTCCCTGCATTCGAATCTCTTGCTCGTCACTAAGCAGAACCAGCTCGGCTAGTTCTATATAATTCGCGCCAAGCCGATTGGCCAGCATCGAGGAGATTTCGAAGCCTAGCCCTGCTGAGCTGGATCTGACCAGCGTGCCCAGCACTAGGGAGGGTCGAAAAAAAATAATGCCGATTGCTATGCTGAAGATGAGAAGCAACATTAACGCGGCTTTGATCAAACGGGACATGGCAGAGTCGTTCTACTGAGTGAGTCGCTAGTCTCTCGCTTCGTTACCGTCAACGCAAGCGGCAAGTCGTACTGCCATCTACAACGAAAAAGGGGGTTGGGCCGTAAAGGCCCAACCCCCTTTGCTAACTACTGACTGTTACTGCGGGGAAGACATGATCATGTTGTGCTGCATATTCATCGCTTCGCGTGCCCGGTTACGTTCAGACTGCATTAGCTCGCCAACCGCCGGGCCACCCTGATTGTATATTCCGCCTCTAAGAGCGAAAAGCAGATAGTCTATCGATGCGGCATTGTTAGTTTCTTTGTCGGTAAAGAACGCTACTGCCTGATCCATGAGTTCATCGCGATTATCAACGTTGGGAAATGCGAGAACGTCGGCGATTACTGTCTCAAGAAGGTTCAGATTGTCCAGAATGATGGCCGCTTCAGAAGACTGGCTGTAGAGGTCGGGCGCAATAGCTGGAGCCATGGGTAGCTCGCTAGGAGCAGGGAACATAGTCATGCCGCCTGATGAGCCGACTTTGTTCCAGAAACGCTCTAGCGCAACATCGACACCTCCGTTGAACTGGCTATCGAGGTCTTGCAGAATTACGGCTTCAAGGGCGGCCAGTTGCAGCCATTGATGCGTCCATAGAAATCCGCGTAGCAGGGGGAATGCCGACTTGAGGCCATTCGCCTGATCGTGTTCCAGCAGGTAATCGCTTTCCTTTGGCGTGACTGCAACAGAATGCTGAACGTCACTTTGGTAATCCTCAACTGCCTGAGCAACAGCCGCTTGCTTATCGCCTATCGAGTCGTCGATGTAGATACTAAACAGGCGCTCCTCAAAACCGCGACCCCTCTTAAATACTTCCGAGGTGTGACGATTAATTGCCGAGCTGTTACCAAAAGCTTCTGCCGCCGCCTCATCGCTATGTTTGCCGCGCATTATTTCCAACAGTCTTACACGTGCCTCAACTTCGAGATCATGATAGGGGCCATTGCTCATCCCCATATCCATAGGGCCATCATGAGTCATCATACCTTCAGCCATCATCTCACTCATGGTCATGTTAGAAAGCATATTGAGATTCATCTGCAACTGATTGCGTGCTTCCTGTGTTGCGGGATTGCTATTGATAGCCGCAATTTCTTCCAGGGCTTTGGCCTGGGTTATATCGAAAGCATTAAACAGATCGGCAACTTCTGAATATTGCTCCCGAATACCGTCTGCGGATTGTGCGCTCAGGGAAACAGAAAAGAAGCAAATCAAAATCCCCAGTGCCGAGATGACTAGTCGGCTAAGAGTGGATTGAAATCTGCTCGTTGGTAGATGTTTCATAGCTTCTGGCTCCGATATTACAGGGTATCGACCCAGTATAAACCTATCACCAGAGCGCGCCAATGCCGGCGCACGGCTTTGTTGGTGTCTTTTGGTATCACGATGAGGGTAGATTTTCTTGTAAGGATGTAGATTCGCTCTGCAGCACTGTGACTGCGGTCTTTAGCGCCTGTGTTTAGCTTGACACCACTCTCGTTAAGGGGGATGAGGGTGGAGGGTTTTGTTGTAATAAATTGTGACAGCAAGCCCCACTGACTGATTAGTCTAAAGCGATTCGGGTCTAATGATTGCTCGCATATCTATGGGCAGTAAGATTGTAATTCGGGCGCCTCGATCAGCTTCGTTCGCGGCCAGGATTTTTTCGTGATGCTTCTGGACGAGTCCATGGCTTATGTATAAGCCAAAACCGGTGCCCTCTTTCATGCCCTTGGTTGTGAGGAAGGATCAAACAGATTGAAAATGTCTTTTTCTGGAAACCCAGGGCCATCATCTATGATATCTATGTGGACATATTCTGAGTCGGCGCTGGTGCGAATTTCGATCTCACCCGGAGCCCCCATTGCCTGCACGGAGTTCATCAAGACATTTATCAGAACCTGATTGAGTTGACCGGCGCAGGCATATATGTTGGGGTATTTCCGTAGGATTTTTTCACTGTGCACTTGTATTTGATTTCATTCCTAACCAAATTGATAGAATCATCTATAACTTGATTTATACTCAGGGTGACTCTATCGTCTTTGTCTGTGCGCGAAAAATCCTTCAGATTGCGTACTATATCTTCCGCTCGTTTCGTGCCGCTAAGACTCTCCGTGATACATGAAACGGCATCTTCGAATATGAAATAGAGTTCGCGATCCCTGATTAGCAGGTTTATGCGCTCTAGCGAATCCGATAGCTCTGTAGTAGCTGCTGCTTGCGTGAGATGGTGAATGTATGTACCTACATAGCTGCGCTGTAGGATGATGAGGCTAGTTTGATAACCCTGGAGAACCTGCCCATCTTGCGACTAAACTTTCCTGCGAAAGCCCAGAACAGTCAGAGCGATGCGGTGGCAGCGCTTCCAGTCAGTTCACAGAAATCTATGACAATCAGCAAGGATAGTTTGACCGCGGCAATAGAAAACTTTGGCGGTCATCGTGAATCAATCGCCAACTACTTCGGTATTTCTCGTATGACTCTTTGGCGCAAGATGAAGAAATTCGACCTTGATAAATAGTCAGCCAGTCTAAGGAAATCCTGAGCACAATCGCCTCAGCACAGAAGTAATTTTGGCTTGCCAGAGGAATGTGAAAGCGGGCTCAGCAGATCACTGATCTGATTAGTCCGCTGTGCTGACCTAGCGCTGGAAAAGGTAGGAGAACTTCATGAAGATCTGGTCTCCGTCGACCTTCAGGTCGTTAGCAACAACCAATTCCCTCTCGCCTTCCATCTCGACGATATCGAAGTTGCTCTGGTTGCTATTGTAGCCTATGAAGAAAGCAGACCAGGGGTTGATTACGTAGCGTAATAGCAGGTCGAAGTTGAGGTTCTCATCATCTGTCAATCGTGATGCCGGTCCGGCATCTGTCTCGTCGTATTGAGTAATAAAGCGCAGCGACCATTCCTTGGTGAACTGGTAGTTCCAGTTGCTGCGTATGATTTCATTGGAAAAAATATCTGTACCGCCAATCTTTGATTGCAGCTCGGTGTGGAAGTAGGTGTTGGTAATACGCAATCTATCGAGTGGCCGCCAGAGCATGTCGAAGCTAAAGCGAGTGGTGTCGGCGATGCTGGGCAGAGTGCCTCTAGGTGGAACCAGATTTAAGGTAGTGCCCGACCTATAGTTGGCGCTGAAGGACAAGGTGTTTAGTGTGGTATTGGTGAAGCCTAATTGAAAGTCTTCATACTTATAGACACGGTTCGATAATATTCCTGCGAAGTCTTTCGGTCTTAGGGTTTCCGAGTACTCGGTGTAGCTGGCATTAAAAATATTCGTATCGAAGTTTACGCCAACTCCAGGCCCTAGCTGTGAGTAGATCTTGTTACCACCAATATCATCGATATAGACGCCGAAGAGGTTCGCATTCCATCTGTTGATGGTTGAATTTTCAGGATAAAAATTGAAGTTGACGCGCTGGTGCAGGCCAGACGAGTCGGGACGGAAGAATCGACTTTGAAAGCCTAGCTCTGTGCGGAAGTCGCTGGTCGTTGCAATGTAGTGCGTGTGATTGCTGAAGGTACGGCCTGCGCGGTTAACCTGAATATTGCGCTGATAGCCAGTAGTCACTTCACCACCGCCTGCTGGCTCACTCTCTGTGCCCACGAACTGGAGTTGAGTGGTCCAATTGTTGTTTAGCTTGAAGCGGCCGTCGACGCTGGCTACGCGATTGTAGCCATCGGCGAGGTCACGGCTGGTTAGCAAGACACCAACGCGGTCCTGATCTGACATGTCCATAAATCCACGCAGAATCGCAATGTTGGCTTTCTCTCCCAGTAGTGGATCGCCAGCAGCTTTGTTCAGGCCTGGCGCCTCGTCGTTGATCAAGATGCTGCCGAACCCAAAGTTGCCGGCACGACCTGTAAAGCGTGCGCCACCCTCTGGATCTATAATACGTCGGGTGAAGACCAGCGTCGAGTCGGTGGCGAAGAAGTCGGCATTCTCTACGAAGAAGGGGCGACGCTCCGGAAATTGCACTTCGAAGCGCTCATTCAATGTCACCTGTGGCTGGTCCGATTCAACCTGCGAGAAGTCTGGGTTGAGTGTGATGTCCAGAACCATAGAGTCGTTGAATACAAACTTCGCATCCAAACCTAGGTCTTGTTCGGAGCTCTGATCGAATTTAGGCCCGCCGGTTGCGCCGGGGTCAAGTGCATCTACTTCTCTAGCAAAGATGAATGGGATGATCTGTGAATTATTGCCAGGCGATACATCACGGATACCGGTAAGCATTGCCGTCTGATTGAGGCGGCCCTCAACATCGACCGAGTAGGGTGGCCAGTAGGACTGTTCACCGTATCGGGGAATATTTCTTGCGAACTGTATGCGCCAGGTTTGTTCTGACCTGTCTGGAAAGCGAAGACTGCGCAGTGGAATGGTCATGCTCGCCATATAACCTTGATCGGTAAGTTCACCATCACTCTCCCAAACCATTTCAAGTGTGGTGTCGAATCCTGCGCGACGCGAAGAGCCTTCCGTCCAGCGAGCATCCCACTGAATACCTAAGGGTGTAGTTCGAAATGAGAATGCAGCGCGCTGATCGTTGAATGTGTCGAAGGTGATTTCTACGTTGTCATCCCCGTCGATGTTTTCTCGCGATGAGAGATTCGCGCGTATCTGGCTGGGGTCGTTGTCGAATGCGAGAAAGATGACATGCAGGTCTACCTGATCGTAGCCTATGTACACTTCGGTGCGTTGTAACGAAGGCTCGCCGGGCTCTGGCTCACGCTGTACGAAAGAGTCCACCTTAGCCATCGATCGGGCTAATGCAGAGGAGGGCGCCATATTTTCGAAGTCATCGAAGCTGGGTTTTCCATCTATCAGAGGCATCACAAGCCCGGAATCGGCGGCATAGAGCGCTTGTGAAAAGAGCAAAGCTACTGCTGTGCCGCAGAGGCACAAATTCAACCAAGATTTTCTCATCGGTTACTCGCTGTGGGGGTTTTAGAGTAAAGCGGAGGATGGTACGCGGATTTGAGAACCTAGGGAACCCTTCGCGACAATTGGTCACAGACTCATAACGGAGGTTCCCGGGACGTTATTTAGAGGGCTTGGCTGCTATCGATGAAGCCATCTTTGTTGGGCATTTCAACCTGCTGCAGCGAGTCCCTATTAAGTACTAAAGAGGCCTCAATTATGCCGTTCATATTCAGGATGTAGGCGATTACCTGATAGACCTCGGAGCTGCTTAATGACTTGGGTGCGTCGGCGGGCATGGCGCGCTGCACGTAATCGAAGAGGGTGCTGGCGTGTGGCCAGTAGCTGCCTACGGTGCGAATGGGGCGTTTCTCGGACTGCATATCACCGCCGACGAGGCGGGTAACTGCAGATGTACCCTCACCCTTCATGCCGTGGCAGGCGGAACAGCGACTCTCGAAAATGACTTTTCCCTGAATGGCGGTGCCTCCGCCCCCGGGATAACCACTGCCATCGGGCGGCGCGATTAGGTCGAAGCCTCGTAGCTGGCTCTCACTGATAGGACTTCCCAGAGACTGGGCAAAAACGGCGCTAGAAATTCCAGCACAGAGGCTGAAGCAAAGTGCGCCTAGGGTAATTCGTTTTCTAAGCGTAGACATTGGCAACATCTCCTGCAGTATTCACTGCCCAGCTCTGAATACCATGGAAGTGGTAAGTACTTATATTTCCCTTCTCGGTAACCAGACTCGTTCGAGTCGGCTGCACATTGCCTTGGCTATCTGTGGCGCGGCTCTGCAAGATTGCATCCCCGCCAGACCATTCCCAGGGAATTAGGAATCGGGCCAGGGCTTTCTCACTCTGATGGGATTGAATCATCGCATCGGCCCATGTGCGGCCTCCGTCTGCACTGACTTCGACGCGACGAATACTGCCGCGACCCGACCAGGCGATGCCGGAAACTTGGTAGACACCCTGTCGTTCTAACTTCATCTTTCCCGACGGTGAGGTAATGACTGACTTGGTTCCCATAGGATAGGTGAACTGCAGACTCTTACGGTCGAGTCGCGTATCTGTGTACTTGCTGGTCTCGTCTCGGAAATGACTAGGTTCTGTGCTGAGTTTTATTTGAGTGAGCCACTTAACACTGATGTTGCCCTCGCAGCCCGGCACGAACAGGCGCATCGGATAGCCCTGTTCGGGACGCACCGGTTCGCCGTTTTGAAATAGAGCAATCATCACGTCATCCATAGCGCGGTTGAGGGGAATAGAGCGCCCCATGCTGGCGGCATCTGCACCTACGGCATTGATCCACTGCGCTTCTGGCTCCACCCCTGCTTCATCTAGCAGGGTGTACAGTGGGATGCCTGTCCACTCCGCACCGGAGACTAAGCCATGAATGCTCTGTGCCGTGCCATCGGCAGGGTTGGGGCCAAACAGCGTGCCGCTATTGCCCGAGCACTCCAGAAAATAGATCTTGCTTACCATCGGATAGCGCAGCAGGTCTTCGTAGCTAAACACCAGTGGTTGTCGCACTAACCCATGGATGACCAGTTTGTGTCGTGACGGATCGATATCGGGAATGCCGGCGTGATGACGTTCGAAATGCAGGCTATTGGGTGTGATAGAGCCCTGCAGCTGATGCAGGGGTGAGCGCGAGGCGCCGCCACCGGGATATAGCGGATTTGGATTGCCCGACAGCCTCTGCATGTCGTCCGCAAATTTGGAGCGCGAGCCGTAGCCGCTAGCACCCGGGCCCGGTTGTTTAGACCAGGAGGGAATTTCAAGGTTCATTCCGGCATCGGCACCGAGTAATGAGCTGGAAGCGGCTACACCGACTCCAGCCAAGCCAAGGCCTAATAGATGGCGCCGGTTGATCAGCCCATTGCCTGCTACTTTTTCTAATTCCTGCTTGCTCATAAAATAGTCTCTGCTTGAACTTTTCTAAACTGACCTGTGTTAATTAGTATCCCAGGTATTGTTTCGCTTCTCGCACGGCAGCGTGGCTATCGTCGCTCCAGACAGCCAGTAGCGCGCCATACATCGCAGAGGCTTCGGCTACGTTATTCCTGCCCTTATGGCTGCGTGCTGCGCCTAGCAAAGACCAGGGTCGATTCGGTAAGCGCTGCAAGGAAACCGCGAACAACTGTGCGGCCTCATCGTGTTTGCTCATTTCCAGCATCATCTCTGCGGCTAATTCGTGAACTGGCTTCAGCGGAGTGGCTGCTCCGTTCGGTGGTCGCTGACCCTCCTTGATGGTCATCGCCTCTTGGATGAGGTCGATAGCTTGCTGCCGCTTGGCGACATCGACCATAGACTGCTGCATCGATTCCTTATGCAGAGTGAGTGCGGCTACCTCGTGATGTATCAATTGCAGGTTTACATTGCCAGGCCGAGCCGCCAGCAGGCTCTGCAGTTTTTCAACCACTTGTTTGGCGAGTGCAAGGTCGCCAAGATTCGCCGCGCTTAGTCCCAGTGCGAGCAACTCTGTTGCATCTAAATCATCGGAGAAGGGCTGTGTCTGCCATTGCTTGCTCTCGATAATGTGCCTGGCTTTCATTGTCTTTAGCGTGCCTATTGCGCGAGCACTATTCGGGTCATTGTCCACAACTAACTGGCCGCGCTGAATCCAGACTTCGGATTTGTTTAGATCACCTAGCTGCAGATCACCATACTGCCCCCAATCGGAGGAGTGGTTCATATCGCCAGTGGCATCACCGGGCTGCCAGAGTTCCAGCCCGGCATTGAAAGCAGAATCATTCCATAGAGAGACTTCCTGCCACATGCCGTGTTGAATGAAGATGTGGGTGGGCATGTGCCGTGCGTGAGACACAGCCGGCGCAATATCTGCATAGGCAGTCGCAGCTTCCAGTGCGATCGGCGCATGAATGGGGTCGTCGAAGGCGTGGATGACATAGTGGGCAGCGCCCGGATGGTTGCCGTTCTTCTTGAAAAGCCCTAGCGCCAGCGCGCCGGCGCGCATGTTGATGCGGTCTCGGTCGGCGCCTTCTACGGTCGCGGCCGCCAGCATAGAGGCAGCATAAAAGGCCTTAACCTCATCATCTTCGGGGAATTTTTCGTACAGGTCTGCCATTGCATGCATCCAAGCCGTACGTCGCTCTGCCATGCCTCCCACTGTCAGTGCATAGGCCTCTGCCGCTCGCAGAAAACCTTTCTCTCTCTCTGTGGGAGCATGGGCGAGTCGCTCTTCACTGGTGGCGCCCAGGCGCATCAAGGCATTACCGGGGCCATCGTCTTTCTGACCGAAGAAGGGGTGTTGATAGGTGAATGCCTCACCCCAATAGGCCATCGCGAAGTCCGGCTCTAACTCCTGAGCGCGGCGAAATTCCCGCTGCGCCTGAGTCATGCCAAAGCTGTGCAGATATCCCACGCCAAGAATGAAATGTTCCTGCGCCGCGGCTGATCCGGAAGTGGGGAAGTTGAATGTGCCAATTCGATCCAGTTCGGCAGCATGGATGTTGACCGCAAACGGGAGCGCTAAGAGGCTTAAGAGTATTGCTAGAACTGGCTTAGAGTGTTTCTGTCTGGACATCGAAAATCCTCACATCATTAATATCGGCGAAGACTAAGGGTGCCAACTACGGCGACCCTTTGCAATGACTATTTTTAGCAAGAACTGACTTCAGAACAACCCCTCAGAAAGACTTCAAATTCTGCTGAAGGAATCAGAACAAACCTCAAGTCAGTTTCCCGAGCCTGCTGGAGGAATTAGAACCAACTTTAAATCAGACTCCCGATCCTTGCTGGAGGAACTTCCCAGCCAACTCCTAGGCCAGGTGGTCGCTAATTACACGTATGAAGGCGGGCCCGTACTTCTCTAACTTCCGTTCTCCGACACCGCTGACCAGAGCGAAGGCGTTCATATCCCGGGGCAGGTCCACACACATCTGTTGCAGGCTGGTATCGTGGAAAATCACATAGGGGGGAACGCCCTGATCTTCAGCAAATTCTCTTCTGCATTCACGCAGAGCCTCCCAAAGGGCAACATCCACATCGGCGGCGAGGGGCGTCTTCGTCTGGCGTTTCGCCGGTTTCTTCTTGACGTCGAGTCGAAACTGAATCGTTTCCTCGCCCCGTAGCAGCGGCCTACAGGCCTCCTCTAATTTGAGCGCACCAAAGCGCTCAAGGTCGACGCTTAGATGGCCGCGTGCCACCAGCTGTCTATACACCGAGCGCCATTGATTATTATCCAGATCCTGACCGATGCCGTGAGAGGCCAGGCGGTGGTGGTCGAATTGGAATATCTTGTCGGTTTCCGCGCCTCGCAATACATCGATCAGATGATTCACACCGAAACGCTGCTCCGTTCTGTAGGCGACGCTTAGGGCCTTGCGCGCCGCCTCGGTGCCATCCCAGGTTTGCGCCGGCTCCAGACAGCAATCGCAGTTGCCACAGGGCTGCGCTAGATCCTCTCCGAAGTAGGCAAGCAATGCCTGCCGGCGGCAGGTAGTGATCTCACACAGGCCAAGCATGGCATTGAGACGGTGTTGCTCGGCACGCTTGTGTTCCTCGCTGCCTGCTGAACCTTCCATCATCTGCCGTAGTTTGATGACATCCTGTAATCCATAGATCATCCAGGCATCCGCCGGTTCGCCATCGCGCCCGGCACGACCGGTTTCCTGATAGTACGACTCGATAGTCTTGGGAAGATCCAGGTGGGCGACATAGCGCACATCGGGTTTGTCGATACCCATGCCGAAGGCAATGGTGGCTACGATGATCACGCCCTCGTCGCGCAAGAATCTGCGCTGATGTTCCGCTCTGGTTTCGCTGGGTAATCCGGCGTGATAGGGCAGCGCATTGAAACCTTCACTCTGCAACCAGTAGGCAACGTCTTCTGTCTTCTTTCTCGAGAGGCAATACACGATGCCGGCGTCAGTCGGGTGCTCATCTTTTAGGAATTTTAAGAGCTGGTTTTTGGCGTTGTGCTTTAGCGCGATGCGGTAGCAGATATTGGGGCGATCGAAGCCCGCCAAGAACTGACCCGCATGCTCCAACTGCAGGCGACTGATGATCTCTTCCTTGGTTCTGGCATCCGCGGTTGCGGTGAGAGCGATTCTTGGCACTTCGGGAAACAAATCATGAAGCAGACTTAACTGCAGATAGTCGGCTCGAAAATCATGCCCCCATTGAGACACGCAGTGGGCCTCATCGATCGCGAACAGTGAAATAGACGCCTGTCTTAGCAATTTCAGCGTATTTGGCTGAGTAAATCGCTCCGGTGCGATATACAAAAGATCCAGCTCGCCGGCTAGCAGGGCTTGTTCGATAGCGCGGGCTTCGCTAGCGCTTAGTGTGGAATTCAGGAATGAGGCTCGCACTCCCAGCAGCTTCATTGCGCTAACCTGGTCCTGCATTAATGCGATAAGCGGCGATATGACGACGCCGCATCCCTCACGCACTAGCGCCGGGATTTGATAACAGAGTGACTTACCACCGCCTGTGGGCATCAATACCAGTGCATCGTCACCGGCAACAACGGATTCGATTATTTTATCTTGGGGAGGGCGAAAGGTGGAAAAGCCAAAAACGGACTGTAAAATGTCATGTGCACTACTCATTGCGGGGCAGTATACCGTATAGTTACCAGATTCTATTGTTAGTATTGAGAATAGTCGGTAATTTTTTTGTAGCAAGACTCTGGTGATTCTTGTTTCTTCGAAGATGAATTTTGCGGATTGGTGCTGCAGGGGAAATTCAGAGCGAGGAAGTTTGCTGTGATGGCCTCTATGAGAATAAACAAAGAGGGAGCGGGGCGAAGTGCCAAGCATCTTGGATAGGTTGGAAAAGCTAAAGGCCAAGCGACGTGGAATTCGAATCCATGATTTTGGTAATGTTAGCTCAGGTTCGCATCTTATCATGGAAGAGCATTCTCGCCTGGGTAATGTTCGCGTCAGATTGCCCAAGGCGGATCGGCCCCTGCGCATAGGCGCTTACAGCTATATACGCGAAGGCGGCGAGATATGGAACCTGGATAGCATTGGGCGCTTCTGCTCCATTGGTCGCAATGTGGTCCTCGGCCAGCCTACAGACAACCATCCCATCGATTGGGTTTCAAGCAGCATGGCGGTTAGCAAGGGTTACCAAGAGAGCTGCAACTATTGCAGTATTGGTCACGATGTCTGGATTGCCCATAATGTTGTTGTTATGGCCGGAGTGAAGATCGGCAATGGGGCTGTCATTGGTCGCAATGCCGTGGTTACTAAAGACGTCGAGCCTTACCAGATTGTTGTAGGTAATCCGGGCAAGGTGGTGCGTACGCGCTTCACTATGCAGCAGATAGAAGGTCTTATGCAGAGCGAGTGGTGGAATATAGACTTCGCAACTCTCGCCGGGCTACCTTTTGCCGATGTCGATGCATTCCTGCAGTGTCTGGAGGATGCGATGCCAGACGCTACCTATAAAAAAATCGAGATCCGCAGTGGAAGAATTACCAAGTAACTAAGGTTTTTAGCCCTACGCTCAAAGGTAGTCACATCAAGGAAATTTAAATTGGATCTGTCCGCCATACAAGACTCAGCTGCTGCATTTTTTGATGGAGCGCAGCCGGATGCCCGCAGGATATTTCATGGCAGAGGGCAGCTCTATCCGGGCCTGGAACATATCTGCGTAGACTGGCTCGCACCCCTGGTGTTGATTTCAGCCTTTGATGAGGTCGAGGATTCTGCTGCCGTGCTGCAAGTATTGCGGGACGCGGATACAAAGGGGCAGATTCAGTCGGTAATGTTGCAGAATAGATTTGTTCAGGGAGCGCCAGCGCAGGCATTGTTTGGGGAGCCACTAGAACAACTCATTGTTACTGAAGACAAGTTACGCTTTGAGGTACATCCCGGGCTGCAACAGAACTGCGGCCTGTTCATGGATACGCGCTTGTTGCGTGACTGGTTGTTGGCAAATAGCGAGGGCCGAAATGTGCTCAATCTGTTCGCCTATACCTGTTCCCTGTCTGTTGCTGCTCTGGCCGGCGGTGCAAAATCTGTCACCAATGTGGACATGAGCAAGACCAGTATCAAGTGGGGTGAGAAGAACCATGATCTGAACTTGCAGGATCTGGAGAAGGTAAAATCAATTCCTCACAACCTGTTCAAGTCATGGGGAAAGATTAAACAACTCGGGCGCTATGACATCGTGTTAATCGATCCGCCCATGCGGCAGCGGGGAAGCTTCGACGCCTCGAAGAATTATGGCGCGGTCATCAAGAAGATGAAGAGCCTATGTAAGCCGAATGCGCAAATCATCGCGACGATTAATAGTCCCTTTCTCAGTACAGACTATCTGCAGAAATTGTTTGAGAAACACTTGCCTGGGGCTAAATATCTCGGAGAGATTGCCGTCGCCGGGGAATTTCGAGATAAATATCCAGAGCGCGCACTGAATATCTGCCATTTCGAAATAGCAGCGCGCCAAGACGCGAATCTCGACCAGTCCCACGGTGATGAGGCAATAGCTTAACAGGCTAGATGATAACTACTAGAACACTATTTTATCGATGGGAGCGGGCGAAAAGATGACCGACGAACAAGAAAGTAGTTCAGATAGCGAGCCGGATAAGAAGGGCGCTGCCGTAAAATTTCCCCCGCCGGCAATCTTTGCCAGCCTTATTCTGCTGGGCGTCGCAATACAAATGCTATGGCCCCTGAGTCTTGGCATTCCGCAGTCGCTGGAAATCTTTGGCTATCTGTTGGTGCTGCTCGGTGTTGCAATTGCAATTGATGTGAATAGCTCGTTTCAGAAGGTTGGTACTGCAATCGAGCCATGGAAGCCTACTACGGCGATTGTGACCACTGGCATCTACGGGTGGTCTCGTAATCCAATCTATACCGGCTTCTGTCTCATCAATATAGGCATAGGTGTGGCGTCTAATAATTTTTGGATCTTCGTCAGCTTCATCCCCGCCGCCTTTTTGCTGTATCACGTGGCCATCGCCAAAGAAGAAGCTTACCTGGAGCAAAAATTTGGAGATGAATACCTCGCCTACAAGAAGAAGGTCAGGCGATGGCTTTAGATCGACCGCGATAGTCAATCATTCTATCCATGGTTAGCAATTGCAGAGTAAGGAAGTCATCTTAGTGAAGCCACGAATCAGTATGATTACTCTTGGTGTTGATGATCTCGCGAGATCGGTTAGGTTCTATCGCGCTGGGCTAGGGTTTCCGCAGCTCGAATCGTCACCAGGGGTCGCTTTTTTTACGCTGAACGGCAGCTGGTTGGGTCTGTATGGTCGCGCCGAGTTGGCACAAGACGCGACAGTTGCTGCGGCCGGTGAAGGTTTCAATAGTTTCTCTATCGCCCACAATCTTGCCAGTGAAGAAGAAGTGGATGCGGCAATGAGTGAGGCTATAGCGGCGGGTGGAACTTTGGTAAAAACGCCCCAGCAAGTTTTCTGGGGCGGTTATTCGGGTTATTTCAAGGATCCAGATGGCCATCTCTGGGAGCTCGCCTAAAACCCCTTCGAATGGATAGGTCCCAAAGACGAATGATCGCAAGGAGTTGAGATTGTTAGATTCGACGCCAATATTGGTCGGTGCTGGTCAATTTACCGACAGGGAAACGAACCCCGAGATCGCCCAGTCGCCCATGGGCGTAGCCGCTATGGCGGCGCGCGCGGCACTGATCGATGTGGGTACAGGTTCGAGTCTGGCGTCAGCCATCGACACGCTCGCGGTAGTAAGAATCTTTCAAGACTCCTACAAACGTCCCCGAGTCGCCACCTCCTTCGGACGTGCCGAGAATCCACCGCGGGCTGTGGCAAGACGCATAGGTGCAAACCCTGTTAACGCCATCTATAGCAACGCCGGGGGCAATACTCCTCAGAAATTGATCAATGAAATGGCGCAGCGCATCACCGATGGCGACGTGTCGGTAGCGCTACTTACCGGATCCGAGGCGATCAAAACTGCTCAGGGCGCGCTCAGAAACCATTTTGATCTGAATTGGCAGGAAGAGGACGAGGGCACGCAGGAAGATCGAGGGATTGGTGAGGCTCTGGTAAGCCCTATTGAGATTGCTCACGGTCTTGTGTCGCCCATTCAGGCCTACCCGCTCTTCGAGAATGCGATTCGTAAAAACAAGGCTCGTTCAATCGATGAGCATCTCCTGGCAATGGGAGAACTGTTCGCCCCATTCACCGATGTGGCTGCGGAGAACCCCTTCTCCTCCTATGGAACGCGGCGTTCGGCACAGCAGTTGGCAACTGTTACAAGTGATAATCGTTTCATCTGTTTTCCCTATCCTAAACTAATGAATGCGCGGGATGCGGTAAATCAGGGTGCGGCGGTGGTCATGACTTCTGTCGGTAAGGCGAAAGAATTGGGTATTGACCCCGCTAAGTGGGTTTTTCTCCACGGCTGTAGTGAGGCCAATGAGAAATTATTGGTAAGCGATCGGGTCGACTACCATTCTTCGCCCGCTATATGGGCGAATACACAGCAAGCGTTTGCAATGGCTGGCAAGACTGTCGAAGACATCGATCTTATTGATATCTATTCCTGTTTCCCCTCGGCCGTCGAGGTCGCCTGCAAAGAGCTGGGATTGAGTCATGCGGATCCACGCGGCCTAACCGTGACCGGCGGCTTACCTTTCTTCGGCGGGCCAGGAAATAATTATTCGATGCATGCGATAGCTACACTATTGCCATTGTTGCGCGCTCGGCCTGGTCAGTTTGCGTTGCTAACCGCCAACGGTGGACGTCTGTCCAAGCATGCGACAGGCATCTATTCGGCAACACCCGTGAGAGGTGCCTGGCAGAGAGAGTCGAACACCAAGCTACAGGCGCAGATCGACGACATGCCTAGCCCGGAATTTATCGCGGAGGCCAATGGCGCGGCGAAGATCGAAACCTATACAGTCTGCTTTGACAGGACTGCCCCAGTGCGGGGCATTGTTATTGGAAGATTGCTTGGGAGCGATCAGCGATTCATTGCCAATACAGACGACGATGCCCAAACTCTTGCGCAGATGTTGCAAGATGACTTTCTAAGTTGCTCCGGCAATGTGATCTCTAACGCTGGGCTGAATACGTTCACAGTCGCATGAGATTCCGTTAAGGTAGATGTCACTAACTAATTTTTAGCAGAAAGCATCAACCCAACTTTTTGAGGATTTAAGATGTTGAGCAGAGTACAGAAGAAAGTAGATTCCCCATTCAATGCCAAGTCTGAGCCCAGTGAAATTCTGGCTGGCAAAGACCTCACGGGCAAAGTCGTGATCGTAACCGGCGGCTACTCCGGCATAGGCTTGGAGACTACACGTGCACTGGCCGCTGTGGGTGCCAAAGTCTATGTGCCGGTACGCAGCCCTGACAAGGCTCAGGAAAATCTTAATGATGTTGAGGGAGAGGTGATTGTGAATGCGATGGACTTTGCCGATTTGGCTAGCGTTCGTAGCTATACTGCCTCCATAGCGGATCGAGAATCGAAGCTCGACTTGCTGATTAACAACGCCGGCATTATGGCCTGCCCAGAGGCGCGGGTTGGCAACAATTGGGAATCGCAATTTGGCGTCAACCACATAGGGCATTTCGTCTTGACTCAAAAATTGCTGCCCCTACTTCAGAACGCAGGCTCGGCGCGGGTAGTGTGCCTCTCTTCGATTGCGCATCGCCGCAGCGATATTCTCTGGGACGATATCCATTTCGAATCAACTGACTACGAAAAATGGACTGCCTACGCACAGGCAAAGACAGCCAATGCTCTGTTTGCGCTTGCTCTGGACATGAAGTATCGAGATCGGGGTATACAGGCTTTTTCGGTTCATCCCGGTGGCATTCTTACACCGCTGCAGCGGCACCTACCCAATGAAGAGATGATGGCTCTGGGCTGGACCGATGCCGATGGCAACCTGTCCGAGCAGGTCGCCGCAATGTTTAAGTCGACTACGCAGGGTTGCACTACGACTCTGTGGGCAGCAACCAGTGATGCGCTTGCCGACACCGGCGGTCTTTATTGTGAGGATTGTAACGTGTCCAATCTCGCCACCGAAGACTCGCCACGATTTTGTGATGTCGCTCCTTGGGCGGTGAGCGAAGAAAGTGCAAACAGGCTTTGGGATCTAACTGAAAAGATGTTGGCCGAGTAGATTGGCGGCTTTAACTTAGGAGTATTACTGTGGCGTTACCAAAAATTGCAATCAATGGTTTAGGTCGTATCGGTCGAACAGTCATGCGTATCGCGAAGTTGCGCAAGCACTATGACGTGGTTGCTGTGAATGATCTGGCCAGCCCCGATCAACTAGCCTATGCCTTCAAGTACGATAGCACCCATGGGGTGTTTCCCGGCGAGGTGAGTTTTTAGGGAGATGAAATGGAGATAGATGGGGACAGGTTTAAGGTTCTCAGCGAAAGAGATCCAGCCAAGCTCCCCTGGAAGGAAATAGGCGTCGACTATGTGATAGAGAGTTCCGGTGCCTTCAAGCACTTGGTGGACCTGCAGAAACATATCAATGGCGGCGCGAAACGCGTCGTACTCACGGTGACCTCTAAAGACCCGCTCGATGCGACACTAGTGGCGGGCGTGAACGATCACGTTGTCACTCTTGGGAGCACTATCATTAGCAATGCAAGCTGCACGACGAACTGTGCCGCGCCACTGGCGAAGGTGTTGCACGATGCTTTCGGCATTCGTCGTGGTCTACTCACCACGGTTCATGCCTATACATCGGGACAGCGTCTGATTGATTCTCCCCAGGGTGGTGACAAGAGGCGATCACGCAATGCGGCTACCAATATTGTTCCTACCTTGACCGGCGCCGCCAAGGCGATAGGTATGGTGATGCCAGAGTTGGCGGGGAAATTAGACGGCCTTGCCATGCGCGTGCCCATACCCGATGGCAGTATTGTGGACATGGTCGTTGAGTTGAGCGAGGATGCAACGGTTGAGTCGGTAAATGCGACAATGCGGCAGGCAGCCTCGGGATCGATGCAGGGCATTTTGCAATATTCTGAAGAAGAAATTGTGAGTAGCGATATAATCGGAAATTCCTATTCCAGTATCTTTGATTCATTACTAACCCAGGTAATGGATGATAGGCTGGTGAAAGTGGTCAGCTGGTATGACAACGAGTGGGGTTACAGTACTAGAGTGGAAGAACTGATCCAGCGTCTGGCAAAGATGGATGGAATCGCCTAGGCGACACCCATCTTGTTAAAGCGCTAGTAATCTAGAGATATCAAATTGGATTTTACAGGCAAAACAGTACTCGTTACGGGTGGTACCCGAGGCATAGGCAGGGCGATCGCCGGAGCTTTTGCCAGAAAAGGGGCGCGTGTCGCTGCAGTTTTTCGCAGCGATCAGGCTAGCGCCGATAAAACACTAGCATCTCTGGATGGCAGCGGACACATCGCCATCAAGGCAGACGTGTCTGACCCCGCACAGGTGGAGCGGGCGATCGATCAGGTGGTAGCCGAGTTCGGTAAATTAGACATCGTGGTAAACAACGCAGGGATCGGTGACTACCATCCTATTACATCCAGTAGCTATCAAGATTGGCAACAGGCTTGGCGCCAAACTATCGATGCAAATTTAATCGGTCCGGCAAACATCTGCTTCTGTGCCGCCAAACATATGATCGATCAGGGCGGGGGACGCATCGTGAATATTACTTCGCGCGGTGCATCTAGAGGAGAGCCTACAAAAGCCGCCTATGGTGCTAGTAAGGCTGGGCTGAACTCCCTCAGCCAGTCTTTGGCGGTCGCGCTTGGCCCGCACAAGATTTTTGTCGGGGCGGTGGCGCCTGGTTTTGTCAATACAGAGCTTACTGCAGACAGATTGAACGGCCCCGAAGGGCCTGAAATCAAGGCGCAGAGTCCATTCAATAGGGTCGCACAGCCGGAGGAGGTTGCGCATGCTGTTTTGTTTCTGGCTAGCGAGGGAGCGGAGTTTTCCACCGGCACGATTATCGATGTAAATGGCGCTTCCTATTTGCGAAGTTAATAGCGGTCCATTCGACTATTTTAAAATTGGATGCTTGTTTCATGCGTCAATCTCTTAGCAAACACCGATTATCTGCATGCTTATTTTTAATTGCAGCATTATTTGTTGCGGGTAGCTATGCGCAACCGCGAGAATTCGATGCAAAGATTGTTAAGCAATTCGATGCCTTCGATGCCTTTCAGGCTGTCGCGGTAGACGAGCATTTTTTCTATGCGATAAATAACAGGCAAATCACACGGCACGATAAGGCCGATGGTCTAGCACTGCAGCGCTGGGACGACGACAAGGTCGTTAGCAATTCTTTGACTCATCTGGATAGCGGCATAGTCTTGGCCGGGAAATTGTATTCAGCCCATTCCAATTATCCCGGTTGGCCGATGACAAGCTCGGTCGAGGTGTGGGATGTATCGAGCATGACTCATATCGATACCCATAGCTTCGGTGTTAGGTTGGGTTCCTTCACCTGGTTAGATCGTTATGCGGAGTCATGGTGGGGCACCTTCGCAAACTACGATCGGGTTCAACGAGGCATGACCACCCCCTATGGGGAAACCAGCAATACGGTGATGGTTCAGTTCGACGACGATTTTCAGGTGCTGCGTAGCTGGACTCTGCCCGCCGAAATCCTCCGAAGGATGTCGCCGATGAGCAATTCTGGTGGCTCCTGGGGCCCGGATGGCTTGCTCTATCTGAGCGGTCATGATGACCCAGAGGTCTATGTCATGGCCCTGCCTGAGGATGGGTCGGAACTGGACTGGCTGGCCACTATTCGCATTCCCGGTCTTAACGGCCAGGGTATCGCCTGGGACCGGTCTGACGATGGTCGTTATCTCTGGGCGATTCTACGCAGTACGCGGCAGGTGCTAAAGATAGAAATGCCCAAATTAGACGGCGTTCTATAGCCATACAATAGGCAGACAGCAGGCAGACAACGTTCCTATCGTAGAGATGACACCCGACTTTCTTGTCCGGAAATAATTACTGGCCCGAGTTTTCATCTTCCGAATAGGCCAGGCGATGCTATTCGCACATTCTTGCCAGGAGTAAAACCACTCACCTAGAATCCTTTGCAATCCCTTTTCTTATTAGGGAAGTACATCTTTGCGCCTGGCTGTTAAGAGCTAGAAACTCGGGAAGGAATTAGCGTTTTGCGGTAGACTTGCGGCTGTGAAAAAAACCTGTCAAACAGATTCTTGTTCTGGTGAAAATCAATGAAAGCTTTACTTCTTTCGAAACGGCAACTCTTTGCCATCGTGTTGCTAGTGCCACTCTTGATAGCCAGGCTGAGTGCGCAGAGCACTAACGAATTAGAGCCAGTTGCCGCGCCAATTCCTCCTGGGCTTGAAACCGTAGAATATTATAGCCCCGCCGTGGATAGGCGTATGAAGTTTGATATCGTTTTACCCGAGGGCTATTACCAGAGCGATGCGCGCTACCCCGTGCTCTATTTGTTGCATGGCTACATGCAGAACTACACGGTGTGGGGTCGAAATCTGGCGGCCGCTTTTTATGCTCGCAACTTGAATGATCTGATTGTTGTGTTGCCGGACGCGGGGAATAGCTGGTTTATTAACTATGCCTCCAGCGATGACGGCCAGACCAACAATTGGGAAGATCACATCGTTATCGATGTGCTTGCCTATGTAGACAAAAACTACCGTACCGAGGCGCGCCGAGAGGGCCGTGCCATCGCAGGACTATCCATGGGAGGCTTTGGTGCTTATTCCATGGGGCTTAGAAACAGTGAACTCTTTGTCTCTATAGGAAGCACCAGCGGTGCTCTTGGCCATGCGCGAACGGCGGCGGCTGCTATCCGCGCAGGAGCGGATCGCGGGCCTGGCACTACAGATCCGCAGCGCCAGGCCAGAATCGACGAGGCCGATGCCTTCATCTCCGAGATTATAGATATTCCCGGTTTCAGTACCCAGGGTGAGCGCACACCCAAGGGCGTCGATTTTATTACGGCTGAGCAGGCTGAAGCCTACGATCCTTTTACTATTATCTATGAGGTTCCCAGGAGTCAGATGCCGCATATCTATGTGGATTCTGGAACCGAAGACGGTTTAGTGCAGGAGGCGCGGGAAATGGCGCAGTTATTGATGCTAAACAATGTGCCGTTTGACTATATGCAGAATCATGGAAGGCATAACTCTGAATACTGGCGTCGCTCTATAGGCCATATGATGACTATCCAGAATGAGGTTATGCAGCGAGCACTGGGCAAGAGGCCTTAAGAGAATTGGAACTATGAGCATGAAAGAAAACAGCAAACCTGTGTTGACTGAATCGCAAGTCGCGGCGTTCAACGAGCGGGGCTATCTGGTTGCCGACTTTTCACTGGATGAGTCCATGCTCGATGCCATAGTGGAAAAGGTGCAGCCACTCTATCCGGAAGATTACCAGCTGAATCCGACGCTGCCTGCTAGAGTGCAGGATGCCTGGAAGTCGATAGACGAAGTCAGGCAGTTAGCGAGAGACGCGAGCATCGCGCAGGCTTTGTGGCAGCTTGTTGGTAGGCAGTCGCTGCCCTTTCAGACCCTGAATTTTCCCATAGGCACGCGCCAGTTTACTCATTCCGACACCGTTCATTTCAACTCAATCCCGAGCAACTATATGGCAGGGGTATGGGTAGCCTTGGAAGATATCGATGAGGACAATGGTCCGCTACTTTACTATCCGGGTAGTCACAAGCTGCATGAATATTCCATGCATGACTTTGATCTTGAGCCGGGCTATCACAACTATCACAAATACGAAGAATGTATTCAGAAAGTGGTAGAGAAGGAGCAGTTGCAAGGGGAGTACGGTGTTATCAAGAAGGGCGAGGTGCTAATCTGGCACGCCAATTTACTGCACGGGGGCGCGCCACAGAAAGATCTAACGCGAACTCGGCACTCACAGGTAACACACTACTATTTTACCGATTGTAAATATTACACGCCCATGAACAGCAGCCCCGATCAATTGAATTTTCGCGAGCCTTTCTGGATTCCCGACAGCACAGACTACAGGATGCCTAAACCGGACAGCCTACTTCGTCGTATTGTCAGGAAACTGGGTAGTGAGTAAAGACAGCGGCGAATGAATTCTTACCACGGAGCAAGATAAGTATGAGCACCACAGTTCAGTCACTGATCGCATTGGCACTGGTCTGGGTTTTCGCCTATAGGCGTGCGCGCATGCCAACCATTCTCGGTTCCATGTTGCTGCTTCTTCTTGCCATGACGTTCTATGGTGGCTTTGCCTGGTTGCCGTGGCTGTTCCTTGTTCTGGCAGCCTTCGCTTATCTCGCTACAGATTTTCGTCTCACGTGGGTGACGACGCCATTGTACAAATTCTTTCAGAGCGTTCTGCCACCCATGAACAGAACCGAGATGGAGGCGCTGGAGGCAGGCGATGTATGGTGGGAGGCAGAACTGTTTAAGGGCGACCCTGACTGGGGTGAGCTTTTCAGTTACCCGAAGCCCGAGCTCAGTGATCAAGAGCAGGCGTTTTTAGACAACGAGACTGAGACTCTTTGCGCTATGCTGGATGATTGGCAGATCGTGCAACACGATAAAGACATGTCAGCAGAGGCCTGGCAGTACATGAAGGATGCGGGTTTTCTCGGGATGATTATTCCCAAGGAATACGGCGGCCTCGGTTTCTCAGCCATCGCCCATTCCAGCATCGTCACTAAACTGGCTAGCAAGAGCAGTAGTGCGGCAGTTACCGCTATGGTGCCGAATTCTCTGGGGCCTGCAGAACTGCTCTTAAAGTATGGCACCGACAAGCAGCGTCAGCGCTATCTCCCCGGCTTGGCCAATGGCACAGAGATCCCGTGTTTTGGTCTTACTTCCCCGGAGGCGGGCAGCGATGCGGGGGCGATCATAGACTCGGGTATCGTCTGCAAGGGGCAATACAACGGCAAGGAATGTCTTGGCCTTTCACTTACGTGGAACAAACGCTATATAACCCTGGCACCGGTGGCCACGGTTCTGGGCTTGGCATTTAAGATGTATGACCCGGATCATCTCCTGGGCGAGGAGACTGAACTCGGAATCACGGTCGCCCTGATACCTACTGCTCATCCAGGTGTTGTGCATGGCAATCGACATATTCCCATGGGCATGGCCTTTATGAACGGGCCGACTCAGGGTAGGGATGTCTTCGTTCCCCTTGATTGGATAATCGGTGGACCCAACTATGCTGGTAAGGGATGGCAGATGCTGGTCGACTGCCTCTCCGAGGGTCGCGCAATCTCACTACCAGCATTGGGAACGGCCATAGCCAAGGTCTGCTATAGGCTAACAGGCGCTTACTCACGTATACGCACTCAGTTCAATATGCCCATAGGAAATTTCGAGGGCATCGAAGAGGCCCTGTCGCGAATAGCAGGCTATGCCTATCAACTAGAGGCCTCGCGTGTAATGACAGCCGGCGCGGTCGATCTTCATATCAAGCCTTCCGTGGTATCAGCTATCGCGAAGTATCATATGACAGAGAATGCGCGCAAGGTAGTGCAAGATGCGATGGATGTGCATGGTGGTAGGGGGCTCATCCTCGGCCAGTCAAATTATCTCGCTTATGCCTATATGAGCGTGCCGATCGCCATCACGGTTGAGGGTGCGAACATATTAACGCGCAATCTTATAATTTTTGGTCAGGGTGCAATTCGTTGTCATCCCTTTATTTTTAGAGAGATGCAGGCGGCGCAGGATGAAGACGCAGCGGCGGGTCTGAAAGAATTTGATAGCCTTATCTTCCGTCATGCTGGTTACTGTTTTAGTAATTTTGTGCGCACACTGAGCCTGAGTCTAAGCTCCTCTTTAGTGGCCAGAGCTCCGGTGAATGATGCCACGGCGAAACACTATAGACAGATAACGCGCATGAGTTCGTCGCTGGCACTGGTCTCGGATATTTCTATGATGCTGCTTGGGGGTGCGCTGAAGCGCAAGGAGAGACTGTCTTCACGCTTGGGCGATGTGTTGAGCAATCTCTATCTAGCCACCGCCGTACTGAAATACTACTGCGACAATGGCAGCAAGAGTGACGATCTTCCCTATGTCGATTGGAATATCCAGCTGGCCATGTACAACTGTCAGATAGCCTTCAGCGAGTTCTTCGAGAACCTGCCTAACAAGCCAATAGCCTGGTTGTTAAAGCTTGTGGTCTTTCCGTTCGGCAGACGCTATAAGCTGCCTAACGATGCTCTGGAACAGACCATGGTTAAGACTATGTTCGAAGACTCTGAGCTTCGAGAGCGTATCAGTCAACCAATGTACATCGGCAAAGATGCTAGCGATCCAAGCTTTATCATCGAAGACGCCTTTACCAAGTTGTTGGCTACTAAGACGACGAGAGATGGTATTAGGGAAGCGATCAAGGAAGGAAAGCTGGAAGCATCCGACGATCTGCAAGCGTTAATGAAGGCGGCGATGAAGAATAAGCTGTGCAGCAAGACCGAGGCGGCAGACTATTTGGCCGCAGAGGCGGCGAGATATCTTGCTATACAGGTCGATGACTTTCCCGCAGATGCGATTTAGCGCCCAGCACTCAATCGAAGTGAATCTCATCCTCTTCGTGAACATTGTCCACGAGCCGGGCTGCAACCATGGCGGTCAATGAGCTCGATTTAAACTCGCGGCGGTACAGCACGAGTATGATCACCGCACAGGCAGCCATAAACACCCAGTCGTTAATAAACCAGGCCAGAGCGGCCATGGCGAAGTAGTAGGCACGTATGCCGTAGTTATAGCTATGGGCTGCGCGATCCAGAACCTTAGCCATAGCTTTGAAGTCTCGTGGCATGGCCTGAGCCTGATACTTGTCGCCAGCGCTGTTCTTGTAGTACCTAACCGTGTTGAAAGACGAGCCAAACAGGATGAAGCAGAAGCCATATTGGCGCAGTGCCCAGCTAAAGGTGAAGAAGCCGTAGACGAAGATAGATATCATTAACAGTAGTTTCATCTGCACAACTTCAGGAGTAACTTCCTCGACAAAGCGCAGCGTTGGCATGCTCATAAATTCATCGCTGGCGGCACTGAGGACAGTTACAAGAGACGCCAGAATAAGCAGTGAAGTTGAGGCCATGAATGAAACCTGCCGCTCCAGACTCGCGAGTAATTCGGCATCTACCTCGCTCATTCCGCTACGAGACAACTTTAATACCCATTCCTTGCGGTAGCGATAGAGCACGCTGGATAGGCTGTTTTTCTTCTTCGCCTGGTGTCGTGCAAAGTAGCTGTAACCCATCCAGCAGAGCACAAACCAGAGGAAACTAAGCATGTCGAGGGTGGAGATTTCCATGCCGCGCAGCTTACTGACAGCAATATTGAATTGCAAGAACTTGCCTGTATCCAGTTGTGTTTTTGTTAACGGTCAGAGTTTGCTCAATCTGCGTCCTAAGGCAGGAATATCCCGTGCAACTGTGGCAACATCGCCCTCATGGAACCATTAGTAGCAGTAGACAAGGCGCAATGCCGTATCGGTGGACAGGCACTCCTGACGGTCGAGCATTTTGCCATCGAGCGTGGACAGCACTGGTGTGTCTTCGGGCGCAATGGCAGCGGCAAGACGCTGTTAGCAAACCTGATCTCTGCTAAACGACGCGAATGCAGCAGCTATGTAAGCTACGCAACTAATTTTGATCCGACCCTCGATCTCTATACCGTCTCCTTCGAGGAGCAGCAGCGGCTATGGGCGAGAGACAATCGACTGGATATCAGCGAATACAGCAGTAACGCACAGGATAAAGGCACTGTCGTCGAGGAGCTAATCCGTGCATCGAGAGCGCGTCAGATTCAGGATGACAGCCTGTTTGCGCGCCTGATAGAACAGCTTGCCCTGAAAGGTGTTTTAAGCAAAGGCATCCGCTTTCTGTCCTCGGGTCAGATGCGTAAGGTGCTTATAGCGAGAGCCTTGTATGCCTATCGAGAAGGCGCGGTGCGCCTGCTCATTCTGGATGACCCGCTCGAGAGTATCGATAGGGCATCCCAGGAGCAGATAAGAAACACGATAGGAGCCTCTATGGACGAGGGTTTCAGCAGCCTGCAACTGTGCAGGCGTGCACAGGATATCTTGCCGGGAGTGAGTCATATGGCGCTGATGCGCCAGGATGCATCTGGCATGGGGATAGTCAGGCAGGGAAGCCTGGATGAAGTCATGGGGTCTTCAGAATATGTGCAGATAGAGAGTGCTCGCGCCCAAGTCCCGGAAAAACTAAGCACACTCCTGCCGATGAATGCTGGGGCAAGAGACGACGATGAAGAGCTAATCAGGTTGGAAAATGTAACTGCCAGTTACGGGAACATCACTGTGCTGACTGATGTCAATTGGCTGATGACATCTAGAGATCACGTTGTGATAGAGGGGCCCAATGGTTGTGGCAAGTCTACATTGCTGAGCCTGATAGACGGCGAGAATCACAAAGGTTATGGGCAGGAGGTATTTCTTTTTTCTCGCTTGAAGGGAAGCGGCGAGACTATCTGGGAGACCAAGAAGCACTTCGGCGTGGTCTCGAACGAGCTGCATAATAGATATATTAAAGGTTGGCGGGTTCTCGATGTCGTCGTGTCCGGCTTCTTCGATTCGGTCGGTCTGTACGATGAAACGGGATCAGCTCAGATTGAGGAGGCGAGATCCTGGATCGAAGCTCTAGGCCTGCAGCAGCTAGAGACACATTACTACCATGAAATTTCTTTCGGGCAGCAGCGACTCGTGTTGCTCGCCCGGGCGATGGTGAAGAAGCCGCGCATTCTCATTCTGGATGAGCCCTGTGTGGGGCTGGACGACTACCATCGGCAATTGATTCTCGCTGTGCTGGATACAATTGCGCTGCGCGCGCATACTAATATTCTGTATGTGACCCACGTGCCCGACGAGCAGCCGCACTGCATCAATCAGGTTCTCCGATTTAGTAAACACAGTGCAGGCGGGTACACCGTCGAACAGTTGCTGCAAGGCTCCGCTTAACGACGGATTTCAAGCGATTGGAAAAATTTCGGAACTGCTACATCCGAATGTAATTTTCAAGTTGCTCTATAGTTGACTGTTGTATCGAGATTACGTCCTTCACCAGATCGCCTATAGAAATCACACCAACTACTTCAGTGTCATTCACTACGGGCAGATGACGAATACGATGCTGCGTCATGAGCTCTAATGAACTTTGAACGCTGCTGGTTGGGGCTGCGGTGACGACCTCCTTGCTCATAATCTCTCCGACCAAGGTCTTCTTCGAGCTACGTCCCTTTATAATCACCTCTCGGGCATAGTCTCGCTCAGAGATAATGCCTTCGAGCCTGTCTCCATCCATGACGAGCAAGGCGCCCGCACGCTTGTCGGCCATCTCCTGAATCGCCTCGAAGACGGTAGATGTGGGTATGACTGACCAGATTTCGTCAGTGTCCTTCTGGTTAAGTATCTGCTGTAGTGTGTGCATCGCTCACTCCTCTTTTGGAAGTGACGACAACTAATTTACCCTAGACAGAGAAATGCTGGCGAAGCCTGAGTTATTGCCATAGAAGCCATGACTGTCATTAACATACAGGGAAAGTTTGCCGTCACAAGTTGCGACGAAGTTGTAACTACCACTAGCTTCATCAAAATTTAAATCGGAAATGCCGCGTAGGCTGCTGCTTTTGCAATTTGCCTGTAACAGCATCAGTTCGAACCAGTTGTGGTCTCTGGAGCGTTTTAGCAATGCCATCGCAGCAATGGGCATAAGGCTGTCGGCAAAGCCATATTGGTCCAGGTCCTGGTTCTTCTCATTTGTTTCTATACTGCCGTCCATCCAATTACTGAGTCGTGTAATCGTTAATTCATATTGAGCGCTCGCCTGAAGGCCCACCTCGCTATCGAGATTGGCGACGTTGGTGAAGAACAGTAAAGTTGTAGATTTTCCGAGTAGAAGTATCTCTGCTGGATCTGCGTCACCAAGGGGCATCCACCCTGGCACTGTACAGGCGTTTAATGAAATTGCGGTTAAAGTGACAAGTGCCACATTTAATATTTTCATCGAGATACGCTCTCAGTATGCTCATACATCTGTACTCATACTACTCCGACCGGATGTAGAGTCAATTCGCTATCGATGAAATCGAGGGTGAAGTGTTACTATCTGGAACAGACTGATGGGTATATATAAGGAAACAGGCTATGGAACAGATTCAGTGGGATGACTTTATGAAGGTGGAGCTTAGAGTGGGCACTATTGTCGCAGCGGAAGAGTTTCCCGAGGCCCGCCGTCCAGCCTATAAGCTAAAGGTAGATTTTGGCGAAGAGATAGGGATAAAAAAATCTAGCGCCCAGATCACGGACCTCTATACGACAGAGGAGCTCGTGGGAAAGCGGGTAATGGCCGTGGTAAATTTCCCTGCGAAACAGATTGGGCCTATTATGTCCGAATGTTTGGTAACCGGTTTTACCAATAAGGAGGGGGCGATAGTGCTTGCCGTACCGGACCCCTCGGTGGCAAGCAGCGGCTCGGCTGCGGGCGATGTCGCCAATGGGGAAAGGCTCATCTAAATCGACGCCGTGCCAATTGGAATAGGAACAACACATTGAACGCTATACTAAGAAATGTTCTAGGAATAATATTGGGGGTCATTGTTGGCGGCGCCGTGAATGGCGGCCTGGTAGTGATTGGGCCGATGATCATTCCGCCTCCCGCGGGTGTTGATATGACAACTGTCGAGGGTACGAGTGCCGGTATGGATCTGCTGGGCCCAGAGCACTTCGCCGTGCCATTCCTTGCTCACGCACTAGGCACCCTCGTCGGTGGCCTTGTCGCCTACTTCGTCGCGGCTTCTCAGAAAGTACTAGCGGTGTATTTCATCGGTGTCCTCTATCTTATTGGAGGGATAGTAGCGTCGACCATGATTCCTGCCCCCCTATGGTTCATCCTGCTCGATCTTATTGTGGTCTACCTGCCGATGGCATGGCTTGCCGTGAAACTAGGTAGCTTGAGACAGCGAAGTGCCTAGGTGATTCGCTTAAATAAAGCAATAATTTTGAGAACGGTGCTCCATAGTGGTAAAACAAGATGCTACACAGCGATTTTCGGGAGAGAAAATAATGGTAAGAACAACACTGCTAAAGCCGCAACTGGTTATTTTCACGTTGCTGACAGTCCTCTCCTATCCTATGGCCCTAGGGCAGGCCTATGAGCCTCCGCGCACAGTTAACGGTAAGCCCGACTTACAGGGTACCTGGACCAATGCGTCAATAACCACACTGGAGCGAAATGAACGCTACGCCGGACTGACTCTTAGTGACGATGAGGTGATTCGCGCAACCAATGACCACCCTCAGAATGTGCGTCTTGCCACCGACGATAATATGGTTGCCGGAGAGCTTCCTGATGGTAGCGACTTGCCGCGGGGTCGAGGCTATAACGCATTTTGGATAGATCCGGGTACGAAGTTCGGCACGATCAATGGTGAGCATCGAACTTCCTGGATTGTCGACCCTGTGGACGGACGTATTCCTTATAATGAAGCTGGAATTGCGCGCAAGGCCGCGCTGCGCGCGAAGAATGCGAGCTTCGATGGTCCCGAGACCAGGCCGCTTGCAGAGCGTTGCATAAGCTCGGGCCTGAGGACAGGCCCGCCGATGATAAACGGGCTCTACAATAACAATTACGAGTTTGTTCAAACCTCGGACTATATAGTCTTGCGCACGGAGATGATCAGCCACGCGCGTATCATTCCACTTGCTACAGACCACAAGATGGCGGCCCTAGCGCCAATGTTTGGTGAATCCATAGCGCACTGGGAAGAGGATACACTTGTGGTAGTGACAACTAATTTTAGTCCCATGCAGGAAGAAGCGGCGATAAGCCTTACTAGCGATGCGCAGGTAGTTGAACGATTCACCAGGGTTTCCGACGAGCAGATCGTCTATGAATTCAGCGTCGAAGACCCGACCTACTATTCTCAGCCCTGGCATGGACAGTTGAGCTTCCTGTCAACGCCGAGCAAGGTCTATGAGTTCGCTTGCCACGAGGGTAACTATGCCATGATTGGAATTCTTGCGGGTGCGCGCCGTGCCGAGCACGATCAACAGCAGTAGTTAGTAGCGACTGTCTCAGGGAGGAAACGATGGCGGGCGAAGAAGATCTGAACATGTTACTGGCACAGTTAAATCCGCGTCTTCTCGCCGGTGACTTCGTGTTCTGTACTATAGAGAAGGCGCAATACGGGGACTCAGCCGACCTGCAACCCATCGCCTCCTATCAAGAGGAAGAGGGTCTTAGTCTATTGCTATCCAAGGGAGCGGCAGATGTAGCTGGCCTTGCCTATGAGTCGGTCTTTAGTTGTATTAGTCTGATGGTGCACTCCAGTCTCGATGCGGTTGGGCTCACCGCGGCGGTCTCTAGAAGGCTGGCGGCCCATGGTATCAGTGCCAATATGATCGCCGCCTACTATCACGACCATGTTTATGTGCCTAAAGACAAGGCGCAACTGGCCATGCAAGTGCTTGCCGCGCTATAGGCTTCAAAATATTCTTCTAAAGAATTAATCATCATCCGAAATAGAGGTAGTCCCCCATGCAAACTAGATCTCTCCTAAGTCTCGTCCTGTTGACCGCAATTGCCAGTCTTGCCATCGGGAGTACCGTTGCTAGAGCGCAGGGTAATAGCTCGGTGAATATCGAGGGGTTGGATCAGAGCGTTGAGATATTAAAAGATAAGTGGGGAATTTCTCATATCTATGCGCTGACAGAACACGACCTGTTTTTCGCTCAGGGTTATAGCGCAGCAAGAGATCGCCTGTTTCAGTTTGAAATATGGCGAGCACAGGCGACTGGAACTACGGCAGCGCTATTTGGCCCTCGCATGATCGATCGCGATCATGGCACTCGGCTATTTAAGTTTCGTGGTCCAATGGCGGATGAGATGAATCACTATCATCCCCGCGGCGTCGATATCATTACAGCCTTCGTCCATGGTGTTAATGCCTACATCGATGAGGCACTGGATGATCCTGATTCGCTGCCACTGCCATTCAAACTTCTCGGCATTCAGCCCCAGCACTGGACAGAAGAGGTCGTCATTTCTCGCCATCAGGGTCTATTAGGAAATATTGGTCAAGAACTGAATATTGGCAGGGCGGTGTGCGCGATCGGTGAAAATGCTGTGCGAGAGTTGCAGTATTTTCACCCACATGACCCGATCTTGAGCTTGGATCCAATGATCGACTGTGAGTCTCTTATCGAGAACGATATCTTGCATCTCTACACTTCGTATAGAAGCAGTATTAAGTTTGAGCCAAACGATATCGTCGCAGGCACTGATCGAAATACCAAGCAAAGCTATGCCCAAATCGCCAGTACCATTAACGCAGAAGACATCAACCTGAAGGAACATGATCTGGATGATATAGGTAGCAATAATTGGGTTGTCAGCGGTGACCTCACACAGGATGGCTGGCCGATGATGATTAATGACCCACATCGCGCACAGAGCGTTCCCTCGCTGCGCTATTGGGTGCATCTGGTAGGCCCGGGTTGGAACGTGATAGGCGGTGGCGAGCCCGAGATTCCCGGTGTATCCATTGGGCACAACGAACAGGGCGCCTGGGGGCTTACCGTGTTTGGCACAGATGGTGAAGATCTAATGGTGTATGAGACGAATCCCGCTAACCCGAATCAATACCGCTACCAGGGCCGGTGGGAGGACATGCAGACTATAGAAGAAGTGATAGAAGTGAAGGGCGCCGATTCGGTAACGGTAGAGCTTAAGTACACGCGACACGGCCCGGTTAGTTTTGAGGACACGAACAAGAATTTGGCCTATGCAGTACGTCCCGCCTGGATGGATGTTGGCGGCGCTCCGTATCTTGCCTCGCTGCGTATGGATCAGGCAGCTACTTGGGAAGAATTCAGAGACGCTTCGAACTATAGCCATATTCCCGGCGAGAATATGATCTGGGCCGATCGCGATGGCAATATCGGCTGGCAGGCAGTAGGTATTGCACCACTGAGAAGGAATTTTAGCGGGCTGGTCCCCGTTCCCGGTGACGGGCGTTATGAATGGGATGGGTATCTGGAGATCAAAAATAAACCCAATGCGTTCAATCCTGATGTAGGCTACATAGAGACTTCGAATAGCAACTACACGCCACCGGACTATCCGAACCTCGACGCAATTGCGTATACATGGACTGACCCCTATCGCTGGGCGCGCGGCAGCGAGCTACTGAGTTCGGGAAGGAAATTCAATATGACAGACATGATTGAGTTTCAGCACGACTATCTCTCTATTCCCGCGCGTTCGTTAGTTCCTTTCTTTAAAGATTTGCGTGCAAATGATCGGCAGGTCGAAGCAGCGAGACAGATGTTAATGAACTGGGACTTCAGGCTTGATAAAGATTCGATAGAGGCGGGTATCTATGTGGCTTTCGAGAGACAGCTGCTAGACAACATGGAAGCACTTAAAGTCCCCGAGGTGGCGAGTGACTTTCTCAACGTAGGAATGAAGACCAGTATAGATATGTTATTGGCGCCAGATGGTGACTTTGGTAACGATCCTATAGCGGGTAGAGACGAATTTTTGTTGAATACCCTAGGCGAGGCGGTAGCAACATTGCGGGAGAAGCTGGGTGCGAATATCGAAGATTGGGTATACGGTCAAGCCGACTATAAGCATGCGCTAATTCGCCATCCCCTGGGTGCGGCGGTGAGTGAAGAGATCAGAAGTCGTCTAGAGCTGGGTCCACTGCCTCGAGGAGGGAATGGATTTACCCTGGGGGCTACCGGCAGTGGTGACAATCAAACCTCTGGCGCCTCGTTCAGGATTTTCATCGATACCCGTGATTGGGACAATACGCTGGGAATGAATACTCCGGGTCAGGTGGGTGATCCCGATAGCCCACTGTATGACAATCTGTTCGAGCTGTGGGCTAACGATAAGGTGTTTCCGGCTTTTTATTCTCGCGACAAAATAGAAACCGTCTTGTTTGAGACCCTCGATCTGATACCGACAAACTAAATTGCGAGCCTGATATGGCATTCCTCTCCGGCCTCCTGCCTACGGCACTCAAGGCCGGCCGCTATGATAGACATCATTTCCTGGGCGATGTGATAGCCGCGGTCATTGTGGCTATCATGTTGATTCCGCAGTCCTTAGCCTATGCATTACTTGCGGGTATGCCGGCAGAGGTTGGGCTTTACGCCAGCATATTACCGCTGATCGCCTACGCCATACTTGGCAGTAGCAGTACGCTATCCGTCGGGCCTGTGGCTATTACTTCCTTGATGACGGCTGCCGCACTTTCGGACGTGGCAGCGCAGGGGTCTGCGAACTATCTCACAGCCGCCATTACTCTGGCCGCACTATCGGGAGCTATGTTGCTCGGCTGTGGAATACTCCGTCTCGGCATTCTTGCTAATTTCCTTTCCCACACGGTCGTACAGGCGTTTATTACCGCATCAGCTATCATTATTGCCGTCAGTCAATTCAAACACTTAATGGGTGTGAATAGTGGTGGTGACAATCTCCTCGAGCTGCTGTCGGCGCTAATTGAAAACGTTGGACAAACCAATATCTATACCCTGGCCCTTGGTCTGGCTGTGATTGTCTCTCTACTCAGTAGCCGTCACTGGGGGGTTAGCTTTCTTGTACGATTCGGTATCGCTGCACATAGTGCCGATCTTATGGTTAAGGCGGCACCTGTTCTGGGGGTTATCATCAGTATCCTGGTAGTGGTTTCATTTGATCTGGAAGCTAAAGATGTGGCAGTTGTAGGCAGTATTCCAGCCGGGCTGCCTTCGTTAGTCTTGCCCTCATTCAATCTTCCATTAGTGAAAGAATTGCTGTTACCTGCAGCGCTGATCTCGACTATAGGCTACGTGGAATCTATTTCTGTGGGCTCAGCGCTCGGTGCCAAGCGACGCGAAGGAGTAGACAACAATCGAGAGCTCGTCGCGCTGGGTGGGGCTAATTTGGCGGCGGCAGTGTCGGGCGCGTTTCCAGTGACAGGTGGATTCTCTCGCTCCGTGGTAAATTTTGATGCTGGCGCACACAGCCAGTTGGCAAGCCTGATGACTGCTGGCCTGATTGCACTGGTTGCACTGTTTCTTACTCCGTTTCTGTATTATCTCCCAAAGGCGGTATTGGCGGCGACGATTATTGTGGCGGTATTGTCTCTAGTTGACTTTTCTATTATCAAGAAGACCTGGCGCTTCTCGAAAAGAGATTGGGGGTCGGTGGTGGCAACGCTATTCCTGACCCTTGGATTCGGCGTTGAAGTGGGTGTTAGCAGTGGGGTACTCATTTCAATTTCTTTGCACCTTTACCGTACGGCGCGACCTCATGTCGCCGAGGTGGGCTTGGTTGAAGGCACCGAGCACTTTCGTAATATTCTCCGTTATAAGGTGAAGACTATTCCCAGCGTACTTACTCTTCGTATCGATGAGAGTCTATTCTTCGCTAACGCCAGCATGTTGGAGAAACTCATCTATGAGCGAGTTGCGGAAGACAAGAATATAGTCCACGTTGTACTGATGTGCAGCGCGGTTAACGAAGTGGACTTCAGTGCTCTGGAGACTTTGGAAGAGATTAATCAGAGGCTCCGAGAAGAGAATATTTTTCTACACCTGTCCGAGGTGAAAGGCCCAGTGCTGGACAAACTAAGACGAGCGCGCTTCATAGATCAGATGAGCGGAAATCTTTACCTTACGCAACATCAGGCCTTCGCCGACTTAATTAGCAAAGAGGAAAGCAAGACTCGCTGATGGTGAGGGAGATTTGCATCGCAGTCCCGCCGTCTCCTCTTATCCTGTTACTCTAACTCTTACCCCTAACTCTAACTCTAACGGTAGTTGTTCAGTCCACCATGTCACAGCTGGGCAAGAATAGAGCTTATGTCTGAAAGTAAGCACAATAAGAATAGCGATGTTGCTGCAGCTGGCCTGCCATCGGGCGACAATGCCGATGCGCAGTTGCGCCGCACCGGTATTAACCCGGAGCGCCTGTCGGTGGTTAAGTTGGGGTGCAGATCCCATTTAACCGGAGTTCCTTCCTGGTTATGGCGATTAGGCTCGGGCCTGTTGCTGTGGTCTCTGGCGCTGTTGTTCCATTCACCCCTAGCTCAATTGTCACCCTACCTACAGGCTGCGATAAAGCTTGTCATCGGGTTGATTATTCTGATCGCAGCCTGAGAAATACTGGTTTCAGCAACAGAGCGCCGTGCGGCGCGCTTTCAGTGGAATCACTATATCGCAGCGAACACCGCAAGCAGGACGGCGCCCGTATAACCACCGAGGGTATTTACCTTACCCGTACCAAAACTATATCTGCTGCTGTGAGCGTGGCGACGCGCATAGACATAGGCGTTGATGCCCAATGTCACAGTATGGGAGCCCATATGCAGGCCGTCGGCGAGCAGGGCCATAGAGCCGAATGCGATGCCGGCAGCAATCTCGACCAGCATCATGACAAACGTTAGCGCAATTACGAGAAGCGTGCGCGATTCCCCCGGTCGCTTGAGATCCTGGCCGAAGCTATGGGAATGCTGCCAGCGTTTCAGCTGCTCGTGCTGCATGCTCCGCTCCTTTGATATCTGACTTATAACTCGGTTGTTCTATCGGCATCGAATGCCTCTGTGACAGGAAGGGGCAGTGCAATTTGATGGTAGTCGCCCAGAGTCCTCTGATATAGTATTTTAACCATCTAAATAACTACGTTGCTGAGCATAGCTGGAGAAACAATGAACAAATTTTTATCGAGTCTATTGATCCTTACACCCTTACTAGCAGGCAGCGCCAACGCTGTGGAAGAGGCTGATCCTGCTTTGGCCGAGATTACCAATTTCCGCCAGTATAGCTCAACATTCGCTAGCTCAGGTCAGCCTAGTCGAGAACAATTTTCAACGATCGCCGAGAATGGTTTCGAGAGAATCGTCTACATAGCTTTCACCAATAACCAGAATGCCTTGCCCGATGCGGACCTGGTGGTTAAGGGGCTTGGCATGGAATACATGCAGGTGCCGGTGGACTTCAACAATCCGCTCCCGTCTGATTTCTACGCATTTGCCGACTCGATGCGGCGCAACACAGACAAGAAGACGCTACTGCATTGTCAGGTGAATGCTCGTGCCACGGCATTCAGCTTCCTCTATAGAGTGATCTATGCCGACGTGCCGGTCGCGCAGGCGAAAGCCGATATGAATACCGTGTGGCAGCCGAATGAAGTCTGGCGCGATTTTATCTTTACTGTCTTGGCGGAGAACGCTATCTCTCCTGATTGTGAAGACTGCGATTGGACGCCTCCACCGCCGCGCGTGCAGTAGAGCAGTGAAAAGTAGAACGGTCTAGGTGGCCGGCTTTTAGACAGTTAGCAAGAATGAAACATGTTATATAAAAAAAGGGTGAGCTCGAAAGAGTTCACCCTTTTTTTATACTGATCTGTCTGGGTGGTCTGACTTAGTCTGAGCCACCTTGATCAATGTTCTTCCAAGAGTAAAAACCCATGAACATTTCTTCCCAGCTTTGCTCGCCCCAATTAATCTCAGTGTTAGGGTCAGGGTTGAAAGCATTCTGTGAAGAGTTGTCGAATGCGCCAGTCGCGACAATCTTGGTGCCAGCAGGAATTCGAAGAGGCTCTTCCAATTCATGTGCCAGCTGCCAGTTGAAGGAATAGGCAGGAACAGAGAGCAACAATTCTTCGCTGCCATCAGGGTACTGCGCAGTGAACTTCATGCGCTTACCGCGAAAATGCATATGTGGCATCAGGCTATAGAGTTCTGCATCTTCCGGAACCGTTGTAACCAGTTCCATCTCATGGTCTTTTGCCTGAGCAGGAATGCTGATTGCGAAGGCATTGCCCACACCGCCGGACATACGCTGCTCTGGAACTTCACCTTCCTCGTAGAAGTAGATGCCGATCTCAGTCGCGTCAGTCGTCTCTTTGCCTGAAGTCGTGTAGTGCATCTGCAGGTTAAGAGTCGTGCCGGCCTTTAATAATCCGCCAACACCCGGGGGGTTAAGCGAAACGCTATTACCAGGAGCATAGCCTGCAACTGAGCCTAGGTCAGGGTCGTTACCACCACCCAGGAAGGTACCGATATCGATCTCCGGAATCTCTTTGAAGATCTCACCGATGTTGGGCTGTTGACCAGAGGCTACGGCCGCAAAAAGTTTAGTGCGGATAGATTGCGCCTTCTCTGGGGGAAGTGATGCCAGCAAGTCCATGAGGATCTGCTGAAAATCAGGCGCTCCCTCAGGAGGTACAATTGTTGTAATAATATGGTGTAGTACGGCAGGATCGCCGGGGACTACTTCGCTGCCTTTGATCCAAACATCTGCCTCAAGGCCAAGATCGACTGGAATATCCATATAGTCGACTACCCCAGTGGCAGGAATTGCTTGCTCAGGAACCTTAACGATTAAATCAGGCTCGCCAAGTGACCACTTCGTTGTAGGCCAGGTTAGAGCTGTTAGAGGGTCGCTCTCACTGTCCACCTTGGAGCCAGTGTTTACCCAGCGAACGAGTTTCTGCATCTCTTCGTCACTAAGATTCATTTCGTTCTTCATCTTGTGGCCGACCTTGTTATCGACCTGGCCCGGTGGCATGCGTTTTGTCATTACCACTTCGCGAATCATCGGTGACCAGCCCTGCACCGCAAGGTTGCTGTCCATAGCGAAAGGGGCGATACCGCCGTCGCGGTGACAGTTTGCACAGTTCTGAGCAATGATTGGCGCGATATCTTTCTCATAGGAAAGATTTGCATGGGCATCCAGATTAGGGAATTCTATCGCCGCACCCGTGCTGGCAACTGAGACCATGTCAAAATTTTGGCCTGCAAGCATCTGCCGCAAGGAATTTTCCATGTCCGCGATTGGCCCGCGGTATAGCATTTCGAAATTGCCTGGATTGTAAAGAACGGCCTCATCCAGACGGCTTACGCCCAGCATCTCGGTGACCAGTTGTGCGTCATCCATTAAGACTGGAAGGTCCAAACCTGAGCTCGCGATATCAGCGCTCACCCGCGCTCTGTCAGTATGCAGTCCGGGGTTCAACAAGAAGAATTGGACGCCCTGTTCTGTATATTGATCCTGGAGTGCTTTCAAGCTTGCCACATCTGCCTGGCTATTTGTCATAGGCATGATTACCACGGCGCTGTGATCGTCATACCAAGCCATGTGCTGAAAAGCACCTTCATGGTCGATCAGGGCGAAATCGCCAACTCGTTCACCGGCGTTTGCTGTGCCTGCGGCGAGGGCTGCCACTAGGGCTAATCCCAAAGTCTTTTTCACGTTTCGTTCCTCTCTATTCAAAAGTGTCTCTAATTAGGACAAATAATCCTAAGGGATTAAGTTTACTGGTTTCGGAAGGGATTGCAGCAAATATCAGACGTTTAATTGACGAGTTGACTCAAATTGCTACAGGCCAATAGTTACGCGCATTCTAGTGAGTTTTGCGTTATATTTCACAGCTCGAGAGTGGGCAGGGCGCTACATAGTTAGTTACTGAAAATTCAAATCACTGAAAGCCCTAGTCGGTGCTGTAAATCTGGGTAGAAAGTTTCGGAATTTGCCTCAAAATAGTGCGGCGCTATACCCACCACTCACGTAGGCACCGTCAGCAATTAGCCCGGACTCGGATCCCAGCGTCGTCTGCGCAGTGAGTGTCAGAAATAACAGGAGAGAGAGGGGATAGCGGTGACCGCGCATTGGGTTTTTCATGATCGGTTCCGTTTATGACAGTGAGCTGGTGCAAATTAGTTTACTGCAGTGCTGGGTAGTTAGCAGCCCAGTGATGACAATGTCACACAACTGGCATAGGGAACGGTTTCGCCCTACCATCGCCGCACACAACGCAGATCGAGAAATTTGGCTGCCTATTGATCCTAATTAGCAAGATCTAACGTATAAGTGGGTTGTCTTCACAAACAGGAATGTAGTCTGAGCCGCCTATGTCTAAAGCTGTCCTATTATTAAATCTCGGCACACCAGCCGAACCTACCGCCAAGGGTCTCAGAGACTTCTATAAGTATTTCTTTTCCGACCCCTTCGTATTCGATATGAACCCTCTCGGGAGATGGATGTTACGCAACCTTATAATACTGCCTTTCCGTGCCCCCAAGACCGCTAAAGACTATGCGACCATCTGGATGGACGACGGCTCGCCGTTGAAGGTCTATGCAGACAGATTGCAGGCGAGTGTGCAAAAGGCCTACGAGAGCGCAGGTGAAGATGTACTAGTGCTCAACGGCATGGCCTACAGTAAGCCCCGTATCTGTGATGCCATGGCTGAGTTGGAAAGCAAGGGGCGGACTGAGATATTGGTGCTGCCTCTATTCCCTCAATTCTCGACGGCAACGACGGCCTCGGTTTTTCATGAGGTAAGGCAAGAAGCGGCCAAGTGGCAGAGCGCACCGAAGTTGCAGTTTGTCGACGACCTTTTCGCCGAACCCGCATTTATCCGGGCCTGGACCGATCTAATCGGTAAGCATCTAAACGAAGACGAGGTGGACCATGTGGTCTTCAGTTACCACGGGCTGCCTGAGTCCAATATTAAGAAGTCGGATAGCCAAAACGTCTGCAGCTTTGGAAGCTGTTGCGATCAGGTAACCGACAGTAATCGTTATTGCTACCGGGCGCAGTGCATGGCGACGACGAAGAACATCGTCGCTGAGCTTGGCTGGGGCGAAGATAGGTACTCCATCGCTTTTCAGTCCCGATTCGGGCGACAGGCTTGGATACAGCCCTATCTGGATGAGCATCTTGAGAAGCTTCTTGAGACCGGTGTGAAGAAGATTGCTGTAGTTACTCCCTCCTTCGTTTCAGATTGCCTGGAGACAATTCACGAGATTGGTATCGAATACCGAGAACAGTTCATGGAGGGAGGCGGCGAAGCTTTTCAGCTTGTCCCTAACCTCAATGATGAGCCAGTCTGGTTTAATTCTGTGTATGAGATATCCCAGAGCCATCAGAGCCCGGCTTAGAGATCCAAGACTGGACAGTGTCAACAATTCTGCTATTTCATTCCGGTCGTCCTGCGACAACCCGTACAATTATGTTCTTGTAATTATCCCCGATAACTTGGGTCTTTTAGGGAAATAGGCCTACCCTTAACGGTATAGGTAGAAATCGCAGCGAGAGCTGGACAGGCAGGTATGTTTTTGATCATTCATCTTAAGTTGCTCTGGAATGCGGGCTTGCCACCTGCGAGTGCAGACCCTGTAAGACTTCGTGAACGCCGCACCCTATCTACCACTATTTTCTTCGTACTCCCCGTAGCGATTGGCCTGATCGTATCGAACTACTACACCGGTGTTGAGCGTGACAATGTCTATATCGCGATAGCAACGGTCGTGGTCTTCTTGGGTCTGTATCTTAAAGCCTATTTTAATCAGCAATTACTCGCCTCCCAAATACCTCTTGCCGCCTACTGGGTAGTCATGTGCCTGACTATGACGTCTGTAGGGGTCTGGGCAAACACCTGGGCTTGGCTGCTCTGTCTCCCTGCCATTGGCTTTCTGGTTGCGGGCCGTATCGCTGGTGTTGTGTGGACGGTTATATGTATCCTCACGCTATGGGTTTTCGCGTACATGCAATACAGCGGCTACGAATTTCCATTCTCCGGCCCGATGGAGGGCGACCGGGCTCTGACCCTCGCTTTCGAGGCTAGTCTGGTGGTGTTAATGCTGTACTCGGCTGCCTTCGTGTTTCGCAATGCTCAGACAACGGCGGAGAAGAAACTAAGCGACACCGTGAAGGAACTCGAGAAAGTGGTGCATGACCGCACCTTTGCGGAGAACGAGGCGCGGCAGTCGGAACAGGCAAAGGCGTCCTTCCTCGCCGCGATGAATCATGAGTTAAGAACGCCATTGAATGGCGTTATCGGGGCCTCACAATTACTTATGGACGGAGCCGAGTAAGAAGAAGGAATTAGTTAAGGTTGTCCTGAACAGTAGCGAGACGCTGCTTGAGCTAATCAATAATGTAATGGATCTGTCCCGACTAGACAGTCAATCGATAGAGCTAGAAAAAGTTCCGGTAAACATAGACGAGTTGTTCCGATTGACTCTTGCTACCCTGGAGTTTCAAGCCAATGAGAAGGGAGTTAAATTCTCACTTGTGATCGAGGATGATATTCCTGAGTACGTTCGCGGTGATCCCACCAAGCTGCGTCAGATACTGCTGAATCTGGTTGGTAATGCGGTGAAGCTCAACAATACCGGAGAGGTGTCAGTCGTGCTGGATACGGCATTGGAGCGCATGCGCCTGAAAGTTACCGATACCGGCATAGGCAATAACACGCAGGCGCAGTATAGCCTATTCGAGCCCTACGTTCAGGCAGACAAAACTACGATGCGAAAGTTCGGCGGCTCTGGTCTTGGCCTAACTATCGTTAAGCAACTCGTGTCAGCCATGGGTGGCAAGATTGTCGTCAACTCGGTACCGGGTCGAGGTTCAATCTTCAGCGTATTCCTGCCGATGAAGAGCATGAGGCCTCCAGCCATCAAGCCGACTACTCGCTCCGAGATTAAGCTGCCTTCCCTGTCGATAGTGGTGGCAGATGACAATGCCGTGAACCGAATGGTCCTGTCTCGCCTGTTGGAGGCGGATGGCCACAAAGTCGTGACCATGTCTAATGGCAGGGAAGTATTAGATTATCTTTCCGCCCATGTTGTGAGCGTGATCATAATGAATCTGCAGATGCCAGTAATGGACGGGGTCACCGCAGTAAGGAAGATTCGTGCGATGGATGGTAGTAGATCGACTATTCCGGTGATCGCAGTAACGGCGAATGTTGTTCACGAAGACCCGCGTGACCTTATCAGATCTGGAATGACTGGATTTCTAAGCAAGCCGTTTCGTCAGGAAGAATTGCGTGATGCCCTGCAGAAGGCAATGTCCCCCTACCCTAGCGGGCTAGTTTAGCGACGTATTAACAGAGCTTAGAGCCCCCATTTGAAACCAAGGGTCGAAATTACGTTTTCGATGACCTGAATCAATATTCTACCCAGCTGTTCATATTATTTTCCTCCTACGATACTTAAGGGAGAGACCATTATGTCGGCACACGAACAAGAACGGCACGATAAATTGCTACCAGTAGTTGGCGTTATCTTCGCCTGTTACGTAGTTATCATGACTAGCTCATATTTTATTGGAATCTTTTTACTCTAGAATCTGGATGCTGGGCTTGGGGCTCAGGTGACCTTGAGCTTGCGAGAATATTTCTCTGCGAGGTAGGTTTCCTCCGCTAAAATTTTCTTTAGCATTTGTGCAGCCTGCCAGATATCTTCGAAGCGCAGGAACAGTGGTGAAAACCCGAAGCGAATGATATCTGGGCTGCGGAAATCCACCACAACACCAGCCTCGTTCAGTGCGCGGCAAATGCCATAGGCGTTGCTGTGGGAAAAGGCAAGCTGTGCACCCCGCAATGATGCGTCTGCGCTAGATTCCAGCTTTAGCTCCTGCAAGACGTCGGCATCCTTTATCAGTTCTAGAAATAGTTCGGATAGGGCGATAGCCTTTCCATAAATAGTAGTAATTTCTATGCCGCTGAATACGTCCAGCGCGCTGTCCAATATTGCCAGAGAAACGATAGCAGGGGTGCCTGTTAGAAACTGTGCCACTCCCAAGCCTTTCTTATAGCTTGGGTCGAAAGCAAACGGGTCTTTGTGACCCATCCAGCCCTGAATAGGCTGTTCTATCTTCTCATGATGTCGCTTGTTGGCGTAGATGAAAGCGGGCGCTCCGGGCCCGCCGTTTAGATACTTGTAGCCACAACCCACCGCGAAATCCACAGCCCAATCGTCTAAGTGCAGGGGCAGCACACCTGTGCTATGGGATAGATCCCAGATGACCAGTATTCCCTTATTCTGGGCTAGCGCTGTAAGTTGCTGTATGTCATGTCTATCGCCGTTGCGAAAATTCACCTCTGTTAGAAATAGGACCGCTATATTTTCATCCAGTGCGCTAATGAGTTCATCGGCTGCAACGGTTTTCAATTGACACAGTGCTGGCCCCAACATCGCTTGCAATCCCTGCGCCACATACAAATCCGTAGGAAAATTGTCCTCTTGGGACAAGATAATAGTGCGAGCTGTCTGTAGTTGCAGGCAGGTGGCTATAAGTTTTAGTAGATTGATCGAGACTGAATCGCAACAGACCAACTGGCTGGCATCGGCACCGAGCAGAGGCGCTATCTTCCGGGCGCTGGTGAAAGGTAGGTCGATCCAGGCGTGTTGATTCCAGCTGGCTATGAGGTCCTTGCCCCATTGCTGCTCAATGACTTCATGACCACGTAGCAGTGCACCTCGAGTCAGTGGGCCAAGTGAATTTCCATTCAGATAGATGGTATTGCCGGGGAGTACAAACTCGTCGCGTTTGGCTGCAAGCGGATCCGATTGATCAAGTGTTCGTATTTGCTGTAGCGATGGATTAGAAGTGTTCATCTAGCAATTCTAGAAGTCGGCGATAGGCAGAGGTCTCGGGGTGCGCCCAGTCGAAATGACCCGCTCCGATGCTGATAATCGTCCTTGCTCCGGGTGATGTAGATTGTGCTAGGGGCACTATCTCGTCAATATCGCCCTGCATGAGCACGGTGTTTGCATGCAGGCCATGGTTGGCTGGATTGGCATCGAAGTAGGCGGCGGCGCGTTCGCCGAGTTCTCCGCCCATAAATGAGGCTGCCGCTCTCTCACAAGAACTCTCACCCGATGCGTAGGTCACTACGTCGGAAATAGCAGCAAGACCGACGATCAAATCGGGTTGCACCGCTAGCAGATCATCCCTGGCGCCGGCAAGCAAGGCGAGATGACCGCCGGCGGAGTGCCCCAGGATCGCAAGATTCTCCGTATCTACAGAATCGATGCGGTTCAAGCTGTTGATGCCGGCAATAATATCTTCGAAGGTTCCTGGCCAGCCTCCGCCTTCATCACCGACCCGGCGGTATTCCAAAGACCAGACTGCAAAACCCGCATCCGCCAGCGCCGAACTCAGGCCTGCGGTATAGGAGATATCAAACTGGTTGAGCCAGCAGCCCCCATGAATCAAAACCACAGTCGCACGAGCAGGGGAGTTTGCTGGTAGCCAGAGTTGCCCAAATTGAAATTGATCGGATCCATAACTGACGCTTGTGCTGGCCTGCGTAGTGGGCACTGCCAATACGTCAGCGAAGTTAACGTTCTCTGCCGCCGGTGCTTGCGTACAAAGAAGGCAAGACAGTGCAGCGCAAAGGAATGTAGGGAAAAATTTCATAGGAGTCAGACGTTATCAGAAAATCAGCAAAATTGAAGTACCTATTAGCCTTAAAAAGGCGAGCTATAAGTAAAGTAAAACTTTATTGCGGGCATAAAGAAAGGGATAGCAAGCTATCCCTTTCTTTATGCCTTGCGGCTGTACTATTAATTAGCGCGAAGTGCGCGCCAATTAAGCGCTAATAGCTCGCTTTACCAGATTCTGCATTAATGGAATCTTAAAGCTATTGTGTGCGAGTGCGCGAGCACCATCGGTTGCCATCGCGGCGACAGACTCTGCAGTAGCTGCATTCTTCGCCTGACCTTGAATAGCATTTTCGACGTTGGTAACACGGCGCGGAGTACACTGCACGGCTCCACAGACTATGCGGGAATCTTCTACATTGCCGCCGCTTACTTTGAATGCAGCCGCAACATTGACGAGGGAGAAGTCCCATACGTTTCTGTCTGCTACTTTTTCGAAGTAGAACGTAGCATTGGCCCAGGTGTTTGGAATTCTTACCGTGGTAAGAATCTCACCTGTGCGCAGCGCCGTAGTGCTCTCGATATCGTTGGCAGGGCCTACGAAGTAGTCTTGTGCGGCAAGCGAGCGTTCGCCATCCACGCTGCGAATTACCATAGTTGCATCGAGAGCAACCAAGGCAGGAGCAGTGTCGGAAGGGCTAGCAGCAACACAGCGACTAGTTTCGAACAGAGAGTGTTCGCGGTTCATGCCCTGAGGCGTGTCCGCATAACACAGGTTGCCGCCAGCTCTGTAGCAGGACAGGCCGCGACGGTAGTACCAGCAGCGAACGTCTTGTGAGACGTTACCACCTAAGGTGCCAATGTTGCGGATCTGTGGGCTGGCTACTACACCAGCAGCCTGTGATAGCAGAGAGAACTTATCCTGGATCACGCTGTTATTGGCAACCTCTGTAAGCGTTGTCAGAGCGCCGATTTCAATGCCGTCCGAAGTTTCGCGAACGCCCCTGAGTGATTCAATGGCACTCAGGTCGATCATTGCATCGGTTTCTTTCGCTCGATCTTTTAACCAGCCATAAGTATCCTGGCCGCCCCCAACTAACCAGCCTCTATCGGCGAGCCGATCGGCTATAGCTAGGGCATCTTCTACCTGTACCGGTTGGTACAGTTCCATATTAGGCATTACGTCATGAGATGGCATAGATAACCTCTAGAAAGTGTTAGTTTTAAGGGACTTGGTGCTGTAGGAGTTACCAGCCAAGTGATTAATGATCATATCCGTCGTGGTCGGCGCTGTATTAAACAGGTGGCCGTCCAGGGCATTGGATATGGCGCTTGCCAACGCAGCTGCAGATGCGCCCTGAGTTGGCTCGCCAATGCCTCGTCCTCCAGTAGGATTCTGAGGATCAGGTATATTCACGCCGCCCATTTTGGTATTCAGATTCACATCTTTATACGTAGGTGGCTTGTTCTGGTAAAGACCAGTGTTGGCAGGCAGACCGTTCTGTGGATCGTAGACATGACGCTCCAAGGCAGTCATACCTACACCCCAAACTGCTCCGCCACGCATGGCATTGTCGAAGTTTTTCGGATGCACAACGGTGCCACAATCTGCGATCGCCGTGTAATCTAAAATCTCGAATTTGCCAGTGTCCTTGTCCATTTCAATCTCGCAGAAACCGACAACCACGCCTGGAGGTTGACCCTGACCAGGGATGTTGTCCTTGGCGACTCCGATCAAACCGGTGCCGGCAAGGCCTTGAACGGCAAGTTGCGTTAGTGGATTGATATCGTCAGGGTATTCCTGGCCGCTAAACTTTCCACCCAGCTCCATCGCACGCTGTGCCGCCTCGGCATAGGTTAATCCGATGCTGGAGTCGGCGCTCTGGTAAACGCGCTCGTCGCCAATTCCGTAATCATCAGCCGCTCCACCGAGATCTGCAGCCGCGATTTCCTTAAGCTTGGCGATCGCGTCCTGAGCTGCTAGCCAGTTAGTCCGTGTATGGGTGAAGATAGTGTTTGAACCACCCTGACCAGAACTGTGTGGCAAATGTTTGTCAGATCGGCCATTCACAATCTCGCAGCGCTCCCAAGGAACCTGCAAGGCTTCGGCGGCCGCACGACAGGTGCCGGCGTAGGAATAAGTGCCTAGATTGCCGACCCCGCTGTGGATGAATAATCTTCCGTCTGGAGCGATACGCAGGAGTCCGTCATAGCCTCTGCCGCCCGCACCGTGATAACCGATGCCGACACCAACACCACGAACCTTGCTGCCGTTCACCTTAGGTTGGGCGAGTTTCTCATCCCAGCCAAAAGTGCGTGCGCCTTGTGCCAGTGCTTCGCGAACGAAGGCGCTGGTCACGGGGCCCTGACTGCCGCCCTGAAAACCATCGCTGTCCAAGACGTTGCGAGTTCGAAAGGCGACTCTGTCCATATTGATCGCAGCTGCGGCTCTGTCAGTCATTGGCGCGAGCACAGCCGCCATTTCGTTCTGACCTGGACCACGCTGAGCGCCACGAGGAGTCGTATTTGTATAAACGGAGATACCACGATAGCGCATGCTCTCGGGTTGGTAGGCTACGGTCACATGCTGTGCCGATGAATTGCCGCTACCACCGCCGGTGGCGCCGCCATCATTCACGATAACCAGATCGACTGCAGAAACTTTACCGTCTGCCTTAACGCCGACTTTGATCCAGCCTTGCATGCCAGAGCGTGCCGAGCCGATATAGAACTCTTGCTCGCGCGTAATGCGCAGCTGCACAGGGCGGTTAAGAACGCGGGCGAAATTACCGGTAATAGCCATGAACGGGTAAGGACCGATCTTGGAACCAAATCCGCCACCAGTGGCTTCGTTGATAAATACCAGGTCTGCTAGATCTATGCCCAACATTCTGGCCAGGCCTGCGTTGTTAGCACTCTGGCTCTGAGACGAACCGTGGAAATAGCATTTTCCATTTTCCCAATAGGCCATGCCTGTTCGAGCTTCGAGAGAGTGGTGTGGATAACCTATAGTGACAAACGGCTCTTCGATGATTGTAGCCGCGTCAGCAAAGCCGGCATCAAGATCGCCGAAGGCCCACTCGGTAGTGAACTCCCCGCCAACGGGCTCTTTGCCGGTCTTGATTGCGTCGATAGCCGACTGTGGCCACTTGATGTCTCGTATCTCGGCGCCAACGATAGGTGCACCCTCGGGACCTTCTTCCTGAGTCCTGACCAGTACATTACCCTCTGGGTAGGCATTGCTGCCACCTGGGCTGAGACTCTCAATTGGGTCAACTACGAAGTCGCGTCGCTCGAAATCGATACGAATCTTGTCGATGGCAGATTCAGCGATTTCTTCACTAATAGCCGCGACGGCCAGAATTGGTTGACCGACGTAGGTTACGTATTCTGAGGCTAGTGCCGGATTTCCGGGTGGTGGCACTGGCGGTAAATCGTCCGCTGTAAAAACACCCACCACGCCATCCATTCGTAGTGCTTCGGATGCGTCGATGTTTACTACGCGGCCGCTAGGCATAGGGCTGGTTAGCAATCGGGCGAAGACCATACCTTCACGCTTGTAGTCTTCGGCATACTTGATTTCACCAGTTACCTTTCCGGGTACGTCTGGTGGTATAAAATCTTTACCTATATGAGTGCTCATGCTAGTTGCCCCGAGGCGCGCATCACGCCATTAATATAATGTTCATAGGCTCCGCAGCGACAGAGATTTCCTGACATAGCGTCGATGGCTTCAGATCTGGTCGGGCGCGGGTTGTTATTGAGCAAGGCCACCGCCGACATAACCTGACCCGGCGTGCAAAAACCACACTGGGGAGAGTTCTCAGCAATGAATGCCTGCTGCACAGCATGCAATGTGCCATCGGCGGCCTTGACGCCTTCGATGGAGATTACAGCCTTGCCTTTCACATTGTGCGTTAGCACTGAACATGAGTAGTTGGGGACACCCTCGATCAGCACAGTGCAGGCGCCACATTCACCGCGGTTACAACCGATCTTGGTGCCGGTCATATCGAGCTTGTAGCGTAGCGTGTAGGCTAGAGTTTCCGATGGAAGTACGTCAACGGGTCGATTGCGACCGTTAATGTTGAGTGTTACCAAGCGTTCGGCAGCAGATTGCCCGGATTGGGCGTTCGCTGCGAGGTACATTCCCGTGCCAGTTGTTGCAGCGGCACCTGAGAAGATAACTCCCTTGATAAAACGTCTGCGTGTTAGTTTAGAATTCACCGACATTGCTCCGTTTTTTGTTGTATTTGAATACATGCTAAACCCTTACAATTTGCATGCTTATTACCACAATTATAGCTATCACCGAGGCTATTAGTTTTCGGCTCAAAAAGCAATAGCTTTGCTGGGCTTCGATCCTCGTAAAAGCCCGAAATACGCGGCTCTTCGAATGAATGTTCGGCAAAAGTCACATACTGTTACAAATGCGCGCTAGATGCTTGATTTAGGCGATAGGCAGGTAATTTATGGCTTCCCTAGCAGGTAAATTGAGCCCCTTATTTGGTGTTGCTATCTCCACATCGCTGGATTAGTTTCCTAACGGGAAGACTGCCCCTGAATCAGGACCTTTCAATCCTGGTTACGAACGCTTAAAAGCCCTTTATTGGAAATGTATTATGAGAAATGTAGTTCTATCTGTGGTGCTATCAACCGTGTTGGGATTGTCTATACAGCCTGCGGCTTTCGCGCAGGACGGCAGTGGCTTTACCGAAGCCATGATCACCGCCGCAGAGCTGAGCAATTTCGAGCGGACCTCTACATTCGCCGAAGTCATCTCGGTAGTTAATGCGCTTCAAGCCAGTAGCCCTCTGCTGCACAGAGAAACATTGCTGACCAGCGTTGAAGGCAGGAAGGTGCCGCTACTGGTGCTGGCCGACCCGCCGGTCACCACGCCGGAGCAGGCAAAACAGTCGGGAAAATTGCTGGTCTATATTCAGGGCAATATTCACGGTGGCGAGGTCGAGGGCAAGGAGGCCAGTCTCATCGCAATCCGCGAGATTCTCCACGGCGACAAACGGCATCTACTGGAGAACCAAATCATACTATTTTTGCCGGTCTACAATTCTGACGGAAATGATCAGATGTCTGAGAATTCGCGCCCCTCGCAAAAGATGAGTCCACGACTGGCGGGACAGCGCAGCGCCCATGGCTATGATCTAAATCGCGACGGCATGATTATCGATACCATCGAGACTGAGGCCCTCTACAAGAACCTTGTGCAGCGTTGGGATCCTGACCTGTTTGTTGATCTACACACGACCAACGGTACCTGGCACGGTTATTCGCTGACCTATGCGCCTTCCTATCATACGGCGGGCGATGCGAGTCCATCTGACTACACCGCCGAGGTGATGTTGCCGGCTATCCGCCAGTCGGTGAAAGAAGAGTTCAATCTGGACTTCAATTGGTATGGGGGCTTCGACTATCGAGACTGGCCGCCAACTCAGTTAAGAACTTACCATCATGCGCCTCGATACCTAACAAACAACATGGGGCTGCGTAACCGAATGGCGATTCTTAGCGAAACCTTCGCACATGATCGTTTTTACAAGCGGGTACATGCGGCGAATGTGTTTGTAAACGAAATACTCGACTATTCGAACGCGCATTCCAGCGAGATAAGAGACATAAATCGGCAGGCGGATGAGAGAGTAGTGCGGCAGATCGAAGAGAATGCCGGGAATTTTCAGAACGGCGTACAATTTGAGATGGTAGCTCTGGAAGAGCCGTTGGACTTGTTGAGCTATAAATATATTCCCTATACAGATGAGGATGGTAATAAGCAATTTGTGCGTAGCTCGGAGATAGTCGAGATAAAAGGGGTGGAAAATTTCAATGCCTTTGCGGCCACGAAATCGTCGACGGTGCCGGTAGCCTACGTGTTTTCTGCGCAATTTTCAGGGCTGACAGCCAAGTTGGAGCAGCACGGCATAGAGGTGAGCCCGCTGCAGCAGGAGCAGGAATTTGCAGGAGAAAGCTTTCGAGTCGATGCGATCGCCAAGCAGGGTTTTGTGCAGAACAATCATCGAAACTCTCTGCTAGAAGGAGAGTTCGAAGCGGGGCGTCAAAGCTTCGCGGCGGGTGATTATTATGTTGCTATGAATAACCGGCTAGCCAATCTGATCTTCTATTTGCTCGAGCCTGAAGCCGACGACGGCCTGGCCTATTGGAATTTTTTCGACGACTACCTCGAAGCCGAACTAGCTAATTCGGCTAGTAGCGAGTACCCGGTTTTTAAGGTTCTGGAACGCTAGCGAGGCTATCTAGTTCCGACTGAACAGAACGCTGTAGGGGCTCACGCCACCTCGGTCTACAACCAGGTGTTGGTAGGCCGCTTGAGGCCCCCAAGTGCGCACGTACTCAGTGCTGACCGCCGATTTAACGTCGGCCCGGTAGCGGCTGTGTAGGTACTGGCTCAATTCGAGTGCGGTTAATTCTCCATTCTCATCTCGATCTGCATAACCTTCCCGAATCGCTTCGTCGAAGAAGACAGAGAGATAGCCACCCGCCTGGAATTTGAATGCGACCTGTGAAGTTACATCTTCCTCGGAAGAGAAAAGGCCCATGCGACCCGGCTGGGAAATAATGTCCTTGGAGAAGCCGCCACTGAAGCAGGAATCCATTACTAATAAAATTTTTCCCGCATTGCTGCCGTCGAGCGACGCCGCCAAATCATCATCCAGCATGGGGCCATCGTAGAGTTCAATCGTTTCATCGAGTCCGTCAGGATCGGAGCTGTCTGGTCCCGCTGCGCGTGGCACTCTGTTGCCGTGTCCCGAATAGAAAATTACCAAAGTATCGTCAGAGCCTATGTCTGCATTGATGTTGTTCAATGCAGCCCGGAAATTTGCACCGGTGGCATCTTCATTGAGTAGCGTATAAGCATTACGCTCATCCATGCCTGCGCCAGCTATGAGTGCATCCCGAGCACGAATCGCATCTTGATCGGTTAGGTCGAGATCGTTACCTGTGCCGGGATAGTCGGCGATCCCGGCAAATATGCCATAGACCTGGGAGCCAAATGCGGCAGAGCTGGAAACTGACTCAGCAGCAGCGGGACGGATGCTGAGCTGATAATCACCAGTTTCACCACTCGTGTAGGATGATACCAAAATACGATAACGCCCTGATTCTTGTAGGGTGAGCTGTATCTGTGACTGATCGGTACTGCCTTGAAAATCATCGTTCTCTAACGATTCTCCAGCGGGTGTCTGTAGGCTGAGTACGGTATCAAAATCACTGGCAATGAGGTCGACCACTATCGCCTCGCCACTATTGCCGTTGAAGTAGAAGCTATCTCGAAACTCATCGTTTTCTGCAAGTTGATCGCCGCTATCGAGGTCTCCAGAGATTGAGTCGCCAACACGCAGGCTGTTGGTAGCTTCTTCAGCTGCGACGCCACGGTCTGGGTCATTAATTTCAGCGATGTTGAGTTGGTATTCGCCAGTTTCTCCGCCCGCAAAAGAGCTAACGATTACCTCGTAGCTACCCGCCTCGGACAGGGTGACTTCGATTCGACTGTTAGAGCCATCTGTATCATCGTTGGCCAATTCTTCCCCATTTGGCTGTCTGAGTATCAGGTAAGTATCGAATTCATCAGAGCGTAGGTCGAGCGTTATGGATTGGCCAGGCCGACCTTCGAATTCGTAATTGTCATAGTATTCACCATCGGTGAAAGTACTATCTTCGTCGATCAAAACACCGCTGATCTGCTGGTTTAGAGATTCCAGCGGTCTGTCGTCAGTAGATATTTCCAGCGTGTAACCGCCGCTTTCGCCCTGCGCAAAGCTCGACACTATGACTTCGTAGATTCCTGTCTCTGTTCTAGGGATAGAGACCAGCGAACGGTCGAAACTCGACTCGTAGTCATCGTTGCTGAACTCCTCGCCGTTGGGGGCGCGAACAGTAAGAAATGTATCGAACTCGCCCGAACGCAGGTCGATTATCGTGGAGTCGCCACGATCGGCTACGAAGGTGTAGCCGTCGCTATAACTACCATTGGCCCTCGTATCATCACCGGCGCGCAGACTACCGCGCTCGAAGCGTCCACTCAGCACGACACTGGAGCCTGATAGCAGGCGAATTGAGTCTGTCTCGAACAGTTTGCGGCAGTCGTCGGCATCATGAAACATATCCGTATCCAACAGCAGTGAAGCCATGCCGCCACCTGCAAATCGTGGGTCATCGCACTGTCCATCGAAGGCCCAGGTGCTACTGTTGTCACCGAAATCTACGCCATTGTTACGTTCGGACGTACTGTTCCCAACCAGGCTGATGGAGCCAGATTGAAAGAGTAATCTGCAATCACTAGCGTCAGCCAGTCGATCGCCGTCATCGAGAACCGACGCCATGCCGTCACCTTGAAAGCGAGGGTCGTCACACTCTCCATCGTCAGCCCAAGTGCTGCTATCGTCACCAAAGTCGATGCCGTTATTGTCTGGATTGGAAATCTCTTCTAGTAAGAAGATGGAGCCTGCCAGGAAAAGCTTTCTGCAGTCACTCGCATCGTGCAGTTGATCGGTTTCGACGAGAGTAGATGCCATGCCATCTCCACCGAAGCGCGGATCATCGCACTCTTGATCGTTAGCCCAGCTGCTCCCATCATCGCCAAAATCAATCGATGACACATTCGTCTGGGCAAGGCTGTTGGAAGCGAGGCCTAAAAGCAGGAGCCCGATAGCGGTCAATTTAGCGTAATTTAGTGCGCTGACTATTAGTGACATATTGAATTCCCTTTCTAGATTTATTGGCTTAGTGTCTTCTTAAGATACTGCCCCGTATACGACTTCTTCACCTTAACGATGTCTTCCGGCGTGCCCTCGGCAATGACATTTCCACCACCACTGCCGCCCTCGGGGCCCAAGTCGACAACCCAGTCAGCAGTCTTCACTACGTCGAGATTGTGCTCAATGACGACGATGGTGTTGCCATGATCGCGAAGATGGTGAAGTACTTTCAGTAGTTGCCTAATATCTTGAAAGTGTAAGCCGGTGGTTGGTTCGTCCAGAATGTAGAGTGTCTTTCCCGTATCTCTCTTCGAGAGTTCTCGCGATAGTTTGACGCGCTGCGCCTCACCGCCCGATAGAGTGGTCGCCGCCTGTCCTAGACAGATATAGGACAGGCCTACTTCCATCAGTGTCTGTAATTTGCGCGCGATCGCCGGAACCGGGTCGAAAAACTCTCTAGCGTCTTCGATGGTCATGTTCAGCACTTCATTGATGTTTTTGCCTTTGTACTTAACTTCCAGCGTTTCGCGGTTGTAACGCTTGCCACGACAGACATCACAGGAGACGTAAACATCGGGCAGGAAATGCATCTCTACCTTTACTACGCCGTCCCCCTGACAGGCTTCACAGCGTCCGCCTTTTACATTGAAACTAAAGCGACCTGGTTTGTAGCCGCGGGTTCTTGCTTCCTGGGTGCCGGCGAACAGTTCTCGCACCGGAGTAAAGATGCCGGTATAGGTTGCGGGATTCGATCGCGGAGTTCGGCCTATCGGGCTCTGGTCTATATCTACCACCTTGTCTAGCTGCTTCAACCCTTCAACGTCTTCGTATGGCGCAGGGTTTAGGGTGGTCGCCTTATTTAATTTCGTGGCGGTGATAGGGTAGAGAGTATTGTTAATTAGCGTGGATTTTCCCGACCCGGAAACGCCGGTGACACAGGTGAACAACCCTAAGGGGATTGTTAGGTCTACTTTCTGCAGGTTATTTCCAGTGGCACCCTTGAGGGTAAGCACCTTCTTGTCATTGTAGGGAACGCGTTTCTTGGGGATATCAATCTTCTCGATGCCGGCGAGGAATTTTCCAGTAAGTGACTTTTTCGACTTCTTGATGTCTTCCAGCGTGCCCTCGGCAACAATCTCTCCTCCATGTACGCCAGCGCCCGGGCCTATATCGATTACGTGGTCGGCGCTAGCAATCGCTTCTTCGTCATGCTCCACGACGATCACCGTGTTGCCGAGGTCGCGCAGATGAAAGAGGGTGTTTAGAAGGCGGCTATTGTCGCGCTGATGCAGGCCAATGGATGGCTCGTCCAGGATATACATTACACCCACCAGGCCGGCACCAATCTGGCTGGCCAGACGTATACGCTGAGCCTCTCCACCGGAGAGAGTATCTGCACTGCGATTCAGTGTGAGGTAATTCAGACCAACGTCGATCAAGAACTTTAGCCGGTCCTGCAGTTCTTTCAGAATCTTCTCTGCGATCTTCGCGCGGGTGCCAGCGAGCTTAAGCTTGTTAAAATAGTCTGCCGATTGCGCAACAGTCATTCCGGTGATTTCGGGTACGTTTTTTCCCTTTATCAATACGAAGCGCGCATCTCGCTTTAGACGCGTTCCACTGCAATCCGGGCAGGACTGTGAACTCAGATACTTGGCCAATTCCTCGCGCACGTGATTGGACTCTGTCTCGCGGTAACGTCGCTCCATATTGGGCAAGATGCCCTCGAACGGATAGCTGCGGGTAACGGTATCGCCACGGTCATTAACATAATGGAAATCGATAACATCTTTACCGCTGCCTCTAAGGATAAAGTTCTGGTGCTTCTTGGACAATTGTTTGAAGGGGGTCTCGACGGTGAAGCCGTAGTGATCGGCTAGTGATGTGAGCATCTGAAAATAGTAGATGTTGCGCCGGTCCCAGCCACGAATAGCACCCTCGGCGAGTGCAAGAGACTCATCGGTAATGATGCGGCTCTCGTCGAAGAATTGTTTTACGCCCAGGCCATCACAGGTGGCGCATGCGCCGGCAGGGTTATTGAAGGAAAACAGCCGTGGCTCTAGTTCCGAAATGCTATGTCCGCACTGGGGGCAGGCGAACAGGGAAGAGAAGACGAGGTCCTCTACCTGCTCTTCGCTGTCGGTGACGCTGACTATGGCCAGGCCATCCGCCAGTTGAATTGCCGTTTCGAAACTCTCTGCTAAACGTTGCTCCAGGCCAGGCTTGATCTTGAGGCGATCGACGACCACATCGATGGAGTGCTTCTTGTTCTTCTCTAGCTCGGGTGAGTATTCGATCTCGCAGACCAGGCCATCGACACGTGCGCGAATGAAGCCGCTGCTGCTTAGCTCACTGAACACATGCAGGTGTTCGCCTTTGCGCTCGCGGATGATCGGCGCGAGCACCATGATGCGGCTGCCCGCGGGCAGTGCCATGACCTTGTCTACCATCTGGCTGACAGTCTGAGCCTCCAGTTTTATATTGTGCTCCGGACAGTGTGGCTCGCCTACGCGGGCGAACAGTAGTCGCAGGTAATCGTAGATCTCTGTAATCGTGCCCACGGTCGAACGTGGATTATGGGACGTAGACTTTTGTTCGATGGAAATTGCCGGTGACAGACCCTCGATATGATCGATGTCGGGTTTCTCCATCATCGACAGGAACTGACGCGCATAGGTCGAAAGCGACTCGACATAGCGCCGCTGACCTTCTGCATACAGGGTGTCGAACGCCAGTGACGATTTGCCGGAGCCGGACAGTCCGGTGATGACTACGAGCTTATCGCGGGGGATAGTGAGGCTTATATTCTTTAGATTATGGGTGCGTGCACCCCGTACGACAATCGAATCCATGACTCACTCACTGCAGTTAGCTGAACCGACCATTATCGACAATTACGAAGGCTGGAGTAAAGGACAGCTTGCGGATTAAAGCAATGAAGTTTATTTAGCTGAAAATTTCTAATGAGTGCGAGCTTGATATACACTTGGACCGGAGTGCTGGATCGACTCCAGACTTAATTCAACACTGGTGTGCAATAGCTGCATCATAGTCAAAACAATAGGCAAAACAGGTTTCAGTCGGGGAGACAAAAGTGGCAAGTCGAGGCGTAAATAAAGTTATTTTGGTTGGAAACGTGGGCAATGATCCCGAATTTAGGGTTATGCCGAATGGCAACGGTGTCGCGAATGTCTCTCTCGCCACTAGCGAAACCTGGAAAGATAAGAATAGCGGCGATCAGCAGGAAAAGACTGAATGGCATCGTGTCATCTTCTTTAACCGTCTGGCTGAAATCGTCGAGCAATATGTAAAGAAGGGTACAAAGCTCTATATAGAAGGGCGTCTCCAGACCCGATCTTGGGAGCAGGATGGTGTTAAACGCTATACCACGGAAGTCGTAGCCTCTGAGATGCAGATGCTAGATTCGCGCGGTGGTGGCGGAAACACAGGCGACAATTCCTTCGGCCAGGGGCAAGGCAGCTCAGCGCCTGCGGCCCAATCCTCTTCTACAGCAGCAGCTCCGCAAGCCGCTCCCGCCAATTTTGATAATTTCGATGACGACATACCGTTCTAGTCGAAACCACTCGTAGTTGGTCAGATTATTCCTCAGACAGCTCGCCACTTTCGCTCTATTGTGACGAGGTAGTCGGATCGGCACTAAACACGTTGCCGTTATTGGGCTCTAGCCCAGCTTTTGCTTGACTTCACCGATGTTTGATCAGACTCTAGACACTAACTACTATAGCTAGCACTCGCGTAACGGAATCCAGTCAAGTGAAGTTGTTCTTGGTAGGCGCTAATAGCCCGACAGGTAGAGCACTGATAGAAATTTTGAGGAAAAACAAGATTCGTTTCCTCGCGCCTGCCGATAAGAGCTTCGATCCGGTAGATGGCCCCGCGATTGCCAAATTGATTAGCGATTTCGCTCCAACCCAGCTGGTCAATATGGCCGACTTTATCTCCAGAAATCACAGTGCACTGAAGCGAGCAGAATCTTCCGAACGACGCTGTGAGCGCATTAACGCCCTGTTACCCGAGACACTTGCGCAGAACTGCAGCAAGCTCGATATTCCTATGCTGCATCTGTCTAATGTCTATGTTTTCGATGGCGAGAAAAAATTAGGTTACAACGAAAATGACGATCCAAACCCCGAGGGTGTCTATGGGCACTACTCGTTGGTGGGTGAGCAGGCCGTCAGAAAGCATCCGTCCCATATCATCATTCGATCTGGCTGGTTATTTGGTAAGCACAAGTTAGGGTTGATCAAGTCCTGGATTCATTCCATCAAGAAGCACCAGGGTGAGCTCACGGTTTGGCGCCGCAGGTTTAGTCCAACATCAACTACGGATATGGCGGCAGCTATTTTGGCTGTCTCCCGCCAGGTTGATTGCGATGCGAACGTATGGGGGACTTATCACTACAGCGGCCTGGAAATTAAGAAAGAGATCGAATTTGCCAGACAGGTGCTGAAATACGCGGCAAATCACGATGAAGAAATTTATCAGATGTTAGAGAACACCAAGATCAGGGAGAATCTGCCGCGTCTTCCAGAGCTGCCCAATTCGACACTTTCCAGTAAGAAAATGTTCGATACATTCGGGATTAAGCAAAAGTCCTGGCATGGCGATTTGAAAGATACGATCAAGACGCTCTATGTGGGGCGTCTGCGAACAGCGCTGGATGAGGATTCTGAGGCGGACATCAGCGAATGAATAGATTTAGCGGTAGCAACTAGGCCATGTCACTCACAGCAATAGACACAGCGTTGGCTCAAGTATTTGCGCAACTTCCCAAGATAACGGAAACGGAAACTCTGCCTCTGGCGCAGGCTAACGGAAGGGTTCTGGTAGGCGATTGTGTCTCAGCGATAGATGTCCCTGGCCACGACAACAGTGCGATGGACGGCTATGCGCTAAGCGCGGCGGATCTCGAGACTAGCAGCTCATTAAAAATTGTTCAGAGGATCGCCGCTGGCGAGGTAGGGGGGCGGCTAAACCCGGGTGAGGCAGCGCGTATCTTCACCGGGGCTCCCATTCCCCCCGGAGCAGACGCCGTAGTGATGCAGGAAAACTGCGCTGTCGCTGGCGATGAATTGAATGTGCTTAAGAAGGTGCACTCCGGTGAGAATTCACGGAAGGCTGGCGGTGATGTGCAATCTGGTGCCTTAGTTCTTTCCCGTGGCCATCGTCTAAAACCTCAGGATATCGGTTTGCTCGCTTCGATAGGTCTTGAGGCCGTCTGCGTTAGGCGCAGGTTAAAAGTTAGCCTGCTCACTACAGGAAACGAGCTGGTACAACCTGGCACCGAGTTGCAAGCGGGTCAGATCTACAATTCGAATTACTACACTCTCTATGCCCTGTTGCAGGGCTTACAGGTGGAGGTTCTAGAGGGCGGCATCGTAGACGATGACCTTGAAGGGACGAGATGCGCACTGCTGCGGGCGGCGCAACTAAGTGATTGCGTAATTACTACCGGCGGCGTGTCGGTGGGAGAAGAAGATCATGTCAAGGCGGCCGTTGAGAAAGAGGGTGTGCTGCAGCTTTGGAAACTGGCTATTAAACCCGGCAAGCCTCTAGCATGTGGCAAGATAGCCGGAACCCAATTTTTTGGATTGCCGGGTAATCCGGTCTCCGCCTTCATAACCTTTGTGCTGGTAGTCAGACCTAGCCTGCTAGGCATGTTGGGCTACAAAGGCAGTGCCGCGAACTCGTTCAATGTGGCGGCCGGATTTTCTGCGCCAGAGTCGGGTCAGCGACAGGAATATCTGCGCTGCCAATTCGGGCCAGACGATGAAGGAGTGTCGTCACTGCAGCCACTTGGTAATCAGAGTTCCGGTGTTGCTGCGTCGCTGAGTCAGGCAGATGGCTTGGCCGTCGTTCCTCCCCACACTGCCGTTACTCATGGGGATATGCTTGAGTTCATTCCCTTTTCAGAACTTGTAAACTAATTCTGCGAAAAGCTATGTCCCATCGATCTAGTAAATTCTTAAGCCTGTCACTGCTGGCAATCTTGCTGGCCGGCTGCCAAACGCCGCCCGCTGAATCGCCGACTAGTGAAGGTGCATCGAGAAGCACCGTACTCGATATTCGTGTCCTCTCAGAGGCCGAAGTGTATTCCGGTTCGAGTAGCGCGGATAGCCGCAGCATGATCCCAGATATTCTCTATGAAGCCTTGCAGGCATTGGGTGAGGATAGGTTGCTTACTCCGATCGATGATAATGCACACAGCCGTTTCAGGCGGGTGCTGGCGATGGACTCGCAGAATGAGCTCGCTTTGCAGGGTTTGCAAGATATCGTAGAGCGTTACCTCGAGTTAGCGGGAGAGTCGATGCGCCGCGGCATATTCGATGAGGCGAAAACCATGCTCGATAGAGCGCGTTCCGTCGATGCGTCTCAACCTGATATAGCCACCGTCGCCGAGGCGCTGCGGCAGGAAATGAATTCTGATGACCTTTTCTTCGCGCTCGACTATCCCTTGTATGCGGCAAGGTCAGAGTTTGCTCAAAATCAACTTGCCGATATCGCGAGACATACGCGGAAACACGAGGCGTTCTTTCTCATTACCGCGCCTAACGATGATCTGGCCAGATGGATGGTGTCGGTGATGCGCGAGGCGGTTGCCGGCTACCGCCTGCGCGGTAATATAGAACTCTCCAGTCACTTGGGTGTTCGCCTGCGCCTGCCCCGCGGAAACTAGACACAGCCTTAGTTCTGGCTGCAACTCCCCACGCCCGATAGCGCAGAAATACACTAAGTTTGCCGTAGATGCTAAACTGCTCCTATGTTCTGGACTTCCTTTAAAACTCGGCTGGCTTCCCTATTTTCCTTCACCGGTGAAGGCCGTGGGCTAAATAGAGCACTCGCTACTGGCTGCGGCTTTGTGGTCATCATAGTCTTGATCCTGGGTTTCTACTGGAGTGCCGAACCGGCACCGTTCTCGGTGCAACAGGCGGCTAGCGAAAGGCTGACAGAGATTGGCAATGCCAATGTAGTCGGCGGAATCACAACGGTAACGCTAATAAAGGTTGCGCAGACTCTGTTAGAAAAGCCGGGTGGCTATCTAAGCAATGATGCTTTGCCACCGGGCCTGTATCTGGATAATATTCCTAATTGGGAGTTTGGCGTCTTGGTGCAAGTGCGCGATCTGTCCCGAGCCTTTCGCGAAAGCTTTAGTCGCTCGCAGTCTCAATCAACTGAAGATCCTGACCTGATCACTGCCGAGCCGAATTTTCACTTCAACAATGACAGCTGGTTGTTTCCGCCTACAGAGAGTGAATACTCCGAGGCGATCGCTAGTCTCGAATCGTATCTATCTCGAATATCAGACCCTGCCAATGCAGAAGCGCAGTTCTATGCGCGCGCGGATAATCTTGCGGATTGGCTGCTCGCCGTGGAGTCGCGACTGGGAAGCATGTCCCAGCGTCTGAGCGCCAGCGTTAGAGCGCAACGCCTGAATACAGATATGGCTGGTGAACCGGGCGCGGCTCAATCTACGCCGGCTCGTGCAGAGGTGTCTCTTAAGACACCCTGGTTAGAAATAGACGATATTTTCTATGAGGCTAGGGGGGCGACCTGGGCCCTGATGCATTTTCTGCGAGCCGTGGAAATAGATTTCCAGGATGTATTGAGCGACAAGAATGCGCAGGCGAGTCTCAGTCAAATTATTCGTGAACTCGAAGCTAGTCAGCATTCAATATTCTTCCCCATTATCTTGAATGGCTCGGGCTTTGGTGTGTTTGCGAACCACTCGCTTACTATGGCCAATTATATATCCCGCGCGAATGCCGCGATTATCGATTTAAGAAGCCTGCTTTCGCAAGGATAAGATGAGCAGAGTCATTGAGCTGTGCGCAGTCCACGCTCACCGCGAATAGAGAGCCTAAGCAACATGATTCTTTCGCTGTTAAAAACCTATAGTAGGCTGCTGATTTTTGGCCTTGGTTTGTTGTTGGGGATTCAGGTGCCTAACTTCGTCGATCAATACAGCAGACGGATCGACGCGCACTATCAGGAAGTCAGCGAGAATATCAGCGGCTTTCAGTCCACCGCCGACCTGCTTTTCTCTGGCGATCTGGAAGAACTCATTCGTTACTATCGTCAGAGCAACGATGCTGTTTTTGAGAGCGATGCGCAGAGTATTGGCAATATCGTCGATAGGTACAATCGTATTCGCAATGAGAGGGATGCTCTGTCCGGTAGCGCATTGTCCGCCGCGATCCATGTTGTGCTGTACTCAGACAAAGAGTTTGTTGATGAAACGCTAGCGCAGTATGGCTATACAGTGCCGCTGAATATTCTCGCCGTTGAATGGGGCCTGGCAATCGCATTGTTTCTTACAATTACCATAGACCTTGGTCTTTTTGGTTGCGTAAAGTGTGCCGGCTTGATCTCCAGGAAGAGAAAGAAAAACCATCTTGGAAGTCTCTAGTCTAAACATTGCAGCATAAGCTTAACTAGTTTCAACTTTATTGAGTAACTACTTGAACAGATCAATTTCTCTGACCCAGTATCTGCCTATTCTCAAATGGGGAAAGCGATACGATAAGACAAAGCTAACCGATGACTCCATGGCATCCGTTATCGTTGCAATAATGTTGATACCGCAAGCGTTGGCGTTGGCGTTGATAGCGGGCTTGCCACCGCAAGCCGGACTCTACGCTAGTATCTTTGGTCTCTCTGTATACACATTATTTGGTACCAGCAACACGCTCTCCGTTGGACCGGTTGCAGTACTCTCGCTGATGACGGCAGCAGCATTGGCTAAACTCGGTCTCGATGATCCCGGGCAGATAGTTGCCGCCGCCCTGACTTTGGCCTCTCTATCCGGCTGTTTCCTGTTGGGGCTGGGACTATTGCGGCTCGGCTTTATGGCTAACTTCCTCTCGCACCCTGTTATCAGTGCCTTCATAACGGCGAGTGCGATAATTATCGGTCTTAGCCAGTTGCAGCATTTACTCGGTATCAACTCGAGTGGTCAGAACGTTGTGGAATTACTCACCTCTTTGAGTCGCTCCTTAGATAAAATAAATTGGCCTACTCTGGCTCTTGGTATCGCCTCCGTAATAATTATTATTTGGTGTAGGACTGGGCTCAAGTTCTGGCTAGTAAAACGCGGTTATAGTGGCAGGCTCGTAACCAGTATCTCCCGTTCGGGGCCAATATTCATCGCACTGCTGTCGGGTTTGCTCTGCTATGTGTTGCGTCTCGATCAACACGGAGTGGAACTTCTCGGTTATGTGCCCGCAGGGCTGCCCGGCTTTACTGTGCCCAACTTTTCGGCAGAGCTTGTTCGAAATTTGTTCTGGTCGGCGGTCTTGCTCTCGATAATAGGCTTCGTTGAATCGGTTTCGGTCGCCCAGACATTGTCGGCAAAACGGCGCGAGAAGATCGACCTCGATCAGGAATTAGTTGGCTTGGGTGCTGCCAACATCGCCACTTCTTTCTCTGGCGGCTTCCCGGTTTGCGGCGGGTTCTCACGTTCTGTCGTCAACTTCGATGCGGGTGCAGCAACACCGGCGTCGGGTTTCTTTACGGCGATTCTTATCGCTCTGGTAGCATTACTGTTTACGCCGCTTCTGTTTTGGCTGCCAAAGGTTGCTCTTGCCGCGATAATATTGGTAGCGGTCTATCCATTATTGGATTTTTCGACACTGGGGAAATCGTGGCGCTATTCGAAGGCTGACTTTACCGCCGTGTCGATTACCCTGTTTCTTACACTGTTAGTTGGTGTTGAGATTGGGATTGCTGCAGGCGTGCTGGCCTCGATATTGATGCATCTCTACAAGACCTCGCAGCCCCATGTGGCGGTGATAGGACGAGTTCCCGGCACCGAACACTTCAGAAATGTGCACAGACATGAGGTCGAGACCCTCGATAATATTCTATCCATCCGCATCGACGAGAGTCTGTATTTTGCTAACACCCGTTTCCTGGAAGAATTAATTTTTAGCCTGATGGCGGAGAAGCCCAAGTTAGAACACGTCGTTTTGATGTGTACCGCTGTCAATGCGATCGATATGAGTGCCTTGCAGACTCTGGAGAAGATCAATCAGACGCTGAGCGAATTGGGTATCAAGCTACACCTGTCTGAAGTTAAGGGGCCGATCATGGACAAGCTGATTAAGACGAACCTGTTTGCAAACCTCTCCGGTTCGAACTATCTAAGTCACAATCAGGCAGTGGAAGATTTAAGAGATCAGGGGCCAGCACCTGTAGACACATGAGTATTTTGCGAGACATAGCGGCTCACCGCGAAGAGAATGAGGAGAATAGTGTGGGCTTCATTCTATGACAATCTGGGTCGACGCAGATGCCTGCCCCAAGCCGATCAAGGCAATTCTCTTTAGAGCGGCGGAGCGAACCGGCATAGCCCTGTGTCTGGTGGCCAATCAGCCTATGCAGACGCCCCCTTTTAGAAATATCACTGCGATTCAGGTCGGGCAGGGGTTTGATGTGGCTGATAACGAGATCGTGCGTAGAGCGCAGCAGGATGATCTGGTGATAACCAGTGATATTCCCCTTGCCGATGAATTACTGACCAAGGGTGCGCAGGCGCTAAGCCCGCGAGGTGAAGTCTTCTCTCCCAGCACTATCAAGGCAAAGCTCAATATGCGTGACTTCATGGATACACTGCGCAGCAGTGGTATTCATACTGGCGGCCCCGCCCAGCTGAGCGAGACCGATAAGAGAGAGTTTGCTAACGCGCTTGATCGTTACCTGGCGCGCTATCACAAAGATTGATGAAGACTTAGTTCAGCTTAACAACCATCTTGCCGAAATTTTCACCGCTGAAAAGACCGAGAAAGGCATCGATGGCATTGTCGATTCCCTCGAAAACGGTTTCTCTGCTCTTGATCTTTCCTTCCTGAATCCATGGAATCATCTCTGACAGAAACTGATCGCGCATATCGCCGTGATCGGAAACGATGAAACCGTTGATGCGGATCTTCTTGCCGACAATAAGCATGAGGTTGTTCGCTCCAGGTGCCGGTTCGGCATTGTTGTAACTCGCGATCATGCCACAGGCAGCGATCCTGCCGTAGGGGTTCATAACATTCAGCGCTGCCTGCAGATGGTCGCCACCGACATTCTCAAAGTAGACGTCTGCGCCATCCGGCGCGGCATCTGCCAGGGCCTGAGTGAGGTCACCACAGGTCTTATAGTTAATAACGGCGTCAACGCCGCACTCGTCCAATAGCCATTTCGCCTTTGCATCGCTGCCGACGCTGCCGATAACTCTGCAGCCTTTGAGCTTGGCGATCTGACAGACATTCGCACCAACGGCACCAGAGGCAGCGGAGACGAAGACAGTCTCGCCAGGCTTGGGCTCGCCAAATTTAAACAGGCCTACATAGGCGGTAAGTCCGGGCATACCCAAGGTGCCTAGATAGAGCGAAAGTTGGTCCGGATCGAAGGGCTCGAGTTTGCTCAGTGTATTCGCCTTGGCTACGAACTTATCCTGCCAGGCGGCACCATTTAGCACGATGTCACCAGGCTCTAGCGAGGGATCTGCTGATTCGATAACTTCGCCTACCGCGCCACCGTACATAACGGAATTCAGTGCATAGGCCTCGGCGTAGACTGCATTCTCGCGCATGCGCCCGCGCATATAGGGATCTACCGACATGTAGTGATTCTTGACCAGAACCTCGTCAGCATCTGGCGCCGGGAGCTCAACCTCAACGAGTTTGAAGTGTTCGTGACTGGGCATGCCACTGGGGCGACTGATTAGGTGTATCTGTTTAGCGATATGATTAGTCATAATGTACTCGTCGTTAGTAGCTTGTGAATTTTCAGCTTACATCTGATGATGATTCTAGGCTGTGCTGATTTGCGCGGGCTTTGCCGCACGGTTCTGCATGAGGACAATGCCGAATAAGATGGCTGCACCAACCAGGTGGTAGATCATTGGGAAAGGCGTCCACATTAATAGCCCTGCGCTCACTAATAGCAGGGCGGCGATATACACGTTGATCTTCGTCTCCAGGTGCCACTGTAAGATGCCAGCGAGAGCGTACAGGCCCATGCAGGACCAGATAAAGACTTCGATTCGCTCCGGCCAGCTACCTGAGATCAGGGGTGAGTAGGCGAATAACACCGGCACCAAGTACAGGCCCTTTGCCACCTTCCAACTCGTCAGCCCCGTAGCCATGGGCGGGGTGCCAGCTATGCCTGCTGCTGCGAAAGAGGCGAGACAGACCGGAGGTGTGACATTGCTGTCCTGTGACAACCAGAAGATCACTAGGTGTGCGCTAAGCAGCATGCCGGTTAATAATTCAGGGTCTAGCATCTCCTGTCGTATAAGCTGTTTCATCTCCAGAGGCATCTCTTGCAATGCCGTTAGCGGGTCGCCGCCGAAGAGGCCTAAAGTCGCAGCGACGTTGGAGGGTAGGTCGCCAGCCTGTAAGGCGATGAGTAATTGCGATTGAGAAATCAGATCGAATATGAGTGGAGCAGAGAGCGTCGCCAGAACGATATAAGACGCTGTTACCGGCAAGCCCATGCCGAGCACCAATGATGCCAATGCAACTAGAATGAGTGTTATGAAGAGGCTGCCCTGTGCCCATTCGACTATCATTAGGGAGAAGGCATTTCCCACTCCGGTTGTGGTAACTACATTGATGATGATGCCAACGGCTACCAAAAGCAGCGCGGTAGACACCATGGTCTTCACTCCCTCGACTACCGCATCGAATATATCCGGTAGACGCATGGGGGTAGACGAAATCCATGACGCGCCAATTACGCTTATTATGGCGAAGGCAGCTGATGTCGTTGGGGTCCAGCCTGCGACCAGGAAGCTCACCAGGACAATCATTGGAATAATAAAATGCCAGCCTTCCTTCAATACGTCCGAGACATTTTCGGTATCTTCTTTCAATGTGAGCGTTAGGCCCAGACGTTTCGCCTCGATACGAACGAAGTAGCAAACGGTAAGGAAATAGAGAATAGCGGGCAGGGTAGAGGCGGCGATAATAGTCAGATAGGGGATCTGTGTATAGCTGGCTAAGACAAAGGCGCCGGCTCCCATTACCGGGGGCATCAGTGCGCCGCCGGTCGATGCAGCGGCCACTACGCCAGCGGAGAACTTTCCGGGGAAGCCTGACTTCTTCATCATAGGTATAGTTATCACGCCAGTAGAGACGGTATTTGCCACGGCAGAACCCGAGACAGAACCCATTAATCCGGAGCCTACGACGGCAACAAGTCCTGCGCCGCCGGTATATCTGCCAGCGAGACACTGGGCCAGCCTAACGATAAAGTCACCTGCACCAGAGCGAAGCAGAAACGAACCAAAAATAATAAACATGAAGACGAATGTTGATGAAATCTGTGCGGTGAGCCCAAACATGCCTTCACTGGTGAAGAAGCTTCGATACAACACGGTCTCAAGGCTAAGCCCTGGAAAGGAAAAAACGCCGCCTATGTATCGACCCAGAAATAAAATATAAGACAGGCTTAGCAGTATCAGAACCGGCATAAACCAGCCAGTGGTGCGGCGTGTAAATTCTATGGCCAGCCCTATGGCGATTAGCGAGAACACGTAGTCGCTGATGATGTACTCGGTCTCTCTGGCGTAGAGAGCGTTCTCGAATAGAATTAGGTAGGTAGATGTAGCCACCGCTATTACCGCGAGTGCAATATTGACCCAGTAGGTTGCTGACTTGGCTTGTATGGTTTCTCGCTCATTATCGAGGAGTGCGCAGATTGCGCAGAAACCGCCAAAGTGAATTGCTGACAGCCAGAGCTCTGAGATGCTGGCAAATACGTTGCAATAGATATGGAATAGGGCGAAGAAGAATGCGGCCCAGCGCAGATAAGTGGATTTCATGAACTAGTCTACACTCCCTCTGCCTGATCTATTGTCGGGCTTGATTCTTCTAGTAGTAGGCGTGCAGGTATTTCTAGGCCTACCTCTCTATAGTAGCGAATCGCGCCGGGATGTAGTGGTGCTCCCAGGCCATCGATAGCTATTTCCAGGCGCATGTCTTTGGTGGCGCCGTGAATCTCTTGCAGTGTAGCCAGGTTTTCCCATATGACTTTAGTTAAGTTGTAAACTACCTCTTCGGATATGTCGTCGCGTGTGACTAAGACATTGGGCGATCCAATTGTCCGTATTAGTTTGTCCTGATTGGGGTAGGTGCCCGGGGGGAAATCATACCAATCCCATAAAGGGTATTTGGCATTAATCTTATCAAGGGTTTCCTGAGTCCAATTGAGAATGGTCATGCGGTCACCCAAGAGCGCATAAGCCTGAGTGATTGAACTAACAGGGGCGCCAGCCGGGATATTCATGCCGACGATATTGCCGTCTTGAATGGCGCTGGTTGTTGGGCCATATCCCATGTAGGCAAGATTGAATTTTTCTTCATAGTCTATGCCCAGGGTTTCCAGAATAAATCTTCCGGTCTGTTCCGCACCCGAGTTTCTTGCGCCGAGAACATAGCGTTCTCCATCGAGATTATCCAAATCCATAATCTCCCCAGTAGTGGCAAGCTCACTGAGTAATACAAAGTGCTCCACGTTCTGCCAAAGGGCGCTGACGCTGCGCATATGAGTCTGCGGAGAGCTAACGGGGCCTTCGCCTGCCCATGACCAGGCACCGAAAGGGCCCTGCAGGATGGCGAACTGTACCTGATTGTCGCGCAGCAGCTTCACATTCTCGAGGGAACCGGCGGAGCTAATGGCGGTAAGTGAAATACCCTCTGTTTCCGCCAGTTGTGCGTGAGCAATGGTGGCAAGCGCTACGCCCACGGGGTAGAAAGTTCCACCTGTAGTCGCCGTAGTCAGTACATAGGGGCGGGCGCGATTCAGCTCATCGCTGCATGAAGTTAGCAGAATAAATACTACGAGAACGACTGAGACGTTTTTCATCTTCTTTTACAATCCATTTCGACACTCGCCCAGCATTATATTAAGGCTCTGCTGTCGTCGATGTTCTTTGTTAACCCATTGAAAATACTATTAAAAATATGTAGGTTTTCAATCGTGTAACGGCATCCGATGAAACCACATTTCCTGTAAAAGCACAACGTAGACTGAGTTGCCAGAACCTGACCATTAGCCCCATTGGGGGTCAATGGAATGCGTAGTGAAATAGCGGCGAGTGAATAGATTAGTTGTCAGGCACGAAAGGCGATATTTGGATTGCTGGAGATTGTCCGGAGCCGTTTCGAATCTGATCTCTACACGGAAAAATCGGCCCATTGCCTGTGCCGAACCTACTGAAGGAGGGGGTTAAGCTTTGTTTGTTTTGCTGGTATTCGGCGAAGGCGGCCAGCTCGTCCTCGCTCAGATCGAAGGCTAGCGTCTCAAGTTGTTTAGCAGGGTCCGTGATCGCCCGCATTTGTCTGCGAAGGTCGCCGCGGCTCGTTGCCTGAGGATCAACCTGCATCTGTTGTATGGTGTCAGATTTTGCCAGGTTCTGACCATTGATCATGTTCTGCAGTGCATTGATGATTATTTCTCTGCGCTGTTCGTCGACATCCAGACTTTTTAGAAACTCGCCATACTGTGCATTCAGGGCAATAATCTCTCCCATCACCACTGGATCTAATTCTGAAAGCTGTTTGAGCAGACGCATTCGGGAGTCAAAGCTTTCGGCGCTATCGCGCGTGTGAATCTCGCTAGTGACTTGTCGGCGTATCTGAGATTCTATCTCTTGGTAGTCAGGGTCTCTGAGCTGCTGGAAGCGTTCGAGTTGCCGTGAAAGTGCGGCTATAGCGCCGTCTCGGTTGCTTCTGGGTCTCTAGTTTATTCAGGCTGTTGTTTTCGATCTGCAGCAGGAGTTGGAAATTCTGACGGTCGTAGTCGGCGACCTGTTGGCCCAATAAGCTGTTTCTTTGCATCAGGCTATACGCGAGAGCCCCGAACAGACCTATAGCAATCGTGCACAGACCTAGAAGAACTTTCATTGTTAGTCCGATTTCTTGTCAGCACCTAGGGTATCGCTAACATGACCGGACAGTGGCTTCTCTTCTTCCAGTGTGCCGATCAAAAGCATCGCACCTACGAATACAGAGGCGATAATAGTAATCCCCATTACCAGTGCGATACGGAAGAGCATGCCTATATAGACACCACTGAAATAGAAGGCGAGCTCGGCAGCTACATTCACAACAACGAGTGCTACTAGCAAGGTAATCCAGACTGCGTGTTTCATAATAAGTGTTCAGAAAGTCTTGGTTCTAAAGGTGTGGGGTAAACTGAATCAATTTGAGAGTACCAGCAATCCGCGAATGTGACTACTGTCGCTCTCGGTGAAAATGATCAGGTCATCGCGTTCATCGCCGTTTAATGTGACCGGAATTATATCTCCGAGGACCACAGACTGATTCAATTCGATCGCTGAGTCAGCGGTTCTGCCCGCTACCGTGTCAACATAGCGGTTACCACCGATGGAAACGTTCTCTAAAACATCGCGAATATTGAATTCGTAGTTGTCTCTTTCTCGTGAATAGTCCAAAGCGCTAAGAAATAGTTCGGATTCGTTATCTGTCTCTTCTTCGGGTTGAATGCTATTCAGAAAGAATTGTATCTGACGGCTTACCATGAGGATAAGATCTTGCTGAGCGACGTTGTCGTCCAGGTTGGCGACGCTGCTAAAAACAGTATCGCCCGAGCGACCCTCCTCGAGTTCTTTTTCGATGTCTCTAGCGGTAGAGGTAAGGCTGATCACAGACGGAAATTTAAGATCTATGGTGACCTTTCTTGAAGGACGCCGTGCGAAGCGTTCGCCGTCATTGGGATAGATGAACGCCTCTACAGCGATGCTGCCGGACAGGGCGAGCCAGACGAAGATATCTCCAACGGAAATATTTTCTACGCGCCACAGCCACAGATCCTTCAGTCCATCCTCATTCTCGTCCTGCAAGAAGGTGCTGAGAACATTGCCTCCAGAGCGCAGTACCTGTCGCGGCTGGGTAAAATCCATGCCCTCGTCGTTGCCGCCGAACAGAGATACCTTGCCGCCTTCCCGAAGTAGCAGGTCGTCTACTCCATCGCCGTCTACATCTTCGAGAATTTCTTCATGAGTTAATGCCAGTAGACCTGTGAGATTGGAGAAATCCAGACTATCGATGTCGAACTCACCTAGCCTTTCCTCGATGGCCAGAATATCGAGGGCGTAGTTGGCGTCACTGGGAAAGTAAGCATCAGCGCTGGCATCGGCTATGAATACTTTTAACTCCTCTTCCGTGCGTGATATTAGATCGTCGAAGCCATCGCTGTTGATGTCCCTAAGTTCCATCATGGGAATACGAATGGATTGGCCGGTTCGCCTTTCCAGACCGCCCTCATTCAAGTTGGTCCGCATGCGTAATTCGGAGCGTACACTGAGCGGAGCCTGATAGCTTAAGATGCCGTCGTCCCCGCGCCCACTGCTGATATAAAGGTTGATTACTCCCGCTCCAGGAATCAAGAAGTCATCGATACCGTCGCCGTTTATATCTCTGGAAAAATGTAGGCGATTAAACCCCTTGCTGATATAGCCGCTCAAATTCTGCTTAATGGACACGGGTTCGAGCAGCGACTGGTCTGCGACTCGCCAGACCAAGACTTCCTGGCCATCTATGAGTGCGATAATCGAAGCGCTGCCGGAATCGTCATATTGCGTACTCAGGTCCCAGCCGACTGCCTGGCCGGGGAATTCGATAATGTGATTGCTCGCGAAGTCGAAGCCGCTCTCGGCCTGAAAGTAGACTTGCAGTCCAGTTTCGTTCACAGCCAGAATCTCTCGCAGGCCATCACCATTGAGATCGGCGACGACCAGATTTTCCGTGTCTTTTGTGAATTGAAAGTCTTGTTGGTCGAAATCTAATGCGGCAGCAACTGCCACTGCGCTACCCATAAGCAGGCCAGAGGCTGCAATAACGGCTGCAAAAGAGTAAAGAGATCTCATGGGGCAGCCACCAGAAAGGTCGTGGCGGTGCCGTGACGAAGCAGAAAGTCTGGTTTCGCATCCGGGTTAAGTTGCAGTACCTGAAACTCGAAAATACTGCGAGAAGAGACATACTCCCAAAAGGGTTCGCTCTCTATGTTGAGATTAGCATCGATCTTCTTGGCGGCGAGGGTGCCGTTCTCAGTAACGTAGATCGCATCCTTGCGGCCATCGCCATCGATGTCATACTGTAGTGACATCTGTTCCGATAAGCCCCGAACATTCGCGGCAGAAAAACTCTCATCTAATCTCGAATTTGGGCGTCGATTGAAAAATTGATTTTCGCCGACGTCGTCGCGCCCAAACAATAACTGTGTGCGATTGATGCTGGCATTGCGAATCGCGTCGACAACGGGAATGGTGTAGTAGCTAACATTTAACAAGAGATCTGTGTCTTGCCCGATTGGGATGATGTTGAAGCGCACATCGTATCCGGAGAAGCGCATGACTTGATTGGGCTGGGTCAGATCGAAGCTGCCATTCAGATTGCGATAGAAATAGGCGCTGCGATCGTTTCCCTCTCCTGTAATTCGCAGTAGATCCAGCAGCAAATCATTATCGGCATCGACAAGTTGGATATCACCCCGTGTGTCCAGGCTACCGGTCCAGTCCGGTGTATCCCCAAAGCCTGTCTGTGGGTCTTGAAAGTGGAAATTTAATTGACCGAGGCCGTCCGCGCCCTGATTTACGTAGGCGATGTCCGCTAGTGCATCGGCGTTGAGTTGGGCGACGATGGCAGTTGGCATCCAGCTTTCGGCACGCAGCAGAGAGCGCGCAGGCTCTTGGTCTGCATCCCATTGCTCCACAAAGTCATCGAAGTGAGAGTCTGACTCTACATTCAACTCGATCACGACACCTTGTTCAGCATTGATTTCAATTCTGGCATCTACTCCTGAGTTGCCGCCGGCCCTGCTTGCTGCAGCTAGGGTTTCGTTGTCGGTGCTAAATGTAGAGACGAGCTCGAAAGTCTCGTTGCCGCGGCCTTTGAATAAGCCGTAGACGCCATCCCCGGGAAGTAACAGGTCGATCTCGTCGTCGCCGTCGATGTCTTGCACCTCGCCGATAAATTGCACTCTCTCGAGGTCGGGTACGGCAGCTATGAGTTCCCAGTCGAACAATTGCTTAATATTGCCGCTATAGCCCTCTAGCGCGGAGGACAGGCTGAACACGCCAGAGTTTGATATGAGAAGAAGTTCGCTGCCAGGGTCTGGGCGCAGATCTGCGAAACCTACGGCGATGATTTCGGTCTTGATCTCTATGCGCTGCGCCGTTGTTGAGAAACTACCGCCAGGGAGTTGGTGATACACATGCAGTTCTCGGCCAACACCCGATTGATAGTTGCCATGAACGATATCTTTCAGTTCATCACCGTTTAGATCTTCAAAGGCGAGCTGCCTCTCCCAATTGTTTTCTCGTTCCAGTTCGAAGGAGACATAATTCGATTGTGCAATCGCTGTCCCGGACAGAAGAAATCCTAGCGCCAGGCTCGCAAGAGAAATTCCCAAGGGGCGGTTTTTTGTAGGGTGGAAGTAAACCAATTTAATCTTCCTCAATCAGCTCGCCTACATCACTGCTGAATTTTATAAGGCCAAGAACGCTGTGTGATCGCTCTTCGTCGACACGATTATAGCTATATAAGGAAAATAGCCATAAGTCTAAAATCGAGAGGCTGTTTGTATCCGGGGCCAGGGATGATTGGTAATGTAGTAGGGGGCCCAGAGAAATGGCGCTCACGCGTCGTCCCGGGTTCCATAGGGTGAGCCGTTTTTCATCTATGCTCTGGCCTTTGTAGACAGACAGAGTCACTGTCGATCCTAAGTCAAACTCCGAATTAAATCGGCTGACTAGATCCTGTGCCGAATTCAGCGGCACGTTATTGACAGCCAGAATTATATCGCCGACTGCGATCGCTGCATCGTCTAGTGGGCTCTTCTCAAATATCTCAACAACCCTCGCGGCAGCCATTGGCGCTTGCTCTGCGATGCTGATCATCTCTGTGCGATAGGCGGCTCTACTCGCAATCGGATCGACACGGTAGAGTTCGCGCGGGGCGGGGTTGCTATCGATCACCTGTGGTATCACGGCGGCATCAAACACTACGGTGTTTCTGCGTACGTTGAACAGGTAGTCCTGATTCTGGAGAGCTTGAGTTTGCAAGGCTTCGACTACGTCTGGATGATTGGTCAATGTGCCATTTATGTTAAGAATAATATCGCCTAGCTGAATCCCTGCTGAATCGGCAGCTCCGCTGCTGGATACACCACGGACTCGGACACCAGGAAGTATCTCGATATTGCTTAAAGAATCGCTCTCGTTCAGGCCCAGCTCCAATCCGAAGTCGATTCTCGCATCGCTTGGTCCCGCCGTGTCACTAAGCTGGATATCTTCAGGGGAAAGATTCAAGGCGGGCACTAATATAGCGGGCTCATAACTCACACAGCCCGTTAATAGCAAAACCTGAGCCATAAATAGGAGTGAGATTGCACGCCTTGGGTTGCTGCTTTGCATACTTATAGTTTCCTTCGTTGCACAATCCATAGGGCTGCTGCAAAAAATATCAGAAGCGCTGGAAAGGGTACCCACATATTAAGCTGTAGCACTCTGTCATCGATCAATACATCGGAATAGCCGCGCACAATGCGACTGACGGATTGTAAATAGGACTGGTCGATCAGGGAAGGCTGGAAACTCGCATAGAGATAGAGGGCCAGATCCCCTAGCAGACCCTTAAAGATATCGATTGCCAGAGTAATTCCCAAGGCGGTGCTTACCGCCTGTGTCGCCGACTGAGCCGATACAGAGATTAGCAGTCCAAAGGCAATGGCCGCGGGTAGGGGCAGTAATGCCAATTGAATGCCTAGTGTGATCTCTTCACGAATCTCGCTTTCACTAATAAGCTCGAATCCATCTTCTACAATGGCGCTATATTCCCATAGCATACCGCTTAGCAGGAAACTGCTGACGAGCAAGAGTAATACCGAGAGCAAAGCCATTACATGCAGATGAATTAGCTTGGCTGACAACAAGCTACGTCGGCTCACTCTTCTGATTAAGATGTTTCTAATACTGCCTATGTCACGCTCGTAGCTAAAGCTGTAGGCAGCCTGTGCTACCAATAAGAGCCCCAGCATAGTTAGGCCGGTACTCAGGCTGTCGACGAAAAAGCCGTAGGCATTATTGGCAACATCCGCTTCAAAATTCGACCCGCCCAGCAGGCTATCGCGTGCCTGTTGTCCTGCCTCGGTAAGTCCTACGAGCAAGAGTTGGGCTGCAGCGACCAGGGCTGGAGCGGCAACGATGATTTTGCTCGCTAAGGTTCGCAGGGCGATGAATGTTTCAGACTTGATGGCAATAAGGAGACCGTTCATCAAGCGTCCTCACTGGTAATTTCGCGAAACAAGCCGGCAAGAGATGCTCGTTTGAGTATCAGCTCTGCCACGGGGATCTTGTTCTCCATCATCGCCTGATTTATCGCTATAGAATCGGCGCCAGAGATTCTGATGTTCAAATAGCCATCTGTGTCGATATCGATTAAATCGGCGCCGCTGATGCCTTCCAATACCTTCCTCGCAGCTTCCGTTTCCGCCGTCTTTAATTGCAGTATGGTTTGTGTGCTTCCTAACAAATTATTTATGGTGCCGCTATGGCTAATCTTTCCCTTATGCAGTATCGCTATGTGGCTGCATATCTGCTCCAGGTAGGGGAGTTGATGACTAGATAACAGGAATGTCGTTCCCTGGTCTCGATTCAGTGTGCGAATTAATTCGAGCACATCGTCAACACCCTCCGCATCGAGGCCGTTGAACGGCTCGTCCAGTACGACGAGTTCCGGATCTACAAGCAAGGCTTGCGCAATCGACGCGCGGCGTTTATTACCCAAGGATAGGTTCTTGATCTTGAAGTCACTAAAGCGACTGATACCCAGGAGTGTCTCCACATCCTCTGTGCTGCGCTTCGGTTTCTCGCATAGCAGCAGAGCGTGCTCCAGACATTGTCGAACTGTAAGGTTAGGATAGAGGCTTGGGCTGTCAAAAATGGCGACCAGCTTGCCCTTGCTGAGATGGAGCTGTGGTGGCGGGTATCCTAGTGCTGTGATGCTGCCTGAATTGAAATCCTGTAGGCCGAGTATGCATTCTATTGTTGTAGTCTTGCCGGACCCATTCAGACCGACCAGACCATGAATCGAGCCTGTGTCGATTTGCAGGTCAAGATCATCGAGGACGGCGAAGGATCCGTACTTCTTGTTTAGCCCTGTAACGGATAAGGCCTGCATACGGGGAGATACTCGCTGGTAAGGTAATATCTAAGGACGCAATACTGCTCTAGAGTAACTTCAAGACAATTAGCGATAGCAACGCTATCGCTAATCCTGTCATTCTAGTCAATGAACAAGTCGTCTATCTGGATTTCTTTGACCGTGCCAAACTCTCCTAGTTCCTCTTCGTCGATAATCGAAAGGTCGCCGACAATTGAAATTAATTTAGGCCTGTTCTTTACGTGTTCTTGTTGAAAGCTAAGCAAATCATCGAGGCTCGTCGTTTGTAATGCCTGATAGTGTTCTCTTCTAGGATCGCCGCTGATGCCGAGGCGTTCCCAACTGCGGACGGCGCCTATTACTTCGCGGAAACTAATCTTTGAGGTTCTGTAGCGATTCATCAGCGACTCGACCGAGGTGTCAAAACGCTCGCTGGACTCTGGCATATTATCGATTAAGTCGATAAAGGCGCCAAGGGCGTCTACGGTCTTGTCGGTCTGCGTACCTATAGAGCCGAGCATGATGTTCTCGGCATTCAATCTGCCGCCCTGAGAGTAACGGGCACCTGCCGTATAGGCGAGAGCGCGAGCCTCACGCAGTTCCTGAAAGACAACGCTGGACATGCCGCTACCAAAATAATTGGTGTAGATGGAAGACGCGAGGCTATCTTCTTCGGCGTACTGGCCATCTGCAAATTCGATGCGAACCTGCGCCTGCGCAGTCTGTTGGTCCACGACGTAGATTTCTGTCTCATCCAAATTACGCGCGGTGCGGAAGCGGAAGGCAGGAGTATCCTCCAGCTCGCCTGCGATAGGATGCTGTCTGTGCAATACTTCGACTAGGCCTTCAAGGGGCATCGAGCCGGTGTAGGTGAGGGTGTGCTTGTAGTTAAGCAGTCCTGCCGGCAACTGCAGTAGTTCATCCACTGTCGATGCCATTATCTCTTCGCGCGTAAGCGCCTCCAGCATGGGCGATTCTTCACCGTAGCGATTATAAAGAGTCAATGCCCTCGAGATTGCAGGCGGAGAACTCTTTTGGTCCTCTCTGGACTTCAGAAGAATGCCTTTCATCTGTTCCAGTGTCTGCTCTTCGGCACTCGGATTTTTAATCAGGTCCATGGCGAGCGCTAGCGAGGCCTCGAACTGTTCGTCGAGTCCGGAGATCGAGATGCCCGATGAGTTCTCACCGGCGCCGAAGCGGAAATCGGTGCCCATCTGGTACCATTCTTTCTGCAGCTCTTCGTTCGTTCTGCTGGTAGTGCCCGCAACATCCATTAAGGCTGCCGCAAGGTTTAGTTTTTCATTCTCCTCTGTGCCTACCTCTACATTGATCGAAAAGGAAAACAGATCATTAAGAGGATTCGGTGCATAGTAAAGCTGGACGCCGTCGGCAAACTCAATAAGCCGATAGTCGCGGTCTGCCTCGACGAAGGTTGGCTCGATCTCGTCATATTCCATGGCCAATATGCGAGCCGCAAATTCAGACTGCTGTGACGAATCGATGTTTACCGGATCGATCTGTGGCTTCTCTACTTCGGGGATCTCGTTCTTCCCATCGACGCGGTAGACGGCCACATAATCGTTGCCGAAATATTTATTGGCGACATTCACCACGTCCTGCTTGGTCAGCTCGCTCATGCGATCCAGCTCAGCGACGTGATAATCCCACTCGGCTCCCTGAATGAACGAGTCACGCATCATACTCACGCGAGCCTGATTAAATTCCAGGCTGGCCTTCTCGTTCTTCTTGAAGTCATTGATGATCGCCAGAATGATCCAGTCTTCGAATTCGCCGGCCTTGATAATTTCCAGCTGATCGAGCAGTAGTTGCTCAACCTCTTCCAGGGTTTGATCCTGTTTTGGAATGCCGTACAGGTTCTGTGAGCCGGCATCGTTTAGAAACAGGGGTGACGAGCCCGCGCCCGCGACTAGCTGTTGCTGATTGAGATTGAGGTTGATCAGGCCAGCAGTCCGATTATCCAGAATCATATCCAGCAAGATCAGTGCTTCTTTATCTTCGCTGCCATTGCCGGCGGTGCGAAAGGCGAGCTGCACCTGTTCTTCGCCTGGATATTGTACGGTTCTTCTTTCCGCACCCTGTAAGGGTTCTTCGGCCCAGGGGCCTACTTGGGGAACCGGTTTTGACTCCCACTTCGCAAATTTACCGCTGATTAGCGCGATAGTTTCTTCGGTATCGATGTCGCCACTCATGAAGATGGCCATATTGTTAGGCACATAGTAAGTGTCGTAGTAGTTTTGGATGTACACCAAAGAAGGGTTTTTCAGGTGTTCCACAGTCCCGATAGTGGGTTGCTGTCCATAGGGGTGAACCTTGTACAGCATCTCATCGATTGCCGTACCGATAAGCCTGTCTTTATTATCTAGTGAACGATTCTTCTCCTCGTACACTGTTTCCAGTTCGGTGTGGAACAGACGAAAGACGGGGTTAACGAACCTGTCGGATTCGATCTCGGCCCATTGTTGAAGTCGATTCGCAGGAAGTCCAATCTTGTAGACGGTCTCTTCGTGCCAGGTATGGGCATTCAGCGCGGTGCCGCCCATATTATTATAGAGTCGGTCCAGTTCTCCCGGTACCGAATACTGTGCGGCTAATTGTGCCTCATTATTTATCTGGGCATAGATCTCGGCGCGCCGTGCCAAGTCGGTCTCTTCATGATGCTCTTCGTAGAGTTCGACGATTCGATCGAGGTGTGGCTTCTCCAGGGCGTAGTCCAGGCTGCCCAGGTTCTGATTGCCTTTAAACAGCAGGTGCTCCAAATAATGGGCGAGCCCTGTGCCATCGATGGGGTCGTGCTTGCTGCCGGCGCGTACTGCTATCTCGGCATAGAATCTTGGCTCTTCGTGATTCTCGGTTAGATAGACGCGCAGTCCGTTATCCAGTTCAAATATCTGTGCGCCCAGGGGGTCGTTTTCATTGCTGGAGTTGATTCTTCGGTAACCCAGTTCAGCATTGTCTGATTGCTGCGCATTGCTGTCGGCGGGTGTGTTGCTCGCAGTATTCGTAGAGCTTCCAATGTCGCTGCAGGCAACCAACGTCAGCAGGGAGATTGCGAGAACGCTTTTTAGCGTCCAGTCCCGAGCTGTTCGTAATTCAGTCATATCTAGACTCCGTAGTGTATAAACATATAAAAATGAGGAGGGCCGTGAATATGGGCCACAAGCCCCCTAATGTAGGTCATTCTAGTTAAAAATGTAAGTGAGCTGATGTGTCTTAGCGCATTATTGGGGCAGATTTTCAGCTGCTACGCGAGCCTGGGTTATCGAGACTCTGCCGTTGCCGTCTGTCGATGCTTCCAAAATGATATCCACCCCATTGCCCTGTGCCTCGATAAAGCGATCTAGATGATTCAGTTGTTGTGCATTGAGATCGCCTTGCAGTGTATCTCTAGCGCGATCGAAGGCGGCGAGTCGCTCGCGGTGCGCGCCGCGCATGCTGCCATCTGCGGCCACCAGTGCGCCCCAATTGGTCTGAGGCGATAAGACTTCTTCAAGCAGGGCGGTCATCACCCGATTCTGGACGCTGCCGCTGATGGCGCTTCCCGTGCGCAGCAGGGCCTGCTGATAGACTTCACGCAAGGTGTCTTGTTTTAAGAGCTGATCGTAGAGGCGAAGCTCATCTTGCTGCGCAGCGGTTAACGAATCTTGCATGTTCAGAGCTAGAGCATCTGCCCCAAATACGGACACGGCCTCATCCGGAGACAGGCTTCCTTCCAGTAATGTGCCTAACATCTGATAGCGCAGGGTGGCGAAGTCTATAAGCGCCTCCATTACCTGCTGCCTCTCAGTACCCGGAATGCCAAGGGCATTCAGGTAGCTGTCATATAATTTGGGCATGCTTGCGTTTGCCAGTGCCGAGGCATTGGCGGGGTTGGCGAAGGTGGTGAAGGGCGCTCCGCCTGCAGGGGGTTGGCTCTGTCTCGACTGCGCATCGACTTCGTCTCTTGCCTGTTGCAGCAGTGCTGCATAGTCGGGGTCCACCTGCAGGCGTGTCTCCTGTAGCGTGGTCGATAGGCCGCTTAACTGGTAGGCGGCGCTCGCCAGTTGTCTATTCAGGTCTGCTATTTCGTTTTCAGATTGGAGGCGCTGCAGAGCACTTTTTTCAGAAAGTTGCTGAAGTTGAGATTGATAACTCAGGCTCGATTCGACTTGCTGCCGTAGCTGCCGATTCTCGACTATAAGCCAGCCGATGCCAAGCAGTAGCAATGCGCCCAAGGGTAATGCTGCGTATTTCATTCCTCTGCTTTCCTGTTCTGGATGGTAAACATTCTTCGTTCGCTATTCACTGGCTACAGCGATTATTGTCCTTCGATGTGCTCGGGCACAATCCAGTTATTATCCAGATATGTTGAGTTGGTGTAAGTGAGTTGTGAATTGCGCGGCCAGCTATCCTCGAGTTTAGGGAAAACCGAATAAAAATCAGTTTGTTATCCCACGCGCTGAAATCTCGTCTGGTCGCGTAAAATAAACGGATTCGGCGCAATACAGCGTATAATTCTCTGCCTGAGATGTTATTAACGGGAAAAGATTACTGCATGTTAGCTAAGCATCTGAAATTATTGATTAAATTCTATTTTTTGCTTTTCAGCGGGAGTGCATTGCTGGGCTGTACCAATAATTACTACAGGCAGGATGCGGATCAGGAGAGCTATGAGGCCATAGGTGACAAGACAGACCTCGTTCCCGGCATGAGCGCCAATATATGTATCGATGAAGAGAGAATCGTCGATTTAAGCGGATTTCCTACTAATGAGGACAGCTTCGAGTTTCTGGACAATGAGGCTGCCAGTGAGGTTGGGGCGCATATTCTGCGCCTGAATGCGGCACTGGATCTGGCGTTTCAACACAGCCAGGAATATCAGACGCAGAAAGAGCAGCTGTACCTAGAGGCGCTATCCCTCACCTTCGATCGCTACAGCTACGTGCCCGTATTTTCAGCAAGAGGCGGCGCAGACTATCAATGGGATGCCGAAGACCAGTTCGTTGCGGACATGCAGGCCCTGACCGGGATGAGCACGCTTAGCACTAGTGAGGCGGTGAATGCGAATACCAGTCTTGGTGCTCGTTACCTGCTCAAGGGTGGTGGCGCGATTGCTGTGAATCTGACAAATAATTTTACCCGGTTTCTAACAGGCGATATTAGTGAGCTCGGAACAGGCGCCTTAATCGGATCGTTTACACAGCCGCTGCTGCGAGACTTCGGTAGCGCCATAGAGACAGAAACACTGATACAGGCGGAGCGCGACCTGCTCTATAGACTCCGGGATTTCACGCGATTTCGTAAGACCTTTGCCGTGCGTGTGGCCTCTAATTATTACTCCGTATTGCTAAACAGAGAGACCGCGAGAAACAATTACGCGGGCCTGCTCGCTAATAATCTCTCTCTTGAGCGTGAGCGAGCGTTTCAGGCGGAGGGGCTACGCACCTTGCTGCAAGTAGGGCGACTCGAGCAATCATCTCTGCAGCAAGACCTACGCTGGACCTCATCCATTACTCGCTATAAGCGCTCTCTGGATGATTTCAAGCTACTGCTGGGGCTAAACTCGGATGAGAATATCGCCCTCGATGACAATGAAATGATTCTTATAACGGAGACGGGGATGGATAGCCCCGATCTCAGTCTGGAGCAGGCTATGGAGCTTGCGGTGCAGACCCGTCTGGACCTGTATAACGGGCTGGACCGCGTTCAAGATCGTGCGCGGAAGATTGAAGTTGCCGCCAATGAGCTCAAACCGGGCTTGGATCTAAGTGTGGTGGCGAGTGTGCCAGGTGCGAACAATGGCAATCTGGGCGAGCTGGATTTCGAGAACGCCCTGTATACGACCGGGCTAGAATTTGAGATACCCCTGGATACCAAGTTCGAGCGAAACAACTACCGACGCTCCCTGATAGATTACGAAGTCGCTACGCGTAACTATCTGCTCGACATGTACAATATCAAGCTGGATGTCGTAGACCTTTGGCGGCGCATGAATCAGGCTAGAAAGAACTATGAGATAAACCTGACCAGTGTGGAGATAAACGAACGTCGTGTCGAAGAGGCCGAGTTGCGAGCTGAATTGGGGCTTGGAGATATTCAGGATACGGTCGATTCGCAGAACGATTTGACCGCCGCACAAACAAGTTTAGTCAGCTCCATCGTAGATCATAATATTGCGAAACTTGAATTCTGGAGAGACTTGGGATTGCTATATGTCGATGACAGTGGACAGTGGGAGGAAGGCGTCAATGAGCCAAGATAAGTCAAAAGCAGTATCTAAGTTCGATGTTGCTCAGCTTTGGCAGCGAGTCCCAGAGCCCTTAAGAATTAAGGCGGCACAGTTGAAGTCCAGATTCCTGGCTGCGAAGAAATCTACGCAGTATGCGATCACCGGTTCGGCGGCAGTCTTGGTGCTGCTTGTGTTTTCGATGGGTGGAAATTCGGATGATCTAGGCAGTGGCAGCATCACCTTTCAGACCAGACGCGGTAATCTGGATATAACCGTATTGGAAGGCGGCTCGCTGGAAGCGCTGCAGTCTCAGGAAATTCGATCCCGGGTGAAGGGGCGTGAAGGGGTAAAGATTCTCAACATAGTGGAAGAAGGCTATAGAGTTACTCCGGAAGATGTGACAGCAGGCAAAATTTTGGTCGAGCTCGATACGTCACAGCTGATCGATGAGCAACTCAATCAGGAGATCGCCGTAGAGACGGCGGAAGCAAGCTACATAGAGCGCAAAGCAGAATACGAAATTCAATTAAATCAAAACATGACGGACCTTAACGATGCGCGACAGGAAGTGCGTTTCGCGAAACTGGATTTTGAGAAATACCTCGGTGGCAATATCGTCAATGAGATAGTCGAGCAACTAGAGATAGAAGAAAGATTGGCGCTGGCAGAACAGGCCGACCTGAAGGCAGCGCAACTAGCGGACAAGCCAGCTCTGGATGTGTCTGCCGTTACAGATTCGGCTGCCGGGTCTGCGGAAATGCCCTTCGATCTCGATGCCATGCCGCCAAAGATGCAGGAAAGAATTCGTCAGGCGATGGCTGACAATGGCGGCACTCTTCCCGCTGAAATGTTGCAGCGCATGCAAAGCTTTGGTCAGGGCGGATCTCCTCGCGGCAATCGTGGTAGCCGTGGGAGGCCCGATGGTGCGGCAACAGATACTCCTGTGGAGTCTGGCGCTCGGGTGCCGCGAGGGCCGGAGACTCTATCCCTGCAAGCCGCTGCGTCAAGCACGACTAGCACTCGAACACTGGATGCCGAACCGAACCTGCTGATGGATGACAGCTATATGGCGATACGGGATCAGCTCGATTTTACTCAGTATGCCGACATCAACAAATTGGAAGATGGTGAGGCCAAGCAGCAGCTGCGTAGTCTCCAAGATGGTTTGCAGGTAGCCCAAGAAGAACTGTTATTAGCGCAGGATCGAATAGCAGGGCAGCGCAGATTGGAAGCGCGCGGTTTCATAACGCCGACGGAATTGGAAGCCGAGGAGCTAAATCTAAACAAGGCTCGGAATAAAATGGAGCAAGAGGAAACGTCCTTGAAGCTCTATATTCAATACACGTTTCCCAAAGACGCAGAAGAAAGGCTATCGGACTATGAGAACGCGGTAATGAGTTACCAGCGTCAGGTTAAAGAGAATATTGCAGAGAAGGCGCAGGAGGCTGCTCGCTATAGTTCGGCCGAGCGTAAATATAACCTGGAGCGGGTAAAGCTCGCGGATGTGAACGAGCAGATCGAACTGGCAACCATCCGTGCGCAGCGGCCCGGTCTCGTCGTCTATGGAGCCTCCAATCAGAATTCGATGCGCTATCGTAGCAGCTCTCAGGAAGCTATTCAGGAAGGCGCAACGGTTAGAGAGCGGCAGTCGATTCTGACTATTCCAGATATGCGCGAGATGGCGGTCAAGGTGAATATTCACGAGTCGGCGGTGCAGCGCGTCGCCGTAGGGCAGACGGTCAAGGTGTCGGTAGATGCATTTCCCGATGAGGAATTAACCGGCGTAGTTACCAAGGTTGCCGTGGTTGCCGACTCGGCAAATTCATTTATGAACCCGGATCTAAAGGTTTATCCAACCACGATCAAGATCGATGGCACGCACGAATGGCTGCGACCAGGCATGAGCGCAGAGATCGAAATTCTGGTACGCAGCCTAGAGGATGTGGTCTATATTCCAATACAGGCAGTTACCTATTTCGATGACAAGCGCGTGGTCTATGTTTCCAATCGTGGCAGACCAGATCGTCGCGAGATCGAAGTAGGCACCTTCTCCGATTCTTTTATCGAAGTGACAAGTGGCTTGGAAGAGGGTGAGGAAGTCTTGTTGCTTCCACCTCAGCAGAGCCTGAATCAGGCGTCCGGAGGCTAAGCCTTGCCACCCTATGTATTACTCAGATAAATCCAGCTGCAAAGAGCCCAGCAATGCTTGAGACCAATTTATCCACGAGCACAAATAGCGACTCTGCCGTAACTGCAGGGCGGGAAGTCGTCGCTAGCCTGGATGCTATTCGTAAGACGTATTTTATGGGTGCCTTAGCTGTTGAGGTATTGCATGGTATTAGCCTCGATTTTTACCAGGGTGACTACATTAGTATCATGGGCCCCTCGGGCTGCGGCAAGTCGACGCTGATGAATATTCTGGGCTGTCTGGATCAGCCTACCGAGGGCAATTATTTTCTTGGCGATGAAGACACGTCCAAGATGGAAGACGATGAGCTATCGACTATTCGTGGCGCCAGACTCGGGTTTATCTTTCAGTCTTACAACCTCATTCAGCAACTCAATGTTCTCGAGAATATCGAGATGCCACTGTTCTATCAGGGCTATTCGGAGGCCGATAGTCACGAGATCGCTATGGGGCTTGCTGCCCGTGTTGGCCTGCAGGATCGTGTCGATCACAAGCCGTTCGAACTGTCCGGGGGGCAACAGCAGCGAGTGGCTATCGCACGCGCTCTGGCGGTTGATCCGCTTATTATTCTGGCCGATGAGCCCACGGGTAATCTCGATTCGAAATCGGGTGCAGAAATTTTGAATCTCTTCGATGAGCTGCATGATCAGGGTAAGACGCTGATCATGGTTACCCACTCCGATGAGTTGGCAGAAAGATCGCAGCGTTGGGTGCGACTGCGTGATGGACTGGTGGAAAGCGATGACAGACATAACCCTTAATCCTCCAGGTTCGGAATCACATGCGGGCAAACGCCCTGTCCTCAACAGCGGTTTCAATTTTCTTCGCTTCAGAAAAATCACCGAAGTCGGTATCAAGAGTATCCACTCTCACGGACTACGCTCGCTTCTAACCGTTCTCGGTATCGTCATTGGAGTTGCGGCCGTGATCGCCATGCTGGCGGTGAGTGAGGGTGCAAGCTTTGAGGCGCAGCAACAGTTTCGTGATCTCGGTGCCAGCAATATTTTGCTCAAGAGTGTAAAGCCTGCCGAGGTAGAGGAGAGTAGCCGCAGTGGTTTTGGTCCACCCCAGGCAATTGTCTACGGACTGACTGTCGCCGACATCACGGCTATTCGTAATTCGATACCAGGGATCAGCAATGTAATTTCCTCTCGCATTGTAAAGAAGAACGTGTGGAATGGCGGCCTCAACATGAATACCGATGTAGTAGGTACTTCAGTTTACTATCCTGTGTCGCGCAACTATAACCTCAGAGCCGGGCGTTTCTTCAGTGAGTCGGAGATGCGCGATCATGCCAATGTTGTGGTGCTGAGCGATGAGGTGGCGCAGGGCTTATTTCCCATAGACAACCCGCTTGGTAAATCGATACGCATCGATAGCGACTACTACAATGTCATTGGAATAATGGAGTCGGAAGGTTTCTCGAATCTGGGTCAGAACCAGGCGGGTAGTTCCAATTCGGCGCCGAGTCGCATCTTTATTCCCTTTACCTCCTCGAAGAGTCGATTCGGTGAAACTACTACGCGGCAGACCGCCGGCGGCGTCGAATCCGAAACCGTGGAACTGCACGAGGCAATAATTCAGATTGAGAATCAGGACGGTGTTATCGAGGTTGGTGAGATCATCGATAGCATACTCGAGCGCAGGCATAAGGATATCGACTATGCCATCGAGGTGCCTCTTGCCTTACTGCGGCAGGCAGAGGAAAGCGCACTTCGAGATCAGATCGTTGCCGGCGCCATAGCCGGCATCTCGCTATTGGTAGGTGGCATAGGCATCATGAACATCATGCTAGCCAGTGTAACGGAGCGAACTCGAGAGATTGGTATACGCCGCGCGCTGGGTGCGAAGCGCCGAGACATCATCATGCAGTTTCTAATCGAGGCGGTGATACTGTCGGGAGTCGGTGGTCTCATCGGAGTTGTCTTGGGTATCGCCATTCCGTTCATTATTTCTGCGTTCTGGGGGATGACCACGATAGTTACTCCGCTCGCGCCGATATTGGCGTTTTCCATATCGGCTCTGATTGGTGTGATCTTCGGTATCTATCCGTCGATACGCGCGGCCGACATGGATCCGGTAGAGGCGCTGCGCCACGAGTAGCCTTTTTCTCTGTAAGAAATCGCTGCCAGGCAACCTTCCTCAAATTTATGCGACGTCTCTCGTCTAGCACATGATCTAATTGCGGGAGCATTTCAATTGTGCCGAAATCCGACTCCGATTATGATCTGGATCATAATTTCATTGAGGGGAAGCCCACCGTGTTAGAAATCTGTCTGAAGACCCTGCGCCATCGACTGGCATTTGCGTTTCCCTATTGCTTTGCGTTCTTCGCTGTTTTTGCAATCGCCGCGGAAGGAGAATCTCCTGCGTGGCACCGTGTTGATGAAAGCGCTGAGCTTCGGGAGTTGGCAGAGCATGAGAACCAGAGTATGCATTTCAAGCTGCTCAACTCTAAAGTGTTGGATAAGAACTCGCTATGGGCGCCGTTTCTCGACGAGCTCGCCTCTTTCTCGGCAGACAGATATCAGGCACTAAAGCCGCTGATTCTGGAGCAGGATATAGCTTCGATTCAAGCCAGCGTTGCCAGTGGCGCAATGTCCTATGCCGAGTTGAGCACGTTCTTCATTTATAGAATTCGTGAAATAGAAACGGACAATGCGCGCTACATCAATGCAGTCATTTCCCTCAATCCAGATGTTATTAACCGGGCTCGCCGCCTCGATCGGCAGCGAGAGCAGGGTAGGGAAGTGGCCGCGGACTCGATGTTTGGTATACCGGTCTTGTTAAAAGACAATATTGGCTTCGAGGGACTACCGACTACCGCAGGTTCCCTGGCGCTAGCGGAAAATCATGCTGCAAATGCGTTTATTACGGACCGTCTGCTGAGCAATGGAGCCATCATTCTCGGTAAGGCTAATCTCAGTGAGTGGGCGTATTTCTTTTGCACGGGCTGTCCTTCAGGCTACAGCGCGATGGGTGGGCAGACACTAAACCCCTATGGGAGAAAATTGTTTGGTACTGGCGGCTCGAGTTCAGGTAGCGGGGCAGCAATGGCGGCCAATCTTGCGACGGTGGCGGTGGGTTCCGAGACTTCTGGCTCGATACTGTCTCCCGCCAGCGCGAATTCCTCCGTAGGTCTGAAACCTACAACCGGCAGCCTCAGTCGCACCGGAGTTGTTCCGATCTCGGCGACACTGGACACGACGGGGCCGATTACGCGCAGTGTCGCGGATGCCGTTACCTTGTTTAATGCCATGGCAGGCTATGATGCCAATGATACCGCGATGCCGTTAATCAGCGATGGCAGTAGTCTTCTTTACAGAAACATAAGTCTGCAGGGAAAGCGCCTGGGTATCATCGAAAACTTTGAGGACGAGCCTTTCTATCAGAGCGCGATTGCCTTATTGACTGGCGATGGAGCTAATGCGGTGTCTGTTAGCCTCACATCCGGGCGCAATCTGCGTTTCTCTGAGTTGCTCGCTGGGGAGATGGTGCGTGACCTCGCCTACTATTTAGAGAATTTTTCAGCCGCTGCTGTGGCGATATCCAATATCGAGGAGCTGCAGGCGTTTAATGCCGAAAATCCAGAGTTGCGCGCTCCCTATGGGCAGGGCCTGGTCGACATGATGGTGGAGTTGGAGTTGGAGCTCGGTGCCGCCGAACTGGAGGCCCTGCGAGATGAGCTGCAGTCCTCGGCCCAGATGCAGCTGCAGCAGATCTTCGCGGACGGTGGCCTGGATGTTTTGCTCTCTATCAATAATCGCAATGCAGGCATGGCTGCTCTTGCCAACTATCCTGCGCTGACTATTCCTATGGGCTATGAGGAAGGTGGTCGTCCCATAGGCCTGACTCTTATAGCGCCTCCCTTTCAGGAGCAAGAACTGATCGATATTGGTGCCGTATTTGAGAGGCTAAGCCACGCTCGGGTATTGCCAGAGAATTTTCGTTAGGCTGACGATTTTACGCGCTTCCTGAAAATTGGCCAGATAACGACCATAATGTACGAATATCGATTCAACAAGAAGCCGCTCTAGTGCTGGCTCATGTTGTTATTCAGGCATAGAGTGCCTGATGCTAAGGTGGTGAAGTATGGATTGGAGAGTATTTGGCTTGATTTTCGTGTCATTGTTCGTAGCTGAACTAGGAGACAAGACACAACTTGCGACGATGCTGTTTGTCGCTGATAAGGAATCTAGCAAACTTACTGTGTTCCTCGCGGCGTCAGCAGCTCTGATCGTAGCCTCCGGCCTGGGCGTACTGGCTGGCAGTCTAATGACTGAATATATTAATGAAAAATACCTTCATTACATCGCTGGCGTAGGTTTTATCGCGATAGGTACGTACACTCTGTACAGCGCATAAGCGTCTCTGCAGTAAAGCAACAGCCGATCCCTGGCTCGGCTTCCTGCTTGCGCATAGCTAAACACAAACTGGGCCTCCGCTACTGCTGCCGCTAGCGCCGCAGCGCTGCTCTAGCGAAGCCAGTCGCCTAACCACTCTCCCGAATACGCTGGCCTCACTGACTTGCGTCAGATTGGTCGCTGAAACCACTATAAATCCGCCCGCGCACTTGCATTCTATTACTGTGTGGTACATAGTATTTAAGGGAAGGTCCTATGAATGAAAAATTGGAGTCCATGCGTCTCGAGCTCCGGCGCGGCATCTTGATACTGGCGGTGCTGAAAGCCCTTGAACAAGAGCAGTACGGGTATTCGCTACGAAAGTCATTGCAGGCCGTAGATATCGATATCGAAGAAGGTACGCTCTATCCGCTGGTAAGACGTCTGGAGTCCTATGGCCTGCTGGATAGTCGGTGGAGAAGCGAGGAGGGCAGGAAGCGCCGCTACTACAAAGCGTCGGCAAAGGGTAAGGAGACTCTGCAGGTACTTCAAACTGATTGGCAGCAGTTGAATAGATCTATAGGAAAAATCCGGTCATAGCTAAGAGCGGGTCATGAGCCAAGTTGGGAGCTAAGTTAGGAAAAAGACGAATGAATTTTTTAGCGAAGAAGAGTCCCCTGGATCGGTATCTAGCAGATGTACAAAGTTATCTGCCACGCAAGAATCGGAGAGATATCGTCGATGAGCTGCGCGCGAATTTAACGGAGAAGCTCGCAGACCAGGCTGTTGAGCCTGGGGTTGCGGTGAATGAAGAGTCCCAGATTAAAACTCTCAGCGAGTTCGGACATCCGCTGCGGGTGGCAGCCCAATATCAAGGGGAGGCACGTTCGCTGATTGGGCCGACGCTTTATCCGTTCTATCGAGTGTCGGTGCTCGTCTCTCTGGCGATCTCCACTTGTATCACTCTAATCGTGCTCGCGTCGGAAATTCTATTTCGCGTCGACCTGGGTGATGTTTCTCGTCCTTGGGTGTTCGTGAATACCTACATCTATATTGTCGGCGTGATAACGGTAGGGCATGTATTGACAGAACGCCTGATGGAGCGCCATCAGTATCTGGATAGCTGGGAGCCGAATGCTCTGGAACAGCGCGACAATGCCCTCGCGAGTGTCTGGGGTGCGTTGATTTCCTGCATTGCCGCGGTTACCTGGCTGACCATTCTCAATCTTGTAAGTATCGAATATTCGCTGGATACATTTCTGGGTCGAAATCAGAATCCAATTCATACGCTTGTGCTCTGGATGAAGATAGAGACAGTGATTCTTATACCCCAGTATTTCTATCTGGTTTTCAACCAGGCTTGGTCGAAGAATCGAATGCTGCTACGCATAGGCTCGGAATTGATTTTAACTGTAGGTTGCATCGTGGTGCTGTTAAGCAATGCTGAAAATCTGAGCTTTAATTACCCAGATGTGCCGCCTGAACTGGCCAATATTTTCTACTATGTGATGTGGGCAATGATTGTTGCAACATCAGCATCGGCGTACAGTTACTGGAGAAAGCTTTCCAGACTGAATCTGCTCGAATAACTACCAGTAGTTCTCAACGGTAATCTGACCGGGGGTGCGTCGACGGTTCTTCTTGAAACCACGCTCTTTCAAGACCTCTACGGCATCTTTCACCATGTCGGGATTACCGCAGAGCATGATCTGGGAATCTTCGATCGATAGCTTGGTAGAGCAGGCGTTTTCCAAGTTTCCATCGGCGATGGCGGCAGGAATTCTTCCATGGTAGGTGCCAGGTATATTCTCTCGCGTCACGAAGGCCTTAAACTGAAATTTATCCCCTCGGTACTGTTGAATTTCATCGATAAGTTCGTGGTACCTGAGATCGGCGGCGGTTCTTACACCATGCACCAGTATGACCTTCTCGAATCGCCGCCAGGGTTCCTCCGTCTTGAGAATCGAGAAGAAGGGCGCGATGCCTGTGCCGGTTCCAAAAAGCCATAGATCGCGAGAGTCGGGCACCTCTGCCAGGGTGAAGAAGCCGTTTGCTTTTTTCTTCAGCCAGATACGGTCACCGGGCTCTAATTCCAGCATGGCGTTGGAGAGTACGCCGCCTGTCGCCGTATAGAAGAAGAATTCCAGTGGGCGCTGGCTAGGCGCGCTAAGAAACGAATAGGGTCTAGCGATGCGTTCGCCGTCTATATCGAGCGCAAGACTGGTGAACTGACCAGCGATGAAATCATCTACATCGGCATCAATCTTCAGCGAATAGAGGTTTTTAGTCCAATGAATATTGTCGCTTACGGTTCCTTGAATCCACTCTACCATCTTGGCTCCCTGGGGTATGGGGGTTTGGGGCTGGAACTATGGTATGAATTTCTATAGTCTCCTAGCAAGCGGTATTTAGATAGGCTTTAGATCAACAGAGAGTTTTGCAATGATGCAGTGGCTCTCAGTCGATTTAAACAAAACAATATAAGACTACTAATTGGTGGATAAACGATGGTCGCGACCTGGTTTGAGATAGCTCTGTGGAAACGCATTTTGGCGGCACTGGTTTTGGGAGCGATCGTGGGAATGCTTTGGGGCCCCGGCTCGGCGAGTATTGCCTGGATCGGTGACCTGTTTGTGCGCTTGATTCGAATGGTAGTTGTGCCCTTGGTATTTGTGACCCTGGTCTCTGGCGTTGTGTCGATGGGGGATCCTAGCAAGCTGGGCTCGCTTGGCGTTAAGACACTCGTCATCTATATGGCCACGACCCTTGCCGCAATAAGCATCGGTCTGTTTTTGGCGGCAATTATGCAGCCAGGTGTCGGTGTCGATTTCTCGGCGGCAGTGCCCGGCGAGATTCAGGAAACCATTCCACTCTCCGAGCGCCTGATGAGTATCGTGCCGTCTAACCCGATAGCCGCATTGGCAGAGGGCAATATTCTGGCGATCATCTTCTTCGCCTTGTTATGTGGTGTGAGCCTGTTAACCATCGGCGAACGCGGCAAGCCCGTTGCAGACCTGATGGATGCAAGTAGCGAGATGATGCTGCGTATAACTCACTGGGTGATGGAGGTGGCACCGTTTGGTGTATTCGCACTGATTGCCTGGGTTTCCGGAACGCAGGGAGTAATGGCGTTGCTTGACGTAATTACCCTTGCTCTGGCGGTGTTAATCGGTTCTGTCGCGCACCTGGTCATAGTTCACGGCCTGATCATCATCAAGCTCACCTTGAAGCTGTCGCCGGTCATGTTTTTTCGCGGCGCACGGGATGCCATGCTGGTGGCATTCTCTACCTCTTCCAGTTCTGCAACGCTGCCGGTTTCCATGTCTGTGGCCGAAGAGAATTTGGGTATTAAACCGGTGATCGCCTCTACGGTATTGCCCCTTGGTGCCACTATCAATATGGATGGTACGGCGCTATATGTGGGTATTGTCTCCGTGTTTGCGGCTCAGGCCTTCAGTATCGATCTGAGCCTGACAGACTATGCACTGATTGCAGGTTCGACGACATTGGTATCTGTCGGAACGGCAGCGGTACCTGGTGCCTCTCTATTTCTCATAGCGGCAGTTATGCAAACGATTGGCATGAGCCCCGAACAGATTGCAGTCGTTATAGGCTTCATCCTACCTTTCGATCGGCCGTTAGATATGCTGCGCACGGCAGTGAATATTGGAGGGGACCTTTCGGTCTCAACCGCCGTAGCTAACTGGGAAGATGAATTCGACAGAGATATCTTTGAAAGACCACTCAAATACTAAGCCAAGAGCTCGAGTCAGATGGTTCGTTACCGGGTGTGATTAGAACGAATAGCTAAGCGTCGCCGCCAGCCTAACATCCTCGTCAAAGAAGATTAGCGGAGATGCGTCGTTGGAAGTAATGCTGATTATCTGTCCACCGACTGCCCAGTTATCGTTTACGGTGTAGTCGACGCCCAACATAGCCAGCAGGGAGTTTGCGTTAAGGTCACCCTGCAGAGTAGAAGAGATAACCAGGTCGCTATTCATTAGAGTATTGCTATAGCGCACCAGCCAGCTTCCGAATACCCCGTCGTTTATCAGCGATTGCCCCGACAACAGGCCCTCGTCTTCATCCAATAGTTTCTGCGCCTGAATACCCAGACTTATACTCTGTTCATTGCTAATGGCATATTCGAAGCCAAAGGAAGTGCCTATCTGGTCCTTCTTGAGGTTTACGGGATTGGCCAGACTGGCGGTTCCGGGGAAGCTAAAGCTGTCTGCTTGCACACCATGGCTGTAGGCAAGATCGAAGTTTAGTAATAGTTTTCCAACGGCGCGATTCGCGCTAAAGCCTAGCAAGAAGAAATCATTTACCTGGGCTACTGCATCGCCGATGCCGCTAATTGGGTCCTCGAAACGCATCTGGTTCTCATATAGATAGGCAGCCATGAAGGAAATGTCGCTGCCCTCGAAAGACTTGCGCCATTTTGTGCCAGCTTCAAATTGCAGGCCGCTGTCGCGGTCATAGTCGGTGAGATTGAACGCAGGCTCGAAGAAGAATGGGCTGCCGCGCACGGCAGGAGGATTGAATTCCGGAAAGATATTGAGAAAGCTGGAAAAATTGGAGCCCTCACCGAAGTAATCCCAGACCAATAGCCACTGGTTTAGGCGGGCTTCCTCGATGTCGATGATGTTGAAGTCGCGGAACTCGGTGGTATTGATAATATCCAACACCGAGTTACCCGTGGTCTCGCCCCAGACTACTGTCTGCCGACCAAATTTAACGCTGTGTTGATCGAAACTACGCTGTAGGAAGAACTCGTTGACGCGATATTCGATATCAATCTTGTCGCCTTCTGCCTCGTATTGGTAGTCGTCCTGCCAGTAGCTTCTGATCTGTCCGCTTGCCTGTAGGAGCCAGCCGGGGGCGAAGGCATTCTGGTAGCGAATATTGGCACCGAGGCGATTGGTCTCCAACTCCGCCTCACGGGGAAATGAGAAGAGTGAGGGAATTTCAACGCTGTGATTGTTTACCTGGCCTGAGAACTGCTGCGTGATCTTGATGGTGAAATTATCGAGCCAGGATGCGCTTGACGCAGAGCTATCTTCATCAAACGCGGCGCTGAATAAGTCATCATCGAAGCTGAAATCGACATCGGCATCGAACTGCACATCGTCATCGAGTACCATTACATCGTCCTGAGCCGATGAGGAATTCGGTGCTGCGAGCAGGGCGCTCGCAGAAAGACCCGCGAATATTCCAATTAGTTTCATTCGCACTGTGTCGGCTAGTTAATCTGCGCCCGTAGTTTTTCTAGTTCGGTCTCTCTAAATGCTGCATCGGTTAGTGTGCGCTGAGTTAGAAACTCATCGGGCACATCGATGCCGGTATGCATCTCGAGGAAAGCCATATTCGAGAGTCGGTTCGTCACCAGGTTCATAATAGTGGTAGAGCGAGCGACCCAGATACCGTTCATCTGTTCGACCCGAGACCCCAACATGCGTTTGATCTCTTTGCCGTATTGGTCGTACATCTCTATCCTGAGCTCGACGAATCGTTCTTTGTCGACGTAGAGCACGGTGCGGGAATAACGGGACTTGCGTGCGCGTTCCTCATTCGGAACCGTCTCAATCTTCCAGACTTCCCTGCCAGCTTCTACCGTCTCCTCGAGGAGGTTGATCTCGTATTCATCCAGCTTGCCAGTGTCCTGATCTTCGGTTGTGAACTCAGAGCCGAATAGTGAGCCCGGCTCTGTCTCTTCATCCGAGCTGCCGCTAGCAATGCGCTTTACACGCCCCAGCGCGGAAAGGTATAACCAGGTCTCGTTATCTCTGGCGCCGTCATCATAGATGAAGCTGAGCATGCCGATGCCGCGTTCGGCGGCGGGCTCAAGCAGAATTGCGACCGAGCGCGTGTCTCTGAGGTCAGTTCCATACCCCTTGCCAACCGACTCCAGTGACTTTACGCGGGGGCGTTCGGCACAGGTAATCTTGCCCTCGCGTACGCCGAATTTACAGGTCGACAATTGCATGCGAGAGAGCGCAGAGTTTGATGTGGCTCGGCGATTGTCTTCAAGCTCCTCCATGATCTCTCTCGCGCTAAGATCTTGTGCAATTATCTGCAGCGGGAACAGTAGTCCAGCCGCTATCAAGCAGACTAGTCCCTTGCCTAGAATATTACGTCGCATCTGTATCTCCCGTTTCTTTCAATATTTCTTTCAGTATTTCTCTTACGTTTCTTTCTCGTTAGGCCTGCACGGCTTTCGAAAAATCAATCTCTGTGTTTGCGTTCTTCACGCCAAATGTTGGCTTGAAGGTAATGATCATCGCCGGAATCAGGAACAGATCGCACAGTAGGGCGAAGAATATCGCGATAGACCCGAAGAAGCCCATCTTCGCCATTCCCAGATGTCCTGAGAAACTCAGTAGGGCAAAGCTGAGTGCAATCACCATGGTAGTGAACATAACCGCCTGGCCCACGTCACGAATCGTGCTGATCAGCGCCTGGCTGATACTGCCGGTGCGAGCCAGATCGACTCGATAATGGGTCATGAAGTGTATGGTGTCGTCTACGGCGATGCCGATGATGATCGGTGCGATTAATAGCGTATCGGTATCCAGTGGCAGGCCTAGCAAGCCCATGAGGCCAAAACTCAAGACAGCTGGAATGAGGTTGGGAATCATGGCGAGCAGGCCGCCCTGGAGTGAGCCAAGGGTGACAATCATGATGACACTGATTATTCCTAAGGCCAGCAAGAGACTCGCGTACTGTGAGCGGGCGAGATCGTCGGCCATGCGCATCATCATCGCCATGCTGCCGGTAACGGTGACCTGCAATTCCGGAAACTCTGATTCGAGATCGGCGAAGGTTTTAGCTATTTCCTGTTCCATCTCCGTGAAGAATGCCTGGTACTGATAAGAGCCGGCATTGTAGGCGCTGATGGTGATGTGAGACTTGCTGTAGTCATCCGATACCAAGGCGCGGCGGTCTTCAGGGTTTGAGCTATTAAACAGATAGAGTAGCTGCGAAACCATGAGTTCCAAGTCCGGAATGCGATCGTAGGCGGGGTCATCATCGTTCATGACCTTGTTCGTCTCCTTCACGATATTGGCCAGCGAGTTGGTGCGCGATATTTCATTTGGATAGCGTGCCTCGATGCGTCCCTGCAGTTCATCAACTGCCTGCAGTAGACGCGGATTCATCATGCCGTCGACGGCATTGGTGTTGATGACAATCTCCATGCTCTGTGAGCCTGCCATATTTTCATCGACGACATTGTAGGCGCGTTGAATGATGGAGTCCTCGCGGGTGAGTTCTGCCATATTGCTATCGATACGAATCTTGCTCATACCATACAAGCAGGATACGAAGATGGCGCCGAAGATAGCCATGATGAGGTAGGGGTAGCGAGCGGTGAAAGCAGGGACTCTGTCCAGAATCGGTTTCTGCCAGTTCACTACCACATAGGTGAGAATGGTCACCACCGCGATATAGGCCCCGATAGCTAGCCCTAGTATAGCGAATACAGCGATAAAATAAACCACGGCAATAGCCGTTTTAGTATTTCTCTGCAGGCTGTGCCAGCGCTTTCCGAGCTTGTCTGCGAAGCTCGCGTCGGCATCGGGATCTCCTGGATGCCAGAGGTCTAGCAGTATTGGTAGTAGCACGATGGTAAAGAAAAAGGCGAGAAACACTCCCACAGCAGAGGTCCAGCCGAATACCTGAATCATCGCCAGATCAGATGTGGTCAGAGCCATAACGCCGCACATGGTAGTAATCGTGGTTACCAAGATAGCCAGGCTGGTCTTACGGTAGGCGTGGGAGAGGGCGACATAGTGTTCTTCTCCTTCGCGTCGGAATGAGAAGTAGGCGCTCATCACGTGCACGCAGTCGGCGATCCCCACGGCAAAGATCAACATGATTGTTAGCGATATCATGGTGGTCAGTACGACGCCAGTCCAGGCCGGTATGCCCCAGGCCCAGGCGATACTTAGCAGTATTGTAACCAGCGGCCAGAGTACCGCACTGAAGGAGCGAAATAGTATCCATAGAAGGAGTGTAAAAATTAAGATCAGGATTATGCCTAGCACCTGCATCTCGGAAAGCATTTCCAGCATGAACTCCATCAGCGGCGGAGTACCCACAGGGAAAAACTCAAACTGAGCCTCATATTTTTCGTAGATGGCTTTCGACATGACATGAAAGGAGGTGTAGCTGAACATGTCTACCGCTTCGAATTCTATTTCCTGTACTTTTACATCTTCGCTAAATTCGAGATCAAAGCTATCCGCATCGCCAAAGCTGGCGAAACTGTCATCGAGTGATACGTTCGCGGCATCGACTGCCGATACGAATCCTTCAACTGGTTTGGTGCCGAAATCCGTCTGAATTAAAATGGCACCGTATTCTGTGTCTTCTGAATAGAAGGCGAGTAGGTAGTCGTCTAATGAGAGGGCCTTGCCGCGGATCTGACCTAGCTCTGCATTCTCTTCGGGTAAGGCGCTGGGTACCAGGCGGTTAGAGAGCAGGCTATCTTCTACGCTTTCCTGGTAGCGAAGATTCGCGATAGATTGTACGCGGCGAATATGACTAAGCTCGTCCCAGACCAGCGGAATGCCGTTAATCGATTCGGGGTACTGACTGCGATCCAGCGACTGCCAGTTGCGTAGATCGTCGGTGAGCTGTTGAGCGGCTGCTAAGGATTCTCTGGAGAATACATTGCCGTCTTTTGCCCTATAGACCAGAAAGATAGACTCGTCACTACCAAATTGCTCGCGAAACTCATCCAGCGCCAACGCGGCGGGGTCGGTATCATCGAGAAAGCTGTCGGTCGTCATATCCAACGTCGTACGGGTATAGATGCCATAGACCATAACTGTAGTAATGACAATCAGACCGGCAAGAACAAAGTTCTTAAACTTGAGTACCCGATAAGGTGCCTGACCGAAAGCATCGCTGAGAGAAAGTAGAAGTTTTTCCATAGCTATAACCCGAAATGTAGTGTGATGGTGCGCAGATTCACCAAGTTTAAGTGCCGGTACGCAGCAGTGAGACTCGTCTGAATCGCTTGAAAGGGTATTTGTTTTGACCGTTCAATAAGTCGAACCAAATTCAGGTCTGGTTCAATGACGGCGAAAATATTTCGCCTCGTATTATCGCGTATTCGACGTCTATTCACTAGCTGGTCCTCTCATTTTTTAGGAAGAACAGGAACGAGTAGACGGCAGAAACCACCAGCCAGCTCAGCCCCAGAGTCGTCTACAGTGAGGCTGTATAGAGACTGATGAATAGCAGCAATACACCGGAAATAACCACCAATCGGCCGGCGAAGCGGTGTGTTGCGCGCCAGTTCTCTTTAGATGCGAGAGTCCAGGGTATGCGAATGCCGATGATGAAGTTTCTCTCGGTCTTGCCAAAGACATTGCCGGTTACAATCAGAAAGCTGGCAAATCCAATCGAGAAGTAGCGCTGGAAAATAGTGCTATCACCGAGGCTGGTCATAATGCCAAGGTGAAGGGAGAACAAGAGAGTTCCGACACTAAAAATAATGATGTCCATTGCTCGCTGACTATTCTGCATGGAGAACTTATCCGGAGAATAGCGCACCATAAAATTTATTGCAGCGATCGAGGCGGCGTAGGCCAGCGGCATGATGAGTATCACTGCCTGCTTGGATAGATAGTTGCTGGGGACACCGTTGAGATCAAATTGTGTAGGCAGTGACTCAGGCAGACCCGGGTAGATGACAAGCCCAACCGCACACATAGCCACGAGACAGACAAAGCTTAGAATATTGTTGAGTAGGAACTTCATTATTCACTTTCCTCCTTTTCTACGCGTTCTTTTTTGTCCTGGAAGAAGCTGATGACGAATTGTGCGGCGTCGTCGAATACCGATGTATTGATGGAGTAGTGGATAGACTGACCGCGACGGCTTGCCAGTATCAGGTCGGCCGCCTTGAGCTTGCTGAGATGATGAGACATAGAGGGGCCGCTAATATCGAAATGCTTGCCTAGCTCGCCCGCGGACATCTCGCCCTTCTTGAGAAGGTCGAGGATCTTGCGACGGGTCGGATCAGAGATGGCTTCGAGAACCTGTTGCATAGTATTTCCTTAGATATTTAGAAAATTATCTAAATATCTAAGGAAGGTCAAGGCTAATTTGATTAACCGGAAGGAAATACAACCCTCCGGAGGAGGGCTGATCTAGCTATAGGCCTTTATTGCCGCTATCTGGGGCAGTTATAGACGCCGAAATCTTGTTCGCCATCATTGATAAGAGATTCCGGCACCACGGTGTTTCCACCCATATGTCCTGCTTCGTTGCGGGCCAGTGTGAGCAATTCTTCCTGCAGTCGACCACCGCCGCGCTCTAACGCCACTATTTTGCCCAGTGTTTTGGCCGTGGCTCGACCGATACGTTCACAATTGCCGATCACGTCGACACCCGCCAGGCTGACATTCTCTCCCTCGGCGGCGAGTTGCACCCAGGTGCAGCCAGTTAGTGCTATTGCGGCGATCGCCACCAATAAGAAATTTTTCATGATTTACCCTCTCTTTGCATAGCTTGCCTTGATGCCGTGCAGTATTGATTTCGAAGAACTCAAGAAATTGGGCTCCTGCGCAGTGTCGATGGTAGCAGCATTACGGGAGACTGCCATCAAATACCTCGCAAGCTCGCTACTGCTCAGTTTAGACCCCTGTGCTACCATACATACCCGTTTCTGGCTGTATTGAGAGAGCGTTATGGCTGCTAGCGCAAGTGAAGAACAGATTGAATCCTTGAAGGCTATTGTTGGCCCGGCCGGATATCGCGAGGGTGCGGATATTGAGTCGAAGAACTATCAGGATGCTATGGGCGCAAGGTCAGTCCCGCCACTGTTGTTGCTACGTCCCAGCTCAACCGAGCAGGTGTCCGAGATCCTTAAACTCTGTCATGGGGCAAATCAGCCCATAGCGCCACAAGGGGGTATGACTGGCCTGGTCTCTGCTGCGGCTCCTCTGGATGGAGAGATATCCCTCAGCTTCGAACGCATGAAGAAGGTGGTTGAAGTGGATCCCTTTACCAGTTCCATGACGGTGGAGGCCGGTGTTGAGTTACAGACTATTCAGGAACATGCCGATGCCCATGATCTATTATTTCCCTTGGATCTCGGTGCCAGGGGCAGCTGTACCATAGGCGGTAATCTCTCCACTAACGCCGGCGGCAATCGCGTCATCCGCTATGGCATGACACGGGACCTTGTGGTTGGATTGGAGGCGGTATTGGCCGACGGGACAATCATCAATGGCCTGCACAAGCTGCGTAAGAACAATACCGGCTACGATCTTAAACAACTGTTCATAGGTAGCGAGGGTACGCTTGGCGTTATTACCCGCGCCGTACTCAAATTGTCGCCCAAGCCCAGTAGTCAGGTTGTGGCGATGTGTGCCGTGAACAGCTTCGCGCAGGTTGCCGATCTGCTTGTTCATGCTCAGGCTGGCCTGGGTGCGAATCTTAGTGCCTTCGAAGTTATCTGGAACAATACCTATAAGCTGATCGATCAGCACGTGCCCCACGCTGCCGTTCCCATGCCCGATCGGTTTGGGTTTTATGTGTTGGTAGAGAGTATGGGTTCGCATGCGGACAAAGACAGCGATCTATTTCTGGAAGTCTTATCGGCGGCGAGTGAGGCGAAGCTAATAGAAGAAGTTATTGTTGCTGACTCGGATAGCAAGATGAAGAACCTGTGGACGGTGCGAGATGCCGCGGCGGAAATCTATCCGGGTGTCGGCTATATGCATACCTATGATGTTAGCCTGAACGTCGACGACATGGGTTACTTTGGCGAAGAGGTAGAGAGAAGGTTGCGCGCCGAGTGGCCCGATGCAATTCTCGGACTGTTCGGTCATATCGGCGATGGCAATGTACACATCGTTATTCACGTGGGGCCCGAGACACGCAACCTGCATTTACCAATCGATGAAATCATCTATGGCTTGATACAGGAGCTACGCGGTGCCGTTTCCGCTGAACATGGCATAGGCCTGATGAAGAAGCAGTTTCTACCCTATAGCAAGAGTGAGCCTGAGATTGCATTAATGAAGGCGCTGAAGCAGACTCTCGATCCACAGGGAATACTCAATCCGGGCAGGGTTTTTTGACCGGCTACTGAAGAGTTTGAGCCAAACGAATACTGAGCTTAATAGCTTGATGAACTAATAAATAGATTCACAGAATTAACCAGAAAATGCATTTAAGAGGATAGGAAATGACTAGTAATACTTTAGCTGGCAAGAATGTAGTAATTATCGGTGGCACTGCGGGTATCGGGCTAGCGGCAGCACAGACAGCAGCCGCAGCGGGTGCCAAAGTCTGGGCGGCAGGACGTTCCGAGGGGCATATCGAGACGGCAAAGAAGATAGCTAACGGGAGTTTCGAAGTACGACAGGCAGACACTCACGACGCTGCCAGCCTGGAGGCGATATTCAAGGAAGTTGGCACTATCGATCACCTGGTTTCTGCGGCAGTCGGTGGCGAGAGAACACTTAAGCCTTTCCTCGAGCAGACCGAAGATCAGTTTAAAGCTGCCTACGATAAGTTGTGGGGCTATGCGAAGGTTGTTCGAACAGGCGCCTCGTATCTCGCCGAAGATGGCGCTATAACACTCGTTAGCGGTTCGCCGGCAAGAAAGATAAAGCCGGCTCAGTCTCCCCTTAGCTGTGTAGGTGCGTCGGTCGAAAATTTGGTGCGCTGTCTGGCAGTTGAGATGGCACCGGTTCGTGTCAATGTGGTTTCGCCCGGCACCGTCGACACTGCTATGTTCGATTTCATGGGTGATGAGAAGCAGGAGAAGCTGCAAGCGATGACGTCGACTCACCTGATTAAGCGGGCAGGAACATCCGAGGAAGTGGCGCAGGGTATTCTATTCGTTATGCAGAATGGCTTTGTCACGGGAACAACTATCGATGTCGATGGTGGCCGCATATTGAGTTAAGCCAACTTTAGGCAAGTGTATTGTGTTCAGCGTTATTTTAGATAGAAGATGGTATGAAGTATGAAAAATGAAAAGCAAGTGGATCACCCCGCGGTGATAGATCCAGAGATGGGCCTGATTGATTCGATCTATGCGCGCCATTCGGTGCGAGGCTATCTCGAGAAGGAAGTCCCACAGGATGTGATGAATCGAATCTTTGAGATTGCCCAGCAGGCACCCTCCAACTGTAATGTGCAGCCCTGGAAGGTCTATGTAGCGTCCGGCGAACTGAAAGAGCGCTTGCGAAGACAGATGGTTGAGGCCACGGCAGGGGATGTGACGCCGAATCCAGACTATCCCTACCGTGGTGATTTTGAAGATGAATATCGAACCAGGCAGGTTGAGTGTGCAGTCGCGCTGTATTCCAAGATGGGTATTGGCAGGGGTGACAAAGAGGGCCGCATGCGTGCCGTGCTGCGCAACTTCGAATTCTTCGATGCGCCCCATATCGCTTTCCTGGGCATGAATCCAGCCTTTGGAACGACAGTCGCGATCGATGTAGGCATGTTCGCACAGTCTCTGATGTTGACTATGGTAGCTTTCGGGCTACATAGCTGCCCCATGGGTACGATGCGTAACTATCCAGATATGGTGCGTGAGGCATTTCAAATCGAAGATGGTACGAAGATTCTATTCGGTATAAGCTTTGGCTATGAAGACTCGGATGTTGTAGCTAATGAGACGCGTACTACGCGTGATGATATCTCGGCTAACATCGTGTTTCGATCGAACTAAACGCCTGTGTAGTTGCTGGGTCTGAAGTAGATATCTCGGTAAGCGCGTACAATAATCAATAATAACAGAAAGAGTTAAGATTCAAACATCATGAACCTTAAACCAGTCATCCTCCTATATGATTTGAACAATAACTTAGTCGACGAAGCGGCTGCGCTAATTGGTCATACCAGTTTATATACGACAATCAATACCTACAACGAAACAAACGCGACTGAGGCGATTCAACAATACAATCGTATGTTCGGGCTGGTAACAAATAAGATCTCTTGCGTGGTAACGGGTTGGAATCCCTATAAGAAGCCGCGAGACCAATTTCTCTTTCGACTACGAAGTGAGGAAAAACGCAGCCCGTTTCGCAGTGCCACGCCTGTAATCATCATTACTGAAGATCATCGCCGTGACCTGAAGACCTTGGCCTTGGATCCTACCGAAGGCAGCGTGGCTGCCTATATGCATATGGATGACTTTCAGAACTCCATCGCCGATACCCTGCACAAGATTGTCTTTGGCAATCGCGCACAAGAGCTCAACTCTGTCGCCTATGCGCAGTTTTCGAGTCAGGAAGATTCTGACTAGCTGGCTTGCAAGCTGTTGATATTTATATATAATTATTATTGCTTAGAAATTGCAGTTACTAGTTGGTGATCTAAATCGAGGAGTATTCGTTGGTGCCTACCGTTACGTATCCGATCATTGTATTGCCTCTCTTGGTTTACTCTCTTAGTTGACCTCTCTAGTTTAATTCTCGTTCTTCGTTCGTAGATGGGAGCTGCATTCTTTATAATGTTTAGTTTTGCAGCTCTTTGTAGCGAAAACAATTAGCAGTGTGGTCATTGACTAAGCCTGCTGCCTGCATGAATGCGTAGCAGATAGTGCTGCCAATAAATTTAAACCCGCGCTTCTTCAGATCTTTCGACATTGCGTCGCTGATATCGGTAGTAGCGGGCACGTTCTTCGCGTTCTTGCGCTTGCCGTCTAGCACACCGCCGCCGGTAAAGGACCAGATGTAACTATCGAAGCTACCGAATTCCTTCTGTACCTGTTTGAAAGCAAGCGCATTGCTGCGAATAGAATACAGCTTTAGGCGATTGCGAATAAGCCCCGTATCGAGAAGGTGCTTCTCGATAGTCTTGTCGGTCAGTCTCGCGACCCTGTCTATCTCGAAATCCTTAAAGCACTTGCGGTAGTGATTGCGCTTTTTCAGCACTGTGATCCAGCTCAGGCCAGCCTGTTGACCTTCCAGACAGAGAAATTCAAAGAGCAGCCTCTCGTCATGAACAGGGACTCCCCACTCCTCGTCGTGATAGGCGATATAGACTGGGTCTTTGCCAGACCACCAGCAACGATTGCTCATAGGTAATGCCCCTCCGATATAAAATACTGTATATAAAAACAGCGGTCTCTGTAAGCAGATTTTGCCAAGTAAAGACGAAAAATAACCCTGATCACCAGCTTAGTCGAGCACCACGCATAATTTATTTTTCTTCGCCGAAAGCGGATCTCCTTTAACTTCATTAGCTCGGCGTTTTGAGACAGAAGCAGGTAGATTTACAAGATAGAGTCAGCGGTGGCCGGGAGGCTTGGTCACGCCTTTTCTTTGGGATTGAATGGCAGACCTTTTGTTTGAGCAGGTCAAGCTCTATACTGCGCGCACACTTTAGGAGCGTCAATATTTCTTCCCCCTCTACAGAATCAGTTACGGCAAAACCCAGCGCTTTCGCCGTATTCTCTATAAAGCAGTTCCGTTGGTTATTCCTCGGGAATGCAGCCTTCTTCTTTGCCATGCAAGGGCAGATGCTAACCCGCACGATTATCGCCTGGGACCTGACTGGCGAGGCGACATCCCTAGCCTATATCAATCTGGTGGTGGCGATTCCGATGATCTTCGCCTCACTGTTAGGTGGTGCAATCACCGATAGGGTGGAGCGCAGGCAGCTAGTGATAATAGGTCAATGCCTGATTATGGCCAATGAGATCTTCATTTTGGCCCTGCTGTTAACCGATCGTCTAGAATTCTGGCATATGTTGTGTACGGCGTTCGTGGCGGGCTGTGCCTTTCCTTTTATTATGCCGGCGCGTATGGCGATTACAGCGACAGTGGTGGGCCCGGAGAAGCTGCAGAGCGGCATGGCCTTCTCTAGCGGCGTGATGAATCTAAGTCGCGTCACCGGCCCTGCTATAATGGGGCTGGTAGTGGCACAGTATTCAGCCACCGCTGCGTATATGCTCTCTGTCACCCTCTATAGCACGGCAATTCTCTGTATGTTTGGTGTGCAGCGAAGCCACTCTAATACCAGCGGCAAGCCGAAGGAAAAATTATTGGCAGATATCGGTCAGGGCTTTAGCTATGTGCGTAACAACCGGCCGGTATTGCTGTGCCTGGTATTCGGGCTGGTACCCATGCTGCTGGCCATGCCCTTTCAGAGCATTCTCGTCATGCTCGCCGAGCAACAGTGGGGTGTTGGCGAAAGTGGTGTAGGTACACTGATGGCTATAGGCGGCATAGGGGGTGTGTTGGGGTCTATCTGGATTCTGCGCCGTGGCGACAACGCCTCGCGGCTTAAGCTGATGCTGGGCAGCACCGCAGCCTTCGGTGTCTTGCTGGCAATATTTGTTGAAATTGATAGCTTCTATCTGGCGCTATTCCCGCTCTTGCTGGCGAATATGTGTGTGAGTGCGAGCCAGACAATCAACAATGCCTCGATACAGATTCTGGTAGATGACAGTGTAAGAGGGCGCATGAGCAGTTTCATGATGCTGTCCTTCGCGCTCACTCCCATCGGTGTATTCCCGCTGGCGATAGCGGCAGATAACATTGGCGCGGCGAATGCGCTATTCGGCGCCTGCATGATTCTTCTGGCGACGGTAGCAGCCTTCTATCTGTTGAGCCCGACGCTGCGCAATTTGGATGGCAATATAAAGGCCTCTATGGCGAAGGCGATAGCGAAGAAGGAAGCGGCAGCAAAGGCGGTACAAGCTAACTAGGCTAAGAAAGTACTAGGCTAAGGAAGTATCAGACTAAAAAAGTACCAGCATAAGCCTAGCCTGAGGCAGGCTTATCTTCATCGAGTATCTCGGTGATACCGGTACCGATGCTGCGCGTGGATATGCTCACCTCAATCAGAAATAAGATAAGGCCCATTATCAGCAGCAACATGGCGCCTAGAAAAAACACCACGATCGCAGCCGATATGTTTATCGCGGCGAGCTCGCTGAAAAACAAAGAAACAATAACCAGACAAACCACCAGTGCCCCGGCGAAAAACATACGAATAGACCAGTTCGCCAGGCGTATTCGACTCCACAGCGCGCCGATTTCTGCCTGTAGCACATCGACGTGTTCGGATGCCTCTCCTTGCCAAGTCGTGTCTCCACGACACGCACTCTATCCACGGCGCGGCCCAGTCTCACCGAGAGTACGTTGAGTAAGCCGGCGATTCCCGCCAATAGAAACACGGGTGCCACGGCCAGCTGAATGACCTGTGCAACGGTTTCTATTTCGGTGAGTTCTTCCATTCTTCGCTTCGCGTGATTTCTGTTAGTAACTAAGCTCTAGCGGCTTTTGCGTCCAGGTCCTTCCAGTGTCTGGCGCCGTTACCGGGAGTGCGCGTAAAACTAATCCAAAGCTCGGCCGCAGCCATATTGCTCACCCCAGCCATCCAGAACGTGGTGCCAAACAACACCGCGATCTCAATGCCGGTAGTAGCCATCAGCGCAGTCAGCATCAAGCGCTCGGTAGCTATCGCCAACATCAGCGCGAAGGCGCGAATCATCCACTCGCGATGCTGGCCAAAATTACGCTGCTTGATGCGCACCAGAGCCATTACTAGAGAGAGCAAGATAAAGAGAGAGAAGAAGGCTGTGGCCATGGACTCATTAAAGCCCTGATCGCCCACACCCATGAAAGGATCGAACACACCAATGGCGATGCCCGAAAAGGCACCGATGACGCCGCAGAGCAGAAAGATGCGCCCGCTGATGCGATGCGCCTTGATGTATTTCTTGCGCACGCCACGCATGAACTGCAGCGGCCCGAGTACCATCACGAAGAAGCCAGGCCCCAGATGCAGTATCGTCGCCATGGCATTGGTGTAGTAGCGAATATCGAAGGCATTAAACATCCCCTCAGGATTCGCAATGGGTTCAGAGAGAGCCCCTATCATGAAGCCCGTGCGACCGAAGATAGCCAATAGGCCGGTAAACACCAGCAGGGCAACTAATACCCAACCGACAACCTCCATACCCCGACGCAGAGCCGGCATAGGAGCCGCCGAGAAGTCCATACCACCCGTCGAAGGAGCAGTTTCACCTGCAATTAGATCTGACATGCAATCCCCCGATTACCTGAATAATAGTCTAGATGGAGAAAGTTTATAGGAGGAGGGGGGGTAAATGCCAGCTATGAAGGAGTGGCAAACAGCGGCCTTAGAGAAGTGATGAAGTGACCCATCAGCATTAACTGTATATAATCCACGTTCCACGCGCCCATAGCTCAGCTGGATAGAGTAACTGGCTTCGAACCAGTTGGTCGGGAGTTCGAATCTCTCTGGGCGTGCCATTTTTTTCAGCTAACCACTTGAAAGACTTAGAAAACTTCACAGTCTTTGGAGCAAGTGGTGACCAAATCGTTGACCAATTTAGGGAATCCAGCTTTCACATATAAGAAAGATGGAATCTTCTACTACTCGCGCAGAGTACCCTCTGATCTGCGTAATCATTACTCTAAACCCCGAATAGTTCAGTCCCTCAGGACACGATCGCAATCTGCTGCGGCTAGGGCATCTTTAATTCTGACCTCACGTTTGGAAGAGTATTGGCTGAGTTTAAGAGTTCAATAGTTTGAACTGCCAAAACAGTATCTAATCTCAGATGCTGATTCTTCGGGAGGCTCAGTCCTTACAAATATTCAAGAGGCACTTGAAGAGTATTTTAGATTGAAAGGGGAGGGTAAGGTAAGGTAAGGACAAATACTTCTATGCCCTAACAAACAGAAATATAGGTTACTTGATTGAAAGTCTTGGAATACGATCTTTAGATCTGTATAGCACAGCAGATGCAGCACGGCTGAGGGATTGGCTTTTTGGTAGAAATCTATCGCTTTCAACAATTAAAAGAATCTTCAGCACTACCAAATCCGTCATTAATTTATTCATCGCTGAACGTGGATTAGACATTAAAAATCCATTTTAATCCCTATTACCCCTTTAATAGCCGCGTATCCCTGAATCTATTGGTGTCTAGAGTGTCTCCAGAATAGTGACCAGTTCACTAACAGTCGCTGGCAGCCTCGGTTCAAGTAGCTCCTCCTTGGCCGCCGTGTAGCGATTCTGGATATTGGCCAAGGTGTCTGCATTGTTCATGCCACGGTATGTGTCGATGTAGAACTGGATCTCCAGTAGGAAATCTACGCGTCTTACGGCGGTAGTCTGAGGGCGAGCGCCAAGTGCGCTGCGTATTAAGATTATGGTGTTCTCCTGCAGTAAGGCATCTGTCTTCAGATGTTCGGCCAGGCTGGGCTGTGCATAGGATGAGAACAGCATCATCAGCATGGGAAGCAGAGGGAGAATAATTTTGGTGCCTAATTTGGACATTGCTAAATTTTACTCGAAGCTCTTTGATCTACCAATTCTCAGGGTCTAATTTGTAATAATTTTTAAGCTGCTGATAAAGCTGCTTATGATGACTGGCCATCTCATGGGGGCGCTCGAAGAAGGTTTCGGTGACCACGGCAAAAAACTCTGCGGGGTTGGTGGCGCCGGAGTGATCCATCAGGCTATGTCTTCCGCGCCGTTGGTGGAGCCTAACTCATGATCTAGCTGATGCGCGAATTCGTGGAGACAAGCCCAAGCTCATTCGCCACCTCTCTTGTTGCGACGAAGGTGGAGGGGTAGATAAGAATGGAATCCAGTTCGGGATAGGGCGTGCGTTTCTGATTGAGAATAAACAGACAGGCCTGCGTCGCGACAGTCACGCGGATATTATCGTCGATCTTCTGCCCGGCGCAGCCATAGAAGGTTTTGTCGGCGAGAAAGACCTTGATGAGAAATTGTAACTGCGCCTGTTCTTGGTGAGGAATGCTGGCGACGAACGGCAACCTTTCTAACAGGGTTTGATGCCAGGCCTCGGGAAAGGCGCGCCTGCGAATGCGCGCTATGCGCAGGCGCGGCCAGAATACTACTCGGAAAATGGCCGCTACAAGGATTGGCAGTAGAATCAGTAAGGAGATTATTGATTGCGTGGTCATGATTCATGATAACGAATAAAAAGGGCAAATTGTGATTAAAAGCAAATCACTATTGGCCCTTTTGCAGACTACTTTTTAGGCATAGCTCAGAAGCGCACTTCGAGATAACCAATAGCGCCTTCGACGGCCGTGTACTGGTGAGGCGTTCCTTCGGGAATGATTATGGCATCGCCCACGGTGACTCTGCGTGCCAGCCCTTGCTCGATATTAGCTCTGCCACCGTCAGCGGGCCTAACAATTATGCCGCCGGTAAGCAGGGTTCCTGCCCCTTCGGTTATGAAGTGAAGCTCCGCGCCTACTTCATGCACTATCGCTCCTGCTGCAGCCGTGCGCCGGATCAGGTTGATGCGGTAGTCATCACCATTGTTGATGGTGCCCACAGCCATGTTTTCTCGCTCGCCGGCTGACTTTTCCAAGGCACTATTAATATCGTCTGCCTTTATATAAAGAGCCGGTGGCAGGGCAGTCTGTGCAATCGCCAGAGTGCAGATAGAGAAGAGTATGCTGCCAAGAATTATTTTCTTTTTCATTTTGGACTTCCTGATTTACTAATTAGTTTTATTATTTTTTTGAGTTTCTCTTAGAATTAATGCTCAACCGGTCAAGGAGCGGGCGATGCATTACATCCAGCGGCATCATCGACACAGCTGACATCCGACACCTGCTTACCGTCTATCAAGTCCTGTACCCAATCGACAAAACGTATATCTTCTACCTCGTACTGATAGAAGATATCGTCTCGTAGTATCGTATGCACCGGGCCACCTGCGGTATAGCTGAAAAATTCACCGGTCGCGCTCTCTATTTCCTGAAAGCTGGTGAGCATTCGCATTGGCAGGCTATAGCTGTCCGGCGGATCGCCAATTACCTGTGTAAACATGATTTGCGTCTCATCCTCGGCGGCATTGTATTGCGCCAGGCGTAGATTGGGATTGTGATTTGCGCTGGCTATGTAGAAGTCTTCGAAAGTAATGGAGTCATTTGTCTCTCCGGCATATTCTTCCCAGTCTGGAAGTATCGCCGCGGTATCCCAGGCCCTAAGGGTCACTGGTAGCAGCGGGGTTCTGTAGCCGCCCGCGGCATCGGCTAGTAACACCACCGGCGTTGATGAATAGTGTTCGGCAATAAAGCCCGAGTAGAAAGAGCCGCCGATAGCGCCCGCGCTGCTTCCCGCCACCACGATGTTGTCCACCGCGCTGAAATTCTCATAGACCCAGTTCAATGAGGTCATGGCGTTCTCGAAACCGTTGTGATGGGCGGTATAGCTAACTTCGTTCCCTGTGGCATCTTCATAGCCGTAGGTCTTCTCGCCGCTACCGATATGTACGTCCCCCGTACAATAAGGAATGAATATCACATCGAAATCGGAGAATGGGTTTTCGCTATTGTCGAAATTGAAAATACCCTTCGCTAAACGGGGATTATTGGAATCCATGTCGGCGAAGGGGAAGTGGATGTTGGGCTCGCTGTTTAGGTCACAGGCCTGGCCGAACCAACAGGCGCCACCGCCATTAAAGTAGATAAGCATATTGTCGCTGCGCTCGGACAACTTGGAGTAGAACTGAAAGGGGGTCCCCGCAGAACACACTCCGTCGGTTTCTATCGTGTTCCAACCAGGCCCGAGGCTGTCCGCCGAAGGTAGATCGGCCTGCGCGCTTGCGGCGATTGGTAGCAACAAGAAAAGGGCTATAAATAGTGCTCGCATGATCAATCTCCTAAATTTTCGCTACTGCTAATACTGGTTGTAGGTATGTTGGCTCAGCCTATTCGGGAAGTGCAAAGACCCACAGAGTCGCGCCGGCTGCAGGCAGGGTAATACCAGCTGCGCTCTTCATGGTTCGTGTATGAATGCCGCCACTATTAGTTGCTACTGCCACGTATTGCCTGCCATCGACTCGGTAGGTGATGGGGTAAGAGTTTAGGGCGTTATCCAGCCGTCTCTCCCACAGTACTTCACCGGTATCTTGATCCAGGGCTTTAAACCAGCGATCAGTTGAGCCTATGAACAGGAGTCCGGCATCAGTTGTTAGATTCGCGCTCGATTGTGGCCCAGTCTGTCGCTGTTCCCAGACGACTTCCTGTGTCTGCAGATTTACAGCCTTGATGATGCCCCAGCTACCCTCGGTTGAGTCGTCGGGGTATTTCTGCCAGCGCTCACCACTCTCATCGTCCAGGCAGGTATCGGATATGGGTATGTAGAGCATCTTTGTGTCTGGGTTGTACGAGGTTGCCTGCATATTTCTCGCGCCTAACCAGTCGGGGCAGATGCCGGGCATGGAGTATTGGCTGATGACCTGATCCAGTTCGGGTATGGCTGAAGGGTTGATGATTTTTTTGCCGCTGCGGCTATCGATCTCGGTGACGACGTTCTGCATATCCAGATCGAAAGAAAAAAGATACTCACCCGTAGCCGCATCCAGTGCCTCGAAGATGGCTAGCTTGCCGCCGGTAATCACAGCCTTGCGCATAACACCATCTATATGAAGATCCATTATCTGTCGCTCAAACGCCCAGTCATGATCGAGCTGATCGTTGGAGATATGTTGATAATGCCAGACTAACTCGCCGGTATCGGCATCCAGCGCAACCGTACTGTTTGTGTAGAGGGCGTCTCGGGTCATCGCCGGATCAGGGTGCGGCTGGCGCAGGGGATTTGTGTCATAGGTTGGGGCAGGCCCAAAGTAAACGAGGTTTAGCTCGGCATCGAAACTGCCCGGTATCCAGATAGATCCGCCGTTGCGTTCCTCCAGAGGTAGGCCGTTCCAGCTATTGCCTCCGGGTTCGTCGGGTCTAGCGATGGTATAGAAACGCCAGACTTCCTCGCCTGTTTTCATGTCTACGGCAAAGATAAAGTCACCGCCCTCAACGGCTACGCGTCCTGTGAGCCCGATAATTGCCTTGCCGTTGACAATGAGCGGCGCACTGCGAAACAGGAAGCTATCTTCGCCCCCACCATCTACCTTGTGATCCCAGGCTATTTTACCCGTCTTGGCATCGAGTGCGATCAGATGAATGTCGGATGTGGCGATGACTATCTTATCTTCATAGATGGCGGCGCCTTTTTTCATGCCTGGTGACCTGCCATCCTCCAGTTCGCGTTGAAAACTCCATAACAATTCACCTGTGGCAGCATCGATAGCCTGCAAGACATCGCCATAGCTGTAGGCAAACATGACACCGTTATGCACGATAGGAGTCATCATGTTCTCTCCCTGGGGCAACGCCCAGCTCCAGGCGAGTTGCAGGTCTTCGATGTTGTCTTTGTCTATTTGATCCAGTGGACTATGACCAAAGGCATTGCGGGTGCGGCGCCAGTTCAGCCAGTCATCCGCCGGTGGGTTCAATAGCATGGCATCAGTAACGGGGCTGAGACTATCGAGACGGCTGGAACCGACCACGGGGCCTTCGCTGTTATAGAGCAGCGGGGCGGGTGTTTGCGTGTTTTCATCTCCCAGCGCTGACCTTGGAATGTTAAGAGAGGCTAGTGCTTCTAGCTCATCGGGCAACCTATCGCCACTCGCATTCATGCCATTGTGTTGCAAAATATAGGCGAGAATTTGTGTGTATTCCGACTTATCCAGACTGTTCTCTGCCCCCGGTGGCATGCGATTCACATTGTTTGCCAGTTGGTCGGCAGTCTTATCACCCCAGCGACCTGCGAAGAAGCTCCCACTGAGGCTAGGCACCAGACCAAACCCTTCCAGTTCATTCCCGTGGCAGGATGCGCAGTGCAGGGCATAGCCTGCCTTACCGGCGCTGGCCTGAGCTTCTGCAAAGGATACTGTGGTTTGCTCTTCGGCTGCAAATAGTAGGGTATTGCAGCTTAGGAGTCCGGCGAGGCTGAGAATTTTTCTGGGGGAGTGTCTTCTTGTCATTGTTTTCTCCAGGTGCGTCAGGCTGATGTCAAATCCCGCCTTTAAAGCCATAATTCCCTACTTTACAGGCCTATGGGAGAGATTAACACTACCAGCCTAAGCCTTTCTGGATTGTCGCGCCTACTTGGCTTGTAGAGGCTTTCGGGAATTATGGAACGTAATTAGAGCGTTGGGATGCTGAGGCTCAAGTTGTCATAGACACTGTTAGTGATACAGGTTTGGCTTGGCAAGGTCTTTGATCAAGGAAGCCGGCCTGCTTGTTCTATTTGATTAGCGGGGCACAGAAATGCTGGAACTGGGAGTGCCCAATGAGCCTGTGCGCCCCTCGATCATGTCTCTTTTAGTGCTGCAGCTACGTTCGCGGATTTGGCTGCCGATGCTTACCTCTTCTGAGCAATATATCTCGTCCAGGTAGGGGACTGTGCGGTTATAGTGTATGAGCTCCATCTCGCTCATGTTTGCAAATCGAGGCTGCTTGGTGGTGCAGGCGGCGAGTGTGAGCAGAGGGAGTATAGCCAACTTGAGGATTCTCATGAAACGCACTTGCAGGGAAAGGTTCTAATAAGATTTGTACTATTTTAGCATTTTCGATCAGTGTATCCCTGCCTTCGAGTTTTTCAAGTCACAGCAGTAGGGGCTATGCAGCGACTAGAGCATCAAACTCGCCGCTGGCAGTGCTGGCCAATAATTCCTGATAACCACCTATAGACTTCTCGCCGACAAATATCTGCGGCACGGTGCGCTGTCCCGATTTCTGCATGATCTCCAGCATGAGCTCTCGGTCGCCTTCCATATTGATCTCTTCAAACTCGTAGTCGCGACTTTGTAGAAGGTTTTTCGCGGCAGTGCAGTAGGCGCAGTATGTCGAGGTGTAAATTGTAATTGCAGTCATAGTTAAACCATATATCTAAGAAGGGCGAGTCCAGGAATCAGTAAACTTCATGTCTTGTTTTCATGCCGCATAAAAAAGGGGCGGTAATCGCTTACCGCCCCTTTCGTTATTTTACCCTCTCTAACTCAAGAGAAGGTAGTACTAGTTACCGATTTAGAAATTAGCAGTTAGACGTGCAAACCAATACGAACCGTTCCAGTCTATAACAGTACCAGACTCGTAAATACGTCCACAGCAAGTATCTCCGACGTTGCCTTTCACAGGGTATTCATCGAATAGATTACGACCGCCAGCGGCGATTCTGAAGGTATCGTTGATCTGATATTGAGCTTCGAGGTCGACAAACCAAGTAGCATCTTGAGTTTGGCGGCGGCTAGTGCCAGAGTTTGCGTTCTCGCTCTCGCCCCAGTAGCTTGCCCTCGCTACCAATCTCAGATCGTTGACATCATGCATAGCTGTGAAGACACCACGCCAATTTGGATTGAAGTTAACAAAGTCAAATCGAGCTTCTTCATTTAGATAATCACTAGGATCAGATTCAAAAGCCTTCTTGGTATAGTTTAATGCCATAGACAAATTAGTTGTGCCTGCGGAATTAAAGTCAAGAGGGTAGGACGCAACTATGTCGACACCCTCGGATGAAATATCGTAGCCGTTGGCGAAGTACAAAACGCCGCCAATTGAATTGGCACCGGCAACTCCGGCAGCATCCAACAGAAGGTAGTTTGCGTAAGCACTACCAGAAGTTGGATCGGTGGACACGTCACGAGTAGATATCGCATTAGTAGCATCATCTAGATTGATTTTGTAATAATCTACGGTCAGATCGAGTTGACCCACATTAGCCGTGAAGCCAAGAGTGTAGTTAGTGGATGTCTCAGCCTTAAGTGCGCTTGCACCTAGTGCTTGAGCCACTGGACCACCAGCTGGGAACAGACCTGTCGCTACCGGAAAGCCGTTGGGCAGTCGAGTAGATACGTTGATTGTTCCTTGCTGTCCTGGTGTTGGTGCCCGAAAACCGGTACCGACGGATCCACGAACGGCAAACTGATCAGTCAGCCGATAGAGACCGGCGAATTTGACAACCGTTTCGGCGTCGAAGTCGTCATAGTCCTCGTAACGAACAGCAGCCTGCAAGAAAAGGTTATCAGTTACGTCCGCGCTAAGGTCAGCGTACATAGCAACTGAACTACGTTCATATTTTTCAGAGAACTGTGGTGAATATCCTGGGAACCCATTAGAGCCCACACCCACTACCTGGTAAACAGGATCACTTGAATCGGCGCAATTCAGAGTTGAACCATTAGCGATTACACCAGCACCAGCTGCAGTTGGAGCACTACCGCTACAAAATCCGAACGGATCTGGCGTCGCGTGTGGGCCTGCCACATACGAATTTAGTTCCCCTTGCACCACTTCGTAGGACTCATCCATGTAGCTGGTTCCGAAGGCTAGCAACACAGGCCTAGAGGAGTCGGATAGCAACTCATAGTTGAAATCTGCTTGAAATTGAGTTTCCGAATTAATCAAATCTCCAGGCCTGAAGGACTTCTGAGAAGCTCGACCCTGTGAAGGATTAATAGTGTTGCTCAGAGTGTATCTGATCTCGCTCTCGCCAGTTCGCCCACTTAAGTCGTAGTTGAGACCGTTGTCGAAGGAACCTCGAATTCCCCCCAGTAAGGAAAAATCTGATACCTCACCTACAAATCTTGGCGTGAAACCACCGGGATATTTAGATAGTGGATTGTATATACCACCGTCTGCTTCTCTCAAGTCCTCTATGGTTCCATTACCAGGGTAGCGATAGAAAAAACTGCCATCGGATTCACTCTCCGAGGCGTTGCCAAAGGCATAGGCCTCGGTATCAGCATCAATCTGGTAGCCGGCATTGAAGAAAAAGCGTGCGGCTTCCGCATTTGGTTGACCCCATGGTTGTACCACTGAATTATCTTGGCCTATGTTGGCGCTGGGTAAACCTGCAAGGAAGGCGGCATCTCCACCGTTTTGTCCAGAGCGAATATTGTATGGATTGTCACCGTTTGGATCGGCACAGAACCAACTTTCGCAGTACTGTTCTGATCTGGAAGTGGCATCTGCTTCATTAATTTCAGCTGACAAGTTGATAAAACCGCTGTTTCCTAAGGGCAAACCTAGATTGGCCTGGACAGTAGTCTGGGCACCATCGCCTTCGCTAAATTCACCGCTGTCGATAGAAACGCTAAATCCATCGTCGGCATCCTTTAGAATGAAGTTAATTACGCCGGCGATGGCGTCAGAGCCATACTGTGCCGAAGCACCATCTCGCAATACTTCGATGTTTTTCAAAGCGATGGATGGAATCGTAGCGATATCAGGTCCCTGAGTACCAGATCCGCCGATTTGTACGAGCGCAGAACGGTGGCGGCGCTTGGAGTTCACCAGCACCAAAGTCTTATCTGTGGGTAGGCCGCGAAGTTCTGCGGGCCGGATAAACGAGCCTCCATCAGAAATGGGCTGTCTTCCGAGGTTGAACGATGGTACTAAAGTCTTAAGAATATCATTGGTATCAGTATACGAAATAGCCCTAAGGTCGCCTTCATTGAAGACGTCGATTGGTACTGGCGAATCGGCAACCGTTCTTGGCCTGCCTCGTGATCCTGTTACGATGATTTGTTCAAGCTGAGCATCACTGTCATCTTGTGCAAATACCATCGGCGTGTATGTGGCTGGCGCGAGCAATGCAAGCGCTATGGCTGTTGGGAGCACCCTCTTAGCCATTTTTGGTCGTGTTATCATTTACTTTCCCCTTAATAGAAGTAAAGTTATTATGCCTTTGAGAAGGCTTTAAATAAGCTTAGCGGTTAGGCGCTTGCCCCGAAATAGCCTAAGCAATTCCATAAGGGGCACGCGCAAATAACTGCGTAGGCGAAGGATATGATTCTACGGACAAAAAGTCCAATAAACTCGACGACTTGGGGCTTATTAAGTGTCCTTAAAGCCATTCTCTGCATCTAAAAGCAGCATTTTCTGAAGAAGCCATTAAAAATTGTGCAATTGAGAGTCTTTTTACCCATTCTGGCGGGCATCTATCAGCTTTTTCTGAGTTTTTCAGATCGGTCGATCTGGCCGCATTAAACCTGCTCTTTGGGCGCTCCAAAAGGCTGCAGCTGCCTCGGTTGAACTTGTGTATTGATCTTTCCTATTAATCTTTCGTATTGATCATTGCGCAACAATCGATTTAGCATGACCGCACTACCGAGATAGAATCAGTGAACCCTCGCTCTTGGCGGAGTGGGGGTTTTTTATTGGGTAATACTCATCGAGGCATAGGCTATGGCTGACGATCGCGGCGTTACAAATCCATTGTTCATCAAGCCCTTGGTCTATCAGCTGCCCTATAGCGGCGCAGTCAGGGAAGGTATCGACTATGCTAGCGAGGCGAGGGTCTTCGATATTTACTACCCCCGGAACAATGAAGGTCTTGCTCCCGTAGCTGTCCTAGTGACGGGATATCCAGATCCAGGCTTTGAAGCGTTAAGCGGCATGAAGCAGATGCAGATTAAGGGCTATAAGGACTGGGCAAGGCTGTTGGCGGCAAATGGCATCGCCGCTGTCATCTATAACAATGTCGAACCCGTTGCAGATGCCCTCACGGTGATTGATTACCTGAAGACAGAGTCGGCCCAGTTGCAGATCGATCCCGAGCGCGTAGCACTTTGGTCCTGTTCGGGTAATGTGCCGAACGCAATAAACGTGTTGAACGAGGCAGCCTCGCTGCGCTGCGCGGTTCTGCTGTACGGCTTCATGTTGGACGTCCTCGACAGCAAGCTGATAGCCCAGGCCTCGGCTAACTTCCACTTTGTGAACCCGAATCGGGGTATGCAGGATTTTCCGGAGAATACACCCATTCTAATCATTGGCGCAGGCAAGGATGAGTTCCCGGGCCTCAATGAGTCGATAGACGCCTTCGAGGCGGAGGCAATCGCACGTAATAGCCCCGTGAGCGTGGTTCGTTTTCCAGAGGGTGTACATGGCTTCGACATTCTCGATGACTCTCAGCGCTCCATTGAGATGATCAAGCTTTGTGTGGAATTTCTGCGGCTACGACTTAATGTCTACTAATTTAGTCGGCTATTTTACTGCGTTTGCGCTGCACTAAGTGATGTACCTGCTCGTGTTTATTTGATTAAATACCGAGCAGTTTCCTGGCGCACTTGCTGTTCCCCAAAGTTCCTGACATTCAGCAGTAGAACTTATTTGTAGAAGAACTCAATAAAGGAAAAATAATAATAATGCAGTTCCGTCGCTCTTCGAAGTTGTTGCTAGCCTCACTGACTCGTTTTTTACTTTATCTATTCGCCTCTGCGCTGCTGCCAGCTATTGTTGTTGCTCAGGCAGGTCTCACCGATACCGATATCGCCTTGCTCAAAGAGGTGATGCCCGATGCAAGAAGCTTCTCTGAGAAGGCCGGCGATCCGCCTGTATACAAGGCCTATGCCGCTGCCGAACAGGGTGCCGAGCCCGAACTGATCGGCTACCTATTTGAAACCCCAGACTATCCGCCGGAAGAGATCGGTTATAGCGCGCCTATCGAGGTTTTGGTGGGCATGGACCTCGAAGGAGTCTTGTCGGGTATCAAGGTGCTCTATTACCGTGAATCCTATAAGAGTATCCGCGGTGACTTTATAAATACCGAGCGCTTTCCTAATCAGTTCGAAGGCATGTCGGTATCCGATGGTTTTCGCCCGGGTCGCGATCTCGATGGAGTGTCTCGCGCGACGATTACCAGCTGGGCCACATCACGGGGAATACGCAATGCCGCACGTCGTGTTGCCCAGAGCTATCTGACAGACTCTGAGTTCGCAGCGAATGCGAACAATGGTGAAACGGCGCTACAAATTTTAGAGGCCCAATCTTGGGAGGAGTTGAAAGAGTCTGGTTTAGTGAAAGACTTTCCCATTGTGCTGAAAGATCTAACCGAGTTGAATCTCACGCTGGCGTTTATGGGTAACGAGAGTCTGGGTGAGCTTCTAGTTGGCCCCGATGATTATTCCAGAGCGGACAGAGAGGCGAGTAACAGAGTCAACGACGGCAATATGCTGTTGGTGGGTATCGATGGCAATGCCTCGACTCCGTTCCGGCAAGAGCGCCTGGCGGTAAAGCAGGGCGACGCTGTCTACAACATCGAGCGTCGCCGCTTCGTCTACGTTGGTAGCGCCGATACTGGCAAGATTGCTGGCAAGGTAAGGTTCGCGGGTGCAATGGTGCTGTCTGATGAGATTGATATGAACAAGCCTTTTACGGTTCTGTATGATACCGGCAAACAGGTAGAAACCTTCGAGGAGCTTGCTCAGACCGACTATCAGGTGCCACCTGTCCCTTTAGCCCTGGCGATGGGAACACCGGTGCCGGCAGAATTTCTGCCTGAGCGTGCCAACTCGTTTCCAGAGTTCGATGATTTCGAAGAGGAAGAGGGTGTATGGGCATCGCTCATGAATAGTGCGCCCTGGTACGAGGTTGCGGCACTGTTAGTGCTCTTCGCGTTAGTGATGACAGCCTTCCTGCGCAAGAGTGCACCTATTCGCTGGGTGACGCTGACCTATACTCTGGTCTATCTGGGCTTCTATAACGGCACCTTTCTCTCTGTCTCCCATATCACCAATGGCTTGAAGTTGGGCCCATCTCTGTTTTTGAACGATTTGCCGCTATTGCTTATCGTGGTCTTTACCATTGTCACTACACTTTTCTGGGGTAGAGTATTCTGCTCTTCGCTGTGTCCTTTTGGAGCGTTGCAGGATTTTATTACTCGTATCGTGCCAAAAAAATGGCAGCGTGAGTTGCCGCAGGCAATTCATGATAAGGCGCTGTATATTAAATACGGTATCTTGGCGTTGCTGGTCGTTACTGCAGTAACGTTTAGTGACCTCAGTCTGTTTCAATATTTCGAGCCGTTCGGCACACTCTTCTATTTCAGTCGCTCCGCGCTGCTATGGGTAATCCTCGCGCTGTTCTTGTTAGCCTCGACTTTTATCAGTCGTTTCTATTGCCGTTACGCCTGCCCCCTGGGCGCGGCTCTGGGCGTGACTTCTTTTCTCTCGCCTTTTCGTATCAAGCGTGTGCAGCAGTGCGAGGTGTGCAAGGTCTGTGAGAAGAGCTGCCCCACCGGAGCGATTAGGGGGCCGGCCATCGACTTCAAGGAATGTGTACGTTGCGATGTCTGTGAAAGTAAATTGATAACGAAGGCTGGAGTCTGCAAACATTCGGTAGGGGATGTAATGGCGCGACACAAGACCTGGACACCGGTCACGGTAACCGGTTAGTTAGACCTCACTTAGGTGTTTTCATTTGGGTGTCTGGCAGTAGATTATTTGAGGGGAATAAAAAACGGACTCAGCGCATTGCGGTGAGTCCGATTTTTGCCTTGCAATTCTCTGCAGATCGATAGACCGTCAGAGTGCTAATTGGGCTAGTCGCTGTCTTCGGTCAACCAGTTCAGGTCATCCTTGCTCTGATCCAACAGATTTGCTCGCTCGCGACGGGTCTGTTCCTCTTTCTGCGCGGTCTCGAGAATGTCGGCAGGAAGTTCGCCACCTACCACGATGCCGCGCTTGGTAGTAGGCGCGAAGTAGATGCGGGCGTTGGCCATTTCGTCGGTAGTCTCGGGGCCATATTCAACTGCCGCCGTGTGATCAGGGTTCCAGCGATTCTGATCTGAATTATCGAACCACCAGCTCATGTGCATTACCGAGCCTGCTGGAAGAAACTTGGGCTCCTTATACTCGTAGAGGAACTGCCAGTTGAAGTCGTAGTCGGGCACCCACAGCAGCGTTTCTCTCTCGCCGTCTGGATATTCAACTTCATAGCGCATCGCCTTGCCGCGGTAGTGCATATGCGGTCCCATCGAAAGCAGGAAGATGTCTTCTTTAATCTCGTGGGTATTAGTTACCTTGTAATTGGGATCACCCGGCGGGATAGTCCAGCCGTTGTGAGGCAGCAGGTTGGTCTCGACGACGTGATCGATAACCGTGCCATCATCATAGAACACGAAGCCGGCGCGAGTCATATCGGTCACCGCCGTGCCCTCACCAGGATCCTTGTGGTAATGCATGTTTACGGTGATAAATGGATCTTCCGGCATTAACACTCCCCAGCCCTCGGGGTAGGTAAATGGTCCGCGACCTGGGACGCCAACACCCATATGGCTGGAAACGATGTGATGGACCCAAGGGCCGCCTGGATCAAGCTCTGCCTTGGATACCCATTTGGGTTCTGTGTGTGCGCCTTCGGCAACAGGCATCTGCACCGTAGGCTGCCAATCGAGAACGTCGTCCTCGACATAGACCGGTCTATCGAATTGCACGACCAGATCTGGGTCGCCAATCCACCATCCTGATTCGGGTAAGACTGTTGCTCCAGCTTCGGCTACAAGGCCTGTACTGTCGGCAGCATCGGCAGGGTTTCCTTCTAGTGCGCCGCCATCTACCCAGGCAACCAGGACTGCCATCTCGTTTTCTTCAATGTAACGTTCGTCCTTAAACTCGCCTCTATGGCGCTCATGAGCACCCCAGGGCGGCATGTAGCCGGTGATCAGGGCGTTCTTAATCATCGGAGCCCATAGCTTGGCCTGATCGTAATCCATCAGTGACATAGGCGCCGTAATACCGCCGACTTTGGGGCCGTCTGGCTGGTGGCAGGCAACACAGTTCTTCTGAAAAAGCGGTAGCGCGTCAGCATAAAACGTCGGGGCAGACTCTTGTGCCTGAGCCGTACTGGCCATAAGTAGAGTCGTGAATCCTGCGGCGATCGCCGGGGTTGCTAGCGTCTTTAGGAATACAGAGATAGAAGTGGGTCTCATAGCGTGCTCTTCTTATTGATTCGTTTAGAGCAGATTAATGGGAAAAACACAAAAAGTCTATTAAATAGGGGTTTAAACCCAGGTTGGCTAAAGAGGGAATTGATCGTATTTTTCGATTGATGCTATCGATATTACTCATTTTCCCTATTTGTCCGCTTTGGCTAAAATACCGTGATGGTTATGCAATATACTGTGAAGCGGTTAGATTTTAGTCGCGGGATTCAGGCCGCAGTCCTTTGTTTGCAATCTCCTTAGGTGCTCTTTATGTGCCCTTGTATGCGGTGGTGTACTGCATCTGCTTCCAGTCAAACGGACAGATAGAAGACGCCGCCGTTTTTTTTGTCTGGAAATTTGTCGAGTAATTTTTTCTAGAGAATAACCTGATAGTAGCTCAAGACCAGGGGTCATCCATCGCTGCAAAAAACTCTTTATGACCGGCGATGATGCGTTGTGTGTCCTCCGGATCGGGAGTAGTTGTCCAGTCGTTGCGCTTAAACGTTCCGCCCAGCAGAATGCCATCCTTACGCGGGAACATATACAGACCGCCGTTGCCTACGGTCATATAGTCAATCTCTTCCTGTGGCAGCAGGAAGCTAAGCTGCCCCTTTATGGGCATTAATTCATCGTCCTGAAAAATATTCTTCGAGCCCAGACCGGTACAGTTGATGATCACCTGCTCGGAGAGGCTTAAGGCATCGTCTTGTCCCTTAAACTCTCGGATAACGATCTTGCCTCCAGCGGCATAGAAGTCCTGCATCATGGCAGGGAGGTAGATCGCCGGCTCGATCAACATCGTATTGTAGTGCCTTACATACTGCGCAGGGAATGGATGCTGGTTTGGTGCTAGGTCGCGTAGCTCGGGATACATCTGCGCATAGCGATCGTTAAAGTTGTCATCAGTTGTCGGTTGATCTTCTATCGAATAGTTGCTGATCCAGCGAACTCCATATCTGGGTCCGGCGAGGTTCTGAAAATAACGGTAGGCATGACGCATTGCGGATTCGAATTGCGCTTCGAATTGTGGCGTCAGCTTGTCATCATCATAGACGGATGTTGGTGACCACTGGCCGCCGGCAATATTCGATGTGGTATTGGGAGACAGGTCTTTGCTGTAGATGGTGACGTCCCATCCGCGATCTTGCAGTAGACGCGCCGAGGCGAGACCTACCGCGCCCGCGCCGAGCACGGCACAGCGGCGATGAGAACTTTGGTGTGCCAGTTCCATAGCCAGGTGCGAGGTGCCCCAAGAGAGTGTTATGCCGCCGCCACCGTGGCCGTAGTTGTGAATGACAGTCTGACTCCCAAATGATTCTGCCTCAAGCCGGAAGCCAGACGGGCGAAACGGCCTGGAGCCGGCAATAGTTCGGATCACTCTATCTGCGGAAACTTTGACTCTGTGCAGAGATAGCCCGGAGGGCGTAAAGTTGCGCGCTGAGGTAACTGGGCCAGTGCTGCATGCCCCGAGTAGCGGTGTCGCGGCGATGGCTTTGATTAAGGCGCGTCTACTGGTCATTTCCTGTCCTGTTTGATTTGTGACTGTCTCCAAGCATAGCGTAGCAGTGTCAAATAGTTAATGTCACTCTAACTGAAATCAACTGACGTCGGCCCGCCAGACTTGAACTGTTTAGGTGCTGCGTCAGGCATAAAAAAACCACAAGGCCGAACTGTGTAGCCCTGTGGTTTCTGATTACTGCAGACGTGTGCCGCTTTAGTCGGCGAAGCTGCCGTAGCTCTTCGGATGAGCCAGCAACCATTCTACAACCTGTGCAGCGAAACTGTCTGAAAATGATGGCACATGGGAACCATCTGATATCGTCCAGAGCTCGCTGGAACCACCTGTCTTACAACCCTGGTTAAATACCTCTACCGAAGATTCATGACCCTCCAGGTTAGCTACAAGATCGCGTAGCTCGCGCTCATTGGCCTGAGCCTCACAACCGTTATATTCGGCCCACTGAGCGACGGTGTCATGGGCGCTAGGATATGCATTGCCAGCTATATCGTCGCCGTTGTACGCGATAGTGCCGTCTTTCGTGCCGTGAATCTGTAGCACATGCACAGGATTGGCTGGTGCGGGTCGGTCGTCAATATGACTGGCACCTGCCAGGCTGGCTATGGCAGCAATAGTTTCGGAATGATCATAGGCCGCGCGGTAAGACATGAAGCCTCCATTCGAATGCCCTACCAGATAGACGCGATTCGGGTCGACATTGAAGTCGGCCTTCACGGTCTGAATGATGTCGAGAACATAGGCGGAGTCGTCTACATCTGATTGATAGAAGTTGCAGCACGCCGAAGAGGCATTCCAGAAGCGATTCTCGTCGCCGCCAGCTTCCTTGTCACCATTGGGGGCGACCAGGAGGAAACCGTATTTGTCTGCAATGGAGCTGAAGCCCATGTAGCTATCCTGACTCGCTCCGTTCGATGTATAGCCGTGCAGCAATACGATAAGCGGTGCCGGCGTACCGGCATCGTAGTTGGTGGGCACTGTTACCGGCAGTTCGCCACGGCCTAGATCGATAGCCTGGGCAAGCATGCTTGTCGGGATTAAAACAAGTGCTGCCGCAGTTAGGAATATTCTAAGTTTTTGCATTGTATTTACCTTTGTGAATTTAAATCTAAATCCTTGTTTCGTTTGTTAATAGTCTAGGGCCTGAGAATTATCTTGCCCGTAGTCTTGCGGCCCTCTAAGGCGTCATGAGCCTCTTGTGCATTTGCTAGCGCAAAAAAATGTTCCAGACGAAGTGTTAGCTTGCCCTCGGCTATCCATTTAAACACATCACTACTTCGCCATTCCAGACTCTCCCGGTCGGCGGTGTAGTCGAATAGCGTTGGTCGCGTGAGGAAAAGAGAACCTTTCGGCCCCAGTGTGGCTGGATTGAACTCTGTGACCGGCCCGCTCGCGTTGCCGTAAAGTACCATGTAGCCAAAGCGCTGCAAACAGTCGATACTCTTTTCGAATGTGGTTTTTCCAACCGAGTCATAGACTACATTCACGCCCTCGCCATTGGTAATACGCTTAACTTCGGCTTCGAAGTCGGTCTGGGTATAGAGTATGACCTCGTCCGCTCCAGCAGCTCTGGCCAATTCGGCTTTCTCTTCGGTAGAGACGGTGCCGATAACGTAGGCGCCGGCATTCTTTGCCATCTGAATCAGAATCAAACCTACGCCGCCAGCTGCTGCGTGAATGAGGCAGCTATCGCTACGCTTAATCGGGTAGGTGGATTGTGACAGGTAGTGCGCCGTGCAGCCCTGGAGCATGGCTGCCGCACCCTCTTCGAATGAGACCGCGTCTGGGATACTGACGACTTTATCCTGATCGACGGCGGCGTATTCTGCATAGGCACCGAGGACGTTGGTATAGGCGACTCGATCACCAACCTGGAAGCGGCTAACGTCACTGCCGATCTGTGCAACCGTGCCACTGGCCTCGAGTCCCAGAGTCGCGGGCAAAGGAATCTGATAGAGGCCAGAACGCTGGTAGGTGTCAATATAATTGATGCCTGCCGCTTCAACCTTAATGAGTAATTCGCTGGCAGTGGCTTGTGGCTGTTCTGCGTCTTCGTAGCTCATGACCTCGGAACCGCCATGCTCCTTGATTCTTACCGCCTTCATGTCGTTATTCCCTTGCTAAAAACAGCCTTTATCGCAGAAATTACCAGTGCTGACAATTCCTGGCTTTATTCTTCCTAAAAATTGCCCACTGGACGGGTGCTGGTTGCAGGTTTATTCTGTGGAGCAGGTCGTAGTCAATACTTATAAAAAGCCGGAGTCTCTCCATGTTTCTTACCCAATTACGACGCCTTTCTCTTGGGTTCACTGTTTCATTGCTTCTTCTCATAACCTTGCCGCTTGAGGCGCAGCAAGCTCAGCTTGCATTGAGCGAAGCTATAGTCGATGCAAGCAGGCAGTTCATAGGGAGTCTAGATACTGCGCAGCGGGAGCAGGCGACTTACGAGTTTGGCTCTGAAGAACGCATAAATTGGCATTTTATTCCGCGCGCGCGTCAAGGCATTGCGCTGAAGGAATTAGAAGCAGCGCAACTAGTCGCTGCACGGGAGCTGCTGCAGACGCTGTTCAGTGCCAAAGGATTTCAGAAAACCGAGAGCGTGCGTGACCTGGAAAATGTGCTCGCGGTGTTGGAGCCAAATGGTCGGTTTGTGCGCGATCCTGATCTGTACTATCTCACCGTATTCGGTGAGCCCGCCATGCAGGGCGTCTGGGGCATTCGCTATGAGGGCCACCACCTCGCGTTTAACTGGACTTTCACTGAGGGTGCTGGCATGTCGAGTACGCCGCAATTCTTTGGTAGTAATCCGGCCGAGGTGCGCAGCGGGGACAAGCGGGGAACTCGCGTCCTGGCAACAGAAGAAGATGCGGGAAGGCGTCTGGTGAAATCTCTGAGCGCAGCTCAATTACGTGCAGCGCTGATTCCGGGCGACGCTCCGCGTGATATTTTTAGCGCTGCACAGAAGGAAATCGTGGCGCTCGAAGACTTAGGCATTGCCTATGGCCTATTGGAGTCAGCGCAGCAGGAGATGCTGCTGGAGATTATTTCCGAAGTCGCTTCTGCGCAGGCCGAGACGGTTGCAGCCGCGAGAATGCAGCAGATCATAGATAACGGCATTGACGATGTTAAATTTGCCTGGATAGGCGGTATGGAGCGAGGCGATGCTCACTATTATCGCGTGCAGGGAGATAGCTTCTTAATCGAGTACGACAATACTCAGAACGATGCCAATCACATTCACCTGGTCTGGCGTGACTTCGATGGTGACTTTGGCAGAGACTTAATTTTCTTGCACTACGACGCCGTCGCTGCTGAGCATGGGCCGGGTCATCGGCACTAATAAGTAGTTAAAAAGAAGATTCGCACAATAGGAAAAGTTATGACTATAAGAAAAATTCTAGCACTGCCTCTACTTACTGCCTCTCTGATCTGGGGAGTATCTGCATTTGCTCAGAGCGCCTTCGTCGCACCGCCCTCTATTAGCGAACCCCTGCTAGTGCCGACCTTTGAGATAGATCAGGTGAAATTAGTGCCCATTGCGACGGGGCTCGCTAACCCATGGGCCATGGCGTTTCGCGATAATGGTGACATCCTCATTACTGAGCGCTATACCGGCAAGCTGCGAGTGATTCGCGATGGAAAACTGTTAGACAGAGACATACCTGGCGTGCCCGAGGTGTATTCCGCAGTCTTTCGCGCCGGATTGATGGCGGTTGCGGTGCATCCCGATGACGATCAGATCGTCTACATGACCTATACCAAAGCAATCATGCACGAGGGGGAGCCGAATCAGGCAGTGAGCCTAGTTCGTGGCCGATTGGTAGAGGATAATCTGGAAAACGTGGAAGAAATTTTCGTTGCGAAGGGCGTGGATAGCGGTATCGCCGCCTCGGCACTGATGTTCGCTCCGGACGGGAAATTAATGATGTCGGTGGGTGGTTCCTATGTCTTTCTCGGCACCGGCGAATACGCCCAAGATCCCGAGGTGCACTACGGCAAGTTATTGCGGCTGAATGCCGATGGCAGCGCTCCCGATGACAACCCCTTCGTCGACTCGGATGAATTCCTGCCGGAGGTTTATTCGGTAGGTCATCGCAATCAATTAGGTATCGCATTGCATCCCGAGACGGGTCAGCTCTGGGCTAGTGAGAACGGTCCGCAGGGTGGTGATGAGGCGAATATAATCGAACCGGGTAAGAACTACGGCTGGCCGTTGGCCTCCTATAGCCGAAACTATCGGGGCGATTGGGTTTCGCAGACACCCTGGAGAGAAGAATTCGAGAGCCCCACTGTAGTGTGGTGGCCTTCGATTGCGCCTTCTGCATTGACTTTCTATAGCGGAGAACATTTTCCCGAGTGGCAGGGGAATCTATTCGTAGGCTCCATGATGGAGGGGCGTATTCCAGGTACGGGTCATCTGCAGCGAATCGTTTTCAATAGCCGAGGCCAGGAGATCCGCCGCGAGAGTTTGTTGACCGAACTCAAACACCGTGTAAGAGATGTAATGCAGGGGCCGGACGGATACCTCTACGTGTTGACCGATGAGGAAGACGGTGCCCTGATACGTATCGAGCGGGCAGATTAGTCTGACTGCGTCACTAAACTCATGCATACCTTCAGCTAAGTGCAGACTCTCGATGAGTCCTGTAATTAGCTAGCATTTCTTGCCCCTGTAGATGTGATCGGGAACCTTCAATTGCATCGAAGCATAATCGGAAGCGAAGCTTAGCCTTGAAAGAATGTAATCAGTGCGGAAAATGCTGCACGAAGTATGGCGGTGACGGCCTGTCTGTATCGGAAGCGGAGCTAGAACTGTGGGAGATCTTCAGGCCCGACCTCTATAAATATGTGCGCGATGGGGAAATTTGGAAGAATCCTGACACCGGCGAGCAGATGGAGCGTTGTCCGTGGCTAAGGCAGGTGCCGAATCAAGATAGGTATACCTGCGATATCTATCTCGATCGTCCAGATGACTGCAAATTTTATCCGGTTACTATCGAGCAGATGGTGGAGGATGAATGCGAAATGTTAGAGGTTCAGGATCTGGCTAATCCGAAGCAGGCACAAAAAAGCTTGGATAAGGTCATGTCAGAAAGCCGCCCCCCTTGTAGCTGACTCGAAGAGGAAGTCGAAAGTGGGTTTAAGGACGGGGCGTACGAGATTTAGGTCCGAGCTGGCTTGGTAGTAATTCATAAGCCTGTTCGATCCACTCACATAGCAGTGGCCGTGTATCTCGCGGGTCTATAATTTCTTCGATGCCGAAAGCCTCCGCGGTCCTCAGCGGCGATCGATACTGCTCCAACATATCTTCTAATTCACGACGTCGGGCAGCGGGGTCGTCCGCAGATTCGATATCCCGGCGATATGCCGCCTGCACACCACCCTCTATTGGCAGGGAGCCCCAGTCAGCGGAAGGCCAGGCATAGCGTAGGTTGAGTCGGTCGGCATTGCCGTGCCCGGCGCCGGCGACACCATAACAGCGACGCACTATGACAGAGACCCAGGGTATTGAAGCCTGGTAGCAGGCCATCAGGGCGCGGCTGCCCAGTCGCACAGTGCCTTCCTCTTCCGCCTTCCTGCCGATCAGGAAACCTGGATTGTCTACCAGATTGAGAACGGGGATATGGAAGGTATCGCACAGATCCACGAAACGCATCATCTTCTCCGATGCGGTGGCATTCACGGCGCCGCCATGGTGATGGGTGTCATTAGCCATGATACCGACGGCATATCCATTCAGGCGTGCCAGCCCTACAGCTAGCGATTCTCCATAGTTTGGATTTATCTCAAAGAAGCTATCGAGATCGACTACCGAATTGATGATGTCCCTGATCTGGTACATCTGGCGCCTGTCTCTAGGTATGACGAAGAGTAGTGATTCGTCTCTGCGCTCTATGGGATCTGAATTTTTTATTCGGGGAGGTGCTTGCCAAACATTCTGCGGTAAGTAAGATAGGAACCGCGCAATAGTCGCGAAAGCGTCCTTTTCTGTTTCGACCTCGTTGTCGACGGCGCCGCTGCCATTTGCGTGAATAGCGGAGCCACCAAGCTCGTTTTTTTCTATCGGTTTGCCAAACCCGCGTTCAACGACGGGAGGTCCAGCTACAAACAACTGACTGGTGTCTTTAATCATCAGAGAAAAGTGAGAGATGGTTGTGCGGACCGCGCCAAGGCCTGCTACCGAGCCCATACACGCGCAGACAACGGGAACATGCCCCATGAGTTGCATCGTGGTCTCGAAGCCATGCAGAGCGGGGACGTAGGAGTGACCGACCATTTCCAGTGTCTTCACGGAACCGCCACCGCCGCTGCCATCGATGAGTCTAACCAAAGGTAGGCGCATCTCCAGGGCATAGCGCTCCCCATAACCCGATTTGTCGCCAATCTTGGCGTCGGCGGCACCACCGCGAACGGTGAAGTCGTCACCGCCGATGACGATTCGTCTGCCATTGATTCGGGCTGTGCCGAGGACAAAATTTGAGGGCGTAAAATCTTCTAGCTGACCGTCATCGCCGTAACTAGCCTTGCCTGCCAGTGCACCAATCTCATGAAATGAGCCGCTGTCGGCGAGGGCGTCGATGCGTTCTCTAACGGTAAGTCGCCCATTGTCATGTTGGCGTGCGATGCTCTCTTCGCCGCCCATGGCTGCAGCCAGCTTTTCGCGGCGCCTTAATTCATCTACTTCATCTTGCCAGCTCATGTTCTCTCCTCTGCTGCGCTACGTTAGATTAATCGAACATCCGGTGCAAGCCGATGCGCAGATCTGGGGGCTGCGACTCGATGCTTGATGTAAAAAATATTGGACATGAGGAGGCCTTAGGTTTAGGATGCCAATGTCAAATATATTTTACATTGGTGATGTGGCACAAATCCCTGTTCTGCAGTCCCCAATCCGGTGAGTGGATGTAGAGCATGAGGAAGAACCGAAGGCTTGGCCTGGCTGTTGTCGTCACATCACTAGTCATAAGCGCTGGTGCAAACGGGCAGCGGCATGAGTCTGAGACTGAGTCATCTCAGGCACCTGCTAGCGTGAGTATCAGACAGAACGATATTGCGCTGTGCGGACAGGAATTTTATGACAATTTCTACGCTCTTACGCTTAGTGTGTTTGCCGTTGGTGCCGCCAATGTGAGTACTGAAGAATATACGAGGCGGGTATTCTCCCTGGTGCGTTCTTCCCAGGAATTCGCTGGTAAGTCTGAGGCATTTGTTGACCATATTAAGGACATTCCAGGTCAACTGGTGGAGATTATTCGTGAGGATGCGGCGGTATAGGATAGCTGTGCGAATTTCAGCGTGGCTCTCGTCGGACCACCATAGACTTATGGCGCATAATTTTTAAACTGTTCGATTGAAACTGAGAGAATCGGTATGTCGTTTCGCGAAAAGAAAGCCTGGCTTACTATTTTTGCCCTGCTCATAGTATTTTTGCCTTTTTATGGGTTTATGGCGAGCGTCTACCATCAGCCTAATCCAGACATTGGCTATCTAATGCGCCTGGTGGCGATAGCTATCGCTATATTTATCGCGCTGGAGTGCATGCTGCTCATGCTCGCGCGCAGGTTTTCACCAGAAGATGCTGGCATTCCAAGGGATGAGCGAGACCAGCTCTTTGCCTATCGTGCCTCGAGAATTGCCTATATCACATTGATTGTTCTAGTGATTGGTGCGACCTTTCCTATGATTCATATACACGGAGGCAACTGGGGTTTTGGCATGCTCTATCTGGCGGCGATAATTCTGTCTGAAATTCTTAGAGCCAGCCTTTTAATCTTGCAGTACAGAAGGGGCTACTGATGCCTGAGCTGCCCATAAGTAACTGCATACGGGAACTGCGTGCCGAGAAGGGTGATATGACGCAGCTGGATCTCGCGAAACAGATAGGCGTTACGAGACAGACTGTAAACGCTATTGAGTTGGGAAAATACTCTCCGTCACTGGAAGTGGCTTTTCGAATCGCCGCGGTGTTTGGAAAGCCACTAGAAAATGTATTTAGTTATAGTGGGTAATCGTTTAGGACAAGTTCTGAGTTAACTAGTAGAATGGCTGAAAATTAGGAGTAGATGACTATGTCAGATAACGAAAAAGAAAACGAAGTGAAGGTTGAGCCGAACGGCGACGAGGCGAAGCAGAAGTCCGATATAGAGGGTTTGCTATCCGTACTTCGAAAGCTCTCTGAGACGTCCGCTAATAAAGGCGACGACGCCGAGGCATAGCGGTCTCTGCCGCGAGACTTCAGAGGCGCGCAGATAGTTCTGCATATGTTGCTATCTGGCGCTGGTAGTTTTCTCCAGCAACGGCACTAGGGAAGGAGTGCTGGCCACATATTTGCTATAGTTAGGGTCGTCTCCCCAGCGCTTCTTTCCGCTTTCTTCCAACAGTCTAACGCCGCTCACTTTAATCAACAGCAGCGCCACGAATATTGGCGATATTAGCGTGACGTATTGCCATCCAACCAGTGTTGGCACAGCAATTATGGTTATGCCAATCCAGAGTACGATCTCACCAAAGTAATTCGGGTGGCGAGATACGGACCATAAACCTTCCGTTATAAACTTTTCCTTATTATCCGGGTTTCTACGAAATAAAGATTTTTGTCTGTCCGCAATCACTTCGAAACCAAACCCCAGTATCCAAAGAGCAAAGCCTACGTAGAAGAAGACATCCAATGCAACCTGATTTACCGCAGTGATCGCCGCTAAGCCGGCGGCCATGGTGATGAACACCCAGGCGCCACCCAGTGTCCACGTGAACATGTAGCGGAAGAATTTGGTTTTGATCTCATCGAAGCGTCGATCTTTACCGTCCTTCTTAACTCGCATGAACAGGAAACTGCCTAGGCGTATCGCCCAGATAGCAATTAGAGTGCAAACCACCAGACTACGGGTATCTATGTTTGGGTGGAAGATAAGGGCAACGGCGATGGTCGATACGTAGGAGATCGACCCGGTCAGATCGAAGTAATGTTCCGTCTGGTAAATATAGGAGGGGATGAAGATTATCCAGTGGAGTATGAAGCCAACGCTGGCACACATAAGGAACAACGGTATCTCACCCGCCGTGATGCTACCTTGGCTGCCAGCAAGGGCGATTGCGCCGCTAATTACTAGAATTGCGAGTATGCCGATAATAGGTTTAATCATGGGCGCAGGTCCTGACCTCTTGGTCTCTGTGGGTCTTCTTATGATTTTGAGCTTATTCTAACCTACGCTTGAATTATAGGCATTGGATCACTCGAGGCACAATCCAATTGCTATGGACGGTGCTTGGCAGCTAGTCACGCATTGACTATTATCACCCAGTCGTTCTCTTTACGAAAATAATAACATCAGGCCTATTGACTATGTCTACCCCTGCACCTATCCGGCTGATCGAGTACGCAATAGCGTGATTTAGTTTTCCGGTTCTCATTATGGGCGCAATTATTGCTATTCCCCTTATAAGCATATTCGTGAGTTCAGGTGGATTTAGACCGTTGCCATAATATGACCAGTGGAATAGGCCGATGGAGATTATTGGGGTTATCCTGCTCCTCACTCTTTCGCCGGCAGGCTTGCTGATGTGGTTCACGGCTTGGGTGCGTTCCAATGAGGTATTGTTTGCCGATATTCGCAGTCAGATGGATGCTCCTGCAGAGTTAGGCGTGATGCGCTATCAATTCGGTCGATATTGGCCTGTCGCGGCCAGCCTAGGAATTGCTTACGCAGTTTATTGAAGTATTGTTCCCAGTTCGCAGGTTTATGATCCACAGCCGGAAGTATTTTTTATTAGTATGGCGCTAGCATTTGGCCAGCTATTCATGTGGTCCATTGTCGGCATTGCTATATTCTTTATCTTTCACGATGACTGGCTTCTGTACCCTTATGAAAAATCTGTCCGAGTAAACATCTACGACTTGGATAAATTGAATGGGTTAGGAAGGGCAGTGTTTAGCCAGTTCTTAATGGTGGTAGGTGCTTTAGCTTTGACTACGTTGCAGTCCCTCGATCGGGAGTTTCGATGGTATAGCTACGCGTATGGGCTCTAAGTTTGCGTACCCTCGGCGATTATCTTTGTCTTGCTTCCAACCTGGACGATTCGGAAGAATATCCGCAAGGAAAAGGCGCTGGCTTTGACTTCTATTAACCCCGAAATTCAATGCAGTTCGACAGCGTTAGATAGTGAGTCACTGGTAAGATTGAATGGTTTGATAGCACGACGAGAGCAGGTGCAACATACGCGAACCTGGCCGATGGATATCTCGATATTCTCGCGCTTCCTTTTCTATGTTTTTATTCCGCCGCTCGCATGGCTTGGAGCGGCGTTGATGGAGGTATTGTTGGATTCCTTCTTAGCCGGCTAGCCAGATTTGGGCTAGTACGCTGTTCTAATCGACAATGCCCGAATGCATCTTCTTTCTCTTTGCCGGGATGTCTACGAAATCTGCGGGTCGCTTCTCGGACGCCGCAGTCATCGCCTCCATGATTTCAGCGTTCTGTAACATACTCGCATTCCAAATTCCGATGTAGTCTAAGCCGTCTGCGGTGCTGTGATCGCGCGAATAATTGATGATTCGTTTACTACCATAGATTGCCAGTGGGGCTTTGCTCGCTATCTGTTCGGCGATCTTCATAACCTCAAGGAGTAGCGATTCTTGATCGGCAAAAATAGCATTTACAAAACCAAGTGATTTCGCCTCGGCTGACGACATGCGGCGACCTGTATAGGCGAGCTCTTTGACTACGCCCTCTGGTAGTAGCTTTGTAATGCGCGGGAAGGTACCAACATCTGCTGTCATACCGATATTGATTTCGAAGATGGTTAGGAAGCCATCGGCGGTCATATAGCGCATGTCGCAGGCAGTTATTAGATCGACGCCGCCGCCAATGACACCGCCCTGTATAGCCGCTAGTACCGGAACCCTGCATTCCTCGAGGCAGGTAAAGGCTTGTTGCAGGTAATTGACCGTGTCATACAGCTTTGCGCCATGTACCCGGTTTTGTTTCTCTTTAACTTTTGGGTCGTCACTGGGTTCGGCATTGTTGCTAAACACCGCTGTGTCGATGCCGGATGTAAAGTGAGGGCCAGTGGATGAGATGACGATGACACGCGCCTGCGCATTCGCATCGAGCTCTCGCACTATGCTGGGCAGCTCATCCCAAAATTCAGGAATCATACTATTTCTTTTTTCGGGGCGATTCAGAACGATATGGGCGACCTTATTCTTAACGGTTACGTCGAAACACTTATAACTCACAGCTTAACTCCAATAGTAATGTTAATGTTCTAGCGGCAGTGGAACGCGATAGTATCAGTACCGGCGCTGATATTCTGCACCGGAGCGCCTCCAGATCTTATGCCAGCATTGGCTAATCGTCGGCGTCTGTCGGCCATGTAGGCGTTGAATCGAGACAAAGAAGTTTCATCCAGTAGCGATTCGATATCATGCAATACCACGCGATAGTACTTGGCAATAAATCTTTTGGTAAGTTGTTCTCGTGCCTTATAGGCTGCAAGCGCCTCGACTATGCGCTCTTCACCCAGTTCTGAAGACGACTCCCACGCGCTGCACATCGCTTGAACATTTTGTAATTCGCTGCCGTTGATAAAGCCGCGGGCATTGGAAATAGTAATGAATATCTCCTGCAGCTGATCCGCATTGAGGCCGATACGGGCCTGGGTGTTTTCTGGCTCGCTGCTTATCTCTTGCATTAGCCGGTTTAGAACAGCTCTGTCTATTTCTTCTGCAGCAAGAGTCTCGACTAGAACGGTTAAATCTCTAGGCTTGGAACTTCTGTAGGTTTCAATCGCTTTGTTCTTGTCGAGGATTTCGGAGGCGGGGTCATTCTGAGAGGCAACAGTATTTGTCTGTGCGAGACTGTTTGCAGAGAACAGGCAAATCAGAAAAATGATCTGAAGGCGGGGTGAAGGCATAGGAAACTTTTAGAGCCGTTTGACACACAGGAATATCTTTAGACTACTTGCTTTTTCGGGTTCTCGCTAGGTCTGAGGCCTATTGGCAGGCTTCTTTACCTAGTGACTAGTCAGCAACAGCGCCATATAGATCGTACTCGTCAGCATCATGAATCTTAACCTGGATAAAGTCTCCAGCTTCGACCCGTGGGTCGGGCTCCAAAAATACATTGCCGTCGATCTCTGGCGCGTCTGCAGCAGAGCGCGCTACGATTCCTTCCGCATTAGCTTCATCTACCAATACTTCCAGTTTCTGACCGATCTTTGTGTGTAATTTCTGTGTACTAATTTCCTGCTGTGTTTCCATGAAGCGTTCCCAGCGTTCCTGTTTCAATTCTTCGGGAACGTGATTGTCGAGATCATTGGCAGCGGCGCCGTCGACAGGGGAATATTGAAAGCAGCCTACCCGATCTAGCTGCGCGATCTGCAGAAATTGCAGGAGTTCTTCAAAATCGGCATCGGTCTCACCCGGGAATCCTACTATGAAGGTGCTACGCAGTGTGATGTCGGGACATAGTTTGCGCCATGTGCGAATCCTGTCTAAGGTCTTCTCGGTTGCGGCGGGTCGCTTCATCGCCTTCAGTACGGACAGGCTCGCGTGCTGAAATGGTATGTCCAGATAGGGCAAAATTTTCCCTTCGGCCATCAGAGGTATAATTTTGTCTACGTGGGGATAGGGGTAGACATAGTGAAGGCGAACCCAGATGCCTAGCTGTGCGAGAGCCTCGCACAGTCCCTGCATACTCGCCTTGACTGGCTGACCCTGCCAGAAGCCTGTTTGGTATTTGGTGTCCACGCCGTAAGCGCTGGTGTCCTGAGAGATGACCAATAGTTCTCGCACGCCAGCGTTGGCTAGTCTCTCTGCCTCATCGAGTACCTCGCCAACTGGGCGGCTAACAAGGTCACCGCGCATCGAAGGGATGATGCAGAAGCTGCAGCGATGATTGCACCCTTCAGAAATTTTCAAGTAGGCGTAGTGTCTGGGTGTTAGTTTGATACCGTGTGCAGGCACGAGATCGATAAAGGGATCATGAGACTTATTCTGCGGAAGAAAATTATGTACCTGATTCACAACCTGTTCGGAGGCGGCCGGCCCAGTGACGCCCAAGACCTTGGGGTGCGCATTGGTGATAACTTCTTTCTGCGCTCCCATGCAGCCGGTAACCAGTACCTTGCCATTCTCGGCAATCGCCTCGCCGATGGCGTCCAGAGATTCCTGTTTCGCGCTATCGATGAAGCCGCAGGTATTCACCACAACCAGGTCAGCGTCGTCGTAACTCGGCACGATGTCGTAGCCGTCAGATTTTAGCTGCGTGAGTATGCGCTCGGAATCTACCAGGGCTTTTGGGCACCCCAGAGAGACGAAGCCGACTTTGTTGCTAGATGACATGGAAGATATAGCCTGCATAATTGCTGGGAGCAGGATTATAGCCAATTCACGATTGAATTGGCATGAGTGAATCCCTCAATGCTCAGGCATTTGCGGCCAGACGGGCTCTCTCTTGCTCTACCAACACGCGCCGCAGAATCTTTCCTGATGCAGCCTTTGGAATTTCAGAGACGATGTCGAGGAGCCGTATCTTTTTATGGGGTGCTACCTGCTCGGCTACCCATTGCATGATTTGCTCAGGCGAGATTTCTTCATTTACTACAACAAAGGCCTTAGGTATCTCGCCGGCCTCCTCATTAGGGCTTGGAATTACCGCCGCATCGGCGATAGATTCATGGCTGAGTAATAAGGCCTCCAGTTCGGCGGGAGCGACCTGATAGCCTTTGTATTTGATAAGCTCCTTCACGCGATCGACGATATAGAAAAAACCATCATCATCGACATAGCCGATATCGCCGGAATGAAACCAGCCATCGGCATCGATTGTGTTCGCAGACGCTTCCTCATTGTTTAGATAGCCCGCCATCACATGGGGGCCATAGATTAATACCTCGCCTCTTTCGTTAGGGCCGAGCTCAGCGCCGGTTTCAGTATCTATAATTTTGGAAAGCGTATTCGGCAATACTGGGCCCACTGAACCGGACTTACCGGCTGACTCGGCCGCAGGGTTTACATGGGAGGCGCCAGACACTTCCGTTAAGCCATAGCCCTGATAGATCTGACAATTTAGTCTGGCCGAACAGGCCTTCTCTAGTTCCTCGCCCAGGGGAGCGGCTCCACAACCGATTACTCTAACGCTTGATACATCATAGTTATCAACGACGGGATGTTTCGCCAGTGCGAGAACGATTGGAGGTACAAGATTGAGGCAGGTGATTTTATAGTCCTGCACTATCTGCAAGAACTGTTCGATATCGAATCGAGGCATCGTTACCAGGGTGGCTCCCCTATAGATTGACAGATTGAGTATCAAGACCATGCCGTAGATATGAAAGAAGGGAAGCACGCCAATCATGCTATCGCTTTCATCTATCGGGTTTGGCTGGCAGGAGAGAATCATATTCGAGATCAGGTTCTCATGAGTGAGCATCACTCCCTTCGATAGGCCGGTCGTGCCGCTGGAATAGGGGAGTGCGACCAGATCTGTTTTTGGGTTGATAGTGACTGAAGGCGCATCGCCAGTATTATTTAGTAGATCGGAGAACGGGGTAACTCCTTCGATGCCGCTGCTGTCGCCCAGGACAAAGATTTCTTCTATGCCAGTTTCCCTGGCGGCAGGAAGTGCGCGATCCAGGAATTCTGGAATTGTGAGCAGGAAACGTGCGCCGGAATCGGTGAACTGATGGATCAGGTCGCTAGTCGAATACAGAGAATTTACGGTGGTGTTGATCCCGCCTACGGCAGCGACACCGAGAAATACCACGGCATATTCAGGCACATTCGGGGTGAATGTAGCGAAGACGTCGCCTTTCTTAAAGCCGCGCTGGTCAAGCCCGGCGGCAAAGTGCTGGATCTGCTTTGCCAGTTGCGTATAACTGAGCGTCCTTCCTGTTGACCCATCGACGAGGGCAGGCTTTTCTCCCAACTCTTTGGCGCGAGTAAGAACCACAGAACATAAGTCTGAATCTGGAATTTCCAGATCTGGATGTTTACTTTTAAATATCACGCGTTAGTTCTCCTCAGGTAATCGTAGGGATCAAGCCGAAATAGACCAATGCCTGACTCTATGACAGTGGGAAGAAAAGCTCAATGGTGTTGCTGGGGGTGTCGATTAAGTTATTTGGGGCGTCGATGGGTCGCTTTTACAATTTAGCGAACTCTTCGTGATAGGAGATCGTGGCACTGCGATTTTTTAGAAAGCCATTTTCTAATTCTGCAATCATGAATACATCCTCTGGCACATCGTAGTCAGATTTGAGATTAAACTTTCTAGAATTCTCGAATCCAAATTTAGGGTAGTATTCAGGATGCCCAAGGACAGCTACGGCACCAACTTTCGATTCCCGGCACAGCTTGAGTCCGGCCTCAACCAAGGCACTCCCGATACCCTTTCTTTGCAATTCTGGAAGGACTGCCATTGGAGCTAATCCCATTAGTCTTAATGAGGTAGTAGAGTCCAGGGTGACAGGTGAGAAAAGAATGTGACCTACCGGCCGGCCATCTACTACCGCGACGAGAGAGAGTAGAGTCTTTGCGTTTTTACGCAGCGCAGCAACTAACTGACTCTCGCCAGCGCTGGGAAACGCAGCCAGATGGATGGCTTCGATGTGGACAAGGTCATCTTTAGTTTCTTCTCTAATAAGCATCGAGTTGCACAACCGCAAAATGATGGCTGGTAATATCGAAGCCTTCTCTTAGGTAGAACTTGTGGGCCCCGTAGCGTGTGACGCCGGAGTCCAAGTGAATTTGTTGGCAGCCATTCTGTTTGGCATGTTGTTTGAGCCAGTCGACAAGAACTTTCCCTGCGCCGCTGGAGCGGTGTGCCCCACAGGTGACGAGGTCATCGACATAGATATGTTTCGTCCAGGCAAGCTTCTGCCCAAATAGAAAGCCTGCTACGCAGAGGACATCTGCACCCGCTTGGACGTAGGCAATGCGGTAGCCATCTTTCTGCTGTGATTGAATCTGCGCGATGAGCCTGTCTGAAGAATATTGTGGTCTAAGTTGCAGCAACACCGGCGCTATGAGTCTTAGGTCCTCCAGGCTTTCGGCGATTTTGACTTGCATGAGGAGCTCCTCTATTTCGTTCTAGGATTTCACTTCTTCACTGCGCTGAGGCATCGGATATTTTTTTGGCATGCTGCGGTTCGTTCTTTAGTACACCGAAGCTCAGGAGCCGGACAACAGGCCGCTCTGTGCGATGCCGTCAAAAATAAACTGTACGGCGAGCGCCGATAGCAATACACCGAATACGCGCGTTACAACATGCATGCCGGTTACCCCAAACAGTTGCTGTATTCTTGAGGCAAGTAATAGCATGATGAAGGTAAGTAGTATGATCGCGAGTAGAGAGGCTACCACGGTGAACTGCAGTACGAGATCGCCTTCGCTGTTAGCCATCAGCAGGATTACGGCTCCCATGGCCCCTGGCCCAGCAATTAGCGGCGTGGCCAGGGGGAATACAGCGATATCGCGTTTGCCCAAAGCCTCCTGTTCTTCTTCTTCGGTGGTGGAGGTGCTTCCAGATGTGCGAGCGAATACCATGTCGATGCCGATTAACAGGAGTAGAATTCCGCCTCCCGTGCGCAGGGCTGCGAGGGAGATGCCGAGGCCGGCGAGTAGAAATTCTCCGACCAGAGCAAATAGCACCAGAATACCAGTCGCGATAAGAGTTCCACGAATGGCCATACTGCGGCGGCGCTTCGGTGTTTCTGTCGCTGTCAGACCAGCATAGACTGCCGCCACATCGAGGGGGCCGATTGTGGCGAAGAACGTTGCCATTGCAACGGTCGCGGTCTCTATTATTATTTCATCCATAGTCTTCTAAATCTGTATCCGATTTGCAATTGCTGTAAAGCTAACTCGACAGCGCTTCTCTTACTGCCTGCTCGGCGTGTATAGCTGTAGTGTCATAGAGCGGTATTGCCGTGTGTTTCTGCTGAACCAGTAGCGCTATCTCGGTACAGCCTAGAATAACTGCCTGGGCGCCGCTCTGTGCGAGTCTATCTATGATCTTCAGATATCTCTCGCGGGAATTTTCATCGATGGTGCCAAGGCAAAGCTCCTTGTAGATAACATTATGTATATCGGCACGATCGGCTGCTTCAGGTACTAAAACATCGATTCCATAACGCTCTGATATCCGCGTCTTGTAGAAGTCTTGTTCCATGGTGAAGCGTGTGCCTAGAAGACCTACTTTCTTAATGCCGTCAGCGCGCAGACGCTGAGCCGTCGCATCCGCAATGTGAAGGATGGGTATGGAGATCTTCTGTTGAATCTGCGAGGCAACCTTGTGCATGGTGTTGGTGCAGATTAAAAGAAAATCGGCGCCACCTTTCTCTATCGCCATAGCAGCCTCGGCTAGTATGACAGCCGTTCCGTCCCAATCCTCAATGTGTTGTAATTTCTCGATCTCCTCGAAGTCGACGCTCACTAGGCAAATTTTTGCCGAATGTAATCCTCCTAGCTCGGCTTTGATGCCCTCGTTAAGATCACGGTAGTAGCTGGCCGTGGATTCCCAGCTCATGCCGCCCAATAGACCAATTGTTTTTTGTATAGATCTCACTGTGCTGCCTATTGATTCTTCGGCTGACTAGGGTTCATTATTGGTGTCTAAAAACTCAGGCTTAACTATCAGTAAATGTCAGTAAATGTCAGTAAATGTAGGTGCCACTTCTAACTATAATTCGCTGCTGCTATTCTTCTATTTTTTCTAGGTATGTTGTCAAGGAGCGGCCTTGGAAAGGACGCCTATTCTATTCCGAAATTACTGACCGCACCACAATTACCAGAGTTTTCGGCTCGAGGATAGATTAAACTGGGGCATACTGATGCAAGCGGATATCCATGGGAACTAAAATAGTGATTAAATACAGTATCTTAAGATCAAAAAAAAGTTTTCTAACGCTGCTACTTCTGCTTTTCATACTACAGGGAGAGCAGCGAGCCATGGCCCAGAATGGCGACGAGCTGGTTCCTGATACATTTGTAGAACTGCAGGAATTCATACCTACCATTGAGGTTGAACTGCGTTACTTCGGCGAGAACAATTTCGTGGGCAGTGTAGTTGATGGCTATCATGCCGAGCGGGTCTTCATGACCAGAGAGGCTGCCGGCGCACTCGCCAAGGTGCAGGCGGAAGTCGCGGCCTTCGGGCTGAGTCTCAAGGTGTTTGATGCCTATCGCCCGCAGCGGGCAGTGGATCATTTCGTGCGTTGGGCTCAAGACTTAGACGACACCAAGATGAAGGCGGTTTTCTACCCCGCTGTGGCAAAGGACATCCTGTTTAGTGAAGGCTATATCTCGGCTCGCTCGGGTCACACTAGAGGAAGTACTATCGATCTGACGCTGGTCGATGGGGATACGGGGGAGGAGCTCGATATGGGTAGTCCATGGGATTTTTTCGATCCAGTATCCTGGCCAAGTAATCTGAACCTAACTGCACAGGCGCGGGCTAATAGGAGTCTGTTGGCTGCAGCCATGACCAACCATGGATTCAGGGCGATACGTACAGAGTGGTGGCATTTTATGCTCGCAGACGAACCCTTTCCAGATACCTACTTCGATTTTCCGATTAAATAAGAATTGGCAGCGTTATGAGTAAGATAAGAACTAGAGCACAGATGCATTTTCCCACAGTACTGTTAACCCTTATCAGTATTATTCAAGCCTTGGCCCTAGAGTTAATGTGGTCGAAGATAGTGGAGAGTGACTCGCTCTTGGTAGTAGATTTCAGGCATTGATAGATTGGGGCATGGTGATTGCCGCGTTCTTGGGAATACTGCAGATATGGGTGATGTACTCGACCATGGTAATGGGTTTTATCTGGCAGCCCCAACTCAGAGATTCCATTGTGCCTTTTATAATTTGGCATTCAACAATTCATGTTGATCACTCTAATTGGCGAGGAGTTTACTACCCTGTGGCTTTACGTGCTCGGCTCAATTTTTATATCGGGCAATTGGGTGTCCCATAGTAGCTTTAGGCGCGCGCGTCAGGACCCAGAGAATGACGATTTCTTCGGTAACAGGAGGCCTGCGACCTTGCGCGACTTTTGGCCAGCAATAACGATAGTGCTCACTCTTGTCGTAATGGGCCTTGCGATTGATATAACCCAGAACCAGACTTTGCTTCCTGTGCTGGCCCTGATCCTCGCCAATGCAGTTCTAATTTACCAGACTTTCAGATTTCGCATGTTATAGCGCCAGATAATGGGCTTGAATGCGGCGGGTTAACTTGCAGCCGCCCCTGAGGGAGACGCTGAGAAGGAGTGAGGAGCAGTCGTGAGGTGCCTAATTTGTCTACTTAGTTTGAGTTGCAGCTCTCTGGCTTTTGCCGATGGTTACTTGAGCGATAATATTCGCTTCTCCAGTGAGGCTCTGGGTTACGACCTGCAATACAGAGTCTATGAGCCCGAGGGTACACGAAGAAATGCAAAACTGCCGGTACTCTTTATTACCGATGGTCAATGGTATATCACCCGCGGCGAGCTCCCTGAACTACTCGATGCAGAAATAGCGACGGGTAATATCGATCCGGTTTTGGTCGTGTTTGTTGATAGTCGCAATCCCGATAAGCTGCGGCAGAATCGACGTAACCAACAATTTTTCTGCAATCAGCATTATGTCGATTTCTTCACCGAAGAGCTGCTTCCTGCCATAGATAGGGAATATCCGACCGCTGGGACTCGTGATGGAAGAGTGATTCTGGGGCTATCCTTCGGCGCTCGCAACAGTGCCTGCTTCGGTTTGATGGCCCATGAAAGCTTCGCCGGAATTGCGATGCAGTCACCGGCAAACAGTGACATGGTAGACGAACTGCGCTTTCGATATATGGTACAGGAAAAATTACCGCTTAAAATTTTTATGAGCGTAGGTACAGCCAATGACAATACTCAGGCGGGTCAGCAATTCATGGAGACGCTGAAATTTCAGGAATACGATCTAACCTACCGTGAGGTAAATGAGGGGCATGATTGGGATAACTGGGGCCCTTTGCTAGACGATGTCTTGCACACATTCTTTCGCAAAGAGTGACTGACTATTTAACGATTGCTCAGCAGCTGCCTGGCATCTCGCTTATCCAGCGACTTACCAGATCTATGCCTTCCTTGTGAATCAGGGACCTGCCTAATTCCGGCATCATCTCATCCGGTTTCTCCGACCCCATGCGATAGAGCAAGATGGATTGCTGCGGCTGGCCGGGCACTATTGCATAGCGTAGGTCACCAGCGCCACCACCGGCAGCAACAGGTGGTTTACACACCCCGCGGTTGATGGCTAGTGTCTGCGAGTTATCGAGGATTAGACCTGAGGTGTCTGCCGCGCCCTCTGGATTATGGCAGTGCCCACATTGCATATTCAGATAGGCCAGTGCACGTTCTTGCAGCGGGGCGGAAGGGTCTTGCCAGGCAACTGAACCAGGAAAATTCTCGTCGCTACTTAGCCATCCCCGTGCCTGCATCTGCACCAGCTGTGTGGGTTTGTCCATGTCGGGCGCAATAGCGTGTGCATTGAGTTGGCTGAAGGTGGCGCCTAGTGGGTGCATGTCGCCGTTGGGGTGAACCGTAGTGTGACACCCGGCACATTGGTTTTCGTTAGGAACGAAATAGGTGAAATCGATTTTCTCTGGGTCTGTCTGAGTGCTCAGGGAGACGGCTTTACTCGCCCCGGCAACGCGCAGAAACGCTTCGGTCTGTTCGTCATTCCAGACATAGGGAAAGGCATCCCAGCCGCCGCTTTTACGTACCAGCAGTCTAGTCTCTATCAGTTGGTTGTCACTAAGGCTTACCGTCTGCTTCCCTGTGTCAGCAACTTTTGCCAGTGTGGCATTCGCAGCGCGGGGGTAGTAGAAGGTCTTACTCAGCACAGTACCCACCGGATAGTCTATCTCTCCCTGACTAATATCAGCCTGCAAGCCGGAGGGAATCCACAGGGTGCGCAATTTATGCGCATAATCTGTGAACAATGGATTGTTTGGCCGAAATACCACGCTGGACTCACTGGGCACGAGTTCTTCTGCATCCATGGTGAAGAGCTGCCAATCCGAGAGTCGCAGCGGTCGTTCTGTCTCATGAAAGACAGGAGGGGCCTCCGAACACGCGGCAAGGAGTAGGCAAGCACTCAATAACGCCGAGCGCAGATTAAAGACTGTCATTGACTACTTAGGCTCATAGAGATCGGGGAAAGACGATCCAGCGCACAATCATGTGCGGTGGCATCAAAAGAGGGTTGTGCAAAGCCGTTGCTAGCATCGAGACTTACAAAACTGGTGTCATCGGCCTCGGCGAAGCACAGGGCATCCGACGCCATTTTGCCTTCTGCTAACATGCCATCCCAAACGATATCCGGTATCGGCTGGCCGGTGGCGGCCTGAAGCAGGGCAAGTGGTTCAGAGTCGGGTGTTTCGCCACCGCCCTGGTATTGATTGTTATGTATATAGATGGCTTCAGGGAATGGGTCGTAGTTTGCATCGTCAATGGGCAGTTCGTTGATTAAATAGCTTACGATGAGTATGTTCGCACTGTCATTATTTTCGAAATTATTCTCGAATACTTCGATATTGTCATTAGCCATGATCATCAGGCCAGTACCAGCGGGAACGCCGGCTACAATATTGCCTTCGGGGGCGAAATTGCCGGTGTTGTTAGCAAAGATTTGATTGGCATAGACGCGCGTATTTCGCCCTCCCTGAACTGGTAAATTGGGTAGATCGAAAACCAATATACCGCCGGTGTTATTGGTAGCGACGTTATCGTGGACGTCGGCAAATGTTGAGTTTTCGATCTCGATACCCGCTACATTGAATTCGGCACGGGAATTTCTAACGATGATCTGTGAGGACTGCCCGACATAGATGCCGGCGTCGGATGCGCCAATTGCGACCACTTCATCGATAAGCACATTGTTTGATTGCACCGGATAGATACCATAGGCGCCGTTCGTGCTGAGTGGGCCACCTGTCCATTCTGTCCGCACGCGCAATATTTGTACGTTATTGCTCTCGTTGATCTTCAGGGCATCGCCAATCGTGTCCTCGATCGCCAGATCACGAATGACGAAATCGTTTGCGCTAACTAGAATGCCTTCCGCACCCTGCGCCTGATTCTTAAACGACAGTATCGATGTATCCATGCCTTCGCCGGCTATGGTTACCCCAGAGACATTTAAAGAGAGGCTGCGAGTAATCTCATGCACGCCCGCCGGAATCGAAATAACATCACCGGATTGAGCCTGAATTAGTTGTTCCTGTAACGCTTCCTCGAAACTAAGCTCGGGCATAGCGGGCTCTTCACTTCCACAACCGCTGAGCACAGCCATGGTGCCCGTGATTGCAAAGACTTGTAGAATTCGATTCTTCATGTTGGTCCCATATTTCCCTATGGCGCTAGATTCGTTATTGATAGGCGCGCACTCGCTGACCGAGTATATGATTCTTTCTCTTAGTGAGTAAACATCTGCGGGCTAAAGCTAGCGCAATGAAAAATGGGTGGCTCGAAAAACGAGCCACCCATCTGCGATACCTAGACCGAGTAGAGACTTTCTATCAGGGGCGTGTTCGTGCGGCGTTATAGACTGAGTCTGTTACACCTTCTAACCAGTTCACTTCGCCTTCGTAGATTGTCATCTGCAACACGTCTTCATCGGGATGGGCGCCATGCCAATGCTCGCGGCCGGAAGGGGTCCACCAAGGTTCACCTGGGTGCATTTCCAGAAGTGGGCCGCCCCGGTCCTGAGTCAGGCCACGGCCTTCCTCAACCATGAGCAGTTGGCCCCAGCTGTGGCTGTGCCAATTAGAGCGCACTCCCGCAGGGAAAATGAGTCGCAACGTGCTCACATCATCGCTGTCTGCGACGCGGGGTGATCCGCCCATGAAATTGCTTTGCTGTGCCGAGGTTTGGTTTGCCTGTGTGCCCAGTACCAGCCAGCCCAGTACCAGTGCTGCGCAGACCGATGTGAAAATTTGCAGGGTTGAAGTCTTCTTCTGGTTATCGTTGTTGTGACCCATTTTACTCTCCAGATTGTATTGGCTCTTAGCCTGTATAGAGTTAAACAATGCCGAATCAAAGTCAACAAAACCTTGGATAGCCCGATGTTGGGGATGGTGGTATTCTTTCTCAGCCTAAGCAAGGCTGGATCGCGGCACCGAGCTATCAAGCAGAATTAGAACTACAGGATAGTAGTATAATAAGAGACTAGAATAATAAGAAATACGATGAGCCAAGAAACGAAACATCACAGAGGCCTTTTCGGTCAAGCATCAGCCATTCTGGTCTATACGGCGCTATGCCACCTGGCTACGGCGATATTCCCTCAAGCTGTGCTCGCGCAGCAGACTAATCCTCTAGCCTCTGATCCCAGAGCCGCAGCTGCGGGCGGCGTTATCTTTCGTGCGCAATGCGCCACTTGTCATGGTGCGGATGCGAAGGGCATAAGCAGCATTGATGCACCTGACCTTACGCTGATGTGGACCCAGCCCGGAATGAGCGAGAATCGCGTTTTCTCGCGCATACAAGGGGGCGTGCCGGGCAGCATCATGCCATCACACGATTTTCCCGATACCGAAATTTGGATGCTTGTGAGTTATCTACGCAGCGTCGCTGTGTCGGGCGCTACAGAAGAGTTTAGGGGGAATGCCGAAAATGGCGCTGGGCTGTTCGCCGATTTTTGCGCCGATTGTCACCGTGTTGGTAGAGAAGGGGGCAGTCTTGGCCCAAACCTGGGGCGTATTACCTTGCGTCGGACACAGGCAGCGCTGCGCAGTTCGGTACGCGATCCGAATTCGACTGTTGGCAGGGGCTACAAGCCAATCTCACTGACGACAGTCGGTGGCGACACCGTGCTTGGAGTGATAAAGAGCGAGGACGCCTTCTCCATTCAGATATTGGATAGCGATCAGCGGCTGCGTGCCTTCTTGAAATCTGAGTTGATTTCATTGGATCGAGCCATAGCGTCTCTCATGCCTGCCTTCATAGAGCGTCAACTGAGTGAGACTCAGCTTGACGATATTTTGAATTATCTTCATCAACAGCAATGAAACCTGAGACGCAAATGAAACAGAAGCGAAAACTGCAGCTAATTCTTGGTGAAATGTTCAATAAGCCGTTTTTCGCGGCGTTTCTGTTTATTTTTCCTGCCATGGTTGCAGTGGCACAGGACGATTCCGGCCCCAATTACGGAGATATCCTACAGGGGTTTTCGGATCCCTCTCGTTGGCTGACCTATTCCGGCGACTACAGCGGAAAACGCCATAGTCCATTAACTCAGATAAATACCGAGAACGTAGCTTCTTTAAGCCCCGTATGGACCTTTCAGACGGGCACTACAACCCGTGGTCGTGGCTTCGAAACGACGCCATTGGTCGACGACGGTGTTTTATACGTCACCGGGTCGAATAATTATGCCTGGGCGATCGATGCGCGAACTGGGCGCCGTTTCTGGCAATATCGGCGTAATCTCCCAGAAGATCTGACTTACGGTGCCAGCGCCCCGGTTAACAGAGGCTTCGGCATGCTCGGTAATAGTTTGTTTATGGTGACGCTGGATGCGCATCTGCTGGCTTTTGACAGACGCAACGGTGACATTCTCTGGGATGTTGAGCTTGCCGACTACCGCGTCGGTTATGCGGCTACCGGTGCTCCGTTGGTTATCGATGGCATGGTTATCACCGGTGTGTCCGGCGGTGAGTATGCTACTCGCGGTTTTATCGATGCCTATGATCCGGTTACAGGCGAGCGACTCTGGCGCTTCAATACGATTCCAGGGCCCGGTGAGCCTGGTAGTGAAACATGGCCGAACGATCCGGAAATACTGGCCAGAGGTGGCGGTGGCACCTGGATGAACGGCAGCTACGACCCCGAGCTTAACCTCATTTATTGGGGGGTGGGCAACCCTAACCCGGATTACTACGGCGATAGCAGGCCCGGAGACAATCTTTACTCCAACTCGCTAGTCGCTCTCGATGCCGATACTGGAGAACTTCAGTGGCACTATCAATTTACGCCCCATGACCTGAATGACTGGGACTCCAACCACATGCCGGTGCTTGCCGACATCGAGTGGCAGGGGCAGCAGCGCAGGGTGGTTATGGTAGGCAATCGCAATGGCTTCTTCTATGTGCTCGATCGTGTATCAGGGGAATTCCTGCTCGGTAAGCCTTTTACGGGAACTACCTGGGCTCGTGAAATTGGGGCAGACGGCCGTCCAATCGTCTTGAACGACGGCAGTAAGGGCTGTGTTCCCGATCCTTGGGGAAGCACAAATTTCATGCCGCCCTCGTTCTATCCAGAGTTAGGGCTGTTCTATCTCACGGCGCGAGAAACCTGTGCCACGTTTGTACCCGAGGAGCCTAGTCTGGTGCCCGGGCAGGCTTCATTTGGCGGGGTTATATTCATCGACCCCGAGCAGGGCTCTGGCGCCTTGCGAGCACTGGATGTGCAGACCGGTGAATTGCGCTGGGAATTTACCTACCCGTCGCCCACCTTCGGTGGTGTGCTGACGACCGCAGCAGGGCTAGTGTTTGCCGGCGATCACGAGGGAAATTTCATGGCCTTCGATGCGGTAAGTGGTGAGAACCTGTGGCACTATCAAACGGGCTCGCGAATTTGGGGGGCAGGGGCAATGACGCACCTCCTCGACGGTCGTCAATATGTGTTGATTCCCTCGGGAACCACCCTGACTGCATTCGCTCTACCCGAGCGTTAGCGTAGACTTTTCAGGCGAAAAATTTTATCCTCAGAAGTTGGATACCAAGTCGTAATAAAGGGGCGTAGCCGCTGGACTGGTGCTAGCCTTAGACTCATAACAAGTGAATTAATCAATCATTAAAAATAAGCGCCCGGCTAAGGTCAGGGTGCGACTCAGGGGAACGGACATGACTGCCAGAGCGCTTCTTGCTATAGCTTCTTCTCTTCTTGCACTGCTATTTTCATCCACACTGGTAGCACAAGCCCACGATGCCAGTGTAGCTAATCACCAACCGCATTATTACGATGTGGAAGATTATGGAATCGATCCGGCTTCGGTGACCTTCGCGGATCATATTGCGCCGATCTTGCAGCGCAGCTGTCAGAACTGTCATCGTCCAGGCGGCGGTGGCCCCATGGTTCTGATGACCTACGAGGAAGTCAGGCCCTGGGCTCCTATCATCAAGTATCGCACCGCGATACGAGATCGCATGGGCGCGATGCCCCCTTATTTCCTGGAAAAGGATATCGGTATCACCGAATTCAAAGACGACTACTCACTGTCTGATGAAGAGTTGGCGATGATTCAGGCTTGGGCAGACAATGGCGCGCCCCGTGGTAATCCAGAAAATGAGCCGCCGATGTTGGTATTTGGTGATGGTAACGAGTGGAGCATAGGTGAGCCGGATCTTATCTTGCGCTCTGGAGATTTCTCTCGACCTGCTGTGGGTCCAGATTGGTGGGGCGACATTGGCTTAGTGCCAACGGGTCTCACTGAAGACCGCTATGTTTCCGCCATTCAGGTGCGTGAGATCAACGACATCCCCGCGGATGGAGATACCGGTACGGTGGGTGGTCGCTATATTGTTCACCACATGACCTATAACAGCGGCGTGCTCAGCGAAGACGGTACCGAGGTTGTTGGCGATACGGTTAGCTGGCCTATCCATGAGGTAGGGCGTAACGCGGATATTTTCTCCGAGAAGGCAGGGCGTTTGCTACCCGCGAATTCGGCCTTGCATCTAGAGGCGACACATATGCATTCCAACGGTCGAGAAACATCGGCCTATGTGGAATTTGGCATCAAATTCTTTCCCGTAGGCTACGAGCCTCAATACAGTCGTCGCGGACCGCGCACGGGTAATGGCATCGATATCGATGTAGTGCCTAACAAGGCGAATCAGGAATTTCACAACTATGTAGTATTGCAAGAGCACACCAAGATCATGGCGTTTGAGCCTCATTTGCATGCCCCGGGTGTGCGTATGTGCATGGAGGCGATCTGGGGTCACAATCAATTCACGTTAAACTGTGTCGGTTATGATCACAATTGGGTTAAGCAGTATGTGTACGAAGATGATGCTGCACCACTGCTACCTAAAGGGACTATCTTGCACACTATAGGCTTTCTGGACACTACCAGGGCAAACCCCAACCTGGCCGACGCCAGGAACTGGGCAGGTGGCGGACGTCGGTCCGTGTCTAATATGTTTATCGACCTCGGTTATTCGGTATCGCTTACTGAAGAGCAATTTCAGGAAGAGATGGCAGTTAGAAGGGCAAACATGAAAGATCGAAACGACTACGATGTGTCTTGCCCCCTGTGTTGGGCGCCGGAGCCCGGAGATCAGTCGCTTGCACTAGGGAATGATTAGCCATGCAGGCAGGAGCGAATAAGGTTTCATGGCTGGCTAGCCTGTTGCTCATAGCCTTGCTGATTAATCAATCGGCGAATGCACAGACTAGGTTCATGCAACTGCGTGGTCAGATTACATCGCCGGCTTATGAAGGTTGGTGGCCAAACGAAGACGGATCCTACAAGTTGTTCTTTGGCTACATGAACACCAACTGGGATCAGCAATTTGATATACCTGTCAGTCCGGAAAATTATTTCTCCGAGGTCGAGCCGGGTGAGCTAGACGATCTTAGCTTGGACGGTTTCGATTTTTCTTCGGCGGATATGGGGCAGCCTACGCACTTCTATCCAAGACGAAATCCTTTTCTGTTTACCATCGATGTCCCGGCAGGTTTTGGTGAAAGAGAGCTGGTGTGGACACTAAAGACTCAAGGGCAAACGAATCGAGCCTATGGCACGTTGAAGGCGGACTACCGTATTGATCCGCAGGTTATCTCCACAGAGGTGGGCGGCAATTACGGCAGCCTGAGTGATTCGCTGCGAACCAATATTCCTCCAGAGCTTCGCATCGAAGGAGAGAGCTTTCGATCTGTGCGAGTAGGGCAGCCTCTTAGTCTCGCCGTGCGTGCAAGCGATCCCGATAACCTACCCGCGCGTCGCGACCGACCCCGTGCGCAGACTATGGATCAGTTATACAGACCACCGTCTTCGATAGTGGCAATGAGTGGCCCAGGTTTGCGTTTCTCCTGGACCGTATATCGCGGCCCGGCAGCGAAGGCGAGCTTTACCCCCACACAGTTCAAGACTTACACCGATACTCGAATTTATGCAAACTCACCCTGGGCACCACCGTTTGAGATTCCGCAGCCTCCAGAAGATGGACGTTGGGCTGCAGAGGTTGTCTTCGATGAACCGGGTGAATATGTGTTGCGTGGTATAGCCAGTGACGGTTCACTTTTTACCTATCAGAATATCAACGTTACCGTAACGCGCTAACGGCGCGTTACGGCCTTCTGCTGTTGAGTGCGGATAAAATCATTGCCTGTTATATGGGCGTCTATCTTTTCTGTACGTCGAATTGCTCGCCGAATTCTTCAGTGAGAGTGCCTTTCTGTTACTACTTCTTCACTGCTCAGCCCAGAGTCGGGAGGCTAGGCCTCGGCTCTTCTAGCAAAGTCTAATAGGCTAGGTTATGCTCGTGATCAACTTATTGAAGGCAGCATTGCAATGCTAGCGTGCTCTAGAATCACTCAACTATTCAGTTCTTTTTCTGCGTTCTCATTTGTTAAGAAGGCTTCTGCATTCTTGATCTGCTTGGCATTAATGCCTTCGGCTTTCGCTGCTGAAGGCATCGATCTGCCCAAGACTATCGCCTGGTCGGCCTATCCCACAGGCACCGGTGGTTATAGCCAAGCCGTCGCTATTGGCAGTATCTTGCAGCGTCAATATCGAGTAAATCTTCGGGTTATTCCTGGTCGCAATGATGTGTCCCGGCTGGCGACTCTGCGCGCAAACCGAGTGCATTTTTCTGCCGGCGGTTCCGAGGCGGTCTATGCGCAGGAAGGTATACTAAATTTCGCTTCAAAAATTTGGGGTCCACAACCAATACGCGCCTTAATGTCCAACTACTCCGATAGCTGCTCTTTTACCTTTGCTACAGCAAGCGATGCAAACATAAATAGTGTCGCGAATGTAAAGGGCAAGCGGGTGACATTTGTTCAGGGCGCTCCCTCGCTGAATAATGCGACAGCAGCATTACTGTCCTACGCAAACCTGACCTGGGATGATGTGACTCCCGTAGAGGTGGGTGGCTACAATGCTTCTATCGACGCCGTGTTGAATAATCGCGCAGACGTTGTCGGTGGCGCCTGCAATTCGCCGCCATTCCTGCGCATCGAAGCGTCCCCAAGAGGACTCACCTTTCCTGCCTTGCCCCATGACGATCCGGAGGCGGTGGCAAGAGTGCGGTCCAGGTTGCCCTGGTATGTGCCGCATATTGCCTATGAGGGGCCAACCCTGCCCGAGGAAGGCCTGGAGGTGTTCTCTTCCGCCTATCCCCTGCTGGTAGGTATGGATACATCCGAAGAGACGATGGTGTATAGCATGGTAAAGATCATGCACCAGCATTTCGACGAGTATAAGGACAATGCACCCGGTGCAACGGGTTGGCTGCTAGAGAGACAAAAATTCGATCAGGCGTTTATACCTTTTCATCCTGGTGCTATTCGTTACTACAAGGAAATTGGTGCATGGAATGCGGCGGCGGATGCGCAGAATTCACTCAATCTAAATCGACAGCGTGTTCTCATGGATGCCTGGGCTGCGTTCTTTTCAACAGCGCCTCAGGGCTATGCTGAATTTGAGGCGGCTTGGATGCAGGCCAGGAATAGTGCGCTCGAGGCTGAAGGCTTGATAACACTGGGCGAAGGGTTGTAGCAAGCGTATGAGCGAGAAGTCGAGTATGGAGATAGAGGCGAAGGATCTGGCCGAGACAGAGGCGGCGAAGATGCGCTACAGAGATCTATCATTCCGCTGGCAGATGGTGATGGCAGCAATGACCGCTTGTTCTATTGCGCTGGCTATCAATCAGATATTTAACCTCGGGTTCTTCGTCGGATATGTGATGCTCGATAGCCGCTATATGTACCTGATCACTGGGATCATGCTGAGCATGGTCTTTATTACCTTTCCTGCAAACAAAAGAAGTCCTAGGCATGTTCCCTGGTATGACGTGGCAATCATGCTGATCATCGCTGTCATATTTTCCTATTTCGCCTTCTATGCAGAGCGTATCGTTCTGGAAGCGTGGGAATACTCGGCACCGCCTTTAGGCATCTGGCTGGCAATGATTACCTGGGCGATCGTGTTGGAGGGGGGTCGTCGCGCCGGTGGCTGGCCGGTGTTTTTCATCGTGGTAGTGTTCTCCTTCTATCCAACCTTTGCAGACTCGTTACCGAATGTGATCGCCGCGCTTAGTATCCCGGTTCAGGACGCAGCCATATTCCATGTGTTAGGTGAAGAGAGCCTCTTTGGAATTCCGATGCGCGTATTCGCGCAACTTGTGTTTGGTTTTCTTGTCTTCGGAATATCGCTGCAATATACAGGCGGCGGCCCCTTCTTTATTAATCTGGCCTTTGCCTTGCTGGGCCACAAGCGAGGCGGTCCTGCCAAGGTGTCCATCTTCTCTAGCGGCCTGATGGGTTCTATGAGTGGTGGGCCAATCAGTAATGTGCTGACTACGGGCCCACTTTCCATACCTGCTATGCGCCGAGTAGGTTTTTCGAAGGAATATGCGTCTGGTGTCGAAGCCTGCGCCTCTACGGGTGGCGTATTCATGCCGCCGATAATGGGAGCGACGGCCTTTGTCATGGCGAGTTTCCTGAACATCAGTTATGTAACAGTCGCTATCGCCGCGATCGTGCCCTCGGTGCTGTATTTCTTCGGTCTGTTTATGCAGATAGATGCCTATGCGGCGCGGGAAAATCTGGCGGGGCTGCCGCGTGAGGAGCTGCCTAAGATTGGACAAGTATTTAAGGATGGCTGGTATTTCCTCGCGGTATTTGCCGCCCTGATTTGGATGCTGGTCTTTCTGCAGCGTGAGGCGGTAGCGCCTTTCTACGCGACAGCGCTTCTGTTGGTTATTAATCAATTTACCAGTCATCGTCTGTCGCTAGACAAGTTTATGCAGCTAGTCGCTACCATGGGTAAGCTGCTGGCGGAACTTGCCGGTATTCTTGCCGCGATAGGTCTCATCATCGGTGGGCTTGCGGTTACAGGCATCGCGGGGACGATCGCGAATGACCTGGTCTATCTAGCCGGCGAAAATACCCTGGTGCTGCTATTGATGGGCGCGCTGACCAGTTTTATCTTGGGTATTGGCATGACTGTAACGGCGGCCTATATTTTTCTCGCTATCGTTCTGGTTCCTGCCTTGACTAACTCGGGGCTAAATCCATTAGCGAGTCATATGTTCGTTATGTACTGGGGGATGCTAAGTTTTATTACGCCTCCCGTAGCCCTGGCAGCATTCGCGGCGGCCTCTGTCGCCCATGTATCGCCGATGCGAGCGGGTCTCGCGGCTATGCGCCTGGGTGCGATTATCTATTTTGTTCCCTTCTTCTTCGTTTTTAATCCTGCGTTGCTGTTGCAGGGCAGTGCTATGGAGAACCTACAGGCGGTATCGACCGCTCTTGTTGGTGTGGCTCTAGTTTCTGCCGCCCTTCAGGGCTACCTGATCGGTATCGGACATCTGGGGAAGGAAAGTATGGGGATGTTCGTGCGCATATTCATTGGTCTGTCTGGTCTGACCTTAGCCTTGCCCGCCGGCGGCATGTTCGGTTTCAGCCAGGTATTTCTATTTGTTCTAGCGGCTATCTTTATGGGTGTAGGCTTAACGGCAAGGAAATTTTTCGCAGCTGATGTCTAGTGCGCTGTAGGAAGTGATGGAGCACATTGCTTTCGCCAGATTCCTGATTTAATCTGTTTTAGTGTGGCGCGCTGGTGAGAAAGTCTAAGGACGATTTCTATCGAGCCTGCCTCTTTTTATCCAGTTACTATGAATTGTATTTAGCCACTCTCCCCAAGAGGGATTTAAAGTGATCTCCGTCTCCGTGTCTGGTAAACAAGATTCTTTGTTCGCCCAAGCAGCGCAGCCTAGCCTCATTGGTCTGTGCCTGCGTCCCGCGCTTGGTCTCGTGTTTATTCTCTGCTCTGGCTCGCTATCGGCGCAGCTAGAGCCAATCAATGAAAGGCCGAACCCTTTTTCCAGTGTGGACAATTGGGCGACTCTGCCCGATGGTCGTGAATGGGGCTCGACAGCGGGCGTCGACATGGATCCGGACGGACGCCATCTTTGGGCTATCGATCGCTGTGGTGCTAATAGCTGCATCGGCTCTAGCGTCGACCCCATTGTGAAGATTGACCCGAACGGGAATGTCGTCGCATCGATGGGGGGTGGCTTGATGTTGTTTCCCCATGGGCTGCACGTAGATCGTGATGGCAATATCTGGGTAACCGATGGTCAGGGTCCGCGCGCTAACGATCCGACAACTACGGGCATGGGGCACGCAGTGTATAAGTTAAGCCCCGAAGGTGAAGTGCTACTGACTCTTGGGCAGCCGGGAGTTGCCGGTGATGGGACGGATGCTTTGCTGGAAACACCCTGTGATGTGGTTACCGATGCCGACGGCAATATTTATGTGGGCGATGGCCACAGCGGCCAGAATACCGATGCGACGTCGGCGACCGTTGCGCGCATCGTCAAGTTCGATCGCAATGGCAATATGATCAAGTATTGGGGAGGGTGGGGTTCGGATGCGGGTAAGCTGAAGACACCCCATGCATTGGATATCGATTCGCGTAATAGATTAATTGTAGGCGATAGAGGCAATAACCGTTTGCAGATATTTGATCTGGATGGCAACTACATAGGCGAATTCAAGTCCTTTAGCCGACCTAGTGGGATCTATATTACTGCCGACGATACGATCTATGTTGCAGATTCGGAGTCCGAGTTCGATGAAGAGCGGAACCCTGGCTGGCATGCAGGTATTCGAGTAGGCAGCTTGCTGGATGGCATTGTCGACTATTTTATCGATGGAACCGTGGAAGATTACCCCGAAGGCTCGAACCCCGAGGGTGTGGCTGTGGACTCGGCGGGCAATGTATTTGGTGCGGTAGTGTCTGGCGGCGGCTCGCTGGTAAAATCATCTCGCCGATAGGCTAGCCTCTGCTTCTCGAGTTCGCATAGCGCGTAAGCATTTCGGGATCATTGTGTAGTTGTTTCTCGATAACGTTGATGAGATCGCCCTTGGATACCTGGCCATAGTTCGCGATCAGGTCGGAGCTGAAAATAAGCGATACAAATAGGGAAACGAAAAACATCAGATAGAGGAAAGGGAGCTCTACACCTAACAGCCGTAGTGCCGCCGAAAACAGCAGCCCGAAGATAAGGAAAGATCGCAGTGCAGCCTCGCGGTGAATCTGACGCTTGGCACGGACTATGAGTTGGAAGTCTCTTTCATTCATGTCGATCAACCCAATGCGCTGTGCGCACTCCTCAATGTTTGATTTCTGATCACCACTTTATACCTAATAATAGTAGATTCGAGCAACAAACGATAAATTTCAAGGCGCGTGCAGCAAATAACATTCGAGGGATTACAGATAATGCAGATTCAAAAGGGATATAAGCAGTTAGTTGAAGAGGCCGAAAAAAACCTGGAAGCCATTGATTCGGCTGAGCTAAACGCTAAGTTGCAGGGCTTAGATGAAACACTGCTGCTTATCGACCTTAGAGACGTGCGTGAGCTTAAGCGCGAAGGGAAGATTCCAGGGGCCTTGCACATTCCCCGTGGCATGCTTGAGTTCTGGATTGATCCCGATAGCCCCTACTACAGGGCCGAATTCGATAAGGCCGAGGAGCTGATCCTTTACTGCAATAAAGGTTGGCGATCCGCACTGGCGGCCCAATCGCTGCAGGCCATGGGAGTGGAGAATATTACGCATCTTCAGGGTGGTATGGAGCAGTGGTTGAAGGATGGTGGCGAGGCGCAGCTGAATTAAATTTAGCCTAAGGTAGACGCTAGCACAGGACTCTGGCTATGATGTCGCGACCAATAAAAGGCGCGAGGATAATGGCTATGACGACCAAATCCAATATGATTGGCAACTCGGCAATTTTCAGCCGACGCGCAGTACTCAAAGCAATTCCAGCACTTACACTAAGCCCCACACTGCTTGCACAATCGGTGTCACCGATTGCGGTGCGCAAATTACACAGTTTTGGCATGCGCGTCTCCAACATGGAGCGGGCGCTGCGATTCTATCAGGACATATTCGGCGCAGCGATTCAGTCGAGGCAGGGAGACACAGTCTGTCTGCGGATTGGTGATGGCCCCAGATTCTTCTCATTGACACCGGTGCAAGCTGGCGAGCAGCCCGGATTTAGCCACATAGGTCTCAGTTTGGAGAATTTCGATCTGGAGTCAGTGCGCGATCAGTTGGACGCGTTTGGCATTTCGCGGCGCAGGCAGCCAGGCCCGAAGCAGGCTTCTCTCGATGTAGCAATGCAGTCCTGGACTACCACACGTGGGAAGCGCGAGGGCGGATCGACGTCAGGCACCGAGGAGCTGTTTTTCGCAGACATCGAGGGCTTGATATATCAACTCTCTGGATCAGATCACTGCGGTGGTGCCGGTGACGACGGTGCCGTATGTGAGCGAGTGGAAGAGGCAGCAACTTCTGGTTTGTTTCGCTCCATTGATGTGAGTCACTTTACAAATTTCCTTGCTAACAAAGATCGGGCCAATGCATTCTACACGCGCATTTTCGGGCTGGGCTTTCAGGCCTACCAGGGCCCTGCATCACCCATAGTCGGTGTTGGTGACGGAATACAGTTCCTAATGTATGTAGGTGGAGATCAGACGGGAGCACCGGTGCAGCCGGGGCGAGTGGATCATGTATGCCTCAGCATCGATGATTTCGATGTGGATGGCGTCATAGCAAAACTGGAAGACTATGGTTTTACTGCCCGGCAGAGTGCGGATAATACACCGCCTATGGTGCACTGGATTAGCATGCGTATGCCTAATCGTGGTGGCATCGAAGGTGGCACGCCTGAGGTCTATTTCTCAGACCCCGATGGAATTCGAATTCAGGTTCAGGATGCCGTCTATTGTGGTGGTGGTGGATACCTTGGTGATGATTGTAGCGCCCCAGCCTAGGGCTGATGGTTGGATGATCGATTATGTTTAATTTCGAGGGAGTAGTATGGAGCATCGGTATATAGGAAAGAGTGGTTTGAGAGTCAGCCCAATCTGTATGGGAACGATGAGTTTCGGCAGTTGGAGTGATAAGAAAGAGTCCTTCAAAATTCTTGAAGAGTCTTATGAACGTGGAATTAACTTTTTCGATACAGCCGAGGTGTACCCGGTTCCCCCGTCGGCAGAAACTGTAGGTGTAACTGAGCAAATATTTGGCGAATGGGTTAAAACCAAGCCCAGAGATTCTCTGATCATAGCAACGAAGGTTGCGGGTGCGGCCGCGGGCTGGTTTGTTCCACCTATCCGCCACGGCCTGACGGCCCTAGATAGGTTTCATATCGAAACAGCCGTAGAAGGTTCTCTGCGTAGAATGCATATCGATTATATCGATCTCTATCAGGTGCACTGGCCCGATCCTGTCGTACCCATAGATGAGTCTATGGAGGCATTGGACAGACTAGTGCAGGCGGGCAAGGTTCGCTATGTAGGTACCTCCAACGAAAATGCTTATGGATTGACCAAGGCCAACACGGTTGCAGAATACGGGGGATTCGCTCGTTTTCAGTCAATACAGAATAATTTTTCTCTCTTAAATCGTCGTTTTCTGGATGAGTTGGCTGAAGTATGTAGAAGAGAGCATGTGTCACTCCTGCCTTACTCTCCGATTGGGGGAGGTGTGCTAAGTGGTAAATATAATCAGCCAGAAGTACCTAAAAATTCTCGCTTTAGTGAGTATGGCGATGCCGATCCGCGACAGCGAGCCATGGCGAGTCGTTTTGTGAACGAGGGGACTCTGGCGTCTACCGCAAAATATATGGAAATAGCAAAAGAGGCGGGCATGTCGCCTGTTACGCTGGCCACAGCCTGGAGTATGAATTTCGATTTCGTTGCATCGACCATTATTGGAGCGCGTACTGCAGGTCAGCTAAAGGATTCGCTGGCAGCACTAGATGTAAAATTAAGCGATGAGACAATGAAGCAGTGCGATGAAGTTCATAAGCAAATCCTTTATCCGATGGGTTAGTATTGCCGGTCTCTTAGCTGTGACTCTAGCATCCTTGACACAGCTCAGAGCGCAGACAGTGCATATCGCACATTGTATGGCTGGCTGCCCTGAAAATGATGGTGGCGTTTCGCTCGATGCTAGCGAGCTTCTCGTGCGGCAGCTGTTTGTAGCCTCCATCAACAGTCGCACTGGCCTTTCAGATTGGCAAGCCTATAGAGTGCTTGCCGACAGCGTTGGTGTCGCTTCCCTATTGCCGCGCGTCTGGTATGAAGATTCATTGGTATCTCCCAATGTTGCCTCTGCTGATGTCATCGATGACGATCAGCAGTTCGTGCAAGCACTACCGATTGACGTGGAAGAGCGCAGCTATCAGTTGAATGAAATCAATATCTTACCCGAGGATCAGGGGCGGTTGGTGCCGATGAGCAGCTTTGCCGGCACTCCCTATTGGTCGGAGCTGAACTTTCTCAGCAATATGGCAGCTCTTCCTTTCGAACTGCGAACAGGGAGTTGGTCCCGGCTCGATCAGGCGATCAATGCCTTAGCGAATCAGACCGGTGAGGTCTTTGTCGTCACCGGGCCTATCTTGGATGACTTGGGGAGGGCGGGCGATGATGTGCTGATAAACCCTTCGGCCTATTTTAAAGTCATAAATACCCGCTCTGCGATGAGTGCTTTCATTTTTAGTAGCGATGTTCAGCAGCATGTGAATTTCTGTGATCAGCTAAGTACTAGGGAAGTTGTGGAGGAGCGGACGGGACTCGGCTTGTTTCCGCAGCGGGAGAATGACTTTACTGATACTCTTCATGCACAATTAGGTTGCGCACCCTGAACTCACGTTATTGAAGCGTGGGCTACGATAGCGCAACAGAGTAAAAGCGCGAATTAAAAACTACAGAGAATAACCATCTATGCAATTCGTAATAGAACAACAAGAACCGATTACAGTTCCAGTGCGGACAAGCCCCGATACCGAAGTCAGCGAGCAGAGCCCTAAATTTCCAGTACATCGTATCTATTGTGTTGGCAGAAACTATGGCGAGCATGTAAAGGAGATGGGGGGAGATCCCAAGGAAGAGCCGCCAATATTTTTTAGTAAGCCGGCAAGCGCCTGTGTCATATTCAATCAGGATGTAGCCTATCCACAGGCCACCAAGGAATTGCATCATGAGGTGGAGCTGGTCGTTGCCCTGAAATCTGGCGGCAAAGATATTTCGCCGGTCTCTGCGATAAACTGCGTGTATGGCTACGCTGTTGGCATCGATTTCACCCGGCGCGATCTACAAGCGATCGCCAAGGACAAGGGCCGGCCCTGGGACGTTGCCAAGGGTTTTGATCAGTCTGCGCCAATTTCGGCGATTCTGCCGGCGAGTGAGGTTTCACGGCTTAGTGATGTTGAGATTTCGCTTAAAGTTAACGGTGAAAAGCGGCAGCAGGCACAGCTTAGCGATATGATTTGGTCGGTTCCTGAAATAATCTGCGAGCTATCAAAATTCTTCGAGCTAAAACCCGGAGATATTATCTATACCGGAACGCCTTCGGGTGTGACTGCTGTAATCAAGGGTGACCGTATCACTGCTTCGGTGGCGGGTATAGGATCTCTGGACTTCAAGATAGTATAGGCAGAACCATTTTCTATGAGTACTGATCAAGCTGTTCTACTCTTAATATTGTTCGCTCTGTTAGTGCTGCTGGTTTGGGGGCGCTGGCGTTACGATATTGTCGCACTGGGCGCGCTGTTTACTGCTAGTATCTTCGGCTTAGTGCCGCAGACAGAATTGTTCGCCGGCTTTGGAAATCCTGCAACTATAACTGTCGTCATGGTGTTAATAGTCAGTTTCGGCCTGACTAAATCCGGGGCTGTAGAATTTATAGCCGATGCGATTGAGCCTATTTCGTCCACACCGTATCTGCATATTGCGGTATTAACATTTCTTGCTGCATTTCTCTCGATGTTTATGAACAACGTCGGTGCTCTAGCGCTACTTATGCCTATCGCTATTAAATCGACTACCATGGCTGGACGGTCACCGGCTACGGTTCTGATGCCGCTTTCCTTCGGCTCTATTCTTGGCGGTCTCGTAACCTTGATTGGTACGCCTCCGAATATTCTAATCGCAAACTATCGTCAGCAGATGACGGGCGAGGCATTCACCATGTTTGATTTTGCGCCTGTCGGCGGGGGCATAGCGATCTGTGGAATATTTTTCATGCTACTAATTGGCTGGAAGTTGGTGAGGGTGCGCAAACAGACTACTGGCTTGGATCTTTTCGACGTGGAGAAGTACCTCTTCGAACTCAAGGTGACAGAGGAATCCGTATTTGCGAATAAGAAGGCTGGCGAGCTGAGGGACGCCCTCGCCGAACAGAAGTTATCGGTTCATTCGATGGTGCATCGACGAGAGAAACTACCCATGGTCTATAGGCGCCAGATGGTATTGCCGAATGACCTTTTAATGTTGCAGGGATCTCACGACGATATAGCGCAATTTGCAAGTGCCAACGGGCTACTTATGGTGTCTGCGGAGAATGCGCAGAAAGAGGTTTTGCATTCGGAGGATTCGAAGGTTGCAGAAGTGGTAGTGACGCCTAATTCACCCATAGTGGGCAGAACGGTTAGCCAGATTAGGTTTAATAGAAAATATTCAGTCAATTTGCTAGCCGCATCGAGATCGGGTACTCCACATAAGGAGAGGTTAAGAGACTTCAAGTTTGAAATTGGGGATGTTCTGTTGTTGCATGGGGCGGAAGACGAAATCGAGGAGGCGATAATGAAGTTGAACTGTTATCCGCTGGCGAGTCGAGTTCTGGGCCTGGGCAGGAGCAAGAAGGCAGTGCCTGCCATGCTCACGTTTATTATCGCCATTGTCGCAGCGGCAAGTGGTCTAGTAACTATTCAGCTGGCCTTGGGTTTTGCAACGGTGGCCATGGTGTTGCTAAATACAGTACCGGTTAGGGAGTTCTACGATGGCGTCGATTGGGCTGTAGTCGTTCTGCTGGGTGCGATGATTCCGCTTGGAGCTGCATTGGAAACGACAGGGACAACGACACTGTTAGTTAACGGTATTCTAGTCGTAGCTGGCGATATGTCTCCTGTTTTTCTGATCGCAATGATACTAATTATTACTATGTCGGTGTCAGACGTTCTCAACAATGCCGCGACAGCGATCCTGATGGCGCCAATTGCATTTAATATAGCCTTGTCGCTCAATCTCAATCCGGATGCCTTCTTGATGGCCGTCGCTGTAGGTGCATCATGCGCATTCCTAACGCCGATTGGTCATCAGAACAATGCGCTCATAATGGGGCCTGGTGGCTATAAATTTGGTGACTACTGGCGCATGGGTCTGCCATTGGAGATTGTCATAGTCATCGTTGCTCTTCCCCTTTTGCTTATAGTTTGGCCCCTCTAGTTTCAATGTTTGCACGGCTTAAGTGTGATTGCTAGTAAGGCCGGAATGCTATAAATTACAGGCTTTATCATCGTTTAAGCGATTCCTATGCGTGTCAATTGGAAGACTTACAATTCCGGCAAATTTTTTGATGAGATCATCAGCACTCCAGGTTTTGCCCGTAAGCCAGCACGCCGCCTGGCGAGTTATCTTGCTTCTCTGACTCACGCTGAGTTGCTTGAGAAGAAGCGCGCCGCCGATCTGGCAATCAAGACGATGGGCATTTCCTTTACCGTCTACAGCGATGCTGGAAATATCGATCGCGAGTGGCCCTATGACATCATTCCGCGCATTATTGCGGAGAAGGAATGGGATAAAACTAGTCTCGGTTTGCAGCAACGGCTACGCGCCCTAAACTGCTTCATCAACGACACCTATAACGACCAGAAGATTTTTAAAGACAAGGTAATTCCCAAAGAACTTGTTCTGGATTCGACCAATTTTAGAAAGCAGTGTATGGGGATCAACCCGCGCTTTGGTGTCTGGGCTCATATCTGCGGTACCGACCTGATCAAGGGTGATGACGGTCAGTTCTATGTCTTGGAAGATAATCTTCGAGTTCCTTCCGGTGTTTCCTATATGCTGGAAAATCGACGAGTAACGAAGCGTGTGTTTCCCGAACTTTTCGAGAACCATAGCATTCGTCCTATTACAGAATATCCGGCGCAGTTGTTTGACACGCTGGCGGCGATCTCCCCCAGACAGTCAGACTATCCCGAGGTTGTCGTCCTCACCCCTGGGGTCTATAACTCGGCATACTTCGAACACTCCTTCCTTGCGCAGCGTATGGGGGCAGAGTTGGTTGAGGGTGGAGATCTTGTCGTTGAGAAAGACAAGGTCTACATGCGCACTATCGATGGTCTGTCGCAGGTGGATGTAATCTATCGAAGAATCGATGATATGTTTCTCGACCCAAAAGTTTTCAATAAAGACTCCGCATTGGGTGTTCCCGGGCTTTTTCAGTCCTGGGTTAAAGGCAATGTAGCCCTTGCTAACGCTCCGGGAGCTGGCGTAGCTGACGACAAGATTATCTATACCTACGTTCCCGCTATGATTAAATATTATCTTGGTGAGGAGCCGCTGCTGCCAAATGTGCCGAGTTTTCTTTGCGTTGATAAAGTACAGCGGCAGCATGTGTTGCAGAATCTGGACAAATTAGTGATTAAACCTGCGAATGAATCGGGTGGCTATGGCATGCTCATTGGCCCGCAGGCTAGCAAGCGGGAATTGGCGGAGTTTGCTCGACGAATCAAGGCCGACCCAAGAAATTACATGGCGCAGCCGCTCATCTCACTATCCACCGTGCCCATACTAGGCGAGCACAGCGTGGAGCCAAGGCACGTCGACTTGCGACCCTTCATCCTGCAGGCAGACAAGACGCACGTAACGGCTGGCGGTCTCACTCGGGTAGCGATGGTGAAGGGCTCCTTCGTGGTTAATTCATCACAGGGTGGCGGTAGTAAAGACACCTGGATAGTGGGAGATAAATAAATCTTATGCTTTCACGAGTTGCTGAACGAATATACTGGCAGGCGCGCTATTTGGAGCGCGCGGAGAATACCGCGCGTCTTCTCAATGTTTTTTCTACCTTGCTGTTAGACCTGCCCCCAGGTACTAAGCTGGGGTGGAGGTCTCTGGTCGAGATTACCGGCAATGAGATCGCCTTCGATGCGAAATACAAGTTGGCGAACGAACGCAATGTTATGCGTTTTCTGATGCTAGATGGGGGAAGCAGTTCGCTTCTAGCGACTTTAGCGAATACTCGAGAGAATGCCCGAACCACTAGAGAGATAATGCCGCTAGAGGCGTTTGAGCAGATCAATGACCTCTATCATTATGCCAAAGACAACGCGGTCGCTTCTCTTTCCGGCGGTTCCAGGCACAAATTTCTCGAAGAAATTATCTCTAATTGTCATGAAATCTCCGGTTTGATGGCGGGCACTATGAGCAGGGGAGCGGCATACAGTTTTGTTCGCCTCGGTAGATCGCTGGAGCGAGCCGATATGGCAACTCGTATTATCGATGTTGGTTCTGGCAATTTGTTGCCTGATATAGGTACGGGAAAGAGGCAGGCGGAATCGAATGAGCCCTATGAGAACACGCTCTGGATGAACATTTTGCGCTCACTAACTGCTTATCAGATGTATCGCCAACACGTGAAGCACCGAGTTAACGGTGAAGATGTTGTAAGGTTTCTTCTTCAGGATGATGACTTCCCTCGGGCGGCGACTCATGCGCTAACCACTATAACAAAGGTATTGAAGCACCTGCCGAAGGGTAGCAAAGCCGCCAAGCAGGTGGACAAGACACTTCTGATTATTCAGAAGGGCAACATCAGCAAGTTACTAGACGCGGGCTTGTTTAAATATCTTGATGGCTTACAAATTGAAATTGCCACGATACATCAAAGTATTGCGGACACCTGGTTCCTTCCTCACAAATAGATGAGAAATTTTAAATGTAAATGCGGGCAGGTGCTCTTCTTTGAGAACAGCAAGTGCCTCAGTTGTGGCTTTAGTGTGGGCTTCGACCCCCATACAATGAAGATGCGCCGAGTCGCCGAGGCGAACTTGAGCAACCCTCAGATTGCATCGAGAAAGTCTCCGCTACATCGCTGCAAGAACAATATCGACTATGATGTGTGTAATTGGCTGGTTAATGATCCGGCTGCTGAATACTGTCTCTCCTGCGAGCTAAACCATACGATTCCTAATTTACTGGATCAGAATAGACGTGCGTGGTGGAAGAGCCTGGAATATGCCAAACGCCGACTGGTCTTCTCTCTGCTGAGTCTTAACTTGCCCGTAGTAAGTAAACGCAATGACCCTATGGGTCTGGCTTTTAAGTTTATGGAAGACAAGAGGACAAACCCGGAAGTCTTCGAATCCCATGTTAATACCGGTCACCTCGATGGCATGATTACTATTAACATCGCCGAAGCGGATCGGGTGAGGAGCGAAATCGCCAGGCAATATACCAGAGAATTGTATCGCACCCTGCTTGGCCATTTCCGCCACGAGAGCGGACACTTTTACTTTCTTAAGTTGATCGATACCGACCAGAGGAAAGAGCAATTTAAGGCATTATTCGGCGACTACACGGTTGATTATTCTGCCGCTCTGAAGGCCTATTATGAGAATAACTTCGTCACACCCCATGACCCGAATATGATCAGCCATTATGCACAGTCTCATCCATGGGAGGACTGGGCGGAAGTCTGGGCGCATTACCTGCACATGATAGATACTCTAGAGACGGCGAATCAGTATCGCGTCCGTCAGAGCTCGGCACAGTTTGACAATATCGATAATACTCTGGCTAAGTGGGCAGATTTGACGCTGCTATTGAATTCGCTGAACCGCAGTATGGGGCTGGAAGATGCCTACCCGTTTGTACTCTCACAGTTATCGCTTAGGAAGCTCCGCTTCGTTCATGGCCTAATTTATCCCAGTTAGTTGCCCAGGTAAGGGGTGGCATGCGCAGGAAGGCACCTTTGAGTAGTTGATCCCAGGATTTTTTTAGATCGCGAAGAAATTCGCTGTCTTCGTCGAAGCGGTGATAATTCGTCGCGGTGAGAGAGCTTGTTTTGTAGATTAGCATTTCAATCGGTGGTCCCACACTCAGGTTACTGCGCAGCGTTGAGTCCATGGAAACGAGTGCGCACATAGCGCAAGTATCCAGATCAAGCTCAGGTGTCAGAATGCGGTCGAGTATGGGCTTGCCATATTTACTTTCTCCTATCTGTAGATAGGTTGTGTCCTTGGAAGTCGTGATGTGGTTTCCTTCCGGATAGACCAGTATAGTTTCATGCTTGGCAGTGCCTATCTGGCCGCCAATGATAAAGCTAGCCTCGAACTTCTTGCCTTCGACTGTGCGTTTTTCCTGCTGTTCCCTTGAGATGTCACCGATGTAATCGGCCGCCTCTTCGAGGCTGCCAATATTGAGGAGATTTACGTCTGCATTCTTTCGGATATCGGACTTTACGGTAGCGATGGTGGCCTGAGATGTGGCCAGGTTACCGGCGCTGAGGATGACGAACTGACGCTCGCCATCGATGCCAAAGCGAAACATTTTGCTGTAAGTGGACACCTGATCTATACCGGCGTTGGTGAGTGAATCGGAGCAAAAGATCATGCCTCCGTCCACGGATACTGCTACACAATAAGTCATTTTTTATTAATTCTAGAAAATCAGGCGGACAATCATACTAACTATGCTGGTAGCTGGGTAGCGGTTTTTCAATAATTTCGGAGGGAAATTTTCACGAATATAGCGGGTTTTATTTGAAGCGAATAATAGCCACAGGGCCTCTAAAAATAGCCTCTACAGGGTCTTCTATCGACATAATAAACCTAGCGCATGGAGTCTAGCAGGCCATTCAGATCATCGTAGCCGAAGTCATCGTCGTAGTCGAATTCGTGTTCGATACGCTTGCTCTCCAAACGTTCTTCGATGCGCCTACGCAAATCGGTTAGCTGTGTCTTGGAGGGGGCCGCTTTTACCGTTTCGTCATCACTATCAGTAGCAACAACGGCGTCGTCAATATCATCTGTATCATCGATCGGTAATATGGCAGCAGAATCAAAAAACTCTTTCGAGTCGTCGATTGAGTCATCCCATTGGGTTTCTTTCATGGTGATCACCACTGTGTCAAAATAAACGGTGTTTAACTGAGAGCACTAGCTCCTTGGTAAACGTATCGTTTGTTCTGGCGCGAATCTTCAATAAAAATCACGAAAAAATCAAAGAATATTTTAAGAATTTTTAGGCGGCGTGAAGCGCCCGAAAGAGCGCCAGAGGAAGTGCTAGAGAAAGGCCAGAGAAAAGCCAATAAAAACAGCAAATTACTTGGGTGAGGAGGGGCTGTCTAGGCGCCAGCCTGAAGTAGATCAATCGCTTTCTGGCGTAATTCTTTCTTGGCAATCTTGCCGGTCGCGATTCGTGGGAGTTGCTCGTATTGAAAATAGAAGCGCTCGGGAATCTTGAAGCCTGCGATGCGCGAGCTAAGAAAACTGGTCAACTGCTCATCGCTAAGGGTGCTGCCTTCTTGCAACATGATAGATGCGCAGGGCATCTCGCCAAGTCTCTCGTCAGGGATGCCATAGACAGAAACTTCGTTGACTTCGGGATGTTCGCTGATGGCATATTCGACTTCCGCGCAGCCAATATTTTCGCCACCGCGTATCACTATGTCTTTCGCACGATCCAGAATAATAAGAAAACCGAGTTCATCCAGCATACCGATGTCGCCACTGTGGAACCAGCCGTCTTTGATGACCTCGGCGGTGGCCTCGGGATTATTCCAATAGCCCTTCATCACGGTTGGGCCTTTAATACAAATCTCGCCTACCTGACCGTCTTCTAGAGTCTTTCCGGACTCGTCGACTATCTTCACACTGGTGACAGGTGGGGTCGGCCTTCCCGTGCTATTCGGTCGGCTAGCGTAGAATTTTCCAGAGATAATAGCGCCTATTGCATTGGTCTCGGTCAGACCATAGCCCAACCCTGGAACCGCTGCATCGGGAAACTTTTGCATGATCATATTGAGGTGCTCAGGAGGGCGAGGCGCACCACCGCTCTGCACAGCACGCAGACTACTCAGGTCTGTCGCGGCGAATTTCGGAGACTGCATGATTTCCCAGGCCATGGTAGGTACGCCGTGGAATACCGAGATTCTCTCTTGTTCTATCAGTTGCAAAGCGACGTCTGCATCCCATTTGTACATCATCACAAACTTGCGCAGGTAGATGAAACTCGCCAGAAACTGGGCATGACTTCCAGTCACATGAAATAGAGGTACATTCGCGAGCAAGGCTGGTGGATACTCCGGGTTTTCGTCTACTAGCTCAGGACGAAGAATCTCTGTTATTTCCTTAACAAATTTCCAGGTGTACAGAGCATTAATAATACTTCTATGAGTGGAGAGCACGCCTTTGGGCATGCCTGTTGAGCCAGATGTGTACATGATCGAGGCTTTGTCTTCGGGAAGCACCTGAATCTGCGCAAATTCTTTGTTAGATAGTGGCTGCACAGCCCGTGCTAATTGATAAAACTCGCCGTAGGAGGAGTTCTCTTCGGGCTTGATCATCACGACCTGCACATCAAGGTCTTCGATGAATGGTTTGACCAAATTCAGGCGCGCAGGGTCTAGGAATATTAGCTTGCTGTCGCTGTCGGTGAGACCAAATTTCAGTTCCGGCCCCTTCCACCAGGAATTCATGGGGACTGCGATTGCGCCCATGGCGGTGATGGCCATGTAGGCAATGCACCATTCGGGAGAATTGCGCGCACAGATGGCGACACTATCGCCCAATTCGATCGCGTATTTTTCTTTTAAGACTCTCGCCATGCGCAGAGCGATATCCAGACTCTCCGAGAAACTAAGCCGTTCTTCCTGATAGACGAGGAATGTCTGATCCGCAGCTTCCAGCCCCAGTTGGTAGAGCTCGTAGAGGTTCGCAGGGACGTTGGCGAATACATCTAGCTCCTGACCATCGATGCTAATGGTTTCTGTTGCCAGTGGCGCCCCTGGTGCCTTATGTGTAGCTGCAATGGTTTTCAGCTGGGTCAGGTCATCGCTTATTTGCTGCTCGGAAAGTTTGTTGGCTTCTAGAGTCACTCTTTGCTGATCTCCAAGGTTACTTTGCCCATGACTTTTCGCTCGGTAAACACATTAAAGGCGTTTACAAAATCGCTCATGGCAAAAGATTCGGTGACGATTGGCTTGAGTTTGCCTTCGTCGTACATCTGCAGCAGTTCGGCGAAGTTATTCTCGTACTCTTGGGGCTCTTCTTTTCTAAAGCGACCCAGGAATACGCCTACCATCGAGGCACCTTTTAGCAGCGCGAGATTTGCCTTGTATTCGGGTATGCGTCCACTGGCAAACCCAATAACCAGGAGTCTTCCGTTCCAGTTTATGCAGCGACAGCTCTGATCGAACAGGTCGCCACCAACCGGATCATAGATGACATCGGCGCCTCTGCCTTTCGTGAGGTCTTTAACTCGTTCCTTTAATTCCCCGTCACCATAGTTGAGCAGTGCATCCGGGTGCAGCCGATTGACGAACTCGAGTTTCTCATCGGAGCTTGCGGCGGCTATCACCCGTGCTCCCATGACTTTGCCTAACTCAACGGCAGCCAGGCCGACACCGCCACTGGCACCAAGTACGAGTAAGGTTTCATCTGGCTTTAGCTGTGCACGCTGCTTCAGTGCGTAGTAGGAGGTGGTGTAGATCATGGCGAAGCCGGCGGCGGTCTTGAAATCCATGCTATCCGGAATCTTGCGCAGACCATCGGCTTTTACAGCAACTTGCTCGGCCAGGCCGCCGATACCGGGCGTTGCCATGACCCTGTCGCCTACAGAGAATCCCTGCAGCCCGGCTCCAACGGAGGTAATAATTCCGCCAACTTCCGAGCCAGGTGTGAAGGGCATGGGTGGTTGGAATTGGTATTTCCCTTGAATTTGCAAGCCATCTGGAAAATTCAGCGATGCTGAGTAGACTTTTACAATAGTCTCGTTTTCAGAAGCGACGGGGTCGTCGATATCTTCCAATACTAGGTTTTCTGGTGGGCCATAAGACTTACAAACTATAGCTTTCATCGGTTTACCTCGTGCACAACGAAGGCGGATTCAATCATGAATAGGGCTCTACTTCAATTAATCAAGGAATTCTGAGTTTGTTCGCTTCAGTAGTCGCGATAGTATTGTTGTGGCCACTGCAAACGCGTATATTTACATAGTGACTTTTCTGCAGTGCATCCCACAATGAATGAACTACAAAGGCAGGCCTATTTGCAGGCCATGGATATTCAGCCGTATTTTCCGCGGAAGGTGCTGCCGGGAGCCAAGCCCTCGCGACATTATGATATCCCCATAGCTACAGCGGTCGATGCAAAGCCGGTAAAAACTGCAAATATAGAGCAGGCCAAGCAGGTTATTCCCGGCACTGGTTTGGCGGCGATAGATGAATTGCGCTCGACCCCGGAGTCTGCTCGGAAAGCAACGGTGACACCGATCCGTCAACAGAACAGAGAAGTAGCCGAGAGAACTGATTCTCCGACGGCCGCAGAGCAAGAAAGCATCCTGCGTTTTACACTTCGTTATCACCGTATAAACGACATGCTCGTGGTGCTCGATGAAGTGCCTTCGCGGGGGTCTGAACAACTTAGCCGGGAGTCGCACAAATTGATGCAGGCGATAGTGAGGTCCTTGGGTTGCTCTAGCGCCGAATTTTCAATGCAAGTTGAGGAATTTAGCTGGCCAGTACAGAGTGGATATTCCGTGAAAAATTCTCCGGAAGTAGAAGCGGCGAAGGCAATATCGGGATTTCTACAGATGCGGCAAGAGACCGATGGGTTTACGAATCTGCTGATCTTTGCCGGGCAGGTTGAGGACTTATTTCTGCAGAACGCGCCGGACAAAACTGCACGGGATTTTGAGAGTAGCAAAGGCTATCATATTAGCGTAACCCACAGCCTAGCCTCGATGATGGCAGTTCCCACTTTAAAGAGAGATGTATGGCAACATTTACAGCCACTTCGAAAGCGAATCGACGGTTCTAGCTAGAGCCTTGTATTTACTTCATGGGTCAGCTGTAAGCCAACAGCAATAGTTTATGCTTCCTGAAAATAACCCTCAGACTGATTTTTTTGCCCGAACTATGCGTACAAGTGATATTGACTTGGTTGCGCAGAATGAGGCGGCTGCCTATGTTCACCCATGGACCAAGCGTATCTTCGTCGATTGTCTTCGGGCAGGGTATCAAAGCTGGGTGTTAGCCAATAAGCAGCAAATAGTCGCTCACGGCGTCATGTCGGTAGCCATTGGTGAATGTCACCTGCTAACACTCTGTGTGCGGCCAGAGTATCAGCGCCTTGGTTATGGTAGAAAGCTTTTTAAGTTGTTGTTGGATCGTGCCGTTAAGCTCGACGCACAAACCTGCTTTCTCGAAGTGCGCCGCTCGAATGAGGGCGCGATTAAACTATACCGTTCTATGGGTTTTATGCAGATAGGGGAGCGTAAGAACTACTACCCGGGAAAGGCTGATAGAGAAGATGCCCTGATAATGTCACGTGAGTTGCCGCTGCCCTGAGAACGGCCCGATAATCGACTTAGCCTTACTATTGAGAGCTACTAATTCTTTGTAGTAATTTCTTGAGTAGTGTAAAAACTGCGACGAGACATGCCGCTACAAGCATTATGCCAAGCAATAGCAAGACGCTGCCTAGCAGCATATTTAGAATATCTTCCAGGGTTAATTCTTGCCAAGACGCGACTACCCACACGCAGGCCAAACCACAGGTGATGCCGACTAATACCGCTGCGGTTTTTTTGCGTATTTTCAGTAGTGAAAAAATCAAAACTTTGGCCTGTTATCGTCGTCGTTATAGCTAGCACTGCAGTTTGGATAATCGCTGCAACCCCAGAATACACCATTCTTGCCGCTGCGCTTTACTAGTAATTGGCTACATTTTTGACACTGATAGGCGGCCTCAGGCACGCCGTCATGATCCGGCAGTGTTACCTTGCAACCCTTAGAGTACCCGCTACAAAACCAATAGTCCCCTTTTGCTTTACCGGCTTTGATTAAGCGGCGTGTGCACAGTGGGCAGCGGTAGTGCTCATCGATGTCTTCGGAAGGTCCGCCGTCTACGTCATTGAACGATGTGCGGCAGCCTGGAAAGCCGGTGCAGCCCCAGAATGGCCCCATTTTTCCCTGAATCCTGCGCAGGGACTTTTTGCATCGAGGACAATAGTGCAGCCGTTCGCTTTTGTTTTCGTTTTCAGCCATGGCCGGTTCGTCAGAGCAGTAGCGGGCATGGATCTGCTCAATAAGCTAAGGTGTTCCATCCATGGTAGCAGAAGCAAGGAGTCAGTGCAGCGGCTGGCATCTTAAGAGAGAGACTCTAATTTCGAACGGGCTTCTTTTATCGCGGCTATTAGCGCGACATTATCAGTTTCGCTGCCAATAGAAATTCGTAGTTTGTCGCGCAGCCGATCTTGATCGAAATAGCGAACCAGAATATTTTTATGTTTCAGGTGGCGATAGAGATTCTCCGCGCCAATTTTCTGTGGTACTTGGCATAGGATGAAATTACTCTGGCTCTCTGCTGCACTTAATCCAAGTTCATTCAGGTTCTCACGAAGACGATTGCGGCTCTCTCGAATTCGATTGCAGTTTTCTTGCGCGTATTCAAAGGATTCGATAGCTGCAGTCGCCAGCTTCTGCGAAATATGGTCTGTATTGTAACTGTCTCGTGTCTTATACAACATCGGTGCGATTAGTGAGCTTGCGCCAATGCCATAGCCAAAACGCAGGCCCGCCAGAGAATAGGCCTTGCTTAACGTTCTGAGTATCAAAATATTCTCATGCTCGCGAATTAATGAAATCGAATCGTAATTAAGCTCGGGGTCAACGAAATCGACATAGGCCTCATCGATAAGCAATAGTCCCGAAAAGCTTTCCGCTATCTTCGCGAGATAGGCCGCTGGCAGCAGCATGCCAGTGGGAGCGTTTGGGTTCACAATAATTACCAGCTTGGCCGCTGATTTTTGCAACTGCTCGATAAAATCTTTAGGCATGCTCCAGTCGTCGTTGAGAGGGATCTCTTCGAATTGACATCCCTGTATCTGAGCGAGAACCGGATACAGTGAATAGCTGGGTTTGCACACCGCAATTGTGTCTTGTTGCTCGATATAAGTTGTTAGCACTAGCCGTAATAATTCATCGCCGCCATTAGTGGCTATAATCTGATCTATTGAAATATTGTGAAGCCGGCTGGCCGCTTCGCGAAACGAGTCCGCCATCGGTGTTGGATAGCGCTTAAGAGCTGCTATGTCTATTTTCTGAAGCGCGGCAGCGACTTCAGGGCTTGGAGGATAGGGGTTCTCATTCGTGTTGAGCTTGATAGTATCAGCTGTGCCAGTTTGTTCACCTGGTGCATAGCCCTGCATCTTCTCAATATTTTGACGTTCGAAAGACATACTTGCGGTTCTTAAGTGATTGAATGGCTCTAGAGAATTAGATGAGCGGAATGATTCGATTCATCTGCAAACGGTAGGGTGCAAAGATTAATGCTTTACCGCGTTCGAGTCTAGCGTATCAAGTCCTGTGCTGTGATTCTACTAGTCGGGCAAATAGGTCTGTAACCGGTTCTTCCAGCCGGCGATCCAGCGCTGTTCTCGGCGCTCGACAGGCGCATTGGCTACTCGCCGCTCCAGCACCCGGGTGGCCGCGATGACAAAGTTGTCTAGATTTGCCTCAACACCCTGCAGCTCCACTAATACTTGCAAAAGGCCCCAGCCTTCTCCCTGATAACGCTCGCTCGTAGCTAGCCCTGTTCCTTTAAAATGTACGTAGTCGATGAGAGCATAGAGCCCATAGGGAGTCTCTGCATTCGCGATGTCATAGAAGCTAGTCTGCAAGGCGGCTCTGCGCGAGGCTTCCAGCTGGCCAAACAGCTCTCCAGTAGAGTTTTGCAGGCGCTCTACGATGAACATGACTTGAAGTTCTGTGGTCGCGGCGAGGAACTGGCGCAGCTGGCGCATGTTTTCGCTATCGGTTTCGGCCAGAAACTGTTCCCTACTGTGCCAGGGTGAATCGGTGGTTGGCAGTGACTCCAGCCAGTAAGGCAGCTCATAGCCGTGTTGTTTGTAGTAGTTCACAAGGGCAGGAAACGTTTCTTCGAAGCGCTCTTGTTGTTCGGCTGCGTACCAGATGAAATGGCCAATGCCCAGTGACGGAAAGTCTTCACCTTCATTCCAACTTGTAAGACAGGAAAAATTTCTATTGCACTCGTTTGCAAAAACTCGATCACCCAGCCAGCTCATCTGCTGCTGACTGAATTCAGGCAATTGGCCCCAAGCCCCCGGAATTACTGCGGTCTGCAGAAACAATAAGAGTAAAAATCTATTGAAACTGATTGAAATAGCTGGCATTTTGAGTTGTCGTTGCCATGTTAAAGATGGAAATAGCATGATAAGCCTTATTATCGGCCATAGCCCTAGAATACGCGGGATTCAGTAAGATTTTTTTAAATCGATTTTGCAGAAGCTCGGGGCCCGATCAAGAAAGCTAGCCTCGCCCAAGAAGGCCTAGAACAGTCAAAATCATTTCGGAATAGCTGCCGAAATTAAAGAGAAGCAATGACCTAGACAGCTAGTACAGATAAAGAGATAGAAGCCCCACCGCCGCGTGTTGTGGATCAGCAGGACGAATTTGTCGCCAATTTGTCAAAGATCTACCAACGCCTCAAGTACAGTAAAAAATTAAAGACCGCCATGAAGGAGGTCGAAAAAGACCTGCTCAGCTTGCTGGATGTCAAACTGTTCACGATTTATCAGAGCGTGGACAACGGTAAGGAAATTCTAGCCAGCTTCAAAGGTGGTGATCCTGACGATGATGATTCGATAGAAATTAGGGTTCCATTTAGCCCAACCTCCCTGGCCGGCTACGTGGCTTTAAGCCAGAGAGCTCTGGTCATTAAAAATGTATTGAACAGCGATGAGCTGATCGACATCCATCCGCGCCTACAATTTGATAAGTGTTTCAGTGAAGGCAAGGGCTGGAACGTTAAATCTATGATCATCGTTCCCATCAAGGATGAAATCCTGCTGGGAGTTATGCAGCTGGACAATTTTGAGGGTGACCGAGAATTCACCAAGACGGATCTGAAGCACGCGATGATGGTTAGCCAGATGTTGGCTAAACAATTCCGTTCCTACTTACAAAGCACTCAGGGCCCCTTCGACTACCTGGTTCAGAAGAGCGAGATATCTGGAGTCGAGCTAGCCGAATTGCAGAACAATGTCTCGCTCTACGGTGGCTCCGTTACGCGTAGCCTGATGGAAGAATTCAATATAGAGGTGGATGATGTAGGCAAGTCGCTAGAGCATTACTACTGCGTTCCCTACATGAAATATGACTCGGAGCATGAGCTACCCATCGAGCTTCTAGAGAATATTGGTGTGAGCTATCTGCGCAGCAATCTGTGGTTGCCGGTTGCGGGCGATAAGGAGGAGGCTGTCATTCTTATCGATGACCCATCCGACTATCAGCGCATCATGGAAATTCAGGGTGTCGTTAACGCCAGAAACTATGTGTTTCGCGTAGGCCTTCCCGAGCATATACAGCAGTTCTTGCGGGGTGATGCAGACGCCAGTATGGAAGCCGGCTTCGATGATGTGTTCGATGCGCTCGGTGGCGAAGATGGCATCGAGATTGACGGTGATGACCTGGCGGCTACCTCGGGCATTATCCAGCTGGTGAATCGAATTATTACCGAATTAGAAAGGCTGGGTGCTTCGTATTTTCATATCGAACCGGGGAAAGAGGATGCGCCCGGCGGTGTGCGGATCCGCGTCGACGGCATCTGCAGAGAATTGTTAAAGGTACTGAAGGAACACTGCGCCGCATTGATAGCGCGCATCAAGGTTATTTCCAGGTTGAATATTGCCGAGAGGCGTCTACCCCAAGACGGCAAGTGTAAGTTGAAGGTTAGGGGGCAGAAGCTAGCGCTGCGTGTGGCCACCGTGCCTAAGGTACAGTGCGAGAATGCCGTACTGCGTATTCTTGCGGCAGGTAGTGCGATGCCGTTGGACAAACTGAACCTGAGCCCGAAAAACCACGAAAAGATCATCGACCTGCCTGCCCATCCTCACGGATTGTTTCTGGTAGTGGGGCCAACCGGTTCTGGTAAGACAACTACTTTGCACGCCGTTTTGGGGCAGATTAACAAGCCGGATAGAAAGATCTGGACGGCGGAAGATCCTGTGGAGATTACCCAGCCTGGACTGCAGCAGGTGCAGATGCTGCCGAAGATCGACTTCACCTTTGATACAGCCATGCGTGCGTTCTTGCGAGCCGACCCAGACGTTATTCTAATCGGTGAGATGCGGGACGATGAGACGGCCAGTATAGGTGTTGAAGCCTCTCTCACTGGTCACTTGGTTCTTTACACCCTGCACACCAACTCAGCGCCGGAGACGATTACCCGCCTCCTCGACCTCGTTCTCGACCCCGTCAACTTCTCCGATGCCTTGCTGGGTGTGCTAGCTCAGCGTTTGATGAGAACTATATGTGGTAAGAGTAAGCAGCCCTATAAGCCGGATGAGAAAGAATTAAATCATCTCATCGATGCCTATGGCCGCGAAGAATTTAAAGAGCTCGAGATGGATATGTATAATATTGAGTATCAGGGGCCGGTAGGCTGCGATGACTGCGGTGGAACTGGCTATAAGGGGCGAACGGGTATTCACGAATTGCTGCGGGGAACGAACGAACTGCAGGCAATGATCTATCAGAAGGCTGAGCTCGACACTATTCGCGCGCAGGCACTTAAGGATGGCATGCAGACCATGAAGCAGGATGGCATCGCTAAAATATTTCAGGGCCTCACTGACTATCAGCAACTACTGCGTGTTGTTGCGGAATAAAGTCGCGTAAAAAGTTTGTCAGATATGCCGGTGAAAAGAATCCCTCCCGCCGGCACAATTCTCAGGTTCCAGGAATCCCTCTTTAAAGAGAAGGCTGATCTCTTTGTCTTTTCCCGCCGAAATACCGGGTTTTTGCGCCTGTTTTCTCCTCCCTAAAGTCCTGAACGTACGTATTACATTGAAAGTGACGGTTGGCGCACAACAGGGGTTTGAACCAGTTCATAATCTGGGCCATTGACCACCCCAAGGCCCATCTCTTGTTCTATAGTCTTTCTCAAGCCCACTAAAAGTGATTAGCTTGAGAGGTTTTAGTATGGAACGACAAAGACAGTTAATTCAGCCGCTTGTTTATTATGCAGTAGTTTTCATTACCTTGGGGGAAGCCATAGCGAATGAAATTCTGGCCCGCTTTGGGTTGGAGAATAATTACATCTTCGCTTTTGCTATTGCGTTTGTGGTAGCGGGCCTGCTACTCAGCAAGAACGTTATTTTTCTCGCCTTGGTGCTGCTTGGGGTTTTTGCAATCAACCTGCCCGATGCAAAGCTGGTTCGGTATAGTCTGTATCGCGATGTGTTGCTGGCGTTGGTGTGCGCGACGCTGCTGGTGCCGTCCGTGTATCAGCTCATTGTGCGCTAATGCGCTCCTCTTAAGAAACAAGCATCTCGCAACTAGGGCGAACCTGGATATTAGTCATCGGTTATTGGTCAGAAGCATTTCGATCTGAAGGCTTCCGGGTGCATTGCGAAACCTGAGTTCGACTTCTTAGTTCGCCGACGCAGTCCGAGTCCCAATGGGTATCAGGGGGATGTCAGAGCTGCCGCGAATGCTAACCAGGGAGTCTAATGGCCCTAGAGGTAGATTCATGTTTTTCAGATAAAGCAGAAGTTTCTCCTGGGGGAACTGTGCCTGATAGTCGGGGTGAGCATTGTCGATCGGGGTGGCAGGAAAGTCAGTTGTAAAACTTTCCTCAGATACTGTTAGAGCCAACTCTTGGGCCGCCAATTCGAGTCGATTCGTGCGCAGGATTGTCCATGCCATTACTGAGATAACTGCGATTAGAGCTAGGCAGACGACAACGGTGAGCTTCGGTCGGATATTGATCATGGTGGTTGGGTAAAACCTGAATATATAGCTGCGAGAACGAACGGTATTATAGGCTGAAAAACTTCAATAAAAACAGTGATAAAGGAACTCTTACATTTGCGAAATTGCGTTTGCTGCGCTAATTTATGCACAAAAATGAAGCTTCTGTCATAAAACACTAAAAATAAGCAGGTTTTATTTTAGATTGTAAATTCCAAAACACGCAAGTAACTGAATAATAAAGATTTAACCCATTGACTAAAATTTGATCAATTTGTGCCATACAAGCGTAATTTCGAGGCTTGGAGCTATTTTTGGCGATTTATGCACTGAGTTATCCACAGAATCTGTGGAAAAAATAATTCCCAGCTGTAAGTCGAATTTTTCAAGTTCCTCAATGGCTTAAGCAAGCTTGCTTGAGAGCGCTTCAGCAGTGTGCCCTAAGTGGCTAGTTTAAAATTGCTCCCAATTCACGTGACAGGCCGCAATTAAGATTCAGATTAAACCGATCAATGGAATGTGCTATGTTTGCACCATAACCAGCTGTATAGCATTAGAATATGATTGAGTTAACCGCTGACATTCCATTTCTATGGCGCCTGAGTGCCGAGAGTAGCGAAGGCTATTGCTCTGTTGCCATGGTAGTTCCTTGCCCCCCGGAAACTGAAGTCAAAGACCTTACTATTGAGACCAGTGTCCTCAGCCTGTCATCCGATAGCAGTCGTTCAGAGAAAGAAGAAACTCTCGAATGGAATCAAGAAGACATCAGCCTGTTCTTGAAGCTGGTCAATCAGAAACAACTGGCAAATAATCAGTTAATATCCGATACGGTCCGGATCGATCTAACCGACCTTGCCGTCATCGAGATTATTCATATTGTCGCGGCAGCGGGATTCGGCGTTGCCTTCACTTCCTATGGCTTATTGAAAGAGTCTAATAGTTTGTACCCTGTGCACAGTTGCGAAGTTGGTGCGCTCGCTTCACTGAATACGATCGTCGGATTCAAATCATGCATCGTGGTCGACATTGAAGACGATGACGTGGTCTGTGTTTTGTTGGAAGACATCGATGTCTGTGCCACTGATGAGTACGATAGACTTGCCAGACACGATTTGTTGTTAGCGAAACGTGGCGATGTCTTGCATCCGGAATTTGCGGAGAGCAAAGCCAAGCCGGAAAGCGCAGTATTGCACTAGTCTGTTTCTAGGTTACTTTGCCTAGTGACTTCCTCACCAGACCTCTATTATTTCGCGCGCTGATTGAAGCGTCTGCCGGCCAGAGCTGCTGCTATATTTACCTTTTGAATGTCGATGGCACCGCCAGCAATTCCCCATCCCCAGGCATCTCTCAACTTCTGCTCCAGTGGATACTCCTTCGAATAGCCATAGCCGCCCATGAGTTGCATGGCTTTGCCCGTCACCTCGCGCGCAGCTTCATTGGCGAAACATTTGGCGACCGAGCTTTCGGCGATAGAGGGCAGGCCTTTCTCGGCGTTGACTACGGCTCGATAGAGCAGGAGTCGTGCCGCATCTAGCCTCATTTTCATCTCGGCAATCTGTAATTGCACAGCCTGGAAATCAATTAGTGACTTCCCGAATTGTCGGCGCTCCTGAGAATACTGCAGAACGTAGTCGAATGCCGACTGTGCAACGGCGAGAGACATGGTTGTGTTACCGCAACGTTCCAGGTCGAATGCGTCCATAAGTTTGCCGAAGCCTCCCGCAGCGACGAGTACGTTTTCCTTGGAAACTTCCACGTCGTCGAAATACATATCGGCGCTAGCCACTCCGCGAAAACCCATGTGGTGGTCACGCTTGCCAAAACTGAATCCTTCGCTGCCTTTTTCTATGACTACCGCCCCGATGCCTTTCGCTCCGGGGATATCGTCCATGCGGCAGTAGACAACATAGGCCTCGGAATGACCGGCACCAGAGCACCAACGTTTACTCCCATTAACTATCAGGCGGTCAGACTCGACCCTGGCCTGAGTTGTTAGGTCGGTAAGCGCTGACCCGGCGTCGGGCTCGGACATGGAGACCGCGACTACAATCTCGCCGGAGCAGACTCTTGGCAGTATTTTCTCGCGTAGCCGGTCGCTGCCAAAATGTCCGATCGCAAGGCTAGGGCCAAAGCAGGATTCGAAGATGGGAAAGGCCACAGCAATAGAGACCTTGGCGATCTCCTCGAGGACTATAACGGCGTCGAGGTGGGACATTCCTGCGCCACCGTATTTCTCGTCGAGATTAACGCCAAGATAGCCCAGTTCGGCGTAGCGTTTGCGTAATTCGATGCCGGGGGGGGCGTCAGACTCTTCTATTTGTCTGGCGATATCGGGCAGTTCTTTCTGGGCAAACTTCTGCACCGACTGCTTGAGTGCTACTTGTTGGTCGGATAGAGTGAAATCCATATCGGCGATTCCTTGTGCTGAGTTACTCGGTCGTGTTTCTCGATAGTGTAGAGTAACCGGCAGCCAAGCTGTAGGCCAGTGTTAGCGATCGGTTTCCCTAGTCTTGCTCCCTGCTGCTATAATCGCGCCCGATTTGAATGGGCAGACGATCTACTACTTCTACAATCTGGCATCGAGAGCTTGAACTTGCACTCTCTAAGATCACAACACGGCATATCAGCATGGGCATTGAAGCACTGAACGACGAAATAGGGCGCCGCCGCGTTATGGCTATTATTTCGCATCCCGACGCTGGTAAGACCACCATCACGGAAAAACTACTGCTATTCGGCAACCTGATCCAGGTGGCGGGCTCGGTAAAGAGCAAGAAATCCGATCGTCACGCGACATCGGACTGGATGGCGATGGAGCAGCAGCGTGGTATCTCGGTGACCTCATCGGTGATGCAGTTCCCGTATAAGGGACGCATGGTGAATCTGCTGGATACACCCGGCCATGAAGATTTCTCCGAAGACACTTACCGCGTTCTGACCGCTGTAGACTCGGCACTCATGGTTGTCGATGGAGCTAAAGGTGTAGAAGAGAGAACGATCAAGTTGATGGATGTCTGTAGACTGCGCGACACCCCGATCTTCACTTTCGTCAATAAGCTAGACAGAGATATTCGTGACCCTATTGAGATTCTCGATGAGATTGAGACGGTGCTGAACATAAAGTGTGCGCCGATAAACTGGCCGCTAGGTATGGGCAAGGAATTCAAGGGCGTCTATAACCTGTATGAAGACAAAATTCACGTCTATCAACAAGGCCAGGGAAATAAAATTCCCGACGAGGTTGTCATCGATGGCCTGGACAGCCCTGAGACGAAAGAGCTTCTCGGAAGCTATGCGCAAGATTTTAAAGACGAGATAGAGCTGGTGCGCGGTGCCAGCAATCATTTCGACAGGGAGGCATACTCAAAGGGTGACTTGACTCCTGTCTATTTTGGTACTGCTCTGGGAAATTTTAGTGTAAAAGAAATGCTCGCGGATTTTGTAGACTGGGCTCCCCAGCCGCAGGACAGAGAAACCGAGTCGCGTATCGTAAGTGCTAAAGAGAAGGATTTTAGCGGCTTCGTTTTCAAGATCCAGGCGAATATGGATCCGAAGCATCGTGACAGAATCGCGTTCATGAGAATCTGTTCCGGAAAGTATACTAAGGGTATGAAGATGCGGCACACACGCATTGGCAAGGATGTGAAAGTGGCGGACGCGGTTACTTTTCTGGCCGGCGACAGAGAGCAGGCAGAGTCTGCTGTATCGGGCGATATTATAGGCCTGCATAATCACGGAACGATCCAGATTGGAGATACCTTCACAACTGGCGAGGAACTGAAGTTTCGCGGTATTCCCCATTTCGCTCCAGAACTGTTTAGGCGAATACGGCTACAAGATCCGCTTAAGATGAAGCAGTTGCAGAAGGGGCTCACGCAACTTTCCGAGGAGGGCTCAACACAGGTGTTCTTGCCGCTGCGCAACAACGATCTAATTGTCGGCGCCGTGGGTGTCCTCCAATTTGAAGTGGTGGCCTTTAGATTAAAAGATGAATACAAGGTCGACTGTATCTACGAGCCAGTTACGATCTATGTTGCCAGATGGGTGGATTCCGAGAATAAGGCCAAGCTGGAAGAATTCAAGAAGAAGGCGCATGAGAATCTGTCTATAGATGGCGGGGGATATCTGACCTATCTTGCGCCCACCAGAGTGAACCTCAGTCTGATGGAAGAACGCTGGCCGGATATAGAATTCCGTGCAACTCGTGAACACTGACCGATAGTTGAGAAAGAGAACTTAAGAAAGCTTTAATCATGTCCAACTGTCATATGCAATTTCAGATAGATGCCACAGACGGCAAGGCCAGAACTGGCGCCATGCAGTTTCCGCGGGGCGAAGTTGCTACGCCTGCCTTCATGCCTGTCGGTACCTATGGGAGCGTGAAGGGGCTGAGTCCGCAGCAGGTTCGCGACACCGGGGCCGATATTATCCTCGGCAATACCTTTCACCTCATGCTGCGACCGGGTACCGAAGTCATCATGAATCACGGTGATCTGCACGACTTTACTGGTTGGAGCCGGCCAATCTTAACCGACTCAGGTGGCTTTCAGGTATTTAGTCTGGGTGAGATGCGCAAGATTTCAGAGCAGGGAGTAAAGTTCAAGTCGCCGGTCGACGGCGCAGATATTTTCCTGGGGCCCGAAAACGCCATAGAGATTCAACATCAATTAGGTTCGGACATCATCATGGTGTTCGATGAGTGCACCCCCTATCCCGCCACCGAAACGGAAGCACGAGACTCCATGCAGCTGTCGATGCGCTGGGCAGCGCGCTGTGTAGCGGCCCATGGCGACAATAAATCTGCCCTATTTGGTATCGTGCAGGGTGGCATGTTCGAGAAGCTTCGGGAGGGGTCACTAGCGGGGCTTATGGGGCTTGGTTTCGACGGCTACGCCCTAGGCGGGCTTTCCGTCGGAGAGCCGAAGGAAGAGATGCGCAAAATCGTTGAGTTTTGTGGACAAAGACTGCCCGCAGAAAAGCCGCGTTACCTGATGGGGGTAGGGACACCTGCCGATATCGTCCATGCCGTCAGTGAGGGGATTGATATGTTCGACTGTGTCATGCCCACACGAAACGCACGTAATGCCCATATTTTTACCTCTCAGGGATTGCTCAGACTACGCAATAGTCGATTCCGTAACGACACCGCAGCTCTGGACGCTAATTGCCGCTGCTACACCTGCCAGAATTTCAGCCGAGCCTACCTGCATCATCTCGACAAATGCCGCGAGATGCTTGGAGCGCAGCTCAATACGATTCACAATTTGCACTACTATCAGACCCTGATGACGGGTTTGCGTGGGGCAATAGAACAGGGTAGATTGAGCGCCTTTGTCAGTCAGTTTGAAGAAGATCAGCAAAAATTAACCTGATTATTCGTTCTAGGCACTTGAAAATAAAGCAATAATCCCAAATTAGCGAGAGGGTGGATCGTAAAGCAGGTTGATCCCGAGTCTGCAGCCAATAGCCAGAAGCTGCAGAAAACGGTCCGCAAGAGCGAGTGGCCATGAACGTCGATATAAAGTTGGCTAACTAAAATTAGCAATACAAGTGGTGCATTGAAGCGGGGTACAATGTCCATCTTCATTTGCCTGAACGGTTTTACTATTTCCCTGAGAGAGTCATTCATGAATTTTATCTTCCCTACAGCCTATGCCCAGGAAGCGGCGGGGCAACCGTCTATGACGTACAATCTGATTTTATTTGGCGGTATGTTCGTCCTTTTCTATCTGATTCTGTGGCGCCCGCAATCGAAGCGTGCCAAGGAGCATAAAGAGCTTATTTCCAGTGTCTCCAAGGGTGATGAAGTGATGACCTCGGGCGGGCTTATGGGCAAGGTTACTAAGGTGAACGATGACTATATTGCCGTGGAAGTTGCGCCGACTGTAGAGCTCAAGTTGCAGAGATCTTCAGTCGCAGCGGTCCTGCCAAAAGGAACAATAAATCAGATCTAGTTACGCCGGACTTTTAAACAACTGTTTACAAACCGACGAACAAGAACTAGCTGGTAACTCAATATGTTGAACAAATACTCGGCCTGGAAAAATATTCTCATTCTCTTAGTGGTTATCTGGGGCTTCATGTATTCCCTGCCTAACCTCTATCCAGATGACCCTGCCTTACAGATATCCCATGAGCTTACAGAGTTAAGTCAGGGAGACTTACCCACGATCATGTCGGCTCTGGAAGCGGCCGAGGTCCAGTTCTTCGGTGAGGAAGTAGATAGCGAGAGTATTCTTATTCGCTTGAATAACCTGGACGACCAATTGCGTGCGAAGACGGCGATCGAAGAGGCTCTGGGTGATAGTTATATCGTAGCCCTCAATCTCGCGCCTACTACGCCGGGTTGGTTGCAAGCCATTGGCGCAGGCAAGATGAACCTGGGCCTGGACTTACAGGGCGGGGTGCATTTCCTAATGGAAGTTGACATGGACGCCGCGCTAACGCGGCGCATGGAAGACAATCTGAGTAATGTCAGAACCATCTTAAGAGAGCTGAGGATTCGAAGTCGCGGTCTCAATCTGATCTCGAATTCCCATATAGAAGTTCGCTTCGCGAACACTGATGATCGCAGTCAGGCTAGATCAGAACTCGTCGATGTTTTTCCCGAACTACAGTTTCAGAATCGGGAGACGCAAGGGGTGTTTATCTTGGATATGCGTATGACGCCTGCTACGGCGCTGCAGATTCAGAACGACACCTTGCAGGCAAACAGAACCACCTTACTGAATCGTGTGGATACGCTAGGCGTTTCGGAACCCACAGTGCAGCAGCAGGGGTCTGACAGAATCGTCGTAGAACTGCCAGGGATGCAGGATCCAGCTCAGGCGATTAGAATTTTGCAGCGTATCGCTACACTGGAATTTCACCTCGAAGCAGAATTGGGTGCCTCTAGTCTCAGTTATGAGACTTATGAGTACGAGGGTATTCCAGTCAACGTAGATAACGACGTAATCTTGCAGGGTGACCGTGTTAGCAACGCAGTGTATTCACTCGACCAGAACAGTCAGCCTCAAGTTCTGCTGAGTCTCGATGCGCAGGGTGGCAATCAAATGAACCGCGCGACTCGCGACAACGTGAATCGACGCATGGATGTGCTGCTAATCGAGACCAAGTCTCGCACCATTACAACTGTTAACGAGGACGGTGAGGAAGTAGAAGAGATTGAGTTCTATGAAGACAAAGAGTTAATCACCCACGCTACTATTCTGCAGCCATTAGGCAGGCAGTTCAGCATCACCGGTTTGACGCCGCGTGAGGCAAGTGATCTGGCTCCGCTAATTCGATCAGGTTCATTGGCTGCTCCTATGACGATTGTAGAGCAGTCGGTTATTGGGCCGTCAATGGGGCAGGAAAACCTCGATCAGGGATTGCTGGGTGTGCAGGTTGCAGCCGGCCTCGTGGTTATCTTCATGCTCTTCTATTATCGCGCCTTCGGTATGGCGGCCAATGCCGCCCTAATAATGAATATCCTCATGATCGTGGCGGTGATGTCTTCGATCATCCCGGCGACACTCACGCTGCCGGGTATCGTTGGTATTGTTCTAACAGTTGGTATGGCGGTTGACGCGAATGTGCTCATCTTCACGAGGATACGTGAAGAGTTGGGCAATGGAGCGCCACCGCAGCAGGCCATCGACGCGGGCTACAACCGCGCTTTTACCACAATCCTAGATGCCAACCTAACTACATTTCTGGTTGCGGCAGTCCTGTATACGATCGGTACCGGACCGGTACGAGGCTTCGCTATCACTCTGATGATCGGAATTATCACTTCAATGTTCACCGCTATCGTTGGAACCAGGGCAATAGTGAATCTGATCTATGGTGGTAAATCGGTGAAGACACTATCCATAGGTAATTTTCGCAAGAAGGCCAAAGCGGCCTAAGCCTGCCGGTGGGAAATTAGACTACTATGCTAACTGAAAAAAAATTCGACTTTATGGGCTACCGCAAAATAGCGGGCGTCGCTTCAATTGTGCTAATTATTGTTTCCATCATTTCTTTGGCGGTCAATTCATTAGAATTTGGTTTGGACTTTACATCGGGCACCTCGGTTCGTCTGAGCTATTCAGAGTCGGTAGTCGTTGAAGAGGTGAACCAGACACTTCGCGATAATGGCTATGAAGATGCTGTGGTCGTCACGTTCGGTTCGGATAGAGAAATTCGAGTCTTGTTGCCGGTCGATGAGAATATCGAGGTGGGAGATCAGGCGGCGCAGGCGGTTATCGTCGGTGAGTACATAGCAGAGTTGCTGCAGAACAGCAGTGGAAGTCAGATCACCCTGCTTGGTTCCGACTATGTTAGTGCGAAGGTAGGTGGTGAGCTGGTCGAGTCCGGTGGTATCGGTATGCTGGTAGCCCTGGCGATCATCATGGTGTACATCGCCATGCGCTTTCAGTTTAAGTTTTCCGTCGGTGCCGTGGTCGCACTCGCGCACGATCTGATAATAACCCTAGGAATATTTTCCCTGTTCCGCATTGAGTTTAATTTGAATACTTTGGCGGCATTACTGGCGATCATCGGCTATTCCTTGAACGATACCATCGTGGTATCTGACCGAATTCGTGAAAATTTTCGTCGTATGCGTAAGGGTACGCCGATAGAGATGGTGAACACTTCGCTGAACCAGACCTTATCCAGAACATTAATCACCTCATTAACTACCTTGCTGGTGCTCTTCTCCATTCTTCTTATTGGGGGCGAATCAACTCAGGGTTTTGCCGTTGCACTTATTATCGGTGTGGTGATCGGAACCTATTCCTCTATCTATATTGCTTCGAATGTCATCCTGTATATGAATGTGACGCGGGAAGACTTGATGCTACCGGTGAAGGAAGGCTCTGAACTAGACGATATTCCCTAGTCTTGCGGCGACGGCCATCAGTATTTGGCCTCAACAGAGCACTATCTGCGACAATTAGCACTTGGCGATCAAGCCCATTATTGCTATGTTTTAGCCGGTTAACATCCGTTGCTCATGAGGCTAGTGCAGTTTGACCCACTCGGTACAACAATCACAGCATAGCAAGCAGGCATTCATTAGCTGGCGCGCTGCGTTTTCGCTGCTGTTATTGCAAATCTCCCTGCTATTGCCCCTGCAATCTCTGGCCCAAGACCCTGCGCTTTTTCCCCGACCGCCAGAATTGGACCCGGCGGTTAACTTCTGGGTTCGTGTGTATACCGAAGTCGACACGCAGAGTGGCTTCCTACACGACTCTCAGCATCTGAGCGTTATCTACACCGACATGCGTCTCAATCGACGCTTGATCGAAGCGCGCCGCAAGCAGATTCAAGAAGACCTCAGGGTGCTGGCGACGGGTAAGCGCGATCAACTCACAGGTCCCCAGCGCGATATACTTGCGCTGTGGCCGGACAATGTCAGTAACGAGACCCTGCGCATCGCCGCTTCTAACGTCCGCTGGCAGCTGGGGCAGTCTGATAGATTTCTGGGTGGCCTACAAAGATCGGGCGCCTATCGAGAACATATAGTTAATGTTGTTCGTGAGAAGAGACTGCCGGTTGAGCTTGGCGTGCTTCCCCATGTTGAGTCTTCGTTTAATCCGGGTGCGTTCTCTAGCGCATCGGCCGCGGGCATGTGGCAATTTGGCCGCGCCACTGGGCAACGTTTCATGCGTATCGATCACATCGTCGACGAGAGAATGGATCCCTATACCGCAACCAATGCGGCCATGAGTTTACTTGAGTACAACTATAGCGTGTTGGGAACCTGGCCCTTGGCTCTTACCGCCTACAATCATGGTGCCGGTGGAATTGCCAGAGCGGTTAGAGAAACGAAAACAACGGATATCGAAAAAATTGTCGCGAATTACCGTGGGAGATCATTTGGCTTTGCGTCGCGCAATTTCTACGCGCAGTTTCTCGCCGTGCTTGAAGTTGAGAATAGGGCGGATGAATTTTTTGGCGAGGTGCGATTTAATCCCGCGCCGCAATTTCGCGAAATTACGACGGACTCTTTCATAGATGCAGAGGTTTTTGCAAGCTCGTTAGGGATTAGCCTGGAGCAGCTGCGCGCCGATAATAGAGCGCTGCGCCCCGTGGTCTGGGAAGGAAACAAGAGAATTCCGTCGGGATTTACCGTCAAGGTGCGTGAAGAGGTAGTGCCCTTTGGTGATATCTTGGCGATGGTGCCTAATCAGTTCAAATTCTCGGTACAGACGCCAGATGTAGCCTATGTCGTCGAACGCGGAGATAGCCTGTCCGTCATCGCCAGACGCTTTAATACGTCGGTGACAAGACTCGCCGCATTGAATCAGTTACCCAGTCGGAACAGGATCCAAATTGGTCAGCGTCTTCTGCTGCCTCAGGATAGCAGTGAGCCTCTCCAGATCGCGTCGGCAGTGTCCGATGAAGGGGCCTATACCGTGCGCCGCGGCGATACAGTTTCTCTGATAGCGGCTCGTTATGGTGTCACGGAGCAAGCGTTATTGGGTATCAACGGTCTTCAAGACCCACACAGAATTTATCCAGGCCAGAAACTCACAATGCCAGGCTATGTGAATGACAGCGTTCAGGTTGCCGTTGTTGAAACGACTGCTGCGCCGACACCGCCTGCACAGGAGCAAGTAGAAGCAGTTGGAGAGCCGGATATCGAGGCCATCTCGGCGCCAGTGATGCAGGTAGAGGAACAACTGGCGTTGCGCATTCCCCCCGCCGCTGTATTGCCTGATAATCAGGAATTAGAAGGTCCGGTTACCGATGAGGAAAGCGTGGCAGAGGCCTTGGATCCGGTAATCGATCTTAGTGAGAGCAACGAGCGACTCGTTGAAAGCCTGTCTGCCGACCCGTCCGATTACACGGTGGCGAGCAATAATACGGTGGAGGTTCAAGCCTCGGAGACTCTTGGGCATTTTGCAGACTGGTTGGGAATTCGCGCATGGGACGTGCGCAGATTGAATGATATGGCGTTCCAGGACCCGGTCATCGTTGGTAAGCGTCTGGCCCTGAATTTTTCCAATGTGAATATTGCGGAATTTGAACGCACTCGCAGGGCGTTCCATTCCAACCTGCAGGGGGAATTTTTCAGCAGCTACCGCATTCAGGGCGTCGAGTCATACCAAATCAAGCGTAACGATAATATTGGTGTTATAGCTAGAAACCGCTACTCGACTCCAATCTGGTTGCTGCGTCAGTACAATCCTGAGTTAGATTTCAACCGCATACAAATCGGTCAGCAGATCGTGTTCCCCCTATTAGAGCAAGCTGAATAGTCTCACTACGCTTCTCTCGCATTCACCAACTTATCGAAAAGCCTCGCGTATTCAGGTCGCAGTTTTCCCTGTGAATACTCATCCAGATTAATCTTGGGAAGCGCTGTGTTGTTATCTTGCAACTGCTGCCAGGCTTTGAGTGGGGCTAACACTGCCTGGCAGTTTTTCTGGTCGGAATTTTTTGCGTCAAAGTTATACAGAAACTGACTCTCGAGGTATTCGGGATAAACTAATTTATTGGGGGCAAGAGGTGTGCATCCCAACGCACAGGCTTCTTGCAAGGACAGGCCTTGGAAATCATGCAATGCTGTAGAAAGCACTACATCGCAGCGCCTAAGAAGTTTGGTGTATTGCTCGCGATCCTCGATGAAGCCAAAATTACCCGGATCAATAGAGAGCGCAGACGCATGTTGCTGCAACAGGCCGTGAATCTTCTGAAACTCCTCAGGGGATGATCTGAATTGTTGGCCGACCACGTGCAATCGAATCGGCAATCGCTGCTGCAGGATCTGCTCTGTCAGCAGTAATAATAATTTTGGTCCTTTGTCGTATTCCCAGCGATGATTCCAAATCACATCGAGAATTTCCTTAGGCTGGCGAGTGTCGGGTAGGCATTCGACTTCCTTCAGTGGGACGGGAACAACTTCGCTTTTCTGATATCTCAGCAATAGTTCCTCTGGCAATCGATCCGGAAGTTTTTCCAGCAAGCCTTTAGCCCCCTGTAAGAACGTGGAGCGATTGTAGTTGCTATTGAAAGCCACAGCGTCGGCGCAGTAGGCGGAATACAACGGGACCAACTGCGGTTCGACGTTATTGCTTCTTTGCGTGTTGCCCGCCGGATAGACGAACTGATTCTCATGAAAGTAAAGCAATGTGGGGATTTTACTTAAGCTGGGCACAAAGCCGCGAAGACTCGTCAGGTCAACCATGGAGGTCGCGATGAGCAGGTCGTATTGTTGGGTTAATGCGTCTTGTTCATTGAGAGCCCACTGCAGGCTATTGCCGCGTATGCGCCAATTGAAATGTCTGGGTGGCAGCGCGAGCTGTGTCCATTCATGCTCGGGGAACATAGCCGCTAGGCGCCTGCGCCAGATTGTATGGCTCATGGCGTCATAGGCAGACAATAGTAGGATTTTATAACTCATTACAGCCTGTCATGCATTCAGGAAATTTTCGATACGCAAGTTTTGCATATTTTTCGCTTACAGGTTAGCTTGCTCAATCGAACTATTCCGCTGCCATTGCAGTGGTATAACACAAGCAGTCACAAGAAGTGTTGCGAGGGAGAGAAATAGTGAGTATTAAACTACACGGCATGGCCTATAGTAACTATTACAATATGGTCAAGGCCATCATGATCGAGAAATGTATGCAGTTCGAGGAAGTCCATGTTCTGCCAAATCAAGAGTCAGATTTTCTGCAGAAGAGCCCGATGGGCAAAGTGCCTTGTATGGAGACCGATCAGGGTTTTCTAACCGAAACAGGCGTAATGATCGACTATGTCGATAGCCTGCAAATAGGGCCGTCATTGTATCCGGAAGATCCTTTTGCGCGAGCGAAGGTGCAGGAATTGATAAGACATCTCGAGCTTTATATCGAGCTTCCCGCGCGAAGATTGTATGGCGACGTATTCTTTGGCAGGCCTGCCGATGATGAGCTCAAGGAGCAGGTGAGGCTGCAATTGGAAAAAGGATTTGCCTCCTTGCAGAAACTTGCGAAATTTGACCCCTACCTTGCGGGAGCAGAGCTCAGCTATGCGGATTTTTACTACCGGTTCAGTGTCGGGCTCGCCACCATAGTGTGCAAGAAGGCGCTGGCATGGGATGCGTTGCGGGAAGTGCCAAATATTAAGGCGCTGCTGGATTTAATGAATGAGCGCGAATCTATTCAGAAGGTACAGGCAGATCAGGCAAAAAAAGCCTGAGCTGCCTGCAGCTACAGTTTAGTTAGCGATGGGGTGTTCTTTCCAGAATGCCCGCATTGCTGCTCATATCGAGAATAGTCTCAATATTTTCTTCTATATCTTCGACGCTGGCGCCTAGCCCCAGGTTCACGCCCACATTCTCTCTCACATCGGCGGAGTAGTAACGGCCGCCGGCTGCCTGAATGATTCGGCCATTGGGGGCTTTTTCAGAGCAGAGAAACACAACGGCGGGAGTAACCAGTTCCGGCGCCAACTTCTCTGCACTGTCTTCGAAGCCCGGCAGTTCAACCGTCATTCTCGTTGCCGCGATGGGCGCGATCGCATTAGTATATACCTTGTACTTCGCGCCTTCGAAGCGCAGGGTGTTCATGAAGCCAACAAGGCCTAATTTGGCAGCGCCATAGTTGCTCTGCCCAAAATTTCCAAATAATCCCGATGTGGATGTTGTCATTACTATGCGGCCATATCCCTGCTCAACCATGATAGGCCAAACACATTTGGTCGCATTGAGACTGCCGGTAAGATGGACATCAATTACTGCGTGCCAGTTATCTAACTCCAGCTTGGAGAAGGTCTTGTCTCTGAGGATACCGGCATTGTTTACCAGGATGTCGATTCGTCCCCAATTCGCTACGGTCTCATCAACCATCGCCTGCACTGCATCAAGGTCGGTGACGGAGGCGCCGTTCGCGACAGCGGTGCCGCCATTAGCACGAATTTCATGTGCAACCTGTTCTGCCGCCGAGGCCGATCCGCCACTGCCATCGACAGAACCACCGAGATCGTTGACTACTACCTTTGCGCCGCGTCGACCCAGTTCTAATGCGTGCTGCTTGCCTAGTCCACCGCCAGCACCCGTAACTATAGCGACCTGACCTTCGAAATTAATCTTCATACTACTTCTCCTGCTATTTCTGAATCGACTGAGCCTATGTGTTTCCTCTTTGTGCTGCGTGCGCACAAAGAGCAGACTCTTTTAAATGTGGGCAGGATTCTATTCTTATGAGGCTTCAGCTGCAATGAATGAGACTTTGCTGCTCGAAAAAGCCGGGAGAAATAAAACCATGCCATTGCTATAATAGAGAAACTTGCCAGATAGCCGGCACAAACATAGATAGAAAAGCCTAGTTAGAGACGCAATATGACGGAAATACAGCCGGTACCGGCAGCAACGGTAGTCGTCGTTCGAGAAACTATGAATAAGACGGATCTTGAGGTCTTGTTACTCAGACGAAATTCGAAGCTTATCTTTCACGGCGGCCATTGGGTATTCCCGGGAGGCCGCGTCGATGCCGCAGATTTCGATGCGGCGGAGGATAATTTGGAGTACAGGGCGGCGCTAAGGGCGGCAGTTCGCGAGACCAAGGAAGAGGCGGGTATCGATATTGATATCGATAGACTCATCCATACGGCACATTGGACTACGCCACCTAAATTGCCCAGGCGATTTTGCACCTGGTTCTTTCTTTGCCCCCTGGCAGAGCCGGCAAGTGTAATCGTCGACAACGATGAAATTCTGGAGCACCGCTGGATAACGCCGCGGGAGGCTCTGGCTGAAGCCGAGGCGGAAACTTGGGTCTTGCCAAGGCCGACAATGGTGACGCTGCAGGACATCGAGCAGCACCGTAATCTTGAAGAATTGCTAGTTGATACAAATCGGCGGGAAATTCGGGTATTCCCCGAGGGCTCGTCCTATTATCGACCACGGGAAATGGGCTGCTAGGCCCAAGCCGCTGCTTTCTCCAGCACCTCGATTCAGGTCTCAATTTGGGCCAAAGCGAGGCATTTTCAAGCCGAATTCTGCCAATCCTCAGGCTAGCTGATTTTGCTAGGCATTCCTCCTTATAAGCCCTTGCAATTCTGGGCAAGTTAATGGGATAGTTAAGTCGTACAACTGAAACAATCTGTCAGTGCTTGCGGTCAGTTAATAGGAGGCTTTTGCCCTTTTGCCGCGTCAATTATCAGTGACTGAGTCGCTTTCGGACGTCGCCTAGCGAGGAGCAACAAGCGCAAGTAAGTCTTCCTATTCACAGCAGCCAGAAGAGCCTCTATGTCGTCTCCCACATTCGATAGTCTTCGCGAAACACTTAAGAATCTTCGTCGTCGTCGCAGCAACCTGTTTATCCTGAAGCAGGTGAGCTATTTCGTCATAGCTTTCTCCCTATTAATTTTGTCTCTAAGTGCTCTGTCACTCTACCTAGAGCCTAGCAAGTCGGGTACAACCTTCCTATTTGCCCTGTCACTAACCAGCATTGGCTTATTGCTGTGGCGCTTGATTCACGTGCTGGGAAGGCAGACAACGGATGATCGTCGGCTCGCACACTATGTAGAAGAAAATATTCCTGATCTGGAGCAGAGGCTACTGACGTCTTTGGAGTTTACCGAGGAAGACCTGGTGAACGGCAAGGACGGGGTATCACAGCAGTTTATTCAACAGTTGTGGCAGGATGCGCAGGAACACGTACAGATTCAGCAACAGCAGGTAGAGACCGTAGCGCCTTCGCGAACCTCCTATCTGTCTATGGCGTCAGCCGCGGGTGTCGCCGCGATAGTCTTAGCTCTGTTTCTCAGCTCAGATGTCCTGTTCAATGCGGCTAGCCGCCTGGCCTGGCCCTTTGCGATCAGCGAGCCGGTTGTTGTCGTTGAAGTGATTCCCGATATCGAAATCAGTGTTGAGCCCGGTGATCTTGAGATGCAGCGCGGCGATAGCGTTACGATCATCGCTCGGGTGATCAATGCAATCCCTGGCACGATCAATCTGCGTCTTCAGGATGATAATGTTAACTGGCGCGATGCAACCATGAATCGCGACGGCAGCGGCAGCGATAGCGCAACCTACAGTTACTTCATTCCCTCTTTGCAAGAAGATACGACTTACTATGTCACCTTCGATGAGCGCGGTGAGCAGAGCTCTCCTCAATATCAGATTGACCTTTTTGACCTGCCACAGATCGAGCAGATCGATTTGGCGTTGGACTATCCCGACTACACAGAAATCGAGGACATCACCGAAGAAGATAGTGGCGATATGGTGGTTCCCGAAGGAACCGAAGTCGAACTGGTGGTTACCTTTAACAAGAATATTGCAACGGCGCTTGTCGAATTCGACGAGAGCTACAGCGCCGATGAAGATGAGATAGACCCACTGCCTGCCTACGAGAATATAAATCTGGTAATGGATGGCAATATTGGGCGAGCCACGTTCACGGTGAATCAGAATGGTGTCTACCGTATTTCAGCGACGGATTTCTCCGATCTGCAAAGCAAGAACCCTCTCGACTATTTCATTCGCTCTATAGAAGATACTCCGCCAGAATTGGCCTTAAAGCGGCCAGGGCAAGATCAGGAAGTCATGCCCCTGGAGGAAGTTGTGCTCGAGATCGATGCCAGCGACGACTATGGTCTAAGTAAATTCACCTTGAATTACAGTGTAGTAGGTGCGGATGAGGTTGAAGTAGACTTTCTGCCGGAGCAAAACCTGCGTGAAGTATCCGGTGACGAATTAATCTACCTTGAAGACCTCGATGTAGAGCCTGGGGATTTCGTTAGCTACTTCCTTACTCTTGCTGATAACAATGGTCTGCGGGGCCCCAGCGAAGTCATATCAGATATCTATTTTCTACAGGTTATTCCTACGGATCAGGAGTTCCGACGATCCGGTGGTGGTGGCGGAGGTCAGGGTGCCGGCGGGGGCCAGGGTGATGGTGCCGATAGCAGCGCCCTAGTCCAGATACAGAAAGATATTATCGCGGCAACGTGGAAGCTTAAGAACAGACAGTCGAAGGTATCGCCAGAGGATTTCGCTTCGGATGCCGAGATTATTTCAGAGTCGCAGCGCGAGGCAACGGAGCGGACCAGACGCTCTATAGACCGTCTTGCCGAGCGTCTCAGTTTCTCGGATGCCAGTTACGATGCTGCCGTTGAGAATCTTTCCCTCGCGATAGATCAAATGAATCAGGCTGCAGATGAGCTTGGTAAGGAACAGATCACTAGTGCGTTGCAGCCAGAGCAGCTCGCATTGCAATACGTATTGAAGGCAGAGGCGAATATCAATCGTACCAATATCAGCATGCAGCAAGGCGGTGGTGGTGGCGGTGGTGGTGCCGAACAGCAGGAGCGTGAAGATCTGCGTGAACTCTTTGAGATGGAAATGGGGCAGCTTGAGAACCGATATGAAACGCCCAATAGCGCCGGTGGCGGTGGCTCTCAGCAACAAACCGAAGAAGCGAATAAACTAGAAGAGCTGGCTCGCCGACAAGAAGGGCTAACCCGGGCACAGCGGAACCTGGCACGCCGTGAAGAACAGATGACAGAGGAACAGAAGCGCCGCGAGCTAGAGCGGTTGATGCGTCAACAGGAGCAGCTGAGTCGTGAAGTAGAACAACTGGCACAACAGTTATCGCGTGGCCAGCAGAATTCGAACTCGCAGCAGCAAAGCCGACAGGCTTCATCGCAATCCCAGTCCCAATCTCAGTCCAGCAGCAGTTCGCCTTCGTCAGGCAGCGCTAGCGGTGGCCAGCAACAGCCACAGACGGCTTTGCAGCGAGCCGCACAGCAGATGCAGGAAGCTTCGCAGAGCGAAACCGCAGCGATCGCAGCTGCAAGATCACAGAAGGCTCTCGAAAACCTTCGCGAGCAGCAGCGAGAACTGAACCAACAGTCAGACAGGTCGGTTAACCAGCTGGCACAGAATCTCGGTCAGCGCGGACAGCAGCTCCTGCAACAGCAGAGAGACCTGCAAGAGAGTCTGCAGGAAACGACGCGCCAACAAGGCCTGGGCCAGACGCGCCAGTCGGTTCGCGATGATGCCGCTTTAGAGGCACTTATCGAAGCCCAGCAACAACAGCAAAGAGATCTAGAGGAAATCGAAGATATGCTGCGCGCGATCATTGCCCGCGGTGATAACGAAGATCAGCGTCTGATGTCTCAGGCACAGGCCGCCAGTCGAGAGCTGCGACCGATTCGTGAGGAGATGCAGACCAGTAATCGCGTGTTGCGTAACGGTATGGTAAATCTTTCCGTGGATATCGAGGGCGAGTTAGAGGAATCGATCGAGGACTTCGCGCAGAGCCTAGCGGCATTGAATCCCTCCCGCACAGATTCCCCGTCCGATCAGGTGCAGCAGGCAGCCAGCGATGCGGCCCAGTTGCGTCAACAGGTAGAGGATCTAGAACAGCAGGCGTTGGCATTTAATGAGGCAGGGCAAGAGTCAGGAAACGGTACCCCTTCACTGCGCGAGATGCGTGAACAACTGGAACAGACCCAACAGTTGGCACAGCAGCTTACCCAGCAATTACAGGACCAGGCGCGAGCTGGAGGGAATCAGCCAGGCCAGCGCAGTCAGCTAAGCGGGCAGCAGGGTCAGCAAGGCCAACAGGGGCAGCAGGGTCAACAAGGACAAGGCGGCGGCCAGCAGGGTCAACAAGGCCTGCAGGGACAAGGCGGCGACAACGGTGATCAGCAACAGGGCACAAGTGGCCGTGTTGGTGCGCAGGGCGCGCCGAATAACATAGGCAATGCAAGGTCGATTCGCCAACAATTGACGCAGCAAGATATAGAAGACTTTCTTAATCAACCAGAACTATTTAGACAACTACTCCAACCCATCACAGAACTCGAAGGAGCCCTGCGCGCGCAAGCAGAGCTGGATAACATCAACAACAAACTGTATGCCACCGTTGATGAAGATATCCCCGACGAGTACCGAGATCTGGTGGAAGAATACTATCGTGTATTGTCTGAGAATCAGGAATCAGAGAATACAGATCAGTAACAATGTCATACTCCCAACCTAATTTTTTAACAGCACTCGAAGACGGCAGTTTTACCTTCGCCTATGGTATTAGTCCTTGGCTATTTGCGGTATTGGTCATTCTCATTACCGTTATTGTATGGCTAACCTATAGAAAGACAACAAGGCAACTAAGCCCGGCATGGAAAACATTTTTTATTGGCATACGCTCTGGTGTGCTGGTCCTGATTCTCTTCTGTCTACTAAGGCCTGTGGTCACAACCTTGCAGGTCTCGCCACAAGAAACCTATCTCGGTGTTTTGATCGATGATTCTCAGAGCATGGCAATTGCAGACCTTGCGGGCGGACAAACTCGGCAAGAGGCGATCGAAGAATTACTCTATGAAAATGGACTGCTCGATAACTTTTCCGAATCTTTTCAGATTCGCAGCTTTCGATTTGATAATCAGACCCAGCGAATAGTTGGTGTGGAGGATCTGAGTGAGGCCGGCACGGCTTCTTCTATAGATCAGGCTCTGAGCTATGTCGGTGATCAGTTAAATGGACTGCCCCTGGGTGGTGTAGTTCTGGTGAGCGATGGTGCGGACAATAGCGATGGAGATCCTCTGGTTACGGCACAGGAATTTGGTGCCAAGCAGATTCCGGTTTTTGCAATCGGCGTCGGTCAGGAAGAAATACCACAGGACATAGGCATCGTTGATGTCAGTGCTGCAAAGACAGTCTTAGAAGGTTCTGTGTTCAACGTGCAAGTTGCGGTAAACCATCAGGGCTATGAGGGGCAGGAAGTCGAACTTTCGATCATGGATGGCGAGACACGAGTAGCCTCCGATGTGGTGACACTTGGTCCAGCTGGTGTCACTAGACGCTATGAGCTCGAGATAACACCGGAACGACCGGAATTGATCGTCTACGATTTGAATGTCGAGTTGCAGAGCGATGAAATCATCGACAGGAACAATAGCTACAGTTTTCTCGTCGATAACACCGAGAAAGAAGCGCTGGATATACTCTATTTGGAAGGTCACCCACGTAATGAGTATAAGTTTATCCGTCGTGCAGTCGAAGGAGATAGCTCACTGCGACTGGCAACCTATCTGCAGACTGGGCCCGAAAAATATTACCGTCAGGGAATCGAATCCGCTACTGAACTTAGCGGTGGCTTCCCCGAGGATCGCGAGGCCTTGTTTGAGTACGAGGCGCTCATACTTGGTGACATCGAATTCGGTTTTTTCAATGCCGAGCAGTTGCAAATGATCGAGGATTTCGTCGCCGAGCGGGGTGGTGGTTTCCTGATGAGCGGAATGGTAGATGAGGAATTTATCGGCACACCAATTGCTGACATTCTTCCCGTTACGCTTGTGGAGGAGGGTTTCCTACCTAGCCATCTACGCGGTGGAATTCGGCGCGGCGATCACCCAACGGGCGAGCTGTTCTATCCGCGACTAACTCGTAACGGCGAGTTCTCTTCGCTGCTACGCCTTTCTGCGGACGATGCAGAGAATCAGGCGCTTTGGAGGCAGCTACCCGAGTTGCAGGGTACCTACGTAACAGGCCGTATCAAACCCGGTGCAGAGGTCTTGATCGAACACCCGTTGCTGCAATATCAGAATCAGGCACTTCCCTTGTTGGCATCTCAGCGCTACGGTTCGGGCCGCAGCATGTCGCTGACCACAGCAAGCACCTGGCGCTGGCAGATGATGTTGCCCGCCGCCGATGAGTCCCATGAAACACTCTGGAGACAGCTCTTGAGATGGCTGGCCGTCTCGGCACCCGAACGTATAACGATCGAATTTGATCGCGAGTTTTACAACGTGGGTGATGAGGTTAACGTTAGGGCCACCGTGCTCAACAATCAATATGAGGCAGACAACGATGCGACGCTGTGGATGCAGACATCGAACCCTCTGGAAGAATTTATCGACGCGCCAATGGAATGGGATATAGAAGAAGATGGCGTCTATAGAGCAAGCTTTATTGCAGATGAAGAAGGTGTCTATAGCTTGCTGGTCGATGTGGCCAGTGCTGCAGGAGAAGCCACTGATTCTAGCGCGGAGAAACGCGCGGCCTTCGTAGTCACACCTTCGCTGCGCGAATATACCAATGCCGAGCTCGATAGCGGCTTGCTGGCACGGATAGCGCAGCTCAGTGGCGGCAGCTATTTTAACGTGGCAGATGCCGATGCATTGGCGAACGCAATCGAATTTACACCGAACGCCTATTCACGAGAAGTACAGATAGATCTGTGGGATCGACCTTGGTTACTGGCCTTGCTCGTTCTGTTACTTTGCGTGGATTGGATAAGCAGACGAATGAAAGGGCTGTCATAGCGGTTTACCTACACATGAAGAATATGAATCTCTTATTTAAAACCCTCGCCGCAGGATTGGGGGCGCTTCTCTGCAGCGCCGCCATGGCTCAGGCTGATGCCGACGTCAGTGCGAATTATTTCTTCCTGGACCGACCGGAGTCTACGAAGTATGCAGTGATTCTGGCAGGTCCCACGGTAGGTGAAGAGAACAAGTCACAGTTCCGTCAGTGGGCTTTCTCGCTGCACGACATCTTGGCCAGAGACTATGGTTATAGCTCCGACACGATTTCATTGCTGTATGACCGCGGCGAAGTTGAAGGCTCAGGTACCGAACGAATAGATGCTGCCTGTGATTTGCAGGAAATCGAGGCAGAGCTGGCGCGGCTGCAATCGGTAGTGAAGACGGGCGATCAAATTACAATCTACTTGATCGGTCACGGAAGTGGTTCGGATGAGGAATCGAAGTTCAACATAGTCGGGCCAGATATTACCGGTATCCAATTTGCAGCGATGTTGGATGTATTTGATCAGCAGGACATGATTATAGTCAACACGACCTCGGCGAGTTACGGATTCTCCGCCTCCTTATCCGGTGAGGGTCGTGTCGTTGTTTCTTCTACTCGTTCCTCCTCGGAAAAATTTGATCCTGTGTTCTCGAATTATTTCATCGAAGCTCTGGATAACCGCAACGGAGATCGAGATAAGAATAATCGTGTGTCGATATTGGAGGCGTTTAACTACGCAAAGAGTAACGTCGAAGAATTCTATGAAGAACAGGGCAGGTTGGCGTCGGAACATGCGGGCCTGGACGACAATGGTGATGCGCTGTTCAGCCTGAATCCGACCACGGCGGAAATCGATGGCAGGCTGGCTGAGATAGCCTATATAGATAACTTGGTAGATGACACGGTTGGTTTATCAGCCGAGGCGATTCGTCTCAAGAGCCGCATGCAAGATTTAGAGCGTTCGGTTTTTATCTTGAGAGGGCGTAAGGCGGAATTCTTGGAAGATGACTATTGGCAGCAGCTGGAGGTCTTGCTTGTAGATCTGGCTAGAGCCACAGGACAATTCAATGAACAGGTTAATCCGGTTGAACAGAGTGAGCGATAAGCATATGGCGAAGAAATATTGTATAGCCGCCGTTTTCTTGCTGGCGGGTCTGGGTTTCAATGCCTCGGCACAGGATTCACCGCAGACGAATACCGGAGAGTCTCCGTTGTTTCGCGGCGAACAATTATTGATGACGGGGTCCTATGCCGCGGCTACAGACATCTTTCAGATGGCGGATGGTCTGGATCGCAATGAGGGGTTGGTGGGAGCAAGTAAAGCCTTCGCGATGATGGGTAACTATCAGGAGGCCGTGAGCGTTGTAGAAGCTGCGATAGAAGACGATGAACATGCCCGTTTTCCATTGCTCAGCACACAGCTCGCCGAAATCAAACGTGCGGTAGGCGAGTCGCAAGAGGCGCTGCGGATCTTGGAGGCAGTAGTGCTAGGTCTGGCGGACCCACCTGTGCGCACACTGGTGCAATACGGCGGCCTGCTCGACTTCGTAGGTCAGAAGCAACTTGCTGTTTCTGTATTGGATCAGGCAGTGCAGCGTTATAACAATGGATTGGTGTTCGCCTCTGAAGATGTTGCCATGGTGGCGCTGGCAAGTTGGCTGTTGGGGAATTTCCATGATGCGAATAGTTTGTTTAGCGAAGCTACACGAGCTAACCCGAACAACCTGGAAGCACACACGCTATGGGGCGACCTCTTCCTCGAAAAATACAATGCCTCCGATGCAGAGCGCTCTTATCAGGAGGCCTTGGATGTAAATGGCCGTTATGTACCAGCTCTTGTTGGTATCGCAAACGTTGTTGGTGATGAACGAGCGCTTCAGCGCGCTCTTGCGATAAACCCAAACTCTATTCCGGCCATGGAGACCTACGGCCAGTTATTGATGCTCAACGGAAGAGAAGATGAAGCGATGGACTATTTCGAGCGTGTGCTTGCGCTTAATCCGGAGTCATTAAAGACGCTGAGCGTACTGGCATCGAAGGCGGCGCTAGAAGAGCGCAGCGATGCGTATGCGGACTATCTTGCGCAAGTAGAGGCTTTCAGTCCTAACAATCCTATATTTCTGGGTAATGTTGCAGATACCTTCGGCAACAACTACCTGTTCGACGAAGCTGTTGAATTTGCGCGGGCGGCTATCGCGGCAGATTCCCAGTACTGGCAGGGATACACTCTCCTTGGAAGTAACCTGATTCGCCTGGGCGAAGAGGAAGAGGGTAAAGCCAATCTCGAGATCGGTTACGAGAACGATCCTTTCAATGTTATGACTTCCAATATGTTGAAAGTTTTTGATACTCTGGAAACCTATACGACGCAGGAGAGTGCGCACTTCAAGGTTCACATGAGCCAGAACGATGCAGACATTCTCTGGCCCTATCTAGAACCACTGTTAGAGGAAGGCTGGGACACGTTAACGGCCAAATATGGCTTCGAGCCCGAAGGGCCTATCCTTATTGAAGTATTCGAAAAATCGGAAGATTTCGCCGTGCGCTCTGTGGGGCTTCCGGATATAGGGCCTCTGGTCGGAATCTGTTTCGGCAAGGTGATTACACTGATATCGCCCGACACCCTTGCAGCGAATTGGCAGGAGATAGTCTGGCATGAGTTCATGCATGTAATTACTCTGCAGATGACAGGTAATCGCATGCCGCGTTGGCTCTCCGAAGGCATCTCGGTCTATGAAGAGCGTGAAGGCAGGCCTTACTGGGGCCGAAGTCAGGGGCTGGACCTGGTTCGCGCCGCAGAGCAAGACAAATTACTCCATGTAGCTGATCTTAATTCTGGATTCTCCGGCGCCCGAAACAGCGCCGATCTGGGTTTTGCCTACTTTCAGGCCTACCTGGTGGTTGACTATATCGCCGACGAATACGGCTTCGAGAAGCTGGTCGAACTGGTCGATCAATATGGGTTTATTAAAGAAGATGACCAGCGTTTCGACGAGGTATTCGATCTAAGCCTTGATCAGTTCGACGATGGCTTTAGGAATTGGATCGATCGCCGTGTCGCTGAGATCAATGTCTATGTGCATAAAGAAGATGTGCCAGATGAAGGCGATGGTCATGGCCATGGGGTGCGTGAAAATTCCAGTGCGATTCTGGCAGAACTCTATAACAACGCATCACTCAAGCAACATATGCGCGCACGTATCGAAGAGAACGACAGGGATTTCCAAGCCTACCTACAGTTGGGCATTGTTCTGTTCAAAGAAGAAAATTTCTTCGAGGCAAAGCAGTACTTGAATCAGGCCTATGAATTGCTTCCATCCTATACCGGCTATCCCAGTCCTCCTCTAGTGTTGTCTCAGATCTATGAGCAAGAAGGCAACCGCGAGGCGCAGCTAGGGCAATTGGAAATATTGCTGGAGAATCTGCAACACGATTACGGTTCCGCTGTGCTCCTGGCTGAATCGGCATTGGAGGGCGGCGATTTCGAGCGTGCCGAATACTATATCGACCGCGCAATTCAGGTAGATCCCTATCGCGCAGATGTGCATCAGTTGAAGGCCAGCTACGCAGAGACCATTGGCGATAGTCAGTTGGCCGTTACCGAGTATGAGGTGCTCCTTAAACTTGAAATAAACGATCCGGCAGAGGCGCAGACAAACCTTGCGGAGGCTTACCTGCGCAACGGACAGACCCTGGAGGCGAAGGAAAACGTCTTGCGGGCACTGGAAACTGCACCTAGCTATCAGCGTGCGCAGAGAATACTGCTGCAATCTATCGACGGGGACTCGGATTAAATTGACGAATCTTAAGCCACTCTTATTGCTTGTATCTGGTGTTTTACTGCTTGCCCAGTCGCCTGCAGTTGCTCAGGTATTCGATTTTGGCAATGATGAGGACCCTGCCATCTATGGCGACGAGATAACCGATTTTCAGTGGATACGCGGCCAGTACACAAATCACGCGGGCGGAGCCAGAGGTGGTTACGGCATGCGTCGTCGCGGTGGATGGTGGGATACGGACTATCCCGATTCCGATGAGAATTTTTTGCGTGGCGTACAGCGCTACACCAATGTCGATACGAATCCAGGTAATCACAAGTTTATCGAGCTTACCAACCCTGAGTTGTTCGAGAATATATTCCTCTACATGAACTGGAAGAGGGTGCCTATAGGTTCGTCCTATAGCGGTCCTAATTTTGCGCCTGCAGAGATCGAGGCATTACGCGAATTCATGTTTCGTGGCGGCTTTGTCATGGTTGACGACTTCTGGGGTCAGCCCCATCTCGATGATATGTTTATGGAAATGGGCAAGATATTTCCAGAGCGCGAGATTGTTAAACTAAATAATACACATGAGATATTTCATGTGTTCTTCGATATAGACGAGGTGGCTCAGGTTCCTGGTCGCATGGTGACCTGGGATTTCGGTGGTTTTATGAAGCTCGATGACCCCAGCTACCCACCGGAAGTCTATGCGGTCTTGGACGATGACGGTCGTGTCATGATGGTGGCAAATTATAATACCGACCTCGGTGATGGTTGGGAGCATACCTTCTATAAGGGTTATCCGACAAAGTCTACGAACGATGCTTACAAGATAGGTATCAATTTTCTAATCTATGCGTTTAGCCATTAGTTATCTCCAGGGCATTGACCTGACGCAACGGTCGCAGAATAAAAGCAGTTATAAAGTTAACTGTAATCGCAAATACAAATACTAGTATAAATAGAACAATTGAATAATCGGAAGACAGGACTTAGACATGACAGACATTGAAGAAACAGTAACAGACTCCATCGAGGCTGCTCCAATCGACATTACAGATGACCTGACCCTGGTTAAGAAGATGCAGGATGGTCGCGATCAGATTGTCGCCGAGATTCAGAAGGTTATTATCGGTCAGGTAGATGTTATCGATGAATTGTTAATCGCTCTGTTCGCTGGAGGTCACTGCCTGATCACCGGTGTTCCCGGTCTGGCAAAGACGCTTCTAATCAAGACAGTCGCCGATATTCTTCAGGTCGATTTCAGTAGGATACAGTTCACGCCGGACCTGATGCCGGCTGACGTGGTGGGTGCGGAGATCGTTGAGGAGAAGGACGGTAACCGTGTTCTCAAGTTCGTCAAAGGCCCAATCTTTACCAACATCCTTCTAGCGGATGAGATTAACAGAACGCCACCCAAGACGCAGTCTTCGCTGTTGGAGGCGATGGAAGAACGACAGGTCACGGCTGCCGGGGTCACTCATCCTATGTCGGCACCATTTTTCGTACTAGCCACGCAGAATCCGATAGAGCTAGAGGGAACCTATCCACTGCCCGAGGCTCAACTCGACCGCTTCATGTTTAAGATTGAACTTGGATATCTCACGGAAGAAGAGGAGGTGAAAGTGGTGAGTAGCACCACGCAGACGAATGACACGGCTCTGAGCCATCCGTTAAGTGGGGAGGATATCCTCGAATTTCAACGTATAGCGCGACAGGTTCCAGCTGCAGAGGCTGTTATTCAATACGCGGTCAGGCTAGTGCATGCGACGCGGCCGCAGTCCGAGAACGCTCCACAGTTCATTAAAGACTGGGTGAGTTGGGGGGCAGGTATTCGTGCCTCTCAGAACCTAATTCTGGCGGGGAAGGTAAGGGCGCTGTTACTCGGTCGCTATAATGTGTCCTACGGCGATGTGCGCGCACTCGCCCCCTCTGTGTTGCGTCATAGGGTCTTACTGAATTTTCATGCCGAGGCAGAACGAATTACGACCGACGATGTGGTCAAGCGCCTGCTCGATGAAGTGCCCGAGCCGACTTCGAATCTATAATTGCCTTGATTGATCATCGAAAAACGGAACAGTAATGTCTGACTCGCTAAATTTTCTAGACCCTTCAGTCCTCGCTGGGCTCGATAATATCGAGCTTAGAGCTCGAGTGGTCGTAGAAGGTTTCCTTTCGGGCCTGCACAGAAGTCCAAATCGAGGTTTTAGCCCCGAATTTAATGACTACCGTCACTACTACCGCGGCGACGATATGAGGCATATAGACTGGAAGCTATATGCACGAAGCGAAAAGTTTTATATCAAGCAGTATGAGGACGAAACGAATGTTCGCTGCATGGTTGTACTGGATACCAGTGCTTCCATGTCTTATTCCTCGGGAGAAACGAGTAAGCTGGACTATGGTATTACACTGGCCTCAGCCTTAGCCTATTTTATCAATAGGCAACGCGACGCAGTCGGTTTGATTACTTTCGATGACAAGGTTAACAACTATATTCCTGCGAAATGTAGGCAGCCACATTTGATGCAAATATTGCGAACCCTCGCTCAAATTAAGCCGGGAAAGAAAACCGACTCAGTGAAGCCCTTGATCGACTTGGCAGCCTCGCTAAATAAAAAGAGTATGGTCATTCTGATTACGGATATGCTCGATGACGAAGACCGGCTGATAAAAACTCTACAGAATTTGCGAGGAATGGGTAACGACGTCATAGTTTTCCATGTGATGGACGATGCTGAGCTGAATTTTACTTTCAACGAGGCATCAGAGTTTGTGGATATGGAAAGCGATGAGAGCTTCATCACTACTCCGGCAGCCATTCGCAAAGCCTATCTTGAGAACCTCAATGAGTTTCTCGCCTTCTGTAAGAAGCAGTGTCAGCGTAGTGGTGTTGATTACTGTCTCATGAACACGTCAGAGCCCCTAGATGCGGCCCTGTCAGCCTATATGAGCAAACGAGCGAAGAGCTTCTAAATGGTATTACTGACTCCTCTATTTCTAGTTGGTCTGTTGGCGGCGCTGATTCCTATAGCGATTCATCTTATTCGCAAGGAAAAACCGCCCAAGGTGATGTTCAGCACAATTCGTTTCCTTAAGAAAACCTCCAAGAAATTGATCCTGTTTCAACATATCCAACAGTGGTTGTTGTTAGCACTCAGATCGGCGGTTATTGCCTTGTTGGTCTTCGCCTTCGCGAGGCCACTGTTCGATCAGACGGTGGCGCGACTGCTTGATGCAGACCCCATGTCTGCGGTGATCATGCTCGATCTCTCGATGAGCATGCGCTATGAGGATAATTTTGATCAGGCAAAACAGGAGGCTATCGACCTGCTTGCTGGAATGACCTCCGGTGACGAAGTTGCCTTGATAGCGTTCTCGAACTCTGCCGATGTGGTGCGCGAGCTGAGTACCGATATCGATAGCGTCAGATCACTTATCAATAGCTTCGACGAGCCAGGCTATGGCACTACGCGTTATATGTCTAATCTACGTCTAGCCGATCAACTGCTTGAAGCCTCGCGCTATGAAAATCGCGCGGTTTATCTGATTAGTGATTTTCAGGATATCGCTCTGAATGATTCTGAGGAGGGCTGGAAGCTTTCTCCGGGCACTGCTTTTAATACCATAGATGTAGCGGCGCTGGAGAGTAGCAATCTTGTGCTAACCGATGTGAGATCCCCCGAACAACTCCTAGAAGATGCGGCCGAGCAGCAAATTTTAGCTCGAGTGCGCTCTACCGGTACTCTGTACTTAGAGCAGGGCGATGTTAGCCTCTATGTTGATGGGGATTTAATCGAGCGGGTGGCTGTCGATCTGGCAGATCGTTCGGAGCAAGTAGTCACTTTCTCAGCCAACTTTGACGCACAGGGAACGTACACGGGTGAGGTGCGGGTGAGTGGCGATAATTTTGCTGTCGATAATTCCTATTTCTTTACGGTTGATGTCTTGCCAAAGATTCGCGTGTTGTTAGTCAACGGCGAGGCATCAGACGATTGGTTCGATGATGAAGGGCACTGGTTTGGTCTCGCTGTGAGCAGTGCGGCGCAGTCACCTTTCGTATTGCAGACAATTGAGCCTGGCGAGCTTAGCATGACCAGTTTGCGACAGTCCGATGTTGCTGTACTACTGAATGTTGGAGATCTTAGCGGCGGCCAGGCGGCTGCGCTCACTAGCTATGTTCGAGAGGGCGGTAGCCTGCTATTGGCACCTGCAGACAGAGTGACGCCTGAGGTTTTCAATCGACAATTCGCCGAGATAGCGCCTGCTATCATTCAAAGCAGGGGACAGCTCGGGCTCGATGATTATCTGGTTATAGCTGATTTTGATCGTCGTCATCCAATACTGAGCTCTCTTGGCAGCGACTGGTCAGCCCGGTTTCAGAATCACTGGTCGTTTTTAGCCGATGAAGACGCTGATGTGCTGATGCAATTCGATAATACCGAACCGGCTCTTCTAGAGCGTAGTGTGGGCCAGGGTAAGGTGATCCAGTTTGCCTCATCACTGGACCTGGAGTGGAATAACCTCGCGCTACAGGGTCTGTTCCTGCCCTTCGTGCATGAAACGCTCAGACACTTGGTGCAGCAGAACCCAAAGCAGCGAGCCTATCAGGTTGGGGATAGTCTGGATCTAGACCCCTTGGGAGTGGCTCAATCCATCGAGGCTACTGACGCAGCCGGAAGCGCCATTCAATTCGCCAACAATAATTTTGTAGCCACGGCGACTACCCCAGGTATGATCAACGCGAGTATTGACGGTAATTTGGTCAGCTTCGCGGTAAATGGCATACCCGAGGAATCGAATTTCAGTCGTACTCCGGTCGCGAACCTGTATGACCAGATCATCAATCCCGATACCGAGCCGAATCAATCTCGAGAGGTAAGAACGGCACAGCTGATAGAAGAATTGGAGCGGCCGCAACGAGTTTGGTGGTGGATTTTATGTCTGGTTATGCTTCTAATTCTTGCAGAATCGCTGATTGCCAATCGCACCTACCGTTAACCGCAAAACCCCTCTAAATTCGAAGCCTTTTTAACTCTCTGTTATTAAAGGATTTATAATTTATTTTTATCAAAAACTTTTGCGATTCTGTAAAATAAGTACCGAATCTGATTGAACATTGTATTTTTTTGCGCCATAGTATTTTTCATTAGTGGCGCAGAGTCATGATGAAAATAGAGCAAGTGAAGCCAACAGATTATTCTTTCAATCCTCAACTACTAGCGACGCTGATCGCATCGCTAAGTATTGCATTTTTTTCCAATATCACATTCGCTCAAGGGCTGTCAGTCATTATGACCGAGGACTTGGTGCCGTCTGTGGATCCCATTTCAAGGGTAATCACAGAACTCGATACGGACTTTGGAGCCTACGATCAACGCCAGATAGAGCCGCTTCAAGACCTTGGCAGGCGGAGCCAATCGGCTGGCGACTTTCAGCAAGCCTTATCCTTTTTTAGGCAGGCTTTGCATGTATCCAGGGTTAATAAAGGGCTTTATCACGAATCTCAGATTTCTATCATCGATAGTATTATTTCCTCCGAAGTTGCCCTGAAGAATTGGGAAGAAGTGAATAATTATTATGCCTACCAGGAGCATCTCTACCTGCGGCTCTATGCCTCGGACGACCTGCGTCTCGAACAGGGGCTTAAGAAGATGAGTAATTGGCATATCACCGCCTTTAATGTGAACCTCGATGGGAATCGCATTCAGCATCTGCGGAAAGCCAACAAACTGTTTAAACTTAGGATGCGGGTGGCACAAAATACTCTGTCACTTGGAGATCCTCGTTTTTCGATGCTGGAGAAGAATATAAAAATCTGTGAGAGGGAACTTTTTCTCGCATCCGATCTCAACCGCGAAATGCGACGTCGACACCCGCGACAGCAGGTAGATTCAAATCCTCGTAGACCCAGCTATAGTGAGAGCAAGGGTAGAGTCTTCGTCAGCGTAGACTAGCGACCTCACTTCCCTAATCGCTACCGTAAAAATCAACTCAAAGCAGATTGATAGCTTTTGACTATGGGTGAAAATATTGCTGCTGTGAGTTGCGCGTGGGATTCTAGAGTGAATAGAGAATAGGCTTGGCTGCGGAGGGAAAGCGAAGGCGCTAAAGTGGAAACTTGAAAGCTACTCAAAGCTATAAGAAAAGGGGGGAACAAAGAAAAACTCCCAAGCTCCAAGCTTTGGCTCTTTCCAGACTCGGCGCTATATCCCTTATAGCGCTAAATTGTAATGTGGAAAAATATTATCACAGACCCTTCGAGAGTAACCAAGGGGTCACAATGCATGCCCCTTGACCCGTTGCTGAACGTTCGATCGATATTTCTCTGACTTGCTGTTAGGGGTTTGCCAGGAAAAACCGAGCGAGCGCTTGGTGGTAAAATTAGTCACTGGTGGTTCAGCAGTTCAATGGGTAGCATGATTAGGTTCTGACACTAGGCCTGCGCTGCCCCGTGTGGACTAAGGCTTCACATCTTTTTCTTCATCCGCTGGCATCAGGCCCATCTTGTGAGCTCGGACTTTCCAGTTTGTTCTTGCGAGCGCGCGCATGTCTTCGGTGTTGTCCATCTCATCGACTATCTCAATGCCTAACAGGGTTTCTATAATATCTTCCATGGTTACAATACCTTCTGTACCACCATATTCATCGACGACTAGGGCGATGTGTTCATTCTCTAGGATGAATTTGTCGAGAAGGTCAGGGATCGGGGTAGCGCTATGGGTAATGATTATGTCGCGGCGTAAGGAATCCAGCTCCTGATCTCCTTTGCCCTCTACAAGACTGAGCAGTAATTCGTCTTTAAGAATATAACCGGTAACCTTGTCGTTGCTATCCTGATAGATGGGAATACGTGAGACGGGTAGTTCCGCGTTACGCTCATGAAATTCCGCAATAGTGGTAGTGCCATTCTCGGTAACAACTACGATACGCGGTGTCATCACATCTTTGACTAATATCCGGCTAAAGCGCAGCAGGTTTTTGATTACCTTCTGTTCGCTTTCTTTCAGGATACCAATTTCTTTGCCGAGCTCGGTCATCAGCAGGAAGTCGCTTCTGCTCAGAACGGGCTTATCTTTGTCTTTCTTTAGATTCTTTGTAATGAGCTGGCTTAACCAGATCATTGGAGCAAGAACTAGCATAAGTAAATTTATAAGCCTGACGGACAGGGGGGTTAACGCCTGCCAGTTGTTCGCGCCCAGAGTCTTCGGAATTACTTCTGAGAATATTAAAATTGCCAGAGTCATCGCTCCTGCAATGAACCCCTCCCAGCTGATAATTGTTAAACCAAGAATTTCGATCTTGGTTGCACCGAAGATAATAGCCGCTTGAGCGCCCACGCCGATTGCCCCAGCTGTGTGAGCGATAGTGTTCAAGGTGAGAATAGCGGCAAGTGGGCGGTCTATATCTTCTTTGAAACGGGAGAGTTTCTTGGATATGGCCGTGCCGTCTCTGTCCTGCGCTGCTACATAGGCAGGGGTGATGCTAAGCAATACTGCTTCTAAGATCGAACAGAGGAAAGAGAAGAAGATGCTGGCAGCGAAGAATGTGACTAAAAGCCCCATCAATGAACCATTTCTGTTGAGAGCAAGGCTGTATTCTCACACGAACTTAAATCTGCGTACAGTGAATTTGGCGGCCAAAGGCCTAGACAGAATCGCCGCAGCGCAGAAGTGAGAGCCCTGCTGAGTCTAGTGACTCAGGCTAGGGCTAGGCTCAGGCTTTCGTATTCCAGGTAGTTTGCCCAGCAATGAGCGAAGACGGTCTGGTAGAGCGAGCATGGCCGGAGTTACCACCAGTGTTAGAATCGTGCCGAAAGACAGGCCAAATACGATTGCCGATGCCAGGCTTACCCACTGTGATGTTATCGGGCCGCCAACTTCGATCTCGGCGCCGATTAAGTCAACTGACACATGCATGGCTAATGGGAGCAAGCCAAAGCCTGTGGTAAAGGTTGTAAGAAAAACCGGGCGTAGCCTTTGTACGCCGGTGTGAACGATAATATCGCTGAGTGACCAGTCCTTGTGTTGTTCCCTCAAGTGATTGAAGGTGTCGATCAGAACGATATTGTTGTTCACAATAATTCCGGCCAGGGCAACGATGCCTATGCCTGTCAGTATTATGCTGAATGTCTGGCCTGTGATGAGTAGCCCCAGCAATACCCCCGCTGTCGATAACAATACAGAAGAGAGTATTAGTAGTGCCTGATAGTAGCTATTGAACTGAGTAACCAGCAATATCGCCATCAATGCCATAGCTAGGGAGAAAGCAGAAGACAAGAAGGCAGCCGAGTCTTCCTGCTCTTCATTTGCGCCTCTAAATAGATAAGTTACCCCCGGCGCGGTTGGTGTCTCTTCCATGTACTGTTCTAATTCTTGCACCTTATTGTCTGCAACAACGCCAGGCATTGGGTTCGCTCGAATATAGACAACCCTCTCTCCATCTACACGCTGAATGGAGCTCACTGCGGGCTTCGCTACTTTGGTCACGAAACTGCTTATCGGAACCAGATCACCACTCGCCGTGTTAATGCGAATCGTGTCCATCTGCTCAAGGCCGCGATATTCCGCCGGGTAACGCACTCGAATATCGACTTCTTCTTCGCTGTCTGTTGGACGGTAGTCACCCATGAACACGCCATTGGTCATTAATTGAATGGCTGTTCCGATCTCGGTCATGTTGGCGCCAAACATGGCAGCTCTGGCGCGATCAACGACGATTTCCCACTCTATGCCCGGTACCGGTGCCGTGTCGTCGACATCGATCAGCCCCGTCATCTCGTTTTCCATATGATTGCGAATACGAGCAGCCTCGGCGAAGAGTACTTCCAGATCGTCGCCGGACAGTTCCAGCTGCACCGCTTTTCCAACTGGTGGGCCTTGTTCAATAGTAACTACTTCTGCTCTTGCGCCAGGCAAATTGGCGATAGCGTCTCGGTAGCGGTTTTCCACTTCGAAGCCATCGATATCTCTATCGCGGCGATCCGTCATCTCGAGAAAGATTGTGCCAATAAGATCTGGAGCCGCCTGTTGACCGCCTCCTAGCTGCTGACCGGAGCCGGACTGAGTAACGATGCCCTTGAAATGACCGACTTCGCGGATGCGAGCCTCTGCATCTAGCATGACATCTCGCAGCTCGGCCGGAGAGGAGTTGCCTCTAGCGAAGACTTGAATTTGGGTCTGACTTGGCTCTACGCCCGTGAAGAATTCAACGCCTTTACCGTACTGACCATAGGCCATGACGATAATAACTAGACTGGCGATGCTGGTGAAAAATACAGCCAGAGGAGAGCAGACTGCAAAGCCTAGAATCTTGGCATAGACAGCCGTGATGCCGCCGGTCTTAAGCGGATCGCCATCTTCCAAATTTTTCAGGTAGGCCTGATCGGCGGCGCTGGATTTTCCTATCAATGCGCCTATGGTTGGGGCAAATAAAAGCGCGTAGAACAGTGAGCCGATTAAAACGGCGAAAACCGTGATAGGCAGGTAGCTCATGAACTGTCCGGAAACCCCAGGCCAAAACATAATCGGTAAGAACGCAGCAAGGGTAGTTGCTGTCGATGCGAGGATAGGCCAGTACATTCGGTCAACGGCAGCTCTGTAAGCATCGCGCGCATTGAGTCCTTCTGCCATCTTGCGATCAGCATACTCCACCATCACAATGGCGCCATCGATGAGCATACCCAGGCCGAGAAGTAATCCGAACATCACCATAAAATTATAAGTGAACCCCAGTAAGCGAATAACGATGAAGGCGAAGAAGAAAGAGAAGGGGACTGCAAGAGTAACCAAAAGTCCTGACCTAACGCCTACAGAGGCTATAACCACAACTAGTACCAACACCATAGCGGTAGCCATATTACCCTGCAGGCCCATGTTCTGCTCAACAACCAGAGGCGCAGTATTATTGATATAAGAGAGGCTGACAGCGGGTGGAAGACTGGGGCGCATTTCAGCTACTACGATATCGACCTGTTCCATAGCCTCAGTAACACTAGTGCCTTTGCGCTTCATTACGTTCAATGAGATTGAGGCTGAACCATTTGCATAGGAGTAGCGTGTAGCATCTTTGAAAGTGCGTCTTACATCCGCAATATCCGATACGGTCAGAACGCCATCGGCATTCGAAGCGAGTGGCAGATTAAATAAGTCGTCGGCATTCTCGATTAACCCTGGGACTTTAATGGAGAAACTACCCTGACCAGTATCTACCTGGCCCGCAGGAATAAGCCGGTTATTGCTGGTTACCGTTTGTATGATTGACGCATTGGATATTCCGTAGGTCTCAAGTTTAGCCGGGTCAATAACGGCCTCCAGCAGCTGTTCGCGGTTACCAACCATCTCGGCTTCCAAGATTGTAGGTAGAATCTCGATCTCCCGTTGTAGCTCTTCGGCTACCTGCAATAGCACTCTTTCGGGAACACCATTGCCACCTATCGCGACCTGAACTACCGGCAATGTTGCCGCCGATACTTCCTGAATCAAAGGTTCCTCTGTGTCCGCAGGAAAACGCGCCTTAGCTCTGTTGATCGCTTCGCGAACTTCGCTTAGTGCAAATTGAGATTCGAAGTCGATGTCGAATTCGGTGATTATGGTAGCCGCATTCTCACTGGAAAAGGAGCTGACAGAGGTGATGCCATCTACTGTCTTTAGCTCTAGCTCGGAAGGTTTTGCCAGCAGACGTTCGGCATCCTCTGGAGAAATGCCTTGATGAATTATCGTGGTGATAACTATAGGCACTTCGACGTCGGGGTTTAACTCTGCCGGGATCGCTAGATAACAAACGAAACCAGTTATTATTATAGCCACGAACACACTTAAGGTAGTTCGTGCTCTTGAAACGGCGGCATCAACATAATTTTTCATGAAGGTGGCTCTCTTCAATACTGCGAATTAGGGGTAGGACTAGCGCGACCAGTCGAAATTACTTTCTACTTGTTGCCCGGAAAAGACGACTTCCTGGCCCAGAGTTATAAGGTTAACGTTGCCGCTCAGGCCGGTGACCCAAACGCCTGGGTTGATTGCACTGGTGTTATCCCCAACGATTGTCACGTTGTGAAATTCCACCATGTTATTTGCATCGATAGTCTTAACGCCGATCCTGCCACTATCGTCTAAGGTCAACGAAGAAGAGGGAATCAGATGCGCCTGAATGTCGGACGAATTTACTAGAATTTCTGCTGTGATGCCCTGGCGAATGTCTGTAAAAGCCGGATCGACTTCTACCTCTATTCGATAGCTCCTGGAGATGTCGTCTGCTGCTCGCGCCAAATAACTCACTGAACCGGTCACCTGCTGACCCGTGAGCAGTTCGGCATTAACTTTCGCGCCAACGCGCAAACTTCCTATATCCTGCTCTGGAACGACGCCAACAAGTAGCATAGGACTATCGTCAAGCACCGACGCACACACCGCGCCGGCATTTAATAGATCGCCTAACTCGACGCTGCGAGTTTCAGCGATGCCATCGAAGGGAGCGACAATCTTGGTTCTCTGTAATGCGAGTTCGGCTCGCGCAACGGCGGCCTTGGAAGATTCAAGGGCGCTCTTAAGCTGGGCAACGATTACGTCGGACTGCAGGCCTCTGCTCTGTAAATCTCGCGAAGCTGCGTATTCAAATTCTGCTTGTTCTTGCCTGCTTACGGCTTCCTGCAAATTGGAATCGCGATCATCTATAGCGATTTCACAGAGCAGGTCGCCCTTGCTCACTCGTGCGCCACGGGCGATAGGCTCACTTACGATTCGGCCTGCCTGTTCGGAGCGAACTTCGACATGGCGAAAAGCCTGTGTCCTGCCACGCACACGTACCGTCTCGGCATAGGTCTGCTTGCCAATTCTGGCGGCGCGAACGATGAAGTTACCTGGGTTTTCGCCCAGCGACTCGCCTTCAGGCAAGGCGACTACGGCGCTGGCGGTCGGCATATTGCTCTCATCGGGTTCTTCGGGATTCTGGGGGATCACCATCCAAAGCACTACCGCAACCAATATACCTGCTGAAACGATGTGTTGATTCTTCACTGCATCTCCGATGATATGAAATATAGATTCTGTTGTTCGGTATCAGGAATCGTGCCCCATCGCTTTGCCTGAGTGACGGACGTAGTTATTGCGCCTGGTAAAATGGCTGCCAAGTCGATATTTGGGCTGATCATCCTTGTTGTTAAAACGCTCAATTTAGCTGAGTTTTGGGTTCTAGCTAACTGCCTCGCGGTCATGACGCAAAAGTGTTACGTATTGTAACCATTCAAAAGCCAAATGCAATGCATTTGTCTCTTAAATTCGAGCCTTTAGCGCATTTTTCCGGGCTATAAGATTTGGCTGGAATCACGACGAAACTGTGCTAATTTCACCCCAGGTAAGGATTTTAATTTAGCGAGGACCAATAGCTGTGAAAGATTTGAAGAACTCAGTTGCGATTATCACCGGATCAAGTAGCGGAGTAGGCGCCGCAACTGCGAAGCTGCTAGCTGGCCAGGGCTGCAATGTGCTCATTAATTATAATTCTAATGCAGTCGGAGCCCAGGCTGTAGCCGAGGAATGTAGGGCTATGGGGGTAGAGTGCCTGATTTTTGGCGGCAGTGTTGCCGAGGACGCAAACTGTGTCGCGATGGCTACAGAGGCTATCGAGAAGTGGGGGCGTGTCGATATTCTCGTCAACAACGCTGGTACCACCAAATTTGTCGATCACTCCGACCTCGATGGACTAAGCAGCGATGATTTTCAGCGTATCTACGCGGTGAATGTCATAGGCAGCTATCAGATGATTCGTGCCGTGAGCGAGCAGATGAAGGCTCAGGAGGGTGGCGGTGCCGTGGTAAACGTCGCTTCCACGGCTGCAGTTACGGGGATCGGAAGCTCGGTGGCCTATGCGGCATCGAAGGGTGCACTGGTGACTATGACTCTGTCTCTGGCGAGAGCGCTGGGGCCAAAATTAAGAATTAATACAGTGTGTCCGGGTTTTATCGAGGGCGATTGGCTTCGCGAGGGGCTTGGCGATGAGAAGTATGAGGAGTTGATGGACTTTCATCGTAAAAATTCGCCTCTAGGCGTCACAGCAACACCGGATACGGTAGCGGATGCTATTTTGCATTTTATTAGCGGGCCACAGGTTGTGACCGGTGAAACGCTAATCGTAGATGGGGGGAGACACTTGACTATGACCCCGCTAGGTCGTCGATAGCCAGTTAGCTTCCTCTTCCTGGAAACTGGCGCTATTTTGCAACGGGTCTTTTCTGCAACTTCCTCTGCAGAGTGCGGCGGTGCATTTTTAGTTGCCTTGCTGTTTCGGAAATATTGCCGTCATTCTCATTGAGAACTTTCTGTATATGTTCCCACTCGAGACGGCGCACAGACATGGGTTCGAGATGGGCGGCTTCGGAATCGACAGAGGTGCTCGATTGTTCGGTACTCAATAGCGCGCCCAGTATCTCATCTGCGTCTGCAGGTTTCGCTAGATAGTTGTCTGCGCCCAGTTTAATAGCCTCAACGGCAGTGGTGATACTCGCGTAACCTGTGAGTATAAGAATGCGATTATCTGGATTGCTTCGTTTGAGTGGAGCGATCAAGCCCAGCGAGGTATGGCCGCGCAGGTTCAGATCCAGAATGGCATAGTTAAAATGCGAACTCTTGATGAGCTGCAAGGCATTATCTTCGTTGGCTGCATGGGAGATCTCATAGCCGCGATGTAATAGGGCCCGACTCATTACTCGCCCAAAAACCTCGTCGTCCTCTACCAGCAGTATGTGCTCCCTATCCATTGTTAATACTCTTCTTTGCTAGTGTCGTAGCTTTTATTTGCATCTAGTGCGTGGTTTGGGGAAGGCGGATGATGCTGAGTGCTCCACCTTCCTTCATGTTTATCATTTCGATAGAGCCGTGCAGACGTTCTATTGCAGCGTTCGCGAGAAATATTCCGAGACCCATACTCTCTTTGCGGCTTGAAATGAACGGATCGCCCAGCTTTTCCATTACTTCGCTGGGAATTCCGGGACCATCATCTTTGATGGAGATTTCGAAAAGCGAAGGAGTGTCAGTTGTAACATGAAAGCCGACATTCACCTTGATATGGGCTGCCTTGATAGCATTTTCGATGATGTTAATCACGGCATGCTTAACACTAAGGTTCGAAGTTACAACTTCGTTAGTGTTGTTATCGAAGTCGAAATCGATAGCGCTGGCAGGGTGAATATTTACAATATAATCCTGAATGTCCTCCACGAAGGCCTTCAGGGAGATCTCTTCTACTTCTTCGGGATTGTCCTTGTTGTAGTAACGAATAAGTTGAGTGAGTGAGTTCTTACAGCGAGTCACTTGTTGTCGGAGTAGTGATATGTCGCTCTTGATATCGCTGTCCCTGAGCGATTCGGCATCCAGGTTATCTAACTCGGTGAGTAATACGGCCATGGTGGACAGTGGGGTGCCCAGGGCATGGGCTGTGCCAGCGGCGAGTGTACCGATGGCGACCAGTTGCTCGTTGCGCAGCTCATTCTCGCGCGCCTCAGCGAGATTTAGTTCGCGAACCTTGATTGCCTTCGCCATACGCGTGATCAGCACGGAGATGAGAATTGCGCTCACTAGAAATATCACCCACATACCCACGAGGTGAAGCTGGAACGTCATGACTTCATTCTCTGGAGACATCGCCATATTGTTGTCTGAGGTCAGGTCCAGAAGCAGAAACGAGGTGTAGATCAGAATGCCGCCTACCGAAAAAACATTCACATAGGATCGCGGTAACAAGGTTGCTGTCAGTGCAAGTAAGACAAGCAAGTAGGAGATGAGGGGATTGCTTGCCCCGCCAGTATTGAGTAGTAGAACGATTAAGAAGAAGACGTCAACTAGGATGTGGCAGAACAGTTCGAAGTTGCTAACAAATTTCGAGGTTGCGAGGCGCCAGTACCCAAAGATCACGGAAGCTACTATTCCGCCGATTAGATAGACGATGAATATAACCGGAATCTCTATCTCGAATAAAACATGGAGCGCTAGCACCGCAATCACGCTGGATGCAGTAACGAACGTGCGTAGCAACAAGAGTCGCTGTAAACCCTGCCGACCTAGGCTCGCCCCATCGGAGGAGATTAGGATGAAGAAGCTCAGGAACTCGGGAAATTTAGATTGTGCCATCATTTCTCTATTCTACCCCAATGACAGACTGAACCAAGCCAGCTAGAGTAATTGGGACAATATGCCGCAGGCATAGGGGTGCACAGAACTGGGCTATGCAATGGTGCATGGGCGGGTTATATTGCATCGTCAAGAGGAAATTAACCAGAAGAACCAGAAGACTCTATCCCGCGACTCCGTTATGACAGGTAGCTCCAAACTAACAACTCTGAATTTGTTGAGCAGAATTCTCGAACTTGAGTTTGGTGAGCTTTACTTGCAGCACTATGGCCTTTTCGCTGACCAGGAAACTGCGATCCTTGACCCTTCTGTAGAACTGATCGATGCCCAGCATCGATTTGCAGCTGGGCTAGTCGATCTGCTCGGGAAAACTGATTCTGGCACCGACATCCTAGTCGTTGGTGATACTCTGCTTCCCCTAGCCAGAGAACTGGCCGAGGCAGGCCGTTCGATACTCTGGATCGGGTTGGCAAAATTGCTAGATGCGGGTGGCGATGTACCAACAAGTTTTCGCCACGTGGCTGAGGACTTTGTAGCATACGCGCCTGCGGCAGCTGCCGGTGTGCTGATTCATGAGGGGTCAATTCGCTATCTGGATCAGATGGCGATCCTAAGCAAGAGCCGTGATGTGCTGGGAGAGTCCGGTCGGCTCATTCTATTCGGCGAATTTCTCCACGATGATTCGCAGATCGAATATTCAGCACTTCCAAACTTCTGTTCATTCGATCAACTTTCCAGGCGCCTGGGTTTTGTACCACTTGAGAACTTGGACTTTTCTACCAGTGCCATGAAAACGCTTGAGCGAGTTCGGCCACTTATTGATCTCCATGGGCAGAAACTCGTGGAAGAGGGTGTCTGCGATCAAGTCGATCTAGCTGACATGGAGTTAGAATTTCGAAAGGTGCAGGGAGAGTATGCGTCAGGCAGGCGAGGCTTTCGACTGCTTTCACTGCGGCGCGATTTGAGGAGTGCGAACGAATGGGCTAACGCAGAGTTCGGAGATATTCAGTCGTTCGAACCGCGAGAGGTTGCGGAGCTTTTCGAAGAGAGTTTTAAGGTGGGTTTCGATGAGGATCTCTGGAACTGGAAATACGGCCAGGGAGAGGGCAAATGCGTTGTGGCTAGACTAGATAAGCTAAGTCACATCGTTGCTCACTATGGCGGCGCACCACGCAAGATTATTTACTTCGGTGAGGAATCTATGGCGATTCAGCCCTGCGATGTGATGGTGCATCCCAGTATTCGAAAGCAATACGGTAAGGGCAGTCTTTTCTTTGAAGTAGCTGCTACTTTTCTGGAACGAGAAATTGGTAATACCGTGGATCACCTATTGGGATTTGGTTTTCCCAATCAGAAGACTATGAATATATCCAAGCGCCTCGGCCTGTATGAAAAAACCGATGACTTCGTGGAGATCGTTTACGGCAAAGTAGATACGTCTGCAGAGCAGACACGCTATTATCTGGAGGAATACAACGCAGAGGACCTTGCCTCTCGCAGCGAACTGGACCAGCTCTGGGAATTGATGAAGAGTGACTACGAGAAAGGTATTGTCGGAGTTAGGGATGCCGACTACATCGCACATCGCTATATTCGCCATCCCTTCTCGAAGACGAATCAGTATCGCTGCGTATTCTTAAGAGAAAATGCCACGGCCAAGCCAGTCGCCTTCGCCGTCGTGAAGGACCACGCCGGTGGTAAGCTAATAATGGACCTAATCTGCCCTGTGGCGCTAATGAAAAATGCAATTACCATTTTAAATCAGCAACTTAGCAAGGCTGAAGACAGCGGTGAGTTACGCCTGTGGCTCACTCGCTCGGGTGTAAATAAGGCCTTAACTGGCGCCGCGATTGTGAATGAATTGGGTATTGAGATACCCTGTAACAACTGGAACCCCGGGCCTAGTGCCGAACTGCTCAACGGCGCTTGGTGGTTGACGGCGGGGGATATGGATTTTATATAGGAAGATGCTGTCAGCGGCGTTAGTCTAGAGAGGGAATCGTACCTCGATTCGCTGTAGAAAAGTAAGTCGCTTGACTTAAAAAATAATAGACAAAACACTAAAATCGAATAGTAAACAGGAATATCTGCGACCATGAATAGTAGAAATATTTATGAGATCGATCTCGATCAGAACCAAGCCAATTTCGCACATCTAACTCCGCTAAGTTTTATCGAGCGTTGTTCTAGTGTATATCCAAAGAAAGTTTCTCTCATTCATGGTGAAAAAACATATACCTGGGCTGAGACATACAAGCGCTGTTGTCTGCTGGCTTCGGCTCTGTTGAAGAAAGGTATAGGCAAGGGCGATACGGTCGCATTCATGGGTGCGAATACCCCGGAGACATTTGAAGGGCACTTTGGCGTGCCCATGGCTGGCGCAGTGCTGAATGCATTGAATGTGCGTCTGGATGCGAAAGCAATTGCATTCATCCTGGAGCACGCAGAGGCGAAGGTATTGTTTACCGACAGGGAGTATAGCGAGACGATTAAGGCGGTTCTGGAACTGTTGCCAAACGATATATTGGTGATTGATATTGATGATTCCTCTTTCTCCGGAGGAGAGCTGTTAGGTTCGCAGAACTATGAAGATTTCATAAGCCAGGGGGATGATAGTTATAGCTGCTTTCAGATTGATGATGAGTGGCAGGCAATTTCCTTGAACTATACGTCGGGTACAACGGGCGACCCTAAGGGAGTTGTGTTTCATCATCGCGGGGCCTACCTAAACGCCATATCAAATAATATGTGTTGGGATATGACTGCCCACCCCGTGTATTTATGGACTCTTCCAATGTTTCACTGCAACGGCTGGTGTTTCCCCTGGGGCTTGGCAGCAGCAGCGGGTACTAGCGTCTGTCTTCGTCATGTTCGCGACGCGGCGATCTTCGAATCAATGAAGGAGCATGGCGTTACTCACTTCTGCGGCGCTCCGGTTGTGTTGAATACGATCGTCAATGCCGATGAGAGTCTGAAAGCAGGTTTGGCAAAAGGAATTAAGGCGATGACTGCAGGAGCGGCCCCACCGGCTGCGGTTATAGCGAGCATGGAAAACATGGGCTTCGAAGTAACCCATGTCTATGGCCTAACCGAGACTTATGGCCCCTGTGTGGTCTGCGCACCTCAAGATGATTGGGCTGACTTGTCTATTGACGATAGGGCTGAGCTCCTGGCCAGGCAAGGTGTCAGAGCGCCGCTACAGGATGAATTGATGGTTGCAGATCCCGAGACGCTTGAGCCGGTTCCCAAGGACGGAAAGACCATGGGGGAAATCTTTATGCGCGGCAATCTGGTCATGAAGGGGTATCTGAAGAACCCGAAGACAACCCAAGAGTCATTCAAGGGCGGTTGGTTCCATTCCGGTGACCTGGCTGTCTGGTACGAAGACGGCTACACGCAGATAAAGGATCGGTCTAAAGATATTATTATCTCAGGCGGCGAGAATATATCTTCGCTCGAGGTTGAGTCAGTGCTTTTTAAGCATCCGAAGATACTGGAGGCTGCCGTTGTGGCCAGTACTGATGAGAAGTGGGGGGAAGTGCCCTGCGCATTTGTTTCTCTCAAAACAGGTCAGGAAATGGGAGTCGATGAGCTGATTGCTTATTGCCGAGAAGAGCTTGCGGGTTTTAAGATTCCAAAGAAGGTCGTATTCGGTCCTATTGAGAAGACATCGACAGGGAAGGTGCAAAAATATCTATTGCGTGAGAAGGCTGAGCAGGTTGGCTACGCAGTTAAGAAGTAGCCCAAGTAATACCGGAATTAAAAAACGGGTCATTTGACCCGTTTTTTTTCGACACTGAGAAGGCGAGCGAATTAGAAGTGTTCGATCACGTCTCCGACTTCGGCGCCATCGGCTATGTCGAGGTCGACTTCGCGATACAGATGGATATCGCCCCTGACCGTAGAGTTGGAATCGATAATGATGTTGGAGGTTCTGCCTTCGAAGCCAAAGATTCGATTGAGCCAGGATCGCTGGCCCTTAACTACAATGTCGCCTTCGATAACGCTGCCATCGCTTAGGAAAATATCACCGTTGCTGGTTTGGACGTTCTCTCCGACATGCGTATCTCTTAGCCTTATTTTTCCATTCACGGTGCTGACTCGCCTCTCAATTTCAGCGCCGGGATTAGTCTGAATACCCCCATTCACTGTCGACAGCGACCCGTGTACGGTGACATCTGAGCTAACTCGAATACCGCCATTGACCGTTTCCGCTCCTGTGATTTCGACGCGCTCATCGAGCTCAATGCCACCATTAACCGTATCAAGTAGATCGGCACTGGCGCCACTGCCTAGATCGATGCCGCCATTGATTGAGGAAATGTCTCCCACCTGCTCTTCGGCAGACACTCGAATACCGCCGTTTACCTTCGATATGTCTCGAAGTTCGGCCGCATCGACTGACGAGGAATAGAGGTAGCTACCAAGCAGCATGGCCAACATGGTGGCCGCGCTTAATTTCATTGTATGGTTTACTTCTTTCATGAACTGTCTCATTTCGTTCTTATTGCTTATTTTGAGTGGCTATTGCGCTATGCCATATAAGCCCGCAAATGCGCGCTAATATTAATTAAATAATAAAAACAAGAACTTATGTTGGTTTCTGGTCTCTGCTCGCTTCGTCATTTGGTCATTTTCACCAATGTAAGTGGTGTAGATCACCGCAATCGTCGATTCTTTACAGTATTATGTCCATGCGCTAATGTTCACAAGCTTTCATCGACACTCTCACATTATGGTCTTAGGCGAAGCCAGCTCTGATTAGGTTACGAACTGTTTCAGTTTTCTCGGCATGGTCAGAGCTAGATGGCAATGTTATGGAATCGTGGTCAGGCTGCCCCACGGAGCCCCAAATAGAGAATTCGAATACAATTAATACAGTCCAACGAAGGAATTCAGTATGCACATAAGAAAAACAATAGCGGCCTTTTCAATTCTTCTGCTAATGCCGGCCCTGCTTTTAGCGCAGGGTAGAGTGGTCGAGTCAGACAGTCATCGTTTCGAAGAAGTCGCAGATGCCGTCTGGCTGGTTACAGGCACGGGCTCGGTCTATACCATGAGTAATGCCATGGTGCTTGTGGGTGCATTCGATACCCTAGTGGTTGATTCCCATGTGACTCCTGCAGCCTCACGCGCTCTGCTCGATTCGATCCCGGTTATTACCGACAAGCCTATTCGCTATCTCGTGAATAGCCATTATCACTTCGATCATGCTCACGGTAACCAGTCTTTTCCTGAGGGAATAGAAATAATTGGGCATGAATTTACACGCAAGAAATTGAACGGTGAGTTAGGAAATGTATTGGAGGAATCTACCTTTAAGAGCTTCTCCGACCCAGTACCTGCAACTGTCGCGAATCTCCAGCGGCAGGCGGCTGCCGAACCAGATCCGGCACGTAAGGCGCAGTTACAAGAGCGGCACCGTGTGCAAAGCGATTACCTAGATGCGATTGGAGAAGTTCAGCCAACGCCTCCCAACATAACTCTCGAAACAAAGATGACCTTGTTTCAGGTAGTCGATGATGGCAGCCGCGAGATTCAGCTTCACCATTTTGGCCGCGCGCACACCGGCGGAGACGTGGTGATCTATCTCCCTCAGGATAAGGTGGTATTCACTGGCGATATGATGCTGCCAGGGCTCGCCTATATGGGTGATGGTCATGTGAATGAGTGGCCAGCTACGCTAGACGGTCTGCTATCACTGGACTTCGATACCTGGTTACCAGGGCATGGCCCGGTAATGCGCACTAAGGAGCCTGTATGGAACTTTCAGGCCTATCTGCGAGACCTGTGGGCCAAGACTTTGCTAATGCACAGTCGTGGCGTCAGCGCCGATCAGGCGGCGCAGCAGATAGACATGACAAACCACAGTCAAAACTTTGCGCAGATACGAGGCGCCGGTGTCGATCCTCGAGCGATACGACGGATTTACCAACTCCTCGATCAATAGCTCGAATCATCGAAAATAAAAAAGGGGTTCGATTGAACCCCTTTTTGTGCCTGCTTCATCCTGCGTCAATTAGTCCAGTCTGGCGTAGGGAGCGACGGCGTAGGGCTTGTTGCTATAGCTATCAATAATGGCTTGCATCGCAGTCACTCCTACGTCCTGGCGGACGGTCAGGTGACGGTAGGACGTGATCTGAGTCATCATAATCCCGATCATATTCTCAACCGGATCAACCCAGAAGATAGTGCCCCAGGCACCGCCCCAGCTAAATGTGCCAGGTGTAAGCGGGTCTCTTGCCGTACCGGCATCGCTCACCAGTCCGAAGCCAAGACCGAAAGTGTAGCCTGGCCCTCGAATATACACATCGTGATCACCACTGTGGTTAGAGATCATTAGATTTACGGTCTTGGGGCTCAGTAGCCGTACGCCATCTATCTCGCCACCGTTCAGTAGCATCTGGCTAAAACGCCAGTAGTCTGAAACCGTGGAGGAGAGCCCTGCTACGCCCCCGAAGTAGGTTGTCTCTCTAAACTCAGGTGCTCGGAAAAGCTCTATGGTTTGATCTGGGCCGCTAGGACTATAGACAGCTGCAACTCTATCGATCTTGTCCTTGGGGACGATATAGGACGTGTCATGCATCTGCAGTGGGTCCAGTATTTTCTCTTGAAGAAAGTCGACTAGAGGCTGCCCGGAGATACGCTCCACCAGGAGAGCCACGTAGTCAGTTGAGCTGCCGTATTGCCAATCGTCACCCGGATGAAAGCTCAGAGGCAGAGGTGCACGATTGATAAGGGTTTCTTCCAGCGTTGCTTTTCGTGGCAGCAGGGCCAGTTCTTCTTCGGTCAACACCTCGCGACTCGGGTCGACGCCTGCCGTGTGTGAAAGTACGTGGCGAAATGTAATGGGTCGGTGGGCAGACATGCGGTAGTTCACGCCGCTGTCTTCGATAACAACCTGCTTCCCCGCAAGCTCGGGAATCCAATCGGTAATTGGGTCGGTCAGCAGAAAGTGGCCTTCTTCGTAGAGCATCATCAGTGCCGTAGAAACTATGGGCTTGGTCATCGACATGATTACGAAGATGGAGTCATCCGTCATCTGCTCGCCCGTTTCCTTGTTCTTCCACCCCTGTGACTCGACGTGAATCACCTTGCCGTTGCGCGAGACGAGAGAGACCGTTCCTGCGAGCATATTTGAATCGATATAGCGCTGCATGGTTTTGGAGAGTCGCTGTAATCGATCCGATGAGACGCCCACCTTTTCAGGGGCGGCGGTAGGGAAATCGTTTGCCTGGGCAATGCTGCTAAGTAAAAACAGTGGCAGAACTAGTAGGCCTAATGAGGATCGCTTGATAAGGCGGTGGAGATTATTCATAGACTGACTCCGAATTATTATGTGTTATTGAGTGAAGTGGCCGGCATAACACGGTTCAGTATAGATGAGGCTGCGCGGATTTGACCAGCTTAAGCTTTTGCGGCATTCTCGGGCACTTTCAAAGCGCTAGGATAGCTATTTGGGTCCGCCGAAGGAATAGTTCATGACAGATGAGACAGATGTTGATGTGCCAATATTTTTGAAGCCGGGACATAATGCCGGCGATCTCGTAGAGTCCAGTAAATGGAAGATTCTTCGGCAGGAGCATGGCTTGGTGGAAGTTGATGCTCATTTGCCCGCGCATCTTTTGAATCCGAGAGATCAGCTGTTTGGCGGTTTTACCGGCACCTATGTCGATATGATCTCGATTTTTACTGTGCGTACTCTGTTTAAAAGCCAGGAAGAATTTAAGTGGTCTGCTACAGTGAATATGCGCATAGACTATTTTGCCCCCGTGCTGGGCCCAAGATTCTTGCTTAGGGGCGAGTTGATAAAGGATGGGCGTAGCACATGTCTAGTGGCTACACACTTCACTGACACGGAAGGCAATAAACTGGTTTATGCGATTACAACGCTGCGTAAGAGCAACTAAAGAAAGAATACCCAGCTTATTCAATTATTCTGCTCAATAAAAAAGGCTACTCGGATTGCTCCGGCTAGCCTTTTTCGATCCAACAGCTGACTACATAGAGTAGCCTTTCTCGTCGTGGTCAGTGATGTCCAGACCCATTTGTTCTTCCTCTTGCGTCACACGGATGCCCGATGTAACTGCTCCTACAAGCTTGAGCAGCAGGAAGGTAAGCATGCCGGTATAGGCTGCCACCGATAGAACGCCTATTATCTGTACTACAAGCTGCGAACCTACGGTCATTCCCTCGGCAAGGCCGTTTCCGCTAAAGATGCCCAAGTTCCCCGACACTAATACACCGGCTAGCAGAGTGCCGACAATGCCGCCGACTCCGTGAACCGGAAAGACGTCGAGGGAGTCGTCGATCTTAACTTTTTGTTTCAGGTAAGTGGTGGCGAAGTAGCAGATAACACCGCCGCTAAGGCCGACGACTAGTGCGCCGGCAGGGCCAACCGAGCCGGATGCAGGAGTGATCGTTGCAAGGCCGGCCACCATGCCTGTGATGGCGCCGAGACCGCTGGGCTTTCCATATTTTATCCATTCGATGATCATCCAAGTCAGCGCGCCTGTGGCGGCGGATATATGGGTGACAAACATAGCCATGCCGGCGCTGCCATCAGCTGCCAATGCGCTTCCCGCATTGAATCCGAACCATCCCACCCAGAGCATACCGGCACCGGTGAAGCTCATGGTCAAATTGTGGGGCATCATGGGTGTCGTTGGAAACCCCTCACGCTGCCCTATGACTACTGCAAATACCAAGGCGCCGATACCCGCGGTTACGTGCACTACTGTGCCGCCAGCGAAGTCGATCAGCCCCATCTGGCCTAGCCAGCCACCGCCCCAGACCCAATTCGCTACGGGGAAGTAAACGATGAGTGTCCACAGAGCCGAGAACAGCAGCATGGCTGAGAACTTAATTCTCTCTGCGAAGGCGCCTACGATTAGCGCTGGAGTGATGATAGCGAAGGTCATCTGAAAAGAGGCGAAGACTGTTTCGGGTATATCACCGGAGAGTGAATCGAGAACGACGCCACTAAACATAACTTTGCTTAGGCCGCCCCAATAGGCTGACTCTGCGGGTCCAAAGGCGATGCTATAGCCAACCACCAGCCAGAGAATCGACACGACGACGGCAATGGCGAAGCATTGCATGAGCACCGAAAGTACATTTCGAGTCCTAACGAGACCGCCATAGAAGAGGGCGAGCCCTGGCAGGGTCATGAAGAGTACGAGAGCCGTGGAGGTTAAGATCCATGCTGTATTTGCGCCACTCAATGCATCCTGAGCGGCGGCCACACTTGGTAGCAGCAGAAGGAGGGTGGCTGCCAAAATCTTTGTTCCTGGAATTTTATTCATCATTGTTTGCAATCCTTATAGCGCGTCGTTGTCAGTTTCTCCGGTTCTAATTCTCACAGTCTGCTCCAAGCTGCTGACGAATATCTTGCCATCCCCTATTTGTCCGCTATTTGCCGACTTGCAGATTGCATCAACTGCCTGATCGCAAAGCTCGTCCGATACTGCAATTTCGAGTTTTACTTTAGGCAGGAAGTCGACGACATATTCAGCGCCTCGATAGAGCTCTGTATGTCCTTTCTGGCGACCGAAGCCTTTAACCTCAGTCATGGTCATACCGCTGACCCCGAGTTCCGATAATGCCTCTCGAACATCATCGGCCTTGAAGGGCTTAATAATTGCTGTAATAAGTTTCATTATTTTTCTCCTGCATCATTTTGAGTCGCCGCCGAGTTTCATAGAGGCGAATTCTGCACAATCTTAGTTCTTTTTTTAATGTTGCTAAATTCTGATGGTTCTATGCTTAATTGAATAACTGCTTCTTTGTCTACTCAACGAAGACGGGGACTACAATCTTCTTTTTCTAAGGTAAAAAGCCAACAGCAATCACAAAACTTTACCATGCCAATTCCGAAAGCACCAATTAGAAGCAGTATTTTCAATAGCGATTTGACGCTGTAATTCATTCTGGTGCGCGAAGGGAATTTAGCTACCAATATTTCAAAAAATGACCCTTATTGGTGCACTATTGCGATCGCTGTATAAAAAATGGAAGCAATCACTCACGGGGGGAAATTTGTGAGCGATTGCCCCCTAGGTGGAGGGACTACTTATGCGGCAACTGGCCGCCCAATTGCTTTCACCGATTAAATTAGTGGCAGCATTACAAATACAAACAGCATGATTGAGATCAAGCCCAGAACGTTCAGCGTCATAGCCAGACCCTCGGTCTGCGCTAAGTAACCCACGAGCGGTCCGCTACCAATAAAAGCAGGCGAAACAGAAAGCTAGTGAATGAATTTGCTGTGGCCCTAAATTCACTCGGTATGCGTCGGTTCATTGTATTTACCAGAATGACTTGGTTCAGTCCTCTGAAGGCAAATAGCAGCAAACCGATGAAAATCCCCTGCCATCCATTTGTCCACGCCATACTGAAATGACCGACTATGGGTAATAGGCCCATCAGTACGAGTGAACTAATCGAGCCATAGCGACGCTCAATTACAAATCCAAATCTGGCTGCCAGGGCAACCACAATACTTTGTGAGAACCAGAGCAGGCCAAACATCGCCAGAGATATACCCTGCGCCTCCCAGTAAGGTTGCATCAGCCAGGCGACATGAAACGTTGCCAGGCTATAGAGTGGGATAGCAATAACTACATTCCTTAGCACCGGGTCGCTCTTGAATAAGTGGCGTAATACTGCTCCGATCTGGATGCGATTAACTCTCTCCATAGACTTTTTATATAGTGGTTCAATAATTAGTAAGGCAAGTATGAGGCACATCCATGCCGCCGCCGATTGAACGATTACCATTACTTCGAATGACCAGAGTGCCAAAGCGCCCCCTTGCAAGGCCCCCAATCCTTCTGCTCTGCTCCTGAAGAAACCTAGATGAGAATGAGCTTTGCTATGCTCAACCTCGGCTTCATCTTGCAAGGTTTTTTGTGTGTCATACAGTAAGGCCAGGTCTGCGCCTGACAAAAGGCTCGCGGCGATTCCTACGCAGACCTCAAAAATAAGTAGACTCGTTAATTCGTCCGCAAAATTCAGATAAAAGTAACCGGCACCGTGAATGACGCTACCAATCACTAGTGCGCTCTTGCGGCAAAACACGTCTGCGAAATATCCTGAGGGCGCCTCAAACACTACAATAGCAGTGGCAAAACCGCCTGCAGATAGAAAATATCGGCAAGGCTAAGTCCCTTTGCGATTTGGAAAGGCACGATCACTGGAACAATCACCATGAAGCTTTGAAAGAAGGCGAGTCCGTAGATGACGTTTATGTTTCTGTGCTGTTTTTTGTGCACAATAGTTCCCCAGTGCCCACATTGCTGTGAGCATTCATAAAAGTTAGAGCAAAAAAAGACCACTAGGTTTTAAAACTTAGGGGTCTTTTCTTTAAATCGATTGCTAATCGTTTATGTGTCAGAAATTCACTCCAAGCAGGTCTCCGAATTCTTCACCACGCGCGAACAGAACTGATGACCCAGATTGGTCATAGTCGCTGGTATTGCGATTAGAATTGTTTGAATGTTCACTTGCTTCACAAATATTTGAAAATTAGAAATTTTGAACGCGCGGATTCCAATCTCCTTAGAAAATAAGTCAAGCGTAGCGGAGAAAATTTTCTAATATTGATAAAAGTTAGGGTAACTTAATAAAAAATTCCATCGATGGGGTTTAAAACTTAACTACTCGGGAGGGGGGCTGCTTTCTTGATCTCGCAATAGGTATTCAAGCGAAGTTCTCTTCCTGCCCCATAGTGATGCCAGCAGCGAGCCGCTGATATTGTGCCAAACACTAAAGAGTGCGCCTGGGAGCGCTGCAGTCGCCGAGAAGAATTGGGTGGCAAGAGCAACCCCGAGACCGGAATTCTGCATGCCTACCTCGATGGCAATGGTCTGGCTCTGTTTTATATCCAAACCGAACAGGCGGCTCACATAGAATCCCCCGGCGAGTCCGGAAAGATTATGAAGCACGACCGCGATCAGCGTTATCAGGCCTACATCAAGCAGTCTTTCGGCATTCAGCGCTACTACGATTGCGATAATGAGAAGAATGAGTAGAACCGAGAGAGTAGGAATAAGCGGCTCCACTGCGTGAGTTGCACCTTCCAGAAAATACTTACAGGTGAACCCCAGCATTACCGGAATGAATACCATTTTAACAATGCTAAGCAACAGTGCCCAGGTATCTACGCTAATCGTTGCTGAGAGGTAGAAAGAACAGAGAAGGGGGGTTGCTATGACTCCTACGATCGTAGAGACCATGGTCATGCTAATAGAGAGTGCCACATCTCCCTTGGCCAGATAACAAACAACGTTAGACGCCGTTCCTCCAGCACAGCTGCCAACCAACACCATGCCGATAGTGAGCTGGTTTGATAGCTGTAGCATCTTAGAAAATGTGAGGGCGAGTATCGGCATTAGCAAGAACTGCAGTACCACGCCTATCAAGACTGGCTTTGGGTCTTTAGCGATACGTACTACATCCTCTTTCGTCAATGTGAGGCCCATCATAAACATCACGCAAGACAGCAAGGGGACGATGGCATCGCTTAATGCGGCGAAGGGAGCATTTGCAATGAAGGCGATTAGCGAAATCAGCAGCGCCCAGAGGGGAAGTAGGCTATTGAATCGGGAAAGCATGCTTTATCTCACGGGGTCTGGGAAAGATTGATGGCTTAGTTTTTCGAGTACTGAGGATGAATCGATCACTTCAGACTATTTCTTTAGTTCTTGCTGGAAAAATACGTGTTCAGCTTGGATTCAGCACAGTTCTCTACTATGGCATGTCTGAGTCTCTAACCTTTTTAGTCCTGTTGCGTCTAAAACTATACAAGCTCTATTTGTTCTGCATCTACAGCCTAGCGCTGTGAGATTCTACACTTTGGGGGAGCATTCTCAATGGGTCGTCGCTTCGAGCTTAATGAGCTTGTAGATCTTGAAGTTGCCGGTCAGTAATGAATAGTCTTTGTAAGATAATGAGATCGCGACCATGAGAAAAATCCTAATACTTGGAGTGCTAGTGCAATTGACAGCCTGCATGTCATTTAGCGATAGATCATTCCGCTTTACTCGCAACTCGATAGTGGAGCAGGTGCCTGAGATTAGCCTAGAGAAAGAGTTTGCTCTGTCTGTAGGTAACGGACTGCTTGGTTTCTTGAACGTAGTTACTCTTGATGAGGCCAACATATCCGACTTGGATCATGTGCAAGTTGCTGTCTATAACGTAGCGGCAGGCGGAAAGAAAACAGACTCCAAGGGTCTGGATTTTGCAGAAACATTACGCTCGCGCGGCAGAAAATCTGCACTGGTAAACTATAGTAAGAGTGCGTAAGGAAGATGAGCAGGTCTGGGTTTTAGTTGGAATGGATCTGGAGCGTGATTCCCTGGAGGCGGTGTCAGTCTTCGTGCTGGGAAATGATGAGCTGGTATTGATCAATGTCGATGGCGATCTGAATCGCATGATCGAGTTTGCTTTGCGACCCGCCTAAGACCAGAGGCACCATAGTGAGGCTGGCTAAGGCGCTATTGAATCGCAGTGGCGCATTTGAGAATCGCCACGGATACTGATTTAAACGCGGGCGTTCGACTTCTCTGGTCGACAGATTGAGGAACGAGTACGTTGGCCTCTGGAAAGTAGCACATCACGTTTCCAGGCTTAATATCATAGACTGCGATGCTCAGGCCTCTCATTGCGCCGGTATCATTCACCACATCGACCTTGTCTTCGGCTGTTAATTCGAGCGCGTCTAGGTCTTCGGCGCTGATGAATAGTATCTCCCGGTGAGACTGTCTTCTGTAGATGTCTTCCTCGCTGTAAATAATTGTATTGAACTGACCTTCGCTGCGCACGGAAGTGAGGGTGAAGCGCTGCCCATTATTTGCTGCCGAGGCCGGTTTGAGATTCAATTCGCTCTGCGTGGGCACGCAGAAACTCGCTCGGCCAGATTTAGTCGCGAACTTGGGCTGTGCTAGATGCCGCCCCTCGATATGGAATTCGGTCTTGGTCAGGTCAATGTCGGCTAGCCCGGCGAATCCGGGAATCAACTTGGCGATTGCCTTGCGAATAGATTCGTGGCGTTCGAATTCCTGAAAATTCAAAATCTCTTTATCGATAACCCCGGAGGCGATAGCGCTGATTATCTGAACTTCCGATTGCAGTGCTTCGATACGCTCGAATCCGCCATCGCTCATGCGCAGGTAATTAAACATAGATTCCTGAGTCGTGGCCTGTGTCTCTTCATCGCGCACTCTAATAGGCAAGACCAGATTCTCTCCGTTGACGCCGTTTAGGTGAGTCTGATTTAGCGTGGAATTGACCATGACTTTAAAGGGGATGCTGCTTAGTGCCTGCCCTGAGTAGGCCGTATCCGGGTTGGCTGAGAAAAGATTGCCTCCAAGCAGGAAGGCGAAGTCAATCTTACCCTTTGCGGCCGCCTGGACGCAGGCGAGGGTGTCCAGGCCGGAGTGATTCGGCAGTTTTACCGAAAATTCCCTTTCGATTGCAGCGAACACCTCGGCTTTAAGGGCGGGAGTGACTCCCATCGAACCTACACCCTGGACGTTGCTATGGCCGCGCAGTGGCAACAGTCCCTTGCCCTCGCCGCCTATCATGCCGCGCAACAGGGCGAGACTCGCTATTGCTTCGATGTTGTCGCTACCATTATGGTGATGGGTTAGTCCCATCCCCCAGGAAAAAACGGTTCTGTCGCTTTTTGCATAGATGTCGGTCAAGGCTTCGATTTGAGATCGTTCGATGCCGCAATCATTCTCGATATCATCCCAGGCCAGGCCTGTTATGAAACTGGCGTAGGAGTCATAGTGCTCACAGTAAGAGTCTATGTAGTGCTGATCTACCAAGCCGGAAGCTATAAGGTGTTTTGCCATTCCGCTAATAAGAGCAACGTCACTGCCCACGTGGGGTTGTATATAATGTGACGCAACTTCGCCCCCGCCGCTTATCATAGACTTGAAATTGCTAGGCGAAGCAAAACGAACCAGGCCGGCCTCGCGCGCCGGATTGACTATGACAACCTGTCCGCCCCGTTGTCGGCACTCTAGCAAGACCTTAACGAAACGCGGGTGGTTCGATGCGGGATTTGCACCGAATACAAATATCAAGTCTGCCTTGTGCAGATCGCCATATTGTATGGTCGCCGTTCCGTTGCCGATGCTATTTCCCAGGCCTACACCGGAGGCTTGATGGCAGTAGTAGGAGCAGTTATTTATGTGGTTGCAGCCATACAGCCGTGCAAATAATTGCAGAATAAAAGCGGCCTCATTCGATGACCTGCCCGAGGCATAGAAGAAACTGCGCTGAGGATCAGTCTGCTTTAGTCGTTCTATGATAAGCGCATAGGCTCGCTCGTAGCTTATGGCCTCGTAGCGATCGGACCCTGCAGACTTATGCAAGGGCGCTGAAAGGCGGCCTAGATCTTCGAGTTGCTTCGCGCTCAGTTCCCCTAGTTCGGCGATGCTGTTCTGCTCGAATATCTGGGGCGGTATCGGGTCACGAATATCACTCATTTGCGCCTGAATATTCTTATTACAGATCTCAACTCGCTTGCTGTATTCATTGTGTAACCCACCGCGCTGACCGCCGGTGCCAAAGGCGCAGGCCTTACAAGTGTTTTTTGATCTTACCGCGGCGGACAATTTTCGGGTGCCAACTTTCTGCGCGCAGGACATCACATACTGCATGGCCTTGAAGCCGCCCCCGGTTACCGCTTTGTTAGATTCTTCGCTAATGCTATTTTTCTAGAGAGTTTGTTATAAACCCTCAACCTCCATGCGTTCACTGCTTGCTACCGTGACTAGAATACCATCGAGTGTTGTAAAGGAGCGCTCGGCTAGCTGATATTTATAAATCTGATATTCAATCGGCCGCGCCTGTCCCTCGCTATGCAGGCGCACGGTCAAGATTGAATGGTCGTCTTGCCACTGAAAATAGTACAGGGCGATTCCTATGCCGATTACCAGGGCCAGGAACATATAAGCGCCAAGCCTTAAATCTGCCGATAGGGTATTCTCCTCTTGCGCTTCGGGGGTGTTTGGAAGCTTGGCACGGGTTTTGGGCTTTGCCGAGTCTGTCCTGTTCTTCATATCCCGTTGGCGAACAAAAAAGAAGGCAATTACCATCACCGCAAGAGTTAGTAGTATTTTTCCGAGCATGGTGCTGGTTTTTCCAAAGGCTTGTCAGATTTGATAATAGCAGTGGCATAGACAGCTTCGCTACTGTATCTGCTATCGGCAGCCCCGGAGGCAACTACTGAAAAAGAAGGCTTCGTATTAGTTTCTCAATTAATTGGCTGAAGGCTAGTGTGATTGAGGGTTTCCCAAGCGGATGCGATAATCTCCCTGGAATAGGCACTCATGCTAGCGGTGCTAACAATAGCTCGTTGGAACAAATTCGAATCTAGCCGGTCTGCTAAACGAGTATTGAAGGAAGCCTCTAGATATTTTGAAAGAATCAGACACAGACCCCAAACCCTCCGTGCCTGCAGGTATGCCGGCACTCGACAACTCGGGTCGTTCAACCTCATTCTTCGAATTCTGGCCGATGTGGTTGATTTATGTACCGGTAGCGATTCAGTAGTTGCTTCTCGCTTTTCGATATCGCAGCCTGAGTCTTCCCTTGATCGCGAATCCTGGGATCCCCTTGTCGGGAGTGGGAGGAGTTTCGAAGTAGGCGGTGTTCGATCTGGCTGGAGAACATGCGCGGCAATGGATACTCACCGATGTTGACGAGAATCCGATTGAGGAGCAGTTAACAAAGGCTAGAGAGTCATTGGTCGCGGCCGGATTGGAGTATCCCGTCGTCGGTAAACCTAATATTGGATGTCGCGGCGCGGGGGTAAAGTTACTCACCAATGAGCAGGAGCTGCAGGCATACCTCAGAGGTTTTCCTACAGGTGGCTGTATTCAGTTTCAGAAGTTGAGTCAGTGGGATGCTGAGGCTGGCGTATTCTATGTGCGTAACCCCGAGCAGGCGAACTGCTGCATCTCTACGAGACTAGACATCGGACACGTTGGAATGACGTTATTCCGAGGGGAGAGCCCTATAAACTGGTATTTTCAGCAAGTCATAGTCGCGGTGCTGTGTTCCGGGTTGCTGAGGAACTAATTGACCAGAGGCTATCGGAAGCACTGAATAAGGTATTCTCTGATATTCCGGGTTTCTATTCCGGGCGTTTGGATGTGAAGTTTAAAAACGTAGAGGATCTGAGTGCAGGGTTGGATTTCAATATTATAGAGATTAACGGAGCGAGCTCTGAATCCATTAATATATGGGATAGAAATACGGGTCTGCGCAAGGCGGTGATAACCCTGTTGCAGCAATACCATACGCTGTTTAAACTTGGTCACGTTAACCGCAAGAGGGGCAACAAACCCCCGGGCCTAACGGCTCTCTACCGAGCCTGGCGCTTTGAAAATAATCTAGTGAAGCAGTATCCCCAAGATGACTAACCCCTGCCGACTGCCTTTCAAGCCACGAATCCTATCTGCCGTTCTCGAGAAAGCGCTTGGATTAGACCAACTTAGTGCGATATATGACGCGCGGCCTCAGGGATGTACGCCCCACGAGTTTCTTCAATACACCCTCGACGCTATTGGCGTAAGCCTGGAGCTGATCAACGGTGCAATCCTGGATGAGCTGCCACGGACGGGCCCGGTGCTCATCGTGGCAAATCATCCTCTCGGTGGATTGGAAGGCGTGGCGATAGCGAAGGTGATTGCGGATATACGCCCTGGCCTCAAGGTCCTGACTAATGAATTGCTGCGCAGAATACCGGAACTGGCCGATATTTTTATCGGTGTGGATGTCTTGTTTAGCGATGCGGCTGCTAGCAATGTGGCGAGTGTAAAGCAGGTTCACAAGCATCTGAAAAAAGATGGAGCCGTGTTGATTTTTCCGGCGGGTATGGTGTCAGCCTATGAGCACAGTCATCGCAGGATTCAGGACCGCTCATGGAACCGCTTGGCCGGACAGCTATTGAAGCGTTATCAGGCCACCTGTTTGCCTGTTCAAGTTGGGGGCGCTAACAGCCGACTATTCTATGCGGCGGGTATGGTTCATCCTCGATTGCGCACGGCACTGCTGCCGCGCCAATTGGCTAACAAGCAGGGTTTTAACCTGCCGCTGCGTTTCGGTCGACCCATTCCTGCGGCTGAGCTCAGGCTTCTGCAGAGTCCCAGAGCGATAACCGATTATCTGCGAGTGAGCACCGATGCACTATGCGAGAGCCGCTGCGATCGACCGACCCGGAGTATCAATCGGTAGCGGATGGCAGCTCGGCCATCGGTCCCCACGAATTGCTTGATACGATTGAGAGCCTCAAAAAATTTCGGCTAATCGAACACGAGGAATTCGACGTCTACTGCGCGCCCTTCGAAAGCCTCGGGCCCATCATGGAGCAGATCGCGATCGCGAGAGAGCTGACGTTTCGTTCCGTGGGCGAGGGTACGGGGCTGTCCAAAGATTCCGATGAATTCGACCCACATTATCTGCATCTATTTCTCTGGGATAAGACGGCTCTTAGGATTGCAGGAGCCTATAGGGTAGGGCTCGTGGATGAGATAGTTGCAGCTCATGGTGTTAAGGGGTTGTATAGTCGTTCCCTGTATAAATACGATGAAGCCTTTGTCAATCAGTTGGGTTCGGCGATCGAGATGGGGCGGAGTTTTATTCATCCCGATTATCAGAAGAAGCCTGTATCGCTTAACTTACTATGGCGTGGAATCGGCAGAATCCTTGTAGAAAAGCCTAGGTATCACACTTTGTTCGGGTCTGTGAGCATTTCGAGGGAGTATAGTGATCTTGCGCGCGCTCTTATCGCCGATACTATGCTGACTAATTTTAAGGCAAGCGAGTACGATCAACTCGTCAGACCAATAACACCGCATAAGATTATGAACCGCGTCTGGACTAGCGAGATGATAGCCGAATTGTCTAATGTAAAGATGTTGGGGAAATTAATTGGACGCTGCGATCCAGGGAAGGCTGTTCCCGTTTTGTTGAGGCATTATCTCTCGGTGAACGGTAAACTGGTTTGCTTTAATATACACCCAAATTTTAATGACTCTCTCGAAGGTCTTATTATCGTCGATGCTCGCAAGACTGATGCGAAGACTCTAAGCCGATTTCTTGGTACCGATGGATATGAGCACTTCATGAGCTTTCACAAACTACAAGATACTGCCTAATGACTTTCTAGGTGCTACTTAGAGACAAATAGATGAACAAAATTATCGCCATCATTCAACTCGCCGGATCAGCTGTAGTTTCACTGGCGGCCATTGCTACTTTGGTCAACCTGATCTTCATCTCGACACGGCCAGAGACTATTTCAGTGGTCAATACGCTGGTGGGCCAGGGCGTGCTTATCGTCTGCCTGCTGGTATTGGCTCGCATTCTCTTCAGGAAAGGCCTAGCAGGCCTAAAACAGGGGAAGCCTGCCACAAGCCCCGATGCACAGGCCTAGACAGCCCCTGTGCACAAGCTAGATAAGAGCCTGGCCGTCACCGCAGCCCAGATCATGAGGTGGATTTGTCCATAAATCTGCAAAGTTTGGGCATAAAGGAGTATAATTCCGCGCTTTTCCGAGTGGTAGCCTCTGCCAATGATAATCTTCGAAGACACGAATCGCTTCTCTCAGCTTCAGGAAAGCTGTGTGGCCACCATTGGCAAATTTGATGGTGTGCACTTAGGTCACCAGCTTATTCTGGATCAGCTAAACCAGAAGGCGGAGCAATTCGACCTGCCCTCACTGGTCATCCTAGTTGAACCGCACCCCGAAGAATTCTTTGCCAGTGATGCTCGCAGCAGCCCGGCAAGGTTGACGATATTGAAGGAAAAGCTGGAGTTACTGGAAAGCTTTGGCATCGACTTTGTGTTTCAGCTGAAGTTTGATAAGGCGCTAAGCGAGTTGAGCGCACAAGACTATATAGCGGATATACTCGTCAAAGGGCTAGGGGTGAAAAGCTTTATCGTGGGTAATGATTTCAGATTTGGTCATAAGCGTAAGGGCGATTTCTCGCTGCTGCAAGAAGCTGGCGAGCAGTTTGGTTTTGAAGTAGTCGAAACAGCGGCCTACGAGCGTAATGGCCATCGAATTAGTAGTACTTTTATCCGTGAACAGTTGGCAAATGCAGATTTCACTCTCGTAGAGCAGTTGTTGGGTAGGCCGTATTCGATTAAGGGTGAGGTAGTGCAAGGGGCGCAGTTAGGGGCCGATCTGGGTTTCCCAACCTGCAATATCAATCCGCAGCGTCTGCGTATCCCCCTGCATGGTGTCTATGCCTGTGAGGTGCGCCTGGTGGATCGCTATCGACCGGCAGCGGTGAACATCGGCTACCGACCTACGGTAACCGAATCGGGCGAGGCGCTGTTGGAGGCTCATATTTTGGACTTTAATGAGGATCTCTACGGCAAGACGATCGAAGTTATCTTTAGACAGAAAATCCGCGAGGAACTTAAGTTCTCTGGTCTCGATGAGCTAAAAAGTCAGATAAGTGCCGATGTGGAGCAGGTAAGAGAAATTTTTGGTGTTACTAACTAAGAATATTTAGCTAATAACAGATACATAACAGAAGCCACTAAGACAACGTATAGATCTAGCTATGAGCGATTATAAAGATACATTAAACCTACCGCATACCGAATTTCCGATGAAGGCCAATCTGGCGCAGCGGGAACCGGATATTTTGCAGCAATGGCAGAAGCTCGATCTCTACAAGCGTATAGCCCAAAAGAATAGCGGTAAGCCAAAATTCATCTTGCACGATGGCCCTCCTTACGCGAATGGAGAGCTGCACCTAGGTCATGCGATCAACAAGTCGCTGAAAGACTTCGTCGTCAAGGCGAAATCTCTGAATGGCTTTGACGCGCCTTATATTCCGGGATGGGACTGTCATGGCTTGCCTATCGAGCACAATGTAGAGAAGAAGAAGGGAAAAGCCGGCCAGAAAATCTCCCAAGCCGAGTTTCGTAAAGCCTGTCGGGAATATGCGGCGAAACAGGTCGACATCCAGCGTAACGGCTTTATTCGCTTAGGTGTATTGGGCGATTGGGAAAACCCGTATCTGACGATGGCCTTCGAGACAGAGGCCGATATCGTGCGTTCATTGGGTAAAATTGTTAAAAATGGCCATCTGGTAAAAGGCTATAAGCCGGTCTACTGGAGTGTGGTTGGCGCTTCGGCCCTGGCAGAGGCTGAAGTCGAATATCAGGATAAGGATTCCTTCGCGATAGATGTGCGTTTCGCACCTCAGGATAGAGATACGTTTCTAGGCCTGTTTTCTGCCACGGCCGCTGCCGATGAGCCTGTCTCTGTCGTTATATGGACAACTACGCCCTGGACACTGCCCTCGAATCAGGCGGTCTGTCTGCACGGGGAATTGAGCTATGCCCTGGTGCGCTGTGAGCTGGATCAAGGGTCTGAGCTAATTGTGGTGGCAACGGACATGGTCGAGAGAATCATGAGTCGCTACAACTGCGAATCTTTTGAGATTGTCGCCGAGGCGGCAGGCTCGCAACTGGAAAACCAGATTCTGCTGCACCCCTTCGTAGACAGGCAGGTGCCACTGATATTAGGTGAACATGTCACTACCGAAGCAGGTACGGGCGCCGTCCATACTGCCCCCGATCACGGTGTAGATGATTTCAATGTTGGCGCAGCCTATGGCATAGGCACCCTAAATCTCGTTGACGAGAACGGTGTCTTTACTTCAGTTGCGGGCGATTTCGCCGGCGGGCATGTCTATAAGGTTGATGAAGACATAATCGCCAAACTGCGCGAGGTAAAGGCGCTGGTTGCACTGGATAAGATAAATCACAGCTATGCACATTGCTGGCGTACGAAGACACCACTCATCTACCGTGCCACTCCACAGTGGTTTATCAGCATGAGCGAGAATGATCTGCTTGGTAAGTCGTTAGCCGCTGTGATTGGAGTTAAGTGGATTCCAGATTGGGGCAAGGCGCGTATCGAACTCATGTTGAAGGGCAGCCCAGACTGGTGCATCTCACGACAACGTACCTGGGGCGTGCCGATTACTCTGTTTGTTAACAAGGAAACGCAGGCTCTGCATCCACGTACCGGTGAGTTGATAGAGCAGGTCGCTCAGCTAATAGAGAAAAGGGGTATCGAGGCCTGGTTCGAATTGGAAGCCGAAGAATTACTTGGCGAAGATGCGGCCAACTATGAAAAAGTCACAGACACCCTCGATGTCTGGTTCGATTCGGGTGTGAGTCACTACTCGGTCATCGGTAAGCGCGATGAGCTAAGCTATCCTGCCGATCTCTATCTGGAAGGCTCCGATCAGCATCGCGGCTGGTTTCAATCGTCATTAAAAACGGCGGTGGCGATGAATGGGTCGGCTCCGTATAAGGAAGTGTTGACCCACGGCTTCTTCGTCGACGCCGATGGTAAGAAGATGTCCAAGTCGCTGGGTAATACGGTGGCACCAGATCTAATCTTCAAGCAATACGGGGCCGATATTCTGCGCCTGTGGGTTGCTGCCACAGACTACCGCGGTGAGATGACCGTGTCAGATGAGATCTTTAAGCGCGTCGCCGATTCCTATCGCCGAATTCGGAATACCGCACGTTTTATGCTGTCAAATCTGAATGGCTTCGATCCGGAGAAGGATCAGAGTAAACCTGAAGAAATGATAGCGGTAGACTACTGGATAACTCGTCAGTGTCAGCAAATGCAGAAAGAAGTTATCGAGCACTATGACAACTACAATTTTCTAAATGTGTACCAGAAAATCCATAACTTCTGCGTGGTCGAGTTGGGCGGTTTCTATCTCGATGTTATCAAAGATCGGCAGTATACGACTCAGGCCGACAGTGTTGCCCGTCGCTCGGCACAAACCGCGCTGTACAATATTCTTGAAATGTTTAGTCGCTTGATAGCGCCCATACTTAGCTTTACCGCCGATGAGATCTGGCAGAATATCCCGGGCTCCAGAGAAGAGTCAGTGTTTCTTTCCAATTTTTCAGACTCAGTTTCAGACTTCGCTGAGCTCGACGCGTTCCCTGATGTTTTCTGGCAACAAATCTTGTTAGTGAAAACAGCGGTAAATAAAGAGCTGGAAGCGAAACGGGCCGCCAAAGAAGTCGGTGCGAGCCTGAGCGCCGAAGTTGATATCTATTGTGACGATGATCTTGCCAAGCAGTTGAGCTCCCTGGAATCGGAACTTAGATTTGCATTGATCGTAAGCAGTGCGAAGGTGCATGCCTTGGCTGATGCGCCCTCTACGGCGAGTCCTACAGACCTGGACAATGTAAAACTAGAGGTTAGTGCTTCCAGCTTTGAGAAGTGTGAGCGCTGCTGGCATCACACAGAGGATATCGGTCAGAGTGCCGCTCATCCCAAACTGTGTCAGCGCTGCGTCGTGAACGTCGACGGACAAGGTGAGCCTCGTGACTTTGTGTAGAACGAGAGTCTGGTAAGGGCTTGGCAGACTACTCTCTTCGGATCTAGCTATGACTCGCGAATCAAAGCAAAAAATACAGGCTGGCTCTCTCGTCAGTCTCCACTTCTCCCTTACTCTCAGTAGCGGGGAGTTAGTCGACGGTAATTTCAACAAAAAAGCGGCGAGCTTTCGTTTGGGCGATGGCAGTATGTTGCCTGGCTTCGAGGAGAAAATACTGGGCTCTAGCGCGGGTGATGAGATTGAGGCCAAGCTGGCTCCTGAGCAGGCTTTCGGAGAAATCAATCCGGCTAACGTACACCGATTCCCCATTGCCAAATTCCAGAATTTACTGGAAGATGATTTGATTCCTACTGAGGTTGGCTCCGTGGTCTCTTTTAAAGATGCCGGCGGCAACGATCTGCCAGGAGTGATCGCTGATATTACAGAGTCGACGGTAGTTGTGGACTTCAATCATCCTCTGGCAGGAAAGGATATCGTCTTTACTGCGCGAATAATTTCGGTAATCGATGCAGATGTCGAAGCCGTAGAAATTAGAGTCTAGGTAATTCTAGCTTGAGGTCATTGTGAATATTCAGGTTTCTAAAGATTCCGCAACAACATCTATCCATTTGGCAAATCCGCGCGGCTTCTGTGCGGGAGTAGATCGAGCGATAGACATTGTGAATCGAGCGTTGGATATATTTGGTGCTCCCATTTATGTGCGTCATGAGGTGGTACACAATAAGTTTGTTGTCGATACTTTGCGTAAGCGTGGGGCCATTTTTGTCGATGAACTAGAAGATATACCTAATACGGATGAACGAGGGCGTTCGTCGATTGTTATCTTTAGTGCGCATGGTGTGTCACTAGCCGTAAAAGACGAGGCGCGTAATAAGGGTTTTAAAGTATTCGATGCAACCTGCCCTCTAGTTACCAAGGTGCATTTAGAGGTTACCAAATTTAGTCAGGACGGCAGGGAGTGTGTGTTGATTGGGCATCAGTTTCATCCCGAAGTTGAAGGTACCATGGGTCAATACGACAAATCTGCCGGGGGGCAGATCTATCTGGTTGAGTCGGTAGATGATGCGAATAAGCTGCAGGTGAATAACCCGGAGAATCTGAGTTATGTCACTCAGACTACGCTATCTATGGATGATACATCCAAAGTCATTGATGCGCTCCGTGAAAGGTTTCCCTCGATTAGGGGGCCGCGCAAGAAAGATATATGTTACGCCACGCAGAATCGCCAGGATGCGGTAAAACAACTTGCTCTGGAGTGCGAGCTGCTATTGGTGGTGGGTTCTCCAAACAGTTCAAATTCGAATCGGCTGAAAGAGTTGGCAAAAAGATTGGGCTGCGAATCCTATCTGATCGATAGTGTGGCTGACATCGACCCGGAATGGTTCGATGGCAAATTTAAATTTGGTATTACAGCTGGCGCGTCAGCCCCTGAGGTTTTGGTGCGGCAAGTGGTAGATCGATTGCGCGAAATCTGTCATCAAGAGCCAGAAGAGTTAGCGGGTGTTGAGGAGAATATCGTCTTCAGCATGCCTCGTGAGCTGCGTAGTTAAAGTTAAAGCCGCTGGCGCGAATTCCCCCCAGTCCCGACTACATAGCCAATAACTGTTCCAGCTTTTCCTGCAAGGCGTTCAATGCGGTGGACATCTGCTCCGCCTTACTGCGTTCTTTTTCTACGACCGCGTCTGGCGCATTGTCCATAAACCTCTTGTTATTCAATTTCGCAGAAGCAGCCTTCATACCGGATTCCAGCTTCGCAATTTCTTTCTCTAATCGTGCACGTTCCGCATCGACATCGATTAGACCGGCCATCGGAACCAGAATTTCGATATCGCCATGCAATTGAGTAGCCGCGGCAGGAAGTTCCTGGCCATCATCGAGCCACCGAATAGATTCTAGCTTCGCCAGCTTCTCCAGATAGTGGTGATACTGTTTAAGTCTCGCTCTGTCGCTCTCATCTCCCTTGTTTAGATATACAGGGATAGCCTTCGCTGGTGAGATGTCCATCTCGCCGCGAATGTTTCGAATAGCGATGATAATGCCTTTGATCCATTCGATGCTCTGCTCGGCGTTTAGGTCTACGTTACCCGCATCGGGTTGTGGATAGGGCTGCAACATTATGCTCTCACCCTCGATGTTCAGAAGCGGCGCAATGCGCTGCCAAATTTCTTCGGTGATAAAAGGCATGAAGGGGTGTAAGAGGCGTAGGCTCTTCTCCATGATGTTCAGCAACATCCAGCGTGTAGCCTGTGCCTGCTGCGGATTGTTCTCTTCGTCCCATAGTACGAGCTTAGAAAGTTCGACATACCAATCGCAGTATTCGTTCCAGATAAATTCTTGTAAGGCCTGAGAGGCGAGATCGAATCGGTAATTTGACATAGACTCTTCGATGCTTCTCGCGGTTTGTTCGAAGCTGCTGCTAATCCATTTGTCAGCAATCGAGAAGTGTTCGTTCGAAATTGTGGGTCCATCGACGAGCACTTGCTCTTCACTGTTCATGAGGACATAGCGCGCAGCGTTCCATATCTTGTTACAGAAGTTTCTATAGCCTTCGGTACGTCCCAGATCGAATTTAATGTCTCGGCCAGTGGATGCCAGAGAATAAAAAGTGAAGCGTAGCGCATCGGTGCCGTAGCCGGTTATGCCCTCGGGGAAGGCGTCTCGAGTATGTTTCTCAATCTTTTGCTTTAATTGCGGCTGCATCATATCGGCAGTACGCTTGCTCATCAGTTCATCGATCTCTATGCCATCGATCAGATCGATCGGGTCTAGAATATTTCCCTTCGACTTGGACATCTTCTGTCCCTGCTCATCGCGAACCAGGCCCGTGATGTAAACTTTCTTAAAAGGAATCTCGCCGGTAAATTTCAGAGTCATCATTATCATTCTGGCGACCCAGAAAAATATGATGTCGAAACCGGTAACCAGAACATCGGTCGGGTGGAACTTGTCGAAAAATTCTCTCTCATTGGGCCAGCCCAGTGTCGAGAAGGTCCACAGTGCAGAGGAGAACCAGGTGTCCAGCACATCTTCATCCTGGCGTAGTGCTATCTCATCCCCCAGATTGTGCTTGGCGCGAATCTCAGCTTCAGATTTTCCTACGTAGACTTTACCTTCCTCGTCATACCACGCGGGTATGCGATGTCCCCACCAGAGTTGGCGGCTAATACACCAATCCTGAATATTTCGCATCCAGGCGAAGTAGGTGTTTTCCCAATTCTTGGGTACAAATTCTATGTCGCCATCTTCGACTGCTTTGATCGCCGGATCGGCTAGTGACTGAACGGCAACATACCATTGATGAGTAAGATAGGGCTCGATAATCACGCCGCTGCGGTCGCCTCGAGGTATTTTTAATTTATGCGGCTCGATCTTGTCGACTAAGCCCAGCGCCTCCATGTCTTCGACGATTTTCTTGCGCGCATCGAAGCGGTCCAAGCCTTGATAAATTTCAGGTGCATTCTCGTTTATACAGGCAGTGTTCGTGAGGATATTGATGATCTCAAGATCATTGCGCTTGCCGACTTCGTAGTCATTGAAGTCATGGGCTGGAGTTATTTTCACACAGCCAGTACCAAACGCCGGGTCTGCATAGTCATCGGCTATTATGGGTATCTGCCGATTACAGAGCGGAAGTTCAACAAACTTTCCGACTAGATCTTTATAGCGCTCATCATCTGGATGAACAGCGATTGCGCTATCGCCCAATAAGGTTTCAGGGCGAGTCGTGGCTATAACTATGTGGCGAGTAGGGTCCTCCGCCAAGGGGTAGCGGAAATGCCACAGGAAACCATTCTCTTCCTCGGAAATGACCTCCAAGTCTGATACGGCGGTATGCAGTTGAGGGTCCCAATTCACCAGACAATTGCCGCGATAGATCAGGCCTTCATCAAACAACTCAATGAATACTTTTTCTACAACGGAAGAAAGTTGCTCATCCATGGTAAAGCGTTCGCGAGTCCAATCCAGGGAGGAGCCGAGACGGCGTATCTGTTCGGTGATAATCCCGCCAGACTCTTCTTTCCAATCCCATACTTTCTTTACAAATTCCTCGCGGCCAAGCTCCGCTCGCGAGCTACCTGCTGCGTTGAGCTGTCTCTCGACGACCATCTGTGTAGCGATGCCGGCATGGTCGGTTCCAACTTGCCATAGCGCGGAACGACCAAGCATTCGATGATAACGAATGAGAGCATCCATGATGGCATTCTGAAATCCGTGGCCCATGTGGAGTCGGCCAGTTACATTTGGCGGAGGAATGACGATGCAATAGGGCTCGCCGTCTCCTTGAGGGGCGAAATAGCCGCGCTCTTCCCAAGTCTTATACCACTGATCTTCCAGCTGTTTTGGTTGGTAGGTCTTGTCCATGCTGATGTTAAGATGCCATGCTTAAAAAGGCGCAAGTATACATGATCAGGCGCGAATTTGCCGGATTTAGCAGCATTCCCTACAAGAAATCTCTTCGCCAACAGGTTCGGGTGCTTAGCTATTCGCGGCACTTCATTACTTCTTGTTCGCTGGAAAGGTCTTCGATACAAGGGGTTTACGTTGAAGATGTTTTGCAGGCAATGACAACATGGTTTGTAAAAACTTCAGCGGGAAATCTTAGGCTCAGAGCTTGAAGGTCTCGATTTGCATCGCTTTTTCTTTATAGAAGCGATAGCGAACACGGCCCTGTTTCAGGCTCTCGTTGTCGGCGCTAATAACTTCGTTTATGCGACTGAACTGACCCTCGCTAGCGCAGGGCTGCGCGCTAAGATTAATCAGCACATCGGCATGTGTGGGGGCTGCCAATTCCGTGCCCAGTGTTACCGGTTCTCCGTTGTCGCTGCCGCTACCCAGCGAGCGATGGGGCAGGAAGCTGCTCGCGGAATATTGCCAGAGCATGTCATCCAGCGCTTTCGATTGCTGCTGAGAGTCGGTGAGTATATGGATACGATGGCCCAGCGAGTAGGCTTTCTCGGTCAACCGGCAGACGAACTGCAGGCGTGGCTGCAGTTCGGGGCTTGGTAGCGTATAAAAATTAACCTGGGTCTTGGTCAAGTGCACTAGGCCTTCTGCTGACTCAGGTATTCAACTAGAAGCGCCACAGGACGACCGGTGGCACCCTTCTGAGCGCCAGAATTCCAGGCACTGCCTGCGATGTCCAGATGTGCCCACTTGAACTTCTCCGCGAACCTGGAGAGAAAGCAGGCGGCAGTGATAGTGCCTGCCCTAGGCCCTCCAATATTCGCCATGTCGGCGAAGTTACTATTCAGCAAGGGCTGATATTCCTCCCAAAGCGGTAACTGCCAGACGCGATCGAGGCTGTTCTGTCCACATTGGATCAAAGATGCCGCCAATTTGTCATCGTTGCTGAGAAGGGCGCTCACATGTGAGCCGAATGTCGCAACGGCTGCGCCGGTAAGTGTGGCAATGTCGATGACACTGCGCGGCTTGTAGCGTTCCGCATAGGTAAGCACGTCGCAGAGAACGAGACGGCCTTCTGCGTCGGTATTGAGGACCTCAATAGTCTTGCCGGCCATGCTGGTCACTATGTCGCCAGGCTTGGTGGCTGTGCTGCTAGGCATATTTTCTACAGCGCCAACCAGGCCGACTATGTTGATTGGAAGCTTTAACTGAGCGACCGTGGCCATAGTGCCAATAACACTCGCCGCGCCGCACATATCGAACTTCATTTCGTCCATAGCAGCGCCGGCCTTCAGGCTAATGCCACCGGTGTCGAAGGTGACACCCTTGCCGACCAGGACATGGGGCTTGCTGTCAGCCTTCGCGCCTTTATATTCCATTGCGATCAGCTTCGCTTCCTCGGCAGAGCCTGCGGATACAGACAGCAAGGAGCCCATTTTCAGGCGCGCCATCTGTTTTTCACTGAGAACTTTTACCGTGAGAGCGCTGTGCTTCTTACCCAGGGCGACGGCCTCGCTGGCAAGATAGCTTGGGGTGCATATATTGCCGGGCAGATTGCCCAGGTGGCGCGCACGATTGATGCCGGCACCGATGGCTGCGCCACTCTTCAGGGCGATTTCCAGAGGCTTCTTGCGAGCCGTCTTGGCACCGCAGATGCTAATCAGCTTGGTGCTGACGGCCTTGCTCTTTTTGCTTTTGGTCTCATCGTATTTGTAGCTTTCGCACTCTGCTTCCTGGGCGAGTCGCTGACTTAGCCAGCTAGCCGATTCACCTTTGACCTCGATACTGGCCAGGGCAAAGTGCACGCTAGTCGCGTTCGATTTAAAGATGGCCTTAAGCCCGGCGCAGAGCATCTTCGCGGCATTCTTGCTATCCAGTTTCTTGCTTTCCCCGCCACCGAGCAGTAGCAGACGTTTACTTTTTAAACCTACTGGGTTGTGGACGATTTGCGTTTCGCCCAGTTTTCCGATGAAGTCTTCTGAGCGGACAATCTTGCTAATTCCCTTATTGCTGGCCTTGTCAGCTAGTTGCGCTTCGTCGCTTAAGCTGCCCTTGTTCCAGACTACAACCGCGATGCAGTCGGCATTAATAGTGTCAACGGCACCGGCTTTTATTGAATACTTCATGTTTGGATGAACCCCTGCTAGGGCCGACAATTCGGCTTGAATTCTGTGAATCGATAATCCTAAAGATATTCAGACACTTAAGCAACAATGGCGTGTCCGCAGAAAAATAAGATTAAGGTCCATCGCAAAAAGCTTCACTTTTTTTAGATAAAGTGACTAAAATCTTGAACCAAATTGGCACATGCCTGTCTCAGAAGTGATTGGTGTAGTAACGTGTAAAGGAGTAGTCATGCCTAGAGTCAAGGTAGCCCAACCTGATCAATTTTTGTTCAGCATGGAACGTCGTGTTGGTATTAGTGATGTAAATTATGCAAAACACCTCGATAGTATTGCGATGGTGAAAATTTTGCATGAGGCGAGATTGCAGTTTATAGCGAGTCTGGGTTTTACCGAGGGCAACATCTTCGGCCTCGGCATGGTAGTGACCGACCTGGCTGTTGAATATCGCTCAGAATCCTTCGCCAATGACATGCTGCTCATCGATGTGGGTGTCAGCGGTTTTAATCGCTATGGCTTCGACATTGGCTTGCAGGTTACCAATAGTGCGTTCGATACGGTTGTCTGTAATGGCAAGATGGGAGTCGTGTTCTTCGACTTCGATAAGCACCATATAATCGAGGTGCCGCTAGCCTTCAAGGCTCTTCTCGGACACCAGGAGTCTCAGGTCGCTTGATTCGGCGCTTCCTACCTGACTTTACCGCGCCTTTTCGAGTAAACTGTGGCTTCCTCCAAGACACGGATGCAGCCCTAGCTTGATCATATTCCGCTACCTTAGTAAGCAAATTCTGCAGGTTATGGCGGCTGTCACTCTAATTCTCTTGGTGGTGGCACTCATTAGTCGCTTTATCCAATATCTATCTCAGGCTGTAGCCGGAGAGTTGGCGTCGGACACCTTGTTTCTGCTAATTATCTACCGCCTGCCCGACTTCCTGTTAGTTATTCTCCCGCTCTCTCTCTTCCTCGGAATTCTGTTGGCCTATGGCCGTATGTATGCAGAGAATGAGATGGTGATCCTCATCGGTAGCGGATTTAGCCAGCGACGGCTGCTTCTGGTCACTATGGGAACGTCATCAATCGTGTTAGTCGTGGTGGCGATACTCAGTCTGCAGGTGGCGCCCTGGGGAATGCGCAATACGGAACAGCTAAAGCAGAGTGCGGATCAGCTCACCGAGTTGGACCTCATAGTTGCCGGGCAATTTCAAAGTTTTGGCGAAGGCAATAGAGTGACCTATGCCGAGCGTATTAACTCTTCCGCTTCGGGTGAACGACAGCTGCAGAATGTCTTTGTTGCGGTAAGTGGTGTAGCTGACGAGTCAGGTAGAAGCAGTCCTAGAATAATAGTCGCAGAATCGGCGCGACCCGAGATTGATGCGCTAAGCGGAGCGCGTTTCATGCGTTTGGAGAATGTTCTGCAATATGATGGGGCTCCTGGCGCTTTAGAATTTAGCATTGGCCAGTTCGATGTGCAGTCTATCCTCCTGCCCGACACGGCTAGTATAGAACCGGTACTTGAGGAACAGTATCTGACTACCATCGAGTTAGTCGGTTCGAGCCTGCCCGAGCACAAAGCGGAGCTACAGTTTCGAATATCGATAGTGTTGCTCATTCCCATAATTACCCTCATCGCGGTGCCGCTTAGCAAGGTCGATCCGCGACAGGGACGCTATAGCAAGCTGGTGCCAGCGGCGCTTCTGTATGCGACGTACTTCGTGCTGCTGCAATTTAGTAAGGACATGATTGCACAAGAGAATATTCCAGCTCTTGTGGGGATGTGGTGGGTACATGCGCTGTTTATTAGTACAGCGATTGTTTGCTATCGCTTTCCCAATGTTGGAAGTCTGTTCGCCCTGGGCGCATCCAAATGACATCGAACAATCAGCAACGAAGTAGAGCGTAGAGCCTCGTCATGGTGAAGATCGACAAACATATTCGCAATACCGTGTTACTGGCTATGCTGGTTGTAGTGATGCTCATTAGCTCGGTCGATGTGGTATTTGCCTTGGCGGATGAGATTGGCGATACCGATGAACACTATTCGATGATGAACGCGCTGGCTTTCATAGCCTTCACTCTGCCCACTAGAATTTATGAACTGCTACCCTTTATCGCTCTGGGCGGCGCCTTAGTCGGGCTGGGCATCTTGGCCTCCAACAATGAGTTGGTGATAATGCAGGCTGCCGGCGTCAGCGTTTGGCGCATAGCCTGGTCTGTGCTGAAGCCAACCAGTTTGATCATGCTGTTCAGCCTATTACTGGGCGAGTATATTGCACCTCCCCTCGAGCAACTGGCACAGAGTAATAAGGCGGTTCAGCAAAGTGCAAATGAATCAATAAGCTCGGAGCAGGGAACATGGCGCAAGGTAGGCGACGAATATATTCATATCAATGCCATCGCGCCAGGCGGCGAATTGCTCTATGGCGTAACGCGCTATGAGGTAGGTAGCAATCGTAATATCATGGCTAGTAGTTTTGCGGAGTCTGCCCGCTATGTGGATAGGGAGGACTCAAGCTATTGGCAGTTAAGCAACGTGCGACGGAGCAGCTTCACTACGGGATCGATCATAGCGCAACAGTATTTGCAGGAGGATTGGCTGGTCGATCTCTCTCCCGAGCTACTCTCGGTATTACTTATAGAGCCCGACCGCCAATCGATAACGGGACTGTATAGATTTGCGCAATTCTTCGAATCCGAGGGTCTGAATGCGGCAACCTACCACCTCGCCTTTTGGAAGAAACTCTTGCAGCCAGTTGCGACGCTAGTGCTGGTGATTCTGGCAATCTCTTTCGTCTTCGGACCACTGCGCGAATCGACCATGGGTTTCAGGGTTTTTGTCGCGATGGGCATTGGCTTGGGTTTTACGATCATACAGCGCCTAATGGAGCCGGCGAGTTTGCTCTATGGTATTAGCCCGTTGCTTGCAGTGCTGACGCCAATTCTCTTTTGTGCCGTGCTCGGCTTCATCTTGATGCGGCGCGTTCGCTAATCGCCAAATCGCCAAATCGCCAAATAAAAATACTATCGCATCATCCAGGCAAATAGACATACAGGGACGGCGTCACTGATGCATGCTTACTTAGTGTTACCCCTTTCGCTTCACGACATGGAAAGTTTTGCAGAGTATGTGGAAAAATCCCTGCTGTAATTTCGAATTATGGAGGTAAATATGCAGTTCAGGGGCAATTACCAACAATTCTGGAAGGCGACTGGAAGCCCTAGAGACTGGTAGTGATCGAATTCCCCTCTAGGGACAATGCCAAAAAGTCTTTGGTCGACCCCGAAGCACAGGTGTTATTTGCGATCAGGCAGCGATTGACTACAAGCAGAATGTTGTTAGTGGACGGTCCTTGAGAGCAGTCTGGGTTAAAAGCCGGAATGGAAATGAGTAGGGAGTTGTTAAGACGGTCAGCCGCCAGCGGCATCAATCGAAGGGTCGGTGCGACTTGGGCAGGAGAACAACCTTGGTCTGGGACATCTTGTCGTGAATAGCATCGCCATTGGCATCCAGATAGAGTGAAAGGTAGCCCAGTCCAAAGAGGAAGAATGCAGGCCAGGCCGCGAAGAAACGTATCAAGCCCTGTTTGAGATTGATTCTGCTGCCGTCCAGGGTTTCGACTTTTATGCGCCAGGCGATCATGCCCAGAGTCTGGCCACTTCTGCTCCAGAACCAGATATAGAAACCGCTGCTGCTAAGTATCATCAGTGCGAACAGGATAGCGTCCAGCACAGGATCGGTTTGTACCACGCCATCGACCAGTTGATTGGTTTCGGGTCCGACGAAGAGCTGCAGGACAAAGCCAAGCACCATCCAGATCGCTGCGACCAGGAAGCCGTCGTAGAGCAGGGCTGCCATACGACGCATCAGGCCCGCTCTTGGAAAGGGGCCGGATGCTTGGGGATCTTTTTGTTCTGACTCAGTCAAAGGCTGAAAAATCTCAAGTATTTTAGAGCTCTTTTGCGGCTTGTATAAGTTCTGACGCTGCCTTCTGGCCGTCTCCGAATAGCATCTTTGTATTGTCGGCAAAGAACAGCGAGTTTTCTACTCCAGAGAACCCGGTGCCGCGTCCGCGTTTGATCACGATAATGTTTTCCGAATCGATAGCGTCGAGAATCGGCATGCCGAACAGGGGGCTGCTGCTATCGGTTTTAGCTGAGGGATTAACGACATCGTTCGCGCCGATTACCAATGCTACGGTCGTATTCTTGAAGTCTGCATTAATGTCTTCCATGTCATAAATCATGTCATAGGGTACACCGGCTTCTGCTAGCAGCACATTCATGTGTCCCGGCATGCGGCCGGCTACAGGGTGAATTGCGAATTTCACGCTGACGCCTTTTTCCGTCAGGATTTGTGTGAGCTCCCAAATTTTATGCTGTGCTTGAGCGACCGCCATGCCGTAACCGGGGATGATGACAACCTGGCTGGCGAAAGCCATAAGAATGCCGGCATCCTGCGCCTGAATCTCTTTCATTACACCTTCGCTGCCGTTGCCGCTCGCTACAGCTGTATCCGTGCCGACGCCAGCGAAGAATACATTCGCAACCGAACGGTTCATCGCTTTAGCCATCAGCTGGGTTAGCAAGGAGCCTGCCGAGCCAACTACGATACCGGCGATAATCATCGCCGCATTGCCCAGCACGTAGCCTTCAAAACCCACCGCGAGTCCGGTTAGTGCATTGAAGAGCGAGATGATGACGGGCATATCCGCGCCACCGACTGGCACTGTGATAAAAATACCTAACACTAGGGCAAGAACGTAGAACACGATGATCGTGTCGATACTATTGGTGAAGTAAATTGCAGCAGCGAAGCCTGCGGTTACCACGGCGAGTAGGGCGTTGATTACATGTTGCATCGGGAGCAGCTTGCTGCGGTTGAGGCGACCGTCGAGTTTGGCCCAGGCGATAATGCTTCCGCTGAAAGAGATAGTGCCAATAATGGCGCCCAGAATACCGAGAATGGCCACGTCGGCGCCAAGCATATCGGCAACGGTCGCTGTGCCAGTGACATCGTGCGCTGCCTCGTTACTGGCCTTTAATAATTCCACGGCGGCAATTGCGGCGGCTGCGCCACCACCCATGCCGTTATACATGGCAATCATCTGTGGCATATCGGTTATGGCGACTTTCTTGCCGCTATAACAGGCGTAGCCACCACCGAGGGCAATAGCGATAAGAATGAGGATAATATTTGTACTGACCTGATCGCTGTCGAGTATCTGCGGAGCCATGAAAGTGGCCAGTGTCGCTAGTACCATGCCGGCGCCGGCCCAGAGTATGCCGCGTCTGGCGGTAACCGGCGAACTCATTTGCTTTAGGCCTAGAATGAATAGAGCAGCCGCTATTAGATAGGCTGCCTGGATTAGAGTATCCATCTAAGAGCCCTCGCCATTGCTTTTCTTTTCGCTGGGTTTGAACATCTCCAGCATGCGTTCGGTAACTACATAGCCACCCACCGCGTTACCAGCACCCAGTAGCACGGCAATGAAGCCAATTATTTGCTCTGTAGTAGTCTCGGCTATGCCCAGTGCGACCATCGCGCCAACCAGGACGATGCCGTGAACGAAATTAGACCCAGACATCAGAGGCGTGTGCAGAATGACAGGCACCTTGCTGATGATTTCATAGCCGGTGAATCCGGCAAGCATGAAGATGTAGATAGCGGCGAGACCTTCGATCATGTGGATGCTCCTTCTAGCTGTTCTTTAATGCCGGCATGGAGAATCTCGCCGCCATGGGTGATCAGGCTTCCCTGTAAAATCTCGTCTTCGAGATCTATATTGATAGCACCGTCCTGTATTAGCAGTTCCAAAAAGTTAAACAGGTTCTTCGCATACAATTCGCTTGCATGAATGCTGACCATGCTCGGCACATTAACCGGGCCGTAGATTTTTACACCCTTGTGCAAAATAGTTTCATCGGCCTGGGTGAGTTCGCAGTTACCTCCGCCCTCGGCGGCGAGATCCACAATAACAGAGCCGCCGCGCATGCCCTCGACCATTTCGGCGCTGATGATTCTCGGAGAGGGGCGCCCTGGTATTGCTGCGGTGCTCACTACTACGTCAGCGGCAGCAACGTGTTTGGCGAGTATCGCCTGCTGCTGTTGGCGCTCTTCATCGGTTAGTTCCCGTGCGTAGCCGCCACTGCCTTCGGCTTTGATCTCGATATCGACGAATTTCGCACCCAAGGACTCAACCTGTTCCTTCGCTGCTGCTCGCACATCATAGCCTTCTACAATAGCGCCCAGGCGTCTGGCCGTGGCAATCGCTTGCAGACCTGCTACGCCGGCACCGATGATCAGGACCTTCGATGGTCGAATCGTGCCGGCAGCGGTGGTTAGCATGGGGAAGAATTTGCCTAGTAGGTTGCTTGCCAGCAGAACTGCCTTGTAGCCTGCGATCGAAGCCTGTGAGGAGAGTGCGTCCATGGCCTGCGCTCTGGATATTCTGGGAATGAGCTCTACCGAGAACGCGCTGATGTTCTTTGCTTTGAGTTTGTTGAAGCGCTCAAGATCGGAATGGGGATTGAGGTAGCCGATTAAGACCGATCCTTCCCTTAGCTGGTCAATTTGTTCATCCGTGGGAGGGTTCACCATTAGGCAGATATCCGCCATAGCGAGCAATTCCGCGGAAGAGGAGGCAATCTCCACATCTTCGTAATAGCTGTCGGTGTAGCCAGCAAGTTCCCCTGCGCCTGATTCCAGAGATATTTGTATATCCTGCTGCGCCAGTCGCTTTGCGATATCAGGCACTAGCGCGACCCGCTGCTCGCCTTCGCGAACTTCTTTGGGCACACAGATTTTGATCGTCATACGGAACCTCAGATGTTCAATTTCCCATGAAGGGCGCAGTATATAACGATCCCCATCAAGTGCAAGTAAGAGTATTTAATGAGTTTTCGGCTTATCTATGCCCTTAGATTTTGCTAGAATCCTTCTCCCGCCAGAATCTATGGCCCATATTCAGAGCGTCTGCGGACGTTCCGTTTTTAACTTGCATCAGGATTTCAGCATGACTGCCCAGCAGCAAACCCGTCATATCAGTTTGCTAGATACAACTCTGCGAGACGGCGAACAAACCCAGGGAGTTTCCTTTTCGGTCAATGAGAAGGTGAACATAGCCCGCGCACTTCTACAGTCCCTCAAGGTGGATCGCATAGAAGTCGCGTCCGCCTGTGTATCTGACGGCGAAAAGCTCGCCGTGTCTCAAATTACCGAGTGGGCGGATACCGTAGGGCTGGTAGATAGAGTTGAAGTGCTGGGTTTTGTCGACCACAAGCGTAGTGTTGATTGGATCGTCAGTGCTGGCGGCAAGGTTATTAACCTCCTGGCTAAGGGCAGCGAGAAGCATTGCCGCGAACAGTTGGGCAAGACGCTTGAAGAGCATGTAGTCGATATTGAAAAAACGGTTCGCTACGCAAAGGAGCAGGGTCTTAGTGTAAACATGTACCTGGAAGACTGGTCCAATGGCTATGCGAACAGTAGAGACTATGTAATGGGTCTGGTAGAGGGCACGAAAAATTTTGGCATAGGTCACTATCTCTTGCCAGACACACTCGGACTAATGTCGCCAGATGAGGTTGCCACTTCACTAAATGACATGATGGAACATTTTCCAAAATTGGAATTCGATTTTCACCCGCACAATGACTATGGTCTGGCGACGGCGAACGTAATGGCGGCAGTGAATGCTGGTATCAATACGATTCACTGCACCATTAACTGCTTGGGTGAGCGCGCAGGAAACGCATCGCTTGCCGAAGTTGCCGTCGCGCTGAAAGACAAGATGGGTATGCAGCTATCTATCGATGAGACTCGCATCGGTTTGCTCAGCCGTATGGTTGAAAATTTTTCCGGCAAATGGATTGCGGCAAATACGCCTGTGGTTGGAGCCGATGTGTTTACGCAGACGGCGGGTATACACGCCGATGGTGACTTGAAAGGCGATCTCTATGTCACCGAGCTAAGCCCCGAGCGTTTTGCGCGCAAGCGAGTCTATGCGCTGGGCAAGATGAGTGGCAAGGCATCGTTGATAAACAATTTGGACGAATTGGGCATTAGTCTATCAAAAGACGATCAGGCCAAGGTCCTGGAAAGAATCGTTAAGCTGGGTGATTCGAAACATATCATTACCTCCGAAGATCTACCTTTCATCATCGCAGATGTGATGCAGAGTCGAGATTTTCATAGCATCACGCTTCTGAACTGCTATATCAACAGCGGCTTGAACGTTGAAAGTACTGCGAGCATTCGTGTCGAGTTGGAAGGCAAGGAGTTGCAGGGCTCAGGCTCAGGAAACGGCGGTTTTGCCGCCTTCTTCGATGCAATAGAGACGCTATTAAAGGAAAGAGATTTTGAGATGCCGGCGCTTTTGGACTACGAAGTCCATATCCCTCGCGGCGGCAACATCGATGCGCTAACAGAATGTATCATCACCTGGGAGTGGCAAGAACAGGAGTTCAAGACCAGAGGCGTCGACTCGAATCAGGTGCTGGCCGGTGTTAAAGCCGCCATGCGCATGATCAACCTGCGCATGCAGACTGACCCCTGTTAGCAGCTCCGTTTAGGAGCTGCTAACAGGGGTCTTGTCTAACTCTTCTACGACCAAGTCTCCGAAAGCCTGAGTGCTTATCATCTTGACTCCTTCACCCGGCTTCGAAAGATCGGGTGTTGAGTTTCCCTGAGCAAAAACACTCTGCATGGCATGCCACACATTGCGGGCTTCCGCCTCCAAGCCAAAACTCATTTCTAGCATCATGGCTACAGACCCAATCATCGAGTAGGGGTTTGCTATGTTCTGTCCCGCGATATCGGGGGCGGAACCATGAGACGGTTCATAATAGGCTTTCTCAGGTCCAAGGCAGGCTGAAGGCATTAGACCTAGCGAGCCAAGAATGCCGCCGCCTTGATCGCTCAATATATCGCCGAACATATTTTCCATCACCATCACGTCGAATTGTCCGGGATCCAGACAGAGGTAGGTGGCAGCGGCGTCAACCAAAATATGCTTTATTTCAACTTCGGGGTAGTCTTGGCCGACCTCTTCGAGTACTTCGTTCCACAACACGCTAGACTTCAGGACATTCGATTTGTGAATATTGTGCAGAACCTTCTTGCGCTTCATAGATGTTTCGAAGGCTACCTTGGCGATATTCGCAATCTGGTCTTCGTCATACTCTAAGGACTCGTTGACATAACGCTTGCCCTGAGCATTGATGCCAGACTCTTTCTTGCCAAAGTACAAGCCGCCAACGAGCTCTCGAATAATGATGAAGTCGACTCCCTCGCCAATGATTTCTGGCTTGAGTGGGGAGAAATGAGCAAGACTCTTCGGTAGAAAGACCGGCCTGATGTTCGCGAAGGTATTATAGCGGCGTCGCAGAGGCAGCAATGCGCCGCGTTCCGGCTGCATATCCACTGGAATTTTTTTTGATTCTTCGTGGCTGAGTCCTATAGGTCCCTTCAAGATAGCGTCTGCAGAATCGCAGAGTTGTTTGGTTGATTCGGGGAATGAATGGTCGTGGTCGAAGTAAGCATGGGCGCCAAACGCGCCATGTTGCAAACTGAATTCGATGTTATTGCGCTCAGCGACCAGATCGAGAATCTTAACAGCTTCGGCCATTATCTCTGGGCCGATTCCATCTCCGTCCAATAGTGCAATCTTGTATGCGGTCATGTTTATTCCTTGCCGGATAGTCAATGGGCCAGCACCCAAGGAGTATCGATTTATCTTATGCTAGATCGAAGGCGACAGGCAGAGTTTTTCACAGGCTGACTGTAGGCTCTAAATTTAATAGGCGCGTAACTTAACATGTAGGCCGTTTGTCGGACAAGGAATAGTGCAGTTGGTAGGCGTGAAATTCAGCTTGGGGGGTTCGTTGAATTGTAACTGCGGAGACGATATGTAGGCTGTGTCCCTAGTTTAAGCCGGTGACTACGACAGAAGCCTAGCGAATCAAAATAAGAGTAAGTATGATAACAACACCATATATGAGGCCGTGGCCCAATTCCAGGCCGAAAAATGTTTTGGGCTTTGCACCCTCATCATTCTCATTCTTTTCTTCATCGAAACTCATTGCCTTTCCTTTGATAGCAAGTGCGATTGTTGGCTTTTTCGCAATTTTACTCGTGGCTAGCCGAGTCTTGTTGTCCATAATTACGACAACATAGCTCTGAATTCTCTGGCTCTAGCACTTCTAAAAGGCCATGTCGGCAATCTCTGCCGGTACTTCAGGTCATTGCTATAGCCGCTATTAGTCGATTGGTACTAGTGAGCCGTCTTAAAAATAGATAAAAACCAATGCTTGCTAGTAATTAATATATTTACCTGCCCCACCACCTAACTAAAACTCAATCCAGAATTACTTTTGACCCTCCACAAAGTATGAAACAATTGGTACTGCAGAGTCCGCAAGTGATGTTGAATTTTCATCCCAAGCGACACAGAATAGGGCGATCAGAGAGTTAAAGGAGCAGGCTAATGCGCCTTAGGCTTTGATAGTTCAGAAATAGCGTTTTGAAGGCGTCGTAAGGCGCTATGCGTGCTTAGTTAAGGTTCTTTGATTAAGCCTCCCAGTGCAGATCGCGGACGTTCAGACTTTCTAGAGCTTATTTTAAAAGGGAAGGAATAATGAAAAGACTATTACTGATAGAGCTGTTCTTCACCGCGCGGGCATTTGCCCAAGAAAGAAAAGTTGAGAAAGAAGAGCGGCAGGTAGAATTCTGGATGGAGTCTCCCGATGGTGGTAGCGTTGAGGTTTCTATTGGCGGATAGAGCACTAGAACTTATGCTGCATTCGCTAACGGCGCTATTTGGGTGATACAAGATAAAGCCGGAGTAAACTACTAAACCTACTGTTGAGTAGATGAAGACAATGAGCCGCACTGCAAAGAAGTAAAGCCGGAGTAATTTAGCCGCTTTAATTTGCTAAGGGTTAATTCGGAAGGAAAACTTAGGTAAACTATTAAAACCGAAGGGATGGAATCAATCATGAAAATTTTAAAAAAAGGTCTAATACTCGTATTTGGGTTTTGCTTGCTCCTATCCGAATCTGTTTACGCTACTGAAGTATCTTACGTTCGCGACGTTATCTATGGGCGAAAAGACGGTATGGCGTTAACTTATGATGTTTTGAAGCCCAAGAATGCTAACGGCGCTGCAATAGTCTTTATGATGAGTGGCGGGTGGTACTCAACGTGGGGCGATCCAGAAACTCGAGCAGAGCAATTTGCTGATATGTTAGATGCAGGTTTTACAATGATTCCTGTCTATCACGGAAGCGCCCCTCTCTATAAAGTGCCAGACGCATATTCGGATGTTGATCTAGCCGTAAGGCACATAAAGAAAAATGCTGAGAACTATGCGATAGATAGCGATCGAATAGGTTTGACAGGAGGAAGTGCTGGCGGACATCTATCGCTTATGGTTGGTCTGAATTCAGACAGCGGGAAGACCACGTCGAGCAATCCGGTAATGCAGCAGGGCAATGAGGTGGCTACGATAGTGGCCTATTTCCCGCCAGTAGATTTCAGATCAGATCAAGCAGAAGCACAAGGAATTATAAATGAGGTCGAGCAGGTCGAATTAATGCAACGATTCCCTGCTTTAGATTATGACGAGGCGATGATACCGATGATGTCGCCAATTACTCATGTTGATAACAACGACCCACCGGTATTGCTGATTCACGGCGATGCTGATCCATTAGTTCATGTGACTCATTCTCACGCAATGATTGCAACACTAAATCAGTTTGACGTGCCGTCAGAGTTGATTGTGATAAGTGGTGGGAAACACGGTTTCAGTGGTGAAAATGCTAAGATTGCAAATGATGAGAGACTAGCATGGTTTAAGAAATATTTACTGCAATAGAAATAAATGATTTGCGTGGCTCGTACCGGTCATTTGATTTAAAGTGTCGGATATGGATATGTCTTAGATAATTGCCATGGCGGGTATGTTTAAGGTGGGGGGACTTGCGTCCAGGCTATTGGTATAATTACCACACAGATTTACCAAAGCTGATTTTAAAAAAGGAATCTTTCATGGAAATGTCTAATATTGCCTACCTGTCCATTACACCGTTATATATAGCTCTCTTAGGAATTCTCTTTCTCCCCTTCACCCTGCGCGTGGGCTTGTATCGGGTAAAAAACGACATTAGCATTGGCGACGGCCAAGACGAGGAATTAATCAAACGTAATCGTGGTCAAGGCAACTTCATTGAAACTGTGCCGTTGGCAGTGATATTAATTTTATTAATGGAGCTTCTCGGCGCGAGCGGCAGTTGGTTGCATGCTTTAGGGGTATTGTTGGTAGGTGGCCGCCTGCTGCATTACCTCGGCATTACCGGCTTAGGCCCCTCCCTCTGCCGCCCTATTGGCATGTTCGCGACACTCTCGATCTACTTAGTCTCTCCCGCATGGATCTTAATTAACTTTATTGTGTGAGGAAGAAAATCAGAGGCCTGCGGAGGATTTATCACCGCAGCAGACTTTTGATTTCCGAGATCTAGAAGGCTTAATTATCATCGCCTAGGAAACCCGTCAAAGCAGGTGCTTAATGTGAAGGCTCTGACTGCCCAGAAATAGTACCCAGGAATCCGCGTAAGGCGCTTATGGAGCAATATATGCAGTAATTGAAAAAGTAAATCCTTAACGTCGAGCGGACTTAACAGACATTTAAGTTCAAGGCATGAATCACAGGAGTCTAGCAATGGAAAATTCAAAAATAGATGAATTAGTTCATCTAGGAATTATTAATATCGAAAAGATCTTACTTATATTTATTGTTGCAGGCACTGTATGGGCGGCAGGTTTTGACATAATCGATATGTTTGATACCCAAAATAAAATGGCATTGTCAGATTTATTTCTATTGTTCATATATGCAGAAATTCTTGGAATGATTGGTGCATTTTATAAAGATAGTCGTATTCCTGTCACTCTGCCCCTAATCATCGCTATGACGGCACTCACAAGAATGATTGTTCTAACTACTAAAGGTACTGAACCAATACACATTGTCTATGAAAGTCTCGGGATACTTATTCTCGCAGTAAGTGCGATTATAATCAGCTATAAGGACAAGCTTAGTTTACAAAAGCTTGAAGATTACAAAAGTTCCGCGGCCGGAGAGGAATGATGGGTGCTGCCTATTTTGTGTTACCACAAACGCTACTTATGAATTTCTAGAACGCCTCTCAGGCATGCTAATGCGACGTAGGCTCTAATTGATTCGGTTCTTGGATCAAGTTCTTTAATGCAGACCGTTGATGCTCGGGCCGTTCACTAGACATGAAGCTGATCTCGCATGACTGCATCAAGTATCACTCCTCTAAGGTGGGTCGCTCGTTCAACGTCTCATCGCTTTTCTTCGATGGCATCGAGTGCCCAACGCCTTCAATTCCCATTATGAATACACTCAATCTCATCCCAAAAGATTCGTTCTAAGGCCATGGACGTTTTCTGGTCAGAGATAACTAACGTTCGGTGCAAATCCATTCGATTCTGCCGTTAAAAATTCTAATATTATCGGGCTATACAGGCTGCGATATATTAGGTTGTTGCTGTATTTACTACAAATTCAGCATTAGGTGGCATCATAAGAACGCTCTTATCATTGCTGGACATGACGGTAGCAGCATCCTTGGCGCTTGTGGCAGAAGAGTAGGCGAGAGCGGCCCGTTCGAGAGATTCTAGATCTTCAGTTGTAACAAAATCAGCGGCTGAACACCCTTCCAGCAGTGCTGCTGGGAACAAGATTCGAATACAGTGATTTATATATTTTTGATATATCAGATCTTCCTGGCATCAAACGCTAAATTAATGGAGTGAGCCAGAGTAGAACCTCAAAAACAGCGAGCCCTACAAAGGACCCGATCATGGAACCAATCAGAGCCATTACTATTGCGACAGGAACGAGTTCGCGGCCGTAGGCCGCGCCTACTACTGCTGCTGAAGGAGCGCTCCCGATATTTGCTATGGAAGCTATGCCTGTGAGTAGCAGATTCATTCGCAATAGCCGTGCAGCAAACAGGAGCAAGGCGCCATGAATCGTGAGAATCATAAACCCTGAAAGAATATACATGGGCGCCTGACTTATGGCTCCTAGACTTACTTCAGCGCCTATAAGTGCCACTATCACATATAACATCGCGCCAGATATTTCTTCGCTTCCACGCATTTTGCCAAGTGCGGTTGATGCGGTGCCCATCCCGAGCCCTGAAGAAATAATTATTATCCAGATCATCGGACTCAGTGAGCTAATAGATGATATGGCAGCACCCAAATGGTTGCTAAACGAAGCTACTAAAAGGGACAGACCCAACATCATCATTAAAGAAGGTAAGTCTAGTTTCTGTTCCTTGGAATTGGCTTTCAGTAAACTTAGAATGTCATCCAGCCCGCTGTCATCAGCTCGCAAGAATTTGTTGAACTTAGCCTTAAAGGGTTTCAAAGCAAGAATGACAATCAGCCAAAACGAATAGCACAGTGCGCCCATGAGTAAAGTGTAAGTCATCGCTTCATCGGTGACGGAAAGTGCTTCCTTTACGGCGACGAAATTTTGAGTGCCGCCTGTCCAGCCTGCAGACATGGTGGCAAAGGTAAGTGGTGTTTCATCACCAAGAAATCCATGCATGATCTGATGAGTTATAATAAAGCCGAGCATGATGGATAAGGTAGATGCAAGACATAAGGCAATCAATCGCGCGCCAAGTTTCTTAATTACAATCAAATTGAACTTCAATGACATTAGAAACAACATCGCAGGAATGAGATTGTCTCTTAGCGTTTCCCGTGCTAAACGAACTTCATCTGTGAATTCCCATAGTCCAATCGTGTAGAGAGCCATTGACCCGAACATAACGAGTACTATAGAAGGAAACCAGCGAAAAAAAGCTACCTGATAGCGGTGTTCAGTCCAAATTAGAACACCGCATAGGCCGAACATAGCCGCGATAAAATCAAAACCTTGATTAAACATAGGGGTGAGCTGTCTGAAATCCTGACTAACTGGTGAATGTTTGCTTAGTGGGACTTTAGGCTTTAGAACTAGCTGAGTCAATGATGGGAGCAAGCGCTACTAGGGTATTGTGACATCTATGCACTTAGGCGCTGTCTAAGGATTAGTAAATTAAAAATAGCATGAAACCAATCTTATCTGGTGCAAAAACTAATTATCTGCTGCTTTTTTCTGCGATTGAATCCGAAAAATTCGTGAAGCACCAACTCTCCGCCCTCCCCAGACACTCAGACTCACTGTTCGAAGAGCACTTTAACGCGCAAAGCCTTAATCAACCTCCCAATTGTTACAGTCCAATGCGTATCCACTGGCTCTTCAGCCTTGGGTAGCTCTGCTCACCCCGGGGTAACCCTTTCGGTCAGACACATTACATATTTTGCTAGTTTATGTCATTGTGGGAGAACGGCAAGGTATGGTTTTTATACATGGGAAGTTCTTCTAATTGGAGTTATAAATGCCAACGCTTTTGTAGCTGCCAAATGCAGTAAATTGCGCCTGTCTGGGGCTTATACATAGAAAACCAGCTATCTTAGTGCCTCTCAAGCGCTACCTGACAGACTATATCTATAGTATCTTATTAGTTTGAACAAACTACTAACAACAATAACCCTGCTCTGTTTGGGCAAGTTCAAAAAATAGCTGCCAAGTGTTTTGAGTCTGACTATAAGGGTTGTGAAGGCTATTAAGCGATTCATTTCTACTATGAAGAAAGCGGGGCTGATATTTAGTTTGCTACCGAATTTAAGATCATGAGAGAGAGCAACCCAATGAGTATCAGGGAGGAAAAATTGACTAAGGAAAGTAAAAGTCTACGAGCTGTTCTTGATTTACCTGATTGGAAGATCGGATTTGCTGCTTGGATATTTGCCGGATATTCACCATTAGAAAAAAAAGAACGTGGCGTTTTGATCAGATTAACAGATGAAATAGAAATTCCTTGTGAGGGCACTGACTATATTGAAGCAGAGAAAGCCCAGAGAGAAATCAAGCAAACGCTTGAAAGCAGGGTTGCTAAATTCAAGGGCATCGAAAAAATTGATTCCAAGGAGAGATTCGATCGAAATTTGTTGATTGATATTGCCTTAAAAAACGATTTTTCACTGGCAGTAAATATTTCTTCCCTGGGTAGGACTAACTCATGAAACTATTAACAACAATACCCCTGCTCTGTCCTCTGCAGCTTAAGGTGGCTAATTTGAGGGACAGGGTGCTAACGCGCATAGCTTATGGTTATAGCTGCTGCCTGCGTTTGCTAAAGCTGATTTAGAGAAGGAATATTGAATATGATAATTGACTACTTATCCTCACTTTTTGGCTGGTTACTATGGGGGTGGGTAGCTTTTATGTGGCTAGCCATGATCATAACCATGATTGGGTCGGGCTTTGAATCTAGGAACGCCACAAGCACCTATGCGTTGTGCGGCATATTCGGATTATTGATAATCCAAGTCACAGGCGTGGAAGTTCCATTCAAAATGCTGTTTGGTTTGTAGCAAAGCCTGGGAAGTCCTCCTGTAGCCAGGCGCATGACGAGAGAAAAGTAGCTCTTGTAGTTTAATCTACGCAACTTTTACAGCTTCCATATGCAGTGCATTGGGCCCGCCTGGGGATTAGGTCCGACAATGGAGAAAATGTACCCGAGAATGATGTGCAGGCTTGTGTCTGGTTTCCAGTTTCTGCGGCACAGGGGGGCAAGATCGGAAGAACCAATAGAGACATGATTTCTAAATTGCTAATTCCCAATCAACTCGAAGGAGGCCAAAAGATAGGTACCAAGTGCTTTGAGTCTGGCTATTAGGATTGTTACCCGCAAATTTACGCTGTCTGGTCCTGTCCAAAGGGATGGCTTGATCTCTAGAGGTTTGCCGTTCAAAGACCACCCAAGTAATTAGCTTATGAACAAATCTTAAAAGAAAATCTACTGATGGGCGCTGCCTACATGGTCTGTGGCAGTTGTGTCAGGTATTATCTCCATCCGTATATTTCATCTTGGCTTTATCGTATAACCTTTGCTCCGTCGTAGGTAATCTTTTTGATAACATTGCCCAAAAGAACGCAAAAGAAAAGGCACTAGCAGTTAGAATAACCATCATAAAGTAACTTCCAAAAGTGGCTGTATCTTATCCTACGATGGTTTTTACTGATATGGTTCAAATATCATGAGAAATAGTGTGGCAGCGAGCGCCTCGGAAAAACGGTGACTGGCCAGACTAGCCCTCAGCCGGCGTCTTTACAGCCTCCAAATGCAGTGAATTGGGCCTGTCTGGGGCTTATTCTTGCTAATCGGCCTTAATGTCTCTTAAGCGATACCTGACAGCCTCAATATATAGTGTCTTTGGGTATGAATATGTTCTGAAGAGTTTTCTAATAGGTAGTGCAAAGCTAATGTCCAAGTTCACTAGGTTTATCAAAGACATTGTCCTTCCAGATAAAGTGGACAAAGAGAGACGGGGGAAAATTCTTAGCGAAGGCATCATTGAAACATGGAAAAATGAGGAGCAAGCGCGGAGGGCCAAAGAAGCTAGGGAGATAGCTAAAGAGACTTATAAGAAAATACGATCAAGCAAGACTGATGAGGATAAGGAGTAATGAAACTACCAATAACAGTAACTCTGCTCTGGCCCTCTGCAGCCCAAGGTGGCTTATTTGAGGGGCGGGGATGCTATCGTCGAAGACGTGAGACGTGATGATGTAGACTTTTGGGAAAACTGTAATCGCCGGACTGACTCTATTCTGGGATGTTCCAATGATGAAGCTGGCAATACTGAAACCGTCACTCTTATAGAGCTTGGTGACTCTATCGTATTCACGCATATACTTAACAATTTCTATTTTCCTATCGTGGAGAGTCACCACGGATCTTAGATCAAGATAAGAAAGCTCACGTTCAAATAACTTGGCTTTTATAGAAAATCGCATAGCGTTGAACAAATGAAGACACTGAGCACGATACTAATGCTTTGCCTACCTGGGGCAGCAATAGGTGAGTCTTATGTGTGTAGGACAGAAAAAACAGCTTATTTGCAGAGAACTTCTTGTAACGTTTCAGAAAACAATTTAACTAACTGGACTATAACTATAGACTGGGAAAGTAAGAATCAACAGCAAAAATCTCTGAGGCTGACGTTCCCCAAACTAAAGCCACTAGAAAGAAACAAAGTCACTGGAATAGAGATTACTTATCAATCGCCGGTCGAGGCCTGCCTATGCAAAGAGGCTATCGGAGAAACTAGGACCTTGGGAGTGGAAGACTATTCAGTTAGCGTGCGATTAGAAAATATGGATTTGCTTGTCAAATAACTAAGTCATCCGTAAGACTAAGCCCGAACTACTAAAAGGCTTTTCGCAATCGATATTCAACCTAAAGACATATTACAAAGCGGCGCAGATATCATCGAATTCTCTGCCCACACATTATTTTGGACGGAAGGTGTTATAGATCAAACTTGTTGATCGATGACTAACATCTAAATGTAACAGTGAGTTGTAGAATAATCTGAATAAATTAAATTTTCATATCTGGAGGCAAGATGAGTATTCAAGATATCGGTTCCCTTGGAGAATTTGTGGCTGCATTAGCTACAGTTATTACGCTTATTTATCTATCCGCGCAAATCAAGCAAACCAACCTGATCACTAAAGCTGAATTTGGACACGGACTCACTCATCGACTATACGATCGATTTTTTAATACAGCAAAAGACAAGGAATTTGCTGAGTTCATCGGTAAAGATTGGGCGGCGGAAGACCTTGAAGATAGTGAAAAATCTCGTATTACTTGGTTTTCTATCATGCTCCTGGTAGATGTTTTTGATGTTTACGACAAGGTTAAGCAAGGGTTAGTTGAGGAAAAGCATCTGGATATGAGAGTACATATGCTCAGCACTGGGATTTTTAGGTCACCTATTGGAAATCGTGTTTGGAAATTTTGGAGCAATGTTCGAGATGAAGAATTTGTTACATGGTTCGAGAGTAATGTTCTTGATCCGACTTCGGCGAAAGAAAAATTGGAAAAATTTAGAACAGAAAACCCTGAACTTTATGAAAAAGAAAAATCAGGTAATACAATTTTTAGGGGGTTAGAGTGAGGCGCGAGCTGCGCGATTTCTTGGAGAATGGGGTGCCTAGCTACCTAAGGTTCAAGAGCCGGAACAGAGGCGTTGGGCTGTAACTATACATACAGTACCTTTTATCTCGAAAAGTGCTTAATCCTTCTGATGACAGAAATATTTATTCGGAAAACAACTTCTTTAAGTACCTCGCAATACCTACAAAGAGAGGTGTTGACGTTTGCGATTTACTAGCCGCCAAGCCTATGGGTAATCCAGTAAAGTTAATTCCAACTGAAGGCCTTCCATTCTGAGATTCGCTCATAATCTATCAGACACCTCTGGATTACTCTAGAGCCCGCGATTTTAGCACATTTGCTCGCATCCAACGCTTCGCGACTAACACTATTTCCGCATATCGAATTAGACATTGGTCATACTGGAATATATGTTGTTCGCATAATATGCTGGGATAATGTTGTCTCCGCTCACAAAGAGAAGAATTTAATCTATGAATATTACTAGTGCAATGTCGATCGGAGGTCTAACTAACGTGCTGGGTACTATTGGTGTTATAGGCTCTCTAATCTTCGTTGGCCTAGAGCTACAGCAATCACAGCGAATAGCGCTAGCGGGCCAACAGCAAGCCAGAACCGAGCTTAATTCAAACCGGCTGCTTGCTGAATTGGAGTTGATGGGCTCTATGGGCGAAGAAGCGATCACTTCAGGAATAGACTGGGATGAAATGTCTCCAAAGCAGATGGTCATTCGTGAGCAGATGCAGCGCTGGTTCTGGACATTGAATGAGAATAATTTTATACAGAATGAAATGGGCCTGCTTAACGCTGACCTATGGGCGCAAGTCAAAAGAAGAATTAGTGCTCGTTACTCGGAATGCCATCTAAGATCAATTTACGAAGGCGCGGTTAGTTACAAGCCATTAATAGACTATATCGATGATCTACCAGACAGGTGCGCCCAATGAGAAAATTAGAAATCAATGACCTCATTCAAATTGCCGGCATGTTAGGAATTATTGGCTCTCTTGTCTTTGTAGGCCTCCAGATGAAACAAACGCAGACCATAGCGCTTGGAGAGCAGGTACACGCTAGAAATCAAATGCTCTTAGATAGTCAGCTCATATTGCTTGGCGACGAGCATATTGGCAGAGAATTAATGAATAAATCTAACATTGCTGTCCTTAACCCAATAAATCTGTCAGACGAAGTGAGTGC
>JAQWZF010000021.1 GCA_029253585.1 Gammaproteobacteria bacterium
CCCTTAATTCCAGCGAGCCCAATAGGCTATCTGGCACCTCATGAGGAATTCGTCCCGTATGCACGTCTACGACGCCGCCGATTGCGCCACTTCCATAGAGAAGCGTACTCGGGCCTTTCAGCACTTCGATACTCTCTGCAGTAAAAGGCTCGATCATTGTCATGTGATCAGGGCTGGAAACGGACACATCCAAGCTATCAATTCGATCCTCCATGACCTTAACCCGCGGGCCCCCAAGACCACGAATCACGGGCCTGCCAACAGCTTGACCAAAGTTGGACGAATGAACCCCGGGTATGTCTCGTAAAGTTTCGGCCAACGATGGCGAAACTACTCTGCGAAGAGCATCGCCCGTTAGTACTGAAATAGGCTGTGCCAAGCCTTCTGCAGATAGCGGGTGGGAGCGAACAATAAGTTCTTCAATTTCTCGATTCGCGGGGGTTTGAGCTTGAATGGCGCCGCTGACCGCAACGCTCAACAGTGATAATACAAAAATACCCCGTAACGGGGATGTGGGATGACCCATGGTATTTACTCCTTGATAACGATTTAAAATGAGCTCCTTTTGAGCTCGATCTGACTGTTTACAAGGAAAATTGCGGCGGTGCTCTTATAGGCGAACTTGCCGTGAAAGTCTTATCTAGCATCACGCTAATAAGGGCTAAAGATAGTTCGGTGAATGTAGTGGGATGACTAAAACTCGGCCTGCTGCCGTGGTGTTCGTCATCAATGCTAGCGTGACAAAGCAGACAAAGCTGTTCATCGCAATCTGGGTCCAAGGCATGCTCTGCTTCCAAAACCTGAGCAAATAACAATATCGCGCACAGCAAAAATACACGCCAATGGAGAAAGCCTTGCTTGCGAGGATGATCAAAATGGAACATAGAAACCTAAGATTGCGGGAGGTAACTAACAAAAGAGTCAGTCTTTCGAGAGATCTAATGTTATGTTATAACATATCTTTATGGCAAATCGAATTTCGAACCTGTTCTTAATGAACAAGCAAGCGGCGAGCGAACATCAAGTCGATGCGAAACCCTCTGTCGATTTTCGCGTGCAATACCTCTATGATCGATGAGTCGCTCAAGAGCTGGGTTTCTAACTAACGCGCCCAACTAACTCCTTAAATGGTGACATTACGACAAACAATCTCAACCTCAACTAGGAATATAGATTTGACTGATCGACTTCAAGAATCATCAAAAAACGCTTTAAGCTTCGCCTGCAAACGTAACCATGCGCTATGCATCGAAGAAGCGCTAGAACATGCCAAACGTGTTTGTGAAAGAGCAGGTGAACGCTTTACTGACCTTCGCAAGCAAGTTTTCGCTATTGTTTGGGCTGAGCACAAGCCCGTAAAAGCCTACGATCTGCTGTCAGAATTGTCATCAATACGTAAAGGGGTTGCGCCAGCGACTGTCTATAGGGCATTGGACTTTCTTAAGTCGCAGGGGCTGGTGCACAAATTAGAGTCGCTCAACGCCTACTTAGGCTGTTCTCAACCAGAAACCGAACACCATGGGCATTTCCTAATTTGTGAATGCTGCGAAGAAGTTCGTGAGCTAGCGTTTGCGCCATTCAGCCAGTCAATCGATGAGATTGAGAAGGCTCAGAAGTTCCAGATCAAACACACTACTATCGAACTACTCGGGCGGTGTATCAAATGTCAATGAGATTCCCGCTCCCTTGTCACGCGAGCCTCTCCTAGCATGCAAATTAAGCGGTTACTGGACGATAGAGTAGTAGTTACTGGAGATAAGCTTATTAACAGCCAGGGAGAGCACTGCGAGTTTGTAGAACATGCTAACGGCCAACTCGTTGCTGTGTCGCCGGATGGCAAGAAAGTTAGGAATTCGCCCGTTGAATTTGGTTGTTATCTGCTGAGTAAAGATAGGACGGATCGAGGTCTAGCTAAGGATCGCCTTCGTAGCTTTTGGGAAGACTCATAGACAAGCAAGATGACAAAACTAATTGGCGGTACTTTTGGCGGTATCTCTATAATAATTAAATAAATTATATTTATATAACAATGACTTATTGATACTATTCAGTAGTACCCATTGCTACCATATTATCAATGACTCACAAAGTATAGCCCGGCCGATCTTTGAAAAAGTAAACGCCGGGTAAACACCTCAATCACCTTTCCTCCTACTGCTAACGCCCCAACAAGCAATCAATTGGAAATAATTATGAGCGATATAGAGAGTAGCAATACTGCAGAGCACAGCGAGCTAGAATTAAGGTGAATTTAGAAATCCCCCATCGTCCGGATTGGGTCGACAGAGAATACTCGGCTTTTATATAAACAGTGCTCACACAGTCGTATTGTGACTAAACAGGGTCAGTACCATTAATTATTCTATACAAAAATAATTAGCTACCATTCTTGCCAACAATTCCGCTGTTGTGCGCTTTGGATTCCTGTCTTCGAATCGTATCTGCTGTCGCCTGAGGCCGAACTAAATCTGGCAGGATTCTCTTATTTTTCCAGTCCAGAAAACATACTTATGCTGCTTGAAGAGGTGGGCTACAAAGTAGAAAATATACCCCTGTTATCCGCTTTGTCTAGCACTTAGTCATCTGAGCAAGCCAACCCAATCCTCAGCGCTGATTCAATGAATTCAAAATGGTCAAGCACCGCCTGAGTTGACTCTGTTGCGGCCTGCAAAACCGGACCCGCTTGAGCGACAACATTGGCACCAAGTTTGATGGCCTTGGCGGCATCCAGTCCATGACGTATACCTCCTGATGCGATGATGGGAATATGGGGAAGGCTAGCACGTACAGATTGCACAGCATCAGGCGTGCTGATACCCCAATCTCGAAATACTTCACCCAAGGCACTCAGTCTTCTATTGACCGCACGGCTAGCCTCTACTTGAATAAAATTTGTACCCCCTTTTCCCGCGACGTCTATCGCTTGAACACCTGCGTCAACCAATCGAATTGCTGTCGAGGAAGAAATACCCATGCCGACTTCTTTTGCTACTACAGGCACATCCAAAAATCGGGCCACAGTTTCAATAGCATTCAAAAGCCCTCGCCAATCCGTATCACCATCTTCTTGCATAAGTTCTTGTAGGCAGTTCAGATGGATTATCAGGGCGTCTGCTTCAATCATATCTATTGCACGTTGCACATCGGAAAGCGAAAAATCATTCCTCAATTGAGCTGCGCCTAGGTTTGCATAGAGAGGGATGTCCGGGGCCCACCTGCGTAAATGGCCTGTTAGGCCACCATTGCCAGCACTAAGTAAAGCGACCCGCTGGGATCCTACCCCCATTGCAATTCCAAGATCTTGTGCTGCCTCTGCTAAATGTGCATTGATTTTCTCGGCTTTCAGGGGACCGCCTGTCATAGAACTAATTAGAAATGGCCGACGCAGTTGTTTACCTAAAAACTCTGAGGTCAGATCAAAGTTAAGCACATCCTTTTCGGGTAACGCATTGTGAGTCAATTGAATTTTATCCCATGGACTAGCCTGCGCCGCGGTTTCGACCCGCTGCTTAAGTACTAAATCAATATGGTCTGCTTTTCGTTGTAGTATTTCAGTCATCTTATCTTTCTATGAACCTCTTTTTCTTGAAAGTGCGATAAGCACCATGTGTGGCACCGTCAAAGCGAACAAGCCTATAAAAATCACCTGAATTATCTGCTGGCTTAAATCTGCAGCCGGAAGATGAATTAGAAAAACAATTCCTGCTGCGATGCCAAGCACGGTAAAAGGCAAAGCAAAAACTATAACCTGAGAAAAGCCAAGTTTAGACATTGACTCGTGTAAATGCAGTGGACTATGCAGCAGGCAAAAATAAAGAGTAAAGTAGGGTATTGGCGGCAATGCTACGGAGGCACAAAAAAGCGTAAAGATCTCTATTAGAGCTATTTTACTCAGATCTGGAGCGCTCATACATCTGCATACCACATACAAAGTGCTAACAACCGCGATAAGGCCCATTAACTCTACAACAACAGTACTAGAATTTGGGACAAGTAAATCAAATATTGACGTTACTTTTACCTCGAAGAAAAAAGCAGGCAAAGTTATAACTGATACGCTTACCGCGAGACTAAGAGGCCTATCGAAAAAAACAAGCCAATCGCCGGAAAAATGCCAGGCCGAAAGTACTAACAAAGGAATCACAAGTACCTCGGGAGATACGAACCATATTCCAACCATTGCAAGAGATGATAGAAAATACGATAAGGAGAATACCATAAGCCCTCCGGCACCCTGCCAAAACCCGGCGCGTCTGGCAATAGCTGGATCGATAGCGCCGTGCGGGAGACCAGTAATCGCAAGAAGGGAAATGAGTATAGCGAGCTGTCCTGACAAGTTGTCGTGTAACCAAAAGTTATAACCCAAAATCGCCAAAGACATCATCGCGCTAAAAGCAATTCTTTTGGGCCATCTTTCTATAACGCTTTGCGCCATTTGCCACCCCTTTTTCTGATTGATAAACCCCGAAATAAATCAACCAAAACAGTTCGCACAAGAGGCCACTTGGGTAAACTTACGATCACAGCAAGCACATCTGTTCTGTTCGGACAATCGGTAAGAAAGCGTAAAAGGCGATCAGGCTTCACATTGCGTGCAAGTGATAAAAACAATTCGGGCGCAAGCGTAGGATCATCTCGAATCGTACAAAGAAAAATGTTGTCCATCCAGGCTAATTTAGCACTGTCGGAAGGAAAGCTTTGGCACTGCCCCGAAGCCAGTATTGTCTTCGCACACATGTCCGCCCAGCACTGTATGCGTTGAAAAGCATACCCCGTTGAGGGGCGAGCGGCACCGACTCCTATTCCAGCCCGCACCCACCGTGGGTCTGCTGCCTCAACTTGTGGCGCTACGCCCATTGGAATTACACCTGACTCCTCGCGGGTTATCTTGTATTTATTCTGATCGCTAATATGATTAGCCAGTTCAAGAGCCGCTTCTCGCAAAGTCTCAGGCGCCAACGGAGCACCCGAAAAACGGGTCACCTCTACCAAAATCGACTTCTCATCAATCGGTAAAATATAATTGAAGAGAAATCCATCACTGTCAGCCCGCATATCTTCCATTACTCTCGCTATATCTTCAATAGCATTTGTTGTGGTCAGCTCAATTTCGATACCATAAAATATTTGTTTTAATGTAGCTTTATTCATATCGAAAGAATCTGGAACGCGAGTATCAACGACTTGCTCTGCGCTGATTGAACCCCTGTCCAGGGTGACTTCGACGTTGCTGGGGTTAGGTGTAACACCTGTCACACGTGTATTTTTTAGAAGTGTGATCTGCTCGTGCTTTGATATTAGTTGCTCGGCTTGATCATAAAATCGAATTGAGGGGACATAATTATATTGCCACCCCGATTTAGAACTATGCTTATGTTGCTCCAACTTCGTCCCGAACTCCCACGTAGGCCAGGACTTTGCGACGAGGTTTTTATTCACCTTGTTTTCACGCTCCCAGAAGCACCACGACCTATCATCGATGTATTGAGCACGCGGCTCAATTATAAGGGTCTTAGGTGCATGACTAGGCTTAGTCACCCGTTTACAGATTGCCATAGCCAAAGCAAGCCCTGCGCACCCGCCGCCAATAATGACTAAATCATAACTGGTTGAATTTTCGCTAAGCAGAGGCGTGTGCATTTGGAAGATCTACTAAGTGTAAATGGAGTGACTGCACGTGCGGCACGTAAGTTCGAGTGCGACGGCTCGACAGGGCTAACTTTAATGCCACACGAAACTTGCGCGGCAGCGTGACATGCGCGCGCCCTAAAAAAGGATCATATTTTTGCTCGCCTAAGACTACACCGATTTCTCGGTAAACTTTCGCGGCTATTGAGATCGCAATTTTAGAGCGGGGAGGTAAAAATCTCAGGCCCTCCGAGCCTGAATCATAATAATGCTCGGCGAGTTGCAGAAGTTTCTCTACTGCCGTTTGGATCACGCTGCTGTGAGAATTACCGGGCACTGTAAGAGCCTGTGGTGAGATGTCGCCAATCCATTGAGCCGGAATGTATCTCCGACCCCGCAAAGCGTCTTCTCGAATATCTCTAGCAATATTAGTCAGCTGCATTCCGATTCCAAGATCGATCGCATGGACTCTAGCTCTTGGTTCCGAAACGCCAAGCACGTCACACATCAACAGACCTACAGTCCCTGCTACTCTATAGCAATAACGCAGCAGCTGCGCAGTATCTTCAACAATGACCGGTTCTAAATCAGATTCAATGCCTTTAATTAGCTCTGAAATAACCTTCGGCTGCATTCGACTGTCTGAGGCCAGACAAATGAAATCCTGAATCACAGGATGCCTACTACACCCAATTTTTAGCTCTTTTTTAAACGTCTCTAGCTGAGCCCTTGCTGTATCTGAGTTCAAGGTCTCATCAACGAGGTCGTCTATGAAGCGACAGAACCTATAGAGCCTCGCGCTGCCCTCTAATTGATCTCGGCTAAGGAAGTGGCCCGCAAACCTGAAGGACTTACCATGCTGGCCCAGCGCGCTTAGAGCCGAAGCTATAGATTTATCCGATTGATTCATAGTCCGATTGAATGCTCAGTTAAGCAGCCTCGTTATTTCTAGTGTGATGCGCATCTGGAACGAGTCGATCGAGAACCTTAGCTGAACTCACGACGCCAGGTAATCCTGCCCCTGGGTGAGTGCCCGCACCTACTAAGAACAAGTTCTCGGGCCCCTCTGATTTATTGTGATATCGAAACCACGCTGATTGTGAGAATAACGGCGCCACTGAGAACCCAGCACCTCCCTCACTCAAGTAGTCATTTGCAAAATCTTCAGGTGTCATAAAAAAGTCTGTCACCAGATGACGTTCGAGATCAGGCAACATAGTATGACTCATAGATTCAATGATGCGGTTGCGAAGTATTGCTCCTTGGGTTGCCCAATCTATGCCTGCATTGAGATTGGGAACTGGCGCCAGCACATAGAATGAGTCACAACCTTCAGGTGCAAAACTCGGGTCTGTCGCCGTCGGACGGTGCAAATAGAGCGAAAAGTCTTTTGGTAAGGACGAGCCTTTGAAAATTTCAGTAAGTAACTTCCTATATCGCTGACCCAACCAGATAGTATGGTGCGCTATATCGGGGTAGATTTTATCAGTCCCAAAATAGAGAACAAAAAGGCCCATCGACAAGGCATGGTGCTGGGTCTTTTTCCGCGCTAACCAAGATTGCTGCGAGGGCTGAAGCATATTTTTGTAAAGATGCTTTGGATCGACGTCGGAGACAACAACATCAGCTTCAAACCTATTGCCATCTTCGAGGAGCACGCCGCAAGCCTTGTTTTCCTCAACCAGTATCTCCTGAACCGTGGAATTCAGATGGATCTCAATACCGAGCTCCTTCATGAGTTTGGCAAGGGCATCGACCAAGGCGCCAGTGCCACCCATTGCGAAGTGGATGCCCCAACGACGCTCCAAGAAATGAATTAATCCGTAGATGCTAGTCGTATCAAAAGGATTTCCACCCACAAGCAGAGGTTGAACTGAGAAAGCCTGTCTTAATTCGGAGTTTTGGATATACGCACACACCATCTGCCATACGGTGCGGTAACACTTTAGCCTAATTAATGCGGGTATTTGAGCAAACATTGCGGTTATTTTATGGAAGGGCTGGTCAGCTAATTCCGTAAAGCCGAGGTCGAAAATCTTTTCCGAATGCGCCACCAGACTGCGATATCCGCTCACATCTCTTGGATCAAACCGAGCTATCTCAGCCTCTGTATCCTCAATATCTCCACCGTAATTAAAGATTTTTCCGTCTGAAAACTGAAACCGATACCACGGATCTAGCGCCTTAAATTCAACGTAGTCTTCGCGATGCCGGCCGTGAAGTGAAAAAAGCTCATCGAACAAAAATGGCGCTGTGATTACAGTCGGGCCGGCATCAAATTTGTATCCATCTCGCTCGAACACCTGGGCTCTGCCTCCCAATCGAGGGCAGCGATCAACAATCTGGACCCTATAACCTTTAGCGCTGAGTCGAATAGCAGACGCCATCCCTCCAAAACCACCCCCTACAACAATCGCGCGAATCATGCAGCCTCTTTTTCGAGCATCGCTAGAAGTGTGACGCAGTTCTCGCAGAGTAAATTGGCACAGCCATTTGGTAATTTGGACGCACTCTTTAAGGCCTGTGCCAAGTAAGAGTGAGCCAGATCTTCCGCCCTGTTACCCGGTATACCTGACAGTCCCTTCTCGTTGACTAATTGAGCCAGGTTAAAGTGATTGCCGGCGAATCTGTCTTTAGAGAGATCTTGGATATCATCGAAAATTTGATAGCCTACTCCAAATAGCGAACCTGTTTCTCCCGCTAGATCAACACAGTTCTCATAGCCTGCGAGGATAAGCGGAAGCTGCAGACTGAGGGAAAAAAGAGGTCCAGATTTGTCTGCCGCTACAGCGATGCCCTCTGTTACGCTTTCCGATTGGTTATGACTTAGGTCCTTCGTTTGACCTTGCAGCGTTTTGACGACCGCTTGGTGCATTGTGGATATCAACTGCTGACCTGACGTTACTCCACCAATGCTAGCTACCAGGGCATAGGCGTTCGATAACAACAGATCCGTTGCATTTATCGCTAGGTCCGGCCCGAATTTTTTCCAAACCGCAGGTTTACCGCGTCTTAGTGCATCTCGGTCCTGAAGGTCATCCTGGATTAGAGAGGCGTTATGCAAACTTTCTACGGCGGCGGCAAGATGTGCGGCTCTCTCTGGGGAGATGTCAAGTGCCAAACTAGCCGCTAAAGAGAGCGACATGCGAGCGCCTGACCCCGGATACGAAAGATGGTAGTCAATTGCATCATAGAGGCGAGTCCCCGGCGAGAGGCCTGAAAGTGCTGACTGGTGAGAGAGAATCTGACTTTCTATTAGCAGTTTCTTGATTTTAGACTCTATTTTTGGCTCCATAACGCCCTCCCAGTAATATTTTATCTTCTTTTTCCGTCGCTTAGATCCGACGATTAGCTAATTTATAGCTTTATTAACAAAGAAATACTCCTTTTTTTACTAAAAAGTTCATAATTTGTACATTTTTTTTTTGAACTACATTGTGATCGTCTGCGTATGAATATAAGCTGTTCTAAATTTTAATATAAGTTCTTTACTATCTTGGGAGAGAAAATGAAAAAATTATTTACAAGCTTAGTAGCAATAACAGGTCTTGCCGCGGGTCAGTCGGTTTTGGCTGCGTCAGGTGACTCTATGATGCTTCAGTCCGGTGACTTCGTCGGATATTCGTTCTGGCTGATCTCAATGGCCCTAGCAGCGGCGACGGTCTTTTTCCTAATGGAATCGCTTCGAATGGGCGGAAAATGGGCAACTTCACTCACCGTTAGCGCGCTAGTCACATTTATCGCGGCTTTCCACTACTTCTACATGCGCGAGGTATGGGTTTCAACGGGCAACACACCGACTGACTTTCGTTATATTGACTGGTTGCTGACTGTGCCCCTTCTAATGATAGAGTTCTATCTCATACTCTCTGCTATTACAAAGGTAGCTGGCGGAGTGTTCTGGCGTCTGCTGATTGGCACGCTGGTTATGCTGATCCCCGGATACATGGGCGAAGCGGGCTACATGAACGCGACACTCGGCTTCGCAATAGGCATGTTGGGGTGGGCCTTCATTCTCTATGAAATCTTTGCCGGCGAAGCGAGCCGGGTCGCGGCCAGCGCAGCTCCGCCTGCTGTTCAGAAATCTTACAATCTGATGAAGTGGACTGCTACGATCGGATGGGCTATCTATCCCATAGGTTACTTTTTTGGCTACCTCGCTGGAGGGACTGATATGGGCACACTTAACATAGTTTACAATTTGGCTGATGTACTGAACAAGATCGCGTTTGGTCTGTTTATCTGGTACGCCGCTAATGAAGAAATGGCGAATGCTTAGGGCCTATTAGAATAAAACCCAAGGCGCATTTTACGCCTTGGGTTTTATAACAAAATCTTGCTCAAGAAGGCCTCTTCTCCCCCCCCCTCTTTGTAGAACTGGGGTTGCAGAAATGGGGTCAGAGTAAACCTCTAGTAGTCTTCTCATATTACGCTCTATCCTAGTAAATAGGGTCCGAGTGAATATATAGTACTGTATATTTACCCTGACCCCTTTTTTCTAACCTGTTATGACGGGTATTAAGTAATACCCATTACTACCATACAAAGGGGGCAGGTCTTTTGCAGGTCTATCCCCTTTTTTTCGATCGCGTTTCCTGAATTACAGCTCCCACCAACAAAAACTGGGCGACATAGTAACTGATCATTATCAACCAGCCCGAAGCAGGAACCGCCATCACGAATCGATCGATGGCTATGATGGAATCCGAAAGAATAAAGACGGCAGCGCCAAGGATGGCGCCCTTGATAGGAGATGTGTTGGCACTTAGGCCCATAAAAGTTATTACCAGAAGATAGGCGATAACGGGAGGCCGCATGTCGCCAGCGTAACTCCATATGATAACGGCCATCACCAAACTGGCGCCCACTAATAGAAGGCTTATTTGATAGTCGGCCGACCAGCTGCTGTTATATCTAAGAAACAAGCTGCCATAGAAAAGTTGGGCGAACAGGAACGAAGACAGCCCCGGCACGAATAGATTCATTTCCAGCAACACATCACCGCCCATACTAAAAAGAAGTGCCAGTAATAGATGAAGGCTTACAGAGTTAATCCCTGCCCTGACGACGAGAAAACTCAATAGAATAATGGGTATGATTATCAGTAAGGCGAAAAACTCTAGCGGGGCTGATGGTGCTACTAACAAATAGCCCAAGCAACAAAGCCCAAAAGAGTGGTGTTGTTCGATTCAAGGAAATTCTCACCGGAAATCCTCTGACGGCACTGAAAATAATCTACCAAAAAATATAACAGAGAAGTAGGGGACACTGACAACTTATCAACTTATGCGGTTATTCCAGAGGAGCTACAGGAAGGAGGCGTTGATAAATTATCTACATGAAGTTGTCCTGCTTAAGTTGATACGTTGTCAGGGTCCCCCGTAGCTAGATTAGCCCCAAGCCCAGTTCCAGCAGTTGATCGCTGATTTCAGTAGGCACAATGCCATTCGTATTAGCGAACACGATGGCACCTACACCCTGAGCCGGCAATAAACGCATATCGGTGTTTGAACCCGGATCACTGCCTCCGTGCCCCCATTTAAGCTCGCCCGTCATTTCCTGATCGGCGTACCAGGTCAGCCCCTGCTTGCGATTGCCTGGAATATTCTGGTTCGTCAGCATGGCCTGGATGCTGGAATCTTTAAGTATGCGACGCCCCCCGAATTCGCCACCGTTCAGGTAGGCTCTGGCATACACACTGAGCTGGTTCACGCTGGTTCGTAAGAAACCGTCAGGATAATTCGGGTGGTTGTAGACACAGTTCTCCTGGTAGCCATCCGCTAGCGAAGCGTCTAGCGTGGGACCATCCTCACGAATAACTCCCAGCGGAATTCCGCCCCAGGTTGGGCCCCTGGCGGTAGTATTCTCTATCCAAGTATAAGGCACGACGTGCTGCGTTAGATCGACATCGGCTAACATCCAAGCGGTATTGTCCATGCCCAGACGCGAGAAAATATTGCGCCTGCAGTATTCGGAAAAGGGAATGCCGGATTTCAGCTCGACTATGTAGCCGAGAATTCCGAACGATACATTTGTGTATTCGAATCTGGAGTCTGGCTCCCAGTCATGGAAGTTTTCCTCGGCATTGTAGAAGGCACCATCGGGGGTGAAGTATTGCTCCAGCCAGACTGACAGAGAGAATCGCGGATCGCCGCAGGCATACTGCCTGGAATAGGAAAGGCCATCACGAACGAATGAGCTGTGTGTCATTAGTTGCCGTAGGGTAATTCGATCTGTCGGGTGCTTGGGATTACGCACGACGAAGGGCAATATCGAATTTAAATCCTCATCGAGCTGCAGCAAGCCAGCCTCATAGAGCTGCATGATGGCGGTAGTGGTAAATGTCTTGGAGATCGAGGCGATGTTCTGCAAGCCATCAAGGCTCATCGGTATTCTCTGATCGATATTGGCCCAGCCATAGGCCTTGGACCAGATCACCCTTTCTGCATCGAAGATGCAGGCGGCCACTCCTGGGATATGATCGCGTCGCATCTTCTGCTCGATGAATGCATCGATACTATTCTGATCTGCAGCGAATAATGGAGTAGCAGGCAAAAGGGCCGCCGTTCCCGCCGTTACAGACTGTTGTAAAAAACGTCTTCGATTCATTCAGCTGTTCCTCTTGGCTCTTGTTCTAGCTTTTCCTTAAATTGCGCAGCCTTAATCTCGCGTTTCATTCTACTTATGAAAAGCACAGTTACCGATCAAACAGTGTGTTAATGTCTTCATTCTGCGACAAATGGCTCACTTTGTCAGTGCCCACTATAGCTCCTAGCGAGAGGAACAAGCAGATAAGCGAGGAAAAGATGGGGGGGGCGTTACTTATTATTAAAGGCTCGAGAATTGAATTTCTCGAGCCTTTAATTAGAGATCGTTCTAAGGCGTTACCGTAACAGTCATATAGGCATCCTGGTAGAGGCCACCGTCATCGCCACGGCCCCATAAGACGTATTCGCCTGGCTCCTCGAATGTGACTGTAGTTCCGATCATGCCGTTGGTAGGAATCTCCGGCGGCGACCAGGATAAACCCCATGCGGAGTTAGAACCGGGGCGTGTGTCTTCCCATACTTTCGGCTGAGGTGGATCAAAAGTCACCTTGCCTGCGCCACGATAGACATTCCATGACAGGAACAATCCATTGATCTTCTGCACCGTGGGCTTCCATGGAATCCGCAGGGCCATCTGATTCTGCACCATCTGCTCGGTAGTTCCTTCGCCACCACCCGCCGCGATAGCACGCACAGTGTCCACTGTACTTTGAGTTCTCGGAATACCATCATCAACAAGCTGCGTGTCAAAGCTCAGCGGCTCCCCTACACGCACAGTACGCATATGCTTACCATCAACAGTGTCACCCTGAAGTGTAACTACCGGCGCGACATTGGCTCTGGATTCCGGGCTTGAGGTACCAGCACCCAAAGAGCCGGTCTCAGAGGCGATTACCATATTGTCCACCAGGTAATCGGGCTTTAGCGTCGCATAGGCACGACGCGTCTCACCACGAACGGTTAACTCCCAAACCAATTCACGATCACCCCAGTCGGAGGGGACGTTAACCTCGAAAGTAAAGCGATTGCGTCTGGGGAGGAAATGAGTGGGTTGACCGCGATCGGCCGAACCCGGGGAGAGAAAGTTATTCTCGCCTACCTCTATATCGATCTCCTCTTCCCAATTCTCATTCATGTAACCGAACATGAAGTTGAAGGTCCCGTCTTCCAGTGGGCGCCAGCCTTCGTAGGCTACTTCTATGTTCTTACCGAAATTGAAAGATTCAGCCTGCGCCAGGTTTATCGAGGCAAAAGCTAGAGCAGCGAAGCAAAGGGCCGCTGCCTTGCGGATTAGCTGATTACTTATGTTCATTATTGGCCCGCTCCCTGAAGTGCAACATCGTTAGCAGGCTCCTGGCTTGCCGATGCGTTGCCTAGCGGCTGAACCAATGGCAATAGACATAGAGGGCAGCCAACCACATGATCATTAGGACCCAAATTCAGGTTCTGGCGACGCTTCTCCATCTCGGCGAAGAACTGCTCGTCAGTCATGGTTACCCGAATACCCAGGTCGATAAACATATTGGTCACAGAGCGATTGCCCGAACCCTGCCAGTTTCTGGCATCTGGCACGTTAGGGTTGGTTTCTGTGTTGTTCATATAACCCACAATGTGCAGGATCGTACCCGCGGGTAAGAGAGGAGCAGAATCATCTGCATAGGCATAGCCACGAACCCAGTTGTGGTCGTAGCCTACGCATGACAGCGTTTCCACGTTGTAGCCCCAGATCGCTTCCAGACACATGCGCTCACCCGGAGCATGCAGATGCGGCTCGAAGGTAGAGATCTTAGTGTGTTCTGTCAGCGTGGTGTAGGCGTGAAGCTCTTGGTCTTTCTCGTTGCCGCGGATACTAATATCTACGCCATTGCCCTGGGCATTGAAGAAGGCATCCTTAAATTTCGGTGCATAGCCTACTGGATGAAAACGAAAGCCTATTTCCAGGTGAGCGTCAGTATCTCGACCGTTGGAATGTAAATGCACGGAATCAGATACCAGATAGCTACCGGCTCTTAACAGACGGCCCGCTTCCTCATCGAAGATGTCTGCGTTACGACCCACTTCATGAACCGGCCACGCCAGAGAAGGACCAGTGCGATTGCCGTTCTCGTCTAGATCAGCCGTGCCCCAGATCATGTGGTGGAAAATGTAAGCGCCACCGACGGTGTCGCGTCCCTTGTCTGCCTGATTGTTGACGTCATTTACTTCAACAACCTCAACTGACTTCACCCAGCGGTCTTCGGGAATATCGATGAGCATGCTGTCGATCTCGCCCCACCAGTCCGCCGTGCCAGCAAGCTTGGTCACAGTGTTGCTGACTAGAACTAGATCCGGCTCGCCGGCAGTCCATTTAACGCTGTCATCGAAGACCAACGCAGCGGGTGCGTCTGCTTCGTCACCCTTGGGCGTACCACTTCGCGCCCAGGCAGAAATCGCGGCTATCTCTTCGTCAGTCAGGGAGACATCGTTCTTGAATTCTTGAATTCCGATGCCTTTTTCAACATACCAAGGCGGCATGGCACCGGCGCGATCTCTGATCGCAGTCTTGTATTCTATCAAGCCGGCGAAAGGCGCCACCTGATCGTAACTTACCAATGGCATTGGGCCAACGCCGCCATCTCTGTGGCAACTCTGACAGCTGCGCTGCAGGATTGGCTCAATGTCCTTGTGAAAAGTAATCTGGTCGGCCTGGGCAAATACTGCGGCGGGTGCGGCGAGTGCCAGCAACAGGCCTAGCAGGCTGATAGGGTTAAATTTTTGCATTGTCCGGTTCTCCTTATGACTCACCAGAGCTATGGACGAATCTAATCCAATTCAGCTCAAAGTAAGTGTTTTTGAAATTTTGCTACGTATATGTGTTCATTGACGCGGATCAATAGACTAGCTCCAATGCAGCCCTATAATCCTCGAGAAAGATTCTGTGCGTTGCACAGGCACTCGGCCCAATGGAGCCTGATTATAGTACAGTTGCACCGTCTCTTTGTATGGAAATCACCGCAGACATGGCTGTTATCGAGGCCTAATGCTTATCAAATATTGAAATAACTGCATATTTCAATAATCGTGCAATACACACGCTGATTAGCATAGCTGCCCCCTAATATTTAACGCAGGTACTCTGCTTGATTCGAGCTCTCAAAAAGAGGCTCTAGCTCTTGGGGCGGACTGGACGTGTACCCTCTCCTCTCCTTGCCAACATCAGGGTACACAAGGAGACTGCCGGATAGGCCCAGTCCAAAAACACCTTAATCTGCACAGAAAAAGACAGGTGGCGACCAATGGAGGCGACACCTGAGTGCCCCCTAAAACCGATCGAATAGCGCTATTATGCTGCTCTACTCGAATCTCCCACACTTCCATCTTTCAATAGTTTAAGCTTCCCCTAGCATCCCCAACCCAAGTACAGTAAAAAGATGCCATGAAAATCCCCAAGCGAATCCAGCCCCTCATAGATGAAGGCCTTATAGATGAGGTCGTCAGCAGGCTAATGAGCGGCAAAGAAGCCGATGTCTATGTAGTGCGCTGCAACGCCGAGATTCGTTGCGCCAAGGTCTACAAGGAGGCTGCGAACCGGGGCTTTAAGCAGGCGGTGCTGTATAGAGAGGGTCGCAAGTCGCGCAATAGCCGCCGCAGCCGTGCCATGGATAGAGGCTCGAAGTTCGGCCGTGAGCAGCAGGAACAGACCTGGCACAATGCCGAGGTAGATGCGCTGAACAAGCTCGCCGCGGCTGGGGTACGGGTTCCTCAGCCCTATACCTGTGTCGATGGCGTGCTATTGATGGAATTGGTCACCGACAGCGAGGGCCTTGTGGCACCGCGCCTCAGCGAAGTCATGCTGTCAGCCGAGGATGCCGTGCGCGATCACACTACGGTCATGCGCTTTGTCGTGCGCATGCTCTGTGCAGGACTGGTTCACGGCGACCTGTCGGAATTTAATATATTAGTGGATGAAAACGGCCCTGTAATTATCGACCTACCACAGGCCGTGGATGCCGCAGCAAATAATAATGCCGAAGCCATGCTAGAGCGTGACGTAAATAAGATTCGCAGTTACTACGGCCAGTTCGCTCCGGAACTGCTGAAGACACAATACGCCAAGGAAATCTGGAAGCTGTTCGAAGACGGTGAGCTGCAGGCGGATAGCAAGCTGACCGGCACCTTCGCGAAGAACCTGACTGACGCCGACGTTGACGGCGTTCTAGAGGTAATAGAATCCGTCAAAGAGGAAGAGCAGCAGCGGCAAGAACGCAAGATCGAGGCGGAAAACCAGCCTTAGCGGCAGCGAGTTTTTAGAGAAAGCTATCGAAGGGTTCAATAGAACTAGCTTAACCCCTTAGATATCCCTGGATGCTAGCTTCAAACTCAGTTGCGTTCCTGCGCTGGCCAAGCAGCTCCCTCTCGAACACTCTGAAGTGGCACCATTCCCGTGTACAAAAATTTTTGCACCCGCTTGCCCTCATAGGTTTCTGTCGTGTAGATATTTCCTGACGAGTCGGTAGCTATGCTATGCGGCGAGAAGAACATACCGGGCTGTCTGCCACCTTCACCAAAAGTGTAAAGCACCTCCAGAGAATCTCTGTCGAGTATGTGAACCTTCATATTCGAGCCATCAGCCACATAGATAAACTCCTGATTCTCGTCTTGAGAAAAGGCGATATCCCAGGTTGAGCCCATCGCAAGCGTTTGCGGTGCAATCATCCCCTCCTTAATAAAAGTTCCATCGGGTCTGAACACCTGAATTCTGTCGCCCCCTCTATCACAGACATAGATCAGATCATCATTCGATGGCTCGGCACAATGCACCGGTCCCTTAAATTGCTGCGGCAGAGCCTGACCCGGAACATAGCTGTTATCAGCCTCATCATCCGGGCGATTGCCATAAGCTCCCCAATAGCGCTTGAAGGCTCCGGTTGCGACATCGACTACTGCGACTCGCCGATTGGTGTAGCCATCCGCCAGATAGGCCTCAGTACCCGATCTATCGATAGCGATCTCGGCAACGCGGGCGAAATGGGTCGTGCTATTACTGTCGCGCCCATTACCTGGCTCACCAATGGTGCGGATATATTCGCCATCTCTAGTGAATACCAATACATGGGAATCGCCGCTTCCATTTCCCCCTATCCAAATATTGCCATTGGCGGCAACCTCGATTCCATGGTTGGAAGCCGGCCATTCGAATTCACCACTTGCAGAGGGGCCACCCCAGGAGCTGATCAAATTTCCTTCGGCATCAAATTCCAATATCGGCGGAGCTGCCGTGCAGCATTGAGAGTTTCCTAAATCTAAACCTATCTCCTGGGACATGAACATGTCGTCGGAATCACGGTGTACGATGAAGACATGGTCTCTCGCGTCAACATCGACGCCAATGGTTCGACCGAGAATCCATTTATTAGGAAGCGGTTGGGGCCAAAAAGGATCGACTGCAAAACTGGGGACACTTTGGCCGTTACTAGCTGCGCTTATCTTCGTAGTCAGCAAATCTTGACCAATATTGAGCGCAAATAGGAAGCCTGCTAACATGCCGATGCAGAGTGGTTTTCTCAATTTGAACATGGCTTTTCCTTTTTATTTTTATGCTCGTCAGAGGAACAAAGTACATGAATTACAATTAACCTGCCAAACTAAATATTAGAGCCATGGTAGCTATCATTGGCACTCCGTCAATAAAGTAGAAGACTATCTCTGGCTGAATTGTGGCAGTAGTGAATGAGTGGTCTACAAAAGAGATAGCTTGTTAGTCGTTGCTAAAAGATAAATAATCGACCACTGCTCATCGATCACCGGAGATAGTGCAATGACTAAAATCACGCGACGGGATTTTTTCAATCAGGCGGCGCTGTATACCGCTGGCGGACTTGCTCTATCGGGTGCCCTCCCGGGCTTAGCCGGCAAGAAATCGATGGCTCAGCCAGCTTTAGAATGGCTTTCCTTGACCGCCGAAGCAGCCGTCGAGCCAGAACTACCGATAATAGATCCACACCATCATCTCTGGGAGCGGCCTAGCAATACCTACATGCTAGCAGATCTTCTAAAGGACACGAGTGCGCACAATGTGCGTCAGACGGTTTTCGTCGAATGCACGTCGATGTACCGCGCCGATGGGCCCGAGGAACTAAAAGTAATCGGTGAGACAGAATTTGTGCAAGGCGTAGCCGCCAAAAGTGCTAGTGGCAACTACGGTGAAACGCGCGTAGCCACCGGCATAGTTGGCTCTGCCAATCTACGACTCGGTGATGCTGTGGCCCCGGTATTAGAAGCTCACATGGCTGCCAGCCCGCAGCGCTTTAGGGGAATTCGACATCGTGCTGCCTGGGCCGATCTGTCCGTTACTCCAAATCGCTCCCCTAATGCGTTGGAACATGTTTTGTTGAATCCCGATTTTCGCAAAGGCTATGCGCACCTGCGAACCTACGGTCTCTCCTTTGAAGGCTGGTTGTATCACACCCACATCGCCGACGTCACTGATCTTGCCAAGACCTTCCCCGATACTACTATCATACTGAATCATCTTGGCGGCCCTATTGGAATCGGCACTTATGCGGGTCGCAGAAATGAAGTCTTTGCAGCGTGGAAACCTGCAATTGCCGAACTCGCTCAATATCCTAACGTGGTAGCTAAGGTAGGTGGAATCCAGATGGTAGTGAATGGCTACGGCTGGCATGAACGTGCCGCACCTCCGAGTTCTAACGAACTCGTTGCAGCGAATCAAGACTGGTACGATTACATCATTGAGCAATTTGGGCCGCAGCGCTGTATGTTTGAAAGCAACTTCCCTGTCGATAAATTATCTTGCTCGTATACGGTACTGTGGAATCAATTTAAGAAGTTAACTAAGGGATATTCCGCGAACGAACGGGCGGCAATGTTTCATGATACGGCCAAGCGAGTTTATCGCTTACCTCAGGTTTAATGTATTTCAGCTTTGGAAGTAAATCATGTTTAGAATTTTGACAGTGCTACTATTACTAGTCTCGAGCTTCGCATACGCCGACTTAAAGCTAACGGTATTCGATTGTGGCCAACTACGCTTTGATGATGTCAGCGCGTTCGGGCTGAGCAACGAAGAGACAACTGTACGAGAGCTGTTCGTGCCTTGTTATTTGATTCAGCACAATGAGCATCTTATGGTTTGGGATGCTGGCTTACCACTTGCCGATGTTGGCAGGACCGATGGCAATTCACGCTACGAAGAATCGTTTCTCGACCAGCTAGCCAGCATGGGCGTTGCTCCTTCAGATGTCGATTTAGTAGCGTTCTCACACATGCATTATGACCATGTTGGTGCCGCCAATGCCTTCATCAACTCTACCCTACTTATTCAAGAAGCCGAGGCCGTCGCCGCATTTGAGCACCCTGAAGACAATCCTGTGTTTCGAGAAGCGCTCTATAGTGAGTTGATTAATGCCAATCGCCGCAGCCTAAACGGCGATCTCGATGTTTTTGGGGATGGCAGTGTCAGAATTATTTCCGCCCCAGGGCACACCCCGGGACATCAGGCCTTGTATTTGGAACTAGCCAATTATGGCCCACTCATTTTATCTGGAGATTTGTATCATTTCGAAGCCAGTCGAACCTTGCGCCGCACTCCTGTGTTTAACACTAGCGCCGAGGAGACATTGGACTCGATGGATAAAGTTGAGCAGCTTATTGAAACCACAGGTGCTAATTTCTGGATCGAGCACAGCAAGGAACTTGCCCAAAGCCTGAATTTGGCTCCTGCTTTCTACGATTAACTCAAACCGGGATTAATCAAGGCACACGCAGCGCAGCGTGCTACTGCGCCCATGCTTTCAGGTATGCACCCTAGCGCCTAGTCCCCACAATCTCCGTTCTAACACTAAACAAAGTCTTGCCAGACGTAATATACAAGGTTTGCAAGTCCGGCCCACCAAAGGCAGCGTTAGTAATAGTATCCTCAGGAATTGGAATATGCTCGAGCAGCTCCCCTGAGGGTGAGAACACATGAATGCCGGCTACTACATCGAGAGTTTCACTGGTCCCACGCAGATTATTCAAGCCAGCAGCAACATATAGATTGCCTTCGCTGTCGATGGTCATACCGTCCCCGCTGCGTCCCGGGTAAAAATTGTGAAATACGCGCGAGTTACTCACCCTGCCTTCAGCGCTAAGATCCCAGGCACGAATCAGCCTGGGGCCGCCTTCGCTCTGCTCGGTCTCGATAATGTACAGGGTGCTATCGTCCGGCGAAATCACTATGCCATTTGGCCGTAACACCTCCGGCTCAGTGAGAATGCGTTCTATCGACCCATCTGTATCAATTCGGTACACACCGTGAACGCCAGTCTGTTCAGGCCGCGGGTTGGCGCCTGGCCTATCCGTAAAATAGATGCGTCCCTGTGCATCGAAGCTTAGATCGTTGGGCTGATGCAATTGCTTACCCTTGTATCCGTCAGCAATAACTTCAATATCGCCGGTTTCCATATTGGTTCGAGTGACACGCGGCAATATCGATTCACCGTCACCGCCTTCACAGGCCAGCAAGCGCCATTCGCTGTCGAAGATTAGCCCGTTTGCACGATTACTGGGCTGGCGAAATACAGAGACCGCACCAGCAGGAGAGCGCCGCATTATCCGATTGCTATAAAGGTCGGTGAAATACACCGTGCCATCTTCTGCGACGGTGGGGCCTTCAGTGAAGGCCACCGTCGCCTCAACTGACACGGCGGACTGCATAGATTGCTGAGCACAGGCTGAAACAAAGGGAAGAAGAAGTAATATCGTACCGACAGCGGGCCTATTCATTCTACTTATCTCCTGCGTGATTGAGAGTCTATTGAACTAGTAAAGCTGCAACTACAGATCTGTACTCACTTACTAACGATCAAACGCTGAATCAAACGCTCGATCAAAGAAAAGCATTCGATATCGACCTTTGCACTGTGCGACCAAACGAGCCACAGTGGACCTACAGCGCTTCCTACTCAAATCCCACAAAACTAACGAAGTCCTCAAGCTCGGCACGCCTAGACTTCACGCTATTCGCCAAGAACTCATCGTTGGGATAACCCATGGCGATACAGGTTAGGATATTCTGATCATCGGGTATCCCCGCGTGCTTTCTGACTACCGGTGTCTGCATCACACCCTGACCGTTGATCACTGTACCCAGCCCTCTATCCCAAGCCGCGAGACAGATGCCGTAGGAGATTGCGCCCAGGTCAAACTGTGCTATGGCCGCAGGTTCCATAACTTTGTCGTAGGTAAGCACGATAGAAACCGGCGCATCGAATTGGCGAAAGCCGCGCATCACCCAATCGGTGCGCTTCTCTTTGTCGTCGCGCTCTATGCCCATAGCTTCGAACAACTGTACCGCTATCTCGATCTGGCGTTGACGGTGAATACCCTCATAGGCTTCCTTGGTGGGGAAGTCGCGCTGCGGTTTTATTCCCGCCACCATATTTTCTGTGTTGCCCTTGCGAATCTTAGTCAGTGACTCACCGGTAACGACATACAGGTGCCAGGGCTGAGTGTTCATAGAGGAAGGCGCGCCCTTGGCCACCTGAATAATCTCTTCGATGACTTCACGGGAGACCGGTTTATCCTGGTATCCACGCACGCTGCGTCTGGTCTGTACAAGTGTCTCAAAATCCATGCTTCTTACTCCATTTCTTTATAATTCAACACGCCAAGCGGCAGCGTTGCCTATTATGCATGGGAATAAGAAAATGGAAACCTATTAGGAATAGATTGGCGGATTGAATCCGGAAAATCCGTAGGCACCCTTAAAAAGTAGCCCGCACCTTGAAGGTAAAACGAACGCCGTTAGTGGTACAGAAACGCTCGATCTCTCTGACATCGCCATCGCGTAAGTAGCCATTAAAGCGTCTGCGTTCTCGACAAGCTTCTTCATTCAAGAGGTTGTCCACCTCTGCTCTGAAGGTAAATGCACCTACACTGTTTTTCTCGGCAAACAGACTTAGATTGCTAAGCATGCCCGAGCCAATAAATATTACATTGTCGATATCATAGAAGGGCCTATTACCGTCGATGCCATCGCGGTAATTTAGACCGTAGTTGAAATTCTGTGATGGGATATCCTGCCGAAAGCCGAAACGCACATTTCCCCGATCAAAGGGAACAACCTTTCGCTTCTTGGCAATTAATGGCGCATAGATAGAGGAATCCTGTACCAATAAGCCTGCGGTAACTACCGCCTGGGGAAGGTTAAGAAAACCCAACCTGATGCTGGCATTAAGATTCAGCCCGAACACCTTGCCGTCACCCACGTTGCCATTGGTAGAAGCGAGTCTGGTTGGACTCGTTGAGATATCGATACGGTCTATTGAATTGCCCACATCGTAGTAGAACAGCCTGGAATTAAGTACGCCCCCATCGTTAGGCAGCCGGTAGTCGAGATTGGCGATGTAACGCCACACCTGCTCCTGCTCCAACTCAGGGTTGCCAGCGATGGTATCCTGAGTCTCATCGCGGTCATTCGCTGCGGCCGAGAAATCTGAGAATCTCAACTGTGACACATCCAGCTCGGCCGACAAACTAAGCTGAAGGCTGTTGCTCATATTGAATCTAAAATCAAATTTGGGTTTTAGGAAGTCGAAACTCCTGCTGACATTCACATCGCCAGACTGCGATATCTCCGAGTCCTCATAGAACAGACTGCTTTCCAGCGACATACGCTGATTGATCTGCCAGTTGTGTATGGCGAACCCCTCATAGCGAATCTCCTCTACCGATGACACCGCATTCGGCAGTGGGATGGGAGTTAAGCCACCGTGATCGGCGGAGGGTGCACCTGGAATGGGCAAACCGATTTTTAATGTAGAATCGAGAATAGTCTGAGCTCGTTCGATGCCAAGCTCCAAATTCTGACCCTCGAACGGATCCCAAGTATAGGAGGTACGCACAATGCGTTCGCGCTCTCTGCTGCCAGTATCGAGGAATAAGTTCTTAGCTTCCGGGTCACCGAGGCCCCGCGATACAAATCGCTCGCGGGTTATTTCGTTGTTATTCTCATTGACGATGAAGAGGATCTTGTATTTTCCACCACCATCAAAATTGAGCTCATAGTCGCCACCGAATTCCCAGTTATCCGATTCGGCGGGAATCGCCTCGCGCTCTACCAGAAGCGATGGCGGGGTATCTAGGAAATTCGTGATAGTCCTTGTCAGTGTCGTGGGCGGATCATTCTGCCGGTAGAGGCCATTAAAGGCGATCCTGCTATCCGGTGATATCTGATAGGCAATATTCGAATTTAGGGTAGTGGTGGTCTGATCTCGAAAGCGCTCGATCTCGCGAACGTCATTTAGACCAAGCCCCGGAGGCAAAACACTTATCTCATAACTATCTAGAGCCTCATAGCCCGATGCGACCTGAGCACTGAGGAGATAGTCGAACTGTCCGGTCTGACCACTGAATGAAAAGGTACCTATGGGATCTACATTCCCATCATGAAAATGCGTCGCACCAAGTTCTGTCGATATGCTGGAACTCGATTGCGACTCGAGCAGGACGATATTGATTAACTGTCCGGTATTGCGGACATCGAGATCTCCCGAGGTGCCACGAATGATTTCAATGTATTGCACCTGGTCTGCCGAAATTCTGGCAAGCTGACTGCTAGCCTCATTAGCTTTGCCAGCCATGCGCTTTCCGTTAATGAGAATCTGTTCGCTAGCCCCGAGACCCCGATCTGCGCTATTAAAGGATCGAACCTCGTTCCCTTCGAGTGCCAGACTGATGCCGGGTATAACATTGAGCATGTCATTGACAGACACTGGCCCGTATTGAGCGAAGAAAGAGGCTGGGTAGGTGATCGTAGATTCGTCTGCGGGTGCGTCCTGTGCAGTCGCAATCACACTATAGACTGACAGCAGAACACTTACTATTTTTATTGAATACCGCACTATTTGCTCCTGAGCTAGATCATAGAAAGCAGGCCGACCCTCAACAAAATAGAAGATGAGGTCTATAGGCACAGCACTGTGCTTTCAATGGGCCAGAATACCGAAACGCTATGCGTTAGATACTAATGCCAGAACTGTATTCAATTATTTCATTTTTTATTGGCATTGAATACCCAACTTTAAGACAGTATTTTTACTGTAAGGGCTCAGATTCGAGTAGTATTTAGTCTCAGTGACGAATTTAGAAAAAGAAGAGGCTCCCCATGAAGAACAATAGCATCTCAAGACGTCGTTTCTTACAGGCCAGTGGCGCCGCCGCCATCTGGATACCCACATCAGCCCGAGGCTACACCTCCCGGGAGATGCGCGATTTCTATGCCAATGGCGAGATGTCGGTAAACGTGTCCAAGTGGGAGTTGGATACGCCAGCCCTGTGCGTAGACCTGGATCTGCTGGAAGGCAATCTCGACAAGATGGCGTCCACCATGTCTACCAATGGCATCGCCAGTCGTCCTCACGCAAAGACGCACAAGTGCCCTACCATCGCTCATATGCAGATGGATAGAGGCTCCGTAGGCATCTGCACCGCGAAGGTTAGCGAGGCAGAGGCGATGTTTCTCAATGGCATCGATCAGATTCTGAACACCACCGGCAATGTCACCCCAACGAAAATAAACCGCGCGATGAACCTGGCGCAGCTGTGCCCGGGGTTCATTCAGGCTACTGACTCGCAGCCCAATGCTCGCCTGTTATCGGAGGCCGCCGTCGCCAAGGGCATAATTGCCGATGTGGTAGTAGATGTTGACCCAGGCATAAGGCGCACGGGCACACCTTTCGGCCAGAGCGCCCTGCAACTGGCGCAACTTGTGGATAAACTACCGGGTCTGCGTTTTCGCGGCATGCTCTGCTATGACGCGGCAGCACAGCATGTGGTGGGTTTTCAGACGCGCAAGGCACAGACTCTGGAGCGCATGGTGCAAGCCACCGACACCTTTAATCTGATGAAGGCCTCGGGGCTCAATACCGAGATATTCAGTGGCGGCGGTACCGGCACCTATAATATCGATCACGACACGGTTGGCATGACCGACGTACAAGTGGGCAGTTATGTGTTCATGGACGCACAGTATATTTCCATAGGTGGCGAGCAGGATGCTGAGGTCTACTCCGACTTTGCTACGTCGCTCACCGTCATGACCACGGTATTGAACGATCAGTACGAAGGCCGTGCCACTTCCGATGCCGGCGCCAAGGCCTGCACCATCAATCAGCCATGGCCTATCATCAAGGGCGAATCGGGTATGACATACCGCTCCGGTTCCGATGAGTTCGGTACGATTCTGTACGGAGACGATCCCTCACGCAGTTACAAGGTTGGCGATAAACTCGAGGTCATCGTTTCACACTGCGACCCGGTGGTTAATCTCTACGACCAGATGTACGCGATTCGCGGGGATGTGGTTGAGGCGGTCTGGCCTATATCTGCCAGAGGCATGTCTGCCTAAGCTTAGTGTAAGAACCTTAGGCATTAAACAGGGCACGCAGGTGAGGGTTCAACATCCTACCCTGCGGGTCTAGCTCCCGCCTTAACTCCATAAAATCCTTAAAGCGAGGATACAGCTCGGTTAATTCCACATGAGTCAGGTTATGCACCTTGCCCCAGTGTGGACGTCCGCCGTACTTCCAGAAGATGGGCTCGATCCTGTTAAAATAGGAGCGGTAATCGGCACTGGCCGTTCGATGAATAGAGATCGTGGCATGAGGGTGATCGCCATAGGACATACTTAGCCAATCGTCATCGGCACCCACATAACGGTACTCGAGCACGAACTGCACATCGATAGCCTCGTCGTATATCGTCTTCAGAATCTCTCTCAGACACTCGGCTCCAACTTCAGCCGGCACCGAATACTCCATCTCGTTGAAGCGACTATTGCGCACATTGGAGAGTATCTTGTGGGACACATCCACCGCCTCGGTGGGCTGAATACGCGATGCTGTAGCATTGGACAGCCGCAGCCGTTCGGCTGGAGTGGGATTGTCGCTAAGGCCTAGCGACTCGGCGATGGATGCATCGTCGCTGGGCTCCTCCTCTACCTCGCTCTGCCCTATAGGCTCATCGGTCTCATCGATAGAGAGCACCAGTGAGTAGTCGGAATATACCAGCGGGAAGATCTCGAAATGCCTGTGGCTTGCCGCGAGCTCATCGAAATTGGCAAGAATTTCTTCGGTGGGTGCTGCCCACTCACGCTTCTTTAATTTGTAGGATTCACGGTTCTGCATCGTTACCTGCGTCACTATACCCAACGCCCCTACGTTTACACGAGCAGCGTGCAGCAAGTCTTCGTCGCTGGAGTCTATGTCCATGACTTTGCCGTTAGGCGTGATAAGACGCAGTGAGGTAATGAAAGACGACAGCGCTTGCAGGGTTACGCCGGTGCCGTGAGTGCCGGTAGCAATGGCGCCGGCGACGGTCTGTCTGTCGATATCGGGCAGATTGATCATGCCCTGCCCGATCGCCTCTAGCTGCGCGCCAAGATCGCCAAGACGCGACCCAGCCCCCAGGGTTACCTGCTTCGCCTGCGCATCCGAATTCAAGATGCCGCTAAGCTGATCTATGACGACGAGATGCCCGTCGGTGGGTACCAGCGCACTAAATGAGTGACCTGACCCTACTGGGCGAATCGGCCCCAGAGTATTTCTCAGCAGGCTAGTGAGCTGATCTTCGCTGCTAATATCATAGCGACCAGCTGGCTGACAGGTCTGACCACCGGACCAGTTACTCCAGGAAGCAGAATGGGCGAAAGCCCCGCCCTTCACAGCGAAACCACTAAACATCGCAGCCTTTACACTGGATGCCAGAAATGAGCGTCTTGAGATTTTTTTCATCGATCGACTCCCGCCATATAGGCGACCATTGCGCGGAAGTCCGACACCTCACAGGCCATGCAATAGCCAAGAGGCGGCATGGAATTAAAGCCCTTTATCACATTGTCGAGAACAGCTTCTTCTCCCTTCGCTAAACGTTGTTGCCAATCGCTGCTATCGCCCACGACCGGGGCGCCCGCTTCGCCGGTGATATGGCACAGGGCGCAGCTTCGCGACCACTTAGCCATCATCTCCGCGTCAGCAACACTGCCAGCAACGACGGGAGGCCTGAACTGGCCTTCGAATTGGGAATCTTGACTGGCAATGCTCGAGCAGGCATTAAGTAGCCCGGCGATTGACATAATAATGAGTATTCTGGACAGCCTGGTATTCATGTCTTTCCACTTTTTTAGTATTTGTGCCGAGTAATCAACCTTAACCACAGTCAATTGCACTGTCAATTGCACTGTCAATTGCACCTTCCATTGCACTATCAATTACACTATCAATAGCAGCCGTGCTTACTCGTCGTAGCGTTTATTACCGGACTGCTCATTCAGTGAACGGTAGGCATCCAGCTTCTCTTTGATGCGTGCTTCCAGCCCGCTGTTTCTTGGAAAGTAGAACCGCTCGTCCTGCAACTGCGGCGGAAAATAATTCTCACCCGCGGCGAAACCATTCTCCTCATCGTGGGCATAGCGATATTCGTCACTATAGCCCAGTGACTTGGTCAGCGAGGTGCTGGCATTACGCAGATGCAGCGGGACCTCCAAACTTCCATTCTGGCTTACCGCCTGCTTCGCCGCATTGAATGCGACATAGACGGCATTGCTCTTCGGGGCGCTGGCTAAATAGACCGTCGCCTGTGCCAGCGCTAACTCCCCCTCCGGACTTCCCAGCCGCGTAAAGGTATCCCAACAACTGAGTGTTAGTGGCAGCGCTCTTGGGTCGGCGATTCCAATATCTTCCGATGCCATGCGTACCAGTCGCCGCGCCAGATAGATCGGATCGCAGCCGCCATCTAACATGCGCGCCAGCCAATACAGTGCTGCGTCGGGCGACGAACCCCGCACCGCCTTGTGCAGTGCCGATATCTGGTCATAGAAGCTATCGCCCCCCTTATCGAAGCGACGACTGCCCTCTTCCAGGACCTGCTGAATATGCCCGTCTGCAATTTGCCTTTTGCCACCAACTAGCTCAGACATATCGCTCAGCACTTCGAGATAATTCAGAACGCGACGCGCATCGCCATCGCCGGCACGGGCCAACATGTTCCGCTGCGACTCACTTAACTCCAGGTTTAATGCGCCCAGCCCGCGTTCCTTGTCCTGCAAAGCATGCTCTATGACCCCAAGCAGATCATCCTCGGTCAACGGCTTTAACAGATAGACTCTAGCTCTGGACAACAAGGCGTTGTTAAGTTCGAAGGAAGGATTCTCGGTAGTAGCCCCGATGAACAACACGGTGCCATTCTCAATGTGCGGAAGAAACGCATCTTGCTGCGCCTTGTTAAACCTGTGCACCTCGTCGACGAAGAGGATGGTCTGGCTAGTGCCACCTGCCTGATGAAACTTGGCGCGCTCAATGGTCGCTCGAATTTCCTTTACCCCATCGAGCACCGCCGACAGCGATTCGAAATGGTAGTCACAGGTAGCGGCGATGATCTTAGCGAGCGTCGTCTTGCCTACACCGGGCGGGCCCCAGAGAATCATAGAATGGGGAAGCTTGTTCTGTATCGCCTCGAAAATAGACTTGCCCGGGCTAAGCAGATGAGACTGCCCGACAAATTCTTGCAGATTGAGAGGGCGCAGGCGCGCAGCCAGCGGCTGATAGCGCGTGACATCGTCCTCTGGCAGCAGCGACTCGGTCATGAATTTACGATCGACATGAGAGCGTAGAATTGCGCTTTAACTCGACAATGTGAATGCATCGATGCAGCCTATGACCCCAATAACTTATTTAGCACGAATGGCATTATGCCCCCGCTATTGAAGTACTGAACTTTTAACTCGGTATCCAGCCTGCATAGTAACTCACAAGCCGCAGTAGTTCCGTCCACATACTTCACTTCCATCATGACCTTCATGCCTGATGTGACCTTCGTCAGGCCGGTTATGCTAATCTGCTCATTACCACTGAGCTTGAGCGACTTACGATCGACACCGTCGGCAAATTGCAGTGGCAACACTCCCATGCCAGCCAGGTTGGAGCGATGGATGCGCTCGAAACTCTCGGCAATTACCGCGCGCACGCCCAGCAGGCGCGTGCCCTTGGCCGCCCAGTCACGACTGGAGCCTGTGCCATATTCCTTGCCCGCGACGACAACCAGCGCCGTATTGTTCTTCTCGTATTGCATGGCGGCGTCGTAGATCGGCAGCGCCGCCGTCTCGCCAGCCATATGGGTGTAGCCAACTTCTATGCCTGCGAGCATCTCATTCTTGATGCGAATATTGGCAAACGTACCGCGCATCATGACTTCGTGATTGCCGCGTCTCGTCCCATAGGAATTGAACTGCGCTTTCTCCACGCCATGAGACCTCAGATAGTCACCAGCCGGACTGTCCTGCGCTTTCGATAGGGACTCCAGGCTAAAGTACTTATAATTGGAGGAGCTGGTCTTTAGCTCACGGATGCTGTTGTCGAGGAGATTGTCGATGATGCCACCTCAATTCAGCGTCACGAAAGTAGAGACTTCATCCTAATAAAGGCCGGCACAAATTGTCCAACGATATCGCGAGGCGGGGACAATTAATCGCGCCATTCACCCTGTTGCAGTAGGGTCTTTAGTTTCGCCACGCCCAACTCTCGTAACAGGCGAATATTACGCTGACCAATCTCATCGACATCGGGATAGTTAACAGTCTCCCGCTCAACACTCGCTTCTCTCAAGATATGCAGAAGTGGGTAGGGAGATCGATTGCTGTAGTTTTCAGCGGCATCGCTTGCGGTCTCGGCGAACTGATAGTTGGGGTGGAAGCTGGCAACCTGAAACACCCCCGAGTAACCCTCTTGTTCGATGAGTGCATCAACCAAATCGAGAAACTGATTATAGTCCGCGAATTCCTGCATGGCCTTGGGATGGATGAGGAGGGTCGTTTCTATCTCAGGATCGCTCTCGAGTAACTGCATCTCCAGCAATAGATCAGTCAACAGGGATTCGAGTGATTCGGCGGAGGTAGTCGAGAATCGAATGCGATCTTTCACCAGCTCTCGTTTCGCGAAGGGACAAAGATTTAGTTCGACGACGAAAGATTCCAGCCAATAGCGAACCGCATCAATGCAATCATTCGAGTCCAAATGAAACCCTCTGCTAGCTTGTTTAACTCGCGTGATCGGAATTCGCCGAGAACTGCAGCTTCGCCAGGTTCGCATACAGCTCGCTCTCGAGGAGCAACTCCTTATGGGAACCCTGTGCGATCAACTTACCAGAATCCAGCACGGCTATCCTGCTGACGTTCATGACAGTTGCTAGGCGATGCGCAATGACTAAGGAAGTTCGATTGACCATGAGCTTTTCCAGCGCCATCTGCACCTTGCGCTCACTCTCGGCGTCTAGCGCACTCGTCGCCTCGTCGAGTAATAAGATTTCCGGATCTTTCAGAATCGCTCGCGCTATCGCGATGCGCTGCTTCTGGCCGCCGGAGAGGCGAATTCCGGACTCGCCCAGATAGCTGTCAAAGCCCTCGGGTAGCTTCTCGACGAACTCACTAGCGAAGGCAGATTCGGCTGCTTCGCGCACCTCATCGTCACTTGCATCGGGCCTGCCGTAGCGAATATTGTCCCAAACGTTACCGGTGAACATGGTTGGCTGCTGCGACACGATGGCGATATGGCTGCGCAAGTCCTGCGGATCGAGTTCTCGAATGTCGATGCCATCGAGGGCCAAGTTTCCAGCTTGAGGGTCGTAGAAGCGCAACACCAGATCGAACAGGGTCGACTTGCCTGCCCCAGAAGGACCTACTAGAGCTACGCTCTCCCCCGGCTGAATACGCAGAGTGACATTGTCCAGCGCCGGATTCTCGGGTCGTGATGGATAGGAAAAGGTAACGGCCTCCAGAGCCAGCAGGCCCTTGAACTCACCATTTAACTGCCGTGGCTTTTCTGGCGCCATGATCTCATTCCTGGCTTCCAGCAGCTCCATCAACCTCTCCATGGCGCCGGCCGCTCTCTGCAACTCACTTATAACCTGACTTATCGCCCCTACCGCGGATGCCACCAGCACCGCATACGCCACGAAGGCCGTCAGCTCACCCGCCGACATCGTTCCGTTGATAACGTCCTGACCGCCGACCCAGATCATTGCTGCGAGCGCACCAAACACTAATGTTATAACAATTGTTATAAGGAAAGAACGCATCATAATGCGGCGCAGAGCCACATCGAAGGCAGTCTCTACATGATCGGTGAATTTTTTATCATCATGAGCCTGATGATTATAGGCCTGAACCGTCTTGATCTGCTGAATACTCTCACCGACATAGGCACCGACATTGGCAATCTCATCCTGGCTGCTTCTCGATAGGACTCGGACTTTTCTGCCGAAGAACAGGATTGGCCCAATCACCAGCGGGATACAGATCATGACTACACTGGTCAGTTTTGGGTTTGTAATAAAGAGAAAGATGGTGCCGCCAATCATCATTAACAGGTTGCGCAGCGCAATCGAGGCAGAGGAACCTATGACGGACTGGATGAGAGTGGTATCGGTCGTGATGCGCGACTGAATCTCGCCGCTTAGATTATCTTCAAAGTATCCAGGATGCAGATCGATGATATGGGAATATACCGCCTTGCGGATATCGGCGGTTACCCGCTCGCCAAGCCAGGAGACCCAATAGAACCGAGCAAAAGTTCCCACCGCCTGCAAGAGGGCGACAACGAGGAAGCCTAATATTGCCGTGTTGAGCGATTCAGTTGAGCCCTCGACAAAGCCTCTATCGACGATGATTCTTAAATACTGAACGAGACCCAAAGTTAGCGCCGCGGTGAAAACCAACGCGATAGAGGCGATAATGATTTGCTTCGTATAAGGCTTTAGAAAAGCAGAGGCTTTGACGAGCAAGGAAGTACTGGATTCTGTCATGGGCGCAATGTAGCAACTACAGGTATAAAAGCAAGGAAATGCTGCACTGATAGCCGCATAGGGCGGCTCTGACAGAACTAATTATTGCTAGCCAGCTTTATTTGCATCGCCCCCGGATCAACGTTCGCCCTCACGACGATCTCCCCTACGAAGTTCTTTTGCATACCAATTTGCTGCCTGCTCAGGCTTTCTGCGATCCTCGCGGCGACGACCGGCGGTTCTCCTTTCTTCTTCGTTCATACTCAATTCCCCTAGTGCCTGAAAAGACGTTTGTTAATATGCCTGTCGACGTATACGATAAGTATAAACTGCGCTAAATTACCCTCTCTTTTCAATCGCCATAATGGTGCTTGAGTTCTACTTTTTCGTATTAAGGCCAATCATGTCACTAACCATGTACTCCAGTTCCATCCCCTAATCCATTCGACCATTAAACAATCTATCCGCAATTCTTAACAGAGGCGCTGATCACAGTGAGGCGCATGAAATAGACCCTGCTATCTTGGTTACAGCCCGCCTGTTTCCAGATATGTTTCCACTCTCACGCCAGGTGCAGATCGCCTGCGATGTAAGCAAGGATGCCGCCGCTCGAATTTCCGGTATCGAGGCACCTAGCTTCGAAGACACGGAATCGAGTTTCGATGAACTGCAGGAGCGCATTCAGAAGACAATCGAATTCCTCGAGTCAGTACCCGAGGACAAGATTAATGGCACAGAAGAGAAGGCTATTAAGAAGCAGGCCGGCACCTTTGAGGTCGATTTTACCGGCACGACTTACCTGTTGATGTGGGCCCTGCCGAACATTCACTTCCACGTGACCACGACCTTCAACATCTTGCGTCACACCGGTGTGGTGCTTGGCAAGATCGATTTCGTCGGCAAGCCATAGCAGCAACATCTCTGACTAGTATCCAAGAGAATAGGCTAACGACAGTAGTTCAATCCCTGTCGTTAGCTGTAGGCAGAACGGGCGCGGTTAATCTCTCACCATAGCGGCAGCTAATTTGGCCACCGCAGACAGCGTAGTCTGCGCAGCATTCAAGCCAAGTCGAAAATCCTTGTCCGTGAAATTCGTCCACACATCCAGGGGTGTGTGCCAGGTCGGGTTCCAACCTCCCCCTGTGTGGGAGCCTCTTTCATTCTCACGCAGACTGATAGAGGCCACCTCGTTCATAAAGGGCGTGGAATCGGTGTTAGTCATGTGCGGGCCTACAGTCGCCGGGTAGTCGGTGTTGTAAGCATCTGCGGCCGCCTTGAACACAAAGGCGAGACGCATCGAATCGTCTGCCAGGTCAGAGGCAGATTGAAATTCTATGTTCACATCGGCCTCGCGTCTCTGATCCCAACTCACCGTGCCGTCGGCGCGTGGCGCACCGTGATCCCAAAGCATCATGTCGTGTTGAATCATTCCCAACCATGTAGGCTCAGGATAGTTTCCAGATCCAGCCGGCTCCTCTATGCCCTGTAGATCTTTGCGCTGTTCGACATAGGCTGACGAGCCATTGAGACCGGTTTCTTCATTATTCCATAGAGCAAAACGAATGGACCGCTCTGTCTGCACATTGGGGTCACTGAAGATGCGGGCCAACTCCATGACCAGTGCCGTGCCAGAACCATCGTCGTTGACGGCCTCGTTAACTCCATGTCCATCCATATGCGCACTGACTATGTACATCTCATCAGGGCGCGTCGTACCAATCTTCGTACAATAGACTTCTGACCTCGGACCATCGACCGGCTCCTCTGCGTTCAGCAGGCGAATTCTCTCATCGGGCTGCGCCTGCAGATCGCGATTGACTCCTGTATTAGCCCGGTAGCCATAGATCGAGCTTCCGCCAGGACCGCTGCCATTGCGGCCAACCAGGCCTCCGGTAGGCGTAGTCAGATCTGGAGTCTCTGTAGCAGCCCTGCGGCCGCTACCACGCGGTCGTGTGGTGAAAGTGTAGTGAAGCCGTTCAACGTTGCTACAGCCGTATGAGATGAGTTGCTCCTCGATCCAATCCACTGCAGCTCGATTGCGGCTGGTGCCTTGGCGACGATCGCCAAATTGGGTCAAGCCCTTGAGAGTAGCCTTGTAACTTTCCAGCTCCAGCCGCGAGACTAATTCCGCTATAGGATCGTCTGCACCTTGTGCGAGGGCGAACTGACTCATGCCAATCAGAGTCATACCAGTAATGGTAGTCGTTAGAAATCTTAGTTTAGTGCCCATGAATACTCCTAATAGCTTACAGAAGAGACAATGTAGATAATTTAATAATGATAGACAGTAACTTCTGACTAGTAGTATTTCAATACGAAACCACTAAAGAAAACAGCCACAGCCCTGCTGTTTCGCTATATCCTATGCGACTCAGCTTCACATCTCGAGAGAAACCCAGAGCCGGCTACAGTTCACGCAACCAGATATTTCTGAAGGAAACTACCTGCCCATGATCCTGCAGAGTAATCGGCATCCTGCCACTGCAATCCTGCTCAGTCGTCTGCCCATAGGGCGTACAGCGAATCGAATATTCCGGGCGCTGGGTATAGGATGTGGCAAAAATTTCAACGTTATTCAAAACAAGCACGCCGTTGTGAAACACCGTAACAAAGACGGGTACTTCGAGAGCGCCGCTCGCAGCAAAGTCAGGTGCCGTAAAAATAATATCGTAGCTCTGCCACTGCCCTGGTGGTTTCGACACATTCACCAAGGGTGCGTGCTCCAGATAGACCGAACCGGCCTGGCCATTTACATAGGTTGGGTTCTCCCAGCTCTCGAGTACCTGCACTTCGAATTGCGAATGTAGAAAGATGCCACTATTGCCTCGACTCTGACCCTCCCCCGCGATGACGGCGGTAGGCGAGAATTCAATATGCAGTTGCATATCCGCGAAAGCCTTTTTCGTCTTGATAGAACCTGCGCCATTTTTTACCGTGACGACACCGTCTGCGATCGTCCAGTCAGCTTGCTGTTCGCCATTCACCGAATGCCATGCGTCAAGGTTGCTGCCATCAAACAGGATAATTGCATCCGAGGGAGGAACGCCATTCGTCGCGCCACTTATCTTAGCAGGGGGTTGTAAATAGACTTCGGCGGCATGGGCTGCTTGATTCACTAGCGAGACATTGCCCACGATAGACACAATCAGGAGTAGCAGTTTTCTCATCGGGAAAGCTGTTCCTATTCAGGCTGCGAACTAAAGCTAGTGATAACCAGAAAAGCGCATACCAGGCGTTCGAGGTGAGATTAGCACAAATGGCAAAGCTCATAGACCACCTTTTTCTCCGGCATTGATCTCACCCCAAAAAAAGACCAGAATGACCGGCTCCGTTGGGCTGTAGGGGATTAACTCAGAGTCGACCACGCAGCCAAAATCCCACCATTTTAAAGAGACACATCGCTACTAACGAGTTAAGCTGAGCTACTTCGCAGTGCTGCATGTAACTGATTACAGGATAGCGCCCGCGGCAAATAGCAGGAAAGCATTTGGTAAACGCTAATGGAAAACAACAAATCAAGCACCATTCTAGTTGTGGAAGATGGACCCGGCGTCAGAGACGTTGCCGTGCAGATGCATGAATTTACTGGCTTCGATGTCATCGAAGCGGTTGATGCTGCGAGCGGCCTGCAGCGATTCAAAGAAAACCCGCAGATTGACCTGGTCTTTGCGGACGTCATCATGCCCGGCGGCACTAACGGGGTAGAAATATCGAAGGAAATGCTAGTGCAAAACCCGGACACCTTGATTCTTCTCGCAACGGGCTACTCGGACAAGGCCGAGGCACTCAGAGGTAAAGCGGCTCATTCTGCCAACATAGCTGTAGTAGCCAAGCCCTACGACATAAACATAATACCCGACTTGATCTCATCGATGATCAGTAACGCCTCAACCGAACCGCTCTAGCTTTAGCTGTCGTCATCCGCAAGAGCAGCATCCGCCCGCATATTGCAAGCCGTAACCTCGGGCAACTGAGCAATATACTTAACCATCATGGCGCCACGAATATCTGTTTTTTCGAGAAGGGACGTAGATTCTTCTATATAGAACACACGGGAAGTCGTTGCGACAAGATCCTCATCCATTGCCCTGGCACAACGATGCACGCCAAGGCCCGCTGGTATTCGCCGCGGCAGTCTTTCTCGGTACATGAATATTTCTTTGCTGTCTTGAAAGTAGGTGTAGTCGACAATGCCATCTCGGTTACTGTCGCGCGCGCACATCTCATAGATTAGAAAATTATCGCAGTAGAGACTGTTAGCGGGCGGATTAGCAAAGTTAATACCGCTGCATGCGTTCAGGGCAAGAGCAGCGCTAAACAATACTGTGACGCGAAAACTGGTCGAAAGAATAGCCATAAGCAAAACTTTTAGACCCTACAGGGCAATTACAAAAATTCAGTGAACCGATAGTCACGCATATCGCCATTGTACTCAGTTAAAGACAAAATTATAAATCTAACCACTAGGGAAAGAGAACCGAGCTCTTTCGTTGTCACCATGAGCCGGCCATTTTTGTGTCATTGTCTTACGGCGCGTATAGAAACGAATAGAGTCTGGACCATAGATACTAAGATCGCCAAATAATGATCGCTTCCATCCGCCGAAGCTGTGACTTGCTACGGGTACGGGCAGCGCGACATTTACACCCACCATGCCTACCTGTATATGATCAGAGAAGTAACGTGCCGCCGCACCATCTCGCGTAAAAATACAGGTGCCGTTTCCATATTCATGACGATTGATTATAGACATTGCCTGATCGATGTTCTTCACCCGCATAACACACAATACGGGACCAAAAATTTCATCGCTATGAATGCTCATAGACTCGGTAACTTCATCAATCAGACAGCCACCGATGAAATACCCCTCCTCGAAACCATCAATAATCAAGCCGCGGCCATCCACTATTAAGTCCGCGCCCTGATCCAGGCCTTGCTCGAGATAATCATTGATTCGAGCCAGCGCATCGGCGCTAATTAGTGGCCCCATATCATTCTCGGTATCTGTGCCCGGACCCACCTTCAGTGCCCTGACCCGCTTCTCTAGTTCAGCGACGACCTTGTTTGCCGTCTCCTCACCGACACAAACGGCGACCGATATTGCCATGCAGCGCTCGCCACAGGATCCATAGGCCGCACCCATTAACGCACTGACCGCATTATCAAGATCCGCATCGGGCATTATTACCGCATGATTCTTCGCGCCACCTAAAGCCTGCACCCGTTTACCGGATTTGCTAGCGCGCTGGTAGATCGACTCGGCGATAGGCGTGGAACCGACAAAGCTGACTGCCTGTATGCGCGGATCGTCCAATATCATTTCGACGACGCGCCTATCACCATGCACCACATTGAATACCCCATCGGGTAATCCTGCCTCGGTGAATAGCTTCGCCAACAAAAGAGCGGCGCTAGGGTCGCGCTCTGATGGCTTGAGAATAAAGGTATTGCCACAGGCAATGGCCATGGGAAACATCCACATAGGAACCATCGCCGGAAAATTAAAAGGGGTTATACCTGCCACTATCCCCAACGCCTGAAATTCTGACCAGCTATCTATCTCTGGCCCTGCGTTCTTCGAGTGCTCGCCTTTTAGCAACTCGGAAATTCCGCAGGCGTACTCCACAACTTCGATTCCGCGAATTAATTCACCACGCGCATCGTCGAGCACCTTGCCATGTTCGGCGGTGATCGCCGCGCAGATATCATCCGCGTTCGCTTCCAGCAATTGTTTGAAGCAAAATAAAACCTGCGCACGCTTCTGCGGTGGTGTATTGCGCCAGGCCGCGAAAGCGATACTCGCTGTCGCTATGGCCTCTTCCAGTTCGGCGCTGCCGGCACAGGACAGCTTCTTGGAAACCTTTCCCGTAGCGGGGTTATAGACATCGAGCGTCTCGCCACTATCGATGCCAATGCCTACGCCAAAACTCTCGCGACCACCTATGTAGTGACCGAGGCTCTCGAGATCTTTATTTGAACTCATGTAACGACTCCCCTACGGCATTGACTAGGTCATGGATCTGCTTCTCATTCACTATGAACGGCGGTGCCAGCTGAATGGTGTCTCCTCCCCAGCGCACATAGAAACCTTTCTCGAGACACTTCAAGCCAAGCTCGAAGGGGCGGCGCAGCGGCTCGCCCGGGTAATGCTCCAAGGAGATACCGGCGGCCAAGCCGTAGTTGCGAATATCGGTAACGAAGGGGCTTCCCTGCAAGGAATGCACGACTTCTTCGAATATTGGTGACATGGCCTTCACATTGTCTATTAAATTGTCATCGACCAGAGCTTTCAACGCGGCAAGCCCGGCGGCGCAGGCAACGGGGTGGGCCGAATAGGTGTAGCCATGGGGAAACTCCACCATATACTCGGGCCCACCATTGTCTATGAAGGCATCGTAGATCTCAGAACCCACAACTACCGCTCCTAGCGGCACCGCACCATTGGTAATCTGCTTCGCCAGCGTCATGATGTCAGGTGTGACCCCAAACTCTTCGGCACCGGTCAGAGAACCCATGCGCCCGAAGCCGGTGATTACCTCATCGAAGATCAACAACAGGTTGTGCTTATCGCATAGCTCTCGAAGTCGATTGAGGTAACCGACGGGTGGCGGCAATACACCCGCCGTCCCTGACAGGGGCTCGACGATGACGGCGGCGATGTTAGATGCATCGTGAAGAAACACCAACTCTTCCAATTCATCGGCAAGGTGAGCGCCTACCGAGGGCATTCCCCGACTGAATTTATTCTCTTCGAGTAGCGTATCACCTATATGATCGGCATCTACAGATTGACCGAACAACTTGCGGTTAAAGCCTATTCCCCCGACTCCCACGCCACCGTAATTAACACCGTGGTAGCCCTTCATGCGGCCGATAAATTTGGACTTTCCTGGTTGACCCTTGCTCCGCCAATAGCCTCGCGCCATTTTTAATGCGGTATCTATTGTCTCCGAACCGGAGTCAGTGAAGAACACATGATCCAACTTCGAAGGGGTCAGCTGAACTACTTTGTTTGCTAATTCGAAGGATAATTCATGACCGTATTGAAAGCCTGGCGAATAATCAAGCTTCGACATCTGCGCGCTCACCGCAGCTGTGATTTCATCACGACCATGACCAAGCCCACAGGTCCATAAGCCCGAAAGACCATCAAATATTTCCTTACCGTTGGTATCCGTATAGTAGGCTCCTTTCGCGGACGCCATGAGCCTTGGACTATCTTTAAATTGTCTATTGCTCGTATACGGCATCCAGTGCGCTTCGAGCTGTTCTCTACTCAGAGTCACAGAATTCTCCCTAAAGCCTACGCTAATTACTTTTGTTAAGTATTCACTACCGGCTCAGCACCGGCAACATCTTGGTCTACCGCGCCATGCCCTATACTATCCAGATCGGCTTGATACTGCGCCGCCAGTTCATCATCGGGCCAGAGCACGGCAACTATATAGCCAACGATCCCCGCCGAGAGGAAGGATGGCGGCATTGTCTCCAGCGCCACGAAATAAGGACCGAGAGTTTCCATGTCCTGAATAACGAACTTACAGATCATGGTCATGGAAAAACCGGTAATCATGGCGGCAATTGCCGCTCTTTCAGTGAACTTTGTCCAGAACAGAGACATGAGCATCATCGGACAGAACGTGGCCGCGATTCCCGCCCATCCGAATATCACGAACCAGAATATCGTTCGATCCGGAGATGCAATTGACACGGTGATCGCCAAACCCAGAGAGAGCGCTGCGAACACAATCGTTATACTGCGACAGAGCCTGGCAGCCTGGCTATCGGTTAATTCAGAATTGATGATCTTTGCATACAGGTCATGGGTGACCGACCCTGCCGCCATGACCAACAGGGAGGAAACTGTGGACATGATTGCCGATAGCACGGCAGCAACATAGAGCCCGACTAGTAGCGGCGGAAAAGTAAATTCCACCAGTTCAGACAGCACGTTCTGCGCACCGTTGCCCAAGACGGTATCGGGTTCGACACCCTGAGTAGTAAAAATGTAGCGGCCGAGAACACCAATGCTGACGGCTGAGAAATCGACCAAAAGAGTAAACAGCATAGCCACCCATTTACCGCGATTTATCTGATCTTCACTACGTATGGCGATGAGTCGGGCGAACACCTGCGGTGACCCCAAGAACCCCAAGCCGATTAACATCATGCCAACTACCACGGCCACATTCATCAACGTGAACCCACCGGCGCCCCACATGTTGACCAGACCCGGTTCGATGGCATACAGGCCATCATAGATAGAACCACTATTGGAAAGCGATAGATAGGCGACCAAGGGCAGCAACACGAGACAGACCAGCATTACCGCCCCCTGAAACATATCGGTCCAGGCGGCTGCCAGGAAGCCACCGGCTATGCAGTAAGTCGCGACGACAAGAAAGCCCACTACAGCGCCGGTGTGATAGTTCCAGCCTAGAAAAGATTCGAAGGCCGAGCCAGTCGCGTCTATCTGCGCGGAGATATAGATCAATACGAAGATGGAAAGCCCTGCGGAAGAGACGAGGCGCAACACATTGGTCTTCGACTTGAAGCGACTAGCCATGTAGTCGATGACAGTGATCGAGTCGTATTTATCAGTGAGTCGCTTGAAGCGACTCGCCATCAAGAACCAGGCGACACCCACACCGAATAGCTCGCCGACCACGACCCAATAGGTACTGAATCCAAGCATGGCACCCATGCCAGTTAGCCCTAATAGCAGCCAGGCCGACTCGCCTGTGGCCTGTGCCGAGAAGGAAGCAACCCAGAAGCTAAGAGACTTACCACCAATGACGAAGTCGCTCATGCTCTTGACCCGCTTAGAGGCCAGATACCCCAGAAATATCAAGATTCCGAAGTAGATGACGATCATCGAGTATTTCTCTAGCATGGGATTTCCTCTGCAAGGTAACCAGACCAATAATACCTTCCAGCAAAGCAAGTTACACCATCGGATATCAGTTAACTACGCCAAGCTCAGAGCGCATAGGAACAAATCGGGGAAAAGCGATAGCGATGGCTGCCCGCTAACTCCTATAATAGCTTCACCTGCTGCTTCCCGCGGGGTGTCATCGCTGGAATTCGTTTATGTCACCACTCATTTTAGGCGCAGTGCTTCTCGCCGCTGCGCTCCACGCAGTGTGGAATGCCCTCATCAAGGTGAGCGGGGATCGCCTTGTTATTATGGCGGTAACCACTGCAACTACATCTGTACTGGTGATTCCCATTCTCTTCTATCTACCCTCGCCCGCCCCCGCGAGCTGGCCCTATCTCATTTCATCCGCCTGCGTACATAGCTTCTACATGCTGGTATTGATTAAGGCTTACGGCCTGGGTGACTTCGCTCAGGTCTACCCTCTCTCCAGAGGATCGGCTCCGCTACTCACAGCGATGTTGGGCTTCTTGTTACTCAACGAATCGATGGAACCAAGCGAGATGTTAGGCATGTTACTGATAGTTGCCGGTATCTTTGGCTTGGCTATGGAAACCAGTGCTGGCGTCTTGCAACTGTCCCGCCCCGCCCTTCTCTATTCTCTATTGACCGGATTATGCATAACGGCCTATTCCCTGGTCGATGGCATGGGCGTTCGGCTATCGGGCAATAGCCTAAGCTTTATTCTATGGATGTTTTTCCTTGATGGCTTCCTAGTGCCTCTGGTTGCGCTCGCCAGAAGACCAAGACAGCTATTGATAGACACGATAAAGATCGTATGGAAACCCGGTCTCATGGTTTCACTACTCTCAACGATTGGCTACGCCATCATCGTCTGGGCATTCAGCCAGGAACGCATCGCGCCGATTGCCGTCCTGCGCGAGACCAGTGTGCTATTCGCGATGCTGATCTCCGTTCTCTTTATTAAGGAGGCGTTCTCCGCACTACGCGCACTGATAATAGGACTAATTCTAGGCGGCATTGTTATGCTGGGCCTTTAGTCTGCGCAGAATTTACCGTGCACATTCTTTCACCTCCAGCGTAATCTGCCTATTTCCCCTCCAGGCAGAGCTTTAACTAGCCACCTATTATCCCGCTTGTATCACAGTAATGTCTGCGCTACACAGGAAAACGGGCGAAAAGCCCCTATCTTAGCTTGATCTGGACATCTAAACCTGATAACAAAGTAACCAAGCCTTTAGCTACAGCGAGGGGATCAGTTACTGCTGGATGTAGAAGAGACTGATCGGCTAGGAAAAAGAAATAAAAACCTAGCATTCCAACACTTACTAAACAAAGAAGACCTACGATGTATACACTTATACTGTTAGGCATATCCCTCGGCGGCATCGCTATCTTATTGCTACTAAAACCGGAGGCTGGTTTCGAATTCGTTCGTAAGTATTTTCTAAAGCCAGGGTTTCAGTACGGCACTGTGGCGGCGAGCCTCATCCTGGCCATTGCGATCTATTATTCCGCCGCATCATCAAAATTCCCCGCCCTCTTCGAAATGCTAGCGCTATTTCCCGTCGTTGGCGGGGTGATTTGTGTGCTTCTTCCTCCCACCGTTTTCAAAAGCATAGTTTCCTGGGAGCTAAACACATTGTCACCCTATGGCCGTCTTTTGGGCATTTGTTATGGATTGCTTGGTGGCTTTCTTCTCTATGCTGCAGCATAGCAATGGAATGAGGCCTCTACAGAGAGACCTTAGGAGACAAGAAAAATGAGAGACATTCCCCATCTTCTATTTATTTGCCTGCTGACACTTGGCACCCCAATTGTTCTCGCGCAGCAATACGCATTCAATTCTGAGGAAGAAACAATAGAGGGCTGGTATCACTCCCACGAAATCCAGACCTGGACGACCAAGGGTGGCGACATCGATGTAATCATGGAGGTACGCGATAAGGTTGAGCGCAGCTTGGGGGCAAAGCGTTTCCCAGAACTGGTGGATACACAAATAGAATTTGGGCCTGGGAACTGGTCTTACGAGTGAATTCAAGCCGGAGATAGAGCGCGCAGCGAAGCAAATAGTCTGAACGGGTACGACAGACTGCAAAAACTCCGTGCTGCACTAGCCTATTACAGCACCGGATCCTGGCCACATCTAGGCAGAGAAGATGATACCCAGGCGCTAACTAAGGCTATAGAAACCTATATGGTTGCTGGCGCGCTAATGAACACCCCTGTCGCTCACATCGACATCCCTGTGGGGGAGCAAGGCGTGACAAGCGTGAAAGGATATCTACACCTGCCAGCCGGTGCGGGGCCCTTTCCGATAGTCATAAACAGTTTTGGTTCCGACGTCACCAAGGAAGACAGCTTCGACCTGTTCTATCGCGAATTGAAACCTCGCGGGATTGGCATGCTCGCGGTGGATATGCCCGGCATCGGTGAAGCGAAGCAGCTGTCTATGGCAGACGGTTCCGATACGGTCATGGAGGCAGCGCTACAGTTACTACGAGAGGCCGACTATGCCCAGCAAGGCAATATCTTTGTCGTAGGAGTCAGCTTCGGTGGTAATGCGGCAGCGAGAGCTTTCTACCGACTCGAGGTCGCCGGCGTAGTGAGTATGTGCGGGCCTCTGCATACTGCCTTCCAATATCCCCCGGACGCCCTGAATGGTCAGCCTAAACTCACCATCGACGGAGTCAAATCCCGCTTCAGTTTATTGGATCGCTCTACGGCAGCATTGAGCGCCCCACTGTCTGAAGTCTCTCTGATCAAGCAAGGCTATATGCAGGCAAACAAGACTATAGGCACGCCCCTATTGGTAATAACTACCAACCGCGACCCGGTATCGCCGCCAGAAGATCTGGCAATCTTTCTCGATTCCGCCGGTGATCAGGAAGTCATAGTGCTGGACATGAAAGGACACTGCCCACCTCGAGGAGTACGTGAGCCGGTTGTTGCACGTTGGATCGCCGACAAAATACGGAATTAGTCTAGCCCTCACCTAGAAGGCAGTTTCCCGCAGCGCCGCCCAATCTACTCTCACAGATAACGGTTCGCGAGTTCAATCCACAGGGGAATCACAAAAAATGCAGCAAGGGTTTGCGCGGTAATGATATTCGCCATGAGGCTCTCGTTACCGCCTAGTTGCCGCGCCAGAATATAGGCCGAGGGTGGCGCAGGTAATACGCTAAGCAACAGCAGGATTACCGCTATCGAATTCGGCGTTTCGAAAAGCAGGCAGGCAGCAAGCACCAGCCCGGGGACCAAGGCAAGCTTGTTGAGCAAAGCCACTAGCATTTGCCAACTCTGCTCCCCTAGTGCCACAAAACGAATCCCCGCACCGACTGCGAGAAGACCTATTGGTAATGCAGGCTGACTGAGAATCTCCAGAACAGATTCGGCAAGGGGCGGAATAGTAAAGCCTGTATAGCTGACAGCGATACCCGCAACACAAGCCAACACCAGCGGATTACTCACAACTGAGTTGATGACACGACTGACTCTCTTGATGCCTCCTTCTCCGTCACCGGTCAGAGCCACTACGCACAACACATTTACTAGCGGAATATACAGAGCGAGGCAAAGGGCGGCAGTGATCAGACCACTATCGCCATACAGGAGATCGATACAGGCTAGACCAATAAAGGTATTGAAACGGATACTGCCTTGATAGATAGAGCTTAGCGAGGCTGAGTCGCCGCTAACGAATTTTTTCAGCGAGAATATAAGCACCGTAATGACGAATAGAGCAAAGCCTATAACTTTGCTGATATCCACGACGTTCTCCCAATCGAAATTCGAAGCCGAGAGCCGCACCAAGAGCAAGGCTGGAAAAAATATATAGTAGGTGAGTCGTTCCAGCTCCGCCCATGCCGCCTGGCTGGAAACTGGAGCTCGACTAATCAAAAAACCCAAAAGAATTATGGCAAAGATAGGAGTGAGGACACTTAGAATCATGGCGGCATACTAGCCTCACCAGCCCTGCAATTCCAGTCTTCTTCGCCGCCAGAGCCAGACCAACGCCACCACCTTGACAACATTCGGTGCCGGCGCGATACTTCCGACCAGTCCAAGAAAGACCTATCTGCCAAGGCCACTTGCAAACTTCAAAAACGAATACCCAAACAATGTTGTCGGATAAACCTAGAGTTCTTTCGACTCTTCGTTTCGTTGTTGACCCTGTCACTGGCAGCCTAACAAAGAGTCTCTATAGAAAATCGGATTTAGAATATCACTATGGAATATTTCGCAATAATCGCCTTCGCCATCACCACTTGTGTGACACCCGGCCCCAATAACGCCATGATCATGGCGTCTGGTTTAAACTACGGCATCAAGCGCAGCCTTCCCCACTTCTGCGGCATCGTGTTGGGGTTTCCGGTTATGGTGCTCGCCGTCGGCCTCGGCATAGCACAACTATTCGAGCTGTATCCGATAATGCACATAGTCTTGAAGGTTGCCGGCGCTGCCTACCTAAGCTATCTCGCGTATAAGATTGCGAGTGCGCCAGTGACCGGGCCCAACGAGACCGAAGGCAGGCCATTCTCTTTTATTCAGGCCGCCGCCTTTCAATGGGTGAACCCGAAAGCCTGGGTTCTGGCGGTAGGCGCCACCGTAACCTATACGACTCTTGGTGAAGGCTATGTGCTACAGGTCATTACCATCGGTCTCATCTTCCTGCTATTCGGAGCGCCCTGCATCATGCTCTGGCTCTGGGGAGGTGCCTCGCTAAAGGCGCTTATGCGCAATCCAAGCTACGTGAGAGCCTTCAATATCAGCATGGCTGTTCTGCTGGTGGGATCCCTGATACCCGTCTTCCTGGAACTGCTTGATCAAATTACAGCTTGAAGAAATTCGAAACAAACCAGGCAAATCTGAGCAGACTTGCCCTTAGCTGGAGTCATGAGATAATCGGCACAACTCAAACGAGGATACGACACTATGCAATTTATGGTTACCGCCTATGACGGCAAAGATGAGAACGCGCTAGAGCGGCGCCTGTCTGTGCGCGATGCGCATCTCAAGGGAGCGAAGCAGCTTAAGGAGGCCGGACATCTGATCGCTGGCGGCGCGATCCTCGATGAAGCGGAGCAGATGATAGGCTCTACCATGTTCGTCGATTTCGACTCCAAGGCAGAGCTGGATCAGTGGCTTGCCAGCGATCCCTACGTAACCGGTAAGGTCTGGCAAGATATTAGTGTTCAGCAGATTCGACTAGCGGTGAATTAGGCTACCCGCCCGTCATTCGCCTATCTGGAGGTGCTCCAGCTTCAGGCCTACCGCCGTATTCGGGCCAAATCCTTTCCAGTAGTCATGGTCATCATTCTGCTGGCCATTGGTTACGGAATAGACAGCATCGGCACCGTCGGGTACAACTTCCAGATAGGACACGCTGCTCTCTTTCCGCTTCAGGTAATGATCGAAGTAGGCAGTAGCGAAATGGTCCATGATGTTGTTCATACGGATATTGTCCCACACCGGATCGGTGTAATGAGAGGCACCGACTCCACTCTCACTTTCTAGTATCTCAACGGGAACAGGATAAGGCGCGCCTGCGTTGTGGCCTGCATTCTTGTAGGTAAGCAAGTAACGATCACTGTTCACCGCCGCTTCGTAGATCGCTCGCACGCCGGCCTCGTATCCTGCGACGGTGTCGTTATCGCCAGCCAGGTAAAAAGTAGGCACGTCTATTCCAGCGAGGTCCTGCTCGCGCCAGAATCCCGAGGCCATACCCCAGGGCGCGACTGCGAAGCCCGCCTTGATGCGCGGGTCGAGATTGGATCGGTATTCGGGATTTCCCGTCGCGTGCTCATGGAGAAGCTCGTTCGGAGGAGCCATCAGGGAAGTGACCACGTCATCGCTGTAACCACCGCCTAGGTTATTCACCAAGCCATAGCCACCCATGGAATAACCAACAATGCCTGTAGTATCGGCATCGAGCAGGCCATTAAGGAAGCTGCTTGCATCATGGGAAAGATTATCCAGCGTGTTGAGCACAAAGCGCTGATCGAGCGGACGGTTATAGAGCGTGCTGGTAAATGCCTGTTGATCGTCATAGGTGCTGTCGATGTGATCGATCGATGCAACCACATAGCCCTTGCTCGCAAGATTTTCACCGAGATGACTGATAAGAAAACGGTTGCCGGGATAGCCATGGGAAATAATAACGAGAGGATAGCGTGCATCTGCACTGTTGGGTTCAGCGTCACGTACCGCGCGACCATGCAGCGTCGCAGTGATATCGGGATTGCGAGTAATGGCCCGATACTCGCCGCCGGCTGATTGATTCGCAGCAAGCTGTGCGGGGTACCAGACTTCGACAGTTAGGCTTCGATCATAGATAGCGCTGTCACCGCCGCGCTTTGTATTCAGAATATCTATTCTATTGGGATCAACAAATTCGAGTGTCTGCACACCGATATCATACTCACCGAAACCCGCCAATTCTGGCGCATCCGGCCTAACAATATCGATGCGGTTTTCCTGTGCAACTCCCATGGAAACCATGCTAAAGAACAGTGCTGCCAAGTCAAAAAATCTCATACGAAAAGCCCTGTCAGAAAGAATCAAGAGATTCGCACATTATGAATCGCCTAATGTTGATATGCCAGCGCTCTCTCTTCAGCAGTGTCGGTGTGACCATGAAAATCTTGCAAGATCACATACAGGCTAGGCACCAGGAATAGCGTGATCACGGTAGCGAAGAGCACGCCGAAAGACAGTGAAATCGCCATAGGCACAATGAAGAAAGTTGCCGGGCTCGCGGTAATCATTAGTGGCACCAGACCGATAAAGGTAGTCAAAGAGGTTAGGAAGATCGGCCTAAAGCGCATCATGCCCGCTGTGGAGACCGCCTCTACCATGCCCATACCTTCATCGCGCAGGCGATTAATGGAAACCACCAACACCAGAGACGCATTCACAACAACACCACTAAGCGCGATGATGCCGAGCAGGGAAAAAAACACCAGGTCGGCGCCCATGATAAAGTGTCCAAAGATTGCGCCTATAGCTCCAAATGGAATCACACTCATGATGATAAGTGGCTGAGTATAAGACTTTAATGGTATCGCCAGCAGAGCAAAGATGACCATCATAGCAAGCGGGAATGTTGAGAACAGTTCGGACAGGGAACTAAGTTGTCGCTCACCCTCACCACCGACCACTAGCTTCACATCGAGATCTCGCGCCCATTTATCCTTGAACTTGCCGATAACTTCGCGGCGAATTTCGTCAGGCTTAACTACCGTCCGATCGATATCTCCGCGCACAGTAATTACGCGCCGACCATCCTGCCTATTAATACTGGAATAACTATTACCTAGCGAGAAATCAGCGATGCTAAGAAATGGCACCTCGGCACCACTAGGCGTTCGAATCAGTAGATCTTCAAGATTTCCCAGTGACTGGCGTTCGTCTTCCGGATAGCGCACCATCACACGAATGTCGTCGGACCCGCGCTGAATACGTTGCGACTCTGCACCGTAAAAAGCCTGCCGCACCTGCGTAGCGACATCGTTGAGGTTCAAACCCAGAGTCTTGCCAGTCTCCAATATCTGAATCTGAACCTCTTGCTTGCCGGCTCGGAAGGAATCGGAAATATCGAACACACCGGGGTAACGCGCCAGTTCTGCGCGTAACTCAGTGGAGGCGATCTTCAGATTTTCTTCGTCACGACCCTCGAGGCGATAATTAATTGCATCACCGGCAGAGAACGCATCGGAGACAAAGGTTAGTTCCAGCGCATCGGGAATGCTACCAACTTTTTCGCGCCATCTATCGCGAATCTCGGCAGAACTTATCTCTCCGCGCTCAAAGAAAGGTGTCAGGTACAACACGACTTCTGCCACCTCGCTGCTACCTGCATTACCTCTTCCGGGACTGCCGGGGCCACCGCGTGGTGCTCGGCCACCAATAATCGTTAATACACTAGCGACTACGCGCTCCGTAGATACTGGCGCGGCACCACTGGCCTTGAGCGCTATCAGCTCTTCATCGAGTTCGGCGGTGAGCTCAAGAGCCTTCTCTTCGAGTATGCTTATCGCATCTTCAGTGATATAACCTGGGACACCTACTGGCATGACCACGGTACCCCATACGGTGTCGCCCTCGATCGACGGCATGAACTGAAATATCACGCGGCCTGACATAAGCAAGGCGAAGGAAATGATAATGACGCCTGTTGCCGTCGCCCAGGCAGCATAACGGTATTTAAGAACTTTCTTTAGAGCGCGCTGATAGCCGTGTTCAGCAAAATATTCCATGCTTCCCGCTATCTTGCCCTGCAAATTCTGCCACACACCTACGATGGAGGTACCTTCACCCAGGTAGCCTGTCGTTTTTCTGTGGGCAATGTGTCCGGGCAATATGAGTTGCGACTCAACGAGGCTAGCCAGCAGACAGAACACCACCACTCCACCAATCGCATTGAAGAACGCGCCCATCTGTCCACCCAACAACAAAATCGGCAGGAAGGCAGCTATAGTTGTCAACACACCAAAGATTACCGGCACCGAAACTTCCATTGTGCCTTCGATTGCCGCCTCTTCAGGGGTATAGCCCTTCCGCTCAAAAGCGTGTATTCGCTCGCCAACAACGATGGCATCATCAACAATAATACCCAGAACTAAAATAAAACCCATTACGGTCAGCGAGCTAATCGTCAACCCCACCGTGGGAAAAAGAGCGAGAGCGCCGGCGATAGCGATTGGGATACCGGCTGCCACCCACACCGCCACTTTGAAACGTAAGAATAACGCCAAAATTAATAGTACAAACAAAAGTCCGGTATAGGCGTTCGTGGCAACGGTACCGATCCTGTCCTGTGTAGCGACCGCCGAGTCAGTTATTACATTCAGCTCCATGCCTTCTGGAAGATTAAAGTCAACCGAAGCCATCCAGGCGCGAACCCGCCGTGCCGATGTGACGATGTCTTCATCGCCCACACGCAGAATATCGATGATCGCAGAGTTGACGCCATTCAGGCGCGCATCCAGATAGCCTTCCTCAAAGCCATCGTTGACCGTCGCGATCTGACCAAGACGCAGCTGGGTGCCATCTGGATAAGACTGCACGACAATATTTTCGTACTCATCGCCGTTATAAACCTGGCCCTTGGTGCGCAGCAAAATCTCGCCCGATGCAGTGCGGATGGTGCCCCCGGGTAAGTCGAGTGAGGCGCGATCGATCGCGCGTGAAATCTGATCCAGAGTGAGGCCGTATTGGCGCAGAGTAAACTCGGACACCTCAATAGAAATTTCGAATGGACGGATATACTCGATGTTAACCGTGGAAATACCATCGATATCTAGCAGATCGTTGCGGATATCCTCGGCAACCGTTTTTAAATTGCTATCATCAGTTTGGGATGAAAGTGCCATCGTCATGACGTTGCCACTGGCGCTGAATGCTCGAACTATGGGCTTTTCTGTTTCAGCGGGAAAGGTAGTGACGGCGTCAACCTTGCCCTTCACATCGTTCAATACGCGGTTTAGATCGGCGCCACTGCTTAGCTCCAAGGTTGCATCACAGCCGCCCTCACGAGCTGTGCTAGTGAGGCGCTCTATATTCTCAGCGCCTTCTAGCGCCTCTTCGATACGCAAGCAGACTGCAGATTCAGACTCGGCCGGAGTCGCGCCCAGATAGGCGACACTAACTTGAATCAGTCCGAATTCAATATCGGGAAATTCCTCCTGATTGAGACTTAAATAGGAGAGAGCCCCGCTCGCCAGAAAGAGCATCATCATCAGATTGGTAGCGACTGGATTTTTAACAAACCATGTAATCGGAGTTCTCAATGTAGACCTCTATCTCGTATTTTTAATCGAGCGAAAATGAACTTATTATTAAATTACTTCGGTAACCGGCTGTACAGACATACCGTTGACAACAGCCTGTATGGGGGAGATACATATAAATTCTCCCGGTAAGATGCCGCCACTGATAAGGACGCGATCCTCCTCCAAGCGATAGATCTCTACATTGCGGTAGTACATCTTGTTTTCCGCGTCTACGACCAACACCTGGTTATTGTTGCGGATAACAGACCTAGGCAAGGCGATAAGGTCACTGACACGCCGTCCTTGTATAGTCGCCTGGACGTAAAGACCTATGGGCAACGGTATTTCCGCATTCTTATTCATAGCCGAAGCATTCGCCACTGGCTGCTTCACCCGAATAATCGTCTGCACCGTGTTACTGTTGGCATCAATGACCGCTTCTGTGCGCACCAACTTGCCGGACCAGTTATACTCCGCGCCGCCATACAAACCAGTTAGGATGACATTGGGAGCCCGCTCATCGCCCAATTCACCCCGCATACCCAGAGGTACATCGAGAAATCCTAATTGCCGGATAGCGAGTGGCACCCGAACCTCAACCTCTGTCGCGCCGAGCAAAACTGCAACACTCTGCGCTCGATTGACGAATTGACCCAACTCGACATCTCGCGACTGAATGATGGCATCGAATGGCGCCCGAATGTTTGCCCTATCAAGATCGAGCTCTGCCTGCTGAAAGCTTGCCTGGGCATCAGCCAGCCTGGCTATATTCACATTTGCCATGCGAATTGCATCTTGTAGCTGGGAATCACTGGCCAGGCGCTTGTCCGCCAGCTCGCGCAGTCGATCAAGCTCATTGCTGGCATGGGTTGATTCGGCCTGAGCCTGCTGCATGGCTGCCAGGCTGCGAGCCCGTGTCGTCTCATAGTCGCTACTCTCCAAGCGCAGCAGCGATTCACCCTCTTTCACGAAGCCGCCGGCCTCCATGGCCGAAGAAATCCAGGCAACGGGGCCTGCTACTGGGGCCGAGAGAGAGGCAACCTGCGAGGCTTGCACCTTGCCCTGAGATTCCACGTTGAGCTGAATGGATTCTGCTCGCACTTGAGCTACCCGAACACTAACAGGGATGATCTCCGGTGCGGCCTCATCTACTACCGTAGGGGAGCGCAAGAGCACGGCCGCAAAAAAAATACAGCCCGCCAAGATACCAATGGGGAAAATTACACGCTTCATGCGTTAGCTCCTTTGCTGCTCTTCCATGCCACTACAGCTCTAATTATTTGTCTTTTCATAGTTATCTACTTATCTACTGTTAATACGAATGAATCGATTACTTCACTGCACTCTATCCGTCTCTAATTCGGATCGGTTCGGCTTGTCAAAGCGACCTAAACTACCATTTTCCTGATTTCTGAGGCTTTTAGACCGATCGCCTCGCTCATCGCCGCCCGCAGTTCTTCGAAATGCTCCAGCATGGCCTCCGAGGCTAGCTCGCCATCCTTCTTGTTGATGCTTACTCGCAGCGAGCTTAGTAATCGCTTAATCGAGCTCTTCTTTAGATCAGGCCGAATACCCAGTCTCATCATCTGATCTACAAATTGCGCCTTGAGATCGTTGCTTATCAGCCTAACCACCAGGTTGTCCGCGATTTCTGACAGAGTTTTCATGAATTCACGCCACCGAGGCTGCATGCCCTCCAAGTCGACAGACTCATCTGTCAATTGTACGACCAGTTCCTTCAATTGGATGAGTTGCTCTGCATTTGCCGTGTTAATGGCATTCTTCGCCGTCAGAGCAGCCAACACCCCAAATGTTTCCAGAAATTGGTCGACTAGAACCGGATTTGGAAGGTCATTCAACTGCATAAGCGGCCCTAAAACTGCGAGGCTCGCAGAATCAACGCTCTGTACCCTGGCCCCGCCTGGCTGGGTTCGTATCAGGCCCAATTGTTCTAGCTGGGACAGAGCCTCCCTAACTGCTCCGCGGCTAGCATCAAACCTCGCCGCAAGGTCTCTCTCCGACGGAAAGCGTTCACCGCTTCGATACTGCTGACGCAGAATTTCGTCGCGCAGCGACTCTGCAATTTCATGGCTGATAGTGTTACTTGAAGACATCGTCTAATTGCTCATCGCTATCCAAAAATTGGGCCTGAGGCGGGCTCAACACCCACATTATTTGGTCGGACCAAATTGGTCTGACCAAATATAGGGCCAAAAACCTATAGTGCAAGCGGCAGACGATGAAACGAACGATAAAATTGATAGCTAGCAGGATTTGCCGCTGGAAATGCTCCATAGACCGAAATTCCGCAGAAAAAGACCGCGAGGGCACAGCTTTTAGGCAAGTAGGACAAGAGACTCTAGCGATCAAGCAAGAAAATGGCCTCATGGCAGATTCGAGAGCTGTCACCCCGCTGATTTCGATATTTAGGGGGCATTTTTATGCTGGCTGCCCGTTTTGGAATTCGCATCGCCGCAAAGACAGAGAAAACCCGCCTCTTAGGGCCGTAGCAGTTGTTCACCCGTGGCAAATCTGCTTAAATTTTACTTTCTTTCCGCCATTGGACCACGATTGCCCCTATCGTGACCCCTGGTATGGCAAGGCCGCCCTGAACGAGATCGGAAAATATGTTAGATCCTGCAAGTTCGATCCAATGATCGTTGATACGCTAGCTGACATCATTAGCGAGCTAGACTAGAAATATTTCGGAAGGCAAATTCAAAGTAGCTTTATTTGAGGAACGACAACAATGAGAAACGTTAGCCGCATCACTACTATAGCCCTGCTCGCAATAGCACTTTCTGCCTGCAGCCTGCTCGCTCCACGCACTGTCTGGATTGACGTGCGCTCTATGGATGAATACAACGAAGACCATATCGATAACACGGAGATAATCCCCCACACTGAGATCGCCGCACGGATTACCGATCTTGACCTAGACAAGTCCACCCCCATCAAGGTGTTCTGCCGTAGCGGCGTTAGAGCGGGCATCGCACTTACGGCTCTGCAAGACCTAGGCTATACGAATGTAGAAAATGTGGGCGGAATAGCGGATGCTAGGTTGATCTTAAACCAGTAGCTGCGCTGCAGAGCTCCAGCTTAAAGAAAGCAATATTAAGGTCGTGGGAACTAACAAACCTCCGGCCTTTTTTAATGAGCTAGCCTACTCCGCACAGAACCGAGCCCCAGGTGAGCCAGCAAGTGGTAGTGTAAATTCTCGCCGATCGTGGCAAACTTAAATCAACGTATTTCAAACAAGCGCCGCCTATGCGGTAGGAGTCACTAATGAACCTTTCGAAAAAAGCCCTACTAGGCCTGCTCACCGCCTGCACTCTCGCGATGACCTCTGGACTGGTCAACGCGGCTGACGCCAATGTAGCTGCAGCCCTGACCCACGCCGATCGCCCCAGTGCCGACGCCGACGCCGATGATAGACGCAAGCCGACGCTAGTGTTGGCATTCGCCGGACTGCAGACAGGCATGGATGTATTGGAACTGGAAGCAGGCGGCGGCTACTACACAGAGATTCTTAGCCGCGCGGTAGGCCGCAATGGCAGTGTAATCTTGCAGCATGCTCCCGGCCTAATGGGATTCGTAGGCGACGGCATCGATGTGCGCACCGCAAACAATCGTCTGGCAAATGTTACCGTTAGCATTACCAACTTCGACGGTCTCGATGCTGCAGATAATTCGATCGACATGGTGACCTGGATTCAGGGACCACACGAACTCGGTTTCGAACCTGATGGTGTGAGCCTGGGCGACGCCACTGGCGCCTTTAGTGAGATCGCAAGAGTATTAAAACCCGGCGGTCTATTTCTCTCTTCCGACCACCAGGCTGCTGCTGGCACCGGACTCGAAGCGGGCGAAACGGCCCACCGGATACAGGAAAGTTGGGTAACGCAGATGGCGGAGCAAGCAGGGCTGAGCGTCGTTGCCTCTTCCGACATATTGAAGAATCCGGACGACCCTTTGACAGTCGGTGTCTTCGCACCTTCAATACGCGGCAATACCAGCCAATTCCTGACTCTCTATATAAAATAGGAAACCTAGTCGGCTATCAATGATGCCAACACGCGGCGCTGACCCTCAAAGGGTCGGCGTCCGTGCATTACCAGAAAGTTATCCACCAGGGCAACGTCTCCAGTCTGCCACGGAATATCGAAGCTGAGCTTATCCCCAAGCGCTATCGCCGTAGCCATAGCCTCGGCACTGATCTGTGAGTCATCACCGAAACGAATAGATTTCTCAGCAGCGTTACGCGTGTCACTCCAGCCACGAAATGCCGCTATGAGCTGATTAAAGAAGACCTTCCTTCCGCTACTTAACTCTCGAATCGCTGGCAGCATCGGTGTAGTAACGCGCAGGCTATCTTGCTCTAACCACTGCCACTCGTAGCCCAGTTTCCGCAGCTTATCCTCGGCAGCGGTCTTGTCGTCGGTGCTAAGCGTACTGCGCCAACTGCGCCCCTGACCCGACTCAGGGTCATCCAGGCCCGGCATCACATTGGAATAGCGCACGCCCTTCTCTGCACAATCCGCAACGAAGCGAGGCGTCTTTTTTTCTAACTCTTGCAATAAAATATCGGAACGGCACAGCGGCGTTGCTCCGCCACTGCTGGCTGCTTGCTCGCAATAGAAGAACAGTTTTGAGGGATAGATTGGTGTCTGCGCCATCTCATGATGCAGATAGATAGAAACAGAAGCCGGCGCCTCATTGGCGGTAAACACGCGCTCGGTTCGATTGCGACGAACGGCATTGGATAACGACTCGGCATAGGTAAAATTCTTGAGACCGAAACTGCGTATTACACTATCGAAATCGACATCGGAATTAACCGGCAAGCCCCTAAAAAGAATTGTGCCATGTTGAGACAATTGCTCTAACAATCGCCCCTTGTTCTCTTGTATCCACTCGCGAACATCGGCAAGCTCCAGGCTTGGCTCTTTTGCGGCGAAGGCTAGGGGGAAGACATTGCTATATTGCAGCTGCCGCTTCAGTGTGATTTCTTCTATTGGCAATGCATTCATTGTTTATCAGTCCCAGTATTGTTAATCCGCGTATCGATAATCATAGTGCCGCTAGTCATAAATAGGATGGAAAGTATTAAACGCCAGATCGCAGAAAACGCCGGGATCATTGAAGCGCCTATTCTGATTCAATGCCGAGATAGCCGCCATCTCTTCATCACTAAGCTCGAAATCGAACAAGGCAAGATTCTCTTTGAGACGATCGGGATTGATGGTCTTCGGAATCACCGCAGTGTTGCGCTGAATACCCCAACGCAGAACAATCTGTGCCGGACTGCGCTGTAGCCGCTGCGCCGCGGCAATAACTGCCTGCTGTTGTAACACCGATTCATTTTCACTGGCCATGTCTAGTGACACGTAGGAAAGGGCGCCCAGGGGAGAAAAAGCCGTTACTGCTATTGAGTAGGCCTGTGCCGCGCGAATAAGGCTCTCTTGCGTCAGATACGGGTGTGACTCTATCTGCAACATTGCCGGCTTTATCTCGGCATAGGCCATCAGGTCATGAAGCAGGCCGCTGTTGTAGTTACAAATACCGATGTTCTTCACCAAACCTTTCTTCTGCAGCGCCTCCATGGCTTTCCAGGTATCACTCAGGGGCACCGGATCTATTTGCATCTTCGGCTGGGCAGCGGAAGGGTCGAAGAACCATTCCGGCGGATAGCGTATTTCGAAATCTACAAATTGCAGGGAAATAGGAAAGTGAATCAGGTACAGGTCCAGATACTCTACACCCAGGTCTTGCAGAGTTCTGCGGCACGCAGCCTCCACGTGCTCAGGACTATGATAGGTATTCCAGAGCTTTGACGTTATCCACAGATCTTCTCGAGCACACAAGCCCTTAGTCAAAGCCTGAGCTATCCCCGCGCCAACATCGAGCTCATTGCCATAATCGGCTGCGCTATCCAGATGCCTATAGCCTATCTCTATGGCGTTGCACACCACCTGGGCAGTCTGCTGGGAATCTATCTTCCACAGCCCCAGGCCTACCGCTGGCATTGCCTTATCGGCTACGTCTATAGTTGATGTCATGCGCTTTTCCAACTCCCAATATTCTCTAGTTGTATAACAACTGCTACGAATCGAGCGCAGCAGCCAAATTATGTTGTTCGATAAAATTAGCTATATCGATCACCCCACCTGTAGTGATCGATTCCTGCGCGGCGCTTGCGACAATCATCGCCCATAGACCCTGCAAGGGAGTTGCGCTGTCTACCGCTCCCCCTTCCAGTCGATCGAGGAATGCAATGTGCTCATAGTAGGTCGCACCATGATGTCCAGACTGTTCTATCGCCGCCGGATAACTCAGCTTAGTAGAGCGCGAGGCGCCCTGCTCGCCGAGATAGACAGAGACTGAAGTATCCGGCGACTTCAATTGTTGCAGGTCTACCCTCTCATAGGCCAGCAATCTACCCTCGGTGCCGTTGACTACTAACTCCTCATAGAAATCCGGGCAGAACATATTAAGAGTAAAACTGGCACGCACGCCATTGCTGTAATCGATCGTCACGAAGCCATGATCGTCGATGTCGGACTTCTTTCCTTCTCTCTCAAAATCCAGAAAATTGACTGCCTGTCCGCCGCTGGCATACACGCACCGCGGCTTCGCGTCCGCCAGCAGATTGATCAGATCGAAATAGTGGCAACACTTTTCGACCAGGGTGCCACCGCTGTATTCATTAAATTTATTCCACTGCCCAACCTTATCCAGAAACGGCGGCCGATACTCGCTCATGCTTATAGTCTTTATAGCACCCAGGGATTTTCTCTCCAGCGCTTCCTGAAAAGCCTCCACATACTGTGCCTTATAGCGATACTGCAGCCCTATCTGAATAAACTCGGCGTAATCATTTCCCTGCTCTACGATTCGTGCCGCATCGGCTAGTGTGGTCGCCATCGGCTTCTCAAGAAAGATTGGCTTGCCCGACTCAAGCGCCACCTGCAAGACATCGAAATGTGTGAAATTTGGCGTGCAGATAAATATCGCGTCCACGGCCGGGTCCATGCAGGCCGATTTCAGATCAGCATAACGCATGGGGGTATCTGTCGAATAATTCCTATAGGCCGATTCGGCCGCATCCATGCTCTGCTCGCTGATATCGAAGATGCCATGCACGCTTGCACGACCCAGAGTCGCCGCCACACGCATATGTTCCTGTCCGATAGTTCCGGTTCCTATAACAACCAGCTTATGGATTGGAGCATCGACTCGATACAGGTACTTATCCGACTCCGGGATATGCTGCTGATTAACAGCGGTCTCGAACGAACGTAGTCTTGGCTTTTTAGAATCAGTCATCTTTTCAAATATCTTCGCTTAGTGTGTCTGGCTTGGCGCCCCTACCTGCCCCCATTAACACCAGGGCCGGCGTATCATGACGCGCAATCCACCACCAGACAAGCGCATTAAGCACAATCAGCAGGCTAAGCAGCGGCCAAAAAGCGGCGCTTAGCCCATCAACCAGACCAACTGGGGAGAAAAGCAGATACAGAGCAATAACACAGGACATTAAGGTAGTGGCACAGGGAATCGCGAAACGCCAAGGGCGCATGTCTACCTTGTTGTGTGCCGCATAACTCCATGCCTGGGCTCGCGGATAGAAATGTCCTACCACCAACATGATACCCACCTCGGCGATAAACAGAATGGCATACAGATGTAAGAAGTGAATACCTAGCAGATCGTTGAAAGCAAATTGAAAGAGACCATAGGCGATAATGTGAAACACGATAACAATCTTCGGTCCCAACGCAGGCACTCTCTTTGTAAACAGCCCAACGACTACGATAGCGATGACAGGAATATTGTAGAAGCCGGTAAAGATTCGAATAATCTGCCAAAGCCCTTCCGGCGCGAACTGCAACAGGGGCGCCACTATGAATGAGAACAAGGCGATAACGATGCTGGCGATCTTGGCCACGCGCAGCAAATGCGCATCCGTTAGCGGCTCTTTCTTCATCGGTGCGTAGACATCGAGGCAGAAAAGAGTCGCCGCACTATTGAGCAGTGAATTGAAGGAACTGAACACCACTCCCAAGAGCACCGCCAGAAAGAACCCGGTGGCATAGACTGGCAGCACGTCTCGAATCAATTGCGGATACGCAAGGTCGATAGTCGCCAGGCCATCGCCGTACATGTGAAACGCAATCACTCCGGGAATCATCATCATGAAGGGCACCAGCACCTTGAAGAAGCCAGAGAACAACACGCCCTTCTGCCCCTCGGCAAGGTTCTTCGCCCCTAGCGTGCGCTGAATAACATACTGATTTGTACACCAGTAGAATAGATTCGCAAATAGCATGCCGGTGAACAGGGTGGCGAAGGGAGTTGGGTCCGACGAGGTGCCGATAGCATTGAGCTTCTGCGTCTCGGTCCTGGTGATAATACTGAGACCCTCACCGACACTGCCATCGCCCAGCGCAGACAGACCCAGAAGCGGAACCGCTATGCCTACTACGAGTAGGCCGGCACCATTGAGAGTATCGGAAATAGCAACCGCACGCAGCCCACCAAAAACCGCATACACGGCGCCTACGCAGCCGATGCAGATGATCGTTAACACCAGCGCCTGGCTATAGGGGATATCGAAGAGTGCGGGAACGTCGAACAGCTGTAAGACAGCGATCGAGCCGGAGTATAGGACCGATGGGATAGTGACCAAGCCGTAGCCAACCATGAACAAAATGACCGACATGCGGCGCACCCCGTCGTCGAATCTGTCATTCAAGAACTCCGGCAGGGTAGTAAAGGCACCAGCGAGGTAGCGGGGCAGGAAGATAAAGGCCATGCAGATAGTCGCGAAGGCAGCCGTCACTTCCCATGCCATACTGCTCATATTAAAGCCGTAGGCGGAGCCATTTAGTCCAATAAGCTGCTCGGCAGACAGGTTCGTAAGCAACATGGATCCGGCGATGAAGATCGCGCTAAGACCCCTGCCCGCCAGAAAGTAACCATCTCTTGTGCTGACCTCACCACGGGTCTTGGTATAGGAAACCCAGGCCACCAATCCCATAAAGAACACGCAGCTGAGAATGGTGAGAACAATATCGTTATTGGTCACAGCTAGTGGAGCCTTGTTTCATTCGCTAGAATGGAGAGAGCAGTCTAACAAGCGCCAACTCGGCTGCCAATGCTACAGGGGCGTCTGAGCTAATTAGAACGCATCAGGGACTCGGAACGCAGATACTCGATGGCGGCATTGACCGATTCGCCATCAACATCGACCAGCCTATTCGCCTGGCGCATCGCCGCATTGGAAATACTATCGATTACCGAATCGACAGCCTGCATAAGCGCCGGATTGGCCGCCGCCGCGTCCGAGGCTAATAGCATGGCATCATAGGCGAGCAAGGCATTGCGCGGATCTTCCAGTAACACAAGATCGAAGGCTGCAACACGACCGTCTGTAGTATAGGCACTAATCAGGTCAACCTGCCCCTCAACCAGAGCGGTGTACATCAGCGAGGCGTCGAAGGTGAGTTTGTTGGAGAAATCCATGTTGTACAGGTCACGCAGACGAAGCCACTCCGAGCGGCCGAAGAATTCCAGGTCGGCCCCCGCCGACAACTCACCTGCAAGCGGCACCAAATCTTCGATCGATGCGATACCTAACTCTTCGGCGCGATCGCGTCGCATCGCCAGGGAGTAGCGATTCTGAAAGCCGGTGAAGCCCAGCGTAACCACGCCCTCTCGCTCCAGATAGTCTATAACGCCACTTCTAATAGCCTCTCTGCCAGGATTGCCTTGTTGATTCATGTAGCTCGACCAGATCGTACCGGTGTACTCAACATACAGATCGACAGTACCGTTACTCACCGCCTCGAACACGACATCCGATCCCAGACCAAGACGTTGCTCAACCTTGAAACCCGCTTCTTCTAATTCAGCCGCTAACAGACCCACCATGATGTACTGCTCGGTAAAGGGCTTTCCCGCCACGATAAAGTCTGCGCGCGGCTGCGGCAGCAAGCCATAGAGAACGATACATATAACCACTCCTATGGCAGCATAGACACTGCGCCGAATAGATCTTAGCCTTGCGGAATCCACCGCCTCGTTACGTTTCTCCAATAACCACTGTATTGCAGCAACCAGACCATCCAGGCCAACCGCTAACGCTGCAGAGGCCAAGCTGCCCACTGTAACCGCCACCAGATTACGCGTCTGAATACCGGTAAAAATGTAGTTACCGAAACTGGTCGCGCCAACCAGGGTAGACAAGGTCGCCAAGCCCACTGTCCAAACCATGGCGGTGCGTATGCCGGCAACGATTATTGGCATCGCCAGTGGCAACTTCACCTCACGCAAAATCTGATGCGGCGACATGCCTATGCCCCTGGCCGCCTCGACTACAGAAGCTGAGACCGACTCCAGGCCCGTAACTGTGTTGCGCACGATCGGCAACATGGAATACAAAGTAAGCGCAATGAAGGCTGGCAGGAAACCGATGCGACCACCGAGCAGGGCAACTACCAGCGCAAGAATCGCCAGGCTTGGAAAAGTTTGTACAATACTGACCACAGCCAATAACGGACGCTTAACCCGCGCGGACTGCTCCGCCCAGACACCCAGAGGGACAGAGATAAGCACACCCATGGTTATGGCGGCGAGAGTCAGTAATAGATGCCCCTGAAAATAGGCCGGCAGTAACAGTAGTTGTTCGCGCAGATTCTCACTCACCGCGCATCAACTCTTCAAGACGCTTCGCTCGCTGTCGCGGCATGGCCACGATCTCGCGCACATAGTCATGCTGGGGATTGTGCAGCAACTCATAGGGGGTGCCGATCTGCAGCACCACTCCCTCGCGCATCACCGCAATGCGATCCGCCAGCAATAGTGCCTCGGTCATGTCATGGGTAACCATCACCACCGTGAGATCCATGCTGCGCTGAATACTCTTGAATTCTTCCTGTAACTCACTGCGCGTAATCGGGTCGAGTGCTCCGAAGGGCTCGTCCATCAGCACTACTTCCGGCTTTGCCGCTAGCGCACGGGCGACACCGACTCGTTGCTGCTGCCCGCCGGAAAGCTGTGAAGGGCTGCGCTGACCAAACTCAGCAAAGGGTAGACCCACCAACTCCATGCACTGTTCACAGCGCGCCTGAATCTTATCAGGCTCCCACTGCAATAAGCGTGGCACCGCCGCCACATTCTCGGCAACGCTGCGATGTGGGAACAGACCAATACCCTGAAACACATAGCCTATATTGCGTCGCAGCAGCTCGGGGTTCTGCTCCCGTACATTGCGCCCATTGACCAGTATCTCGCCACTACTAGGCTCTTCCAGCCTATTGATCATCTTCAGCGTAGTCGTTTTGCCGCAACCGGACGCGCCGATGAGACCGAGGAATTCACCCCGCTCCACCACTACAGAGGTATCGGCAACAGCCAGGGTGGCGCCGCCGTCATAGGATTTTTGCACATTACGCAGTTCAATCATGAACTTGTCATACTAACAAATAATTGCCGTGCATGGGCCTCGCTTGTTTCCAGCTCTTCCTGACAACAGCGCTAATCAGTTACAACATGCTGTTAAGCCATGTATGTCCCTATGCTATGGGAAGCCGAAGTATTAATGGAGGAATAACAATGACAGCTCGCAGATTCACTCCAGCTCTCGTCGCATGCCTATTTGGGTGACTGGTAGCGATAGACTCCGGTGAACAACACACCAAAGAGAAACAGAAGCAGAGAAATCGTCATTGCTGGCAACAGTGCATTCACGGTGCCGAAGGATTCGATAATCCAACCTAATAAGATCGCTCCCAAGGGGGCGCTACCCAATAAGCCAAGACTATAGACTGACATGATCCTGCCACGAAAATCCTCCGAGGCTGATTCCTGCACGATTGCCCTGGCCAGAGTCATGGTCACCCCCATGTTCAGGCCCCAGGCGATCGATGCCACTGCCATGAGCCAGAAAGGCGGCTGTATCCACATGACACCCAGTATAAATATCCTTGAGAGCTGCATTATCAGATAGACCTTACCGGGATGGCGCAAGGGCATGACCCGCATCATGAAGAAATTCGATGCCGCCGCGCCACCATAGAAGATAATCATCATCAAAGATAATAGAAACGCGTCGCCGGCGTAGACCCGTTTGATAATAAAGGGAAACACTGTCATGAACGCACCGGCATTAAAGATACTCGACACAAAATTTATGCCCAGCACATGAAAGACCACCTTGTTACGGTACGCCGCTCGAAGACCTGCCGCTATAGCCTTCCAGGCTGGCTCTGAAGAACTAATAGGTTTCGCGTTCTGCACAGGCAGTCTTCGTACCGCCAGAGAGCCTAACATAATACATATTGCTTGAATGCCTAGCACCGGAAGCAGGCCCAGTTTGTCCATAGTGCCTGCCACACAAAGGCCCAGCATCTGTACCAGAAAGCCAACTGCGGTAGTTGCCGAGACTGCCTTCTGTACGGTGGTGGCAGCGACATTGCTAAGCAGCGCCTGCTGCGCCGGACTGGAATAGGATATGACCACGCTCATGCCTATAGCCCAAGCCAACACCGACCAGACACTAAGTGCATCAAAGCTAACAACGATAAATAACAGTAGCGGCAGTATGGGGGCGAAGGAATATATTTGAATTAACATCGAGCGCAGATCGCGTCCATCGGCTCTGGCTCCACCGAGTAGCATTAGAAAAATGCCAGGCACGCCTGCCGCTGCCTGTATTATTCCAACCTGGGTTGCAGGTAGCTCGAGAATGCCGATGAGAATCCAGCTTAACAGGAGCTGCTGCATCGCAAAGGCGATGCCAGTATATGCCGTGCTGTTTAGATAGAGGCGAAACTGGGGGTTGCGCCACACATTAGAAGTTGGGTTCATGCTTTTATTAGTGCGTAGACGCGTTAGCCGAGGTGCGTCATCAGAAAGTTGCCAGTGGGTTAACTGGCGAACCCATACCCATCTCTATCCGCAGCGGTGCCGCAGTAAACATGAAGCTATAGCGATTTAACTCTTTGGCTATTTCGGCCACTCTTCCAAAATCCAGATTGTCGAATATGGATACGCCTAGGGAAACCAGGGCAAGACTATGCAGCGGTAGAAACACATTAGGAATTCCGCTTGGCGCCACATCGTTCCACATGTCGTGACCTATCATGGCGACGCCACGTTCTTTCAAGAAATACGCCACGTCTGCGTGATAGCCCGCTACCCCTTCCGAGGTTGGCCATGCACCTAATGCAGCCCTGCGCTTCCAACGACCCGTGTAGAGCAGAATCACATCACCCGGTTCCACAGTTATGCCCTGGATCTTCTCCAAGGCGATGAGATCATCATAGTTAACCACCGTGCCAGGTTCTAGCCAGCCATCGCGCGTGGCCTTGCCGGGCAGTAGGGTCGCATCGAAGAGGATGCCGCGGGTGACGATGCCATCCTTGTGCACATTGATATCACCACGAGGACAGCCGCCCGCCGCCTCTACCTCTTGATAGGTGACTCCGTTGTAGCCCTTGCCTTGGTACATGATATGGCAGTCCAGCGCATCGAGATGACTGTGAATAGTGCCGTGGTAGCTGCCACTATACTCATAACGGTCCGAGGCGCCCGTTGGGCTTACTCGCAACACTTCGCGGGTTAACACGGCAGAGGCATCGACAGCCGGCTCCTGATTCACATCATGGGCAAGAGAGACGACAATCCCCTCACTAACCAGACCTGCCGCAGCCTTTCGCTTCTCTGGGGTAATCAGGTTGGCCGCGCCAAATTCGTCATCAACCCCCCATCGGCCCCAGTTGGAGAGTTCCCCCATCGCCCGATGAAAGTCCGCCTCGGTCTCCAGAGGTGGATGGCTCTGTGCATTTAGCAACTGCACCGCAACAGCAGACACCAACAATACGAGCAACTGCAACAATTGTTGTTTTTTAGGAAACGCCCTCATCTTCTATTCCTTTGCTGTTTGTTATGGACGAACCCGCACGTATTTTTGCAGTTTCCTTGGAGCAGGCTCACCGCCATAGAGATTTCCCGCCGCATCCGCCGCAACAAATTCGGCACCGTTACCCGTGGTGCTTCTGGGGTCACCCGTTGGCAGCTGAATAAAATAGTTTACCCAGCCCAGGCGCGCATCGCCGATGCGTATACCCATCTCCCAACCTGGGTTCTGCACATCATCGGATTCAGAATCGGCTACGTAGATATTGTCATGCTGGTCGAAGAATATGCCACTGGGTCGTCCGAATTGTGTCCATTGTGCGAGGAACTCACCCTCTTGATCGAACAGTTGCAGACGGTTGTTGGAACGATCACCCACGAACAATCGTCCGCGTTGATCGATGGCAATAGTGTGTAGTGTACGAAACTCGCCCGGTGCATAACCCGGCTTACCCCATGCCTTGATGAAGTTGCCATTGCGATCGAACTTCACAACGCGGCCATTACCGTCATTGTTATGACCATCGGCAATGAAGACATCACCGTTATCGCCAACTACAACGTCCGCCGGGGCATTGAAGTGGTCGGGGCCACTACCCATTTCCCCTGGCGTACCTAACACCAACAAGACCTGCCCCGTCGGGGAGAACTTAACTACTTGATGACCACGGGCGTCACCCTCAGGAATACGCGCATTGCTTACAGCATCGGTAACCCATACATTGCCATCCTCGTCGACATCGATGCCGTGTGGCCAGATAAACATACCACCACCGAAACTCTCAACTACCTGCCCTTCGCTATTAAATTTCAACACCGAATCCAGATCGGAATCCACACACTCATCGCCGAAACGACCTGGCGCTGTGGCATCACAACGCACTATCGCCCAGATATGCTCGCCATCTGGATCAACATCGAGATCGCCAACCGCACCCTGAATGCGGCCATTAGGCAGCTCCGTCCAGCCTTCGATAGTCGCATAGGGGTTTGAATATGCCTGTGACAACGCAGCGCTGGACGCCAGAAGAAACGGCAGGCTTATAATCAGTTTCGATAGTAGGGGTCTTGCTTGCTTCATAGTGTTACTCCAGTAATGCCTTTCTATTTTTGTTTTTTATTTCTATTGCACTGCTGCAAATAAAGACTGGATCGTGGCCAAACTCAAGCCGATGGCTTCGCAGACTGAACAGACGTCATTATCTCTCTTGTTCTCGTGACTATTTTTTTAACTATTTCCTTAACTCCTAGCGAGCTTCGATGTCGCTATTCATCGACAAAGCGATAGCGCATGCGCACATCTTTTACACGCCGCGCTTTGTTATCGATGATGGCTGGACGAAAGTGTATGTCACGCACAGAGCGCCAGATACTTCTTTTCGTTTCTAACTCATCGGGAACAGTAGCAAGAACATCAACCGATGACGCCTTGCCACGAGAATTCACCGAAAAGCTAACGTCGGCATAGATAAAGTCATGGTCGATCTGCCAGAATGGATCTTCATTCACGGGCATGGGTGTCGATTCCAGCGCCTCGGACCACGAGGTAAAAACACCCAGATGTATAACTTCGTCGGAAGATGAGGCAGAGGCTTCGATACCCTGCTTTCGCTCAGCCAGCGCATCCGCGAAGTTTAGATGTAGCTTCTGCGCGGGTATCACCATCGGTCGCTCGAAGAACCAACGCACGTCCCCCTCGGCCATTCCAGCCTCTAGCAACATGTCGCGCGCCTCCCGATACCCTCGAATTGCTCTGCCTCTATCTGCAAGTAACTGATAGTCGGCTCGGTAAATCTTAATCATTGCCTGAGCTTCGAGATCGGCAGTTTCTTCGAGTCCATCCTGGATCTTGTTAATCACAGAGTAGCCATCGCGCATATAGGCATCACCTATGGGCCTGCCTTTATCGACGACGGGCGTGACCGATGAATTGCCAAAGAAAGAGGTAGAACGGAAACTACTGCGATTTGATCTGTCTAGCCCAAACGTGCCTTCCCGGCGCACTAGCCGATCTATTGTTTCGGAACCCAGCCCCCTTGGCGCATTTAGAAATTGTACGAGGTGATATTCGTTATAGGCGACCTTGTACAGCCAGGGCGCGGCCTCAGAACTCTCTTCGCCATAACTCTCTTCGACAATGTCTTCGATCTCTTCGTAGAAATCACGAATCTTGAAAAAGTTACGTACCTGTTCTCTGCGGTCTTCCACAGAGATACGACTGTATAGCCAATCGATCTGATCCTGAATTGCAGTAAGCAGAAGCTCCGCATTGTCATTACCGATACTGGCCTTTAGATGGCGTATATGATCGAGCTGGTCTGATATCCCCTCCCAATTTCCCAGAGCCAGCTGAGTCGCCATTATCGATTCCAGCAGAGGGATTAGGTCCGGGTGTTCGAAACCCAGCTCGGTGCGCATGACCTGAAGTTGCCTATTCTGCAACTGGACTACCTGCTCGTAGTCCTGCCGTTTGTTCAACAAGTCGATCATGCTTTGCAGCGGCTCGATCAGGCTGGAGTGATAGGGACCAAATTCGTATTCGAGGTCCTCTATCTGCTGCTGATAGGAGATGAGTTGTTCGCTGATGTCAGTCTCGCCGCCGATTAGCGACACATCTTCGGCCGCATAGACCGAAAGGCCCGCTACACAAAGCACCGCAATGAGAATTAACTCATTGATATTAATATATATTTTCCTGTTCTTGTGACCAAGCATAGCGATGACAGCAAACTCAAAAACTAGGGACTTCTCACATTAACTTGATCTCTGTCAGTTGTCGATACACACTGTCGCTAACTCGTCATTTCAGTGAGTCCATATCCAGCATGCACCGCCGCATTCGCATACTCGCCCTACTTCTCAGCCTTGCCTCTTCCCGGGGGCAAGCGCAGCTAGATCTGCCGGAGCTTTATGATATTGGGGGTGAGTTTGCCTTCGTCCGCATCCAATATGACAGCTACTACAGCGGCGGTTTCTATGGAGGCCCCTGGGCCACCGACTTCCCGGCTGCCGATGAGAATTTCCTGCGCGGCGTGGCGCGTCTATCGAATGTACGGGTGATGGAAGAACCCATCGTGCTGCGATTCGATGACGAAGAAATCTTCAACTACCCCTTCCTCTATGCGCTGGAGATGGGCCGCAACGGTGGGATCTCTCTTTCACCGCAAGAGACTGAAAATCTGCGGGAGTATCTGTTGCGCGGCGGTTTCCTGCTTATCGATGATTTCTGGGGAGAACAGCAATGGGATGCCTTCTACCAGGATTTCGCGAAGCTATTTCCCAACCGCGAGATCATCGAACTTAATTCCAGTCATGAGATCTATCATACCTTCTACGATATCGATGGCGCGCAGATGATACCGGGGCGAGGTGGCAGGAGAGGCTTCGGTCAGGCAGGCATGGACAACGCCAGCAACCACGCCATCATGGATGATGAAGGTCGCGTCATGGTGCTCATCAACTGGAACTCGGACATGGGCGATGGCTGGGAACACACCTACGATCAGTGGTATCCCACCCAGTATGCAAACTCCGCCTATCAGCTAGGCATCAACTATCTGATCTACTCTCTAACCCACTAGCTTTCAACTGATCGTTGGGGAACGCATCAGAACTTCCAATATTAAAGGGGTCGGAGGGATTTATCCCCTAGTGGCTAAGTTCCTTCGCCACGCTATACAGATAATCGTATCCGCCATACAACGATTCTTTAAGCAGTCTCTCGTCCTGCCCATGGATACGCATATCGTTACGATCTACGAACAGACCCGATGTGCCATAGGTGGGAATGCCTGCTCGACGCATGCGCGCGCCATCGGTAGCACCGGTTGACATGGTTGGCATCACGGTGACCCCTGGCCACATCGCCTCGGTGACAGTTTCCACCGCCGCCATGATCTCTTCCGATAAGGGAGAAGGATCGGTGATCGAACCACCGCCGCGGTATTCCACCAGTAGCTCCGGGTTATCGACCACAGCAATCAGAGTCTCCAGAACCTCCTGTGGATCGGAGCCAGGTAACATGCGTACGTTCACATTAGCCACAGCGGTTTGTGGAAGAGCATTGGGCGCATGCCCGCCGTCGAGTAGGGTCGCCACTGCCGTCGTGCGTAGCTGCGCGTTAATCGCCGCCTCGGCACTCAATCTGTCCAGGGAATCCTGTGGAATGGGCGACTCCAACAGGGCGCGAAAATCTGCGGCACGCTGGCCTGTGTTGATCTCGGCCTGACGCTCGAAGCTAACCCGCATCACATCGTTGAGCTCAACCGGAAACTTGAAATCACGTATACGCAGCAAAGCCTCCGCCAGGTCGTAGATTGCATTGTCATCTCTGGGAAGGGATGAGTGCCCGCCCGGATTCTTCGCCGTCACTCGAAACGTGGCGTAAATTTTCTCGGCAATCTGAATAGTATTCGCCAGTGGCTGCCCGTCCTGCAGAAGCCCATAGCCACCTTCATTGATTGCCAGGGCGCCCTGTATCAACCCAGGTTGATTCTCCAATAACCAGCCCACCCCGTTACTGCCGCCGCTCTCTTCATCGGAGGTCAATGCCACTATGAAATCTCTATCTGGAACATAGCCCTCGCGCTTGAAACGAATCAGGTTCGCGATGAAGATCGCCGCCATCGCCTTGTCATCGATCGTACCGCGGCCGTAGTAATAGTCTTCGTCTTCGTTGAGCACGAAGGGGTCCAGATTCCAGTCATCACGCTGCGCCGTCACTACGTCCAGATGCGCCATCATCACGATGGGCTCTTTAACACCGGTGCCGCGATAACGCGCAACGACGTTTCCCTTATGTGGTAAAGCCCCGCCTATGAAGATGTCCTCGGCTGGAAATCCTGCAGCCTGCAGCCACGCCGCCATGCCCTCGGCCGCGATAGTGTTGTTCTCTTCTTCTACAGTAGTCTTGTGTTCGATCAACTCCTTGTAGATTTCGTGGAGCAACTCTCGATCATCTTCTGGAATATTGCGCTGCGCGTTCGCCGCTTGAAAGACCAACAGGCTACATAGGGACAGTATTGCGGGGAAACAGGCTCTAACTGGAATTCTCATTGTCTTCTTCTCACCGTTTTCGTATTGCTATTTGTTATGGGTCAATTTTACCTCACATCCTGACCTTACAAAGTATCGCTGCAGTTTTCTAGCGGCAATATTTCACAAATACAAGAAGCAGCGCAAGGATGTAGTCGATGAAATCAATACGTCATAACTCCGGGCTAGCTAGCCTTACAAGCAGCCTAGAGTTGTCGCAGACATGTTGATCTCCATACTCATAATCAGTTCTCTGGTCGCTGTCACCGTAGTAATTCACTATGAGATGCTGCGACTGCTTTGGGTCTTCATACCAAGACTGCAGATGAAGCATCGCGTAAGAGTAATCATTGGCGTTTTCGGCACTATCTGTGCGCATATCATCGAGGTATGTACATTTGGGCTCGCCTTCTATTTGATGGTTGACCATGGTGGCTTTGGCACACTGGATGGTAGATTCGACGGTAGCCTGATCGATTCGGTATATTTCTCATTCACCAACTACACCACCCTGAGTTATGGCGATATCGAACCGGGCGGACAGATACGCTTCCTCGCAGGTATGGAGGCGATAACCGGGCTATCACTTATAACCTGGTCTGCCTCGTTCATGTTCATGGAGATGATGCGCTTCTGGGAAGAGTAACTGTTCAGGCCGTAAGAATTTGAAGAATAAAAAAGGGGCCAGATGGCCCCTTTTTTATCGATTAAATCTAAACTGCGAATCTACTGCTCTTCCATCTCCAGTCGGCGAGCGCCGGCGAGAATGCCAGGCAGTCCATAGTTGCCTTCGTGACAGGCATATTCATAGGGCTGGGTATCCGTTGTGTTGAACACCATCTCTCCACTCCAGGCTTCGGTGTAGAAAACAGGGTCGGTAACCTCGAACTCATAGAGAATTTGTTCGTCGGAGTAGCGGCTGAAGCGCTCTACCACCTTCCCTTCGTCCGATAGAGCCGCGATATTCCGAGGCGCTTGCTGTGGGTGCAAGTTACTAGTCTCAACCACTAGGGTGTCACCATCCCAATGGGCGACAGAATCACCTAGCCAGGGCTTCCAGGCATCCGGACGATGCTCCTTATCGATTGGTATGATGCGAGCGTCATGCGCCATCTCTACCATGATCATGACATAATCTTCCGTCTGCACGATCTGGTACATATTATTGTAGAGAACGTTGTTCATCGGCGGACCACCGGTGCTGCCGAAACCAATTATGCAACGCTCGCCCAGAGCCCGGCCCTCCGGGCCATCGTTGCCCGAAAATTTTGCACGGTTTTCCTGGCGCAGTTTACTGCCCTGCTCTGAATACGGTATGCGTCCGTTCTCCGGATAGGTAATCCAGGAAGTGCGGTACTCGCCTTTGACATAGCCGAAGGCAGAACCCGGGTCAACCCAGAAGGCGTTGTAGCCGCGACCCTGGCCTAGGTCTTGTCCCGATGGCAGCTCGCCCTGCACCTGATTGTCGTCGGTCGCCTGCCGGACGTTCTGGTGGTTATTTGCGGTAAGCTCGCGAAGCTGCTCCAGGGGGATAGTAAGACCGATTTCTGCATAGTTGCTGGAGCGCTGCATAGTGGTAATAGAGGCATTGGTCCAAAACCCTTGCAGGTCTGGCTTGCCAGAGGCCGTTCTGGGCGGTTCGTAATTGTCCGCAGCCAGCGCCGAACTACTTAGCAAAATGGCGGCCAGTGGAATGAGTTTCTTGAGCGTAATCATTGTCTTAGTTCTCCGTTAGACCCCGGTTCGAGCCTTGCGATCTTTTTTGAATGCTCTGTAGATGGTAAGCCATTGAAATTAAACCACTACCTTGCATTAATCAAGCGCTATTCGGCGAGCTTAACGGTCTGTCACACACTATGCTTGCGCTGCCTTGGATGCGCGGAGAACGCCCTGCTACACTCCAAAATCAGCTCGCCGCCTGAACCGAATGGACGGAATAGCCGACCTATATATATGGGTAAACTCTATGCGCGACATAAAAGAACGCAGTTTCAACGAATGGCTCGTTATCGAGAGCCAACGGGGAAAAATTGAAGCGTTCAATACCCTGCTTGGAAACTGGGAGCAACGCTATTTCTTGTACGCCCTGAATCGGCTGAAGAGTAGAGAGGCGGCGAGGGATGTGACACAGGAGAGCCTTATCTCGATAAGCAAAGGCCTGCATAGGCTCTCCGATCCAGCCACTTACCCGAAATGGAGTTTCCGCATCGTCGAGAGACGCTGCGTGGACTGGCTACGAAAGACAATAAGGGAGAGAGAGTTTCTTCAGGCGCAGGACGAATTGTCAGAAGTCCCTGTTAGCGATGGCATGGAAGAGAAACTCACTGTCGAACAACTGTTGTCGAAGATGGATTCAAGCCTGGCAACGACGCTAAGGCTCTACTATTTAGAATCGTTAACAATTCTGGAAATAGCCGAGATTATCGATATTCCTGCCGGCACCGTAAAGTCGCGACTTTTTTACGCACGCAAGGTGATGGCGAAATTACTGGAGAATGATCATGAGTGATATTGACGAGAAAATCCGCAACGCCCTAATGGCCGAGGACCAAAAAGCCATCGATGAAATTGACGACGGTGCCGGGCTGTTCGAACTGATAGGCCTCACCTTCAAAGGCAAGCAGGGTTGGATATCTTACTACATGTACTTTCTTGGACTGGTGGTTGCCACCGCCCTCGTCTACTTCGTCACACAGTATCTAGGTGCTGCGGACATTAAAACCAGCCTGAACTGGGCACTGCTGATCCTGGGCTGCCTGTTCATAATTACACTGCTTAAGATTCTAGGCTGGCAACAGATTCAGAGGGCAGAACTAATACGCGAGATCAAACGGTTAGAGATGCGCATCATGCTGGTTGCAGAACAGAATTCGAAATAGATACCAAGAATGCATCTACACACTCTGTCGCTAATGCTAATAGAGCTTGTTGATCGGAGAGGGACCGAAAGATTTCCAGGTGCCCTGATGCCTGGAGCCACTGCTATCACCCCGCGGCCAGTCGCAGACTCCCTCCGGGAACGCGGCGAGCAACTGCTGATACTGTTCGATCGTAAACGAAACACCATAGTCAGCCAGGTCGATAGGCTTTAACTCACAGCTAACGATATCATTAGCCAGGGGCGCACCGGCGATTTGCCTGGGTGTTTGATATCTAGGGTAAAGCTGCCCGCAGCGTGATGCCGAATTGAACTGAAGCGTCTCCTCTACGAGCTCAACAGCCTCTGACGTTGTGTCCCAGCAGCTATCGACTAGATTAGACGGTCTAGCCCGCGCAACCTTGCGCTCTGGGTCGGCTTCCAGGCTATCTTTTTGAATTGCCCGGACCCAGCTGTCCATCTGTCTAAAAAGATTGCCCAGGTCGCCTTGTCCTTCGATGAAATCCCATTGACCGCCCACGTGCATGACGTGATTGTCTGCATGGCCATTCGCGTTTATCAGTCTCGCTCGCGTAGAAAATTGATGCACGATCATGTGGATGTCGCCACCCTCCCGATGATCGTTATAGCTGCGATAGTCAATGACAGGCGTCGCAGCCAGGCCCGCACCACCGAACAAGATTCGTCCGGATTCGATAGCTCGCTTCGTCGCCTGCCCATCGGCTCGATGGCGCTCCGGGACATGATTCATATCACGATCGAATCCACCTATGCCCTGATTCAAGTCTACGAATTGCTGCGCGGTAATGAGGCCCTCATTCAGCGCCTGCAAGCCATACTGCACACCCACGTTATCGAGCGGTCGCTGCGCCAGGGACTGTGATGGGTCTAGTGGATTTGCAGTAGTGCCGTAGACGTTGACGCTATGATCATACACCGTAGCCCTCACTCCCTCTGGGTTTCCAGGGGAATAGAGGTTGTCCTGTAAGGCAGGAATGCTTACTTCCCCACCCTGTTCCTCCAGCGCTGTATCGATATTGGTCAGCGGATCGAGGCGCGCCGCACCGCGACTCAGATTCGCGATTGAATCGAACACGCCGAAGCCCGAAACGGCTCGCTGCTGCTCCCTGGTGAAAGCCTCATCACCAAGCTGACTAAAGTAGTTGTTCAGTAGCCTCGCGTCCGCAAGAGTAAAGATGGTGGCGGTGGTTACATCGGGAAAACTGGACGAGACGATGATGCCATCGAATACTCCGGGGTAGTTATCCGCAGTTTGGTGCGACTGATAGGAGCCTCCCGATGCGCCTGTAGCAATGGTGTAATCCGGCTCTCCATAGTGTTCGATGAATTGCTCTTTCACCATGATATGGGTTTCAGACGCCAGCAGGTCGTTACAATTCTGGCCGAATACATTCAGAGTTGCCGAGGTCAGTGCATAGCCCATCTCGAACAGCCCGCGCCGCATTACTCCCCCAGTCCTGTTTCCCTGCTGGTACCAACCTGTGCGACAACCGCCACCGTGGGTATACACCAGATTGTTGTTCCAATTAGAACTGCGGTTCCAGGGATCCAGAAACCGCGAGCCGCTGAGCGGGTTGTGTAGCATGGCTATCTCATAGATCGCCCTATTCACCGTACCCGTTTCAACGCGCACGATATAAGGCTGATCTGTCTTACCCATTACGGTGATCAGGCCCATGTCCTCGGGAAGCACTGCAGCTCCATCATCTGGCAGGGGCTTGAAGGCCTCATCGGCATCGGACCAGTACACATAGTCGACTCGCGTAGCGATGCTGCAGTTTAAATCGAGTGCAGAACCTAATGTCGCGCCGGCCACGGTTTCGAATTGTTCGCTCTGGCAATAGAAGGGTTGCTCATGTGGGCCAGAAATAATCGGACCGCTGCGTGGGTAGTTAGTCAGCCTAAGTGATGCACTAAGTTGAGTGCCGGTGGCTGTCACCTCGAGCATACTGTCTCCGCCGGGCATGCCCGACAGCAGTGCCTGTAGCGATTGCGACGAGCTAGTCCTAAAAAGATTGCTCACATCGCTTCCATTAAGACTAATTCTGAGCTGGGCGGGATTTATCGAGGCCGCATAAGTAAGCTCTACCAAAACATCGCCGCCGCTGATCAACCAAGGCTTGGTAGATACCGTACGCAGGCGAATCTCCGCCACGTCGCTTTGCTCGACATCGCTTTGAGCGCTGTCGCTGGCGGAGGTCGCAATTGGCTCTTCTGTTGAACAGGACAACAGAAGACCTAGAACGGCCAGGCAGGCAAATGCTCGGAGACGGTAGATCGACTTACTCGAAACCGGAAGAGACTGGACAGCGGAACTCGTTGCAGACATACGTGCATTCCTCAGGAACAAGGCTTTATTCTGGCTAGCATTGACGGCAATGTAAAGCAGGCTGGGGTTTGCAATGAAGCATACTCTTTCAGGGGAAAGCAGTGTTAGAATTGTCCACTCGATAAAGCAAAACAATAGTCGAGTTTGTACGGAACATTTAATGGGTAGGGGATATGGACGCGAAGAATTCTATTAAGATAGTTGAAGTAGAAAAAGACGGTAAAATAATAGAGGTCTCCCTCGACAAGAAGTGCTCAAAGTGTAAGAAGTCTATTTGTTGTAACTCGATCAACCAGAAGATTCCAACGCCGAAAACCAAGGAAGATTTTGACCACCTGCTCTGGCAGGTTTCCCATGAGGGCATCAATATTTTTAAGGATGCCGATGGCTGGTTTCTGCATATTGAGACAAACTGCAGCCACCTCTTGCCACATGGTGTCTGCGGCATCTACGAAACTCGGCCTTGGGTATGTCGCGAGTACGACAACGATTTCTGCGAATTCGATGAATCTATAAAAGATGCTAGCGAATTCTTTTTCTCTACACACAAAAAACTCGAGAAGTACTGCCGCAAACGATTTAAGAAATGGGATAAACGCTTCACTATCTATGAGAGTTAAGCTGCCAAGCATTCTGCCGCCAACGCGAATAGCCCTATTCGCGCTGGCACCGCTTTACTTCTCACACGCCCTATCCCAGGAAATAGACTTCCAGAACAGCATCGACAAAAGCAGCGAAGCCTTGGTCACACTGGACCTTAAGGCGAGCGACTGTCTACAGGCTCTCGATTCTAATGACAAACCCCAAGCCCCCTGCAACGATTTCCTGAACTCTCTGGACGGCGAGCTAATGTCTGGCTATCTCGAACAATGCAGTCTCTTGAAAGGCTGGAGAGACGACCACATCGATCAGAGTTTAGCGTCCCGGCCGAATACCGGCAGCGGGAACAACTATGAGATGCTAAGAAGGCTCGTCGCAATCGAATATACCTGCGGCGAGAACTCGCTACGCAGCAGAACTCAATTTGTGGTTGTCGCCTTCAATCGACTAAGCAGTAATTCGGCAAACTCTGCAAGCTCCGTCACTAGTGCGGCAACGATCAGCCGCCAGCTCTATGAGAATCGTTTTAACGCGCTTGAGAACAGAGAAAGAGAGCGCCTTCAAGATGCTATACGGAGTCAACAAGACAGAAGCCAGAGGGAGACCAATCAGCAGTTTAATGATTTGGAAAACGAACTAATTCGGCAACAGATACAAAATTCGAACCGGCCAAACTGATTTTAACCGCTTATCCTTTAATACTAGTAGAGAACGAGAAAACTCCCATCGGGTAACTGGGCCGTTGCTGGAAAGCTAAAATTAGGAATAGTAATTTCCTCGGCAAATGCGAGAGCTTGCGCGGCGCCATCCGCTGTCATTAAGCGCATATTCAATCTTCCTCCCCGTGTGTGACTTATTCCCTCAGCCCAAACTATCAATCTCTCGCCTGCCTCGTTAATTGCAATAGAGGGGTTCTTCTGTCGCGTTTTCATGAATGGCTCAGCCACAGTCTGGGCCTGTTGTTCCGAGCCCAGCTTCATCTGCACAATGCGCCCCTCGGTCTCGAATACCAACCACTGATCCGACGCCCCATCGACTGTAATGTCGTTGGTGCTAAGCGGACAGGCGGACAACTCCCATTCTTGCAGCGGCGACAATTCAGCATAGCTGCCTGACTGCAACGCATCATCTCCTAATTGCAACGTCAACGTCTGCATATGACGACCCACTCCGTCTATGGCTGACCTATAGGCAACAGAAAGCTCATCGTGCTGCGCAAAATTTGTTGCCAGTGAGCAACAGGCACAGGCGCCAAGCTCCTTATTGCCTACCTGCATTTCGTCGCTGAACGACGCACCTGAATCGCTGGAGAGTCGACCATATACGGTTCGTTCATATTCGCGGCTAAGACTACCTGCTCCCCAAACTATTGCCACTTGTGATCCCAGGACCGCGACGTCGGCGCCAGCGTCCAGACCCTCACCAAACATCTCCACCACAGCTTCCTGAACTTCGAATTGAGTTCGCTCGATATTGGAACGGGTATAGAAATACTGGTTATCTCGGGGCAAATACCAGACCACATGAACGCGGCCGTCACCTCCCACTGCCATTGAGGCTCTAGCGATAGAAAAGGTGCGAATATCGGAGGCGCTACTGGATACCTTAACCGGGAGCCCGAAACGCTTCTCATTCGTCATATACTGCCGGTAGTAGAGATTTCCCTCGCGCGCACTGGGAGCCGAGAGGCGTTTCTTGAAATAGAGGAGATGGACATTGCCGCTCTCATCGACAGACAGGCGAGGCTGCACACCCCCGTCCGGCGTTTTCTGAATATGAATTTCTGCCAGGGCAGCACTTCCCGTAAACAGCGCCAAGAGCACAGTAAGCAAACGCAGGGCGGCTGCTGTTCCGCCAAGAGTTGTAGTGGTAATTCTTTTCATAGACCAGCTATCCCGAGGAGTTAGCGTGAATTTCTTCCTACCCAAAGTAGAATAAAAGCCCAAATTAGTGCAGACTTTGCTAGCGGTGAATGACCACCGCGGATAGACATCATAACAGCAATTTCCGGCGAAATTGAATTCCGACACCCTCGACAAAAAACGGGATAGCCGCAAATTAAGGCGCTTCTGCGCAGGGATATGACATGCAAATTTTGGCGAGCAAACTTACTAACTCCACCCTACTCCTATTGATCAGCGTCATATTGGCTGCCTGCTCGGCACCGGAAGAAAACGGAACGGCGCAAAGCAGCGCCGACCCGACATTTAATACCGCATTGGGCGTACAAGACATCATGTCTTTGGTGCTGGAGCCCGCCTCAGATATCCTCTGGGACTCGGGTGGCTGGGTACTGGATGCCTCCGGCTACGAGGAGCTGTACCCCACTACCGATGAAGGCTGGGCCTATGTCCGCGCTCAGGCAGCGACGGTAGTAGAATCGGGCAATATGCTCGCACTGCCGGGCAGAGCGGAAGACAACGACGCCTGGATGATCTATTCCAAGGGGCTAAGTGAAGCCGGCATTCTGGCAATGGAGGCCGCGGCAACACAGAATGAAGAAGATTTCTTTCAGGCTGGCGCCCAGCTCTATAGCGTATGTACGGCCTGTCATCAGGCTTACAACCCCGACATCAATAACCGCTTCGACGACGAAGCAGACTAAGCATTGATGAATACTTCGATGCTGCGAACAGTGATTTTTCCCAAGCCACTACTGCTCGCGCTCTCGTTTTTTTCGCTGAATGCATTCGGCCATACTATCGAAGGTGGTGATGCGAGTTTCGTAGAGGCGATCGATGGCCCTGCAATCGTGCCCTTCATCTACCTTGGCGCCAAGCACATGGTGACCGGTTATGATCATCTGCTATTCCTTTTAGGCGTCATCTTCTTCTTGTATCGCCCCAAGCACGTTGTTCAGTACGTCACCCTGTTCGCTATCGGACACAGCATCACCCTGCTACTCGGTGTGTTGGCAAACCTGCAAGTTAATGCCTATTTCATCGATGCGATCATCGGACTGTCGATTGTATATAAAGCCTTCGAAAATATAGACGGCTTCAAGCGTCTGCTGGGCTTCGAACCAAATACCAAGATTGCTGTCTTCGTCTTTGGGCTTTTTCATGGACTGGGGCTTGCAACCAAGTTGCAGGAGTTCGACCTTTCAGAAAATGGCTTGGTTATAAACATCATCAGCTTCAATGTCGGCGTTGAAATCGGGCAGATTCTGGCGTTATCCGCAGTATTTTTGATTCTGAGTGTTTGGAGAACCCGCTCCAGCTACTTGCGACATTCATTTATTACCAACACTGCCCTTATGACCGGCGGATTCCTACTCGCTGGCTATCAATTCAGTGCTTTTCTATTGCAGCCGCCTTTCTAGGCTCATTTACAAACCCCAGTTATTGAAATAATGGAGACACCTCGTGGCCGAAACAGATAGCAACACGCCGCCTTCTACGAAGAACATTCTCATCGCATTCGCCGTATCTTTTGTGGTTGCCCTTGTCGTGCTGTTCAGCTTTATCCTTCCTGCCGAGTTCGGCTCGGATCCGCTGGGCACCGGCGAGTTGTTAGGGCTGAACGTACTAGGCCAGGAAGAGAATCCCTTCGAGGAGCAGCTTGAGGTGCACAAGTCTGACTACGTAGAATTTATACTCGGGCCCTTCGAGTCGGTCGAATACAAGTATCTGCTGGATATGGATGCCTCCATGCTCTTCAGCTGGGTGGCCGACGGAGAACTCTACTACGATATGCATGCCGAGCCAGCTGGCCTGGGCGAAGACTATGCCGAGAGCTTCGAACAGGGCACAGGGGAGAGCCGCATGGGCTCATTTCATGCGCCCTTTACTGGAATTCATGGCTGGTTCTGGGAGAACCGAGGCTCGCAGACCATTACACTGCAGCTACACTCTTCAGGTTTTTACGTGAACTCAACGGTATTCCGCGATGGCGGCAGCTATGAACGCGAATTGCTAACGGTGACTGACTGATAGTTCCAAACTGATTGCTACAAGAGGGTAGTTACAGGCTAACTGTAACTGGAAGAGCTGCTATCCATAGCGATATACCCAGAGCCTGAAGAAACTCAGGCAAAAAAAAGCCCGCTAGCTGCGGGCTTTTTAATTCTTTCTAGTTAACTATCCTTAACTATCGCTAACTATTGACCTGGCTCAGTCTGATCGGATCCGTCACGTGGCGCACCAGTACCGGATGAACCCATGAACAGCTTACGTCCATCAGGAAATGTGATATCGCGGCCATTGGCGCGACAAGTAGGCTCACAAAGTCTGTCTTTAGATTGATAGCCTGTTACCACGATGTCTTCACCAAGAGTGAGTGAGTTACGGTTAATACCACGACGCAGTAGCGTATTTGGCGTACCGCCCTCTACCATCCAAGGACCTGGATCGCGAGTCGCCTCAGGGTCGTTATTTTCCAGATGAATCCAAGTGTGCGGATTAATCCACTCGACACGAGTAATTGGTCCACCCAGACGAACTGGTAAGTTCGCATCAAATTCAGCCGAAAAGGCGTGGTGAGCAACCGCCGCAGGCTGGTTGATCGCAACAACACCGATTGCAGTAACAGCTGCTAATGCTAGTAGTTTAATCTTCATACAATTTACCCCATTGATAACTGGAAACGTCCAAGCTAGTCGGAATAAACCCATTCTTTCCGGCTCATCCCGCGCTTAATACGTCAAATATTTCTATTAAGCAGTCAGTGACCACATTCTAACCAAGGGCTCAGGCTAATTCCAAGAAGAATGCGCCAAAGCGAGCCCTTTTTTTGACTAAACCGTGCTTAGAAGCCTAATTCGGACTCTCTACCCTTACGATATCGGCCGTACATCATCTCTTCCACGAATTCTACGCATTTAAATTGTGGCAGCTCGTAGCCTTCTTCCAGACGACGATAGATAGGCATCTTAATAGTCCATGCCTCTTCGAAGATATCCGGATCTTCCATCGTAGCTGTGTACTCGATAACGTTCTCACTAACCATTGTGTAGCGCTCGGTAACCTTCAGCTGATAGGTATGGTAGTTACCCGCTCTGTCGAACCAGGTGCGGTCATCAAGACCCGACACTTCGACTACCCAGGTATCACCGTCCCAGTATCCGAAGGACTGACCCATCCATGAATCCAATGGCGCTGGGCCCGGATCTTCAAGGAATACGTTACGTACCGCGCCAGCAAAGGAGTAAGCGATAAAGAAAGCGCTCTCACTCTGAAAAATCTGGAATGGGTGAGGCATATAGGTGGCTCGAGGAACACCTGGCATATAGCACTTAACTTCCGGATCCATCGACTGCCAATTTAGCGCATTCTCATCACGGCGAGCTATCGCTTCAGGCTTGTAGGGTATTCTGCCGCCCTCAACTACGCCGAAGCTAGCTGGAACTGCAGCCACTGCACCCATGGCAACGATACTAGGAGCAGGAACCGGCACGAAATCACCCGGAACTAGCTGATAGGCAGCCTTTGGCGGTGCTGGCTCAAGATTGTCATTGGCATTCATTAGCACCTGCCAGATTCCATTGAAATCGGGCTTGCCGTTTGGCGTGCGTGGAATATCGTCAGCTGGGGCTTCTGCGGCCATAGCGACTTGTGGTGTTTGAGTGTTGCCTGTATTAGCAGGTGAGCAACCTACGACAAGCACTGCGATTGCAAGGAGCAGCCATTGAATCTTCATAATTCTACCTTTTTGCTTTAATTTTAATTTCTCTCCCAAAGAAGCCTCGATATAACCACTTGGGTAGGGGTGTGTCAAGCCAAACGCGCCGAATCGTCTAGGCTGGGGCTGTAAACGGGCATCTGAGATCAAGGAGCTAGAAACACCCAAAACACCCCCCTAGAAACGGACAAAATGCACTTGGAAATGGATTTTTACCTGATCGCTTTAATAGATGAGGACTTGGCCTAATCAGCACGCCGCAGCAGCATCGCTGAGCCGGTAATCGTCATTAACGAGAGTAGAAAAAGTCCAGCCACTGCCAGCACCGTGTCTAAAAGTGCTATTCCAGTCCATTGTAGATAGTGGATGCGATAGACCCTATCAATCCATCGCGTATCTGCACCCTGCTGATAGAGCGATAAGGTCTCCCAATTTACTGTGATCGTAACTCCTGTCGATGTACGGAAGGGATCGCTCTGTGAATGAAGCAATTCGCCGTAACGCTGAGGGTTTTGACTAATTGCATCTTCCACAAGGTAGAACAAGTCAGTTTTATCCGGCTCAGGTCGCACATCTAAGCCATCCGGATCGAGCTGTTGCCATCTATCTTCTTCCTTTACTAGCAAATGCTGACCTAATACCGTTTTTAGAAAGCGCACCTCCTGCCAATGCGGTTCCGACATCAGTTTCACTGCATCCGCGGCGTAGGTTCTTGGCGAAAGTGAGGAATAGGCTTGCTCATAGGCCGGTCGCACGAGAAAGAAAATGCCGGTAAGAGACCAAGCAATAAAGGGGAAAAGAAGAATGCCGCCCAGGAGGCGGTGTTGTTTACGAGTAATCATAAAATTGGGCAGTCATCGAAACCACAAGTCCATAGGTCAAAGAGGTCCATTTACATTTTACTGCTCTAGCAGTAAGTTCATTATTTCTTACCGAGTGTCGTTAGGCCGTGCTTTCGCACCACAGGAACAAAAATAGCTAAACACACTAAGCTGAGAATGGCCGCCGCAAAGAAGGAGACACCAGGAAAGTAGATCGAAGATTCCGCGCGGGTAAAGGCTGCGAACAACTGCGTCATCAATAGGGGGCCAATTATAGAGGTAATACTGTTCAAACTACTTAGCGCACCCTGCAATTCACCCTGCGCGTTGGAAGGAACCTGACTCGTCATGATTGCCTGAAATGCCGGGCTGACAAAACCGGAAAGCGCCGCCACCGCCAGCCAGGGATACATCTGCCAGCCCTGCGCAGAAAAGGCATAACCGCAGAAACCGATAATTATTGCCACCATGCCAAGGATGCCGGCGCGATAGGCACCGAAGGCCGGGATTGCCCAGCGAATCAGTCCAGCCTGAACGATAATCATGAAGACACCGGCGAAGCCTAGCGATAAACCGATCTGACTCTCCGACCAGGAGAACTTCTCAATGGTGTAATAAGTCCAGGTACCAGGCAGAGACAAATGGCCTATCATGTAGAGAAAGTACGCGAAGGCCAGCCCCAGAATGACGGGATACTTCTTCAGCTGCAGTATCGCGCCGATGGGATTCGCTCGACGAATATCGAACTCGCGTCGATTCTCTTTACTCAATGACTCACCCAACATGAAGTAGCCATAGACCAGATTCACGAGCGCGAGGCACGCCGCCGCATAGAAAGGTATACGCGGACCGAACTCGCTCAGTAGCCCTCCGATTACCGGCCCCAGTACGAAGCCACCACCAAAGGCTGCGCCTATCATGCCGAAGCGCTGGGCCCGATTTTCCTTCGGCGTAATATCCGTGACATAGGCGTAAGCCAGTGAGAAGGACGAACTAGCTACACCGGCAATAATTCGTGCGGCAAACAACCAGGCGATGGTGGGAGCCCCTGCCATAAGCAAATAGTCGGCACCCAGAGCGGCCAGGGTGTAGAGTAGAATCGGTCGGCGCCCAAACTTGTCACCGAAATTACCTAGAATCGGTGCCGCGAAAAATTGCACGCTCGCATAGGTAAACATCAGGTAGCCGCCAATCTTCGATGCCTCGGAGAGCGATACATCGGCAAGGCTCATGATGAGTTTGGGCATCACCGGCAGCACAATGCCGAAACTGATGGCATCGAGCAGCACGACGAACACGATGAACGCCAGGGCATGACGACTCTTGGTTAAATCTATTGGCATCTGGACTATTCCCTTACGTGTGCAATTAAATCGTCAAGCGACTATGTTTGCACGCGCCATTACGTTCCTTATTTTTTCTTGATCAACAACTTGTACATCTTTCGTCTAAGCGGGAATTCGAGAAAATGATAGACCAGGTAGGAAATACCGATGAGTATGCTGGCCAATACCGGCAGATGAAGTTGGTAAGGCCATGACTCCGGCAACAGGTTGAAATACTGCACCATCTCCATATAAGGCCAGTGCAGACAATAAATAATATAGCTAAGACCACCCAATAATTCACAACACTTTAACGTGGCGCCCTGTGGGTACCACTGCAGGTTTAACATGCAGTAGACCAAAACCGCTACCGCGGGTATCGCCACGAAGAAAGAACTGTACTGGTAGGGAACATACTTCTCTCCAAACCAGATCACGAACAAATAGACCACTATAGATATAAGCAACGGTATAAGATTTACCTTGCCCTTATCCTTATCGATTCCCGCCAGGGCGAACAGCCTGTAGATCAACATACCGAACACAAATTCTACGAAGCGAATTATTGGATTGGTATACACCGGCACATTGAGTGTAGCCAGATCGTAATATTCCGCTTCCGGCAGAAAAAAAGCGATCAGCCCAAACTGCATCAGATAGCCGGCAATGAATACCGCGAACACGCGCTTATAGGTGGTTACCTTCCTAAGAAGAATCAAGAACAGAGGGAAACAGAGGTAGAAATAGGCCTCCAAAACCAGCGACCACAGCGGCCCGTTGAACAAGAGCTTCAGCGTTTCGATGCTGCTTATGGATTGGGTGAACAGATAGTGCCTGATGGTAGCGATCAAAAAGAAGCTGGTGTCTTTCATCTCGGGCAGGTCATAGGTGATCTGAAAAGGCCTGTGCGCCTCAACGAAGAAGGCTTCCCCCACCGACAGATAGCTCAGCCAGACGAAGGTCGAAGAAACCAGTATGGCGAAGGCATAAGCCGGATAAATACGAATGATTCTAAATTTGTAGAATTGCTTCGTTGCCGCCCAACCGCTAAATGAAGGATAGACATAGGATAGGACGAATCCGCTGACCATGAAGAACCATGACAACGCCGTGGTACCCAGTGCGCCCCAGACGATAAATTGACCGAATATCAATTCGTAATGCACGAGAACGACTATTACTGCGCCGATGAATCTGAACACATCGAGCACAGCGATCTTCTGACTATTATCAACCATAGATTATTTAATTCGTTTGCGAAGATTTGAGCTTAACCAGGCCACGATTCTGCTTAACCAGGATTTATACTAGCCAACGACGGAGCGCCAGTTATTGGCCAGGTATTCTGCCGTTCTCCAGGATAGCGCCTGCACCGTGAGAGTTGGATTGCGCGAACCGCTAGTGCCCATCACCGAGGCTCCGAGGATACCGAGATTCGGCACCTCATGGCTGAAGCCCCACTCGTTCACCACATTAGTCTCACTGTTCAAACCCATTCGCGTGCCGCCGTAAGCATGCGTGGTAGCACCCATTAAATTGCCTAAACCCGCCTTCACCACCTTGATGGCTCCGGCCTCCAGATACCACTGCTCCATCTTCTCTTGAGAGAAGGCGGCGATACGTTTTTCATTATCGCGGTAACGCGCCGTTATTCGCGTCACAGGAAAACCCAGAGGGTCTTTAACTAACGGATCGAGATCCAGGTAATTATCTTCATAGGGCAGCGTTGTTTTCTGAATATAAGAAGTGTTCGTTCTATCGGCATTCTTCATAATAAATGCCTTCCAGTCCGAGCCCCAGTTCCTCACCTCACCGAAGGTCGACATCTTTGCTGCCGTCATGGGCTTTCTATCGGTGTGGGCCCAAAGGTTTGCACCACCTATAAAATCGAGTTCGCTATGATCAAAGTTATCATCGGCCCATTCGTCAATCGCAACACCCTGAGCAGGAAGACCGTACCAATTGTGTAAGTCTCTATCGAACAGAGCGAACACCGGCGCACCCTGGTGATGACTCAGATAGTGCCTGCCCACCTGACCGGCGTTATTGGCAAGCCCATCGGGAAAGGCTCTCGATTTAGAGAGCTGTAGCAGGCGCACATTTTCATAGGCATAGCTCGCCAGCAAGACCACGTCCGCCGGTTGAAAGAAGGTCTCACTACCTTTTATGTAGTCAACGCCGGTAATATTACCATCGTTGTCAGTTACGATCTGGGTCACGCGCGCAAAGGTAACGACCTCTAGATTGCCAGTGTCTATCGCCTTCGGAATCACGTTAAACGCGGTCGAACCTTTCGCCTGCACATGGCAGCCGCCCTTGTTGCAGAAACCGTGATACTGACACGGTGGCCGGCCGTCGAACAATTCGGTAGTGATAGCTGCAGGACCCTGGAACGGATTCCAATCCAGACTTCGCGCGGCATTGCCCATTAACTCTGTAAAGGGCGAACTGCGCAGCGGCTTCATGGGGTACTCTCGCTTGCGCTCCCCTTCGAATATATTTCCCGCCCTGTTCTTCTTACCCTGCACATTGCCGGCCTGACCGGATATGCCTATCGTATATTCGATCTTGTCGTAGTAGGGCTCTAGCTCCTCATAGCCGAAGGGCCAGTCCTCAACAGTAGATCCCTGCGGCAGACGCTCGGCACCATAGCGCTGCTTCGTCTCGCTGACTACCTTGAAATCCCAGGGATTGAGGCGCCAACTCTGGGCCCAATAATGCATGGTCGTACCACCAACGGCATTCATCATCGGATGACTACCCTGAACAGCCGTGTCAGCAGACGTCGCACGAATCGTCGGCGCCTCACTCGCCGCCTTCTGTACCGACTGGGGCCAGTTACGCGACCCGTTCCGCAGTTCATCCGGGGCGAAATCCCTTGGGCTGAGCCAGCCTCCGGCCTCGATACCAATCACCTTCAAGCCGGCATTGGTTAATGGCATTGCGGCGACTCCGCCAGCCGCTCCCATGCCGACGATGACGACATTTGTCTTGGCTAGTTGCTTAGGCATAGTCTTTACCCTCCCGATCATCAACAGAGCCGTTGTCCGCCAGCTTCGTGTAGGTACTGTGATCATAGGCTGACTGATGATTTGGGGGCAGATCGCCTCCGACGGAAACATCCGCCTCACTTACACCTAATCGAATTCCGGGATAACGCAACATGTCCCAGCCAACGAAATTTTGATTGCCTCCGTAATAAGGATCACAAAAAGTGCCATCGATAGTGTGCGACCGCAGCATGTTGAAGAAACCGCTTCCGTTGGGAATAAATCCGAAAATCTTGTTCGTCTGCACCGCGAGTAGAATCGAATCCTGCTGATCACGCAGCAAGTCCGTAAAGCTTTTCCCGCGTGTCTTACGCGCGAACTCGTTAATCGCATTCAGGCCTACACTATAATTCTGTCGCGCGTCACGATTGTGGCTCGCTAGTGCTCGATCGATGTAATGTACGGCTCTAGCTTCTTTTGCGCCGGAGCCATGTTCGTCGGAGGGAATGAGACAATCGCAGATCGCCTCCAGGGTCTCTGCCTCTTCGGCAGTTAACACTTCCAGGGCTTCGCGCTGCACACTTGCCATGGAATCGGCAGCGGGATCAGTCCTTGAGCCGGGAGAATCCGAGGCGATCACATTGGAGCCTGCAACAGTGCTGACCGCAGCCGCACCGACTAAACCGGCACTCTTTAAAAGGTCGCGCCGAGATGCACTAGAGGGTCGGTTGACTAGTGATTCGTTCTGGGCAGATTTATCGTTATTTTTCTTTTTCATGGAGTTTTCGCCAAATCATGCTGAGAGCGCGCGCTGGCGCGGAGATAACTTGCAAAGAGCGTAGCAAATATCCAATTTTGTGTATATGGGCTGTTGTCTCTGGCTTAGCGTGCCTCTGCGCGCTATCGAGATGTCCGCATAGGTCGGGACAAAGCGGCACCGGGGCGACCTATTCAGTTCTAATAAGCGTGGCGTGGCGGCTAAAACCTGTTATCTTTTCCTTTCGACTAAAACGTCGAGACTCGAAGGGACATTGTTTGTTATCCCCTATTTTAAAAACGAGGAAATAATAATGACAGTCAAAAGAATCCTAACCACGGCCAGCATGCTATTTGCCGGGTTATTCATCGCTACCCAGACTCTATCAGCTCAGGTAGTCGAGCCTGACGAACATGACTTCATGATTGCGACGCCCGATCAGTTGCACCCTGAAGACGGCAGCATAACCACAGTATTGTATGGCGACCCCAATAAATCCGGAATCTATGTCATTCAGATCACCTGGCCTCCCGGACGCGGAAGCCGGCCCCATTATCACAATCAGGCGCGCTATATTAACGTACTGAAAGGCACCTGGTATGTGCATACAGGGCCAGAGTCAGATATCTATGCCCCTGACAAGATGACTGCTGTTGGACCGGGCACGTTCATCTACGAGCCACCGAATGGTCATCACTATGACATGGCGAAAGACGAGGAAGTCGTGGTGCAGATCTTTGGTATGGGCCCGGTGGTAACCACCTCCGTCCCTCAAGATTAAGATTACTTTCTGGAGTTAAACTTCAGCCGAAAGAAAACCACCACAGCTGTTTACCTAACAGTGAACACGCTGCGGTTTTTTTATGGGGTTTAAGCTAGATCGCTACGGGAAATTTCGTAGGTAATGCCGCCGCTGTTGTTTCCGAGCGAGCCACGCTGGGAACTAAAATAGAGACGCTGGTAACTAGGATCAAAAGCCGGGCCTGCGATCTCTGATTTCTCATGACCCAGAACCTGAACAAGTGGAATAACTTTTCCTTCCGGCGTCAGAACCACTATCTGCATATCACCACCATCTTCAGCGACCAACACGTCACCGCTAGGGGTAATCACCACATTGTCGACGCCCTTGAGTATTGGATTATCACTAGTCTCAACATCATAGACGATGCTTAACTGATGACTGTTATTGTCGTAGGCCCATACGCGGTTGTCATGCTTGGTAGTGAAGTAGGTGACACCCGCATAGATTGCAACGCCCTCCCCACCTCGAAATACCGCATAGCCAGGCACCTGAAATCGAATAGCTTCCTGCTTGGCCGAAGGATCAGGCACCGCCAGCCATTCGACAAAGGATTTGCCATCTCGATCGACAACCGAAGCTATCTCTAGCTGGCCGCTACTGATATCGGGCAGGTCTCGATCAGGACGAAAGCGATAAAAACCCCCGTCTCTCTGATCCTCCGTCATATAGAGACACCGGTTCTGGGTGTCTACCGCTGCCGCCTCGTGCTTGAATGAGCCCAGCGCCGGGCGCACCACGGCTTTGTTCTTGCCCGCAGGGTCGCACTCGTACACCTGACCGAGATCGAACTCCTCACAAGACAACCAGGTACCCCATGGAGTCGGCCCACCCGCACAATTCAAACTTGTGTTATCGAGAATCGAATAAGCATCTACCACGTCGCCTTGAGCGTTGAAACGCAGCGCTCCAACACCGCCGGCATTGTCACGTAATTCGCTGTTGGAAACGTAGATCCAGCCACCGTCTTCTGTAGCGAAGCTCGCACCACCGTCTGGGGCAGGATGCCAAATATAACCGTGACGCCCGGTCGGTGTCGCGCCCGATCGCGCGACAATTCGAGACTTGAATCCGCGGGGTAACTGCAGGCCATTGCTGTCTGCTTTCTGCAACTCACCCATATTAGAGAGGGAGTGGAAAGCGGGTGATTCAATGCCGGCAGCCAAAGCCTGCTGGAATCGCAGCGCTCCACCGGCAGCAAAGAGGCCGGCACCGGTCAAGCCCATCTGTAGGAAGGTTCGACGATTGATAAGTTGTTTACTCATAAGCTCAGTGTACACCAAGATCTATTGCAATTGTTTGACAAAGAACAACTCGCCGAAGAAAATCTTCCTGCCAGTTAGAACTGCCCTCTTTCTATTCCACGTCCCAGATATGTCCACTGTGTAATAGCTCCTGCATGGATCCCTTCGCGGCGCGCACCGAGATTAGCTGCTGCTGCGAGTCATCTACATAGGATGACTTATCCTCTCGGTAGATCACACCCACTGCTACGGGAAAGTCTGGCCCCTTCATGGTCGCCAGCATAGTAGCCAGAATCTTATTCGATTCGTCGTGAATCAGCACATCGTCACTAGTGGCATCGACCAGTTCTAGCTTCAGAGTGTCGTGATTGAGGCGAATGCCCTGTTCACGCTCCTTACCAAACACTACCGGCTCACCATGGACAAGCTCCACCTTGAAGTCGGCAGCGATCTTCTTATCCTTCACCTGATCGAATATGCCGTCGTTATAAATTGGGCAGTTCTGCAAAATCTCTATGAATGAAGCGCCTTGATGATCATGACCCCGGGTCACCACCGCAGAGAGGTGCTTTGCCTCGGTGTCGATGGTTCTGGCGATAAAGGTTCCACCCGACCCCAATGCTACTTCGCAGGGTGACAAAGGCAGATCGATAGAGCCAGTTGGAGATGACGGCGATCGGGTACCTGTTTGCGAGGTGGGGGAATACTGCCCCTTAGTCAACCCGTAGATTTCGTTATTAAAAAGTAGAATCTGTAGGTCTACATTACGCCGCAATACGTGCAACATATGATTACCGCCGATACTGAACCCGTCACCGTCACCGGTAATTACCCAGACATCCAGCTCGGGGTTGGCGAGCTTGACGCCAGTAGCGATAGCGGGCGCTCGACCATGGATAGTATGAAAACCGAAGGTATTCATATAGTAGGGAAAGCGCGATGAGCAACCGATACCGGAGATGAAAACCTGACTCTCCTTTGGCTGTTCAAACGTGGGCATCAATTTCTGAATCGTCTTCAGTATGGCGTAGTCACCACAACCTGGACACCAACGCACTTCCTGATCGGAGGCATAGTCTTTTACGGTCAACTTAGGTAGAGCCTGGTTCATGAATTGCCCCCTGTATCGGCAAAATTTGCGTGAATTGCCGCTAGAATTTCACCAATTTTAAATGGTTGCCCTGCCACCTTGTTTAAGGCCTGCGCATCGATCAAATACTCGGAGCGAATCAGGTTTACGAACTGGCCCGTGTTCATCTCCGGTACCATAACCGCATCGAAGTTCTTCAATAGTTCGCCCAGGTTGCGTGGCAGTGGAGACAGATAACGGACATGTACATGGGACGCGTCCAGACCCTCCGCTCTTGCTCGTTTGACTGCCTGATGGATAGCACCAAAAGTGGAACCCCAGCCAACGACCGCTAACTTTCCGGAATCATTGCCCAGACAGACCTCCTGGAGTGGAATATCGTTCGCTATTGAGGCTATCTTCGCCTGACGCAAGTCAGTCATCTTCTGATGGTTTGCCGGATCATAGGATATATCACCGGTATCGAAGCTGCGCTCTATGCCGCCGATACGATGCTCTAGCCCGGCAGTGCCGGGCTTGGCCCAGACGCGCGCCAGCGTCTCGCTATTGCGTATAGAAGGTTTGAAGTCTTCGGTCTTACTGTAGTGCTCCACAGGAAAAGGCTCGAACTCTGACATATCTGGAATCTTCCAGGGCTCTGCCGCATTCGCCAGATAGCCATCGGAGAGCAGCATCACCGGAGTCATATATTTTGTCGCCAGGCGAACCGCCTCTATGGCCACATCGAAACAATCGACAGGGGACGATGAGGCAATGACCGGCATAGGCGTATCTCCGTGCCTGCCATACAGCGCCATGTTTAGATCCGACTGCTCGGTCTTGGTCGGCAGGCCAGTCGAGGGGCCACCGCGCTGGGTGTTGACGACCACTAGCGGCAATTCGGTTGCACAGGCAAGGGCTATGCTCTCCGCCTTCAATGCAATACCGGGGCCGGCACTTGACGTGACGCCAAGGGAGCCGGCGAAGGATGCGCCGATCGCGGCACACACCGCCGCGATCTCGTCCTCGGCCTGAAACGTATTGATATTGAATTCTCTATGGCGCACTAACTCATGCAATAGATTCGATGCTGGAGTAATCGGATAGGACGCAAACAACAAGTCTATATTCGCCAACTCGGAACCTGCGACCAAGCCCCAGGCCAGCGCATTGGTCCCGGTCATATTTCTATAAGTGCCGGGTGCAACTTTTGCCTTGGGAACCTTATAGACATGAATACCAGCGGGAAGCTCAGCGGTTTCACCATAGGCGTGACCCGCGTTCAATGCGGCGATGTTCGCACTCGCTATCTCGGGCTTGCTGGCAAATTTGGTTTTCAGGCTTTCGATAGTTCCAGCGCGATCTCGGTCAAACAACCAGAGCACCAGACCGAGAGTCCACATATTCTTGCTACGAACACCCGTCTTATGACCAAGATTAAATTCTGCAACTGCGGCTAGAACCTGCTTGGTAATGTCTATTTCCAGAACGCGAAACTTCTCCAGCGATCCATCTTCCAACGGGTTCACCTGGTACTTGGCTTTGCTTAGATTCTTCGCGGTGAATGCACCACTGTCGACGATGAGTAAGCCACCTTCCACCAGGTTACCAACATTGGTAGTCAGGGCAGCGGGATTCATTGCGACGAGAACATCCAGCGCATCTCCCGCCGTGGTCACATCTTCGGCACCGAAATAGATCTGAAATGCAGAGACGCCGAAGGTGGCACCTATGGGCGCCCGAATCTCAGCAGGAAAGTCTGGAAACGTCGACAGATCATTACCATACAGTGCCGTGGCGTCGGTGAAGTTCGTTCCGGTCAACTGCATGCCATCACCGGAGTCCCCAGCGAAGCGCACTACTACGTCGACAACTTCCTTCTCGTCCAAATGATGTTCATCTAAATTTTCTTCTGCTAATTCCATGAGCAATACATACCCTCTAAGACTGCCTGAGGCATCAAACCTGTTTAGAAATTGACTGAGCCCAAGTTTCGGCAGACGCGCCGAATACCTTGCTCTGGCTTGCTAAAAATCAGGCTGAATTCTATCAGAATTCTCAGGATGGGTCTTACAAAATGCCATTTCCAATAAGGCCTGCAGGGCAGGACTGGAATAAGTTTGGGCTTTTTGCCAGCATCGCCAGATTCCCGCGACGGGTTTTTCATGCTCTCGCGTATAGATTATTGACTGAAGCAACTAACCCAAAACCCGGCTATTGCAAGAGCCAAATAGATTTTAGGAGTAGGAATCATGAACAGATTATCAGTAGTAATTGCAATGAGTGTGCTTGGACTTTCGAGCTCGGCACTATCGGCCGACGAGGATCATGGTCGCAATAGAGCACTAAGCAATCTCGATCAGAACGGAGACGGCGCCGTCAACTTCGAAGAGTTTCAACAACGTGGTGCCGAAAGTTTGGGCCGCATCGACAGCGATGGTAATGGCGTCCTGACTGTCGATGAGTTTCTAAATGGCGGGCCCAGACGCGGGCCCGAATCCAGAAATCGTGGAGATGACAACGCGGATCGACCGCAGCGCGAACCTAGCGAAGAGCAGATCGCTCGTATGCAGGAGCGCCGGACGGAGGTGGCTGAACTTGCCATAGCACGCTTTCAGGAGATGGATGCAAACGGCGATGAAACCGTAAGTCTTATGGAATTTCAGGAGGCAAATTTCCTCTCTCTTGATAGCGACAACAACGGGCTTCTGAGCGCGGAAGAGCTTAGGCGCAAACGCCCAGAGCGTCGCCGACCTGGCGGCGAAGGCAGAGGCAAACGTGGTGGCAAGCCCCGAGGAGCATAAGCCTATAGCCAGGGACGGCGACTCGTGAACAACTTGGCAGGAGGCCAGCGCTCCAATAGAGACTCAATGGACAGGCAAGGGAATTCGTATCGGGAACTTTCGCTCACTGCTCAAAATAACAAATCGTCCGATAGACTGTATGGGGAAACCAAATCTACAGCCACCGATGACTCAGAGCCACAAGCACGATGCGAAGCCTTGTCTATCTATAACGAGCCAGATCAGTCGAAAGTGAAATGACTGACGAAGAATTGATGCAGGCAGTTTGCATGGGCGACAGAGCAGCCTATCAAATGCTGGTAAAGCAGCATCTAAAATCCATTAGTCATTATGCCTATAGGCTATTAGGCAATCAGAAGGATACCGAGGATATAACCCAGGAAGTGTTTCTCAGACTTTGGATGAATGCCAAAAAATGGAAATCAGAAAAATCGAAACTTACTACATGGCTGCATCGTATAGCCCACAACCTGTGCATTGACTATTCACGTAAAAATGGAAGAGTCCAGACTCAAGAGTCATTCGATGAGGAAGATTTTGCTTCTCTACCCGAAACCGGAGCAGCCAATGAAACCGGTGGCGATAAACTGAGGCTTCTACAAGAAGCCATAAGCACGCTTCCGGAGAATCAACGCAGCGCATTGACCCTGTGCCACTACCAGGGATTCTCCAACAAAGAGGCGGCTGCTATTATGAACACCTCTGTTAAGGCATTGGAATCTGCGATTGCCAGAGCAAAACGCAGCTTGAGAGAACAGCTGGCAGCGAGCCAGTAGGCAAGGGAATTGAACGAAACAGGAACCACTATGACCATAGAAGAATTTACAGGAATCATTGATCTGTACGGCGCCGAGTCGGCTCGTTGGCCGAAAGCTTTGCGCGCCGAATGTGAGTCTTTCATTGCCAACAACGCCGCAGCACGAAAGCTGCTCGATCAGGAGTGGGTCGTTGACGATCTTATGGGCCAGCTAGAGGTTCCCGGCTTTCCTGGCCTGGAATCCCGAGTCCTGAACCAGCCTCTTCCCGAGCCTAAAGGCAGCATCTTCGAAGAACTGGCCAACTGGCTGCTGCCTGGCGAAAGCTTCGGCAAACAGTTCTGGCGCCCGGCGATAGTTGCATGCATTCCACTGGCATTCGGAATCGTAGTGGCAAACTACTTCAGCTTCGGCGTGTATATAGAGAGCGACGGGTTTCAATATTGGGGCGACGAACTCGCGATGCTATTGTTAACTGACTACACAGAGACCCGCTTCTAGTCATGACTAAAAATAAACTGTTACTTCTGGGCTTATTGTTTTCACTATCGATAAATCTATTCTTCGTGGGCGGCATAGCCTATCGTGTCAGCAGCTTCCAGGAGCAGCGCACTGGCAGGCCATTGCCGCCGAACGTTGGCTGGATAGTGCGCGATCTGGACGAGGCACGAAGAAGCGAATTGGCGCCGCAGCTGCGGGCGAGCTTCGAAGAAATTAGCCCGATACGTCGTGAGATGATTAACGCACAGCGACAGGTCAACGAATTGATGTCGGCACAGCCCTTCGATGCAGAGGCACTCAGTGCGGCCTTCACCACATTGAGAAAGGCCAATATTCGCTATCAGGCACTATCACACGAACAGACTAGCGAGATACTCGGCCAACTCTCCGAGGAAGAAAGACTCGCAGCCCTGCAATTTGTACAACGCCGCGGCCCGAGAGACGGTCGTGATGAGTTCCGCGGCAGATCCGGTGGCCCCGAATTCAGAGCCCCACGCGGGCCCGATGGTCAGCGCCCCCGTCCCCTACCACCGCAGGATGCAATCCAATGAGCGAATTTCAGAAAGGCAAGTATCGCCACTTCAAGGGCAATCTCTACGAGGTCGTGGATCTGGTGCATCACAGCGAGACCCAGGAGCCGCTAGTCCTCTACCGAGCACTCTATGGCGACCATGGCCTCTGGGTGCGACCGCTGGAGATGTTCTTCGAGACTATCGAGCGTGACGGCAAGACAATGCAGCGATTCGAGCCTGTCTCCGAATAAGTATCTGCTAGATAGCCACTACAAACCTCTGCCCTTGCGCTCTAAGTCGTTTAGGCTATCTTGCGATTTAGCCAGTCTACGATCACCCGATTCACCTCTTCGGGTTTTTCCTGCTGCGTCCAATGCCCACTATCCATGACCGTGTATTTCTCCAGATCGCTTATGAAATCCTCCATCCCATCGGCAGATGACGGTGGCAGAATCACATCGTTCTCGGCGCCTATGTAGAGGCTCGGCACTTCGATTCTTGGCGCCGCGTTAGCCATTATTGGCCCCATCCTTGCGGCCGCGCGATACCAATTCAGCCCCTTGGTAAACCCAGTCGCCTCGTAGGTTTCGGTGAAATATCCCATGACCTGCTCCGACAAAAACGGCTCGCCCGGCGGGTCTGCACGCTGAATCAACTTGAGAAAATCCATCTGTCGTTCTGCAGAATCTTCGGGCATCTGTGCGAAAGTTTCCTGATTCCAGATGCCGCCGCGACTGAGAATAAAATCAAAGGTATGCCGAACGTCATTCTCCAATATAGGCTCGGCACGCCCTGGCTGCTGAAAGGTTGCGAAATAGTAGTTTGGCGTCATAACTATAGTTGAGGGAACGCTATTCTCAACCGGCGGCAATCCGGCAGGTCTCCCCGCCCCGGTATTTAGACCAATGATTCCGCTACAGCGATCTGGGTACAGTCTAGCCATTGACCAAACTACCGCACCACCCCAGTCGTGACCACAGAACACGGCCTTGTCGATACCCTTCGCATCCAGGAGCCCAACCAGATCGTCACAGAAGATCTGCATGTCGTACTGCATGGGATCGTCGGGGCCACCAGTCAATCCGAAGCCACGCTGATCTGGCGCGATGGCTCGATAGCCTGCAGCGGCAACTGCATCGATCTGATCACGCCAGCTGAATGCCAACTCGGGCCAGCCATGGCAGAACAACACGACTGGGCCTTCGCCCTTCTCATAGACAGCCATATTGATGCCGTTCGACTCAACATAATGCGGTGCAGGCATTAATGGCGCCGGCCGCACAGCTGAGTTTTCATCGGCGATGGATGACAGAGGACAAGCTGACACTGCAAGCCCCGCGACAATGCTTCTCTTTAAGAACTGACGACGATTAACAGTCATGGATGTATTCCTTTTCAGTTATTCTAGCGCTTGCTGTTCGCAAGTATTTTAGTTGAAACGATTAGGTTAATAGCCCTGCGATCGCACCTGTCATGCAGGTCGCCAGCGTTCCAGATATCAGTGATTTTGGAGCAAGCTCCACGATCTCGGCGCCTCGCTGCGGACACATCCCGCTCAGCCCCGCGATCATGATTCCCAGGCTGCCGAAATTAGCAAACCCGCAAAGCGCGTAAGTAATAATGACCGTAGATTTTTCCGAGAGACTGCCCGCCGGCAATTCAGCTAGCGCCAGGAAGGCCAACAATTCATTCAATGCAGTCTTGATTCCCATAAGCGATCCGGCAGCCTGTGCCTCGGACCAGGGTATGCCCATCAACCAGGTTAGAGGTGCGAAGCCATAACCAAACAGTCTCTGCAGTGTGAGCGAATCATCTCCAGGAAATGGAAGCAGTAAAAACACACTGTTCACCAGAGCGACTAGAGCCACCAGCACCAAAATCATAGCCCCTACACTGACCATTAGGCGGACCCCATCGGAAGTGCCCTTGGTGATTGCATCCATTAGGCTCGTGTACTCGACTCCGAGTTCAACTTCCTCCTTGGATGCCGCATCTGTTTCCGGCACCATGATCAGGGCGAGCATAATAGCCGCCGGAGCACTAATCACCGAGGCAGTAATAATATGCCCCAGCGGATCGGCCAAGGTTCCTTGCAGAATAATCGAATAGAACACCATCACCGAACCCGCGATAGTAGCCATGCCACAGGACATAACTACAAAGAGTTCGCTACGCGTGAGCACCGCAATATAGGGTCGAATCAATGCCGGCGATTCGACCATGCCGATGAAAATATTCGCGGCGCTACTCAAGCCAACGGCACCGCCCACCTTCATGCTCTTGCGCAGAACAAGGGAAAAGCCTTTGATTATGACTGGCAGGACTCGGTAGTGCCAAAGAATTGCCGAGAGAACGGTAAACATAAGAATCAAGGGTAGAATTCGAAAGGCCAGAATGAGGGTTGCACCTGGCTCGCTGACGGCAAAGGGATAGTCGACATTCAGCGGGTCGCCGCCCAGATAGCCAAAGATAAACAGTGTGCCACTCTCCGTGGCGCTTACTACTGCATTGACGCCGCTATTTATCCAGCCCAGCACTTGTTGCAGAAAGCTCAGGTTGAAGACGGCGAAGGCAAACAAAAATTGTAGGCCCAAGCCAGCCGCGAGAAGCCGCCACCCAGGAACGGTGCGCCGTTCGCTTAGCACTATGGCAATTCCTATAAAGACTGCTATGCCGAATAAAGCCTGTATCGATGTTAGAAGTTCCATGAACGCTTAGACTAAACAGCCCTCCGTGTTATGGCAAAGATAGCGGTCGATCGGCAGAGCTGTCTTGCTCTATCAACCAATCGACGAGTGGTTGTCGATAGTGGATCGCGGTATCGAATCCGCTTGCATCGAATTCTGCTATAGCATCATAGCCCGCCCCTCCCTCGTACATGAAGCTGTTTATCAGGACACGATAGGTCTCGGCCGTATCTATTAGCCTGCCGGAGCCACGCAGCCGCCAATCGTTCTCCGTGCGAATCAAGCCGGCAACGAACGGGCGCTGGCCCTGGGCAATAAGCTGCAGTATTTCGGCGCCGCTCAACTCAACAGCAACCACTGTGTTTTCGAAGGGCAGCACCCCAACCACATCGGCTAGCGTCAGCCGACCCGATGGCAGCGGAGCGCGCAGAGCGAGTCGATTGTTGATAGCGATGTCGGCACTTCTATCCAGCCGCAGCCAGCTCTCTACCACCGCTCTCTGCAGCCGCTCATCATTAGCCGGATATTCACGGGATGAAAACCCTAGCTCGCCACTAAGCTGTGCCTCCGTCTCCGAGCGCCATTTCGCAATCAGCCGCTGCACAGGCTCATCGGCAGCGCCACCTTCGTTCTGCTCAATCGAGAAACTGGAACTGAGCAGGCGTCGACTACCCAGGTCGTATTCAAATTGAGCCCGGGCATAGCTGCGAAAGTTGCCATTGCTTTCGAGAAGTATGGTCTGCCCTGCCCGATCCGCCACCAGCTCGTTGCAGTGTCCGCCGCCCATGAGACTGATATCGAGATCCGCAACCGCCAGCGCCAGAGGCCTCAATGCCGCCATGCAGACATGGGCAACAACGAAGATCAGGTCGGGACTCTCCTGCCGAAGCTGCGCAACGGCATTACGCAACACCGGCTCATAATCCAGAAAGTTCAGGTCGACAATATTGATAGGGTTGGTGGTGCTGGGAGTATTGATAGTGGACAGCCCAATAATGGCTATCGACACATCATTCACTTCGCTTATTGTGCTAGCAGCAATGCCCAGCTCACTGGGAATAGTGTCGCTGGCCTTCCAGCGAATATTCGCGCCTAGATACGGAAAGCTAGCCTGCGCTATTCGCGCCTCGAGATTATCCAGACCGAAATCGAATTCGTGATTGCCTATGGCGGTGGCGTCATAGCCCATGGCATTCATTACCTCGATCATGCTTTCACCCCCGAACCAGGTTGAGATAGCGGGCCCCGTCCAGTGATCGCCACCACTGAGTAATAAAAAAGGGCCCTCTTCGCTGTAGCCTTCCTTCTCACGCCACAAGCCCAACAGATCGCCGGCACCGCGACCCGGTTCGTGCCCCTCCATCCAGCCGTGCTCATCATTACTATAGAGCACTGTGAGATGACGAATACCGGTGCCGTCTCCCGCGTCATTAGAGGCTGACTGGCAGGCAGTTAGGAATAACAGTACTAGAATCACAAATAGGCGCATTGCAGCGAGTCTACCACAGCAAAATTACCCCCTGCCTACCGAAATCTGCGGCGCCGCTGAGAAATTATTGCGCGATTTCGCCAATTCCCTTACCTTGCTCGAAACCTTGGGCAACACTATCCATGAAACTCGACAGCTCTAACCTGCCAATCTACCTGCCAGAACCAAGCCAGGAATCCGTGCTGCGCCTGGGCTTCGAAAACTGCAGCAGCGATGGCTGGATATCTACAGCAGACGATCTCAATATATTTAACCGACACAAGTATGAGCTGGAGCACATGGCTGCGTCGACTTGTTACGCCGAGATCGCCGGCTCGGAAAATGCCCAGGCCGAATTTCATGATTTCCTCCTGCAACACCTGCTACAGAACCCAGTACTCGGCTACAGAACCGAGGGTTCGAAGCTGATTCAGCAACGGGAAGGTCTTGCCTGGGACATCGCAGAGAAAAAACTCTGGCCTGCATCTGTTTGGGTAGCAGAGGACATCTGCTTGCTGGAGCGTAGAGACAGCGATTTTATCATGACCGCCGCCAGTGTCTGCTCTCCCAGCAATTGGTATCTGGAAGACAAAATTGGCCAGACCGTAGACTTCATCCATGCCCCGGTGCCGGGCTATGAGAGGCTCCTAAGCCAGAGGGTGAATCGTTTTCTGCAGGGACTGCGCAGCGGCAGGGTCATGTTGCGCTACAACTGGTCTATCCAACGCGGCAATGAACTGTGTTGGCGCGGCGAGGATGCCTCAGCGACTACGCCAATCGATTCCAGCGACAGCGATCTCTACTGGCGAGTAGAGCGACAGACGTTTATTCGACTTCCCCAAAGCGGCGCCATCGTCTTCAGCATTCGAATATTTCTGCATAGTTTTGATTCCCTGAGGCACAGTGAAGGGTTTACCGAATCTATGGACCGGCTGCTCTCTCAGCTACCCAAAGCTGAGAAGCAGTATAAGGATCTAGCCTGATTAAGCGCCCATCGCCACGACCAGTTTCCGTAGATAAATTACAGCCCTCGACACAGGTTTGGTCTATAGTTCATAATCGAGCGGTACCCTGCTCTGAAATGTTTGCGCGACACTGATAGTTAGTTGGATCGATACCCGTACTACTAGAGAGACACTCGCTTAATCTCGAGTATTCACAAAAGGTTTTCGTATGAATTGCAGTAACACCCTTAAACTTCGCCACTACAAATATTGCCTGACGCTGTTACTAGCCTTATTACTTCCAGCACAGTCGGCATCTGCGACTACCGTGCGTGTCATTACGTCGCTTGGAGACTTCTCCATCGAATTATTTGACGATGTCACGCCGGGCACCGTTGCCAACTTTCTAAACTATGTAACCTCCGGGCGCTTCAATGGCACGGAAATCCATCGCTCGGTGACTGGCTTCGTTGTTCAGGGAGGCTGGCTAACTTACAACCCTGCAACAAATAGCTTAGACCAGATTACCGTGGATGCCGCTATACAGAATGAGTTCAGCGTTTCGAATACAAGGGGCACGGTGGCGATGGCAAAGCTGGAAGGCGACCCAAATAGCGCCACTAGCCAATGGTTCGTGAATCTCGCTGACAATAGCGCAAACCTCGATGGGCAGAATGGCGGCTTCACGGCTTTCGGCCGAGTTATCGGCGATGGCATGACGGTGGTAGACGACATCGCCGCCCAACAAAGATACACCCTTGCCGGCCTTGCTGATTTTCCCCTAATCAACTACAACGGCGGCGCAGTGGTGGAAAACAACTTCATCAGTATCGCGGTAGTCGTTGAAGAAGAGACCGTTACGGCTCCAAATTACTTCGATGAGTCCACCGGACTACTTCGCGTCACGGTCGATGCAGGAGCCTCTGGCCTGGCCACTCTGGCTTTCACGATCAGCGCCACAGAGCCCAGCGTCGTAATAAAATTGGATCTAGGTAGCGTAGCCGTTATCTCGGAAACGGTAGATAAGATCGCAACCTTCGACGCAGCAACGGGTCAACTGGTCTTACCAGAACTCGTCGTATCGGGAGCCGCTGCATTTAGTAATCTAGTATTTGTTCTAAGTGATGCAGAGCAGCTCTTGTTTACGCTGGAGTCATTCGAACAGATCTAGACGCAGCTAACTGTAAGCAGCCCAGATTGCTGGTGTCAGCGCGCCGTTGACTGCGGCCGCCATAGTCATTATCCTCCCTTTACATGATGGGAATCCGGCGCTTCCGGAGCACAGGAGAGATACATGAGCATTAAACGATGGATAACAGCAGCGGCCTCAGCGCTTACCTTGGGAGCTGCATTCGTGGTTATACCCGTTCTCGCTCATCACTCGAGCACACCTTTCTACGACCCGGATCAGCGCGTCGAAATAGAGGGTACCGTTACACGCTTCGTTTTCAGAAACCCACACGCCTTTCTTTATCTGGATGTGGCCGGCGATAACGGCGCAACTGTCGAATGGCAGATCGAATTGGGCGCCCCTGTTAGCCTGCGTCGCACCGGTTGGACTCCAGACTCACTGCCGCTGGGCATGATAGTAAAAGCCTCTGGCAGACCCTCCCGCGCAGATGGCTCTACGGGGCTGTGTTGTGTCCGCATGACCCGCGCCGATGGCAGCCCGGTTTTGGAGGGCGGTCGCGTTCAGGAACGCACTCAGCCTCCTGAGTAGTAGCAAAGCACACCCTACTAAATCTGAACGATACCGCGTAGTAGTTCTTCAACGCGGTATCGCAAAATAAAAAATTGGAACACAAGCAGAATTCAAGGCGGTAATTTTTATGAGAGCAATTAAATTTATGAGTGAGAAGCCTGTTATTGCCGTCTTACTCTCTCTTGCAATTAGCACGGCTGCCGGCCATTTAAATGCGCAAGCTGATAACGAGATTCCCAACCTGGCGGGAGTCTGGAACGGCGGCTTCAGCGCCAGACCAGTTAATGGTGAAACTGTGCCCTGGGGTGAAGAGAATTTCCCCAAGCTGAATGCACGCGCCTTAGCCTATCAAGAAGTCTGGGAAGAAATTATTGCACCCAAATATGACTGCCAGCCCGCCTCTTCGCCGGCTATCCAGTACGACCCTTATCACATGGAAGTCGTGCAATGGCCTGACCGAGTATTGTTCCGCTATGAGAAGGATGATCAACTGCGCACAGTCTGGATGGACGGCCGCACCCCTAAGTCGACGGACTTCGGTGTTCAAGGCTTTTCGGTAGGTCATTATGAAGACGACGCGCTTATCGTGACTACCACGCACTTCGTATTCGATGTTGCTGGCTTCGATGATTACAACGGCATCCCCTCCTCTTCGCAAAAGATTGTGCGCGAGCGTTATTGGATGGATGGAGAAGATCTGCGGATAACGCTAGAAGTTGAAGATCCTATGTTCCTGCTGGAGCCTACTTCTTACACCACTCGCTGGATTCCAGCAGCACAAGGCTACAAACTCCAAGCCTATGATTGCGATCCCGAATCGTCACGCGCTTCCGTGCGTTTCTTTCCATCGAAGTATTAAACCGAGCTAACTGAGCGAAGCGAAATTGCAACATCACTTGATGACTGTAGATTGGCTTCGCTAAGCCCACCCCTCACCATGAGCAAGCCCCGCTCTCTTCTCGACAGAAAAAACTCCTTCGGCTGGCTCTCGATAGGCCTGCATTGGTTCGCCACATTAGCGATTATTCTGTTGTGGTTCATAGGTCAGAGCATCGCCTTACAGTCCATCGAACAGATCGATGCCCGCAGGTCTCTGCACGTCACCCTCGGTCTCATCGTTTGGCTGCCACTTGTTGCTCGAATAGCCTGGCGCTTTAAGGCTGGCCATCCTTATGTTAACGGGCAGACATTAATGACACATCGACTTGCCAAGGCGGCACACTATGTGATGTTGCTGGTATTGATGGTCATGTTGATATCTGGGCCACTAATGGCCTGGGCGATGCCAGAGCGCAGCGCCTTGTCGGAGACTGCCTTCTCGTTTCACTCCTTTACCGCTAAAGCACTCGCCGCACTGGTGTTACTGCACATACTGGCTGCGCTGAAGCATCTAATGTTTCACGAGGACGAGACAGTCGCCAGAATTTTTGTCCCACGCACAGATGATACGCAGGACGAAGAGTAGCAATAGCTTAGCCGGTGCCTACATAGGGAATGAGGCGTCCACACAGCAGAACTCCGGTCCACAGCGCAAGGGATGTATAGGCTACAAATTTGGCGATTGGCGGAGAAGGCGTCGTTGCATCCCAGCCATGCATGATCGGGCTCACTTTCCAGTAGTACAGCGCGGCGTTCAGCCCAGCCAAGAGCACCAGGCCCATCTTGATCTGAAAACCTATGTTCACCGAGTAGCGCATCGGGTCGCCATAGAAGAAGAGTATGCCCGTGGTCAGGTTGATACCGAAGCCAATCAAGACAAAGGGAAGAAGGCGATGCGTAGCCGCCGGATCGAAACTGCGAAAGTGCCCCGCCATGCGCAGGTCTATAACGAGCAATCCACCGAACAATAGAGATAGCCCAATGAAGTGACTAATCTCCATAACAGGCCACAACCAATACGTCGCCTGAATCCAGGAGTTGAGCGATCCACCAACAATTGACTCTACAAATGCTTCCACGGCCGGCCTCTAGAATATATACGCTATCAGACGACCGGCAATTATCGCCGCTAGCCAGAGCAAAAGGGAAATCGATGCGATAATTTTAGTGGGCCTGCTGATTACCGCCTGGGCATCACTTAGTTCCACCTCACTTCGTAAACGAGACTGAATAACACCCGCCAAAACCATGCCAGCGACTATGCAGGCGATCTTTATCAAGAAGGGTATGCTCGTTATAAAAACCGTTGCCTGTGAGGCGAACAGGGCGAAGCCGGAAACGGCATTGACGATGAAACCCACCCAGCCCAACTTGCCTAGCCCCAGGAATGCAGATGGCTGTACGCTCGGGAATAGCCCCAGCAGAGTCAGATCTCGCATCGCAAAGATGCCAACCACTACAGCCAGCCCCACTACATGCAGACTTAGCATCATGGGATAACCCCAGAGCGAGACCGCGACCCAGGTCGCTAAGTCAGTTGTTTCCAGCGTGGCGAACATAAGCTTAATTCTACCTATTAGTATTGTTATGACCAGCTATCGAGTCCGGGCATTGGCATTAGCAGCTGGCAGTTGAGTGATACTACCAAAACTACCAGCTTTATTCATTCCATCAGTGTTCGATGGAATTCGCGTAGTACTGAACGAGCAACCTATACTCCGGATTAATCCGGTAGTGATCATTCGACTCAAACAGGAAGTTTCTGGAGATCAGCAAATCCAGACTATTGGATAGTGTGCACGGCCTTGGCATTTCCTCGGCCTTCATCGCGGCACCCTTGGCCATCATCTGCTCGATTAAAGTATCGCATTCTCCGACGATCTCCAGGGACGTCATCGGCTTGTCTCCTGCTCGAAGTAACACGGCAGCAATAACCGGCACAGGAATGATGGGCATGACGTAGCGCAGCGATTGCATCAGTGTTGCGGCTAACTCCAGCACTTTGGGAATGCGCTGGTCTTTTTGTAAATGATTAAACTCGAGGCCATGCTCCTAACTATAGCTGCGCATCGAGATGGGCACCCCGAAGTTTACGCTGGCATAGCCATAGCGCTTCCAGCGCGCTCGGGAACCGGCAAACAGATTCATCCGCAGAAAGCGCCCATAGCGCGGATCAGCATCTCCAAGGGGAATATTCTTGCCCACTCCCCTACGGCATAGGACAGGGTCACCCGCTCTTCCGCAAGATAACTGATCAATACATAGTCCATATTACTGCGGTGATTCATCACAAACACCACAGTCGCATCGTGGTCCACCGCCTGCAGTTTTTTCGGTGCGGCAGCCGCGACTCGCACTCTATAGATGAAACGCGATACTTTCTTAGCTAGCCAGTAGAACATCTGATAATAGATGTAGGCATTAAACGAAGGAACTATCTCATGGGCGTAATTCTTCACTTTCTGCTGCAAGACATTGCGAGGAATATTGTCTCTTAGCGCCTGCTCTTCGATCATCGCGATAATCTCTTGATCGAACATCAACTGATCGACCAGCAACTGACGTTTACTCAGTTGCAGGGGGCGAATCTTGATCTGCAGCCTGCTATTAAGCTTGTCGACGGTTTTGTTTAGGCGTCGACGCAGATACCAGCGCACACTGGGCAAGAGAACGCTCATTAGTATCGCGTAGCTGGCTGCGAGCAGCAGTAGAATGAATATCCAGCTAGGTAGGGTGACAGTCGCAGTCAAATGGACCGTCCACAGCTCTTATTGCTCTCTTATTATGGGTCTGATTGTAGTGGATTCCTCTGAGGAATTGTCAGAATATGCTGGTTTAACAGTGTTTTTGGCTGTATCGAAGATGGACTTCCCTAGGGATAGTCTCTATCCTTCGCCCCCTCTTTCCGACATACCACTATTTCGAGCATCTGACAGCTGATCACAAGGCAGCGATACCCGGCGTAAAAAGGCAATTTTATGACTAGCGAGCAAACCACCTCATTCGATCAAATGGAGCTAGCAAAGCCCCTATTGAAAGCGCTAGTCGAAGTAGGCTACGAATCTCCTTCCCCCATTCAGGCAGAAACTATCCCCCTGCTGCTGGAGGGCAGAGACGTGCTTGGTCAGGCTCAGACTGGAACGGGCAAGACTGCCGCCTTCGCATTACCCATCTTGTCCAGACTAGACACGAAGCAGAAAGACCCTCAGGTGCTGGTTCTCGCACCCACACGAGAGCTCGCGATTCAAGTCGCCGAGGCCTTTCAGAAGTATGCTACCCATATGAAGGGTTTTCATGTGCTTCCGGTCTACGGCGGGCAGGACTATAGCGGTCAGATACGCGCGTTGAAACGCGGCGTTCACGTAGTGGTCGGCACGCCCGGTCGCGTAATGGACCATATGCGCAAAGGCACCCTGAAGTTAAATCAACTTAGCACCCTCGTCCTGGACGAAGCAGATGAGATGTTACGCATGGGGTTCATCGATGATGTCGAATGGATTCTCGAGCAAACACCAAAAGACCGGCAGATAGCGCTGTTCTCCGCCACTATGCCTACCCAGGTGCGGCGCATCGCCAACCAACACCTGAACAATCCGGCGGAAATAACAATCAAGATGACGACGGCTTCCGCATCACTTATCCGCCAACGCTATTGGCCTGTGAGCGGCATTCACAAGCTGGACGCCCTGACCCGGATTCTGGAAGCCGAAACATTCGATGCCATGCTGATCTTCGTGCGCACACGTATTCTTACTGTTGATCTGGCAGAGAAGCTCTCCGCTAGAGGGTTCTCGGCCACGGCTCTAAATGGCGACATACCACAGAAACAGCGTGAGAGAACCGTCGAGCGACTAAAGAAAGGGTCTCTGGACATTCTGGTTGCAACTGATGTGGCAGCACGAGGTCTGGACGTAGACCGCATCAGTCATGTGGTGAACTATGATATTCCCTACGATACGGAAGCCTATATACACCGCATCGGCAGAACCGGCAGAGCCGGCCGCGAAGGTGACGCGATACTCTTCGTGGCGCCTCGCGAAAAGAGAATGTTGGGCGCCATCGAGAGGGCGACGAACAAGAAAATTGAGTTAATGGAACTGCCTTCCACGCAACTGATCAACGACCGCCGCATCGAACAGTTCAAACAGTCGATAGCAGACACAATCGCTAGCGAAGACCTGAAGTTTTACTCTGAGTTGATCGAGCAGTTTGAGAAAGAACACGACCAACCCATGCTAACCATAGCATCGGCGATGGCACATCTGGCGCAGGGGAATACTCCGCTACTGCTACAGAACAAGCCCAAGCGCAAACCAGAGAAGCCCAGAAGGGAATCTGACTCAGAGTCCAGAGGGAACCCGCGCAAGAGGGATTTCTCCGAATCCAGAGAAAAACCAAACAGAAAAGAATTCTCAGAGCCCAGGGAAAAGTTTCGCCCTAGACCATCTCGAGAAAACAGCCCGCCCGAGAAAGGCATGGAACGCTTTCGCATAGAGGTCGGCCATAAGCATGAAGTTATGCCAGGAAATATCGTCGGCGCCATTGCCAACGAGGCTGGCATAGATACCCAGCACATCGGTCGCATTACCATCAATGAAGACCACAGCACCGTCGATCTTCCCAGCGACATGCCAGACGAGATATTCAAGGAATTGAAGAATGTCTGGGTTTCGGGTCAGACTCTAAAAATATCTCGCGTAGGTGGCGGTGGAAAATTCTCAAGATCATTGCGTCCGTCTTTTGTAAAGTCAGGCAGATCCGATAGGCCTGACAAGACGAAGAAGCCAAAGAAACCGAAGCGCAAGTCGCTCTCTAAAGACAAATCAAAGGGTAAGTCTAACGCCAAGCCCACCGAGAGTGAGAAGAAAGCCAAAGCGGCCGCTAAGAAGAAGTCTCGTCACAGAAACCGACCGGGCGCACCAAAAAAGAAAGCCGACAGTTAGCGCAACAGAACCAACCCTATGCAATATGGTGACGGCTATTCACCGGGCGCATAAGCGCATTGCTGATCAGCGCTATCCCCAGTAATGCCGCCATCAGAATCATGGTCGAATTATACAAGCCACTTGTGGGATCGACCGTGCCCGGGGGTGCTATTTCCATGAGTCGCGCAATCGTCACAGAATTTTGATCGATCAATAGCTGCACCTGTTCCACGGGCGCACCGAATTGCTCCTGAAATGCGGAAGGATCGATTACCTGCATTAGATCGTTGATTGCCGTAGTGACTGAATTCTGTCGAAGCGACGTTATAGCCAGGGGGCCTAATACGCCCGCTGTACTCCACGCAGTCAGCAGTCGGCCGTGAATTCCTCCCACATAGCGTGTGCCAAAAATGTCGGCTAGATAGGCAGGGATAGTCGCAAAACCGCCTCCGTACATTGTAAATATGATCATGGTGGCGGCGTAGAAGTACACCAGCCACACAACCGAGGGGCTTGCGCTTACCTGCTGCGCTGAATACGGCACCGAAATATACAGCGCTATACCTAACACAAAGAATATCCAGTAGGTGTTGCGCCTTCCGATGTAATCCGATGCACTGGCCCAGATAAACCTTCCCACCATATTGAACGCGCTGATCATAACTACATAGGTCGCTGCAAACGAGGTGTTAACGATACCTGGAAGCGACGATCCAAAAATTTCACTAATCATGGTGCGAGCCACACCCAACACCCCGATTCCTGCCGTCACGTTCAAACACAGTACTATCCATAGCTGATAGAACTGCGGTGTTTTTAGTGCCTGATCGATGTCGACATCTTTATCTGATATCAGCGCATTGCGCGAACCCTGCTCCGGTTCAGCCCAGCCCTCAGGCTTCCAACCCTCTGCAGGCAATCGATAGGAGAATGCCGCCACGAGAATTACCATGAAGTAGATGAGCCCCAAAACGAGAAACGTCTCAGCGACCCCGGAGGCACCAGTGTTCACTACATATACACCCTCGGGCCCGGGAACAGTCAAATCCCGCACCTCGGCTGCACCGATAACGACTACTTCCTGCAATGTTCCTGCTAGTTCAACAAACCGCCTGCCAGCTTGTGTCACCAGATTCACGTCCGCAGTCGTTCCAAGATAATCAGGTGCTCGGTAAAACAGACGGATAAAAAACTCTTTGACAGGAGCGCCTATCATCGCGCCGCCGCCGAAGCCCATTATCGCCATGCCTGCTGCCATGCCACGCCTATCGGGAAACCAACGAATCAGTGTACTGACCGGAGAGACATAACCAAGGCCCAAACCACAGCCGCCTATCACCCCATAGCCTAGATAAAGGAGCCACAGCTGATGTGTCATTATGCCGATGCCGCCGATGACATAGCCACCACCCCAACAGCAAGCGGACACAACACCAACCATTCTAGGCCCGACCTGCTCCAACCACTTCCCCGCGAATGCTGCCGCCAAACCTAGAAACACGATGGCAACGGTGAAAACCCACACGACTTCGCTCAGGTTCCAGTCATCCGCCGCGGTGGTAACCACGCCAAGCACACGGGTAAGAGGGGGGTTGTAAATACTCCACGCATAGACAGAGCCTATACACAGATGAATAGCGACGGATGCAACCGGCACTCGCCAGCGATTGTAATCTGCAGGCGCGATAATATTTTCTTTCGAGAGGAGATTGGCCATAGTCAACGGACTCACTCTTTGTTACTTATTATTTTTAGTGGAACGCTATTTTAGTTTCTCTGTCTAGATGTAATTTCCAGCAATCCTGCTTCAGAGAAAAAAATCTTTCGCGATCTTTCCCCGCGCTAGACCTGGGAACAAGAGATCATTAGTACTGCTTTCTAGCATGGGCGAGACAAGCAGAAGTTTCAAGCCTTATTAGATCGATTCCCTGCGGGCCCCATGTTGCTGTAAGTATTGCACCCAATTCCCTGTGCTGCTGAGCCCACGCAGGAAGAACATCCAGCGCAGTTAACAATGCGCAATAGCCGCTAACTAGTAATGGCTGAAGGTAATTGGCGCATCTTATTATCTAGCAATAAAAAAGGGGCGCAAATCTTCATTTGCACCCCCTTTTACAATCAACCCTAAAGTCGAAATTCGTTCAAATCAAGGAATTAACCTTGGTATGAATTTAGTCATGCCCTGGATCGGACCCACTTCGCCGGCATAGACAACGCCATTGCGATCAACCGTTACACCCTCACCCATGGAGCCGAGGCCGCCCATACCGGAGCCGCGCTCGGAGTCGTGTGCCTTAACGTAGTAGAGCACTTCACCGGTGCGCGCATTTCCTACACGCAGACCCTTCTGCCAACCCGGGTTGTAGTTTTCATCTGACTCGGAGTCGATGGCATACAACATATCGGTGTTCGGATCGATAAACAGACCACTAATGCGGCTGAACTGATACCAGGTGTCCAGATGATCACCGTCTTGGGTGAAAATCTGAATACGGCTATTGCCACGGTCGGCAACGAATAATCGGCCCTGTGAATCCATAGCTAGTGAGTGAGGCGATCGAAACTGCCCGTCCTCAAAGCCGAATTCACCGAAGCTCTTGATGAAGGTACCGTCTGGCTCGAACATTGAGATGCGGCTCTTCGCCGTTGGGCCCGCTTCGTTCTGAAATTGCGCGCCGTGCGTGTCGCCCACATAGATAGTGCCATTCGGTGCTACCAGCACGTCATTCGGCGCATCGAAATGAGTGGGTGGATCGCCCGCCTCACCCGGCGTTCCCAAGGTCATCAGCAGTTCGCCCTGTGGGCTGAACTTCAGCACAACATGACCCTTGCCCGCGGCAGAAGGATTCTCTGCCAGTTCGTTGGCGTTTGCAGCCCTGGCATCGACTACCCAGACGTTGCCTTCGCTATCGACATCCATACCATGAGGCCAGATTATCTGACCGGCACCAAAGCTCTGAACCACGTTGCCATCCGGATCCAGTTTAACCATAGGATCTACGTTGGAAGTTGCACAGGAGTTTGTACCACAGCGATCGCCAGCCCAAACATGAATGCCATCTATATCGATGTTAACTGCGCTAACCGATCCCCAGCTACGACCATCTGGCAGTGTGCCAAAATTACGCTGCGTCTCGTAGGGGTTCGGCAGATGATTGACTGGCTCCTGATCGGCGTGTGCAGCTGGCTGGATCGCACCCGGACGAGCAGGCTGCGCCACAGCGGCGGTGGAAAGCAACGACAATGCGATGCTTGCTACACCGGCAGTAAAGAGGAAACGCGCCCCAATTTTGGGTGCAGCTTTATAGGTTTTGTTCATTATTCACCTCGTAGAACTTCATGATTAACTCTTGATTTTACTTCTTACAAAAGTCCACTCTCGATTTCGCGGCAGACTGAGACTCAGCGTCTTGTATCTAAAAACTCCGACCTGGGCGCTGAGTAGTAACTGACTGAAACACCCTAGCCTATAGTATCTATAAACAGGGACAACCTCAGAACATGAACTCTCGGGAAGGCATTGTCAAGACGGCTTGTCGCTGGGGAAGATCCCAAACTCGCATTCTGACCGGAAACCCTAGACTCCCGTCTGCTGGCTGTTTATGCTCTGGCTCTCAATTAGGGAGAGGCAGGCATGCGCAGCAAATTGATAGTCGTAATTTTCGCCACCACCGTGATGATGGCAGGCCTGTTAATGGCGATCGTCCTGGCGGATTCTGTGCCCAATGGCGCCGGACTCGCACACCCCGAATTCAACGGCATGCAGGCCGGTGGCGACGGCGGTGCTCGCCTGAAACACATAGGCAGCCTTGCCTTCGCCTTCCAGAGCCTGCTCCTGGTGCTGATCGTCTGCCTCGCCGCATTGGGCGTTTCCGAGCAACGGCGCAGCACCGAACTCTGGGCCTATTTGGGCGGCACACTTCTGTTCAGTCTGTTCGTCTGGTATCAAATGTACTCAAGCCACCAGGAATTCCTTGCGACTGGCACCACTGACTATTTCATGGGCTTCCCGGTCGCAACCGCCTGGCAGGTATATGGCACCTGGCTGGGTGCCATCCCGTTAATAATTCTCTACACCGTGGGATTTCGTAAATTTATTTTTACCGAAGAAGACGAGCGCAAATACGAGCAGTTATTAGAAGAGATCAAAGCAAGATCGGAGCAGTAGCCACATGGAAGCCTACAGACAGGAAATAATTGTTGGCGCGGTAGTCATCTACATGATTTTTTGCGTTATTACCGGCCTATGGGCCATGCGCCGCACGAAAAACTCTAGCGACTTTTTCATAGCGGGCCGTGGACTGGGACCCATCGTCGTCTCCCTCGCCCTGTTTTCCTCAACCTTAAGTGGCTTCGGCTTCGTCGGCGGACCCGGACTGGTGTATTCCATAGGTGTTAGTTCCTTCTGGATGATAGTCATCTCCTCTACCGGCTATGCTCTGGGTTTCTTCCTGGTAGCGAAGAGAATTCGTATGATCGCCGATGTTCGCAACTGCATATCATTGCCCGACGTTGTTGCGGCAAGATATAACAGCGAGGCGGTGCGATTTCTCATCGCCGTCACAATCGTTCTTGGGGTAATGGGGTATCTCGCCACGCAAATTCTAGCTATGGCTGTAGTCATGCAAGCGATACTCTCCGGCACGCAGATGTTTGCCGACATTGGACTGGTCAGCTGCGTCGTAATCTCTTCCGCCGTATTGATTTTCTACTGCGTAACTGGAGGAATTATCGCCTCGGTTTACACCGATGTAGTTCAGGGTGCGATTATGATGATCGCAGGCACACTAATTCTTCTTACTGCGATGTCTGTCTTCGACGGCGGCATGCAAGAAGCCACCTCCATAATTCTTGCCGACGATAGTGAGACGATAATGCCTTTCGGGGCAGCCGGGATAATGGCTTCGCTTGGCTGGTTCTTCGTCTTCGGCCTGGGTCTTGCCGGCCAACCTCACTTGGTTACGAAAATGATGATGAACAAGAAAATATCTGACAATCGAAGCATTCTTCCCATGTCACTATTCGGCTATGTTATGGCTGCTCTGCTGTGGGTTTCTATCGGCGTAATCATGCGCGCCGCCGTCATCGATGGTGTCATCCCGCCACTTGCCTTGCCCGATGATGCCGCCTCTATATTCCTCTCGGTATTCACCAATCCACTTCTAGCTGGCATAGTTTTCGCCGGCCTCTTTGCCGCGATCATGTCCACATCGGATGCTTTCCTCAATATCGGAACAGCCGCGATCATTCACGACATCCCTAAGGCCATTCGCGGGCACAGCGTACAGAATGAATTATTCTGGGCACGAGTGGTTACCGTGATACTGGCTATCGTTGCCGCCAGTTTCGCTCTGTACTCTCATTTTCAGGATGCCACACTGGTGGCTATACTCGGGGCGTTTGGCTGGGCAACTTTTGCGGCATCGATCTTTCCGGTACTTGCCATCGGTTTGAATTGGAAGGGCGCTACCGCGCTAGGCGCCGTTAGCGCCATAGTTTCTGCCCTGCTGATCAACTTCATCGTTCAACTCGCCGGGATAGTGCTGCCTTATGGGATTCTAGGCGGTCTTATTGCTTTTGTTGTCTCTCTGCTGCTTTTTGTTGGCGTCTCACTCGTCACTAAGAAGCCAGAACTCGATGCCGATATGGAAGCTGTCCTCAACATCTAGGCCATACCTACCCGCCTTATCGGACATTTAACGCTAAGGGGTATCCAGCTCGCCCGTAGTCAGAATAGGCGAAGCATCGATATCTTCTGCGTCCATAAGAACCGCTATACGTTGCATCGACCCGATTAACTGGTGCTGCTCCCAGCGCTCAAGCTTACGGTACTCTCTTAAAAAGCCAGCCTGCAAAGGCTCCGGCGCCAGTTCGATCATCTGCTTACCCTTCTCGGTAAGAAATATTTCAACGACGCGTTTGTCCTCTTTAGACTTGTGACGAAGGATGAGTTCGTTACGCTCCATTCTGTCGATTAGATTAGTCACCGTAGCCTGGGAGAGCAGAACCTCTTTAGCGATATTGGTGGGCGAGGGTATATCCAATTTCACCGCAGCCTCAAGCAGCAGTAATTGAGAAGTAGTCAATCCGGCCTCGCGCTGCAGCTTCTTTGAATGCAGGTCGATGGCACGGGTAATACGTCGCAGCGCGATAAAGAGCTCTTCGTAATCTTTCATAGTTTTTAACTCTGCAGTTCTTGTCGACTAGCTATACCCCACGGGCAATTCGGTTCAATTCTAGACTATGTTCTACCCCAACATCATTAGACTTCTAATTATTTTCTATTAAACAAATTCCGCTTGATAACTCCAAGCATTACCCACAAGCCTTTACCTTGTTGTTAATATTGCTTTTTTCTGATAATCGCCGGTTCCAGCACGCTTTACCAAAGCTCTCTCCAGCAAAAACTCATGCAAAATACTTTGAGTACGTTATACTTTCGCCTTCATTTTTTAATCCACCCCCACTAAAGGCTCTTTATGTTCCGTAGAAAACAACTCCATATCGCAGTTGCGCTGGCGAGTAGCACCCTGATTGTACCGGCCCACGCGCAGATAGAAGAGATAATAGTCACTGCCACCAAAAGGGAAGCGAGCATGCAGGACGTTCCTGTTGCAGTCTCTGCCCTTGGTGAAGAATCTCTGGATCAGTTGGGCGTATCGAACTTTGAAGACTATTTACTCCAATTGCCAAATGTCACAGCTGGCGGTAGCGGGCCGGGCCAAAATACCATCTACATTCGAGGCGTAGCCTCAACAACACCGGGTTTAACGACCGCAGGGGTTGCCGGATTAGCACCCAACGTTGCCCTGTATCTTGATGAACAGCCGCTTGCACAGCCCGGACGAAACCTGGATGTCTACGCCGCAGATTTATCGCGGGTAGAAGTCTTAGCCGGTCCTCAAGGGACGCTGTTTGGTGCGAGCTCCCAGGCAGGTACGATTCGTCTTATTACGAATAAACCTGACCCATCGTCCAGTAGCGCCAACGTCAAGGTTGGCTCCTCCTATACCAAAGACGGTGAAATGAGCAACAATGTCGAGGCAGTAGTCAACCTGCCCGTGACGGATTCACTCACCGTTCGTGGCGTGGTCTATGTAGACAATCAAGGCGGCTATATCGATAACGTTGCCGGCAAATTGAATGTTCGGGAAAGCGCACGTTTTCGCCCTCAGGGCACCATGCGAGCCAATGGGGTGCCGGTTAGCGCTGGTCGCGCGGGCAAACAATCCACTGCCGATCTAAGCGCTGTACGCTTCATCGATGCTGACAATGGCAATCGAGTAGAGGAAGATTTTAACGACGCAACCTATTCCGGCTTTCGTCTAACCGGCCTGTGGGAAATTAACCAGGACTGGACTCTGACAGCTGCACACGCAAGACAGGAACTCGAAACCGAAGGGGTCTTCTTTTCCGACCCCAACCTGAGCGATCTTGAGATTCAGCGCTATCAGGAAGATTCTCTAGAAGACACATTCAGCAATACTAACTGGACACTTGAAGGCATGCTGGGCGATCTCGAAGTCGTCTATGCAGGTGCCTTCACCGACCGCGAAGCCGACCAGTTTGTGGACTATGCCGATTATATTTTTGCCGGTCAGTACCTACCCTACTATGTATGTGATGGAAGCGTGACTTATCCGGGCGCCGGCGCCGCGCCGATAGGAACCTGCCAGGCTCCTAATATGTTCGTGAAAAGCAATACCGAAACAGAAATCAGCACCCACGAATTGCGCTTCTCCACCAACCCGGACCGCCCCATTAGAGCAACCTTCGGTGGCTTCTACAGCGATTTGGAATTACAGGAACTCAATAGCTTCACCTATCTCGGCTCAACAGAGGCGATAGCATCCAATGGAAACAGGGGTTTTGGCCCAAATTTTTCCGCGCAGGGTGCAACCGTTCGAGATACTGGGCAGTGGCCCGATGGCGTAATTTTTCGTAACGATGTGGTTCGTACAGATCAGCAACAGGGCCTATTTGGTGAGGTAACCTTCGACCTAAGCGATCAATTCTCCCTCGTTACCGGAGCTCGCTGGTATGACGTCGAGGTGGATCTGAAGGGCAGTGCCGCTGGCTCATTCGGCAACTTCGGAGCCAGTGTAGATAATAATGCAGGTAATAATCTGGACACCTTATTTAGCAGCCCCAATCCTGACACCGCCTCCACCGATGGGGTTATCACTAAATTTAGTCTGAACTGGACACCGAATGGCGATTCGCTATTTTATGCCACATTCTCCGAAGGCTTCAGACCCGGACTACTCAATAGACCTGGTGGCGCATCTAATCCCGCCGGGACTTTTACTGTCCCCTTCGCTATCGATACCGATGATTTGACTAATTATGAGTTTGGCTGGAAGACGGATTTACTGGACTCCACGCTTAGGTTTAACGGCGCCATATTCTTCTCCGAAATCGAGAGCCTGCAGACCACTATCTTCGACCCCAGCATCACTAATTTGTTTTTCTCTGACAATGCGGCTGACGCCGAGGTCAGCGGTATAGAGGGCGATTTCATCTGGGCACCTGCCTCCATCGACGGCCTCACTGTTACCGGTGCATTCTCTTTACTGGACACAGAAATCACCAAAGTGATCACTCCTACTAACGACGTCATTATAGGCGACTCGCTGGCCTTCGCCCCGGAGCGTCAGTTTAATCTGCGGGCGAGATACGAATGGGAAATCGGCTCAGGGCGAATCGCTCATATCATGCCCCACGTCACTTATTCCGACGAAGCCTACAGCGACATTATCACCATCAACCGAGACCGCATGGACAGCTGGATTATGTTTGGGGTAACAGCTGGCGTGAGCAACGGCCAGTGGTCGATCGACTTGTTTGCCGAGAACATCGGTGATGAACGCGCCGAGATTGCGAGTTCGTTTATCTACGATCGTCAGCGTGTGACTTATGCCAGACCGTTCACCGGTGGAGTTCGCGTTGCCTACGACTTCTAGGTAATGACACACAGTTATCTAGCAATTGATTTGGCTTCGGGCGCTCTTAGAGAGTATCTGAGGCCATGCTAGGCGAACAAAAGTCAGCGACTGTCATGAGAAAATTTGCTCGTTCGCTTGAATCTGCCCAATCGCTAATTCAAAGCCGGCAATTTCCCGAAGCTCTCACTTCATTGCAAACACTGCTGGAAGCTAAGCCGAGCGATGCAGAGGCTCTTTATATGAGCGCAGTCTGCCTTCGATATACGCAACAACATCAGGCTGCAATCTCAACTCTGGCGCAACTAAAGTCCTTCCACCCAGAACATGGCCGCGCTCACCAGGAAGAGGCTCACACGCTCCGAGCGATGGGTAAAATCGGCGCAGCTCTGCAAGCCTACGAGCGAGCCTGCTTTTACAACCCCGCGCTGGACGCAAGCTTTCGAGCAAGAATAGAAATCCATCGTGCGCGCGGCGAAGCCCGGCAGGAAAACCATGTTCAGCGGCAGTTGGATAGCCTCTTGGCGCTGCCCAAGCCGCTGATCGCTGTTGTCGACCTCATCTCAATGGGCAAGCTATTACGCGCCGAAGAATTATGCCGGCAGTTTCTGCAGAAGGTGCCACACAATATTGAGGCTATGCGACTGCTAGCTGATATTGGTATGCGACAGGGAATCCTCGAAGATGCCGAATTTTTGCTACACAGCGCTCACCAAATAGCACCAGAGAATGTAAGAGTCCACATCGACTATATTCAAGTGCTGCGAAAACGGCAGCAGCACAGCGCCGCCCTAGAACAGGCTAGAAGCCTGTTACAAAGCGAACTGGACAACGCCCAGTTTCAATCAATCTATGCAGTTCAGTGCATGCAATCCGGCGACTTTGATGAGGCATTGCGAGGCTTCGATAGAATACTGCAGACCCTACCCGACGACCCCGTCACCCTTACCTCTCAGGGTCACGCTCTCAAGACAAAAGGTGATTCAGCGGGCGCTATTAAGAGCTATCAGAACGCCATCGCCGCCTATCCAAGGCACGGCGAGGCATTTTTTTCCTTAGCCAATCTTAAGACCTATCGATTCAGCGATGAAGAAATTGATCATATGCTTGGATTGCAGAACGACGAGAATCTGGGCTTTATGGAAAGGGTTCATATCTGCTTTGCCCTAGGCAAGTCCTTCGAAGACCGCGGCGATGCCAAACAATCCTTTGCTTTTTACGCGCAGGGAAACAGGATGAAAAACTCCCAAAGCCACTATGACGCCGGACAGATTAGTAATGAAATAGACTTACAGAGGCAACAACTAACAGCGGCTTTGCTTAGCGAGCGACAGGGCTGGGGGTTCAATAGCGATGATCCTATCTTTATCGTTGGCATGCCCAGGGCAGGTTCTACGCTAATCGAACAAATTCTTTCCAGCCACAGCCAGGTTGATGGCACCTTAGAGCTGCCCAATATTCTGTCACTCTCACAAAAACTGCGTCGCCACTCGATAGACGGAATCACGCCAGGCTACCCTAAGGTTCTGGAACTTTTGAACGAGGAAGAATTTACCCGCTTTGGTCAACAGTTCATCGAGGATACTAGAGGGCATCGCCAGGGGGCTCCGTTCTTTATTGACAAGATGCCCAATAACTTTCGGCATATAGGCCTCATCAAATTGATACTGCCCCGAACGAAAATAATCGACGCTAGGCGTAACCCGCTTGACTGTTGCTTCAGCGGATTCAAACAGCTATTCGCCGAGGGGCAGGAATTCAGTTACTCATTAGATGACATTGGACGGTATTACCGTGACTACATTAAGTTAATGCAGCACTGGGATGAAGTACTACCGGGCTTTGTACTGCGAGTTAATAACGAAGATCTGATCGATGACCTTGAAGGCCAGGTGCGACGCATGCTGGAGTTCTGCGGGCTGCCGTTCGAATCAGCCTGCCTCAACTTTCATAGCACCCAACGCAATGTGAGAACACCCAGCTCAGAACAGGTACGCCAGCCAGTGAATAACCGCGGCGTTGGTCAGTGGAAAAAATACAGTCACGACCTTGAGCCGTTAAAAAATTCACTGGGCCCGGAGCTGGTCAAATTGTCGACAAACATCGAAAATGCCTAAGTTAAGCGATTTGAGAGAAAATAGAGATCCCAAGCCATGAGTCAACCCATTCCAGAAATCAAGGCGGAAACCAAAGCCAGTCTGTTGGATACCATTTGCCGGCCAGTATTTTTCATCTCGGCAGGACTGATCGTGCTGGTCTGTATCTATGGTGCCGGATTCAGCGAGCACGCTGCGGTAACTTTCAATTCCACACAACGCTGGCTGGTAACTAATTTCGGCTGGTTCTATATGGCCTGTATAGCCTTCTTCTTTCTCTTTGTGATCTACCTGACCTTTAGTCGCTTTGCCAAAATCAAACTAGGTCCTGACGATTCCGAGCCGGATTACAGCTACCTGAGCTGGGTTGCCATGTTGTTTAGCGCAGGCATGGGTATCGGCCTTCTCTTCTTTGGTGTCTCCGAGCCACTTACTCACTACGCACAACCCCCAAAAGGTGCCGGCGGCACGGTCGAGGCAGCCAACCGAGCGATGGAGATCACCTTTTTTCACTGGGGGCTGCAAGCCTGGGCCGCCTACATCGTCGTAGGCCTTTCCCTGGCTTATTTTTCCTTCCGTCATGGACTGCCTTTGTCGGTAAGATCAGCTTTTTACCCCCTGATTGGCGACCGAATTAATGGCCCAATAGGTCACGCCGTCGATATTTTTGCTGTGCTGGGGACGATGTTCGGTGTCGCAACTTCATTGGGGTTGGGGGTCATGCAGGTTAATGCTGGCCTGAATTTTTTGTTTGATACAGAGGTATCTACCTTTATCCAGATACTACTGATTGTCTTCATTACTGGCATGGCAACAATCTCCGTGGTTGCCGGCCTCGATGCGGGTATTCGCCGAATCAGCGAACTTAATATGTTGCTTGCGCTGGTGATGCTGACATTCATTCTGCTGGCCGGGCCTACGGCAACGCTGTTGAGCGCCCTGTTACAAAATGTAGGCGGCTACCTGTCCAGCATGGTTGATATGACCTTTAACCTTTATGCCTACGAACCCATTGAGTGGATGGAAGATTGGACGCTGTTTTATTGGGCGTGGTGGATTTCCTGGTCACCGTTTGTCGGCATGTTCATCGCCCGTATTTCCCGTGGCCGAACCATTCGCGAATTCATCATAGGCGTGCTCTTAGTCCCTGCCGGTTTCACTTTCTTGTGGTTAGGTCTTTTCGGTAACACAGCATTAACGATGGAGCTGGCCGACAGCGGTGCTAATTTAGTCAATGCCGCGATAGAAGACTCTCCGACAGCGTTATACGCCATGTTAGAGCAGCTACCCTGGTCCACTTTAATGTCTCTTGTAGCCACTTTACTAATAATCACCTTCTTCGTTACCTCATCAGACTCTGGTTCGTTGGTGATCGACATTATCACCTCTGGCGGCAATGAAGACCCTCCAGTATGGCAACGGATTTTTTGGGCTGTAACTGAGGGAACCGTGGCCGCAGCGCTTCTTCTCGCAGGAGGCTTATCCGCCTTGCAGGCAGCGGCTATAAGTAGCGCGCTGCCCTTCGCCTTCGTGATGCTATTAATGTGCTTCGGGCTTTACAAAGGCCTGCAGATGGAAACTTTCAGACATCCCTATCGCCCTCTACCCGCGCCAAGGATACCGCAGTCTCCCGCAGCCAAGCACTGGCAGCAGCGCCTGCGAGCCTTGATCGGTGAACATCAACAACAAGACGTTAAGGGTTTTATCGACACCACCGTTAGGCCGGCGATGGAAGCGGTGTCTCAACAGATTGACAAATCCCAGTTGCAAGCCAAAATCGAGGAGAGCAAGTCGATGATTAGGTTACTGGTAAGCCATGGAACGCAAACAGATTTTAAATATGAAATTAGACTTCGTGAGTACGCTATTCCCTCGGCGGCCTTTCCAAAGCTGCCTAATCGAGATCAAGAAAAAACGTATTGGCGAGCCGAAGTCCACTTAATGGAAGGCCCTCAGCACTATGATGCGGCTGGATATTCCATCGAGCAGCTGACCAGCGATCTACTTGCTCAGTTTGAGATACACATGCAATCCTTGCATGCACCCGTCCAGTGATTGCCGGGAGGGGATTCTACCTCCCGTCTACTCAAAGTCATGAGAAGTAGCAGAACAAACTCTTGGCACCGCCTTTTAAATTTTTATGCAGGTGTTACGAAAAGGGAACGAATTAAGCCGCCCCGGTTAACGCTAGGCGGAGAGAAAGCTGCAGCTGCTACTTTTGCACAGAAGCCCACGATCAGGCTAAAACAATTATTCTTTCAGATAATCTATGATCCGAGCAGCCGCATCCTCGGCGCAGATCGCTTCCGTATCAATTTTAATTTCCGGGTTTTCGGGGATATCGTAGGGGCTATCGAACCCAGTAAAATTGCTCAGAGCACCCTGCCTAACCTTTTTATAGAGCCCTTTGGGGTCTCGCTCCTCGCAGACAGCTAGGCTGGCATCAATATGTACTTCTATGAACTCGCCTTCCTCAAAAAGAGAGCGCGCCATTCGTCGTTCATCTCGAAACGGTGAAATAAAACTCGTAATTACAATAAGGCCCGCATCTAACATCAGCTTGCTGGTCTCTGCAATTCGGCGAATATTTTCAACTCGGTCCGCCGCGGTGAACCCTAGATCTTTATTTAGACCGTGGCGCACATTGTCTCCATCTAGCAGGTAGGCGTGTCTTCCCATGACCAACAGCTTCTTCTCTACAATATTCGCTATAGTCGATTTTCCAGAGGCGGAGAGCCCGGTAAGCCAGATCATCTTGGGAGTTTGATGCTTGAGTTTCGACCTGGCCGCCTTGTCTATAGCAAGCGTTTGCCAGTAGACATTACTCGCTCGGCGTAAACTATGTCGTATTTCTCCTTTCGCAAGGACTTCGGTATCACCGTTTCTAAGCTCAAACTGCGAAGTCTTAAGGCCAGTGCTTATTGGATCGAAAACTATTTTACGACTAAGTGATAAATTGCCGATGAATGTTTCACCATGCGCGATACTGTTGGCAGCGATGTGCTTTGCGCTTGCCTCCTCCACTTTGTATTTAAGTTTGGTGACGGTTGCATCAACTAACTGTCCCGCACAAACAAGCGAGTAACTCCTGCCAGGCAACATATCCTGCGCAGACAGCCATAAAATTTCGGCTTCAATCTGATCGACACACTCTGGACGCTGTGTTGCTCCCGCTACGATCTCGCCAATTTGTACCTCTACTGCAGAGCTCACCTCAGCCAAAATATGTCCATCATATTCACGCAGGCTCAAGACCTTACGCGTCTGTGAGCTACTGCAAAACAGCAGTTCATCTGCGCTACTCACTTTACCATCGAGAACTTCTAGGGTGAGCGAGTTTCCCGCTACGCTTAGAAGGCGCGCTCTGAAGGCGCTAGATTTATCTTTAGCCATTGCTTTTTAATTGCTCGTCGATGAACTGCGGCCCGGTTACAACATAGGAACGCTGTTACTATTTTGCGGAAAGTCTTGAAGATCCAATGAGCGGGCATCGTTAACGTTTAAGTTAGGGCGACTTCCCCCGCCCCGAGGAAAGTCGGTAAATGTGCTCTGCCCGCGCCAGCTTTAGTCTTCCTTCGGCGTACCATCACCATTCATGCCCATGGATTCGTAGCGTCTCCAGCCCGCTAAAATACCCGCTAACCCATGATTTCCCTCATGGCAGGCGTACTCATAGACAGGGTCTTCGATGCGGCGCATGGGCAGCCTAGCCGACCAGGACTCATCCCAAGTATTCGGGTCTTCGACAGTAAAATCATAGTCCAGTGTGTTTGCATCTAGCCAGGTGAAACGTTCCTCGACTTTCATCGCCTTCGAGGTATTCCGCCAGCCGATGGAGTAATAATAGTTCTGCGTATTGATCACTAGCGTATCGCCTTCCCAGTGGGCGATCGAATCACCCTCCCACTTCAACTGTCGCGTGTGGTGCTCATCATCGAAACGAATAATCCGCGCGTGATGAATCATCTCGCTCAGTATCATAACGTGATCTTTGGTCTGCACCAGCTGCATATTGTTATTGTAGGAGCCCGATATCATCGGCGGTCCGGTTCTAGCGTTCATCAGGCAGCGGTCATTAAGGGTTCTTGCTTCTGGCCCCTCGCTGAGCCTACGCATCTCTGATATTTCAGCAGCGCGCGCACGACCGGTTTCATTCAGCGCCGGCACACGACCATTTGGCGGATCATAGACCAGCGATGTCCTGCGATCGGCGATGGTATCAACACCACGCTCATACCAGAATTCGTTATAGGAAATTACACCAGGGGGATAGCCTGCCCCGCCGACCGAGTCGATGATAAGGTCGCGGTTCTGCCTCCTGTTCTCAAACGCCGCCCACTCCACCGCCTCCTCTTCCGTTAGAGTTGCCTTGTCGGCTAGCTCGGGAGGTCTGTTCAATGGCGTGAGCGTTCTGAATGTGTAGGTGCCCTGAAAGTCTGGCGCGCCGTATTCGGTGCGCGGAATGTCCGATGACTGAGCCAAGAGTAAGGGTGCAGCAACCGCAGTTACTGTGAAGGCAACGGCCCTACTAAGGAATCTTCTGTTCATGGAGGTCTCCTGTTTGTAATTTTTCTTATACCTGACTCTTAACATTAGGGGAAAACTGCTAAATACGCATCGCTAATTTCTACCCTCTAATTTCTATACACTAATTTACCACCCACATAGGTTTGTTCAATCTCTATATCCATAATCTCCTCTGCATCCACGGTCAGAATATCCTTAGACAGTACAATCATATCCGCTAGCTTACCGGGCTCCAGAGATCCCTTGAGGTCTTCCTCAAATCCTAGATAGGCACCCTTGATCGTATAACCCTGAATCGCCTCTTCGATGGTGATAGCCTCGTCTGCACCAAACACCCTCCCACTCATGCCCTTTCTAGTTACGGCGGCATAAATACCGACCAGGGGGCCAATGGGTAAAATGTCGCTGGAAATGGCCACATGGATGCCGTGGTCCATGGGCGAGCGTAGCGGATTGTTATGCTCCAATCGCCAGCCATCCAGATTCGCGACGTAGCGGCCTTCTAGGGTATAGGTAAAGTTGGGCTGCTGTGTGATATGTATGCCGTGCTGCGCCATCTTCTCCATAGTTGCGTCGGACGGACGCATCGAAAAATGATTGAGATAGCTGCGATGGTCTTGTCTAGGGTTTCGCGTAAGTGCATCGGCCAGCGTGTCCACCACCAATTCGATAGCCGCATCACCTATGGCATGGATACCCATCTGCCAGCCGGCATCGTGCACCTCGTTGATTAAGCTGACCAGTTCTCCCTCTGGCATATTCAGATAACCGCGATAGTCGCCCTGATTCAAATAGGGTTCCTTGGTGAAGGCCGCGGGGCCGGTAAAACCACCATCGGCAAATATCTTGATAGGGCCGATCTTCAGAAACTCATTGCCCGCGCCTACCCTAGCCTTAACCGCGGCGATCGCCTCTGGATCAAACCATTGAAATTGAATTGCAGAGCGCGGTAAATTAACACCCGGTTTTGCGTACAGCTCTTCCCACATCGCGTACTCATCTGGACGCTTGGAGGCATCGGTAATGCTGGTAATTCCCTTTGCCAGGAGATCGCCAAGATTGACCTCCAGACTTGCAATCAATTCTTCGTAAGTGGAGTCTGGCACCAGAGTGCCAACGATTTCCTGACGCTCGCGAATGACTCCGTTTGCTACGCCGTTTTCATCACGTTCGATTACTCCACCTTCTGGGTCGGGAGTCTCGTCAGTAATATTTGCAAGCTGTAGAGCCAAGGTGCTAACAACTGCACTATGACCCCCTGCTCTGGTAAGAGTAATCGGGTTATTCGGTGCCGCAATGTCCAGGTCGCCACGAAGCGGCTTGCGCCCCTCAGCTAGCTCGTCTTCCGACCAGCCATAGCCGGTAATCCACTCGCCCTCACCCAGTTCTACAGCCTTGGCACGAATAAGACCTTGCATCTCTGCAATAGAACTCACCTCGCCAAGCTCGATAAAGCGCCGCGGCCGACCACGAATATGGGTATGGGAGTCGATGAAGCCGGGGATGAGCGTCTTGCCCTGCAGGTCGCTCACAATAGTCGCAGAATATTTATCCAACAGTGACGAATCGCCCAGCTCCACCACTCGCCCATCAGTCACAACGATAGTGTCATGAATGCTAAAAGCGTCATCTACGGAAACTATCTTGCCGTTATTTAATATAAGGTCCGCGGCTATCTTCGCTATAGAAACGTTCGTAGTCTCCTGTTCCGGCTGACAAGATGAAAGAAAAACCAGCAGACTTGTGAGGAGAACTACATAATTAACTTTCTTCATGATTGCTGTGTCCTAGTCTCTAATATTACGTGCACAATTTAATGTAACAGCTTCTCTTTCTTCGCAAATTCAAACGAGGCTTCTAGCGCACTAGCGAATTTTTCAATCATCTCATCGATCTGCGTCTCATCGATTATAAGTGGCGGACAGAAGCCTATGGAATTTCCAGCGACTGCGCGCAGCAGTAGGCCTTCGTCCTGACAGGCGCGTTGCGCAAAGGCTCCTACCCTGCCATCACTAAAAGCCTCACCAATTTCCTTGTTGGCCACCAACTCAACCGCACCGATAAGACCTTTACCACGTACCTCACCCACAAGCTCATGGCCGGCAAATTCCTGCAGGCGAGACTGCATATACTCACCCTGCGTTGCCGCCCTGGCGAACAGGTCGTCGCGCTCGTATATCTCTAATGCCTTCAATGCCGCGGCACAGGCAACGGGATGCCCCGTATAGGTATAGCCATGACCAAAGACACCGACCTTCGCGCTCTGCTCAATCATCGCCTCATACATTGCCCCTGGAATAACGGCCGCGCTGATCGGAATATAGGCAGAGGAGAGCTGCTTGGCCAAACTCATTATATCTGGCTGTATTCCCATGGTGGTGGAGCCGAAGTCATTTCCGGTTCTACCAAAACCGCAGATCACTTCATCTGCCCAGAGAAAAATATCGTTCTCCCTAAGCAGTGACTGAACCTGAGGCAAATAGCCCTCCGGCGACACGATAACACCACCCGCACCCATTAGCGGCTCCGCAACGAAAGCCGCGATAGTCTCGGCACCCTCATCGTGAATAAGTTGTTGCAGGTTGATCAGCAGACGCGCTACGAATTCCGCTTCAGTCTCTTCGCCTATTCTACAGCGAAAATAATGCGGACAATCGGCTCGCAGAATGCCCAACGCATCCACTGGCAAGTCGAAGTGGCTGTGCATTACCGGCAGTCCGGTGAGCGCCGCCGCGGCGACAGTTACACCGTGGTAGCCTCGGTCTAGCGCAATTATTTTCTTCTTTTCAGGCTTGCCGATGGCATTACCGTAGTAACGCAGCATCTTTATCTGCGAGTCATTCGCCTCGCTGCCAGAATTGCTGAAGAATATCTTGGCATCCTTAACCGGCACCATGGCAGCGAGCCGCTCGGACAGCTCCATAACAACAGGATGGGTGCGGCCACCAAACAGGTGACTATAGGAGAGTGCACTGAGCTGGGAGCTTATGGCTTCGATTAACTCTTCATTGCCGTAGCCAAGAGCAGAACACCAAAGCCCAGACAGTCCCTCTAGGTATTGATTGCCCACATCATCATAGACGTAGACGCCCTTGCCCCTGACAATATTAATCTGCTCGACAGACTTGAGATTGGTAACGGGATAGATGACGGATGACATAGGACACTCACCTTGCTTCGCGGCTTATTTACCGAAGAAGTAGAATACCGCCGAGCAGACTTCAGTGCCAGCCCTGCGCCCCCTGTCTTTTTCTGTTTAGCAGCTACGCTCTACTGATCCTCGACAAAGCCTTCCCAACTTGCCATGTAGGTAATGAAAGCCTCTGAAAGACCCTCGGCAGCCAGATGCTCGCGGGAAATAGGGGTTTGTGCGGGGGTGAAGCCTGAATCTTCCCGATAGCGATCGGGAAAGTCATGGTGCAGAATTGCCGCACGCCCCAGCATTATCCAGTCCGCGCCCGCTGCCAGAGCCTTTTCCGCCTCCTCCGGCGTGCGTATCTTACCGGCCACACCCAGACGTACATCGCCTCTGTCCAACTCTGTGAAGTAAGACATGAGCGTTCTGCCCTGTAAGGCCTCATCATTGGGCTCCTTAAAAACATTCCACAAAGACATATCCAAAAAGTCGATCTGACCCCCGCTCATGAGCTGCTGCGCCAGCACCTGTATCTCTGGCAACTCCAGACCAAAGCGCTCAGGCGATAGACGCACACCCACCATGAAATTCTCGCCGCAGGCGTCGCGAATATCCTCGATTATTTCGAAGAAGATACGATTCCTGTTTTCGAGAGATCCACCATAGCGATCTTCTCGGCGATTATTTACCTTGCTGAGGAACTGGCACAATATATAACTATGGGCGCCGTGTATTTCAACGCCATCGAAGCCGGCCTTCTCGCAGCGCACCGCCGCCGCAACGAAGTCTTGTACTAGCTGCTCTACTTCTTCGGTGCTCAGACCGCGCGCACCCGTTTCCTCATCCGAGGAAGCACTGACCGGGCTGGTTCCAATCAACTCCTTGGGTGAACGCATGCCGGCATGATGCAACTGGCAAATAGCGATGCTCTCATGTGCCTTGATAGCGGCCGCAAGATGACTCAGCCCCTCAGTGTGCTTATCCGAAAACACGCCGAGCTGACCGGGAAACCCCTGACCAATCGCCTGCACGTGTGCCGCGCAGGTCATCGTCAAACCAAAGCCTCCCCGAGCTCGCATCGTCAACCAATTGAATTCCTCATCTGAAAGCACACCGTCTTCGTGACTCTGGGAATTAGTCAGCGGTGCCAACATGAATCGATTCTTCATGGCAGGTCCACGGGTAAAAGTAAGCGGCTGAAACAATTGACTCATTGGTTATCTACTTCCTTGAAAGCGCTCTGAGAGCAAAAAATGTGAAGGTGAGAAAAGCTGGGCAAGATTACCCTTTTGAGCCATCGAGTTAAACCGTCTTGCTACTCTAATGAGGGTAGAACTGGCAAGAATACAAATAAAGAGGAATACAGTAGACTAATCGCTCGCCAATTTCGCCCAGGCTTTGGAACTACTAGATGGCGAACAGACAGGAGGCACTATGGGATTTTCGCGAACCACTACACTACTCGGCGGCTTGTTCAGCTGTCTATGTCTCACTGCCGGATATGCACAGGCACCAGATTCGATATCCTCCGGCTCACAGTGGACTCAATATCGCGGCAATCTCGCGGGCACAGGCTTCTCGCCGCTGGAACAGATCAATCAGGGCAATGTAAGCAATCTTCAAGGTGCCTGGTCTTACTCACTTCTCGCTACTGCTCTGAACACTGACGAGAATCCGCGGGCACCCAATTCCCAAGCTACACCAATCGTCGTCGATGGCGTTATGTATCTGCCTGCAGCCGATAGAGTGATCGCACTAGACCCTGTTTCAGGCGCGGAGTTATGGACCCATCGTGTAACCGAGAGTACCGCCTCCAGACGCGGCGTTTCCTACTGGCCGGGAGACAGCTCCTCGCGACCAAGAATACTCTATACCGCTGGCCGCCGACTCGTGGCACTCGACGCGGCTACCGGGGAGCTCTCCAGTGAATTTGGCGAGTCCGGTGAGATCGATATGCAGATTCCCTATAACTCTGTCGCTATGGTCTTCGAAAACACAGTCGTAGTTGGAGCCAACACGCCCCGCGGCGCAGCGGGAGGAATCGGCAACGCAAGAGCCTTCGATGCCCGTAACGGAGAGAAGGTATGGGAATTCGAGTCAGTGCCACAGCCCGGCAGTCTCGGTCATGACACCTGGGAAGGTGATAGCTGGCAAGGCAGGCTGGGTGCCAATGCATGGCCCTTCTATTTTACCGTGGACGAACAGCGAGGCGTGATCTATCTCCCTCTCGCCTCGCCAATACCATTTGGATACGGCGGCGATAGAGCTGGAAACAATCTATTTTCCAACTCTCTAGTCGCCGTCGATATTCGCAGCGGCGAATACCGCTGGCATTTCCAGACCATACACCATGACCTATGGGATCACGATCCACCGGCGCCGCCCGCCCTGTTCGACATCGATAAGGACGGTGTTTCGATCCCTGCGCTGGGAGTTACCACCAAATCGGGCTATCTGTATCTGCTTAATCGAGAGACCGGCGAGCCTGTATTCGATATCGAAGAACTCCCCATGCCTGCCAGCGATGTTCCGGGTGAGGAGACCTCACCAACGCAGCCGATTCCTCGCAATCCTCCCGCATTGGCCAGGGTCAGCTTCAACGCTTCTGACCTGGTCACGGCGGATGACACATCAGCAGAACACGCCGCGGCCTGTTCCGAGCTACTCGCGAATTCCGGCGAAATTATCAATCAGGGGCCCTTCACCCCCTGGGCCTATAGACCCAACGGCGTAGGGGACAGAACGACTCTCCTGTTTCCGGGGCTAACCGGCGGGCCTAACTGGGGCGGCGTATCCTTCGATCCGAAAACTAAATACGCCTTCGTTTTCTCCGGTGACATAGGCAGCTTTGGCTGGGTAGAGGAATCGGAAGTTGGCGCCGAGTACCCGATGCAGCGCCGCGGGCCGAGACCCGGTAATTTTCAGGTGAATATCGACGGCATGCAGCTCCCCTGTCAGAAGCCACCCTGGGGAACTCTGTCTGCCATAGATACAAGCACAGGCAATATCGCCTGGCAGCAAGCTGTTGGCCTTAGCGATGTGCTCCCGCAGGACAAGCAAGCCACGGGGAGACCCGGTCGCGCGGCGGCGCTGATCACGGCAGGGGATCTGCTTTTCATTGCGGCTACGGATGACAATCGCCTGCGGGCTTTAGACACTGCGACCGGCAGGCAATTGTGGGAAACGTCTCTGCCAAAACGAGGCAATGCCAACCCGATGACCTATCTGGGCGCGGACGGCAATCAGTACGTTGTGATAAGTGCTACCGATACATTAGAAGCCTTCAGGCTACCCTGAGAATCGACAACATGGCGCGGCTAAAGTTCTGCTATTTCACTGATACCTGCAGGCAGCGGTTCAGTGGGGCTTGACGCCGTGCGAGGCAGGACGCCGAGCTCGAGCGTACAGGGATGTATTTACAGCGTGCGTCGAGCGCCAATGGAGACCCGCTGCCACATCACTAAACTCTCCAAAACAAGTTTTGAAAAAACCACTGATGTTCAAGCTGGAAAGATACTCACCCTAAAACGAGGATCTAGACCTTCTCCACAAGCACAGGCTGCTGCTGCAAATAGTCTGTCACTTGCTCATAGGCAAGGGCGAATTCCAACACCTTCTGGTCTTGCCCGAAACGACCCATGACCTGAATGCCCATGGGTCTGCCTTGGCCGTCAAATCCAGCCGGCACATTGACCACGGGATTTCCGGCAAGACTGCCTCCTATTACGACCTCCATCCAACGATGATAGGTATCCATCTTCCGGCCTGCAATCTCGGTGGGCCAGTGTACCTCTTTCGAAAAGGGAAAGACCTGCGCGCTAGGCAACACAAGAAAATCATATTGCTCCAGCAGGCGAACCACCTCGCGATACCATCGAGCTCTGGCATTTCCCGCCTCATAGACCTGCCGCGCCGTTAACTCCAGTGACTGCTCGATCTCCCAGATATATTCTGGCTTAAGCAGCACTCGTCTGGCCGGGTCGTTGTACATCTCTTGTGCCGGCGTGCGCGACCAGTGTCTTAAGTCTGTCCAGGTGCGCCAGAGCTCCGACATATCAAACTCAGGCATGCAGGGCTCAACTGTGACACCTGACGCCTCCAATTGACGCAGACTATATTCGCAAACCTCAAGAACGCCAGCCTCCATCGCCAGGTAATTTTCAAAGTCTCCCATCCAGCCAATCTTAATATCACGCAGGTTAAGCGGCGTATACTGTTCCGCCTCTGGAAGGCGTTCCTGAATCGAGTAGGGCTGATCATTAACCGGCCCTGCGATGGTATGCAGAAAGCGAATCGTATCTTCGGTATTTCGCCCCATCGGGCCCGACGTAGAGAGACGCTGATAGAAAGGATCTCCGCCCCCAACCCGGCCCTTGGATGGGCGAAAGCCGATAATATTGTTAAATGCAGCGGGATTTCGCAGGGAGCCCATCATGTCGCTGCCGTCAGCAACAGGCAACATGTGCGTGCCCAGCCCACTGGCAGCCCCGCCACTGCTCCCTCCCGCCGTGAGCAGAGGGTTGCAGGCGCTTCCGGTAGCGCCGAAGACCGCATTGTAAGTCTGCGAGCCGAGACCAAACTCTGGTGTATTCGTCTTGCCGATGAAGATAGCACCCTGCTGTCTAAGGCTGGCGACTAGCGAACTATCGCTGTCCGCTACACGGGTCGCATAGAGCGGTGAGCCACTAGTGGTAATCATGCCCTCGACATTAGCAAGGTCTTTAATTGCCTGAGGCATGCCGTGCATCCACCCCCAGTACTCGCCTCTGTCCAGGGCCACATCGGCGCGGCGCGCCTGGTCTAACAGGCTGTCCCATTCGGCAAGATTCACGATGGCATTGTAGACCGGGTTGTAGCGCTCGATACGCTGCAAATAGGCCTGCATGACTTCGAGACAGCTAGCCTGACGACTTCGAATCGCTGCCGAGAGTTGCGATGCAGAGAGCTCGGTTATATCGGCAGGCAGTTCGCTGGCAAGCAGGCTAAGCGGTGCAGGCAGAGAAACCGAGGCTGCGAGGGAGGCATTAATAGACGTGCTCAAGAATGTTCGGCGTTTCATATCTTCCACCTATTATTTGTTATTTTTTAGGCCGGCGCTTTGCCAGTGCGCAGTCTTTCCAAACCTGCTGTTCGTGCTGTAGAGAATTCTAAAAATCGTCAAACAAATCGAAGCCCAGAATGGCGGCGTAGCGCGCGTCGAGAATCTCTTCCTTTTCAAGACCTCCATCGAGTAAGAGAGCAACATCTTGCGCGATGACTTCCACCGTCTGTTTCTGCGACTCGAAGTCGGGAGCGAGCTGAATAGTCGACCCCCAAAGAGACAGCATTCGCGTATCGATCTGACGGACATCATTGTGCTTCGCCCACTCACTGCCTATGGCAACTCCCAATTCACTTATCTGTCCGCGCAGCCTATGTGCCAACTCTGGACTGGGCGCATCGAACACATAGCCCTCTATATCCTGCCAGCCCGATTGATAAGCTAAATTGCCCTGATAGAAACTCAGCACCCATTGGAGGTACTCGGCTTCTGACTGACGAGCCTGATTCACTTCATCTGCCAAATAGATCTCGCTAAACACTTGAGTCTGCGGGATTGAGTCGGGCCAATCCTGAATATTCGGCGCGACACAAGAGGCTAACAACAGCAGCATCAGGCTAAGAGATGAGAATTTGAATCGCTTCGTTCGTTTACAGCTTTCACTCATTAATTCGCACACTACTCTCTTCCACTACTTATGCTATTAGCAATCTCGTCCTACCAACCTACTGCCTGACCATCCTTGCGATGATCAGATCCGCCGCGGTAAACACCGTTAACTGGGTGATCTAGCTCTATGCTCTCCTGTCCAAAAACGGGCATAGCCGCACTAGGGTCCATTGTAAACAAGATTCCCTGATATCCCCCAACTCTGCCACCGTTCACCGAACGCACATCGTGACCCTTCGCCTGCAAGGCTCGCCCTACCAGAGAGTACAGATTATCCTCCAGAGAGAGAACATTACTGTTCTGACTATGAGTAAACCGCGCTGCATCCGTAGTCATCTGAACATTCATGCCATTATCTATAACATTCACCATATGCTGAGCATGCGTCTCTGGCTGCACCGATCCTCCCATGTTACCAAATGTCATTAGCGGCTCGTCGTCCTGCATGACAAACCCTGCGATAATCGAATGGAAAGGCCGCTTATGTGGAGCAACCACGTTAGGATGATCTTCATCCAGCGAGAAGGCGACACCGCGATTGTGTAGCATCATGCCGTAGGGCGGAACCGTCGCGCCGCTGCCATACACTGAGAAAATACTATGAATGAAAGAAACCATGTTCCCCCACCGGTCTGCCGTAGTTAGATAGATAGTGCCACCATCGAGGCCGCCCTTGATTGAGGGCGCGGCAGCAACATCCATATCGATACGATCGCAAAGGGTTGCTGCGTAGCTCTTGGAGAGCAATCGCTCGACTGGAATATCCGAGAACAGCGGATCACCGTTGTAAGCCTGTAGATCGGAGTAAGCTAGCTTCTTTGCTTCCACCAGAAAATGCCAGTAGTTCGCATTCGCCGGGCCGAGTGCCGCCAGATTGACGCCGTGTACAGGCGCACAGACTTCCAATATATTCAACATCTCCAGCGCCGCGAATCCCTGCCCTGGCGGCGGAAGCTGAAACACATCGTAGCCATGGTAATTGGTGCTGATTGGCTCCACCCACTCGGATTCAAATTCGGCGAGATCGGCATGGGTCATCACACCCCCGTCAGCCTGCATCTTCGCAACTATGGCATCGGCGATGGGGCCCTTATAGAACGCATCTCTGCCCTGCTCTTGAATAAGTCGCAGTGCGTCAGCCAACTGTGGATTGCGGATGATGCTATACAGAGGGGGTATGTCACCGTCGTTTAGAAAAACAGCACTTGAATCCGCGTCGCTGAGCAATTTCTCTTGCACCGAACTCAGGTCCTGATGGCGTCTCTCTGCCTGACCCCACCCCTCTTCAGCGACCTGCACCGCTCGGGCAAATGTCTCATCAAAGCCCATGCTGCCGAAGCGCGTGAGAAGCGCATCATAGCCGCTGATGGCGCCTGGCACGGTGGCCGCATTAACGCCTCGGCCGGGAACGCTATTTACTCCCAAGGTTTCCTTAAAGTATTCCGGCGTCCACGCAGATGGGGCCCAACCGGCTGAGTTCAGCGCATAGAGCTTCTTATCCTGGGCGCTCCACACCAGGGCGAATAGGTCTCCGGCTATACCGGTATCGTTTTGCGAGGTAACGTCCAAGACTGCAGCAGCGGCTACGGCCGCATCGATAGCATTGCCACCCTTTCTGAGAATCTCCAAACCTGCCTGTGCCGCAATTGGATCACTAGTCGCAACCATGCCGTGTCTAGCGATAACCTCGGAGCGTCCCTGACCCAACCAGCCCTGCCCCCGAGAGCCGGGAGCCGCAACCACATTCGCAGCGGGGTTGGTGACTTTTTCACTAGGAATACCAAAGGCATTGTCTGACTGGGCTTGTAGTATTGAAACCGGAGTCGCGAGCAGAAGTGAAGTGATAACAATTCGCATCGCTTCTTTGAGCAAACCTGCGTTGCTTGAGTTCATTACTTTTTCCCCCTAAACATGTTTAATGCGGGTGGGCAGCCAAATGCTGCGCCAACAGATCCTTGCCATAGTCATTGCCATTAGGCGTTCTAACAATGGTATGAATGTGATCTCGAGTTGGTGTGCCAGGTGCATTTATTTGAGTTGTGCCTACTGGGTTCTGATGATCAAACTCGATCAGAATTACGGGGCTGTGTATTCTATAATAAAAAACGGCGTCGTCTTCTGCGCTTCCAACCCAAGAAAAGTAAGTAGCTCCGATATGCTGACCTATCTCGTCCATGGTTATATCGGCATGAGGTTCGCGCATATTCGCTATATAAACTCGAATAAGATTCAATAACTGGGACTTCTGCGCGCTACTCAGCTCACTGCCACGTAAGCCTTCATAGTCAAGAGTAAGATTATCCTCGTTAGCCGCAGCCAGCTGGTTGTTGCGCGTCTTGTCCGGATCAATCGTAGCCACCGCCTGTTGACTGGCATCTAACGATTGCATGAAGGCAAGACCCTCATCTTGCTCATCCTGCATAATTCGATTCCCGGCGTATTTGCCGTTCTGGGTAAAAACGGGCTCGCCGCCCCAGAATGCGGGCGTCATAACCACCTGATCACCCAGCACGAAAAAATTGATGACTAGATGATGGCCATCCAACTGCCAGCCCCAGGGTTCCGTAGTCGAAGGCACTCCCATTACCGTAAAATAGTATTTCTCTTCGCCGTAGCGTATCGGCTCACCGTTTAGCTCAAAGAGGGATTGCTCGGTTTTCATTATGTCCTGCGTTTGCGCGATACCCTCAGCACTGAGCGAGGCGCGAAGCAGGCTCCATGCAGCCGTCTTCTGCTGTTCTGACATTTCCTCCAGGCTTACACCGTGACGCGAGAATATTCCAACGTCCACGTTCGACCAATTACGCCATTCGGGATCGTCGACTGCATATTGCGTGCGACTAAGCTCGGCGTTGTTGAGAGTAGCGAGAAATGTTGAAGCGGCGGAAACGATCATTGCCGTGGACGCCCCGGTGGATTTCAACGGAAAGAGGTTGTCGAGAACACCTTCGGATGTAGCGACTCCACGAAACGGCTGCCCTATAGCATCGGCCAGAGAACGAGAGAATACGCGCTTGGTGTTTAAGAGTGCTTCCGGGTAACCGCTGCCGGACTGCGAATAAACCTGACTAAATGAGACGAGTACGGCGATGAGTATTGCGCCGGTGCTGAGTAAAATTCTCTTCATAGGTCACTCTCTGCGGAGCCTGAATTGATGGACAATAGTGAGGCTACCTGCTCACAGAAGATGCTGCAAGCCGAGAATAGAGGGGTGTAACGCTATTCAGCCATAACCATGCGCAGGGCTTCCTCATCGCGCCAACGGCCTCCGCGAAGGCGACCGGCAAATACTACCGCAATTGCCAGGATCATCACGACGAAGGCCAGCCAGGACGCCTTCGGCCCCCATTCGAATACGCGAATAATAAGATACTGGGCTACCAGCATAATCCAATGCAGTGTAACCGAGGTGTACATGATCCAGCGCGTATCACCCGCCCCCCGCAAGACCCCACCGCAGACTTGAATGATTGCATCGGCCATCGCATAACTGGAAAGCCCCACCATCATGAAGCCGGCGAGCTCCAGTATCTCGGTAAAATCACCCTCTGGCGGCGCGAACACCTCGACCAATGCAAAACGAAAAGTGATATAGATAAACGCCAACACGGCAGAATAGCTCAGACCCAGAACGAAGCCCGCCGTAATTGCCTCGTTTGCGCGCAGCATGTTCTGCGCACCCACGAAGCGGCCTATCATGCTGATCAGGCCGATATTCAAGCCAACCATGGGAACGAAAGAGAGTATGTCCCAGTTGAAAACTATCGCGGCCGATGCGCCCTCGACTATGCCATACCCCTGAAACATAAGCAGAAAGAGATTGAATGCGGCGACATTGAGAAAGAGTTCTAGGCCAGAGGGAAAACCAAGGCGAATGAAGCGCTTCAGAATCCCAACGTCTAACTTAAAAGAATCCATAACCTTGAATTTTTCTCGATGCTCCCTGCGAAAGTAACAAAAAAGAAAGAGAGAAAGGGCAAAGGCAGTAGCGATAATCGTTGATACCCCGGCACCCAGAATACCCAACTCGGGCAGCCCGAATTTTCCAAAGACCATGGCATAACACAGCGGCACATTCAGAATCAGCCCACATAGATCGCAGATCATCACGAGTTTCGTTCTGCCTATACCCGCGAAATAGGAAGACAGACAGATCTTGGCCAGTGTAAACACAGTGCCTAGCATGAGTATCTTATAGTAGCTACGCTCCAATTCGACCTGCACCGGATCATGATCCATGCCCTCGAAGATACCGGCCACCAGAAGGGTAATAACTATGAGCAGAGGAACACTCATGATCACCATGATGAACCCCTGGCTTACCACCTTCGGACATTTTGCTATGTCGCCAGCCCCAAGATATTGCGCGGCTAGAGCATTCGCGTAAGAGAATAGTCCCGAAAAGAAACAGAAGGAGAAGAAGGCGGCCACACCGCCACCCAAGGCTGCCGCCATGTGAATAGGATCAATCTGCGACATAAAATAGCGATCGGTGAATATCATCACCGCGAACGTGCCCTGAGAAACGATCATGGGGATCGCTATCCTCATCAGCTCAAGCATTGTTTCTTTATTGAAGTGTAGACGTTGCAGCAAAATAATACTCACGGCTTAGATTGAAAATCGCCAGGGATTTATTAATAGGTGTAAGTTGAGACGTTAAAGCCAGCGACGCTCTAAATGTCGGATAAAAACCTGGAAGAGAGTCTTTCAGATAACGCTATTCGGGCACCCAAGACGGCGAGCATGGTACGTGATTGGCCAATCCAAGACAACCGAAGACAGATGAAGGGACAATGGCAGAAATCTGCCCCTGTATGCTATCTTTACACTATCGTCGACTAAGCCTGACCAGTCGCAAACCATCATGTCAGAAGGCAAGGAGCCTACAATGAAGTCACTACTTACCGTCAGCCGCTTGAGTCTAGCCTTTGCATTTGCCTTGGGTCTGGGACTAAGCTCTATGGAGAGCGCATCTGCCCAGTCGCTCGATGACATCACTCTCAATGTCTACAAGGAAGAAACTTGCGGCTGCTGTGTCGGATGGATAGCACACATGGATGATCGCGGTTTCGAATCTACCGTGTTTCACCCACAGGATCTTTACGCGGTAAAAGACGAACTGGGCGTGCTGCCTAAATGGCAATCTTGCCACACCGCCGTATCTAAAGAGGGTTATTTATTTGAAGGCCATATACCGGCTAAATTCATCAGCCAATTCCTAGCGTCGCCACCAGAAAACGCACTGGGACTGGCAGTGCCAGGCATGCCCATGGGCAGCCCCGGCATGGAAATCGGAAACCGCTTCAATAGTTACGATGTGATACTAATGAAGAAAGATGGCAGCTCAGAAGTCTACGCCACGATTAAAAATCAAGCCGAGCAGTATTAAATCTGTTCGACTTGCCGAGGCAGGTGGTAATTTACAACCTTAAATTTCACCTCGTCTGGCAGACTGAATGATATTGTCTGCGGCACGAAACGCCAGTGCCATTATCGTCATAGTGGGCTGGCCGCGCCCTGAGGTTACCAGACTGCTGCCATCAACCATGAAAAGATTCTCAACATCGTGAGATCGATTAAATTTATCCACCACCGATGAGCTTGGGTCATTGCCCATGCGGCAAGTCCCTAGCAAATGCACATTGCCATCCTGTCCGTTCTCGGGATAATACCCAGCAGTCTTGGCCGCACCCGCGGCATCCAACAACTCCAAACTCTTTTCATAGAAGAACTTCATGGTGGCAATGTCGTCAGGATGATCCTTGTAGGTAGTCCGCATCGCAGGCCGCCCCCACTTGTCCTGCACATCCGGGTCCAGGGTTACCGTATTGGTGGCTAATGGCAGCGAGGTGGTGTGGCCATCGAATGCCGCGGTATGGGTAAACTCTTTCTCTAGATTTCTCTTGTATTCGCTACCCCAGCTAGGGCCACCCAATACACCACCTGACAGTGCCATCTCCATGGGTTTGCCGGCGCTGAAGTGGCGCGCGTCGATGCCGCCTCCGCCATAGAAGCCTAGACTCGGGTCGAGCTCATAGAAATCATGCATTACCCGCGTCGCAGGCACACTCTTATAGGCATTGACGGGCTCATCAAAAAGACCGACAGCGGAAGAGTAGCCATTGAACATGAGGTTCGTTCCAACGACGCCGCTGGAGTTCGCCAGGCCGTCGGGATGCTGACTCGAAGCCGACGCGAGCAGCAGTCTTGGCGTCTCGGCGCCATTCGCACAGAGCACGACAGCCTTCGCGCGCTGCGCCTGCTCCGTGCCATCCTCTTCCCAGTAGAGCACTTCATTTGCACGCCCGCTCTCGTCGGTGTTAACTCGCGATACGGTGCAACCGGTGCGCAGCTCACAATTACCCGAAGCTAGCGCCAGAGGAATCATGGAAGCCATCGAGGACGATTTCGCATTCACCTCACAGCCATAGCCATTGCAGAAGCCACAGTGGATACAACCAGGGCGCCCGTTATGTGGTTGCGACAAAATCGCAACCGGGGCCGGATATGGCGTATAGCCCATCTGCTTTGCGGCGCGCTCCAGAAGCACATCCGACGACTTAACCGGCAAGGGCGGACAAGGGTAATCTCTTGAGCGGGGTGGATCCCAGGGGCCGGCCAAGCCTGACACACCCACCTCCCAGTCGACCTTGGTGTAGTAAGGCTCCAGGTCGTCATAGGTGATTGGCCAATCCGCAAAATTGGTGCCGGCGATCGGGCCACGAACACTCGCCTCAATAAAATCGATGGGCCTAAAGCGCCAAAAGTTACCGGAGAAATGCACGCTGCTTCCTCCTACATTGTGTGCATAACCAAGCACACTCTCGCGGGTCTCTGCTGCGTCGTTCACCGTCTTGCGAAACGTCTGCGGATGCCCCTTACGCGCACCCCAGGTTAGGTCGTTATTTACATCGTAACCCCATTCATCATGCTTGAAGTCAGCCGCCTGCAGGTGGGGGCCCTGCTCCAAAACAACGACCGAGAACCCTGCAACAGAGAGCTCCTTGGCCATGACGCCGCCGGCGGCGCCGGAACCTACGATTACGAAGTCTACTTCTTCACGAGTTGGATAGCTGGGCTGGGTAGTATTTGCTTGCGCCATATCTATTCACCCCTCTCAGCGTAGTCTGCATCATAGGAACCATAGGGTGGCTGCCAGGCATGCCTGTCTTCAAAGCCGATGAGCTGATAACCAATCTTGTCGCGGTTGCCTCCGTACTCGGGCAGGGAAAACATGCCAGCAATAGTGAGAAAGCGAATAGTACCGAAGAATGGCGACTCTTCAATCTCTCTTAACAACTGATCCTGTTGCTCAGGCTCAAGCTCGTGAAAGTAGGAAGTATTGAAACTACGCGCTCCTGCGACTTGCAGCTCACGCATTCCCTGACGAAGGATTTCATGTTCAGCCTCTCTATCGTCTGCTAGCACATTGTCGATAAAGTAGATGACACCAGCCTCTGTAGCACCGGGGGTTTCATCAGTCGGAATAATTCGCGCGGCAATCGCGCGAAACTCCTGCGCCTCTTCTTCGCTGAGCACAGAAAATTCTTCCTTATTCATCTGCGCTTGCTGTGAACGCTCACAGGAAACGAGTATGGCCGGCAGGCTTAACAAGATGATTGAGTTGCGCGCTGTACCAGTTGCTGATCTCAAGAATGCGCGACGAGAAAATTGCTGATCTACCACTGTTGTTCCCCCGTTAAAATCTTTCAGTTGCAACCTGAATTCACGGCGCAGGCTTTCTAGCTGCAGTGCTGCTTCAGGGCCGCAAGGACTGCGAATAGTCTAGCACAGGAGAACATCGATAGAACCATCCCACTAGGCTGCAGACCTTTTTAATCAGAGCGTGTTCAGCAATAGAGCACTCGATAATGCCAAGAGAGAGAGGCATAACCTTCGATGGGGAACTCGAGAACGATGCACCTGGCAGTGATTTTTCCGCAGAAGAGCAGACGAGTTAACGTCAGGTTTGCTAACTAGGAGCCCCCTGCAGATAAAGACGAAAAGCCGTTAGCCGTTAGCCGTTAGCCGTTAGCGAGCCTCACTCATCCGAGCGCGCTTACAGACACTTTTTACGGGGGCTTCCTTTCTTATCGATAGCTAGACGTTTTATCTAGCTGCAAGTAAATGCAGCGAAACAAAACCCTAGCCTGTATAACATAATGACCCTAATCGGAACCGCTGCCATTATTGGTAATTTCAGCTAACGCACTCGCTATAAAACTGCTCCAATCTGCGAGCCCAGCACTGCCCGGTGCTAGCTGCACACCCCCACCATGGGCCACGGTTCCCTGAGGTTTGGAAACGATTAAAGAATCACCGTTAGGCGCACTCTGAATATAGTTCAATAACGTGTTGTAATTTGACTGCTGATAACCTTCCGCGCTGCTACCAACAAAAAGCATTGCGCTGCTGGAGGCGGCGCCGCCACCGATATGACAAACAACACACCGCGACTGCACGATAGGCTGCGAAATGTTCGACAGATAGAAAGTGAGGCTTGCCAGAACAGGCTCTGGCGCAGGAGTTGGCTCTGGCGTTGGCTCTGGCACAGGTGCGACAACCTCAGCCTCGATCGCTACGGTCAAGGGAACGCCACTGTAGTATAGCTCGCCAGAAACGGCTGTCGTATCGTAGGCCAGAAAGATACTTAATGTTGCGCCAGCCAGCCCCGCTGGTCCGAAGGCAACATTCTCCAGGATCGTGATGGGCTCGCTAGCCTGCAGGGTTCTGCCGGGCAGGGTCGCCTGCAGATTCTCCAGAGTCTGATCCCAAATAACATACTCGCCCGATTCGAGACGCATAAAGATATCTTCGCCCAGCTGAATCAACAGGTAGATATTGCCCACCGTATTGACATGGCCGCTCTCAACCTGAACCTCGGTAAAGATGTCCAGTGGCTGCTCGCCGGAGAAGCTCGAAGCGAAGCTATTACTACTGTCAGCCGTTGCGCCTCCAAAGAATTTTGCGGTGGTCGCTACCCCTGAGCCTGTAGAGGGGCTGCCCAACTCTGGCAGTTGTGCCACAGCTAGGCTGGAAAACAATCCTAGGCAGGAAAATAGCAGACTAGACGCCATCACTTTCCCCCAGTACCGTGTCAATCTCATTCCTTTGTCTTGCATAATCATATTTTTTATTTCCAAGTATTAACGACGAACCAATTAAACCATATTCAGTAAATCTAACTACTAAATGGAACACAATTTAAAATACGCATACAGTCTCAAAAGACCGCAGTTGCCTTGTTATTGCTTGCAAGACGTATCGCCTGACTGCACGTTTCTGCCCCTGTCGTAATGCCCTTGATCGATATAACGCGGCAGACCGATAAGGGTTTATCTAGGCCCCTCATTTACATTGCTGTCTGGCTCGCCTTGGGCAGAATCCACTCCTCATCCGGCCTAGAATCATTGCCCTGGAATAATCCACCACTATCACCCGCTTACCTGCGACGGATGAGTGGAGCAAACCTAAATGAGAACTAAAACTATTTGATAATGATTATCATTTAGAATAGAATTCTCGTCTCTAAGAATTCGCAACAACCAGGCACGCTAATGAAGCACATTACACTCCTACTAACTATGGCGATCTCGGCAGTAAGCTGCTCCCTAGTTAATGCACAAGAAGTGGAGGATGGCATCAAGGAAGTCACCATCGTCGGCAGCCGCGAGCAGGCGCTGCGAATCGCCGGATCTGCCCACTATATTGGCTCAGACAAACTGGCACAGTTCGCCTATAGCGACATTCAGCGCATCGCGCGTGAAGTACCAGGTGTCGCTATTCAAATTGAAGACGGCTATGGACTTAGACCGAACATAGGTATTCGCGGCGTAGCAACCGAGCGCAGCGGCCGCATTACGCTGCTAGAAGACAATGTGCTCATCGCACCCGCCCCCTACTCCGCTCCCTCGGCCTATTATTTCCCCACCGTGGGCAGACTCAGTGCTATCGAGGTAGTTAAGGGACCTGCTGCGATTACCCAAGGGCCCTACACCATCGGCGGCGCTCTCAACATGGTGTCTACGCCAATTTCCACTGAGATGTCGGGCAATATTGTCACCGAGGCGGGCGAAAATTCCACCTACCGCGTTCACGCGACCTATGGCGGCAGAAGCGAATCCGGTTTTGGCTTTCTGCTAGAGACGCACCAGTGGCAGTCCGACGGCTTTCAAGACATCGACCGCAGCGACAATAATACGGGTCTCGATGTCGAAGATTACACGGTCAAGCTCAGCTATGCGCCCAGCGACTCTGCCCACGCGATTGAATTGAAGCTGCAGTCAACACAGCAGAATTCGAATCAGAGCTACCTCGGGCTTACCGATAGAGACTTCGACAATAGTGCGTTTCGGCGCTACGGCATCTCCGCGCTCGACAATATTGAAACCGAGCACGAGCAACAGATTCTCCGCTACAGCTACGACATTAGCGACTCCCTCGACGTATCTGTCACTGCCTACAATAACGAGCATCAGCGTGACTGGTTCAAGACTGAGGGTATCGATATCGATGGCAGCAGCAGCGCCGAAGACTTCGACCGAACCAGCTGGGCCAATGTGCTTCAGGCTATCAATAGCGGCACAAGCCTGGGCGGCCTCAACCCAGATCAACTTCAATCCATTGTGGACGGCAGCAGCGACACGGCGCCCGGCAGTATCCAGCTACGTTCGAACAAACGCGAATACTTTTCTCGCGGCGTACAAGTGGGACTTAACTTCAGCGGCACGATAGGCAATAGCCTGCACGATCTTGAATTCGGCATTCGCCTGCACGAGGACGAGGAAGATCGACTACAGCGCAATAGCAACTACAGTCAAAACAATGGAGAACTTGCGCTCGATGATCTTGGCATTCTCGGCAATGCTGGCAATCGAGTACAGCAAGCCCAAGCGCTAGCCATTCATATTCATGACAATATTCAATTAGGCGATTGGACACTATCACCGGGCCTGCGCTATGAAGATATCGAGCAGAAGCGAACACGCTTTGCAGACGGTGAGCTTAGAACTTTTCGTGACTCTCGCCAGAACGACACGCAAGTCTTTCTCCCGGGGCTGGGTATTCTCTATCAGCTGAATGATTCACTCTCTGTGCTAGGCGGTGCACACAAGGGCTTTACAGCGCCTAGCAACTCACCCAACGTCGATGAGGAAACCGCCATTAACTATGAGCTAGGCTTCCGCTACCAGAACGGCTCCTTGTCCACCGAGCTCATCGGCTTCATGAGCGACTACGACAATATACTGGGGGAATGTACCTCCTCATCGGGGTCTGACTGCACGATTGGCGACGCCTTCAACGGCGACGCCGCAACGGTCGCGGGCCTGGAATTATTAGTGAGCGCAAACCTGGCAAGAAGCAGCAGCTACAGAATTCCTGTATCGCTAAGCTACACCCTGATCAATAGCGAGTTCGACACCGACATTGCCGATACGGATTTCTTTGGCTCCGTGAGCAAGGGCGACCCACTGCCCTACCTGCCCGAGAATCAGTTTCTTGCCTCGGTGGGTTTTGAGAGGAACAATTGGGCCGCCTATCTTAGCGGCAACTATGTGGACGAGGTCTGTGTACGAGCATTTTGTGGCGCCTTCGAGAAAACCGACAACACTTTCACGGTGGATATCTCAGCGAACTACCAGTTTAGCCGCGCATTGAATTTCTATGCCCGTATAGAAAACCTAACTAGCGAGGAAGATATTCTCGGCCGTCAGCCCTATGGCGCACGCCCGAACAAGGATCGCACCGTGACGGCGGGACTTCGATTCAATTTCTAGGAATAGGGTTAGTTTTGCTTTAATTTAGACCTTGCGCGGGCAGTGAAGATTACCAACCCAGCGAAGCCTAAGGCGCATCAACAATCATAAACGTTGCAGTAGTCTTCGCAATGAGCTTGTCTTCGCAGTAGACCGCAATCTCCGTTCTAAACAGTCGCTTACCCGCATGAATCACCTGGGCACACGCCTCAATAATTTTGCCTGGAGGTGGGCGTATAAACGCAATACTCAGATCGGTAGTAGCAGATGATTTTCCTTCCGGGCGAATCGATCGCACCGCCACCCCCGCTGCCGTATCTGCCAGCGAGGTCAGTGCGCCGCCATGCACACGACCGCCGGTGTTCATATGATGGTCTTGAAGCTCCAGCCTACAGACACTCTTGCCCGCCGCCACTTCTATAATTTTGATGCCAAGGAAGTCTCCGTAGGGACTCGATGGCAATTCTCTGTCGCTCATTTATGCTTCCAGCCTAGTGGATAGTTTGCGTTTAGGGACCTTGAGGTGCCTCGGCCATGGCCTGTATCAGATCGATAAGTTTAGCTACGTCTCTGAGGTCTGCGATCTCGGCGGGAGAATGACTGTATCTGCCAGGCCATGACAACCCCGCATTTGGCGCGCCATAGACTGTAAATGTGGTGCCGTCGGTACCACCTTGAGTCAGGCCAACCTGTGCGTCTATGCCCGCTGATGCAGCGATGCCTCTATTGCGATCGTATTCATAGGGAGTGGCCATGCTCGCACTTTCGATAGAACGAAGCACGGGCCCGCTACCTAAGGGAATGTAGGCAAAATGCGGCGACTCCAGCGGCGTGTCCGAGGAGACAAAGGTGTCGATGCTGTAGGCACGCCGCGTCCTCACACCCACCGCATCCGCTATGGCAGCGGCGCCGCGCAAGCCCCCCTCCTCTCTTACGGTCCAGGCAAAGATTACTCGATTCGTGATTGCTTCAGGAGCGATCTGATGCAGCGCCATGAGCAGAGAGGTAGTACCGACCCGGTCGTCCAGAGACCTGGAGGTATAACGAAAGGAGCCCATCCTATGCCCCTCCTTATAACCGGTAACTCCCATGCCGATGCGAACACCGGCGGCGGCGAGTTGCTCTGCATCCATACCGAACCACGCCGTCACGGTGGCTACCTGTTTTATGTCGGGATTGCTACGGGTATTAAATACGCCGCGTAACGAGGACGCCTGAGCCTGTGAATCGATATTGCTAAAGGGATCGAGTTGCAAAAGAGCGGGCTGCCCCTCCCATGCGGTGCTTACCACACCACCCAAACGGGTCAGGTTAACCATTCCATCGGTATCGATACTCTCAACCTCATAACCTACCTCGTCCATATGGGCCAGGAATACGGTCGCCTGTCCCACGGGACCAAATTCGACCCACATATTTCCCATCGCATCGAACTGAGCCACCTCCCTGGCCCAGTCTGGCATCGCATCGAGGATAATATTTCGTATTGGCCCCTCATGACCCGGCACCGCGGATCTTTCAGCGACCTGATCGAGAAGGCCCTCGATCTCCATCAGGCGATTGAGGTTCTGCGCAGCGCCCCAGCGCGATCGTTCATTATTTAGAACGGCAGCCTGTTCCGGTGCTGTCACCCAGGCCGGCCTATCCGCAGCAGGATCTATAGCGCCCACCATTGCATCCAGCACCTGGTTCGCTCTATTGAGACTAAGGCGTTCCATCAACGCATCGGCGTCGGTCACCGCCGGTGTAATGAGCCTTATCTCAGGCATCTCACTTCGAGTTAGCACGGTATCCGCTCTAGCTCCGAGCCCATCGACTATTCGGCTGCCAAACTCCGCCTGACCCGCACCGAGCACAATGACTTGCTCCGGTGTGGGGGCCCTACTAATTCCCGCGGCGAGACCTATCCAACCAAACACCTGCTGTACGCTGATTAGGTATTTGGTACTGCCAGTGGTGCCATTGATTCCTGCCTCTGCGGCCGCGACCAGGGCCGCACAACCGACTCTGGAGCCAGCTCGCGGGCCGGCAATCTCATCGGCATAGGACCATTGGGGAATATGACGTAACACAGGGTCTAACAGGGCTATACCCATAGCACTTACTTCATCTGCAGACTCGGCGCCCACATCAAGCCAGAGATCATTCTGCGTTACGATCGCCGTCTCGTCCCTGTGCTGGGCCGCGAAGTGCCCATTGGCAACTGCCGTCACCCCCACTACTGGCCCACTGCGCGTTAAGACCCGCAGCTGCTGACCCTCGTGAGCCTGATCCCAAAGCGGGTGACGTGACCCGTTTCCGATTCGATGAAGACGCAGATACCCTTCTCTGGTAATCTGACTCACGGCATAGCTATAGGAATCCAAGCCGCAGGCAACGACCCTAAGCGGCTCGCCCCTACCCACAAGCTTTGCCAGGTTGCCATAGCTATCTCGTTCCCAGCCTGGGTATTCTTCCTCGATCAACTCCATTGCCAGATGCTCATGCCCGGTGGGCGCATCGATTGCAACCCAGCTAGACAACAACTCGACCTCCGACACCTGGGCAGAAAGACTCTGTCCCACGGATAGAGATAGGAGCAGGGTCGAAACTACTATCAAAAGCCGCTTATACATTATGATTATTCCATTTATTGCGCCAGTCTGTAGGCAATGATGTAGCCTCCCTCGGGGTCTTCTTCATCTGCGGGCAGTACGCGAAAACCATTGCCATTGTTCGAGTTAAAGACGGGCACGGTAATAACGACGGTCTGTTCTCCAGCCGGGGAAAGGTAGCTCATCGGTGTCGCATGAGCCGTGAACGGCAGCCTATCGCTCCACATTTCCCTGCCGTCACTAATATTGGTCGCGCGAATTGTATTGTCGAATGTGCCCGCACTGAATATAAGTCCACCTGCCGTGGTGACTGTGCCCGCGCTCTGTGGTGTACCAATTGTAACCGGTAGTCGCGTCTTAATACCGAACGGCCCACTCTCTTTTGCCGACCCTATGGGGCGCTCCCAGAGCAGCTGTTTTGTCTCAAGATCGATAGCAGCAAGAACGCCGTAGGGCGGCTGATTGCAGGGTATGCCCAGAGGAGACAGAAAACGCACCGTAGTATGGGAATAAGGCGTGCCCAATTGATTTCCCTGTACGCCCTCTGGCAGCTCATCCCTTGGAATTAGTGTTAGCTGATTGCCCAATAGCATTGGGTTCACTACCATGATGTTGTTCACCTGATCGACACTCACCGAACCCCAGTTATGGCCGCCGGCATTACCCGGAAACTGAAATATCGTGCCCGCACCCGGAACGGTGAAATGTCCGTCATAGCGCATCTTCTTAAACTCGATGCGGCACCAGAGTTGATCGAGAGGGGTAGCACCCCACATCTTCGCCTCGGACAAGTCCTCGCGAAAATTAGGCAGATCAACGGCGAATGGCTGCGTCGCCGCGACATAATCTTCCGGTACTCCGCCCTCTTGCGGTACGGGTAATTCCTGAATATCGAAGATGGGCTCGCCCGTTACTCTATTGAGCACGAAGACTTCCGAACGTTTAGTAGGCACCAGAACAGCAGGCACCTTCTCACCGTTCTCGCGAGGCAGATCGATCAGCACGGGCTGCGAGGGAACATCGTAATCCCAGATGTCATGATGCGTGGTCTGGAACGACCATCGCACAGACCCAGTCTCTCCATCGATCGCCACCACGGAGCTTGCATACTGCTCGCTGGACTCGAGACGCTGACCGCCAAAATAGTCAGGAGTCTCATTACCGGTTGGCGCATAGATCAGCCCCAATTCCTCATCGACACTGAATAGACTCCAGACATTGGGAGTGCCACGGGTATAGACCTCGCCTCGAAGCGGCTCGGTATGAATCCCCGGCCTACCCATATCCCAGGCCCAGGAAAAGTCTCCGCTGAGCGCATCGAAGGCACGCACCACCCCGGAAGGCTCACCCACGCTGCGATTGTCGAGAACCCAGCCGCCTACTACGGCATTGCCGCGAACGATACCCGGAGGGGAAGTCTGAAAGTTAAATATCCTAGGGTCATTACCCATACCAATTGTTAGGTCGATCTCTCCCTGCTCGCCAAACCGGGAACAGCGAGCACCGCTTAGGGCATCAATTGCGATCAGCCTGGCATCGCTAGTCGCCGTTAGTATTCTTTCCGAACATTCCCCCTGATAATCAGCAGGCGCCTCAAAATAGGAAACACCACGACAGCCCGTCGTAAAGTAACGCGCAAATTCCAGATGTTCTGGATCGATGAGCGGATCAAACTGCCAGCGCAGCTCACCACTGTTTGCATCCAATGCGATAACTCTGTTACCACCGGTACACACATACAGTAACTCGCCCACCTGCAGCGGTGTAGCCTTGAATGAACCGCCTGCATTGGTGCGATATGTCCAGGCCACTTCCAGTTCGCTCACGTTATCTCGATTAATCTGATCCAGCGGCGAGTAACGACTACCGCCCACATTATTGCCGTAGCTAGGCCAATCGCCCGCCGTATTAACCGTATTAATCCCGGAGCGCGCTGACAGAGGGTTGACCGTATAGCCGAAGCCGTCAACTGCAACATAGGCCAACACCGCTAGAGAAACCGCCACTGCATAGAGCGGATATTTAGAAGCCAGCAAGGCTGGAGGATTTCCGTGATGCAGCGAGTGACGCAGCCATGGCGTCAGAAACCACGCGCCGACCACAGCGAAGGGTAGAATTCTCGGGAGTAACGCCCAGTGATTCGTGCCGGACTCATAGAGGGACCACAGCACCGTAATCAGCATAAATGCAGCATAGATCATCGGCGCCGCAGGATTCTGCTGCCATAGCCTTAGGGCACAGGAGACCAGGAAGAACCCTGCGATCAGATAATACAGGGAGCCACCCAGAAGGACTAGCTGCAGGCCGCCCAGCAGCAGCGGTATGGCGAGCAAGAATAAAATACCGGGAAAAACACGAGGAGCTTTACTGTCTAAATGAGCATTCATAGTAGTCGCCTTTTATTATTTTTCAGCTAGTCAGCGCGCTTCACAGTGCCATAGCAGTACCAAAAGACTATACCCAAAAAGCAAGCGTGCAGCCATGCCGATGAGAAATCAGCATCTAGGAGTTATGCAGCTTTCCCTTCTCTCGCTCTCTCTGCGCCTCCTTAAAGCGAAGTTTCTCCTGCTTTCCCTTCTCGATAGCGGATTGCATAGGGGCACCAATATGCGGCTCTCCCCGTTGCTGGGCAAGCTGCATCTGGCGCTCACGCTCGGCGAAGCGCCGCGTCTGCTCGTTGCTATGTTTATCATAGCAATGGTGACAGCTAACACCCTTCTGATAGTGCTTGCTGTCCTTGTCCTGTTCGGTAATGGGACGTCGGCAGGCATGGCATTGATCGTAATCGCCCTTCTCCAGCCTATGATTAACCGTCACGCGATTATCGAAAACAAAGCATTCACCCTGCCATCTACTACCAGTTTCCGGCTGCTGCTTCAGATATTTTAAAATGCCACCTTTGAGGTGAAATACATTCTCGAAACCCTGCTGCTTTAAGTAGGCAGTCGATTTCTCGCAGCGTATGCCACCTGTGCAAAACATGGCGACTTTCTTATGCACCGCAGGATCGAGATTTTTCTCTACGTATTCGGGAAACTCTCTGAATGAATCTGTCTGTGGGTTGACCGCGTTCTTGAATGTTCCGATCTCCACTTCATATTGATTGCGGGTATCCAGAACGAGCACCGCCGGGTCCTCGATCAGCGCGTTCCAATCCTCTGACTCAACATAAGTACCAACGATATGAGTTGGATCGATATCCTCAACCCCCATAGTGACTATCTCTTTCTTCAGTTTGACCTTGGTTCGATAGAAAGGATTCTCGGCGACGTAAGACTCCTTGGCCTCGATGTCTGCGAAGCGCTCGTCTGTGGCAAGCCAATCGAGCACGGAGTCGATACCCCCTCGACTGCCAGCGATGGTGCCATTAATACCCTCGGCCGCAAGTAACAGTGTGCCGCGCACATCATGCTTCAGCATTAGCTCGAGCAGGGGCGCTCGATAAGATTCATAGTCGGGAAATTTCGCGAAACGATAGAGAGCGGCGACAACTACGCCATTGGCAGTGCTATTCATGGTCATCCTCAGCTGACTGGAACGTAAATCCAGCGCAATCAATAAATACCGATTGTACTAAAAATTGCGCAGACTTGTAAAAAACCCTCTCGTTCCGCGCAAATTTCATAGATAGTCGCGACCCGGCAATTTCCAGAGTTAGGCAAAATGAACTACTACAATTGGCTATTCACAGCAGTCGTACTTGGGGCATTCATCCTGTCCACAAATATGACATCGCATTTCGTTACTGAACTAGGAAAGAAGAAGCACGCAGCTCCCGAGCGCGCCATCTACGTTTCCAAGATCATTAACTTTGCGCTCGCAAGCGTAAGCCTCTTCTTACTGTTTTTTATATGGGGCGTAGACTACAACGGCGTGCTTCTATTCGGGTCCTCGGTGATAGCCATAGGCGGCGTCGCCCTCTTTGCACAGTGGTCTATCCTGAGCAACCTGACCGCGAGTGTAGTGATCTTCTTTAATTACCCTGCTCGCATTGGAGACTATGTTCGCATCATCGATGCCGAGAACACTCTGGAAGGAAAGATAGTGGACATCAAGGTATTTCAGGTACTTCTGGTAGACAACGAAGGAAACTTAATAAACTATCCAAACAACTTGCTAATACAAAAGCCCTTCATGAAACTAAAACAGCAACCACAGGCGAAGCAGACTAACGAGGAGGAAGAAAAAGAAGAGATAAGCTAGCGGATTATCACCAGGATACCCCAGTCATCTACACCACCTTCCATACATGTCGACGGCACATAAGGTTCACGGCTAGCCAGGTTATTAATCGTGCAACGAAAACTGAGAGTGTCATCATCATTCAATCGAATCTAAAGATGCAATCCGATATCTGAATTTCCCCACTCCGGCTTTCTCTGCGCTCGCAACACAAGCACTCTTTGGGGCCTTTTACTTGATACTCCACCCTATCCCACATATCGCTTTCCACCCCGAACAGCGTCGTAGGTGTAGAAAGGCCCACCAAATCTCTGCCCGTCCGCGGGCGGCGACGAAGGTATCTCTAAATCTAAAGCATTAGTCCGGTTAAAGCCGATTTCTACTCGGCGACGCAACTCGCTAAGAAGCAATACACCTTCGGTGGTCTGCGCCTTGATGTTGTAATTTATGGCTATAGGGAAGGCAACACTGAGCAGGATTCCAATAATCGCCGTTACAGCCATTAGCTCGATGAGCGTAAAGCCCGAATTTTTGGCGGCCATTGTCTGATGCGCACGACGAATCATCAGAGCACCAGTACCGTAGGAGTGGGATTGTTTCTGCTGACATACAGCTCACTGAAGCCAAGGATTCGTGGGTTAGGATGCCTGACTTCTATGTCGCCAGCTGCCCGCGTAATTATATTGAGAGCAGGAGTCTCCTCGCAGCGCAGGGATGGATCAGGCTCCTCGCCGCTTTGCAGAACCGCGGCAATTTCCCAAAACACCTGAACACACAGAGTGCGGCGCTCAATCGAAATCTCTTCCTGTTAAACTTCCAGCGCGCTAAGTACACGCTGGAAACCGATATCGGTAAACAAGCAAAAACCTAGAAAAACACAGCCCAATATCACGACAGCCATGTACATCTTTTCACGTTTTTCAATGCTCGCTTCGAGGCGCTGCTTCTTCGGGTCTTGAATCTCGACCACAGGCTCGCTCAGAACCTTATCGTAGTTACTTTCAGGTTTGCTTTGCGACTCAACGAAAGCTGAGTTTTCCTGATCTTGAGAGCATTTCTCGCAGAATACAGAGGAACCGCTGAAATCCTCACAGATACCGCATAGCGCCATGACACACTTCGCGCATTCTGCGATAGCCCCCACACTCGGGTGATTTGAGCACTCAAAGCTAAAAACCCCGCTTCTATCTTTGCACCGATCACAAACTAGCCTGCCAACGATTTATTCTAGACGATTCTATACCGCAGCAAGGGGCCACTACTGGGCTGCAGCCAGAGGGAGTTGCCTACAATCTCAATCGGTAACGACGGGGAGTTTGGAAGGCGCTCCCCACTCGATCCAGGAACCGTCATAGACAGATAAATTGCGTCGGCCCGCCAGGAAAGCGGCGAAGGTGAGGATGCAAGCGGTTAGCCCAGAACCACAGGAAGTAATTAGCCGCCTGTCACTGCCATCGACCAACTCATCGAAGATTTTCTCAAGCTGCGCCACCGGCTTCATCCTGCCGCCGTCCAGCAACTCCGGGAAGGGCAAGTTTTGCGCATTGGGCATATGCCCCCCTCGAATTCCGGGCCTGGGCTCGGGAGCAGTCCCGTGAAACCTCCCGCTGGAGCGGGCATCGAGAATAGCGCAAGCAGGATCATCTAACGCCGAGCGCACAACGGAAAAATCACAGAATGACTCGGCCGTATACTGGGCTTGAAAATCACCGAGAGGACATTCTGTCTCTAGGCTAGCGCTGGTCTCTAGGCCAGCATCGATCCAGGCACGCAAACCACCATCGAGAACGGCAACCTGCTCATGCCCCATGGCACGAAGCATCCACCAGGCCCGTGGGCTGGCGTAGATGCCGACGTCGTCATAAATCACAATAACACTCTCACTATTTATTCCGAGTTGGCGAACCTCTTCTTGAAACAACTCCTCGTCGGGCATCATATGGGGCAAGGCTGAATCCTGCTTACATATCTTAGTATCATAGTCGAAGCGTCGAGCACCCGGGATAGCGGCAAAGTTCGCATCTGTATTTAATGACTCATAACCGGGCACTACGGGAGCAACCGAGGCATCCAAGATAACGAGTCCAGGAGCTTTGAGGTTATCGTTCAACCAGCCAGTGTCGACGAGTGGTGAGGGTACTTGAAGCATACATTCAGCCTGCTAATTTAATCTGACAGCGCGCTATAACTGCTCTGAAAATGATCGCAATTTTTCTTTTAGTTTTTCAGTATTTTCAGGCCCAATCCGAATCAGCTGTTTCTGCACCTCTGCCATATTCTCAGTCTTAGCATCCGCATACAGAAACATGACTGAAGGCTTCACTAACTGATAAGGCCCTTCGACATTGGGTGAGCGCAGTACTATGTTGATAGCCGAGCGCAGGGTGTCATCAAAATCTAAATTTCTATAACCGATTTCTGCATAGGCTTGTTGGAACAACGGCCCCAGGGTTTTGTAGAGAGCCATGGCCTGCCGCGTATCAACCGAGACGAAGGTGTCAATGATTGAATCGAAGCGAGCATGTGCGCTCGGCTCCATGATAAAAAGGTTCGCATCGATATTTCGAACAGGCATCTCCTGTCCTATGCGCTTATAGGGCAGGCCAGTCTGTGGAAAACCGCCTCGGCTAATATTGTCGACGAAAACAACGATACTGCGTATCAATTGCTCATCGGCGAGCACGCTAATTACAGCCGCGCCATTCTGCAAAGCACGCAATCCTTCAAAGACAAAAGCATCGCTATCATTAAGACTGGGCAATTGAACGACCTCTGCAGGCGCCTCTTGCAAAACCGGCTCGGTGATTTGTACTTCCACTGGAGGCTCTTCTATTACCGGTGCCGTAGCGGTGGCCGGCGGTTCATCCCTGGGCTGCAATCGCGTCTGCGGAAGACTGGGAGCCCTCACTGGAGCAGGCTCGGGAACCGCTTGCGCAGGCGTCGCTGGCACGATCACGGTTGTGGTACCTGTAGGGGCTTCAAAAGTGGCCGCCAAGTACACGAGATACAATAGCGTGAACACGGCTATGGCCGCGATAACCCAGATGCCAGCTTTTGACATTAAATCACTCCAATAGTGCGGTTGCTTGTGTGGGAAAGAGCTAGATGTATAACATATTGTCACAGCCCCTGACAGGCTACAACTCAGTGCATTACACCGTCAGGCTATTGTCATGAACTGCCCCATTTCGGACAGATTGCCCTAGCCTCTATCTATTGCTTGCGGCGCTGCAATAAAAAACCCGAATGTGCACTCACATTCGGGTTTAATTACTGCATTCACACTGTCTTGATTTACAAGACATGAACTGAGAAATACAACATGAGACTTAGCTCTGTGATTTATACCTTAGGAAAACCCAATTCTTCCATCGTGCGGGTTAAGTCCTTGCCTGCCGTTGCTGGCTTGGTTTCCTTGTCTATCTTGAGAATTGTACCGTCAGCACCAATGTAATAGGTCCAACGATTAGCGAAACCAGCCGCCATCAACACCCCGTAGTCAGTTGTCATCTTCTTCTCTGGATCTGCAAGAATCGGAAAACCAGCCGCATGCTCTTCAGCAAAAGCCGTATTGTCTTCAAGGGTATCTACACTAGCCATAAAATAAGCAACGTCAAAACTTTCAATTTCTCTTGCACTGTCACGCAGCGCTTTACATTGCATAGTTCATCCGCCGGTGAAGGCTTTAGGAAAAAAAGCAATTACTACAGGCTTCTCGCCCAGAAACTGGGACATGCTATAGGTCTTGCCATCCGATGCCTGCAGAGAGAAATCAGGTGCTTTATCACCCACTTCCAGTGCAGCTGCAAATTGACTTCCCAGCGCGACGGCAGCTAATACAGCAGCCACCGTAAGCCGAGTTAGTCGGTTAACAAAATGAGACATAATCTCCTCCGGTTGTTTAATACAGACCTGAATCGCGGACGCGTTACAGGACAGGGCTATTGAACACTTTGTACTACAGATTTTCCAGTAAAACAGGGGCAGATCTCGGGATAAATGCGACTAATAGGCACGTCTCGGCCCTTAATCGGCTTTCAGAGCCTAATTGAGGATTTCTGCAGCAAGAGCAGCCTTAGAACAATCGCCGCGACCTGGACTGTCTGAGCAGCTGAAATGTCTCGGTCTCGAGCTCGGCGATCTGCGCTTCGAGCTGTTCGCGCTCCCTGGAGCCTAGCTCATCGCTCCGCTCATAGATCTGTTTCAGCATGTCGATGGAATCCTGCACGGCCCTGGTCCGTCGATTCAGGGCGAAGCGCTTCGCATCCCGTTGTGATTGCCGGTAACGCGGGTTCTCAACCTGCACACTAACGCACTCCCTGACTACCTGCCCCGATGCACTGCGCACATTGCGACAACGTTGCTGGTTGATATAGCGACTGACGGTGCCTTCAAACGCCGTATAGGGAGTAGTCGCTATAGCCCTTACCAGAATCAAATCTGCCTCGGACTTACCCTGGAGAACGTCAATCTTTTTCGCTGCCCTGAAGTTGGGCTGGACTTCCAGATTCAGCAAGAGGCGCTCATAGAACTCGCTAAGTTCTTCCGCACTGCCCGAATAGGAACGATAGCTCAGATCGAGCAAGTTCTGTCGCAGCAGGCGCAGCTTCCATGCACCGTAATTCTCCGCCGCCTCCAAGTAGGCGAGATCAGCCAAATCGTATAGGCGAGTGCTTATATGGTAGCGCAGTTCTTGCAGATCATCCGTAGCTTCCCAGTTTCGCAGCTGACTATTACCCTCGATCAGAGACTGAATGATAGGCAGTTGCTGATCGCTATAGAGACCCGTGTTGATTCGGCTTATCTGGAGCGCATCGAAATAGACGGCAATCGCCGATTCGAAATCGTCCATCTCCTCAAACAGTGACGCCAGATCTCCATAAGCCTCTTGCAGCTCAGGCGCATAGATGCCCTGACTACCCTGCAGCTCATCGATCGCCTGCCGGCGCAGGCTTAACTCTTGCGCAATTTCTCCTTCACGGGCACGCTGCTGCGAGTCAAGCTGATCATTCTCTGTACTGCTATCCAATTCGATTAAGCCCAGCTCGGAATCATTCGGCTGCTGCGCTAGCGCAGGACTGGTTACAAGGACAGCCCCCAGAATCGCCAAGGCAAGGCAGGGCAGCACCCGCCAGACTGCGCTGGCACGAGAGATTGATAGCCTGTACATGCTTGTTCTCATGGCTCTACCGGTTACACCAACGGCTCGCTCTTGGGGTGCGAGTCTTTTCTCTCCACTATTCATGGAACTGATTGCATTTATAGCGCGCTCGACCTGAATCAATACTGAACTCGCGCCATACACGAAGTCCAGCTGCCGAAGTCATAGCTAACCTACCTAACCTACCTAACCTACCTAACCTATTGTATTTAAGTACCTTTTAATTCGCCATGGCAGTGGATGTTGCTACCTCTGCCAGTGTGGCAATTTGCGGCCTACTCGGTCAAGGCATCAATCTATGCGAAAGCGCGCAGTGCAGGCGCGAGCAGTTTCTTACACCACTAATTTCATCTACTCTATGTCAGACTTTTGTCATTCCCGCTAGAGCAGAAATCGCTATACTTACAATCGTTGCCCTACTTAGTATTCGCGATGCCAGGGCCTTTGCGCAGTTTGAGAAGCAGGCCATGACAATCATGGCGGCACATGGTGGGCACCTAGAAACCGCTTTCCGACCTAGCTCAACGAACCTAAAGCAAACACCGAGGGTCGATGAGGTACATGTCCTGAAATTTCCGGACCTCGATGCGTTCGAACGCTACAAGAAGGACGGCAGGCTGAAGTCTCTAGAGGCTCTGCGCGAGCGAGCGATCTGCGCCACAACGGTGTATGTATCTGCCGAAGAGGTTCGCTACCCAGGCCCTCAATAGGCAGAGCTCTGCCCCTCCCCGCTGCAGTTGCAGCATCACGACAGGGGCAGAGATCGAGCCGCTACCGCGCATTTTCTCAGCTTCTTCATCTCGCCCCGGAAAATCTCTCCCACACTCCGTCTACGCTGCAATGTTGCATGACAAAAAGCAGTAGCTGCGTTACTCTCAGAATTAGTATTTGTTGGCCCTGCGCACCCTTAACGCTGTCGCGGGAACACCCTGCGAAAACATCTCTGCAGAGCCCGCAGCACAGACCAGCAATCACCGCTACTCCAATATGAGGATCTAATAATGATAAGAACTCGCCAATTATTGAACAGTGCAGCGACCTTCCTGTTGGCATCATTAGCATCTGTGGCATCAGTGGCCACTGCCCAACAAGATACCGTCGAATGGACAACCCTCGGAAACGACTTTGCCCATACGCGCTTCTCCCCTTCGGAGGAAATCACCGCAGAGAATTTCAGTCAGCTAGAAGTGGCTTGGCAATGGGATGGTTCCAGCTTCCAGGCGCAGAGCGGTCGCTCAACACCTAGCTATATTAACGGCAGAATGTATACCGTCGCCGGCGCACGTCGCCACGTCATCGCAATCGACCCTAAGACTGGCGAGACTATCTGGTCCTATAGAGAACCCGATACCGAGCGTTATCAGTATTCGATGCGTGCCGACTACGGCAAGGGTGTAGGCTTCGGTCAGGTAGACGGCAAAGACATCATCTACATCATTTCACCGGGCTTCTTCCTTACCGCACTGGATGCCGAAACAGGTGCGCCACTTGACGGTTTCGGCAGTCCCGTACCGATAGATGGCTTTCCCGACACAGGTGTTGTCGATCTGCTTGCCGATCTCGGCCATCCCTACGACCCCTACGAGGGGCTTCCGCTGGAGCGAGGCTATATAACTTCTTCCTCGCCACCGTTGGTCGTGAACGATGTAGTCATCGTGGGTAATTCGGCGGAACAAGGCTATAACCAATCCAGAATCGAAAACGTGCCAGGCGACATGCTGGGCTACGATGCCCGCACCGGGGAGTTCCTCTGGAAGTTCAACGTGATTCCTCAGCCTGGAGAGTACGGGCATGAGACTTGGGAGAACGATGCCTGGCAATACACGGGCGACATCTCTTCTTGGGCACCAATTTCGGCAGACCCAGAGTTGGGCCTGGTTTACATACCAACGAATGGCGTGACGATCGACTACTATGGCGGTCATCACCCCGGCGACAACCTCTACGGCACCAGCCTGATCGCATTGAATGCGAGAACCGGCGAGCGAGCCTGGCACTTTCAGATCGTGCATCACGACATCTGGAACTTCGACCTACCAACGGCGCCAATTCTGCTAGATGTGGAAACCGATCAGGGCACCACTCCCATCGTGGCGCAGACGACGAAACAGGGATTGGTCTATACCTTCAATAGAGAGACCGGCGAACCAATATGGCCCATAGAGGAAGTACCTTTTCCTGCCTCTATAGTGCCAGGAGAGAAGCTGTCTACAACACAGCCCATCCCAACCAAGCCCGCTCCTTACGACATGCAAGGTCTCAGCCTGGATACTCTGGTTGATTTCACGCCAGAGATTCGAGCACAGGCCATCGCTGCCGTTGCCGAATATCAGATGGGGCCATTATTCAATCCGCCTCTGCATAGAGACAATCCACTGGGCAAGATCTCTGCGATGATCTGTCCCTCTGGCGCGGTGAATATTACGCACCCTTCTGTGGCCGACCCCACTACCGGCATCCTCTACGTAACGTCCCGGTCAAGCTGTTCCGCTCGCCCTCTCGTATCGGGTGAAGAGGCAGACACCTACTACGACGCCCCAACCGGCACAACGCTTTCACAATACGCGGCAGGCCGTGGTGGAGCAACCCCAAGACATCCCTTAGGCATTCCACTTTGGAAGCCACCCTATAGCCGCATTACCGCAATAGATATGAACACCGGCGAGCATCTATGGATGATACCTACCGGCGAGACACCGGCACGCATTGCCAACCTGCCCGAACTACAGGGTGTTGATATCGGCAATACAGGCACAGGAAATGCCGTAGCCATGGTGACTACTGCAAACCTGCTGATCTATTCCGATGTAGATAGCGACGGCACGCCGCAGCTGTTTGCCATCGACAAGTCCACAGGCGCAGAGGTAGGCCGCGTAGAAGTTCCTGCGGCGAGTCGCTACGGCATGAGCTCCTGGACTCACGAAAGCCACCAGTATGTCATTCTGCAGACAGGCAGCACACTGACGGCTATGGCTTTGCCAGGAGCAGCAGCACAGGGTTCGGCTGCACACTAGTGCTTATAGAGAATCAAACTATTAAATAACAAAACTTATAATAAGGAGTATGTACATGAACAAGAAATTACTATTAGCTTCCGCTATCGCCATATCGGCAGCCGCTACATTTAGCACGATCAACTCACAAGAAAACGAAATGAGCTTCTTCATTACGAGCGAGGGTTCGGGCGATGGCGCCAACCTTCGCGGCCTGGCCGGAGCCGATGCTCACTGCGCGACACTAGCGTCCGCTGCGGGTTCTCGTGGCAAGACCTGGCGCGCCTATCTAAGCGCACATGAGACCGCAAGCTCTCCTCGCGTGAATGCCAGAGAACGCATCGGGTTTGGCCCTTGGTACAACGCCGAAGGCGTTGAGGTAGCTAGCACGCTCAACAACCTGCACAGCGAGTATATGCAGCTGGGCAAGGCGAGTTCAATTACCGAAAATGGCGACCAGGTTAACGGCCGTGGCGACACCCCGAATCAACACGATATTCTGACCGGCTCTTCACTGAGCGGCCGCCTTATCGATGACGGCTCGAATCACACCTGCAACAACTGGACTAGTAATAGCGACGGATCTGCTCAGGTGGGCCACTTCGACAGAACTGGCGGCGGTGCAAACCCTACATCCTGGAATAGCGCACACGGCTCCAGAGGCTGCGGCCAGGCCGATCTGGTAGCCACGGGTGGAGCCGGCTACTTCTACTGCTTCGCAATCGATTAATCTTAGCAGGCACCGAAGCCCCCAAAATGGTGTTGCCTATAAAGGCAACACCATTTGTTTTTTAAGACAGGAAGAATTATCTAATGAAACTCTATGGTATGGGCCAATCGCGATCGTTCCGAGCTCTCTGGGCACTGGAAGAAAGCGGGCTAGAATACGAATATGTAAACACTACACTGCGCACCGATAGCACAAATGCCGACAGCGCCAAACACCCCGACTATCTGGAACTCAATGTTCAGGGCAAGGTACCTACTCTGGTAGATGGAGATCTCGTACTTACCGAGTGTTTTGCAATACTGAACTACATAGCCCGAAGCGCACCGGACTCCGGCTTGCTACCCAAGGTAAGCACTCCGGCCTATGCAAAACTCGACGAGCTATCCTATTTCATCCTTGCCGAGCTCGAGCAACCACTCTGGTCTAAAGGCAAGCACATATTTGCACTACCTGAGGAGTATCGAATTCCCGCTATGTTCGATACCGCAAAATTTGAATTCAACAAGGCCGTCAATGCTTTAGATCATTTGTTAGGAAAAAATGGCAACGAGTATGTCAGAGGTAAGGAGTTTTGTATGGTAGACCTCCTGCTTGCGCATACATTTAACTGGGCGATCCGGTTCGAATTCGATGTGCCCGACAAATTCATCGCGGTGCGTGACCGCCACTACCAAAGGCCGGCCGCACAGCGTGCTATGGCCATGATTGAATAAGCGATGCAAACCACTCGATGCTTCTCACTATGATTCCTGTGACAAGACCTCACTTCCACTGGGTTCTCATTGCGCTAAGCGCTCTTGTGTCTCAGTTCGCGGGGGCACAAGCTAGTAGCGGTTATGAACTTTCTCCAGACACGCTAGACTACTACTTGATTCAGGCGTTTCAGGCCCCGAGCGTGAAAGAGCGCATGCCGCTGAATCATATTGGCGTTACGGTGCAGAAGGCGGAGGGCGGATATCGAGTAACCGCTGCTCTGGAGGGCTACCCTGCCCACCAAGAGGGAATCGAGCGTGGCGACACTATAGTTCGGGTCAACGGCGAGCCCTATCACCCTGTCTACTCCTTCAACGCCGAAGATACCGGCGGCCTTGGTTTTACTCCAAAGCCTTCCGAATACCGCGTGGAATATGAAAGGCTCGGGGCTCTGGAAACCGTCGATACCGTGCCAGTATTCGAGAATCTCTATGACAGCTATCGCACCGCCACATTAAATAGCATGCAGGCATTTCCCCTGGGAAATAAGACTATTGGCTATATCCGCTTCTGGGGACTCTCCAGGGCCACTTCGGACTTGTTCTCCCTGGAACTCGCTATGAGCAGGTTTACTAATAGCGATGGCTTAATAATAGATCTGCGTAACTCTTATGGCTATCTGAGCAGCAACCACGTAGACATGTTTAGCAGAAGTTCTCGCGTCAGCTTCACGGCATCGAATGACTCTAATTCACACGCCGCTATAGAATCGAGTTTTGTATCCAGTGCCAACCGTGTATTCACTAAACCTATTGTGGTTTTGATTAACGCCCAGACTCGAGGCGGCGCAGAGCTATTTGCGCATGCCCTGTCGAAGATAGGCAGAGTGACCACACTCGGAGAGAAGAGCGCTGGCGAGATCGGCCCATTCATAGTGAACGAAAATACAGTTCGCTATCAACCGGCAGATCAGACCCTCATCGATGGTCAGCCGTTCGAGGATGTTGGAGTTGCACCCAAGCAGGTGATCGCATTCCCCTACGCACAAGGTGGTCGCAGCGACCCGCAGTTTGAAGCGGCAGTAGATGTACTGTTAGGAATAATCTAGAACAGAGCAATCAGAAGCCGGGATCCTCGTCCTCGCTCTTAATGGCTTTCCAGAGCAAGCTGTGGTGATCAAAACCATTTTCAATCGTATGCTTGACGATTCTGAAGTACGGAGATAAATCAAAATCTCGTGGCGTAAAATGCGTAAAGTGTGGTTTATATAAGAGCGGCACCTCACCCTCTTCTCCCTTCTCGTGATCTCGCCGCGGCAGAATCGGATAATTGATTGATTGAAATGCCTCCGCAATCAGGGTCGAACAGATCGCCTTAGTAGGCTCACCACTACCCAGACTTAGCAAGGATCGCCGATAGCGATTGGGCACGGCTGGCTTCTGAATAACATAGCGAATTAGATCCACTACGTTCTTCAGGTCATACAAATGGCCAAGCCGCTTCTTTGCAAACTCCACAAGTTGATCCGATTCCTCTGCGCTAAGATTCACCGGCCTGCAGATTCTTAGATTGAAATTGGCATAGTGATCCAGGTTAATCAGATGCACCCCATTCTTTAGATCTGCCTCGATAAGATTGAGCTGGGAGCTGTCTGCTCCACTCTCGCCTATAAAGAGGCAGGCATGGGACCAGGTTGACTGGGTTAGATATTTTATGGCTGTGCTGATTCGCGTATTGCCGTCGACCAGTACGATATCTCCCTTCTCGAGGGTGCTGGCTACGTCCCCTATACCAATGGTATCCAGACGCTGATAACCCGGCAGATCTTTGCTGAGAAAGGCCGCGAGGCGCTCACCGATGATGCGCTTTAAAGAGTTAAACATTGCATCCTTCTTTGGAAACTGACACTCAGATTGGCACTTATGATGTCCGGAAAATCAGGTATACTAATTGGCCGATATCAGCGGCAGATGACGAGTAGTAAACTGAACACAACGACAGTGTAATCGAATTGATAGGAGTAGCAAAATGACCAAGCCTCATAACAAATTCTTCATTAATGGCGAATGGGTAGAACCCTCAGGCCGCCCAACTCTTGATGTGATAAACCCTGCGACAGAGAAAGCATTTGCAACTATAAGCATGGGAACCGCCGACGACGTCGACGCTGCGGCAAAAGCTGCCAGAGCCGCCTTCCCAGCCTGGTCACAATCGACAATCGAAGAACGCAAAGCCGTTATCGGCAACATAATCGCTGGAATGAAGACACGCGGCGACGAGATCGCCACGGCTATCTCCAATGAAATGGGCGCCCCAATGGGTATGGCCAAGACTGCACAACTAGGCAGTGGCATAGGCCATTTTGCCAATGTTCTCGGCATTCTGGACAGCTACAAATTCGAAGAAATACGAGGCACCACCAAGATAGTGAAGGAACCCGCTGGCGTCTGCGGATTTATCACTCCATGGAACTGGCCGCTCAATCAGATCGCCTGCAAGGTCGCCCCAGCCATTGCCGCGGGTTGCACCATCGTACTAAAGCCCAGCGAGATAGCACCACTGAGCGCCTACATCCTGGCCGAGATTATTGCGGAGTCCGGGCTGCCTGCCGGCGTGTTCAATCTAGTCAATGGCGACGGCCCTACAGTCGGTGCGGCGATATCGGCTCATCCTGAAATCGACGTCGTTTCATTTACAGGCTCTACTCGCGCCGGCCAGGAAGTTGCAAAGGCCGCCGCAGACAGCATCAAGCGCGTCACTCAGGAGTTAGGCGGCAAGTCTGCGAACATAATCCTTGACGATGCCGACCTGACCAAGGCAGTCGGCGGCGGCGTCATCGGCTGCTTCGGTAACAGCGGTCAGTCCTGCAATGCGCCCACTCGTATGCTGGTGCCAAAGGCGCGCATGGCCGAGGCAATCGAGATCGCAAAGGCTGCAGCGGCCAAGGCAAGCGTCGGAGATCCATCCGATGACAAAACCAGGCTGGGGCCTGTAGTTAGCGAGTTGCAGTTCAACAAGATCACTACCTTGATTGAGAAAGGTATCGCTGAAGGCGCCGACCTGATCGTTGGCGGCCCGGGCCGCCCCGAAGGTATCGAGACAGGTTATTTTATTCAGCCTACGGTATTCGCCAATGTAACGAATGATATGACTATCGCGCGCGAAGAGATTTTCGGGCCAGTGCTGTCCATCATCGGCTACGAAGATGATGCAGATGCCGTTCGTATAGCAAACGAAACCGAATATGGCCTGTCTGGCTATGTGTCGGGAGAGCCCGCTCACGCCGAACAAATTGCAAGACAGATCAGAACTGGCATGGTGCATATCAATGGCGCAGGCCCCGACTTCTCCTCTCCGTTTGGAGGATACAAGAAATCTGGAAATGGTCGTGAGTGGGGCCTGGAAGGCTTCGAAGAGTATCTGGAAACCAAAGCCATGCTTGGCGCTGCCTAAGGGGAATCTGCTATGTCAGTTGATGTTAAAAAAGCGGCTATCGATATTGGAATCGTTGCCAAAGACATAGATGCGATGATGACTTTTTATGGTGAAACCCTCGGGCTGCAGTTCGAAGCATCCATTCCCATGCCCGGTGGCGGCACCATGAATCGCTTCAAGGTTGGTGACAGCGTGATCAAGGTCATCGAGCTTGACCTCGCCGCACCGGCAGACGCGGCTCCCGGCGGCATTCGCGGAGCTCATGGCTACCGTTACTGGACAATTACGGTTGGCAATCTCGAGGCGTGCGTCGATAAAGCAGCGGCCTCTGGAGCTAAAATAGTAGTTCCAGCCAAGGTCGTGCGCGAAGGCATCACCATCGCCATTATTGCCGACCCCGATGGTAACTGGGTCGAACTGCTGGAAGTCTCCTAGCAAGAACGAGTCATTGACTGAAAGAACTTTCCAATCGATTCGAAAGGGCAGTAGGTTTCTACTGCCCCGTCACCCACCCTCCTAACGTGGTGCAGATGACTACCCTAATTCATGAACGAGTAAGACAATGCCGGTCCGGCGACTACCCGAAGATGATCTGCCGCCTGAGTTCAGGCTGGGTAGTATTGGGCGATGTACAATTCCTCCGTGGCTATAGCCTGCTTTTGCCGGACCCAGTCGTGCCTCATCTCAACGAGATGGATGATAAGACCCGAAGAATATTCCTCTATGAGATGTCCGTTGTTGGCGATGTTATTCTGGAGATAACCGGCGCCGTGCGCATCAACTACGAGATGCTGGGCAACGTTGAGCGCGCATTGCATGCCCACGTATTTCCACGATTCGAAGATGAACCCGAAGAACTTAGACTAAAGCCGGTGTGGTTTTACGACTGGGAGAATGCACCCGCGTTTGATGCGAGCCGTGATAATGAGATAATGCAGGTCATCGCCGCGGTACTGAAACGTCGCGGCCTAGTTATCTGAACACCAAAAAAAGGGTTCTATTGAACCCCTTCTCTCGGTGCTTATGCGGAGCTGTCTCGCGTATGGCCTCTTATCTTTTCAATCTCGGCTATCTACTTCCAGATGCTGCGCGACTTCAGAGTGATGTCGAAAACAGGGCGGCCGGGGTTTTCGACATGAATGATGAAAGTCTCGGCATCGGGATGGCTATAGCCCAGAGAAGCCATGCCGCCTTCAGATGTGGCTTTAAATTTCACGCTGTTTCCCGTAATAGTCTCAAGCTCCATTTCCTGAGGGCCCTCTGTACGAGCCACCATGCCTGGATCCCACTGCTGGATATGCAACATTAGAGAGCCGTCCACCTCCTCGATAGTGATCATCTCGAACATGCTGGTCGCGCCTTCACCGGTCATTCTTACCATGGCGGCTATCGAACCAGCCTCGCCCGTTATCCAGTTCTCTTCCAGCTGGTTCGGGCCTAAATTTCCTGCCCAATTGCCAGTCATCCACGCCAGATCGGCAACCTTCGCCGGCGGTCCTGCAAAGCTAGAGGAAGAAAGTGCTGCCATTGCAAGCAACGCCAGTGATAGCAAGGTTTTTCGAATATTCATGTTTTTCTCCGTAGATCAATTGCTAGGTTTTATTGTCAAATTCACTAATCTAATCACCGCACTAGAATCGGGCTTACCAACTCTAGTCTTGTATTTCTTCCAGCCAACTTGCCAGCGACTCCCACTCCATCCTAAACATATGTGGTGCGCCGTAGATAACATCGGCATTCAAGTCAACACCGGCACTGCTCAAGCTAGCCACAGTTTCCTCAAAGCGATCCGCCCAGCCCAGCTGATCATCTCCACCGATACGCAAGTAGACAGGAAAATCCCTTAACGCATCGTTTTCTGCATTCTCATTGGATATTGCAGGCACCGCCGCCACGCCTAGATAATTCTGTGGATTGCGCCGTGCAATTTCCAACGCCGACATCCCACCATTGGAAACACCCGCCAGTAGCACCTTTCCCTCGGCAATATTCTCTCGTTTCTGCAGCTCCAAGATTAACTCCACTATCAGCGCATTGCTCGCCGCACCTCGGAAAGAACGGTTCGTAGGCGATATGGGCACGGCGACCATCCAGCCTCTGCGCGCAAACCCGCTACCCAGCCAGCGCGAAGTGTCCTGTGATATCGATGCATTCCCCGGTCCACCGCCCATGAGTATCACTAACGGATAGGCCCCATCGGATTCAATCTCTGGCGCGACCATGAACACATCGAGAACCGAGCCATCCGTCAGGGTAATACGCTCTTGCGCCTGACTCGCAGCCATGGGCAGCAGACAACAGCAGAACATAAGGAATGACGTCAGTGTTTTCATCTCGCGCCTCCGATGAAGGTGGTTTTAGCTATCCTGGGATTCTTCTCTGTTCTTATAGACCTCTTCAAATTGACCCTGCAGGCGACGCATACCGCCAAGCCAACGATCGTAGTCATCAGTCTTCCTGCGCATATAGGTCAACACCTCCGGGTGCGGCAGACAGAGGAATTGCTCTGACTCCAGAGTCTCCATGACCGTGTCTGCTAATTTATCTGGCTCCAACATGCCGTCGAGACCTGCGACGCCACCATCGCCCCCTGCCGTCATCGCTGTCCGCACGGCCTGTGGACATAGCACCGAGACCTTGATGCCACGCTTGCCATAGGTAATCGATAGCCACTCGGCGAAACCGATGGCAGCATGTTTTGTCACCGAATACGGCGCCGAACCCACCTGACTCAATAGACCCGCCGCCGACGAAGTATTCAGAAAATAGCCCTCGCCACGCTCAAGCATAGCAGGCAGCACGGCTCTAGCCGCAAACACATGGGACATAACATTTATATCCCAGATCGATTGCCAGGCATCTGTACTGACATTCTCACCACCGGCTGTAAAGATACCGGCATTGGAACAGAACAGATCGATCTGACCGAATTTCTCAAGCGCCTGCACAACCAGATCGTTCACCTCATTCTCATCGGCGACGTTTGTTCTTACCCCTAGCGCCTGCGTGCCGGCGCTAATGTCAGCGACTGTAGCATCGATGCCTGCCTGATCGATATCAGACACTACCACTGCCTTCGCGCCTTCTTTTGCGAATCTCTCGCAGAGTGATTTTCCGATCCCGCTTGCACCACCGGTAACTACAATGACTTTATCTTTAACTTGCATAGTATTTTAGATTCCTACTAAGTTGATTTTTCTTAAACCACTGCCACCATTACGTGGCCGCTCTGCGTTCTATCCTGCGACCATTCCAGTCAGACGATTGGAAATAATATCTCCCGCCTCGGCAACTATTTTTGAAATCAAATCCTCACAGCTTGGATTGTCTTCTATCAAGCCAACAATCATGCCAGCCGATCAGATTCCTTTGTCGAGGTCTCCGCCGTCAAACAGCTCCCTGCCCTTAACACCTTGCACCAGGGGCTGAATGTCTTCAAATTTTGTCTCACCGGGCCGAGATTCTATTTCTGCGACCCGCTCCGCGACACTTTTCTTAAAAACTCGCGCGGTGTTTCGTAGCGAGCGATAGATGAGCGCCGTGTCTAATTCCGTTGCCTCTATCATTCTGCGCTTCACGCTGTCATGAATGGGGGCCTCCTTGGTTACCATGAAGCGTGTTCCCATATTGATGCCGTCGGCGCCCAGGGCGAGTGCCGCAGCCAGGCCCTTGCCATCACCCAAGCCGCCGGATGCCAGAAAAGGAATCTTTAGTCTTCGAGCGGCAAGCGGTAGCAAGATCATATTGGTGACATCATCTTCACCTGGGTGACCCGCACACTCGAAGCCATCGACACTAACCGCATCGCAGCCAATCTTATCAGCCTTCATTGAATGGCGTATCGATGTGCATTTATGAATAACCTTAATGCCTGCCTCTTTAAACATTGGCAGAAAGGGCTCTGGTTGCGACCCGCTGTCTCAACTATTTTGACACCAGAATCCACAATCGCACGGGCATATTCTTCATAGGGCACGGGCTTAATAGTAGGCAGGATGGTCAGATTCACACCAAACGGCTTGACGGTCATCGACTTACAGCGATCGATCTCCTTGAGCAGGTCTTCCGGCGTGGGCTGCGTTAGGCCTGTTATAATTCCCAAGCCTCCTGCATTGGATACTGCGGATGCTAGCTCCGCCAAACCTACCCATTGCATGCCCCCCTGCACGACTGGATGCTGGATGCCCAGCAGCTCGGTAATTCTTGTCTTCATTGCCGTCTCCGTCTCCACCCGCCAGACCTTGGTAGCGGTCTCTTTGCCGCAGCTACCGTGCGGCTTGTCTCAAAATCCGGGAGTTAGTGTACGTGTTAAAACCTAGGGGTGCAAAGACAGAGGAATAGGTCGATAATCTGTGCTATGTTTGGGGGTTAGTAGACTAACCGCCAAAATACCGACCAGTAAAAAGGTTAATTTTTTAGCCCCCGGAGAAATCTCCTTAGCTGGTCATTAATGAAACTAAGGAACGTTACATCAAACCCTGATTTTATCTGCATGAAGGAATCGACACAGAGCGATCATGCCGGATAGAGGGTAATCCCACAAATTGGAGAAGTAGAATGATTCGGAAGTTACTTGTCAGCAGTATTGCCACTGCGACTGCCCTAGCAGCAGCGCCGGCGGCGCTTGCTCAAAATGGTCAACAGGCCATCGAAGAAATTCAGGTTACATCAACACTAAGAAAATCGGCAGGACTCGCCGATGTCAACGCGGCCGTCTCTGTGCTCGGCGAGCAGGAATTGGATTTAATCAACCATACTCATCTGCAGGAATCATTAAACAGACTTCCAGGGGTGAGCATTCATCGCAACAATGGACAGGAGAGCCTGGTCGCTATCCGTTCAGCCGTTATGACTGGCGCGGGTGCCTGCGGCGCGTTTCTTGTCGCCGAGAACAGCATACCAGTGCGCTCAGCCGGCTTCTGTAATGTGAACGAAATGTTCGACACTCACTCCGAAAATGCTTCAAGCATAGAAGTGGTTCGCGGACCGGGCAGTGCATTCTGGGGCTCAAATGCCATTCACGGCCTAATCAATGTGGTACTCCCCAAGGCTGGCGATGTCGGCGAGATCATGCTCGAGCAGGGACCACGCGGCTCAAAACGAATTCGCGGCTCATTCGGTAAGGACTACGGCAACTTCAAGCAACTGCTGATGGTAAATGGCACTGATGAAGAAGGCTATCGCGATGATAGCGGAGTTGATCAGCAAAAAGTTTCATGGCTTTACAACTACACCACAAAGAACGGCGCGACTCTTGATGGCGGCTTTACCATGATAAACCTGAATCAGGAGACCGCGGGCTACGTAACTGGCACTAACTCCTATGCCGACAGCGCACTGCGTGCTACCAATCCTAACCCAGAGGCTTATCGCGATAGCGTCAACGGCCGAGTTTGGACAACTATCACTCAACAGGTTAATGACTGGGAGTTGGTTTTGACTCCCTACTTCCGCGAAGTGAATATGAACTTCATGCAGCACTTCTTGCCAGGACAGCCCATAGAAGACACCGAACAGCGTAGCCTCGGCCTGCAGTTGGCTGCCTACAGGACTCTGGACAATGGCGCCGAGTTTGCAATGGGCCTCGATCTGGAAGATACCAGCGGCTCACTTAAGCAGACTCAACCAAATCCAACCACGGGTTCATTCTTTCTACGTAATTCGATCCCGCAGGGCAAACACTACGACTATGATGTAGATATTCAACAAGTTGCCGGATTCGTTAACTACGAGCAAGATCTGGGAAGTGGCTGGGGAATATCTCTAGGCCTACGCCTGGAGAACATGGGATATGAGTATGACAACAAGATGATAGACGGTCGCACCGATGAGTTCGGCGTCGCCTGCCGATTCGGTTGTCGCTATAACCGCCCTGCCGACAGAGATGACAGCTTTACTAACCTCTCTCCAAAGCTGGGCCTGAGCTATGCCTTGAACGACAACCACGATCTCCAATTTAGAGTACAACAGGGTTTTCGCGCACCGCAGGCCACTGAGTTATACCGTTTACAAAATTCGCAGACGGTGGCAAGTCTAGACTCGGTAGAACTCGACAGTTATGAAATATCAGTGAAAGGTGTCGGTGACAACTGGAACTATTCTGCCTCGTGGTACTTCATGGACAAGGAGAATGAAATTCTCACTAACAGCGCAAGAGAAAATTTGAATGATAGCCATACCGCTCATCGAGGAATCGAGTTTGCCATGGGCTACGATATTTCAGATACACTTTCTGTACAGGGCGTCGTCAATCTGGCCAAGCATACCTACGAGAAATCTCAGCTCTCCGGCGGTATCGACATAAACGGTAACGATATAGATACCGCTCCAAACACGTTCGGCAATCTTCGCCTACAGTGGCGCCCAACCAGCGCAATTCTAAGCGAAGTCGAATGGGTTAACATGGGCGACTACTATACGAACCCGGAAAACACAGCAGACTATGAAGGCCACGACATATTGAACTGGAGAACGCAATATCAAGTCAATGACGACTTGAGTTTCTACGTAAATGTTCTAAACGTCACCGACGAAAAATATGCAGAACGTGCTGACTGGACTACGTTTAACGGCGATCGCTATTTCCCTGGCCAGCCTGTGAGAGCGTTCTTTGGAGTTACCTGGAACTATAAGTAACCTCAATAGCGCAATATAAAAATGCCGACGCAAGTCGGCATTTTTATTTCCGGCTTTTACAAATTAGCGATTAGGGTATAGTGTCACCGCAATGAGTAGACGTGATAAATACCAAGATGACAATGATGCGCAGCAGGTCTTCGATGACCTGATAGCCTATTTTTCTCGCAACGGTAACGAAAACCCCGACCCAATATTCCATCCCGACAACTCTGTCAATAAGATGATGCAGGCGCGGTCTGCCCCCCTGCGTAAAGCCTCTGTCTTAATCCCCATCACGCGTCATAGCGCAGGCAATAATAGCGAGATCGTACTGACGGTGCGCTCTGAAAATTTAAACAGTCACGCTGGCCAAGTCAGCCTGCCTGGCGGGTCCGAAGATGACATTGATGTCGATGTTGTAGCAACGGCACTTCGAGAGAGTGAAGAAGAGATTGGTCTAGCTCAAGACAAGGTAGAGGTGATAGGTCGCCTGGGAGACATGGCGCTTCCGTCGGGCTTTCAGATTACGCCTATCGTAGGCCTTATAGAGCCTGGCCTTCAGTTCAAGCCCTGCCCAATAGAAGTTGCCGAGATCTTTCATGTACCTCTGTCACTTCTACTCGACAGAAATGCCTACACTTCCTCGACAATGACCTATAACAAGCAATCGAGAAAAGTACTCGAGCTTCAATTTGAACGATTTCGGATTTGGGGTGCGACCGCGGCAATTCTTTACCACCTTGCACAGATGATAGCCGAGGAAAAAAGCAGGGCTTAGGTGTTATTTTTTAGCGCTGTTTGTCTGCGCTGTGTCGCTAGCCCCTTCGCTAAAGGGCCGGTGGCAGACTCTATTACGCCCTTCCTGTTTTGCCAGATAGAGAAAGGAATCAACCTTCTCAACAAATTCTTTTTCTGTCTGTTGATCACCCTTCTCATAGACGTCAACACCAAAGCTCGCCTCAATTCCCAATAGAGCATCGGGTGCTTTCGCCGGAGAATTTTCAATGATAAGACGAAGACGATTCGCGAAGCGCACACCCTGTTTGAGAGTTGTATCGGGGAGAATAATTGTGAATTCCTCGCCTCCGTATCGACAGGGTATGTCGAGCCTACGCACTGTCTTTTTTATAAGGGTAGATATGTGGCCAAGTACGACATTTCCGACCTCATGACCGTAGGCATCATTGATTGCCTTAAAATGATCCAAGTCTATCATGATCAGACAGGTGGGCTGGCCAGAACGGCGCGTACGCTCCATCTCCAGACTCAACGCCTGATTGAAGTAGCGATAATTGAATAGGCGAGTAAGTTCGTCCGTACGGACCAACGCGGCTAATTGTCTAATCTCCTCCTGAAGGCGCTGCACTTCAGAGAGATTTGTGCAATTCTTATCGCCGGCTGGACAGGGTTTCACTGCCACCTTATTGTCTAGCTGCTTACCATTCATAGACTTTCAAAAGCTAATCGTTGTTTTCGGCTGGATGCCAACATCCGTTATCTACAAAAAAATCGCGTACTGGCGATTTCCCCACCACCTCACCGGGCTTAACACCTTGATTCTTTGAGGAAATAGCAACTTGGCACTCTATATATTCTAAAACATAGCATAAAGAGGCTGTGGCACCGCTTTTTTTGGTCTTTCTACAATTAATTTGAAAAATCAGAGCACTAGGGTGCGGCCCAGTCCGGAAATGGGCCTAATACGCCGAAGGCCAGATGACCCAAGGTGTAGACGAAGAGCGTGAGCAAAAACACCGAAATAATGTCCAGCCAGACCCCTGCCACTACCATCTTCATTATCGGCACCCGTCCAGAGCCATAGACTATTGCATTCGGCGGAGTAGACACTGGCAGCATAAAGGCACAGGAGGCTGCCAGAGTCGTCGGGATTAACAGCAGCAGCGGATGCACGCCTATGGCTTGAGAAAGGCTGGCCATAATCGGCAGAGACAGGGAAATAGTCGCCGTATTTGATGTTACCTCGGTAAGCCCGGTAATAAAGCCCACCGTACTCATCACGATAACCAGAGGGCTGGCATCACCCAGCAGAGACTGAAGCTGCCCGGCGATGAAGCTGCCCAGACCGGATGTAGTAAATCCTTTCGCGAGGGCTAGACCGCCACCAAACAATAACAAAATGCCCCATGGCACCTTTTTCGCGTCTTCCCAATCCATCAAGCGACCACCGACTTTCTTGCTGGCAGGGATGATGAAAAGCAGCAGCGCCATCGCTATCGATACGGTTCCATCGTCTATCATATAGCCAACCGGTTCGGCGCCCATATAGCCGAGAAAGGAATCCAGGTAGTGACTCCAACCAAATATATCTACGTCGGCACCAAACAGGCGTTCCTTTCTCGTCATCCATAATAGTGCTGCGCTGACAAACACAAAGGTGACTCTCTTCTCCTCTGACGACATCACGCCTAGCTTGGCAATCTCATCGCGGATGAAATCGCGACCACTGAAGGGGGTCGTCGCGGGCAGAGGAAACACAAACCTGGTCAGCACGAACCAGGCAATCAGCATATACGCAGCACTCATAGGCAGGGCAAAGACCATCCAGGAGGCAAAGGTGATCTCTGGCGCTTCGGGAAATAACTGGGGCATCTGAGTCACGAGAACACCGTTAGGAGGTGTGCCTATCAGTGTGGCAAAGCCACCGATAGATGCCGAATAGGCGATGCCTAACAAAAGCGTCAGGGGGAAGTTTTCTGCGCGCTTGTCGATGATGGCGCCCTTAGCCGCGGCCTCTCGATTCAACTCTTCATATAAAAGAATTAGCGACATACCCATGGGCATCATCATTAACGCGGTAGAGGTATTCGATAGCCACATAGAGAGAAATCCGGTGGCAACCATGAAACCCAGAACGAGACGATGCGGCTGCCCGCCGATTAATTTGAGTATGTGTAAGGCGATACGCTTATGCAGAGCCCATTTTTCCACCGCAGTAGCAATGATGAATCCGCCGAGAAATAGCAGAATTATCCAGTCCATATACTGACCGGCTACGTTGGGATAAATGATATCCAAATCGGAGGGGCTAAGATCATTGCGTAAGCTTGCAGTCTCGAAATCGATCTGATTTGCAGCGGGCACCAGACGACCACGCATTATTCCCAACAGAGGAAATAGCACGATGGGAAGCAGCGCCGTTGCGGAAAGTGGAATAGCCTCGGTAATCCACCAAATAGCCATCAGTAAAATTACCGCGGCCATTCGAGTTACCAGAGGATTGCCAGAATCAAGATCTACGAATAACAGCACAAGAATGAAAACCAAGGGGCCCAGCCACAGGCCTATCTTGCTTCGTATGGGTATGCTTTCGACTTGTTGCATATTCGCACTCATCAGGATTCCCTGTTTTTATTCTAGGTCTTGCAATCGATCCGCTCTGTTACTGATTCAGAAAGCCTTCCAGTGCCTGATACCAACGAAGCGATACCCGTTAACCACATAAGCGTCCAGAGTCTGAATTATTTCTGGCGGGATTAATGAAGGCATTGGAGAGCATGAACACGCAATGCACGCGAGGACATTGCCCCCAATACCTAGAGAAGAAGCCCCTAGAGTTGCTCTAGCATAGCCTCTGCAGAACTCACCTTGATCTCGCCGGGGGCCTCGATGCCAAGATAAGTCACCGTACCGTCTTCGACGATAATGCCAAATCGCTGCGCCCGCTTACCCATGCCGAAGCCACTGGCGTCCAGCTCAAGACCAATTGCGGCGGTGAAATCAGCATTGCCATCGGCAAGCATCATTATCTCTTCGGCATTCTGATTCTTACCCCAGGCACCCATGACGAAAGCGTCATTCACGGCCATGCAGGCTATAGTGTCGGCGCCCTTAGCCTTCAGCGCGTCTGCATTGACTACGAAGCCGGGCAGATGCGTCATCGAACAGCCCGGCGTGAAGGCGCCAGGCACGGCAAAGAAGACCACCTTCTTGCCTGCAAATATCTCATCACTGCTTATGTCTGCGGGCCCCTCTGCCGTCATATGCTTGAAATTTACCGATGGAACCTTGTCTCCGACTTGGATCGTCATGTCTAACTCCTACGTGGTTATATTTGATTCAGTGACGGATAGTAGCAAATTCGATGGCACAAGCTAAGGCTTAAAAATAGCGATGTGATCCGCCCTATTTTGGGTTAGCATTCAAAGCCTTATTTACCGTAAAGCGACTGCAGAACCTGCATGGACACCGTCTTCTTTCTGGCCTCCAAGATCGTCTGGGCCCTCATTTCACCAGATAGCCTGATCGTCATCCTGGGCGTGTCCGCCTGGATAGCGGCGCTTCTGAACTGGCAGAGAGTCTCGCGCACCCTGCTCGCTTGCTGCGCTCTCCCGCTAATAATCATAGGCTTTCCCCCGTTGGTGAGTGGCTAATAGCCCCCTTAGAGAACCGTTTCACCAGCAATGCTGCTCTGCCTGACGAGGTAGACGGTATCGTCGTTATTGGAGGCGCCATCTCGCCCGGGCTCTCCAATATCTTGCAGCAGCCAGAGCTAGGCGCAGGCGCCGACCGCCTCACCAACTTCCTCTATCTGGCGCGACTCTATCCCAACGCCAAGCTCGTTTTTACCGGCGGCAGCGGTTCCGTCACCGAGCAGGAGTTTAAGGAGGCCGAGATGGCCCGGGTTCTGTTCGATCAGCTGGGGCTGGCCGAGCACGCCATCGTCTAGGAGAGCGAGTCGCGCAACACCTCCGAGAATGCCAGAAACAGCAGAGAACTGGTCTCGCCCGATGATGACGAGAACTGGCTACTGATTACCTCCGCATTTCATATGCCTAGATCGATTGGGGTATTCTGTCAGGAGGGTTGGATAGTGCAGGCCTATCCGGTCGATCACTACTCGCAGAAGGGAAATCTGCTACGCATCGATTTCTCTTTCGGCGATAATCTCTCGGAACTTCGAACTGCCGTCAGAGAATGGGTAGGCTTGACTGCCTACCGTATCAGCGGCAGAACCGACCGATTCTTGCCCGGCGAGAGAAACAACTGCGCTAAATCAGGCGTCGAGTGAGGCAGCCATCGACGCCTTAGAGACCCAACTAAGGTTCGGAACCCTAGTTGAGAAGGCCACGCAGCCTGCCGCCTAAATCTTCTGCCGCCTCTTCGACTTTCGGCGCCCCATCTTGTATGCGCTCTTCGACAGACTCTCTTAACAGATCCAGACTGGGTAGATCGGAATTGAGAATCGAGCGACTCAGCTCTCCAAGCACAACACGCACCGCATTCACCGCACTGGTCGACCCTCCCTCACCACCGATATCGCGTATCTCGATATCTGTCAGGACAATGGGCGCCGTAACAACCGCGGCAACAAGGTTGAGCTGCGAATCCAGGATACGTAGTTCATGAATGACAAGCTGCCGACTATCCTCACCCGGTTCTGCCGAACCGCTTGAAGCAGCACCACTCTCAGGAAGATTGGCGAGCAGGGCGCGGATATTGTCGGTAGTAATCTTCGTCTCATAGGTGATCGTTGGCTGCACGATAGTGATCGAGTCTATCTCCAGAATATCGCTGAATACCGAGCCCACGTTGATGCTCACGTAGACCGAGTCTAGCTCGAACGCATACTATGAATTGTAACCCTCCGGGTTTTCGACACGCAGCCCGGAGATATTTCCCTGCCCGTTAAGCGGCGATATCGACACTCCCTCAACGGTAACTGCCGTCCCCAACACACTGGACCCTCCGACTTCGATGCCACTCTAAACCAGCGAATCGAAATAGAAGTACACGCCACCACCCAGCAACAGTAGGAGAAATACCACTGAGATTAGAATTTTTTTGTTCAATATTGAACCTCCCTCTCAGTAACTAAATCGAATCAGCAATTGTTCTAAATTGTCAGTAATGCTCTGGCGTGACTAGCTATCGAATGGTGCCGGAGTGCCTATGACAGTTTCGATCCAGTCTATATGCACAGCGATACTTTCGTAAACTGCAATGGCCCCGTATTTTCCCTGAGTTTCCTCCGAAAAATCCTTTCCCTCTATCTCACCCACTGTGATTCCTACGAGGAAGAGACCATTTCCGTTGTCGAATAGTGCCGGCCCCCCGCTATCGCCCAAGCCCGGCACGCCCTCCAGGGGCAATGCCAGACTGGCAGAATCCCTAGGGTCATCGAACTCAATGCGAAATCGCCGATTCACATCGGTGACGCGATTCATAGCGAGACGCAGGCTGCCATCGTTATATTGCCGGCCCGTCGTCCCCAGACCAAAGTAACCCCAGCCTAGCAGACTCACTGTCGAGCCACTCTCCAATTCCTGCAGGCGTATTGGCATCACTCTCGGCGTTGCCGATGACTCTTTGAATCGCAGTAAGGCGAGATCCACATCCGCCGCGTCACCCATATCGAAGTCCGGATGGATGATAACCGCATCTATCTGCCGGTCTTGCCCTGCAACGACCACGGCGAAGTCGCGGTCGTTGGCTAAGGTGTTGCCAAGCAGCGTCTGCTCTACACAATGCGCCGCCGTCAACGCCCACTGCCTATGAATTACAGTTGCAGCGCAGACTTTTCGATTGCCCTGACGTTCCATGAAGAATACGGAGGGGTAACGGCTTGGCGGAACCTCATAGCGCGCAGGCCCTACATCGTGGCGAATAATTATTGCCCAGCTGCTGGGGATGACCAGACTAAACAGCAGGCAATAAGCGAGAGACTTAGCGTTTATAGAATGAGGCTTATTCATCTTGCTGTACCGACTTATCAGCGTCCTGCAGTCGCCGCCTTCTGAGTGGCCGCAGATTCGGTTGATAGCTTGATTTTTTAGTCATTCGAAATAGCTTGAGCAGGCGATGCATTACGACGGCGATGGACAACACTGCAAACGCCAAAATACAGGCCGCAAGCCATTGTTCGTGTGTCCAGCCTGAGGTATTAATTAGATTAGACAACATAGTCAGCGCCTCTAGTAAGCGATGTTACTTTTTTTGTAGTGCCCAGCGGACTCATACTGTAAGCGCTCTCGCGGCTACGACTCATTGGCAAGTTCTGAGACGAGTTGTTCGATGTTTTCGATACGCTCCCAGGGATCATCAATCTCCAACAGCTGCTGCCTCTTTTCATTCTCTATGGGAATAAGTTCCGCTAGACGCCAGCCGAGGTCCCAAAGATTGTCATAGTCGATGATCAGGTTCTGTTGCTCTACCAGGGGGTGACTCTCCAGGTTCTGCAATAGTTGTGCAAGAGCGGTGTAATCGTCATCAATTGGAATAGGCTCTTTCCCAACGCTATCCTTCTCACTGAAAGTAACTTTAGCCGTTAGCACATCGCTGGGCGCCTGCCAGCATTCCTCGATGTTGAACTTGGCACTGCCCTCTACTGTAATACCAAGCAGCCCATTTGGCAGTTGGTCCCAATCAATGATATTCGCATAGGTGCCTGTGCGATGTATTGTCTGCGAAGTGCCCGCAGCGGCAGTTTCCAACCCCTGCTTTAACAGGCAGACGCCAAAGCCCGTCTGCGTGCGCATGCAGTGAGTTACCAGATCTATGTAGCGACGCTCGTATATCTGCAGGTCCAACCTGCCGCCTGGAAATAGAACCAATTGGAGCGGAAATAGAGGAATTTCTTGGAGATCACTCATGAATTAGCTCAGTAGCTAGGAGCGCCGGCCGGGCTGTGATCTAGAGTGAGCAGCAATTTCTCATGGATACCGTCGAAACTGCCGTTACTCATCACAACGATATTGTCACCCGCTATGGCATTCTCCTCCATGAAGGCAACTATCTCATCCGTCGTAGAAAACGCATATCCTGGCACCTTGCTATCGGCGACTAAGGCATTGAAATCCAGACCACTCTTCTCAGGCTTCTGCCAGATCACCATATCCGCCTTCTGACAAGCATCGACCAAGTGTTGTTGATGAATACCCAGCTTCATCGTGTTAGAGCGAGGCTCGATGATAGCTATCAGGCGCGAGGCCCCCGGTTCGGATTTTAATTTCATATAGATGCCCTGCAGCGTAGTCGCGATTGCGGTGGGGTGATGGGCAAAGTCATCGTAGACTTTGACACCCTCCACTTCGCCACGCAGCTCCATGCGCCGCTTAACACCTTTGTATTGTGCAAGCCCCTCTATGGCTGTGCCAACATCTATTCCGACGTGATGTGCCGCCGCTATCGCAGCCATGGCATTCTTCACATTGTGCACGCCCGTCACATCCCAATCGACAACTGAGCGACTTACTTCGTCTCCCTTGGTGCCCTGGCCGTATTTAGTGATCTCGAACTTTGAGCCTTGCCCGTTGATCAGTTTGGCATTCCAGAATATGCCACCATTGGCGGCTAATTTCTTGCACACCTCTTCCGGCACAGCGATACCGAACTGCTGCCTACGAGTCCAACAACCCATTCTAAGCACCGCTTCGATAGAGGCTTCACCATGGGGAACGATTAGCAAACCATTGCCCGGCACCGTGCGAACGAGGTGATGAAACTGCCTTTCGATGGCTTGCAGATTATCGAATATGTCGGCGTGATCGAATTCGAGATTATTCAGGATGGCGGTTCTTGGCGCGTAGTGCACAAATTTGGAGCGCTTATCAAAGAAGGCACTGTCGTATTCGTCGGCCTCGACTACGAAGAAGGCCGAATCGCCGATATCCGCTGAGCGAGGCAGGTTATTAGTTACACCGCCGATGAGATAGCCTGGCTTCATTCCGGCATACTCGAGTATCCAGGTTAGCATGGCGCTGGTACTGGTCTTGCCATGGGTACCGGCCACACCCAACACCCACCTGTCATGCAGCACATACTGTGACAACCACTGTGGACCCGACGTATAGTTCAGCCCCTCGTTCAATACGTGCTCAACTGCCGGGTTACCCCGGGAAAGTGCGTTGCCTATTATGACTAGATCGGGCTCGGGGTAGAGGTGTTCCGGCCGAAATCCCTCCATGAGCTCTATACCCAATTCTTCCAATTGGGTGCTCATCGGTGGGTAGACGTTGGCATCGCTACCACTGACCCGATAGCCGAGCTGTTTGGCAATGATGGCCAGGCTACCCATGAAGGTGCCACAGATACCTAGAATATGAACGTGCATTGCTTACTCGCGGGTTTGCGCTTGTTTATTTCCAGTGCTGTTTATAGCACAAAACTCCGGTAGCATAGGAGCACAAAGCCTGTCTAGAATCGAATAATGCCAAACAAACCGCAGAATTTTTGGGAGTTTTCCTTGGAACTCTATGATCGAGAGGGAGTCGCTACTGCCTGCCTGGCGTTGCAGAAAGAATATCAGCTCGATGTGAACCTACTTCTATTTTGCTATTGGCATGGTTCTAACTTCGGGGTAATCGACACAGAGCTCCTGCGGCAGGTCAGAGACTTCTCTGCCGAATGGCGCCGCCACGTTGTGAAGCCGCTTAGAGACGCGCGTAGCTGGATGAAGCTAAGCGCGGATAATGATGAACAATTTCAACTATTACGCGCAGGCATAAAAACCAAGGAATTAGCCGCCGAAAAGTATCAGCAGGAGCGACTCGCGAGTATCGCCTCGAAATTTGGCAGCACGGAACAGCGGCAATCGAAGCGCAAGGACATCGAAAAGAATATCGACAAGCTACTGGAAGCACTTGGTATCACGCGGAACAAGCGGCTTGAAGATAGAGTTGAGGCAATTAACTCGGCGCTAGACGAACTGGCCATCGCTAATCGGTGATGCCGCCTGCGTAAACGGGCACTAAATCTCGGAACGACAGCTTTACGCAGACTCAGAATAGCTGAGTTAAAGAGTGAGAAGTGGGCCAAGACTTAGAGCCACACCTACCTGTATCTCAGCTAGTCCTCTGCCGTATCGGCATTGGAAGAGTCGGGAGATCTCGAAACAAAAAACCCGGAAATTGCAAAAGCTATCGCACCTGCCAGCCATAAGAAGCCATTTACAGTGGCACTCTCACCACCAGTGAATGCTAGGATGGAGAGAACCAACCAGATTATTGCAACAATCCAGCAGAGTGACTTTGAGTATCTGGCGAAGCCGGTACCTTGTGTAAGCATGACATCCTCACATAAGAATAGTAGTGTATTTAAAGTACGCTACCAGGCTCATCGACAGCCCTACCAGTCAAGCCTTGGGAGGCTAAATTGAAACATAATTTTGCAACCGAGCGGCAAAAGTTATTCAGACTCACCCAAACAATTACCTGTTAAATTATTGCCGCACCCTGTCTGCTGTTTTGCCCCAAAAAGAACGCTCAGGCCAAAGCTGCCGCCCTAGACTTCGATTGCTTCCACTTTCCGCTGGCAGCACCTTTGTGAGCTGGTTTGCCAGCAGCTGCGCCGCCTTGCCGCCGGGGCCGACGTGAGCCCGAGGGGGCCTCACTGTTCTTGCTGGCCGGAGCAGGCTTAGACAAAGCGAACTGATATTTTTCGCTTGAGCCTTTGGGAATCGAAAACTTTATCAAGCGTTCTATGTCCCGCAGCTGCTTGCCCTCATCGCCGCTAACTAGTGAGATTGCCAGCCCGGTGGCTCCAGCTCTTCCAGTTCTGCCAATACGATGCACATAATCCTCGGGGACATGAGGAAGGTCGAAGTTAACAACTCTCGCGAGTTGCTCGATATCGATACCGCGGGCGGCGATATCAGTCGCTACCAAGACCTGTACTCCGCCTTGCTTAAAATCATACAGCGCTTTTGTTCGCTGCGCCTGAGACTTGTTGCCGTGAATTGCCGCGGCTTTGATATTTTCTTTATTAAGTCGCTTGGCCAGATTGTTTGCACCATGCTTTGTTCGACTGAACACCAATGTTTGATCGGTGCTCGCCGACATCATCTCGACCAAGAGATTCGGTTTATTGGCCTTCTCCACGTAATACACTTTCTGAGAGATCGCCTCAACGGTAGAGTTCCTGGGGGCCACGTCGATCTCGACAGGATCTCTGCAAATCGTCTTAGCCAAGGAGCGGATATCATCTGAGAATGTCGCAGAGAACATCAAATTCTGTCTGTTCTTTGGAAGCAGCGCGATTATCTTGCGTATGTCTCGGATAAATCCCATGTCCAGCATTCGATCTGCCTCATCGAGAATCAATACTTCAACATCCCGAAAATCGATGCACTTCTGCTGGTATAGGTCTAGCAATCGGCCAGGTGTGGCTACCAGAATATCGAGGCCACGGTTGAGGGTCTTCTTCTGCGGATTGATATTTACGCCGCCAAAGACGACGCCATACCTAAGTTGTTCATTATTGCCATAGGTCTGAATGCTGTCTTCGATCTGGGCCGCCAGCTCCCTTGTAGGCGTTAAGATAAGGGCACGAAAGCTATTTCTGTTGCGGTTAGGTCGTCCGCCTAACAGCTGCAATAAGGGAAGCGTGAAACCTGCAGTCTTGCCGGTGCCGGTCTGGGCGGCTGCCATTACGTCTCTGCCCTTCAGGATTTCAGGAATCGCTTTTTCCTGAATAGGTGTTGGTGTTGTGTAGCCGGTGTGCTGCACAGCTTGTAATAATGTGTCGGATAATCCGAGTGTGTTAAATGTCATTCAATTTCTCATTTAGTAGATTGCCGTAGCAATATTGCATGCGAAACACGTACGCTCTACCTACTCTACTTTTCAGTGGCAGTTAGTTGGTTTCTGTTTATTTGTATGTGAACTTAAAACTTCAAAAATAGTTCAGTTGCACGAGTGTGCATTCGATATCTAGCTCGTGGTTGCTCGGAATATTGAATCGAGCGCCCAGAAGGGAGGCGGCGACTTTTGCTTCAGAACGGCCCTAATGGACTCGCTGAATAAAAGTCTGCAGACTGCGATTTGACGCAGTAACGTGACCTTATCTAAGTATGATGCACCGTCTTGAAGAGACTAAGCAGCGCAGAAGCGCTAAACAGCAGTATCTCAACGTGGCCGCACTCTACCACAAATAGATGAAAAGTATCGTTTTTTATTGATAGCCTGCAGGAGCGCAAGCAAAAATGCCAGTCTAGTAGAGGAAGAAACCGCCATCGATTAGCAGGCTATCACCGGTGTGATAGCGGCTGGCCTCGCTCATTAGATAGACCGCGATGCCCTCGAAATCGGATCGATCCCCCCAACGACGCAGGGGGATTCTTGGCAATATGGCATTGGCAAATTTCTCATTTGCATAATTGTCCTCGGTCATCGCTGTCTCAATATGCCCAGGCAGTATCGAGTTAGCTGTCACACCATAGCGAGCATACTCGACAGCCAATGCCTGCATCATAGAGATTACAGCGCCCTTGCTCGCCGCATACGCCTCAACCCTTGCCATCCCCATCAGCGCACCTAAAGATGAGGTGCCGATCAGACGACCACCAGGATCACCGGCTTCGGCACGTTGCTTCATATGCCCGGCCGCGCAGCGAAATGTGTAGAACAATCCATCGAGATTGACGTCCATCACATGACGCCAGTCTTCTGTTGAAAACTCTTCGAAGCGACCGGATTTGGCGACTCCCGAATTTGCGAAACAGCTGTCCACGCGCCCAAATATTTCCAGTGTCTGGGCAAATGAACGATCGACCTCAGCTTCTATCGAAACATCACATTCAACAGCGTGCACCCTGGTACCGAATTCACGCAACTGCTCAACGACAGCGGCATTCTTCTCGGTGTTGCGACCCCAGATACAGACATCGGCCCCCTGCTTCGCAACGCCTTCGGCGAAACCCAAGCCAATACCGCTATTGCCGCCAGTGATAAGTGCCACCTTGCCGCTTAGATCGAACAGATTCTTACTCATTGCCTGCATTCCCCTGCGTTCCCTGCCAGCGCTTGACTATGCCGGGGTCTATATCGAAAAGATCCAGCACCCTGCCAACATGATGATCCACCAGATCGTCGACAGACTGTGGCTTTATATAATGCGCCGGCATGGGGGGCGCCAGGATTGCACCACTGCGGCTCGCCTGTAACAACAGTTCGCAATGGCCTGTGTGTAAAGGGGTCTCTCTCGGCACCAGGACCAGCCGCCTGCGTTCTTTCAACATCACGTCGGCTGCGCGCACGATCAGTGAATCCGCATAGCAGTTAGCAACCGCCGAAAGCGTCTTGATGGAACAGGGAGCGATGATCATACCGTCTGATTTGAATGATCCACTTGCGATCGTGGCACCGATGTCTTTATTCGAATGCACATGGTCTGCCATCGCCTGCACTTCTTTGGTGGAGAACTGGGTTTCCACCGCAATGTTTAACTTGGCCGAATCGGACAAGATCAGATGGGTCTCTATATTTGACTCCTGCTGCAAGACTTGCAGCAGTCGTATTCCATAGATAACGCCACTGGCTCCAGACATTCCAATTATTAATTGCACGGGGTTCACCTGTTCCGAATAGGGCTTCGAATGTTGCATCAATCTTCATGGGCTGGCAAGCAATTGAAGTAGTATCTCACAGCTTGTAAACTGCCCCTTCCTCAGACCCGGCAACGGCCGGCATTTTCATCGACCCAACAAGCGAAGACACTCTATGAGCAAAGCCAATCTCTTCTATGCCCAATCCGGCGGCGTCACCTCCGTTATCAATGCAAGTGCCTGTGGGGTGATAGAAACCGGCAGAAAGCATAAAGATAAGATAGGGAAGGTCTATGCCGGCCTAAACGGCATCAAAGGCGCACTCAGCGAAGAACTCATCGACACCAGCAAAGAGTCCGCAAAGGCGATCGCCTCACTTCGCTCCACGCCGGCGGGCGCGTTCGGCTCTTGCCGCTACAAGCTTAAATCCTATTCCGAAAACAAGAGAGAGTATGAGCGCCTGATGGAGGTGTTCGTCGCACATAATATTCGCTATTTCCTGTACAACGGCGGCGGTGATTCCCAGGACACGGCGAACAAGATCGCCCAGCTTAGCCTCGAGAAGGGCTATCCGATAACCTGTATCGGCTTACCCAAGACCGTAGATAACGACTTGCCTATAACAGACAACTGCCCTGGCTTTGGCTCCGTGGCGAAGTACGTTGCCGTGTCCATACGCGAGGCAGGGCTCGATGTGGCATCCATGTGCGACTCATCCACGAAGGTGTTCGTTATGGAAGTTATGGGTCGCCATGCGGGCTGGATCGCCGGCGCCGCCGGTCTGTCTACCGAGCGAGAAGGCGATGCGCCTCATATTATTCTTTTTCCGGAGATCGCCTTCGACAAGGCGAAGTTCATGCGCAAGGTTAAGTCCTGTGTAAAGAAATACGGTTACTGCGCCATAGTCGTTTCCGAGGGCGCGCAAAACAAAGATGGTACTTTCCTGGCCGACGCTGGCGGGAAAGACGCGTTTGGCCATGTACAACTGGGCGGTGTAGCCCCCTTCGTCGCCAAGATGATTAAGGATGAGCTCGGCTACAAGTATCACTGGGCTGTAGCTGACTACCTGCAGCGCGCCGCGAGACATATCGCCTCTGCTACCGACGTGGAGCAAGCCTATGCCGTCGGTGAAGCTGCAGTTGAATTTGCCTTGGCTGGCAAGAATGCGGTCATGCCTACAATCGTCCGTGGCAAAGGCAAAAAATATACTTGGCGCATCGGCGAGGCCAAGCTATCCGATGTCGCTAACGTCGAAAAGATGATGCCAAGAAATTATATTAGCCGCGACGGTTTTCATATCACCGACGCCGCACGAGAATATTTCTCGCCGCTAATTCAGGGCGAGGACTATCCTGAGTACAAGAATGGCATCCCCCAATACGCCAGGCTTAAGAGACAGCTGGAAAAGAAGAAGCTAAAAAAATGGAAAGCAAGCTAGACTAAAATTTCGGCCGTGACTCTAGGGAGCCAGGCGATCAACGCTCCAGCTCCCATCTTCATTCAGAAGATAACGGAAGCGGTCGTGCAGTCGGTTGCCACCACCCTGCCAGAATTCTATCTCCTTCGGCACGACTCGATAGCCTCCCCAAAAATCCGGAAACGGAATCTCTCCATGCCCTATCTTCTGCTTAAGCGACTCGAATTGATTCATCAAAAAGGTGCGCGAAGTCAGAACGCTGCTCTGCTGCGACGCCAGGGCTGCCAGCTGGCTTTCCTTGGGCCGGCTTATGAAATATTTTATCGACTCTGCCGTGCTAATCTTTGTCGTCTCGCCACAGATTTTTACCTGCCGCTCTGCTGTATGCCAGGGGAAATGCAGACTAATCTTCGGATTGGCAGTCAGCTCATTCGACTTACGACTGCCATAATTGGTGTAGAAAACGAAACCGGTCTTATCGAAGTGTTTCAGCAACACAATACGCTGGCTAGGCTGGCCATCGGCTGAGACCGTAGCAATCGTCATAGCCGTCGGGTCGGCTAATTCCAAATCGATAGCCTGCTGCATCCACGCTGAGAATTGATCGATAGGATCTTCGGCTAAGTCAGCGCGACCTAGGCCGCCCTGCAAATACTCACGACGCAGTGATTCAAGATCCATATAAAAATCCAAGTGTTAAGTTCAACCGCCTAGTGGAGGACGATAATTTTATTGCCAGAGTATATACTAGCTATCGAACAAAATTGCCGTATTCCCATACCTGCTGTCTGGGGGAGCCGGTAGAGTAGTAATACGTTCCCTGCCCATGTTTCTCATTGGCAAAGAAGCCGCCAACGTATTTCTGACCACCTGGCCAGCGATAGGTGCCCTGCCCCTGATAAAAATCGTCTACAAAATTACCCGAGTAATTTTCAACATTCTCTTTCATCCAATACTCGCTGTGTTCGTTCTCGCGCCAACGGTCCATGCCAAAGAAGTAGGACCCCTGTCCATTGCGCTTGTCGCCCTTCCACTCACCGATATACAGCCTGCCCTTCCCATTCCAAAACGTACCCCGACCGGAGCGAATTCCCATGTCCCAGTTGCCCACATAAATGGATTTCGCAACAAAGGAAATAGGCACCTCCAGCCGGCCGTTGCCATGAAACTCGCCGTCTCTAAAGTTGCCATTATACTCGCCCTTACCCCATTCGGTGGTGAGCTCTAACCTACCTCTGCCGTCGACGCAGTCGCCTCTTACACATTCCTCTACCGTTACATCCACCAGAGGCTGTGCACTGAGTACCATTGAGAACAGCGAGAAGAAGACAGCTGCGATACTTTGGATCCGCGCGAATCGATTAATATTCATAGGAATAGCCACTTGTTTCGGTTCAACTATCAATTTCAGGATAGGGCTGCAATTATAACCCTTAGCTAGCCCCACTCAAGTGGCATAGTCACTTCGAGCTGCAGCGCAGACAACTCCCACTGTGAGGAGGCGCCCGCTAGGGGTAAACTGAGCCCATGAGCACCCTCGACGATTTCCTGCAGCAAACAGACTATGGAGCCATAAGCTCTCGCGAACAGCTAAAAGGTGGCAGTATCAACACAGTAGAAAGGCTACGCTTCGAAACGGGCTTAAGGGTGATCCTCAAGCAACTCAAGCCAGCACAGACAAATTTCTTCCAGGCTGAGGCTAGCGCGCTAGCAGCGCTGCGACAGGCACAGGCCCTGCGGATTCCAGCGGTCATTCACGCTGCGAACGAATTCCTCCTGCTGGAAGACTTGGGAGACGCATCGCCCACAACCGTGTTTTGGCAGAACCTGGGAGAAGGCCTTGCCGAGCTGCACCGCGAAGGCCATACGCAGTTTGGGTTTGAGGGTGATAATTTCTGTGGCGCATCGCCGCAGCGCAACCCACGCCTGGATGATGGTTTCGAATTCTTTGCTAACCATCGATTACTCAGCCCCGCAAAAGCTGCTCATGAGAGAGGCCTACTAGAGGACAGGGACCGAGACGATCTGGAATTTATCGCAAACAGGCTGGATGCCTGGATACCGAAACAGGACGCCGTGCTCATTCATGGCGACCTATGGTCAGGTAATATCCACTGCGATGGCAATGGCGAGCCCGCACTCATCGACCCAGCAAGTTATTGGGGCTGGGCCGAAGCAGAGCTGGCCATGACACGCTTGTTTGGTGGCTTTAGCAGAAAATTCTACGAAAGCTATGCCTCTAACTCGCCTGTGGATGCTCACTGGCAGGAACGCGCAGTACTGTATAATCTATACCACCTTTTAAACCACCTGCTGCTGTTTGGTGGCGCATATTTGCCGCAGATTAGAGAGATAACAAGGCGCTATGTGGGCAAGCCTGGCCGCAGATAGTCACACGACCCTGCGCAAGACATTCAGCGGGCTAGTGCTCACAACCTCACGTGTAGAATTCATTCCCAAGCCAGCAATCAACACCATGCCAAGCAGCGGCCCTGCTACCCATACCCAGTAGTGCAAATTAAATTCCTGCTCGAAGACCTGCTCCTGCAGATAGTACAGACTCGCCTCGGCACCTACGGTGGCAATAATCCCGGCCAGCGCGCCGATACTGGCAAATTCGATTAGCAGACTGCTGAGAATCAACCTCTTGCCCGCACCGAGGGTACGCAAAATAGCGTTCTCATGAAAGCGCTCATCCAGCGTTGCGTTTACGCATGCCAGCAAGACTAGCGCACCGCATACGAGCACAAGCACCGAGATCAATTCGATCGCCGATGTGACCTGCGCGATAATATTTTGTACCTGCTCGATTAGCGCGTCAATTTCTATAACAATCATCGTAGGGAAAAGGCGCACCAGATCATTGAGCAATATCTTCTGATCGCTCTCCATAAGAGCTGTAGAAATGAAGGTCGCCCCAAGACGATCGATAGTGCCCGGCGAAAAGATTATAAAGAAGTTTGGCTGCATATTGTCCCAGCGCACGCTGCGAAAACTGCTTACCTCGGCAAACACAGTCTGCCGATTGATCTCGAATTCGACTCTATCTCCAATCTCGATATCCAGCCAGCCCGCATAATCATCTTCGATAGAGACATAGCCCGGAGCAGCACCTTCTCCCCACCAGTCACCATCGGTAATAAGATTGTCGCGGGGTAGTTCGTCGGCCCAGGTTACCTGACGACGACCTAAACGTCCTCGCACCTGTTCCTGCTCCGCGTCGGCCGCCGCCTCTCCCTCTTCGGTGCTAGCATTGGCGGTGGCGGAATCAAGCTCGCTTCGCGCCAGATCGTAGAGACTGCCTCCCTCTTCGTCAGACTGCGTATCCTCGGTAATACTGCTGCGCTCATCGTCAGCGCCTAGCTCGTCCTCCGGCTCGGGAATCTCGCCATTCACAGAAATCACCCTAGCACTAATCAGCGGATAGAACGCATTGCTCTGGACATCATTCTCTGAAAAGAACGTTTCAATACCGTCGATCTGAGATTGAGTGATATTCATCATAAAATGATTTGGCGTGTTCTCTGGTAGCTGGCTCTGCCAATCATCGATTAGGTCTGTGCGCAGCAGGGTAAGAATAAGCAATGACATGATCGTTACTGAAAAAACCATCACCTGCAGCACATTCTGTTTGCGTCTTCGACGTGCGGCGGTCATCGCCAGCTTCCAGGCACTACCCGCTTTCATGCCTACAGAACTACTGGACCGAAGCAGAAGATAAGAGATCACCGAGAGAAATAGGGCAATAGCGGCCACGGAACTAACCAAAACTGCCGTCAGGATAAAATCCTGGCTGTACCAGTACACGAGGAAAATCGTACCTAGAATGCCGAAGGCATAGGGCACATTGGCGCCAAATTTCTGTTGATCGAGGTCTTTGCGCAGCACTCGCAGTGGCGGAGTAGCACGCAGAGCCAAAAGTGGAGGCAGAGCGAAGGAAAGCAAACATATGACTGCCGTTAGAGACCCGATCACGAAAGGCTGATATCCAGCAGCGGGAAGATCCACCGTAATGACGGCCTGCAGAAGGCGCAGTATTGCATGATGAACCAACCAGCCAAGCAGACAACCAACCACAATCGAAACAAATGCCAGCACAGACTGTATCGCCAGATAGATGACTCCTATCTCATTCGAGGTGCAGCCGAATGACTTCAGTATGGCAACGTAATCATAGTGTCGCTCGCTGTAGCGTTTTGCAGTTAAAGCGATAGCGACACCGGCAAGCAGCACTGCGAACAACGAGCCCAACAAGAGAAAGCTCTCCGCCTTGTTGAGTGCATCACTAATCTCTTCGCTTTCATCGCGAACGTCTCGAATCCTGTATTCGCCCTCGTATTGCTCTGCGATCCATTCACTAAAGGAATCCAGGGTCTCTAACTCTTCTCCGGCAAAAAGATAGCGATAGCTGACGCGACTGCCTAACTGCACGACATTGGTTTGCTCCACATCTGCAATGTTTAACATGAGCCGCGGACCGGCATTATCCATCATGCCGCCCTGTTGTCGATCCGGCTCCGCAATGATGATCTTGCTCACAGTGAGTTCTGCCGCGCCGACGAACACGGAGTCGCCTACGTCTATCCCCAGGGCAGGCAGTGCTCTGGATTCAAGCCAAACTTCGCCGGGGGGCGGCCCACTGACAATAGGAACTCCACGAATGAATGGCTGATCGGCAATTATCACCTCACCGCGTAAGGGATAGGTGTCGCTCACCGCCTTCGCCGCGACCAGCATATTGCCAGTATCGGAAAATGCCATGGAGGTAAAGGAGAGAGTGCGCGCGGTGCGCAGCTTGAGGGACTCGGCCTCTAGCAAAATCTCTTCCGGTGGTTGCCGCCCGCTACCTAACACTCTGTCTGCCGCTAGCATATTGGCAGATTCGAGCAGCAGTGCCTTTTCCAGTCGATCGGTAAACAGGGCAATACCAGTTACCGAAGTAACCGCCATGACCAGAGCGATAAATAACAGCCGAATCTCTCCACCCTGCCAGTCACGCCACAACAGGCGCAGCGCCAGAGAGATGAGAGTTGGGAACGACTTATTACTGCTCAGGGAATTTACCGCCTCAGACACTCGCTACTTCTCCTTGCCTGGCGCTAGTTTCTTCATCGCTCAGCACTTCGCCGGCGACCAGCCTGACGATGCGATCACACTGCTGCGCGAGTCGCTCATCATGAGTTACCAGCACCAGCGTCGTAGAGAATTCACGATTCAGGTCGAATAGCAGTTCGACAATCTTTGCTCCTGTCGCGGTATCGAGATTGCCCGTAGGCTCATCGGCAAACAAGATACGCGCCTCGGTAGCGAACGCTCTAGCAATAGCCACTCGCTGCTGCTCGCCACCCGATAGCTGATTCGGATAATGATGACCGCGCTCCTCAAGCCCAACCCTTACCAGCAGATTCTTTGCCTTCTCGTTCGCAGCCGAGTCGCCTTTTAACTCGATGGGTAACATCACGTTTTCCAGTGCAGTCAGACTGGGCAGCAACTGAAATGATTGAAAGACGAATCCGACCAGCTTGCCTCGCAATATGGCACGCTGCTCCTCATCCATCGCATTGAGACTGTGACCGTCCAATACAACATCGCCGGATGTAGCCTTATCGAGCCCGGCCATCAGACCCAAAAGCGTCGACTTACCCGAACCGGAGGCACCGACGATAGCCACTGCCTGCCCTTCCTCAATATTCAGACTGACGGAATTCAGGATAGTCAGCAGACCCTCACTGGTATCTACGCTCTTGGTTAGGTTTTCAATACGAATCATTTGCTCAGGATCTCTTTCAGTTACTACGAATGTAGCGATTATAGTCTACATTACATGGTCAGTATGGATTGCAATAGGCAATTGTCTCTATAGAATACAGGGTTAACTGGATCGCTCACGTATTCTACGTCAATGAGACACCACTGGTTTACCATATTATTCCACCACATATGCTTTTGATGCGATGAGACCCCTTTTAATTCGACTATGCGTTTTTTCCCTGGGCTGTGCGCTCAATGTGAGCGGCTGGGCAGCTGAGGACAAGCTAAGCCTCCTGGTCTATGGAGATAGCCTCAGCGCGTCCTATGGCATTGAGGAAGATCAAGGCTGGGTCAATCTCTTACAGATCAGGCTAGACGCGAAACAACTCGCAGTAGAGGTCATCAACGGCAGTGTCAGTGGTGAAACCACAACCGGCGGTCTCGCCAAGCTGCCGGCGATGCTGGACAGTTACGAGCCAGATATAATGATCTTGGAGCTAGGTGGCAATGATGGCCTGCGCGGCTTGCCTGTGAATCTTATGCGAGCGAATCTCGCCGAGATGATAGATCTGGCCCAAACTGCCGGCGCACAGGTGATTCTCACAGGAATCCAGATTCCGCCAAACTATGGCCCCCGCTACACCCTGCCCTTCTTCAACACCTATGCAGACCTGGCCAAGAAGAAATCACTTCCTCTGGTGCCATTTCTCATAGAGGGAATTCCACAGCAACCGGAACTCATGCAAAACGACGGCATCCATCCTCGCGCCGAGGCTCAATTCATGATCCTCGACAATGTCTGGCCCATACTAAAGCTACAGCTTGATCGCCTACTGTAAAACGTAAGAACAAGCGTTTGAAATTGAATAGTGCGAGATAGCACCGAGTAAGGCGAAGCCTAAGAATCCTCTCTAGAAGGACAGTTGAATATTGTCGACACTATCCAGTTCGAAGCCCTTGCCTTCGTGCCAGCGACGCAGCTCGGCAGAGTCGCCCTTGGCCTCACTATAGATAGAATCAACACGCTCATCTTTACAGAAATCGATACCCTGATCCTAAAGAGCAGACCCAATGCCTTTGTTGCGGTAGTTCTGGCTAACCTCAATGATTTTGAGACAGGAGCTAATACCAGCCGCGTCATCATGAGTAAGCGATCTTCGATAGTTATTCGCAGCACGGGAACTCAACTGAGCGAAGCCTATAGCATTGCCCCCACTGTAAACATGGAAAAACAGACTAGGCGCCAAAACATTAGGCTTGGTTACTTTGGCGTCTGGCATGCCACACTGTAGTTCCTGAAACATCCTTATCGATCCAATCGAAACGTAGACTCTTCGGCGTACCAAGTTAAGTTAACTCTAGTTAAGCGAGCAACAAGCGAATTGGTCTATGCTTGCTAATCAGGAACATCTCCCAGCAATAATTCATTCTCATCCAGAACACTGCTTGATACACGCTTCAAAGAGAAAACTGTGAAGGGCGTCACACGATTAAAGGCTGTTAACCTGGGGCTTTCAGCCGTGTTAGCTCATGTGCAGCGTCACAGTGACTGCGAGCAGCCTATTTTTTAGATTTGCTAACAGGTGGCGTGTTTTTCATGCAGAACAGCATGACCGCGGAGGCAATATTACACACGGCTATTATTAACAAGGCAAGATCGTAGTTACCCACCAGATCATAATAGTAGGCGACTAACACAGGGCCCAAGGCGGACATGCCGAAGGTAAACGGCATCGCTGTAGATCTTACCGAACCCAGATAGCGACGCCCGAAGAAGGTAGCCCAAATAACTTCCTGCAACGGCAACAGTCCGCCCCACCCTATTCCCATAATAAAAAAACCCGCGTAGACCAACAGATCAATCCGATTCGCGACGCTGAGAACAATGACCATCACCGCGCTGCCGGTAACTGCCGCACCTAGGGCGGCAAGCTTCCTTGGGCTATATCTATCGATAAGAATGCCCCAGAAGGGTTTGCTCAGGAAAGCGGGCACCGAAGCCAGGGAAATCATCAATGAGGCGATCAGCCTCGAATATCCGGCATCGGTCATCAGCGGAATAGTCTGAATCAACATAACCGTAATAGAAATTTGAAATAGACCGAAGGCTAATACCAAAAAATAGAAACTAGAGGTGCGCATCGCCTGAGCCCGTGTCATTGAATTTTCAAAATCGGCTTTCGCCGCCTCGCCGTGGCCCTCTGCCATCTGCAGTTCGGTTTTCCCGTCTGGGTGCAGGCCATGATCTTCCGGGCTGCGGCGCACGATTAGCGCCATGGGGAGTGTGATCAAGCCTGCAGCAATCCCCAACAGCCTCCAGGAGTAGCGCCAACCAAATTCATCCACCAACCATGTCGACAGCAACGGCAGTAGGATGCCCGACAGGGAGATGCCCATTCCGGCTAGTGCGACCGCCCTGCCGCGGCGCTCTACAAACCATTTCCCCAGAGTGACATTAACAACCAAATTACCAATCATGGCAGCGCCAGCGGTAAGCATCAGTCCATTCAATAACAGCCACTGGCCCAGGGTCGTTATGCTTCCAAGACTATAGGTAGCACTGGCAAGAATGAGCGCCCCCGCAATAATAAAGCAACGCCCACCATAGCGATCTATATAAGAACCAATGACAAATCCGGTGCTGGCAAGAACTATCTGGCCTATGGATCTGGAAAGACTGAATTCGGCACGCGTCCATCCAAATTCCTCCGTCATGGGAATGAGGAAGGAGCCTACTACATAGTTAGACATGCCCACGGCAACGAATTGCGTGATGAATCCCGCAAATACGATCCAGTAACCATAGTAGAAACGATCATGGGGTCGAATCTCGTTCAATCTTATTCCAGTTCTTAAATGCGGAAGGAAACTATGAGGATCATTGCGCGGCAACCTCAAGGGAGATCGCAGTTTAATCGATGATGTCTTTATAGTACATATAAAGCAGACGCGTTTGGGTTAAAACCAGATGAATTACACCTGACCCTATCTTATCAAAGATTGCTGCAATCTTTATAGCCTGATACGGAAGAGTAACCGGCTGGACTAAGGAGCACATACAGCGGGCAAGCGCACCGCCGCTCACTCGCAGTGATTGCGGCGCCCGGTCTCCGACCGGATAACACGGCCGCTACGAATTCTCTGCTCTCTATTATCTCTTTCACCTCTATCCCTTCTATCCCCTCTTGCAGATTGACGCGCGGTGACAGGAGACCGATTCTGTCTAGACTGCCTTTCGAGATCGCGCCTATCTCTGTTCTGTCGCCCCTGCCTTTCCAGAACCGGGCTACTATGATCGAACTTGGGCGCCCCGCGAGAGCCCTGATTGAGCCTGCTTCGCTCATCTGCACTCCGGTCTTGACGGCCAACCCTACCTCCCTGCCGGTTGGGAGCTAGAGAACTATTGCCGCGAAAAACCGGCGGCACCGCGCGCTCTCTGTGGGCTATGGGACCTTTAGCACGAGAATCATTGCGACCGTAGCCGTAGTTACGCAAGCCTATAATGACCCTGCCTGAACGCACACTGCCATAGTCAGATCCTTTACCCCGCGGCCCCAGCCCGGCGCAGTAGAACTCATCGCTGAGGTTGCCAAAGAGATTGCTTAACAGGTTTTTTCGCGATATAGCTGCGGCACACGATCGCGCCTATCTGCTCTGAAAATACCTGCTCTAGCTTTTCATAGCCACGCCTCACGTCTTTGAACTGCGAGCGAACGCGAGAACCGCTGCGATTCCTGCGCAGCGTATCCACTAGCTGCGAGGCCTCCCTGTTAAGCATCACCGCACGTTGACGCACGGATCCATAGTTACGCGTATAGCGAAGGTCGGCAGCAAGCTGACCACTAACTAACTCAATCTGGCTGGCCAAGTGTGAGAGTTCGTAATGTGTTGCAAAGACGGTGCCTGGCGCCAATAGAAGCAGCGCCGCCAAGATGGTGAAGCAACGGGGAATACTTAGTGGTGTAGTTGTCTGCTCGTCATACTTTTAGTCATGATGGCTACTCCCAAGTAAGTGAACTCGATCTTGAACTAGCAGTATAGGCGCGAGGGCCGAACCCTAACTTAATACGGGAGATCTTAGGCTGCGCCTTACTCTATCTTTACCCTATTTTTACTTTAGCCCTGAGCCATCTACGATAGCCAAATACCGGGAAATCACCTCGGCAACGCCCAGTTGCAGAGACTCCACTATCAACGCATGACCGATGGACACTTCCAGAATATTCGGAATCTCCAGAAATTTAGGCAGATTCTGCAGGTCCAGATCGTGCCCCGCATTGAGGCTTATGCCGAATTGTTCTGCTCTTTGCGCCGTTATTCGATAACGCTCAAAGACGGCAGCTTGCTCTGAGCTTGCAAAATTACTCGCATAGTCCTCTGTATACAGCTCGATTCGATCTGCACCGACACCAGGCACCTGCTCCAGCATTTGGGGATCCGGGTCGAGAAAGAGGCTGCTACGAATCCCCTTTTCACGCAGATCGCTCAGCACCCTGAGCAAGGTCGTTCGATTTTCGACAACATTCCAGCCATGGTCCGAGGTGAGCTGATCAGGCGAATCAGGCACCAGGGTGCATTGATCCGGGCAAACCTGCAGCACCATATCGATAAAATCTGCGGACGGATAACCTTCTATATTGAACTCCACCTGCGGTTTGTCTTTTAGCATCTCGCTAAGCTCATAGACATCGCGGCGTGTAACATGGCGCTCGTCGGGTCTCGGGTGTACCGTAATACCCCTTACTCCCAAGTCGATTAGTTGCTCGCTGAATCCCAGCACGGAAGGAAAGTCCCTGCCGCGGGAATTTCGCAGCAAGGCGATCTTGTTTACATTGACACTGAGTACTGTCACATCGTTTCCTTTAGTAAATTTTCACGCCGCTATTCATGAAGCCAGCAGAAAGTTTATCAATAGTTTCTGTAGTGCCTGAGGCTGCTCCGCATGAAGCCAGTGCCCCGCACCCAAGACGACCTTAACGGAGGCATTGGGAAATAGCGCATTAATGGCCTCCTCATGTTCGGCCTGAATATAGTTAGATGCACCGCCCTTTACGAACAGTACCGGCTTGTCGAAACTCTTCTCGCCCACTACTGTCGCGCGCAGCGCCGGATAATTCTTCCTGATAGCATCCTTGTTAATCCGCCATCCGAACAGACCCTGTCCGCTGCTTATCAAATTTGTCAGTATAAATTTGCGTATTGCCTCCTCTGGAATAAATTCCTTGAGAGTCACTTCAGCCTCTCTCCTGCTCTTCACCTCGTCAATTTTAACCGCATCCATAGCCGCCAACACATTTATATGGTTGTCTGCACCTTCCGGATAGGCTACCGGAGCAATATCAACCACCACCATTCTCTCAAGCAGATCGGGGTAACTTAGGGCAAGTTGCATAGCCACCTTGCCGCCCATGGAATGGCCAATGATAGAACATGAATCCAAGCCCAGGCGCTCTATCAACTGACGCACATCTTCGGCCATGACTTGATAATCGAGTCGTTCCGTGTGCGGCGAATCACCGTGATTACGCAGATCCACTCCATAGACGGAGAAGCTCTCAGCGAGCTGCTTGCTATGCCATCCCCAGTTGCCAAGACTGCCGAACAGCCCATGCAAAATCAGCAGGGGCGGGCCAGCTTCGGAATATTGTCGGCAATGTAGCTCCATCAAGCGGCGCCTAGGGCAGGCCCTTCAACAACTCCAGCACATCATCGTGATGCGTCTTGGTCTTGAACTTATCCATGATATGGACCAGGCGCCCAGTCTTATCGATAATGAAAGTGGTACGCACTATCCCCATATACTCGCGACCCATGAATTTCTTCAAGTCCCAAACCCCATACTTGTCTGCAACCGAATGATCTTCGTCTGCCAGCAGATCGAAATTGAGGCTCTCTTTCTCTTCAAACTTTGCCAATCTTTTTACCGGATCGGGACTTATTCCCAAAGCTACCGCACCCAGCTTTGCTAGCTGCTTCTTGGAATCACGCAGACCGCAAGCCTGCAGGGTGCAACCGGGCGTCATCGCCTTCGGATAGAAATACAGAACAACAGCAGATTTACCCCTGAAGTCTTTTAAACTAACCTTCTCTTCAGCTTGGTTCAACAAAATAAATGCAGGCGCCATATTGCCTAATTTCAACGCGGTCATTGTGCTCTCTCAAAATTGCTGTGAATCTGGGTAATCAGGATAATTAACAACCATTATACCTGCTGCGATTCTATTAACTAGCGCAGAGATGAAGAGACGCATACTGAGCGACCCCGATGCTAACAGAAGTCAAATTGGAATGAGTAGAGTCAGTTTTCTCCGTGCTAGTATTGAGCAATGGGATCGAAACCTGAATCAATCGTCGTACTTACCGGAGCCGGCATCTCTGCCGAATCGGGTATACAGACATTTCGTGCCGCCGACGGCCTCTGGGAAAACCACCCAGTGGACGAGGTAGCCACCCCGGAAGGATTCGAGCGTAATCCGCAACTTGTCTATGAGTTTTATAACCAGAGACGACGTAAGCTGCTTTCCAATGAGATCAGACCCAATGCTGCACACAGTTATCTCGCCAAATTTGAGCACGAATTCCAGGGTCAGTTTCTCCTAGTCACACAGAACATCGACAATCTTCACGAGCGCGCCGGGTCCGAGAATTTACTGCACATGCACGGCGAGCTCCTCAAGATGCACTGTCTAAATTCTCACCTTGTATTCGACATCAACGAGGACTTTGGCTTTGACACACATTGTCGCTGCTGTCGCTCCCCGGGCAATTTAAGGCCACATATCGTTTGGTTTGGTGAAATGCCCTTTCATATGAACAAGATCAATCAGGCATTGGAGAGTTGTGACCTATTCGTAGCTATAGGCACGTCCGGTAACGTCTATCCAGCCTCCGGCTTCTACCAGACTGCAAAAATTCGACGCGCCCGAACGGTAGAACTCAACCTCGAACGAACCGGGTCCGGGTTCGATGAACACATTAGTGGCAAGGCCTCCGAGATAGTGCCAAGCTACTTCGACAGCTTACTGGCTGACTACTAACACAGATTTCCATTGCTCGCCTTCACGCGCGCATAGCAGAGACACTTATGATTCGAAAATTCGCGATAGGAATAATTGGGCTGATCGGCTTGTTACTGGTCGTGTTCGAGGTCACTTTCCTGGCCACCATGCCAGAAGCAATGCCAGAGAATTCAGCAAGCGCAGAATGGCTAACACCGGGCCCGTATGCTATCGCCATTGCAGAGACGGTATTCGTCGACGAGACGCGCGAGACAGCCGCGAACGGCGATGCACCGAGCCTGCCTAATAGAACTTTTCCAACCAGCATCTGGTACCCCCAGGATAGCGCCGGCAAGTACCCCCTAGTTATTCACAGCCATGGCTTCGTGTCGGAACGCACCGACTTGGGATATACCGCGGAATTACTCGCTAGCTATGGTTATGTCGTAGTGGCCGCGAACTTTCCGCTTACAGCTGGCGGAACCGCAGGCGGGCCCAACGCCAACGATCTGGTGAATCAACCCAGCGATGTCAGCTTCCTAATCGATTCCGTTCTGCAATTATCTGGCGAGGCCAAATCCTTCGCCGGTGAAATTGATTCCTCGCGCATCGCCCTGATGGGTTATTCCCTGGGCGGCATTACAACCACCCTTGCCACCTATCACCCCAGACTTCGCGACGCAAGAGTAAAAGCCGCGATCTCGATTGCGGGCCCCACTGCCGGACTCACCAGGGAGTTCTACGAGACTAGCGATGTCCCATTTATGATGATAGCCGGCACCTTGGATGCGCTTATCAACTTCGAGCCCAACGCCGCGACTATTCCCCCTAGGGTGCGCAACAGCATACTGCTGCAGATTGAAGGTGGCACCCATTTAGGTTTTGGCTCCATCTCCGAGCCCCGGTTTAGACTTATGCGGCACCCCGATGGTTTGGGATGCATCGCGGTACTGTCGAATATGAATGAAGACCCGAGTATGGCCTTCAGCGCACTGGGCGACGAATCCGATGGAATAGATATGGACTCTGCCGTTTTGACCGTTTGCGAAACAATGCCGACCGAGAAGGCACTGCACCCCGGGCGACAGCAGATGGTAACGGCAATAGCGACACTGTCTTTCTTCGAAATGGTCTTCAATGAAGATCCCGCACGCCGCACAGAGGCCTCCGAGATCTTAAGTAGATCCCTGCCCTCTGAGATGCCCGAGGCCAGCTATACCGGATCAACAAGATAGGGTTAGCAAGATAGGAGCCGCAGTCGCGCCAAGTAAAATTGGTTTATATTCTGAATCTGAGCACCTTGGAAACTAGATAATATTTAGTGCCCGGGTGAGTACCCTGAAGGGTCTTTCGTCCTTTGGCGAATATCAAATTAATCTAGAAAAGATGGAATAAAAAAGCTGCCACCGGGTTCCTTATCTACAGAGTTGCCCTGTTTCTGCACAGGCAATTTTATTACCTTCCTTACCTTTCTTACCCTTCCTGCCCTCGTTCCGACGGGGCTTTTTTTGTTCCGAGTTTTTGCATCTGCCGGCCAGTAAGCAATGATCTGGGACTGCACCGAAGCTAGGACAACAGTTTCTTCAGTTCTTCCGGAAAATAAGGCCGCTTGCCATCTCTCAATGAAACCGCGACTATCTTGGCCTCCAGCATCAACTCATTGTCTGCAAGCCTCCTGATCTCCTGTTCAAATACCAGCTTCAACCGACCCAGGGGTTTGGCAATAACACTCACGCTAAATTTATCAGCGGGGCGCAGCGCCTGCTTATAGTCTAGCTCCGCACGGACAACGACAATGATTACCCCAAGGGCAGTTAATTCCGCAAAATTCGCGCCTCGACTCTGTAGAAACTCGTGTCGAGCATGCTCCAGATAATTCTGATAGACCGCATTGTTGACGATGCCCTGCAGATCACACTCATAATCTCGCACCTGAAATTTTGACCTAAATACAGTATCTACCATGCCCCACCCCTCAATCGGCAAGCGTTTCCAACCACGCCGCCTTAAGTCATTGTCGCACAGCGTATTCCTCTAAGCTTCCTATCTAGTCAGAATATAGTAGCACCTGAGACGGGTAGAATCGGCCGATAGTGTTGGCCTACCCGAATATTTCATGCAAGAATCCCTATCAATGTGCGAGCTCAAAGGGCTTACGCAAACTAAAAACCGACCCAAAACGAGGTTTACGATGAAATCTTCAAAATTCCTTGTGATAGCAGCACTCTCGGCTATCACATTAAACTTTAGCCAATTCTCTCTAGCCGATCACCATGGCGGTGCAATGGCAAAAACCCTAGCCGACTGGGCACAAGGGGAGCATCGCAACGAGACTAACCGAGCGCGCAACCAGTTTCGCCACCCGGTAAAAACTCTGGAATTCTTTGGTTTGAGTGCGGATATGACCGTGATAGAAATTCTTCCTTCTACAGGCTGGTATACCGAGATCATGGCTCCGTATCTACGCGACCATGGCAAATATTACGCGGCGCACTTCTCACCAAATGCATCCGCCTCTTATATGCCAAGAATTCTAAGTGGGTTCGAAGAGAAGATCACGGCCGATCCAGATCTCTACGGCAAGATCACGGTGCGTCATCTAAACCCTCCACATGAAGTTGCGATCGCGCCACCGGGCTCCGCCGATATGGCGCTTACCTTTCGCAACGTCCACAACTGGATCATGGCCGGAAAGGAGCATGAATTCTTCGCGTCGTTCTATGCCGCATTAAAACCCGGTGGAGTGCTGGGGGTAGTAGAGCATCGAGCCAAAGCGGATGCCGGCATGGGCGTCATGCGTACCTCCGGCTACGTCACCGAGGCCTATGTGAAAGAAGTTGCAGCGGCCGCTGGATTCGAATTTGTAGCCGGCACAGAGATCAATGCCAACTCGAAAGATCCCACAGTTCACCCAGAGGGTGTGTGGACTCTGGCTCCCAACTACCGATTGGGCGATGTGGATAGAGCCAAGTACGACGCTATCGGTGAAAGCGATCGCATGACTCTAAAATTCGTAAAGCCCCTGTAATTAACAGGCCGAAACTAGTCGATGCCGATTTATGATAAACGAATCGGCGGACACAATTTCAAATCATGACAAACAATTCTCCTGTATGCGTCATTATAGGCGCCGGTGACTACATCGGTGCCGCCATTGCGCGCAGGTTCGCCGGCGGCGGCTTCGTAGTCTGCCTCGGCCGGCGCAACGGCGACAAAAATGACGCTCTCGTAAAAGAAATTAGAGCCGCCGGAGGACAGGTCCATAGCTACTCTTTGGATGCGCGGGAGGAATCCCAGGTAGTCGAACGCTTCGCCGCCATTGAGCATGACATCGGTCCAATTGAGATAGTCATCTCAAACACCGGCGGCAATGTAAAATTTCCCATTCTGGAAACGACGGAGAGAGTGTTTTACAAAGTCTGGAAGATGGCATGCCTGACGGGATTCTTAAGCGGACGCGAAGCGGCAAAATATATGCTTCCCCGCAAGAAGGGTTCTATCTTTTTCACAGGAGCCACCGCCAGCCTTCGTGGGAGCAGCGGATTCGTTGCATTCTCTAGCGCCAAATTTGGACTGCGCGCTCTGGCTCAGAGCCTGGCCCGCGAGCTCGGTCCTCAGAACATACATGTTGCGCACCTGATCATCGATGCAGGCGTAGACACTGCCTTCGTTCGCGACCGAATAATAGAGCGCGGCGACAATCCAGACGATCTACCCGAAGACACGCTTATGGATCCAAAGTCTGTAGCTGAATCTTATTGGATGCTCCATCATCAGGGCCGTGATGCATGGACTTTTGAGATGGACATCAGACCCTTCGCCGAAAAATTTTAGATTCCCGCACACAGCAAACCCGAGAGACAAAGCCACTATGACAAGTAAAATAGAGTTCCATTTCGATTTTGGCAGCCCGAATACCTATTACTGCCACCGAGTCATTCCTGAGATCGAACAGCGTACCGGCGCATCCTTCGAATATGTACCTATTCTACTCGGAGGTGTTTTCAAGGCTACCAATAACAAATCTCCTATGGAAGCCTTCGCCGGCATCAAGAACAAGTCCGAATATAACGCTCTCGAGACCCAACGCTTTATCAAGAAACACAATCTGTCCAAATTTATGTTCAATCCTAAATTTCCTGTCAATACCCTGCATATTATGCGTGGCGCAGTCTTCGCGATAGATCAGGGCATAGGCAAGGAGTACATCGAAGCCATGTATCAGTGCATGTGGGAGAAAGGGCTCAACATAGCGGATGCCGGGGTCATCAAGGAGGCCTTAACAGCCGCCAATCTTCCCGCAGATGAATTGCTGGCAGGGAGTGTAGAGCCAGAGGTAAAACAAAAATTGATAGCTAATACGGAAGCATCGGTGAACCGTGGAACTTTTGGTTCGCCCACTTTTTATGTAGGCGAGGAAATCTTCTTCGGAAAAGACAGATTGAGAGAAGTAGAAGAGGAAATAGTGGCTCAGTTGGCGCGATCGTAGATTCGAGTTAGATTAATCGCCGCACGAAACGAGCTTGGCTCTATCACCATCCCGACTCTTAGCCGATTTCCACCCTCCTCAAGCGTATAAGTTTCAAGGGTAAAACCTCCATCGCGCGGCCTGGCCTCAACCACAAGCGAAGCCCCATCCCAGTTTCCAAATGAGAAATCGGCGCCGCCCTCGGCATAGAAGCTATTAGCCGTGGATGTACGACGGCGCCCATCGGTATGAAAGACACGCCTATAGTCATCGGCATAGGTAAATGTAAACTCAGGTGCAGCGTATTCGATACTCAGGATATCGTCATAGGAAATGCGATCGTAGAGCTCCTGCTCTGGCGGCCCACCTCTATAGAAATCCTCGTCCCGTTTGCTGAACCAGCGCCGTGCTACTTTACCGCCGCCCTCCCTAATCGCCACCTCCACCTGATCGTCGCTATTGTCACTCAGCTCATCGTTGATTACCCACTTGCCTACAATAAGCTGACGAACATCTGCCTGCCCAATCCCTTCCCGGGGTTGCTGTGCGCTAGATAGAAAGGCAACAGACATCGCAGAGGCCAAAGCCAGAATCTTCGCCAAGACACCAAAGCTGGGAGTTTGAGTGTTTACGTCATTCATCTTATTTCCTTAGGAAAGTTGATCAGTCGTCTTTATAGGTTCCGGCACCAGTGGGCTATCGCTTTTCCGATCTCATGGGGAGAATCTTCCTGGATAAAATGAGTGCCAGATACCGTCACTTCGGTTTGATTCGGCCATGAGCGACAGAATTCTCGCTGCGGGCCCGTTAGTATCGCACCTGGTTCGGCGTTGATGAATAATTTAGGCAACTCCGCCACGGTAAGCCAGTCAGCATAGTCCTGCACGATGTCTACCACGTTTTCAGGCTCGCCATCGATCGGTATCTGTCTGGGCCAGGAAAGCGTTGGCCGCCTGTCTTCCCCCTTCTTTTGAAAGGGGCGCCGGTAGACCTTCATTTCTTCTTCACTCAACTCGCGCAAAATAGATCCAGGCAATACTCTCTCAATGAAGGTGTTCTTCTCTAACACCATCTCCTCGCCTGCCTCACTGCGAAAGCCCTGAAAGACGCCTCTGGCAGCCTCCGGCCATTCGGCCCAGGATACCGGTCGCACTATGCCTTCCATATAGGCTATGCCCTTGACCGCATCACGATGACGATTCGCCCAGTCAAAGCCCAGTGCAGACCCCCAGTCGTGAATAACCCAGGTGACATCCTTATCAACCCCTAGCGCCTGCAACGCCCCATCAAGATACTCCCTGTGCTGCACAAAGGTATAGCTATCAGCTCCTGCGCCATCTAACTTATCCGAGTCGCCCATACCGATTAGGTCGATCGCAATGCAGCGCCCCTGATCCGCAAGATGTGGCATAACATTACGCCATAAATAGGAAGACGTGGGGTTACCGTGCTGAAAGATAATCGGGTCGCCTTCCCCCATCTCAGCATAGGCCATGGATTTACCCTTGACGGAAATCATCTGCTTAGTAGGCTCCGCGGCACTTATCATTACTTTCTCCATGGTTTTATGAATTCTGGTGGCCAATGGCACAGCTTTACGAGAATAAACCCCCATGCGCGGCAATTCAAATTTGACTCTCCCTGCTCACTACCAGAGCGAGCCTAACGGGCATTTGAACAAGCCCATATTTATCGGCTATGATCCAATCCCTTAACTAGCGAATGTCGCAGCAATTGACAGGAGAGAAGCCGAATGACGATGCAAAAAACACCTCTATTAATGTCCAGAATACTAGGCAGGGGTGCGATCCTGGATCCTGATGTCGAAGTCGTCACTATGCAGGCTGAAGGCACTCACCGTCAGACCCTGAAGCAGACCTGGGATAGGGCAAACCAGTTGGCTCATGCCCTGAGCAAGCATGGCATCGAAGTTGGCGATAGAGTCGGCAGCTTCATGTGGAATAACTATCGCCACCTGGAACTCTATCAGGCTGTTCCTTCTATGGGTGCTGTATTACACACACTCAACATCAGGCTCTCCCCTACCGATCTCGAATACATCATCAACCACGCCAACGACAGGGTAATTTTTGCCGATGAAGACCTGCTGCCCTTGTTAGAGCCTCTATGGGACAAGATTCCCTGCGTAGAACTACTGGTCATCTGTCGCCACGGCGAGGGTGGCGAGAGCTCATTCAAAAATCAGATCGACTACGAAGACTTCATTGCCGGACAGGAGACCACTTACGAGTGGCCAGACATCGATGAAGATTCACCTATGGGGCTATGTTATACCTCGGGCACAACCGGCAAACCCAAAGGCGTCATGTACACAAACCGCTCGACTTATCTCCACACTCTTGCCGAATGCCTAACAGATTCTATAGGGCTTTCCTCGTTAGACTCACTGCTCGGAATTGTGCCCATGTTTCACGCCATGGGATGGGGACTTCCCTTCTGCGCCTCGATGCTTGGCTGCAAACAAGTAATGCCTCACCGTTTTATGGTGCCAGATGCATTTCTTAAATTGATGCACGAAGAAAAAGTTACCATCTCTGCGGGTGTTCCAACTATCTGGCAGGGAGTGAAGGCAGCCCTGGAAGCCGAACCAGACAAGTACGACCTGAGCAATCTAGCGCGCCTCACCTGCGGCGGCTCCGCTCCGCCGGTATCTATGATGCGCTGGTACTGGGACAGCCATCAGATAGAAATGATTCAAGGCTGGGGCATGACCGAGACCAACCCTCTAGGCACATTGTCCAGAAAAGTCGCCAAGCGGTCTCATCTTAATATTTCTGAAGATCAGCAATTTGAAAACATCGCCAAAGCTGGCCTCGCCATGCCTGGCCTTGAGATCGAAATATTTGACGAGGAATGGAACCGCCTGCCTCATGATGGCGAAGCCGTGGGCGAACTGTGCATTCAAGGCCCCTGGATAGCATCGGAATACTTCAATGATCCGCAGCCGGATAAATTTCATGATGGCTGGCTAGTTACAGGCGATGTAGCCAAGATTGATCCGGAGCAGTACATTCTCATTGCCGATCGGTCCAAGGATCTCATCAAGTCGGGCGGCGAATGGATCTCATCCGTCGATCTGGAGAATCACATCGTGGGCATGGCTGATGTGGCTCAAGCCGCAGTGGTCGCACAGCCCCATCCTAAGTGGGACGAGCGCCCAGTGGCATTGGTTATCATGGCGGAAGGAAAGTCGCTGGATAGAGATGCTATTATCGAACACTGCGGCAAAATCTTCGCTAAGTGGCAACTACCAGATGATGTAATCGAGGCGGATGCGATTCCACTCACCTCGACGGGAAAGATAGACAAGAAATCTATTCGAGCGCAGCTGGATGCCGATGGCTATCAGCTACCCGACCTGCGCTAAAAACAGAGAATTACTGACCTGGATCAGTGGGCGCATAGTCGATACCTTCGCTATCTGCCCGCCGCGCTCCGGCCAAGATTCCCGGTAGCGCATAGTTCCCCTCATGGCAGGCGTACTCGAATACGCGCTCACCGTTTGCATTCATGGGTAATTCGCCACTCCAGGGCTGGCTGTAATTCTCTGGATCATCCACAGTGAACTGATACAAGATTGAGTCATCGGCCGTGCGCGTAAATCGCTCGGTCACCTTCATCTGCATGGAACCATAGAAGCGATGTTCTAATGAGGAGCGAAGACTTTGCTGCGAATGGAAGTTTGTAGTTTCGACGACTAGCGTGTTGTCTTCGTAATAACCGATCGAGTCCCCCAACCAGGGGTACAGCGGCGGATCTTGATGTTCTGCATTCATACGCACGATGCGCGCATCGTGATTCATCTCTGCAAGCAACACCACATGAGACTCTGTCTGCACAATCTGTGTCAGATTGTTATACAGCACGGGTAATTTAGGTGGGCCACCGGAAGAACCGAAACCCACTACGCAACGCTCACCCAGAGGGCGCACTTCCGGCCCATCGTAGGATTGTCTGCGCTGCATTGCCGCAGCAAAATTGGCCTTTCCCTGCTCGCTATAAGGCAGCTGCCCATCCGCAGGGTCCACAAGAACTGACGTTCTGATTTCACCATTTACAACAGCAAGTCTTTCGCCTGGGTCCATCCAGAATGTATTGTAGCCGCCAACATTAAGACCCGCCGAAGGCGCTTCACGGTTTGGGTCACTTGGCAGATTGCTTGCCTCGTTACGCGCCTGCACCCTAGTCTCGATTAAAAGAGCTTCCTCTTGCGAAATAACCAGCTTCCCTTCGAATCTATCCGATCTTTCTAAATTCGTTTGCGTCGCTAGCGACCAGGTACCCTGAAGATCGGGCGCGCCGAACTCGGTAAGTGGCGGTAAATAGCCAGACTCAGCCGCGTAGGCTGCAGCGGGAACCATAATAAATGCCGCAAGGCCACAGACCGATGTGCTGACTGTGTTCCGCACAAGCACTGAAAAAAGCATTGTGGTTTCTCTAAGGAAATTCTTTTGACCTGTCACTGCATTGCTCCTGCTTGGCGATTCTAGGGCACTATAATCGCATAACGTTCTCTAAATTTCCCGATTATGCCACTACTGGACCGCAGGACTCTAACTTCCTATCACTGATCTGAGTCAACCGGAGCCCCCACGCACTAATAGAGTGCCCGAGGCTCAACGGAAATCAGTTACTTAATTCTTTAAGTGTTCAAATTTGTGAAGAGCATTCGGTGTATACAAACAAAAAACCTGCTATAAAGGGGTAAATTCGTATCAAATCGTGTTTTTTGCCTTTAATTGGTGCAAAAAAAGCCGAAGTAAAGGATTGAAGAAGTCGCAATGTCGAACACCAAACAATTGACGGGTGCAGTGGCCTTTCTTGCCCTCATCGCCGTTATTGATAATTTCTTTATACTTGAATCGGACCCCAAATTCGCGAACATGGCATACATCGATGCCGGTGTCTTTCAGATGGGCTCGGAAACCGGTCTAGCCGATGAGCGTCCGGTGCACGAAGTCAGCCTGGAGGCATTCTGGATTGACAAATTTGAGGTCAGCAACGGTGACTTCGCGAAGTTTGTAGCCGCAACCGGCTATATAACCCAATCTGAGAAAGGCGAAGGCGGTCTGGTCTTCACAAGCCCGAATGAGAGTCTGGCAATAAGCTTGAACCCAGAGAAATGGTGGAATCCAATCGCCAGTGCAAATTGGCGACATCCAAATGGCAGCGACGGTGAGCTCGCGCAAATCGACAACGAGGATCACCCCGTAGTTCAAGTCAGCTTTGACGATGCTCTCGCCTACTGCTATTGGTTGGACAAAGATCTCCCGACCGAGGCGCAATTCGAATTTGCAGCAAGGGGCGGCAGAGAGGGAGAGATCTATACTTGGGGAAGCCAACCGCTGCATCTAAGCGAAGCCGTAACAAATTTCTGGCAGGGTGCAGAGAGCGACGATACTGCGAATGATGGATACACGGGCACCGCCCCGGTGGGTAGCTATCCGCCGAATGCCCATCAGCTTTATGATATCAGCGGCAACGTCTGGGAGTGGGTGTCAGACTGGTATCATCCGAACTACTACGCGATGAGTGAACGGGAAGACCCTCGCGGCATCGAGCCAGACAAAATCATGGCTGGGAATGCTGCAGCACCCGCTATGCGCAGCCTACGTGGCGGCTCATTTCTCTGCAGCGATGAACACTGCAGCGGCTTCAGGGTAAGCGCGAGAATGCCTGTTGCGCCGACCTCCAGCAGCAACCACACTGGCTTTCGCTGCGTGAAGAATAGCAAAAATAGTGAGTACTAACTTACCTTTATAAGCCCTTAAAGAAGAAACTCTTTCACTCACTAGATTTCTCTAGCAATTAATAACTTCATAATTTCGTTGCTGCCACCGTAGATCTTCTGTATCCGGCTATCCGCATACATCTTGGCGATCGGGTATTCCATCATAAACCCGTAGCCACCAAAAAATTGCAAACACTCATCCACGATTTCACACTGTTTCTGGGTGGTCCACCACTTCGCCATGGCGGCTGTCGCCTCATCCAGCTTGCCATCGGCAAGCTTCATCGCGCAGTCGTCAACGAATACACGAGCCAGACGAGCTTCGGTATAACGCTCTGCCAATCGAAACTGCGTGTTCTGAAAGTCGAGAATGCGCTTACCAAAAGCCTTACGCTCTTTGACATACTCACTAGTGATCTTTAGCGCCTTCTCAATTGCCGCACAGGCCCCGGCTGCAATTATCAACCGCTCCTGCGGCAACTGTTGCATCAATTGTACAAAGCCCTTCCCTTCAGAGGGACCTAACAGATTTTCCTTGGGCACTCTGACATCATCGAAAAATATCTCGGCAGTATCTTGCGCCTTCATGCCGAGTTTCTCCAGGTTTCTACCCCGGCTAAAACCACCCTCACCTTCTACAAGTTCGGTTTCCACCATGATTAGTGAGATACCCTTACCACCCTCGAAAGGGTCAGTCTTCGTCACTACACAGATAAGGTTCGCCGTCATGCCATTGGTGAGAAATGTCTTCTGTCCGTTCAGAACATAGTTATCACCATCCGCAAGAGCGGTTGTAGCGACCGCTTGCAGATCGGACCCCGTTCCAGGCTCGCTCATCGCAATGGCGGAAACGATGTCGCCGCTCGCCATTCTCGGCAACCACTTCTTCTTCTGCTCTTCGCTGCCGTAGGCGTGAATGTAGTGCGCAACTATCCCCGAATGAACACCGTTGCCGAAGCCGGTGATATTGGCGTAGCTCAACTCTTCTACCAACACCATCTCGTGTTTGAAGTTGCCACCACCACCGCCATATTCTTCCGGTATAGAGGCACAGAGTAATCCAGCCTGCCCGGCTACTCGCCATGCATCCCTATCGACAAAACCCTGCTTCTCCCACTTGTCCATGTTAGGCACAAACTCTTTCTGCAGAAATTTCGCTACAGCGTCGCGCATAATATGCAACTCTTCATCCATCCATGGAGAATCGTAGTTATCAATCATGATCTTTTCTCTCAGCCGGTAACCGAATTCATACGCTCGACAATCATCGCATTGGCGGTACCACCGCCTTCACAGATAGCTATCAATCCATAACGTTTCTCGCGGCGCTCAAGTTCATGCACCAGCGTAGTCATAAGCTTCGCACCGGTTCCACCGAGTGGGTGACCTAAAGCCTGCGCGCCGCCGTTCACATTCAATTTTTCGAGGTCGGCGCTCAGCGCCTTCGCCCAGGCTAGCGGAACAGACCCGAATGCCTCGTTGACTTCATAGAGGTCGATATCATCGATGCTCAGCCCAGCCTTCTCCAGCACCTTCTGCGTAGCCGGGATAGGGCCTTCCAGCATAATCACCGGGTCGGATCCGACCACCGCCAACGAATGAATCTTTGCCCGTACCGGCAGATCATATTTCGCAACCGCCTTCTCATTGGCGATCATGACTGCCGCCGCACCATCACTGATCTGACTCGCCGTACCTGCCGTGATAACGCCACCTTCGCGCAGGGTGTTCAAGGACTGCATGCCCTCTAGCGTGGCTCCGGCACGAATACCCTCATCTACCGAGTGCGCGTCCGCCGAGCCATCTTCTAACTTAACGTTCAGAGGAACTATCTCTTGCTTGAAATATCCCTTCTCGGTTGCCGCCGCAGCACGCTGATGACTGAGCAGTCCGAAGGCATCCAGGTCCGCTCGGGAAATCTCGTATTTCTCAGCAAGGAGTTCGGCACCATCGAACTGACTAAACTGGATTCCGGGGTATTGCAGCTCTAAACGCTCCCCCTTGGGAATACCGCGCCCATTGGCCAGGCCGTCGCGTATATTCGAACCGATCTCAACGGTACTCATGGCTTCCACACCACCTGAAATAATCACATCCTGAGTGCCCGACATTACTGCCTGCGCGCCAAATTGAATCGCCTGCAGCGAAGAACCACACTGGCGGTCTACGGTCGTTCCAGGCACAGCAAGATCCAACTTCGATGACATCGATACGTTGCGCCCGAGGTTGCTTGCCTGAGACCCGATCTGCATCACCACACCAAATATCACATCGTCTACTGCATCGTTTGGAATTGCCGTTCTATCTAGCAACTCATCAACAACAATTGCGCCCATATCTACCGGGTGAAGATTGCTCAACCTTCCCTTCTTCTTACCTGTCGCAGTTCGCACCGCCCCTACTATGTATGCATCAGCCATTTTCTTGCTCCAAACTTTATAAGATAAAATCGCAGCTCTGATCGATTATCACAGCTGCGCATTCAATTTTCTTTCAGTTGCCTTTCAATTGCCTTTCAACTAACTATCAAAGCGCAGGCATGCGAATGCCAGAATCCAGCCGTATCGTCTCGCCATTGAGATAAGAACAGGTAACGATGTGCGCCACCTGATCAGCAAACTCGTCCGGATTTCCCAAGCGCTTCGGAAACTGAGTGATGGCAATGAGTGGATCGCGAACCTCATCGGGTGCCGACGCCAACAGCGGTGTCTCGAATACACCCGGGGCTACCGTCATTACCCGAATGCCTCGCTTCGCCAGGTCTCTGGCAATTGGCAGTGTCATGGCGACGATGCCACCCTTGGAGGCAGCATATCCCGCCTGACCGGTCTGGCCGTCGAAGGCGGCGATAGACGCCACATTGATAATGACGCCCCGCTCGTTGTCTTCGGTAACAGGGTCATTCATCTGCATGACCTCGGCACACAGACGCAGCACGTTGAAAGTGCCCACGAGATTGACTCTTACGATGTGTTCGAATTTTTCCAGCGGCATAGGGCCATTCTTGCCAACCGTGCGAGCGGCACCACCGATTCCTGCAGAGTTCACATTGATATGAACCGTACCAAATTTTTCTTTGGTCTTCACAATAGCAGCGGCGACAGCAATCTCATCAGCCACGTCACCCGCATGAAATACTGCGTTCTCACCCAATTCAGAAACCGCCTTCTGCAGCATCTGTTCATTCAAGTCGAACAACATAACCCTGGCGCCGGATGCAATAAAATTCCGTGCCGTGGCCAGACCCAAGCCAGAGGCTCCACCGGTGATGAACGCTGTTTTATTCTGTAGTTCCATAGTCGATTAATACCGTAATTTGCTCAGTTTCTTATCAAGGGGACTCGAAAGGATAATGTATCCGCTCTAAAAGTGAAACAGCTAATGAATTCACCGGCTCAGGCTGATTTCGCTAGTGTTTTCAAGCATTGAATTTATTTTCTCCCGTTAATCCCCTATGATTCATAGGAATTCGAATTGATAATGGAAACTACGATGGGACCGCTAAAGGGATTGAAGGTACTTGAGATGGCCGGCATTGGACCAGGCCCTTTCTGCGCAATGATGCTCGCCGACATGGGCGCCGAGGTCATACGGATCGACCGTCTCAGTCATAAAGGCGGCGGTCATCGGGCCAATGTGCTGAACCGGGGTCGCCGCTCAATCGCACTGGATCTGAAAAATCCAGCTGCCGTCGAAACGGTGCTGAAACTGATAGATCGGGCAGACGCGCTAATCGAAGGGTTTCGCCCCGGCGTGATGGAGCGCTTGGGACTGGGGCCTGACGTCTGCATTCAGCGCAATCCAAAACTCATCTTCGGTCGCATGACCGGCTGGGGGCAATCCGGGCCTCTGGCCCAAGCTGCAGGGCACGATATCAACTATATTTCTATAGCTGGCGCATTAGGCGCCATGGGCTACTCCGACAGAGCCCCCGCACCACCGCTTAATCTGGTAGGCGACTTTGGCGGAGGCGCGATGTATCTACTCACCGGAATCCTTGCCGCGCTGTTCGAGCGACATAATTCGGGCCAGGGTCAAGTCATCGATGCGGCAATGACCGATGGAACAGCGAGCCTACTGAGCCCTTTCTTTGGGCTAATGGCGATGAACATGTGGACCACCGACAGACAGGCAAACAAGCTGGATGGCGGCGCGCATTACTACGGCAGCTACGAATGTAGCGATGGGAAGTATATTTCCATCGGCTCGATAGAACCACAGTTCTACGCCCTCCTGCTGGAGAAATGCGGGATTCAGGACGACGCGTTTCTTGCACAGCAAGATCAGCAGGCGTGGCCAGACCTAAGAGAGAAACTGACTCAGTTATTCCTCACAAAGACACGATCTCAATGGTGCGAATTGATGGAAGGCACGGATGTCTGCTTCGCGCCGGTACTCGATCTTAGCGAAGCGCCAAGTCACCCACATAACTTAGAAAGAAAAACCTATGTCGATTTTGAGGGAGTAACTCAACCTGCGCCTGCGCCGAGGTTCAGTCGCACAGAGTCGCAGATACAGTCATCGGCCGCCATGGCCGGGGAGCATACAGAGCAAGTTCTGACGGATTGGGGCTTTACTGAAAACGAAATTGAACAACTACAGACGGCGCAGGCCATCTAGAATGGCAAAATAAATGGAAAATCAGAATCTAGCGATCGCCTTAGCTCTGGTCTCTTTGGTAACAGGCATCGCCCTGTTAGTGAATTGGTCGAGTAACAGGCAGGTGTTCGGTCTGCTCAAGATCGCACTTGGCTTTATGGCCAACTGCGTCGGCATCCTGCTGGCTTCCATGCAGGAGTTCATCCCTCCTCTTATCTCTGTATTTTTTGCCAACGCCCTCATCATGGGCGGTCGCATCCCAGTGCTCTCGGGGCTGGCGAATTTCTGGAATCAAGAGGCTACGAAGCTACCCCTGTTCTGCCTCGTCTGGTTTCTGGGCACCATGGCAGGCTTCTACTATTTTACGTTTATCGATGAGTCTATCCTCTGGCGCACCCGCATCTACACCCAGATGATGCTCATCTTCTCAGCCAGCATAGTCTATATCCTCGTGCGAGGATTAAGGATAGAGCGAAAGCTGCGGCCGGTTATGGCCATAAATACCAATTTTGGTGCCTATCTGTTGCTCACGCTCTCGCTGTTCAATGCGGTCGGCGACCCCATCCTGGCCCTATTCCGAGCAGGCCAGTCGATAACGTCACTAGAACAGGCCACAACAATTCTTCTGCTGAGCAATCTCGTCACTGTTACGATTTTCGCACTGTCTATAATCATTATGACAATGGAAGAGGTGGCCGCTGAGTATCAGGAGAACGCGATCTACGACCCAATCACCACGATACTCAATCACCGCACCTTTATCGAAGTAAGTAACCGAGTACTTGGGGTTGCGTTGCGCTGCGCCACACCAAGCCCGTTTCGATGCTGACTCTCGAGCTTGTTAATTTAGACGATATCGTCAAACAACATGGCACCAAGGTTGGCAACGCGATGCTGCGTCATTTCGCATTGATGGCCACCGATAGAAGGCGTAATGAGAATGTACTCTCTCGAACAAGCTACAAGCAGTTCAGAATGCTACTCCCCGGCGTCGATAAAGAGGGCGTAAAGGTGGTAGTTAAGAAAATAGAAAGCGCCATCCTTGGAGAAGAGTACGTTTATCGCGGCCACGCATTGAAGGCCGAATATCTAATCTCGGCAATCACCAAGCGAGAAGAGGATCTGCATCTGCAGCAGATGCTGCAAGAAGGCGAGGTCGAAGTCTTCAGGATGCAACAACTAAAAGATAGCTCCGCATAAACTTCTGCATCTGGGTATCATAGGCCTCATACGCCACCTGCCCCGCCTGCCTGGAATTCCTTTATGACCTATAATGCAATTCTCTACCAGATCGAAAATACTATTCTAACCATCACCCTCAACCGCCCCGAGCACATGAATGCGTTTACGGTGGAGATGGCAGGTGAACTTATCGATGCGATCAATCGCGCCAGCGAGGATGATGAGGTTCGCGCAATCGTAGTCACGGGCGCGGGCAAGGCATTCTGCGCTGGCATGGATCTTGGCAGCGAGGGCAATGTGTTTGGGCTGGACGAGAGCCTGCAACCCAGCCTCGATGACATGCAGACCAGACTCAATGACCCGGAAATTACTGAAGGGGTTCGCGACACGGGCGGTCAACTCACACTCGCGATCTACGACTGCAAGAAACCGGTCATAGCCGCCATCCACGGTGCGGCTGTGGGTATTGGAGCGACCATGACCTGCGCGATGGATATACGCCTCGTCGCGGACAATGCCCGCGTAGGATTCGTCTTCAATAAGATCGGCATAACGCCAGAGGCTTGTTCCAGTTGGTTTCTCCCCAGAATCGTCAACATGGGCACAGCACTGGAATGGGTCTATAGTGGCGACTTGATCGAGGCCGAGGAACTTGAACGCCGGGGCTTCGCGAACGCTATAATAGAGAAGGATTCTCTATTGGATAGAGCCTATGAGCTAGCCAATCGCATTGCGCAGCATAGTCCCGTTTCCATCGCCCTGACCCGGCAGATGATGTACCGAAACGCAGCACAAGATCACCCGCTTGCCGCACATCAGATCGATTCCCTTGCTATATTCTATGCAAGCCAGACCAGTGGCAAAGAAGGCGTAAAGGCATTCTTGGAAAAGAGAAAGCCAGAGTATGCTGAAAAGGCATCAAGTGACATGCCGCCCTTCTATCCCTGGTGGGAAGACTAACTAAAAACTTTCTTAGGAACTAACATGCTTAAAAACTTCGAACTCCTGTGCTCTACTAGCGGCCGCGTCATATTGGGAATCTACTTCCTGCTTCCTGGTGCCATCTTGAAGATTACTAATATGGAGGGCACGGCCGCCTCCATGCAGGAACATGGAATGGTAATGGTCTCCTTCTTTTTGATCCTGACCATCATCATTCAACTGTTCGGCGGACTCGCCATGATCGTGGGCTATCAGGTGAAGCCGGTTGCTTTCGTTCTAGCTGGGCTTACTTTAGTAATCAGCCTCGTGATGCATGATTTCTGGAATATCCCCTCAGAGACACAGAACTTCGTTAAAAACATGGGCATCATGGCTGGCCTGCTAGGCGCAGCCGGGCTCGATGCGGGTGGCTGGAGTCTCGATAACAAGCTCGCTAAATTGAAGTAATATCGGCAGCGCCGGTAAGCGGCGACCTCGATTCTTGACAGCCTTGTAAACGCCTGCGAAAGTGCACTGATTACAGGCCTTGATCCTGGCGCTCGCGCCTCCATCTTAAGCGTTAAGCGACAAGCGAGGACAAATTCAGCTGATTTTAAGAATTGAGTCCGTATAATGAAATTCGAACTCCAGGACTAACAAACGAACCTCAATCACAGGACTAACTACTTCATGATAATGGTGCAATCAACTTTCCATCTCGTTTCAGAATCCAAATCTGAAGCCATCGAATTGATGAAGAACATGGTTCGCCTGTGCCGTCAGGAGCACGGCTGCCTGAGTTACGAATATTTCGAAGGCCTGACCAATACCAATCAGGTCGTCCTACTCCAAGAGTGGGAAAATGCAGACTGTCTCCAGGGCCACTATCAAACTGCTCATATGGAAGAGTTTCTGGCCAAGCTGGGCGACTACTTGCAGAGCGAAGTCACAACCCGCAGCTATGCCTCACAGGACGAGCCCAGAGTGTCATCGAAGTCGAATGATGAGCTCGCCAAGCCGGAACAGACGATTCATTGATTCTGACAGCCTCAGAATTACCAATAGATCACCAATAAATCGATCGCAACGCTAGCGCACTAAAGGGATTGGTAAATGTTCTACACGTTGCAGGGTGATCACAAAACCCCCGTTTCAGCTGAGGAAAATACTCGCCTGCTGCGCTGGAGAACGTCTACGTTCTGGGTCATGTTAGTCGGCTATGTGGGCTATTACATCTGCCGCGGCAATCTGTCTGCCGCCTTTCCACTTCTAGAACAAGAATTCGGTTATTCCAATACACAGCTAGGCCTTATTGCCTCTCTGTCTGAAATGGCCTACGCCGCCGGTAAGTTTGTCAACGGCCCACTGGCCGACAAGATCGGTGGTCGCCGCATCTTTCTCATTGGTATGGCCGGCGCCATATTCTGGAACATCGTCTTCTCGATCTCGGCAAGTCTGACCGCCTTCATCGTGGTCTGGTGCTGCTGCCGCTACTTCCTGTCCATGGGCTGGGGAGGACTCACCAAGACTATAGGCAACTGGTATCCAAGAGAGCGCAACGGCACCGTGATGGGCCTGATTAGCGTCAACTTCCAATTCGGCGGAGTTGCCGCCACTCTGTTTGCAGGACTCCTGGTGTCAATGGGCGTGCCCTGGCAGGGAGTCTTCATCTATCCGGCTATGGTACTCACCCTGATTCTTATATGGTCTTATCTTGCCTCGCGCTCCAGTCCAGCTGACGTGGTACCAAGGGCTATTCCGATCGAGGGTGAATCCTCGAAGGCACAGATAGCCGACTACGGCGACGAGGAGCATCCGCCCGTATCGACTATCATGAAGACGCTGCTGCGACTCCCCATCTACAGGGAGCTGCTCGTGTTCAGCTTTCTCACTACCTTGCTGCGCTCCGTGTTCCTGTTTTGGACTCCAAAGTTTCTATTCGACATAGGCCTGGGCGCTAGCTCCGCGATTCTGCGTTCCGCTATATTCCCCCTACTTGGCGTGGCGGGAACCGTTTTCATAGGCTGGTACACCGACCACCATGCACGCAATGGTGACCGCGCCCGAATGATGTGGATCATGCTCTCCGTGCTCGTTTTCTGCATGATAGCCATCTCGGTCTTAAGTAGTGCCAACGAACCAAACTTCAATCTCATTCTATTCTTCCTTGGTGCCAGCGGATTCTTCTTGCTGGGCCCCTACTCTATGAGTAGCGGCTGTCTCACACTGGATATCGCAGGCGCAAAGGGCGCAGGCTCCTGCACGGGAATCATAGACGGCATGGGATATATAGGAGGGGCTATCGCGGCATTCGCCGCCGGCATACTCTCTGACTATCTGGGGTGGCCACAGGTATTCATGGTCTTATCGGTTTTCGCGGTGATCTCTACACTCAGCGCCTGGATGATGAGCCGAGGTTTTCAAAAGATGGCGCGCGAAGCGGCAGCCTCGACTCCCCAAGACTGAAGCCCTACTATTGCTGTGCTTCGTATTCCTTAATCTGATTGGTTATATCGCGCACCATGCCATTGGGAATGGGCAGTGTCAGATGGTACTGCGATATCTTCCAGCCCTGCCCGGTGCGAATTAACACCCCGGTGCACGGCTACTGCCATAGCTCTGACTCAGCAGCGCCTCGTCAAACCAGGCGCTAGCCCCATCGGGAGTAATATTGATGCTGCGCTGCTGCGGTGTGTAGACCCAGCCGTTATTGCCACTGGAATATTGACGAAACTCTGCCTTACCCCAGCGCTCATCCGCATCGGTTCTGATGAATACACCATCCTCGCTCATCAGATCGAAATAGGTATCCCATTCGCCATTTGCTGCAGCCAGGTGATAACCGTCTAACATTCGATTGATGGCATCTAAATCTGACTGCTGTGACTGACCACTATTGAAAGGAATAAATTCTTCACAGGCTGATCAGTCCTGAGCTGCAGTCTCAGTTTCTGTTGATTGCTTGTCCTTGTCGAATTCTCCCGCATCGATTCTCGCAAAATAGGCGCTAGCCACCTGCTTTACCTTAGGCGCCAAAAGAAGCGTTGAGACCATAGTTGGTAAAGCCATAGTCGCATACATGCCATCGAGCAGATTAATCACCATGTCCAGAGAAACAACGGCACCGGCTGTTATCAGTGCCATATAGGCATACATATAATATTTCTCCTTAGACACACCAAAGAGAAAGCCCATACACTTACTGCCGTAGTACCAATAGGTGAGAATCGTCGTGGTACTCAATACGATCACCATGATCAACAACAGATAGGCGCCGAAGCCCGGAAACACCTGCTCGTAGGCCTGGGTAGTCATGGTGACACCTACGGCATCTCCCTCCCAGACGCCGGTAACCAGCAAAGCCATGGCGGTGCAGGTACAAACTATCAGCGTATCCGCAATAGGCCCTATCATGGCCACCAGGCCCTCCCGCGTAGGTTCGTTAGTCTTTGCTGCGCCGTGGGCAAGAGATTCAGTTCCGATTCCAGCCTCGTTGGAGAAGGCACCACGCTGTACGCCGATAAGAATGACGGCACCGAGCACGCCACCCGCTACCGCTTCGCCGCTGAAAGCATCGGTAAGGATGAGCAGAAACATCGCAGGAATCTCGGCGACGTGACTGGCCAGCAGCACCCCAGTTATCAGGAAGTAGAAGATCACCATCGATGGCACCATCTTGCCCGCCACCGCTGAGACTCTCTTCACCTTGCCTACCGCAACAGAAAACATGATCACCGCCAGCAGAATACCGGCGGATAGATCGAAGCTGAAATGTTCCTCAGGCGTTGCCAGACCCGCCGGGATCGCAATCACATCGCGCAGTATCTGCACCAGTTGATTCACCTGAAAGATAGGCAGAGTTCCCACCATGCCGGCTATAGCAAACAACCAGGCGAGAGGAAACCACTTACGCCCCAGCCCCTCTCGAATCACATACATGGGACCGCCCTGTAGCTTCCCCTCGTCGTCCCTGCCGCGGTACATGATCGCCAGGCAGGCCGTATAGAATTTTGTTGAGATGCCAACGATGGCCGTAACCCACATCCAGAACACGGCACCCGGCCCACCGATAGTGATCGCGACAGCAACGCCGGTGATGTTGCCCAGACCCATCGTCCCTGCCAGAGCGGTAGCCAGCGCGCGATAGTGGCTGATGTCTCCGGACACCGAGTCCGAGGGATCGTCATACTTGCCCCGAAGCAGAGCGAAGCTATGGGAGAAATAGCGGAAGTGGCGCAGACGGGAATGCACCATGAAGAAGAAGCCACCGCCCACCAGCAAGATAACCAGCGGCAAACCCCACATGAAACTTGTATAGGCGGCGATTGCCGCTTCGATCGAGTCCATCACAAGGCACCGTTCCGTGCTGTCACTACTGCAATTCTAACTGGCAAAGAGATAGGGATATCCTACTGCGTATGATTATGCGTGTTGGAATGCCCGGCAACGTCATGACCCAGCATCGCCCAACATCGGCGACCGTGGCCCGAGTGCTAAACTACTGCGCCTTCGCCGCATCGGACTCTTGCCGACGCGCACCCGCGAGTATCGCCCGCATTGCATAGTTGCCTTCATGACAGGCGTATTCAAACAAGTCTTCGCCGGTATACATGGGCATCTCTGCAGTCCATGGCTGGGTATAGAGCTCTGGGTCATCGATGGTGAAGCTGTAATGAAGCTTGTCATCGGCGACGCGGGAAAAACGTTCCGTTAACAGAATATTGCTGGAAACGAGTCTCTCTTTAGCGACCTGCCAGGAATTGAAATTCTTGGTCTGCACAATGAGGGTATCTGCCTCATAGTAGCCGATGGAGTCGCCTAACCATTTGTCATAGGGCAGGTCTCGAAACTCCTGATCGATCGCTACGATGCGCGCGTTGTGAACCATCTCTGCAAGCAGCACTACATGGGTGGGCGACTGCACAATCTGCATATGATTGTTGTACAGGCTGCTCATGAATGGCGCCGTTGAGGCGAAGCTAACCAGACAACGGTCCGATAGTGTTCTGCCTTCTGGTCCATCACTCTCGGCTATGCCCATGGGAAGTTCTTCGCGTTGAGATTGCCGCACCGCTTGCCCCTCTTCACGCCAGGGAATCTTGCCGTCGGGCGGATCGACGATGAGCGAGGTTCGATACTTACCATTCATCTGCGCCAGTGCATCGCCCGGAGTAATCCAGAACCCATTATAGCCACCAACATTTTCAGGCCCAGGGGCTTCCGCACCGGTTGCTTCCAGAAACGCAATAAAATCAGGAGTAGAAACCATCTTCTCTAACATGGTCGCCTCGTCTACTTCCAATTCACCCTCATAAATGTCGGCACGCTCAAGACCGGTTCGAGTCTTGTAGTTCCAGACACCCTGCACATCCGGCACTCCGAAGGCTGTCTTGGGCGGGGCATAGTTCTCTGCGGAAAAGGCAGCCGACACAGCTAGCGCTGCAATTATCAGGCTGGTCAGCGCGCTGCTGCGGTAGACGGTTCTCATGGAGATATCCTCAGGTAGAGTGAGCTGGGCCAAAGCCCTGTGAAACTAGATTAAAGCAGCCGTCCACGCACTTGCAAGCGACACGGCACTGAAATCGTCACCGGAATCGTCAAAGCTATCGAATATTATCGGCAAAGACGAATTCAGATGGAGGCTCCAAGCCCCGTAGATGCTCCACAAAATAGTCCCAACGGCGCTTCATGAAATAGCGCCTATTGCCGAAGCCATGACCGGCGTTAGGCAGCACTACCAGGTCGAAGTCTTTATCGGCATCGATCAATGCATCGACCACCAGCAGCGTACTCGAAGGATGCACATTGGTATCGAGCATGCCATGGGCTAGCAGTAACTTGCCTTGAAGGTTAGTCGCCAGCAGTTGATTAGCCTGATTGTCATAGTTCGTCGTAACCACAGGCTCGCCATCAGTTGAGCTGTTCTCCGGGAAGGTCTGCAACAGGCCTTGCCACTTTTCACCCCAGTCATCCTCATAGTTGCGATTGTCGTGATTACCCGCGCCGGACACCGCTACTTTATAGAAGTCCGGGTAGCGTAGAATTCCCGCCGTCGAAGCAAAGCCGCCGCCAGAATGCCCCCAGATGCCGACTCGATCGAGATCCATCCAGGGATTCTCAGCCCCTAGCTGCCTAATACCTTCGACCTGATCCGGCAAGCCGCTATCGCCCATATTTCCATAGTAGGCGTCGTGGAAGGACTTCGATCGCCCAGGCGTACCCATAGCATCCAACTCCACAACGATGAATCCAAGCTCGGCCAGAGACTGCTTGTCGCCGCGCGAGGCACGAAACGATCGTGTACCCACGCTACCGCTTTGCGGCCCGGGATAAAGATAATTCAGCACTGGATAGGACTTCGTCTCATCGAAGTTGGAAGGCTTGTAAAGCAGGCCGTAGATATCGGTGATCTGATCCCTGGCTTTCACGACAAAGGGCTCCGGCGCCACCCAACCCCCTGCCACAAGAGCGCTAATGTCTGCCTCTTCAAGAGCCATCTGCTGCTCGCCGGACTTGTTACGCACGACGGCGACGGCGGGCGTAGTAGGTGTTGAGAACACATCGCTGAAATACTCTGCCGAATCGGACCAGCCGATTTGATGGTGTGCAAGCTCGGGTGTCAGGTTCACCAGCTGCGAGCCATCGAAGTTGACGCGATAGAGATATTGAAAATACGGATCGCCACTCTCCCGATTCGAGCCGAGAAAGTAGATCTGCTCATTATCCAGATCGATCTGCTGTATTTGCAGCACCGCCCAGCTACCTACGGTGATGCGCCTCTTCAACGCGCCTGTCTGTAGATCATGAAGATAGAGATGACCCCAATTGTCCTGTTCGGAAAACCAGATGAATTCGTTTCGTTGGGGAAATACGCGCCAATTTTCGCTGTTGTATCCCGACTCGTAGTAGGTTGCGACCTCCTCGCGGTGGACCGCACGCACCGCCCCCGTCTGAGGATCGGCAACCTGCAACTGCGCTATCTTATGATCCCGCGATGAGGAGACAAACGACAGCGTCTCGCCGTCCTCACTCCACTCAACATCCAGAAACACACCGCCTCTGCCAGCAATATGATCGCTGGTAGTAGAACGATGGGGGTCGGGTGGCATATTTAATCTTACGATTCGCGGCTCCTGCTCAAGATGAATCACGATTCTCTCGATCATGAAGATAAAATCATCTCCAGGAAGGGGATACTTCCAGGCATCTAGTTCGCCATGGCCGACCTGGGTGGGCCAAAGATACATCTGTTTAACATTTCTGCCATCGTGACGGAAAGTGGCGATCTTGCTTGAATCTGGCGACCAGAGAAGAACCGGGCCATCATCTCGCAGCCAACCTGCGTTATTGGTTGCATAGCCATAGTCTTGCTCGCCATCGAAGGTTAGCTGTGTCAGCGCATTACTCGCCGTGTCTCGAACCCATAGATTGTGCTCATCGATAAAGGCCGCCTTGCTTCCATCAGGAGAGAGATATTCGTTAGCAGGTGTCTGGGCCAGCTGGCTCAGCGAATAGCTATTGAGCTCTAGCGTGTAGCTGCGTCCATCATAATCAAAATCGAGTTGACCTGAAGACTCTGACAGCTTGATGCGCGACAGGCTCAAGTCGTCTGCGTCGACATCATCTGCATAGTCTGCCAGGGCAGAGGCCAGCCTGGCGTTATCGAACAGTGGTGATTTCTGCCCTGTCTGCACATCCACCAACACTGTTTCAGAACTGCTCCCAGTCGAGCGCCTATAGATCAAGCGATCGGAGCCCTGCCAGTATTGAGCGAGAATATTGCCGCTGACCAGGTCCGCCGTGTTAACGCTCAGAAAACTCTGCGCCCGCTCATAATCGGCGACCGTTATCGTCTCTGCCTCTTCTGTCTGCTCTGCCGCGGGGGCTGCGTCACCTTGCTCGCTTGTTGCGCTCGGGCCACAGGCCTGAACAACGGCAAGGAAAAGCATTGCGAGCAAGCTGCGTCTTTGCGCTTGGGTCATCTTAGTAGGCCTCTCCGCTATGGATAAGCACTCCGACTCTACAGAAGCGCGTCCAATATTAAATCAACCGATTCGATGAGCCGTTGATCTCGAGGCCGCAGATCCGGAGCGAACTCCACACCGGTTAGATGCTGAAGACCGAGAATATAACGTACTGCGATTTCATTAGCCTGTTCGTCGGAGAATTGCTGATCCTTCTCCTTCACCATACCGCGAGCAAATTCTTTGGAGAATGAAACCGGCTTGTCATCTCTGTGCAGAACATCGCCCTTGTCATCCAGACGCCAGAAGCGCGAGGAATCCATGGTATAGAGCTCGTCTGCCGCCACGATCTTGCCTTCGCTGTTAATGCCGTGCTCGGTCTTGGTATCCACCAACACCATGCCGCGTTCGGCCAGATATTGAGAGATCATACCGAAGGCCATTAGAGACGAGTTTCTGATCTGGTTGTATTGAGCTTGCGTGCAGACGCCGCTTTCGATTAGCGACTGCGCATCAGTTGTCTTGTCGACCTTTTCCTTGGTACTAGGCGTATCCATTACATAGGGCAAAATTCCGTTGGGTTTTAGTTCGGCGATGACCATCTCGTGTCCGGCATAATGCAAAACACTCTCACCTGCGTCCCTGGCTGCAAGCCAATGCTGGTAAAGCGATGTTGAAGTCGAGCTCTCTGCCATGAACAGACGCAGCACATTCTCCAGACTTACCAGCTCGAGGTTCTCGGCAGGTATCACCGTGGAACTCGGCAGCAGACCCTCTACTTTAAACTGCGAGGAGCCCAGCACATCCTCCACGAGACGGAGCATGTGATCATGATTAAAGGCTAGCACCTGATCCTTGAATGGAATCGCACCCCGGTTCACGTCATGTGTCGAGATTCGATTATTGCGGAACATTAAGCGCAGAGGCACGCCCGCCGCAGTCACAAGACCCTCTGCGAACACAGAATCTGACACTTTGCCTTCCAATACGGTGGCTCCACTCAGGCGGGGTAATTCCCCGTCACCGATTAACTGCTGAATGGGACGGCCTTCATTAACGGTGCTGCCATGTTCGGCAACTAATTCAACTATTTGCTTCTCGTCTAACATCGGGTTTATCACTACACTCTATAAAAATGAATTGAGCCACGAAGAATAAGTGAATCGGTGAGGGACTACAAGATTGCTGCGAATGACGCTGGACCGAACTACATAGACATGGATTATTGTGAAGAACTACGGTGCACGAAAGTGGTGCCATTGGCTGCAATAGCTAATAGAAGCGGGAAGAGAAGTTGGTGCCGCCACCAAGAGTCGAACTCGGGACCTGCTGATTACAAGTCAGCTGCTCTACCACGGCTGAGCTATAGCGGCATATTTCAAACTCTATCAAAACTCCGTTTGTCGATCCATGCAATCAAATGCCTTCGATCTACCCCCGGATTTGCGATTTCGCTACTGCGAGCCCGCTCTGATCGCGCCAACTCCAATCAGGTCGCGCATACTACATAAAAAATGCGCCCGCTTCAATAGTTCAGTTTGCTGATATTTTGACCTCTGAGCTGGAGGGCTGTGCAGGCTCTATATACCTGCGGCGTCGCAGCAGAAAGGGTCGCTCCACACAGAAATAGGTGATCGTTCCTAGCAGCAGAACCAGGGGCAGCATCAACACGAAGCTATTGAGAATAGCACTTGCCACCGGGTTGCTCAGATGCAGCAGACTATCCCAATCGTGGCGCAGGAAGTAGTCCAGCACCACATAGTGGCCCATGTAGATGGAGTAGCTGATGGTGCCAACTGCAACCAATATTTTGTCTATTGAACGATGAAAATGCCTTGCGATGGACAGATATCCCATCAAAAAGACCGCCCAGACCGCGGCCTCCAACGTTGGCCAGAAGATCCAGAGATAGTTATTCGCCCCGCCGCCACCAAGCTGATTAAATCCGAAAAGCAGCATTAGCACCAAACCGGTCCCTGCGATCGCAACAGAGTCCAGGTGCTTCCCTGCCACAAAATAATGTCGATAGTAGATACCCGCCAGCATACCTATCAAGAACTGATCGAGGCGGCCCACGATAGTCCAATAGCTCAACACCCGCATGTCGGCACCCACAACAAAGGCTTCCGTTCGCAGGACTAGCAGAGCGAGTATTAACGCAAGCAGCACCTTCCATCCCCACTTCTGCACAGAGATTAATAATAATGGAAACAGCAGATAGAAGTGCCACTCTACAGCTATAGACCAGAAAACAAAGGTAAACGCACCGCCATTGATGGCGGTATCGCTATTTGCCATGAAGAAGACAGACTGCAATAGCCCGAGAAGATTAAAATTCTCTGTATTGAATCCTATGCCCAGGCTAAGGAAGAAGAGAAACAGAGGATAGGTTCGAAGCAGTCGGTTCCGATAGAAGCCTACATAGCTCAACTTCTTGTGCAACGAACCCACGGTAAAGACAAAGCCACTGAGCAGGAAGAAGAGCGAAACCGCCGTGTGCCCCTCGATAATGAGCGCAGTGAATGGATTGCCCGCTACGACCCAATTCGCGGGATCGTAGGGAGCGGCATAGATGAGCTTATGGGAGACGAGGTGCGAGCTGTGAAAGAACAGCACAAGGACTGCGGCAAAGCCTCGAAGATGGTCGAGTGCGGGAATGTATCCAAAATTAGTACTCTTCATACAGCTTGCAATCGGCTAAAACAGGGGATAATGAAGCATACTAACTTAGCACGATATTTGCTAAGGTATGCGGTTGAATAGTAAACTTTATGGCGTATCTTCTCGCCATTTGAAGTCTATCGCTGGGCGGCGATAAGCCGCTAAAATAGCAACCTATAGATAAGCCAGAATCAGCATGTTGACACCGGTAATTCAAGAATGGCTACAAATGCTCTCGCTCTACGGCTGGATCTGGATAATTCCGATCGTCGAGCGTCTGCTGCCTCTGAATAAGCAGCCCTTTATTCGGCCGGGCATGATCAACGATCTGCTACACACCTATCACCGCCTCCATTTACACAGCATGATCAATGCAGCCTTCGTCGCCTGGCTCGTTACCTATGCACAGCAGCATGCAGGACAAGGCGCCTACCTGCAGGGAGCGCTAGCTGATGCGCATTGGGGGTGGAGCTTTTTCGCCCTCTTGCTCATGGGACATATCACTTTTTATGTGGCGCATTATTACTCACATAAGATCCCCCTGCTCTGGCAGTTTCATCGTGTCCATCATAGCTCAGTAACCTTGGACTCTGTTTCAACGAGCCGCTTCCATGTCATTGACAAGGCCCTCTTCGCTGCTCCCTATTTGATGCTGGTCACGTATTTTCAACCAGACCCTGCATTGATCTTTCTATACATCTCATTCCGCGACTTCTGGGGCCGATATGGCCATGGCAACATCAAAGATGCCCATTGGCTTGGCTATATCCTGAGCAACCCCAAGTTTCATCGCTGGCATCATTCGAACCACCCAGAAACCATCGATAAAAATTTTTCCGGCGAACTTAATTTCATGGACTATATGTTCGGCACGGCCTACTACCCAAGGGAAGGTATTCCTGACAATTTCGGCGAGGTCGAGTACAGCAATAATATTATTGTTCAACATTACCGTCCCTTCGTTGATATCTATAATATTGCCAAGAAAGATGGCGTTATGGCCCTACTGAGAAAGCCCAAATCACCTAGCCCACAGAATTATCAGACAGCACAAGAGTAAACACCCCGTGGATAGCCCAAACGATAGCGCTGCCTGGAAGGCTTTAGAGAAACACAGCGAAGATTTCAAAGGCACAGGCTTTCGTCTACGCGATCTATTCGATGCCGACAGCGACCGATTTCGTGAGTATTCACTCTCCCACGAAGGCCTTCTGCTCGATTATTCAAAGAACTTCTTAAATAGCGAAACTATTCGACTATTACTCGAGCTGGCTGAGCAGAGACAACTCACCAGCGCAATCGATTCGATGTTCAGTGGTGAGAAGGTAAACACGACTGAGCACCGGGCTGCTCTTCACGTCGCGCTGCGCGACCCATCAGGCGCGTCGAGCCATCCGGAGGTCTCTGAGACCCTTGACCGTATCGAGCAACTAGTAGTCGATGTGCACGGCGAAACGTGGCTGGGTTATGCTGGCGACACCATCTCGGATATCGTCAACCTGGGCATAGGCGGCTCTGATCTTGGCCCAGCGATGGTCTGTGATGCGCTCAGTCCATTCGCGAGCACTAATCTGAACGTGCACTTCGTATCGAACGTCGACCCCTCCCATCTGCAAAACACGCTTAAGAAGCTGCGGCCAGAGACCACGCTCTTCGTCATTGCCTCCAAGTCTTTTTCGACGCTTGAGACCCTGAAGAACGCAGAGGCGGCGAGAGAATGGCTACTCCAGTGCGCGGATGCGCAGGCTACGAGCAAACATTTTGTGGCTATAACGACGAACCTGAAAGCGGCGACAGAGTTCGGGATAGAGCAGCAGAACCTTTACCCGCTGTGGGACTGGGTCGGAGGCCGCTTTTCGTTGTGGTCGGCGATAGGGCTACCCATCGCGCTGGCACTGGGCATGGACGGATTCAGACAACTCCTTGCCGGTGCTCATGCCATGGACGAGCATTTCAGAACGGCTCCGCTCGAGCGGAATATCCCCGTCATTACTGCCCTGATTAATTTCTGGTATAGAGAATTCTTCGACGCTCACAGCACCGCCGTAGTGCCTTACAGTCAACGCCTCAATCTACTCCCCTCTTTCCTGCAGCAGCTGTGCATGGAGAGTCTTGGCAAGAGTGTAGATCTGCAGGGTAAGCCGGTGAACTACAATACCGGCGATATCATCTGGGGAACCGCCGGCACCAACGGACAGCACTCCTACTTCCAACTACTGCACCAGGGCACCGAATGCATTCCTGTTGATTTCATTGCTGCCGCCAGAAACGATGCGCCCGAAGACAGCGATGCGCATCAGCACTTGCTCGCCAACTGCCTTAGCCAGAGCCTCGCGTTGATGGAAGGAAAGCAAGATACCGACTCCCCGCATAAACTAGTTGCAGGCAACAAGCCGAGCAATACGATGCTAATAGAGGAGTTAAACCCACATAATCTCGGCATGCTACTCGCGCTGTATGAGCACAAAGTGTATACACTGAGCGTGCTTTGGAATATCAATGCCTTCGACCAGTGGGGCGTGGAACTGGGGAAAAAACTCTCAACACAGGTCTTTAGCGCAATGTCTTCCGAACCAGACGCGACCCATCTCGATGCCTCCACCCAAGGACTCATCCAGACATTACAGCAGTGGCGAAGTAACTAGCCCATACTCTCTCAGACAAGCTCCACGGGTAGATAGTGTTCTACGGTGGAAAAGGATCGTAGAAGTGATGCAATAGCGTACGCCACTGCTGATATTCTTCAGAGCCGCGAAAACCCTCGGTGTGATCCTCTAGTGTCTCCCACTTAACGAGCAGCTGGTAGCGACCTTCTTGCTCAACACAATGCCGTAGCTCATGGGATATATACCCTTTCATGGGCCCGATTATTCTCTGCGCCTGAGCAAACGCCTTTTCGAATTCAGCCTCCATTCCCGATCTCACATCGAGTGTGGCTACCTCAAGAATCATAAATACCTAAGCCTCTATCAATGACGTCTCACGGAGATTCAGTCTTGCTCGCAGGAGAAAGCACTGCCACAGCCATATCGGGAGAGATCGGCCTGCCCGCACTCACTTCCACTAGGAGCTTATCGGGATATTAGACGATGCGTAAAAACTCAATCTTAGGCAATATGACTTCCCACTTTCGCCTCAGCTTGAGTAGCTAGTGACTCGCGGGGCGCGGCATAGCCTTGAACAGTCCCAAACCAGAAGGCCCCCTCGAACAATATACACAGCAACAGGAAGAAACCCATGTCATTCATGCTACCGATAGAGCCGAAAATAAGCGCACAGGAAATCAGGAGGAAAAGAATCGATATTCGATATAATAGACGCATCGCGAGTCTCCAGCTTCGAGTTTGAGCGAGTGCTCATTCGAAAGTATACAGGTTTTCTTTCCAGAAAAGCGCTCATAGAAAGCCCTATGGGCAGCCAGAGAAAACACGTCGTCCCTGTTCTCATAGGCGGCGATCCACTCCAGTAGCATCGCAAGATTGCTGTCCTGCGCCTCCTTCGACTCGCACTTGTGTGGTTCCCAGAGCCGGTTTTTGGCATTCTGCAGACACTGCTCGATAGGCGAGTTTAAAAACAGGAGCTCACTAGCTCGATCTTCAAGGACCTCCAACAGGTCTGTGTAGCAACCCTCGACGACTCAGGATTCATTAGCCTGAACGAGTTCGTTTATCGCGATTGTTGTTTCTTCCAACGGTCTACGCCGGGGAGGCTGAGTAGGCAGCCAGGCAAGCGAGTCCAGGTCCAGGTGCCCCACTTACAGCTTTTGCGCAAGCCTGGCGGCTAGCGTCGATTTGCCTGAAGCTGAATTACCGAACAATAGGATTTTGCTCAAACCGCTACCTGCTGGAGTTGGCTCAGACCATAAACGCAAGAAGCTCGCTGGTTTTTTCCTTCATTAACGCCTCATTCCCACGGGATTCAACATTGAGTCGAACCACCGGCTCGGTATTCGACATACGAATATTAAACCGCCAGTTCTCGAAGTTCATACTCAAGCCATCGGTCTGATCCATGCTTTCGCAGGACTGAGAATAGCTGGACTTTATTTTCTCCAACAAGGCTTTAGGCTCGGCTATTATTTTATTGATTTCACCGCTAGCGGGGAAGGCTAGCATTCTCTCATCCACCAATTCGGAAAGCTTCTTTCCGGTCTTCGACATCAGACCGACAACCAACAACCAGGGCACCATGCCGCTGTCGCAGTAAAAGAAGTCTCTGAAGTAATGATGCGCACTCATTTCTCCGCCGTAGACTGCATCTTCCTCGCGCATACGCTCCTTAATGAATGCGTGTCCAGTCTTACACTGAATCGCCTCGCCAGAGAACTCCTGTGCAATCTCAATAGTGTTCCAGGTCAACCGAGGGTCGTGAACAATCTTGCCTCCGGGTTCTGCCTCCAGGAAGCTCTGCGCCAGAAGGCCGACGATATAGTAACCTTCGATAAAACGACCGTTCTCATCGAAGAAGAAGCAACGATCGAAGTCCCCATCCCAGGCGATGCCCAGGTCGGCACCTGAGGAGTGAATAGCCTCAATAGTCGGGCCACGATTTTCCTCCAGCAGCGGATTGGGAACCCCGTTTGGAAATGTCCCGTCGGCCTCGTGATGAACTTTGATAAATTGAAAAGGCAGCATTGGCTCGATAGCATCTATCGTTGGCCCCGCTCCCCCATTACCCGCATTACAAACGATTTTAAACTCCCTCAGACTCTCTCTGTCGACGTAGCCGAACAGATGCGCAATATAGGCCGGCTGCGTGTCCTTGAAACTGATAGACCCGCATTCAAAGCAAGGCGTGAACTCGTTATTTTCCGCGAGACGCTTAATTTCCTTGAGGCCTGTATCGCCACTAATGGGTTTAGATGACTCGCGAACGAATTTCATGCCGTTGTAATCTGCAGGGTTATGACTAGCGGTGACGACAATGCCACCATCTACTTTCAGGTGAGAGGTGGCGAAGTACACCTCTTCGGTGCCGCATTGACCGATATTAACCACATCGGCGCCAGACTCTATCATGCCTCGGCTGAGGGCTGCGCAGAGCTCCTGACTACTGAGACGTATATCGTAACCGACTACCACTCGCTTAGGTTTTAGAAATTCCACATAGGCCCTACCAATTCTATAGGCGATATCGCTATTTAGTTGATCGGGAACTCGACCCCTGACGTCATAGGGTTTGAAACAGGTGATTTCTTCAGTCATTTACTTAACTTCTTTTAACGAAATAGATTAGGCATATGCTCTGCTGTTTGCATGTGCGCAGCACGAACAACTCGGGTTAGCGCCATTGGAAATTATCCAGATTGCGACTGATAGGTAAAATGTGTGGCCTCGATAAACCATCGACACTGCCGCAATCAAAACGCCGCTCGGTAAATCGATAAGCTATCACCTTGCCCTGCTGAGCCTGTAATTGCAGGGCGTCTGTAATCTGCATTTCGCCATTCTTACCAGGAGGCGTGTTGCGAATAACATCAAATATGTCAGCGCTGAGGATATAACGACCTATAATCGCCAGATTACTCGGTGCATCCTCTGGCGCAGGCTTCTCTATCATATTACGGACTCGGTAAATATTGTCTTCCTCTAGATCACCCTCGATAACACCGTAGCGATAGGTCTCATCTTCTGGCACCTCTTCAATGGCAACGATGCTGCATTGGTATTTTTCATAGAGCTTGACCATCTGCGTCAGCACACCATCACCCTCAGTTACACAGTAGTCGTCTGCCAATACCACAGCGAGGGTACGCGACCTATCAGGGTCTCGCCGACGAGAATGGCGTGACCCAGCCCCTTCATCTCAACCTGGCGCGCGTGTGAAAATGTGCAGCGCTCCATGATATCCCGCGTACTCTGCAGCAGCTCTTCCTTGTCGGAGCCCGCAATCTGATGTTCCAACTCATAGCTAACTAATATCGAAGTGATCTTCTATCGCACGCTTACCACGACCGGTCACAATAGCGATCCCGCTAATACCCGCATCCATAGCTTTCTCTACCCCGCACTGAATCAAGGGCTTGGTCACAATAGGCAGCACCTCTTTCGGCATCGAATTTGTGGCTGGCAAAAACCGCGTGCCATAGCCGGCAGCTGGAAATAGACATTTTTTAATAACAGACATGACTCGGTGGTTCCTTAAATGGGTATTTCTGTAAATTTAAGAAGGCTAGTAGTCTAGACCCACAGATCGAGCAAGCAATCTTGGCGGAGAATACTATTCAGCCCCGCCTAGACTCTATCGTAGCGATCTTCGAAGCGGACAATATCGTCCTCACCCAGATACTCACCTATTTGAACCTCAATGATCTCTATTGCCGCATCGCTGTTATTGATAAGCCTATGTTTGCTGCCAATGGGTATGTAGGTAGATTCGCCGGGCTGCAGCTCAAACTCTTTGTCATCACAGGTAACCAGTGCCACACCCTTGAGCGCAATCCAATGTTCTGCCCTCTTATAGTGCAATTGCAGGGAGAGAGATGCCCCAGCATTGACCACTATGTGCTTCACCTGATACCCGGGCCTGCAGCTTAGAGACTCGTAAGAACCCCAAGGGCGATAGACCAGCCTGTGTAACATGCCTTCTTCCCGCCCTTGGTTTTGCAACTGTTGTACCAAGTGCTTTACCGACTGCACATTCGATCGCTGGGTTACCAGCACGGCATCCGCCGTTTCCACAACAACGACATCTTTTACTCCGGCGACGGCGACGAGGCGAGACTGCGCCTGGATGTAGCTATCTTGCACATCGGCAGTGAGCACGTCACCCGACAGCGCATTTCCCTGCGCGTCCTTATCCTGCACTTCCCATATCGCATCCCAAGCCCCCAGGTCATTCCAACCGGCATCCAGAGGAATAACCACGGCAGAATCTGTCTTCTCCATTACCGCATAGTCGATAGAATCACTGCGGCAACTGGCAAAGATAGCCTCGGGGATATGCCGAAAATCCTCTCCCTGCTCCAGCTTGCCATAGGCTTCATGACAGCATTCGAAAATATCCGGAGCACGCCGTTTCAACTCATTGAGGTAGGTAGAAGCCGAAAACAGAAACATGCCACTATTCCAATAATAGTTGCCGCTATCCAAATAGGTCTGCGCCGTCGCCCGATTCGGTTTCTCCACGAATTGCTTTACCGAAAAACCGTCGGCACCTTCGAGACTTTCTCCCTTCTGAATATAGCCGTAACCACCTTTTGGGGCACTTGGCACTATTCCGAAGGTGACTAACTTATTCTGTTGGGCTGACTGAAGCGCCGCGGCGATCACCTGAACAAACTTTGCCTCGTCCTGAATGACATGGTCTGCGGGCAGAACCAAAAGATAGGGGTCGGCATGATCTTGCTGAGCCAGAAGGGCCGCAAGCGCGACCGCGGGAGCCGTATTTCTGCCAACAGGTTCCAATAGAATATCAGCTTGTTCTTTACCTAGCTGTCTCAATTGTTCGGCCACAAGGAATCGGTGATCGTTATTGCAAACAGCTATGGGGTCTTCGATGCCCGGCACACGATCAAGGCGCGACAGGGTATTCTGAAACAGGGAGCCGTGCATGTTAGGAAAATCGATAAATTGCTTGGGTAGCATAGATCGAGACACCGGCCAGAGGCGCGAACCCACACCACCGGCGAGAATAACGGGAATTAACATAGAGCCTGCTACCTTGTGACTTCTAAAAAACGAACGCCATAGTAGCAAAATATCGCTTACTTTAATAAACAGAAGCTATTCAAGGGCCTGTCCCAAATTTATGATCGATTATTTGTCCCCAGCACGATAACATCGCAACCTTTACATAAGCGCCCCTTAAAGGGTTTTGGCTAACTCATGACTCAAGAAGAACAAAGCTTCGTTCCCAAAAATTCCTATAATTTTGAAGAATTGGTAAATTGCGGCTATGGTCGCCTATTCGGCCCTGGTAACGCCAAATTGCCGATAGACAATATGCTGATGCTCGATCGCATAGTCGAAATCAATAGCGATAGCGGTGAGCACGGGCGAGGACAAATAATTGCTGAGCTGGACATAAACCCCGATCTCTGGTTTTTCGATTGCCACTTTCCTGGAGACCCGGTTATGCCCGGATGTCTGGGCCTGGATGCCTTGTGGCAGCTATTGGGGTTCTTCCTTGGCTGGAGCGGACACCCCGGAAAGGGTCGGGCATTAGGCGCAGGAGAAGTAAAATTTACCGGTGAGATTTTGCCAACCTCGAAGAAAGTAGTCTATGAGCTGTCGATTAGCCGGCTAATCAATAGAAGCCTGGTTATGGGCATCGCAGATGGACAGGTATCTGTAGACGGTAAAACAATCTATACCACCAAGACTTTGAAAGTCGGTCTGTTTACGCCGGACAATGCATTCTAGTATGAGATGCACGAATTATTCGGTCTTGATTGAGGAATTCCTATGAAGCGCGTTGTGGTTACTGGTATCGGTATTGTTTCCTGTCTGGGCAATGACAAAGAGTCAGTGCTGGAATCCCTAAAAGCAGGCCGCAGTGGCATCCGACACAACGCCAGCTACGAAGAGATTGGCATGCGCAGCCATGTCAGCGGATCGGTACAGATCGACACGTCTGAAGTTATAGACCGCAAAATACTTCGCTTTATGGGCGATGCCTCGGCCTATGCCTATCTGGCAATGGAGCACGCTATAAGCGACGCCAACCTTAAGGAAGACGAAGTCTCTAATGGTCGCTCAGGCTTGGTGGTGGGCTCCGGGGGCGGTTCCTCAGAAGAACAGCTTGAGTCTATGGACATCATGCGCGAGAAAGGCCTGCGACGAGTTGGTCCCTACCGCGTAACCCGTACTATGAGCAGCACCACTTCAGCCTGCCTGGCGACTCCGTTCAAGATCAAGGGCGTCAACTACACAATCTCCTCGGCCTGCGCGACCAGCGCTCATTGTATTGGGCACGGCGCCGAACTGATCCAGTTAGGCAAACAAGATATCGTGTTCGCAGGCGGCGGCGAAGCAGAGCATTGGACTATGAGCCATATGTTCGATGCTATGGGCGCCCTATCGACCAAATACAACGACACGCCTGACAAAGCTTCACGCGCCTTCGACGCGGACCGCGATGGCTTCGTTATTGCTGGCGGTGGCGCAATACTGGTTATGGAATCTCTCGATCACGCATTAGCGAGAGGTGCAAAGATCTACGCCGAGCTAACTGGCTACGCCGCAACATCCGATGGCTACGACATGGTCGCGCCCGCCGGAGAAGGTGGCGCACGCGCAATGCAGATGGCGACCTCTGGCCTGGAAGGAAATGTTGATTACATCAACACCCACGGCACCAGCACCCCGGCAGGCGATGTCTCAGAACTGCGCGCAATCAAAAGCGTATTCGCCGAGAATGTACCCGCGTTCAACTCTACCAAGTCACTATCAGGCCATTCGCTAGGAGCGGCTGGCGCCCAAGAGGCCATCTATAGCTTACTAATGATGGAAAACGACTTTATCGCCGCCTCTGCAAATATCGAGAACTTAGAAGAGGAAGCGCAAGGCATGCCGGTGGTACTGGATCGACAGGACAACGTTACTCTGAATCGCGTCATGTCAAACAGCTTCGGCTTCGGCGGCACCAATGCCTGCCTGGTCTTCGACCGCTATCAGAGTTAAACCTTCTTTCAGGAAACTATTTCTCAGCCTAACTGGTCCAACTAGTATGAAGATGAGTTCCGTCATTCGAATACAACTACAACTATTTCTCGGCGCAGCGATTCTGCTGAGCAGCAGCGCGCATGGGCAGCTGGGGCCGCGCGCTGTTTCCGGCCTCGCACCACAGTCTGACATTCAGCAACCCCTACCCCTGGAGCAGGCTTTTCCCTTTTATGTCAGCGCCGTGAGCCCAGGCAAGTACAAGGTATCCTGGGATCTACCCCAGGGGCACTATCTTTACCGACACGCCTTCGATTTTAAGCTAAGCCAGCGGCCAGCTAGCGAGGCACTTGCGGTGGATTTCTCGATGCCCGATGGACTGAAGAAGACCGACCAGTTTTTCGGTGAAATAGAGGCCTATTATGGACAACTGGCTATCGATCTCAGCCTGAGCACCGTGCCCGGCCCGGATGCCAGAATATATATTCACTATCAAGGTTGTGCCGATTGGGGGTTCTGCTACCCTCCACAGCGCATCGAATTCCTGCTTAATCCCTAATCCAATGCCCTCGCTTCGCAAAAAAGCGTGAAATGCGCTCTATTTTCTGAGAAAATGCTGCCAAAATGGCTAATCAGGCGTTTCTGGAAGAGAATTCCCGCCCGCCGCATTAGGAATAAGATCATGGCATCAATATTGGCATTGCACGGGCCCAACCTAAACCTGCTCGGTAGTCGTGAGCCCCACATCTATGGCTCGGACACACTCGAGGACATCAACGAGCGCCTTAGCTTGCGGTGCACAGATTCGGGCCATCAGTTCGACAGCTTACAGAGCAATTCAGAAGGCGAGATAATCGACCGGCTGCATGCTGCGCGCAAAGATGGCACTGCCTTCATGATTGTTAACTTTGGTGGATTCACCCACACAAGCATCGCCATTCGCGACGCGATACTCGCCTCTGAAATTCCATTTATCGAAGTACATCTTTCCAATCTTTTTAGTCGCGAAGAGTACCGACATCATTCTTATTTTTCCGACATCGCTGTCGGCTGTGTAATAGGTCTGGGCGCCCAGGGATATGAGCTGGCGCTTCAAGCTGCATGCAGAAAACTAGCTAACTAAGACGCGGGGCAGGATATTTTTATGGATATTAGAAAAGTAAAAAAACTAATTGAATTGTTGGAGTCATCCGATATCGCTGAGATCGAAATCAAGGAAGGAGAGGAGTCTGTTCGCATCAGTCGTGGCTCTACTTCGGTACCCGCACCCATCGCCTATCAGGCACCGGCTCCTGCTCCAAGCGCCGCTGCGGCACCAGTCGCTGCAACGCCGGTCGCGGAGAGCGGACAGGCGATTAAGTCGCCGATGGTAGGAACCTTCTATCGCTCCCCGTCCCCATCGTCTCCAGTGTTCGTCGAAGTGGGCAAACACGTTAAGGCCGGCGATGTAGTGTGCATAGTTGAAGCTATGAAGATGATGAATCAGATCGAAGCCGACCATGCAGGTGTGGTTGAGGCTATTCTTGTTGAAGATGGCGAGCCCGTAGAATTCGATCAGCCTTTGATCAGAATCGCATAGAACGCTCTTTTTGTATTCAGCCTAATCCAAGGATAGCAGCATGCTAGAAAAAGTACTGATAGCCAATCGCGGCGAGATCGCACTGCGCGTGCTTCGATCTTGCAAAGAGCTCGGAATTAAAACTGTTGCGGTTCACTCAACCGCAGACAAGGATTTAATGCATGTTCGACTCTCCGATGAGTCGGTTTGCATAGGCCCCCCTAGCCCAACAGATAGCTACCTGAACGTTCCCGCTATCATCTCAGCCATGGAAGTGACTGATGCAGATGCTGTACATCCAGGCTATGGTTTTCTTTCCGAGAATGCCGACTTCGCCGAACAGGTAGAGAACAGCGGCTTCGCCTTTATCGGCCCCACGGCGAAGACGATCAGGCTAATGGGCGATAAGGTATCCGCGATCGAGGTCATGATTGAGGCCGGCGTGCCCACCGTGCCTGGATCCAATGGCCCTCTCGACGATAACAACGAACGCACCCTTGAACTGGCTAAGGAGATCGGCTACCCGGTCATCATTAAGGCGGCCGCCGGTGGTGGTGGACGCGGCATGCGCGTTGTACACAACGAAGCGGCCCTGCTCAAGGCTATCTTTGTTACCCAGTCGGAGGCGAAGTCTTTCTTCGGCAGCGGCGTTGTCTATCTAGAGAAGTTCCTCGAGAACCCGCGCCATGTAGAAATTCAGGTAATAGGCGACGGCCAAGGCAATGCAATCTGCCTGGGCGATAGGGACTGTTCACTGCAGCGACGCCATCAGAAGGTTCTAGAAGAGGCGCCTGCGCCAGGCATACCAGATGCGGTGCGGGCCGAAGTCGCCGCGACCTGCATCAATGCCTGCAAGAAGATGAAGTATCGAGGCGCTGGAACCTTAGAGTTCTTGTATGAAGACGAATCCTTCTACTTCATCGAAATGAATACGCGAGTTCAGGTCGAGCACCCGGTAACAGAAATGATTACGGGCGTGGACATCGTCAAGGAACAGCTACGCATAGCGGGTGGCGCGCCTCTGTCATACGCGCAGGAAGACATCGTTATTCGCGGGCATGCCTTCGAATGTCGAATAAATGCTGAAGACCCAGAAACCTTCATGCCCAGCCCGGGCAAGATCAAGATGTTTCACGCACCTGGCGGCAACGGTGTTCGTGTCGACTCTCACCTGTACAGTGGCTACACGGTTCCCCCTTATTATGATTCATTGACTGCGAAGCTCATCTGCCATGCAAACACGCGAGAAGCCGCCCTGAAGCGCACACAGATTGCGCTGGATGAGATGCTCATCGATGGCATTCGCAGCAATATCCCACTGCATCAAGACCTGGTGCGCGACGCAGAGTTTCAGAAGGGCTGTGTGAATATCCACTACCTGGAAAAGAAGCTGGAATCCTAAGCAAGCTAGAGCCTCCTCACTATGTCATGGCAGCAACTCAGGGTTCAGGTGCGATCCGATCAGCTTGAACTCTTGGGACAGATGCTGCTGGATCATGGCGGCCTATCTATCAGCTATCTAGACGCCGAAGATCAACCGGTATTTCAAAAGGAGCCAGGTAGCACTCCTTTGTGGGATAAGATCGACCTCGTCTGCCTGTTCGATCAAGGCACCAATCTCGATGGGCTGCTCTTCCTGTTACAACAACACCCGGCAGTTAAAGACAAGGCATCATTGCGCATCGAAGTCCTCAAAGACCAGGCGTGGGAAAGATCGTGGATGTCTGATTTTAAGACGAAAAAATTTGGCGAACGGCTCTGGGTCTGCCCAAGCTGGCAGGAACCGCCCCAGCCCGATGCCATCAATATCATGCTGGACCCCGGCCTCGCCTTTGGCAGCGGCAGCCACGCCACCACCGGTCTGTGCCTGCAATGGCTAGAACAGAACATTAGCAATGAAAGCTGTGTAATCGACTATGGCTGCGGATCCGGCATACTCGCCATCGCCGCCGTCTTACTCGGCGCACACCGCTTAATCGCCGTCGATAATGACCCCCAGGCTATAACCGCAACCATCGACAATGCCCTGCGCAATAAAATCCCTCCAGGTCTGATCGAAACCTATCTGCCGGAGCAACTTCCCGAAGGCATCGCGTCCAGACAAGCCGATATTCTGCTTGCCAATATACTCGCCGAACCACTCATGCAGCTTGCTGAAAACTTCTCACTGCTAGTCCGGCCTCAGGGCCAACTGGTATTGTCCGGCATATTGGCAGAACAGGTAGACCCTCTTCTGGAACATTACAGTCAATGGTTTGCCATGGATAAGGCCGTATTAAGTGGAGACTGGGGGCGCCTGACGGGCACCCGCAAGCAGATCTAAGTCATCGAGCAGGCCAATCGCCGGAGCTTGTTGTAGGCAAGGGTATTGACCTACAATCTCCCGCAAGGGAAAGTCGCCATAGGCCAGAACTGAATCGGCCACTGCATTGCCCCCAATAGACCCCAACCCATAACTCGTTGCCTGAAGTACTGACGCATGTCGTTCAATGTAACTCAATGCCCCGCCTGTGATTCGACCTTCAACACAAACTCTCGTGTGTTGAACGCTGCCGCCGGTAAAGTCCGCTGCGGAGCTTGCCTGAATATATTCGAAGCCATTGATCACTTCCTACTTCCTGGCGCCGACGATGAAACCGCGTTAGAGCATGGCGAATCGGTATTCGTCGGGAATAATCCGCAGGAGTTTTTCGATCCTTCCCGCTTTCTTACCCGTAGCGCCTTGACAGAATCCTCCAGCAATGAATCGGCAGCAATAGATCCTGTCTTGCGCGACGAGCTGGGGCGCTCAGAGGCCGCCGGCGAGGATTTCTTTGCCACAGTAGCAGGGGAACTTCATAGCAATCATGATAGCGAAAACCTATCCGCTATTGAAACTGAGCTCAGCGTCGAGAACGATGACGCCCCGCTTGAGCAGCTCTATCGGGCAATAGAGCAAGCCGGGGACAATGTCATCGATGAACGCTTCGAAGAAGAAATTCTCGACTCTTTCGATACGCAGGCACAATCGACGCCTGAACAGCCGATGCCAGTCGAAACCGAACAATTCACAGATACCGAAGCCTCATTCTCTGCTCCGCTCGAGCCGGAACTGGAAGCAGACTTAGAGCAGCAGCTGCGAATAGACGAAGACCTTCTAGAGAATGACGGGCAAGTGGCGCATGAGAGAACTGAGAATTTTGCTGCACAGCAGTCCCCAAGTGTTAGCGATCGGCCTTTCACAGGAATAGAGCTATCTGCATCGTTTAGCTTTGACCAGCGCCAAGCTCCGCAGACAAAGAAGGACGACAGCGAAGTCGATCCTCTACCAGACAGTGAATTAATACAGGAGCAGGAAGAACTCAGCGAAGCCGCTACAAGCGACACAGAGCACTTAGAGGAAAGCGAGGCACAGTTTCTCAAAGGTGTGAGCGAAGAACTGGAGCAAAACTCACTTCCTGAGAACGACGCGCTCCAATCAGAAAGCAAGGACACCCCCGCCGAGCATTTGTCGGCCGATGCCGCTCCTGGGGAGACTGAAGCCAAAAGTATTGAAACAGAAAACATCGAAGCAAATAGCATCGAAATAGAAAACATTGAAACAATTAGTATCGAAGCAGAAAAACCTGATGCAATCAGCGCCGATACTCAGGCGCTAGTCCTATTAGAAGAAGTGGTCACTGAACCCGCCCCAACGAATCTGGAGGTTACCGATGAAGACAATTCTTCCTCGACTGATTTCCCCAGCGTCACTACCTCATCCTCGGAACAAGACAATCAGCGCAAAGACATCGCAGCACTTGAGAAAGAAGCACACACAGACACCGAATCACAGCAGGGTGCAGAGCAAGAAGAAGACTCTGTCGAAGACGAGGCGCAAACTGCCCAAATCGCTGTCACAGAGCAAGTAGCAAGCACAGCTACCGAACGAGCGCCGAAGACAGAATTCGATGAAGACTCAACCGAAGCCATTCGAGCCAGGGCACTGGAGACAGAGCTTAACGACGAGCAGGCCTTAGAGGCAATCCCACAGGAAAATCTTGCCGCATTAGGTGCGATATCCACCCCGCTAGAACTATTGAGCAGGAAAGAGAGCCGGCTACTTCGCAACGTACTGCTGTCGCTTGTTATAGTAATCCTAAGCGGCTTATTGAGCGGCCAGTATCTTTGGCGGCATAAGGAGCTCTACAGCCAGCTTCCACAGCTACGCCCCCTTTATGAACAAGCCTGCACTATGCTTGACTGCGATCTGCCGGACTATGCGAATATCGACTCAATAGGCAGTGAGAATCTTACGGTACAGACACACCCAACTTTTACGAATGGTTTAATGGTTAACACCATCATTCGCAACACGGCGGCATTTGATCAACCCTTCCCGCTACTCATACTTAGCTTCAATAGCGCTGCGAACACCGTGATTGCTCTGCGTGAGTTTTTGCCCTCGGAGTATCTAGACACAGGGCTTCGATCGGTTCAGTTGATGCCGCCCATGACTCCGGTTCAGATCGGCCTGGCCATAATGGACCCAGGCACCGAAGCGGTAAACTACACCCTGGCTTTCCGCTGGCCCTAGGATAGTCGCTCAACATTCTAGTTTTGATCTAAAAGCTGCAGAAAACACACAAATCGCTTTAACTAAAAAAGCGTCCCCGCTATCATAGCCGGCCCTATAGAGATCAGTACTTTTTGAATAATAAGAATGATTGACATCGGCCCCTACCAATTAAAAAATTCGCTATTCCTCGCACCCATGGTGGGCGTTAGTGATATCCCCTTCAGAGAGATCTGCGCACAAGCCGGTGCTGGGTTAACCATTGCGGAAATGCTTACGAGCAACGCCGATTTGTGGAATAACGAACGTAATAGACTCAAGCGCATAAAACCAAAGAACTGCGGTCCTCACGTTGTACAAATCGCGGGGTCGGATCCCCAGCTGATGGCACAGGCTGCTGCAATGAACGCAGAATTCGGCGCCGATAGCATCGATATCAATATGGGCTGCCCAGCAAAGAAAGTTCTAAAGAAGGCTGCGGGCTCTGCACTGCTTAAAGACGAAAAATTAGTCGAACGTATTCTAACCACCGTAGTCGCACATGTTGATGTCCCCGTGACACTGAAGATACGTACTGGATGGAGTCCAGGGACTAGAAACGGTGTCGAAATCGCCAAGATTGCAGAAGGCTGCGGCATTCGCCTGCTAACCGTACATGGCCGCACTCGCGAATGCCGTTTTAAAGGTCATGCAGAGTACGACACTATCGCGGCTATAAAAAATGCCGTTTCGATTCCAATTATTGCGAATGGCGATATAGACTCACCCGAAAAGGCTGCAGCTGTGCTCTATCAAACCGGTGTAGACGGATTGATGATCGGTCGTTCTGCTCAAGGGCGCCCATGGATTTTTAGAGAGATAGAAAACTACCTCGCAACGGGTAAGCTACTTCCAGGAATTGATCTAAAATCTCGACTCGATATAATCTTTTCCCACCTTATGAAACTTCATAGTTTCTATGGCGACGTGAAAGGAGTATGGTATGCACGTAAACATGTTGCCGCGTACGTAAAAGAATTATCAGAATCGCGTGAATTTATGAAACATTTTAATACTTTCGAATCCCCTAGCGAACAGCTCGACTCTCTCTATGAGTATTTTGCTCGCCAAAATCAAGACATCAGACAAGATCAGGGAGCCGAAGCCGCGTGAATAAGTTTGACAGTATTCCAAATCATCTCGAGCCGGTTCAGGCTCAGGAAAACACCCCCTCAGGGCAGCAAGAACATACACTTCGAGCCGAAGTCGAACGATCCCTAGACCGCTATTTTGAAAACCTCGAAGATGAGACTGTTACCGATCTTCACCACATGGTCATCGCAGAAGTCGAGGCACCCCTAATTGATACGGTAATGCGCTATTGCGGCAATAATCAAAGCAAGGCATCTATCATGCTAGGTTTGAACCGTGGTACGCTACGCACCAAATTAAAGCTGTACGGTTTACTTTAAATACCATCGATCAGCCGTCTAAATTTAGCCCCTGAAATCATCTAAGCTTTTCCTTTATGAGATCAATGCAAGTTTAGTCCGCTGGTTTTGCATCAACCGAAAACGTCCAATAGATAAAGATAGCACTATGACAACAGAAAACTCTGCTGCCATTCGTCGTGCGTTGATTAGCGTATCCGACAAGACTGGCATTGTTCCCTTCGCGAAAGCACTTCATAAACTGAACATTGAAATACTCTCTACCGGGGGCACCTACAAGCTGCTTACGGCAGAGAATATCCCCGCTATGGAAATCTCGGAGTACACCGGTTTTCCAGAGATGATGGACGGGCGGGTAAAGACTCTGCATCCAAAGGTTCATGGCGGCATACTCGCTCGCCGCGAGCAGGATCAGGCCGTCATGGAGGAGCACGATATTCCTCCAATCGACCTCGTAGTCGTCAACCTATATCCCTTCGAGGCTACGGTCGCGAACCCGGATTGCGATCTGCCTACTGCGATCGAGAATATCGATATAGGTGGCCCAACGATGCTGCGCGCAGCTGCCAAGAACAATCGCTTCGTTGCAGTGGTAGTTAACCCCTCGGACTACGAGCCCATCATAGAGCTTCTAGAGAATAATGGCGGCGCACTCGACCAAGACACTCGCTTCGATCTGGCGGTCAAGACTTTCGAACACACCGCAGCCTACGATGGCGCCATCGCCAACTATCTAGGCGCGAAGATTGACCCCGAATCAAACTTCCCCAGAACCTTTAACACCCAATTTCTCAAGGCGCAGGAAATGCGCTACGGTGAGAACCCGCACCAGAATGCGGCCTTCTACAAAGAGCGCAACCCTTCTGAGGCGAGTATCAGTACGTCTGAGCAGCTGCAGGGCAAGGAACTGTCCTATAACAACATAGCGGATACCGACGCGGCTCTGGAATGTGTTAAATCCTTTAGCGAACCTGCCTGTGTAATCGTGAAGCACGCGAATCCTTGTGGTGTCGCCATCGCCGAGTCACTCATGCAGGCCTACGAACTCGCGTTCCAGACTGACCCAACCTCCGCCTTCGGAGGCATCATCGCGTTCAACCGGGAGCTGGATGCCCAGACAGCCCAGAGAATCGTCGACCAACAATTTACCGAAGTGATTATCGCCCCTACCATTTCTGAGGAAGCGCTCGCGATCACAGCGGCGAAGAAAAATGTACGCGTACTTCGCTGCGGCCAGTGGGCGGAAAACAGAGAAGCGGATTTTGACTACAAGCGCGTCAACGGCGGGCTGCTGGTGCAAGATCGTGATATTCACCAGATATCTCGTGGTGACCTGAAAGTCGTCAGCGCGCGTGCGCCTAATGAAGATGAGATCCGTGACCTCCTATTCGCCTGGTCGGTAGCACAGTATGTGAAGTCCAACGCCATCGTCTATTGTAAGAACAACCAGACCATCGGCATCGGCGCAGGACAGATGAGTCGCGTCTATAGCGCGAAGATCGCCGGCATCAAGGCGGCCGATGAGAACCTTGAAATAAAGGGCTCAGTTATGGCATCGGATGCTTTCTTCCCCTTTCGCGATGGTATAGACGCAGCGGCAGCGGCAGGTATTTGTGCCGTAATCCAACCTGGCGGCTCGATGCGTGACGATGAGGTAATTGCTGCCGCGGACGAGGCTGATATCGCAATGGTATTTACTTCCATTCGACATTTCCGACACTAGCAGCCGTTACCCGAAACAACAGCACAGAGATCGAAGCCATGAAGGTATTAGTTATAGGCAGCGGCGGCCGCGAACATTCGCTTGCATGGAAGGCTGCGCAATCCAATTCGGTTGAGAAAGTTTTCGTGGCGCCAGGAAATGCTGGCACTAGGGGCGAGCCAAAACTAGAGAATGTCGCCTTCGACCCTCTGGATTTTTCCGCACTGGCCGACTTTGCAGAAAGTGAGGATATTAAACTCACTATAGTGGGACCTGAGGCACCTTTGGTAAAAGGCATTGTCGACTTCTTTCAGGAACGCGGCCTGCCCTGCTTCGGCCCATCCAAGAACGCGGCGCAGCTAGAAGGCTCCAAGGCCTTCACTAAAGACTTCCTCAGCAGACACAATATTCCTACCGCCTTCTACCAAACCTTTACCGATGTACCAGCGGCTACAGCCTATATAGAAGAAAACGGTGCCCCAATTGTTATTAAAGCTGACGGCCTCGCTGCCGGAAAAGGCGTGATCGTTGCGCTGAGTGAGGCTGAAGCGATAGCGGCAGTCGAAGACATGCTTTCGGGCAATAAATTTGGCGACGCTGGCCATCGCGTCGTCATTGAGGGATTCCTCGAAGGCGAAGAGGCCAGCTTTATCGCCATGGTAGACGGACGCAATGTCTTGCCAATGGCTACCTCGCAGGACCATAAGGCTAGAGATGATGGCGACAAGGGGCCAAATACTGGCGGGATGGGAGCCTATTCTCCAGCACCGGTGGTAGACGACGCAATCTATCAGCGCATCATGGACCAGGTGATCCTGCCTACAGTTGTAGGCATGGCCGCAGATGGTAACGACTACACAGGCTTTCTCTATGCTGGCTTGATGATTACCGAGAGCGGTGAGATTAATGTCGTCGAGTTCAATTGCCGTTTCGGCGACCCTGAGGCGCAGCCAGTCATGATGCGGCTGCAATCGGATCTGGTGCAGCATTGTCTTGCCGCCCTGGATCAATCGCTAGATACAGAACAAGCGCAATGGGACGACAGATCAGCCGTGGGTGTCGTGCTGGCGGCCGGTGGCTACCCCGCCTCCTACGGAAAGGGTTTCCAGATCAGCGGACTGGATCAAAGCCTGGGTGATCACCAGAAGATATTTCACGCAGGCACGGCAGAGAAAGATGGCACTGTCGTCACCAACGGCGGCAGAGTGCTCTCCGCCACGGCACTAGGCGCTAGCGCCTCCGAGGCTCAGGCCGAGGCCTACAAGGTCGTGCATCAGATTCATTGGGATGGCGTCTATTTTCGAAATGATATTGCCTATCGCGCCATTGCCAGAGAGAATAGCTAGACTATGGCTACTAACTCACACCTAGATTTCTTCGACCGCGCCCTTGTCCAGTTCGATCAGGCGCTACGCAGCTGCGTGCCCGGTTCCAGCAACACACGACGCAGCTCACCAGGGGCCGCGCAGCAGGAGAAAGATCTCGATGAGACCCAGAGAAAACATATAGCAGGGCTGATGCGCATCAATCACACCGGCGAGGTCTGCGCGCAGGCTCTCTATCAGGGCCAAGCAGCGACGGCCAAGTTGGATGATGTGCGCCAATCGATGGAAGAAGCAGCGGCGGAAGAAGTGGATCACCTGGCCTGGTGCGAGGAGCGCCTGCAGCAGCTGGATAGCCAACCTAGTGTATTAAACCCGATCTGGTATACCTTATCTTTTGGTATGGGCGCGATAGCCGGTCTGGCTGGGGACAGATGGAGCCTGGGCTTTGTCGCCGAAACCGAGGATCAGGTGTGCGAACACCTCGAAGATCATCTGCAGCAACTACCCGAGAACGACAGTAAGAGCCGCGCGATACTGGAGCAGATGATTGCGGATGAAAAGCATCACGGAGACTCGGCGCGCGATGCCGGCGGCGCCGAATTACCTGCTCCTATCAAGCAGGCTATGACAGTCATGTCCGAGGTGATGAAGAAATCGACGTATCGAATCTGATACCACTGAGCTCCACGCAATCTCTCTAGCCTTCCACCTCAATTACCTCAAAATCATGGGTCACTTTAACGCCCGCATTCTTCATCATGATAGAGGCTGAGCAGTACTTATCAGCCGAAAGCTCAACCGCTCGCTTAACGTGCTTCTCGCTCAGATCGATACCGGTGACCTTGAAGTGCAGATGCATCGACTCGAACACAGCCGGTGTCGTATCTACCCGCTCGGCGGTGACCTCTGCCTCACAGACGGTAACCCTTTGCTTAGCCTTCTTCAATATCGTCACTACATCGTAGGATGAGCAACTACCAACACCAAGCGCCATCAACTCCATCGGGCGCATACCCATATTTCTTCCGCCACTTGCCGGTGCGCCATCCAGCACAATCGCGTGCCCGCTGTCCGATTCAGCTACAAACATCACGTCCTCAACCCAGTTTACTCTCGCTTTCATCAAAATTTTATCCTGTGTAAATACTCTGTAGATTCGTAATCTAACCGCAATCGGCCAAGGCAGTCGCCAAACTTCAAGAAAACTTCAGCACCTACTGACACTGATAAGTATATGAAAAACCGCGCAAGGTTAACACAATTAACATGAGCCGCTAACAGAGCAGAAGCTTAGCTAAGAAAATTTTTTCCTCCCAATTGACACAGAACACGCAGCCGATTGAAGCCGGTCGGATATCACGTATTATTGTGATCGGTATCTCACAATTGCGACTAGAATGTGATATGCATTTAACTGCTAGAAGAAGCAGGAGTTTTTCCAATGGCACTAATGGCCATTACACCGCATATCGAAGACTTGGATAACTTTTTATCCCATTGCCATCGTAAGCGATATCCAAATCGCGCCACCATTATCTATGAGGGTGATAAATGCGACACCTTGTATTACATCATCAAGGGATCGGTTTCCGTTATTCTCGAAGATGACGAGGGCAAGGAAGTGGTCATCGCTTGCTTAAACCCTGGCGACTTCTTTGAGGAAATGGGTCTGTTTGAAAAGGCGGAAGAACGCAGCGCCTGGTGCCGTGCCAGAAATGCCTGCGAGGTTGCAGAAATCAGCTATACGAACTTCAATACCTATATACGTTCGCACCCGGAAATCGTATTCACAATCGGCCAGCAGATGGCACATCGTCTGCGCAACACGACGCGCAAGGTCGGCGATTTGGCCTTCTATGATGTAACCGGTCGCATCGCGAGGACACGAATCGATCTGAGCAAAGAACCCGATGCCATGACTCATCCTGAAGGCATGCAGATCAAAATAACGCGGCAAGAGATAGGCAGGTTAGTTAACTGCTCCCGAGAGATGGCAGGGCGCGTTTTGAAGACTCTGGAAGAACAGCATCTAATAAGCGTTAGCGGAAAGACCATCGTCGTCTTCGGCACACGTTTGAAGCGACTCGCCAACCCCATCTAGAACATAACTTCCTTCAGCTGTGCCCCTGGACTAGGCGCGCGCATGAATGACTCCCCTACCAGAAAACCATAGATCCCCGCCTGGGTCATAGTGCGAACATCATCTCGCGTGTGAATACCACTTTCGGTAATTAGTACTTTTCCGGCGGGCACCAGCTTGGCCAGATCTAGAGTGGTTTGCAGGCTGGTCTCGAAGGTGTGCAGGTTTCTATTATTGATGCCAATGAGGTCCGTCTTCAACTGCAGGGCCTGCTCCAGCTCACTGTGGTTGTGCACTTCCACCAGGATGTCGATATCGATCTCGTTGGCATAGCTGGCCAAGTCTATCAGCTGTGCACCGTGCAGTGCGGAGACGATAAGTAGAATACAGTCGGCACCCAAGGCCTTCGATTCGGCGATCTGGTAGGTATCGATCATGAAATCCTTGCGAATCACGGGCAGTAAGCAAGCAGCCCTGGCCTGCAAGAGATACTCATTCGAGCCTTGAAAATAGTTTTCATCTGTCAACACGGAGATGCAGCTCGCACCCGCCGCCTCATAGTCAGCCGCGTGGGCCGCAGGCTGAAAATCTTCACGAATCAGACCCTTCGACGGCGAAGCCTTCTTGATCTCTGCAATCACAGCAACTTGCTGCGCCTGCACGCGATCACGCACCGCCTTGGCGAAGGGCCGAACCTGACCTGCCGCAGGGAATCGAGATTCCAGCTCGGACTGAGAAACGACAGCTTTTGCCGCATCGACCTCCTGGTGCTTGGTCGCAATGATTTGTTCAAGAATTGTAGCTTTTGACAAAATGAGTACTCGCTATACTGTGATGATGTGAATCTATGTCTGAACCGATTGAGTGAATTCGACCAGCTCTTCAAGCTTAGTCAGGGCCTGCCCGGTCTTTAGAATCTCCCGAGCCTTGGTGACACCGGAGGCAAGATCGCTCACCAGATCAGCCGCATAGATCGCGGCACCGGCATTTAAAGCCACGATATCCGCAGCAGCTTGATTCTTATTGGCAAGAGCATCCTTAAGCATCGCCAGGCTAGCCTCGGCACTATTGATCTGCAGCATCGAATAGTCTGCATAGCTCGCTATACCGAAATCTGCAGGCTCCACGGAATATAGCGATATTTTGCCATCGCGTAACTCACCTATTGTCGACGGCGCCGCGATACTGATCTCATCCAGGCCGTCTTCGGCTGCCACTATCAAGACGTGGTTGCTTCCCAGTTCCTTAAAAACTTCCAGCATAGACGGAATCCAAGCGGCGTCGAAGACACCGATAATTTGATTTGGTGCGACAGCAGGATTGGTAAGTGGGCCCAAGAGATTAAATACTGTTCTTACGCCAATCTCTTTTCGCGCAGTAATGACATGTTTCATGGCACTGTGGTGCGCAGGGGCAAACATAAATCCGATTCCTACCTGCTCTATCGTCGCCGCAACATCATCGGCACTAAGGCTCAGATTTACCCCCGCCGCCTCTAACACATCGGCACTGCCGCTGGTACTTGTCGCTCCTCGATTGCCATGTTTTGCCACCTTCGCGCCCGCGCAGGCGGCGACAAAAGCGGATGCCGTAGACACGTTAAATTTATTGGAACCACTGCCTCCCGTTCCACAGGTATCGACCAGGTGAGGACTATCGGAAAGCTTTACTCCCGTCGCCAGTTCGCGCATCACCGTTGCACCGCCCAATATCTCTTGCGTCTTCACGCCTTTCATTTGTAGGCCGACGAGGAAGGCGGCATTCTGCGCATCGGTGGATTGACCCGACATTATTTCGTGCATCACCGAGATCATCTGCTGGGTTTCTAAATCACTGCCTGTGGTGACCGCCTTGATCGCTTCTCTTATGTTCATGGCCTCTTTCCGTTATCTTTATTATTTTCTATTTCTTATTCTTGCTTAAAAACTCTATTCTAGGAATTACGACTCAAGAAGTTATTCAGCAGCGCATGCCCGTGCTCGCTGAGAATAGACTCTGGATGAAACTGAACGCCCTCAACTGCTAGCTCTTTGTGACGCACACCCATTATCTCATCGATGTCGCCATTCTCATCTTCGGTCCAGGCGGTAACATCGAGACAGTCCGGCAAGCTCTTTGCATCGATAACGAGCGAGTGATAGCGAGTCGCCGTAAAGGGCATGGTCAAGTCTGTAAACACACCCTGACCGCTGTGATGAATTGCAGACAATTTGCCATGCATCACTTTCTTCGCGCGTATTATCTTTCCTCCATACACTTGACCGATGCTCTGATGACCGAGGCATATACCAAGCAGGGGAATCTTGCCCGCGAAATGACTAATGACTTCCATGGAGATGCCCGCCTCCGTGGGAGTGCAGGGCCCTGGAGAGATGACAATCTGCGCAGGGCTCAATGACTCTATCTCAGCTATCGAGATAGCATCGTTGCGAAATACTTGCACATTCGCACCCAACTCACCAAGATACTGCACCACGTTATAGGTGAAGGAATCGTAATTATCGATCATCAATAGCACTACGCCAATCCTCATCATTGACCAAATTTCGAGAGCGCCAATCATAGCAGTCCGAGGGAATTCTGTCTTGAATCGGCGCAATGATCCTAAAGGCAGAATTCGGCGTATCACAGCTTAACAATCAACATAATCCAGCAGAGAAGCCGTGCCAGAACGAACTGTAATCATGTGGTTTCGCCAGGACCTGCGTCTGGGCGACAACCCCGCCCTACTCGCCGCCATCGAACAAGGCCGCGTCTTGCCACTATTTATTCTCGACGAAGGTGCAGACTGGGCACCCGGGGCGGCATCACGGTGGTGGCTACATCATTCACTAAGCGCCCTGAATGAATCCTTGCAGGGAAATTTATGGGTCCTGAAGGGGGATGCGGGGCAGCTACTCCCGCAGTTTGCGAAAGACCACGGTGCGAGCCATGTCTTCTGGAATCGCTGCTACGAGCCATCGCGAATAGCTCGGGACAGCCTTCTCAAACAAACTCTCAAAGAAATCGAGATAACGCCTGGCAGCTACAACGGCAGCCTAATCTGGGAGCCATGGGAAAATCTCAAGAAGGATGGAACACCCTATAAGGTCTTCACCCCCTTCTACAAGTACGCCATTAGCAACAATCCACCTGCGCCGCCCAGCCATATACCCATTCAGAATCTGGACAGCGTCGAGTGCAGCCAAGACGCGGACAGGATCGAGCGACTTGGACTGCTACCCAAAATTAGCTGGTATGAAGAAATGACTGCGACCTGGCAACCCGGTGAGACCGGAGCCAGACAGAAACTAGAGCATTTCATCGAGAACGGCCTGCATGACTACCGCAAAGGTCGAGACTTTCCCGCAAAACGCAGCGTTTCGATGCTATCTCCCCACCTACACTTCGGTGAAATTTCCCCAAAAGAGGCTGCCCAAGCGGTCAAACAAGCCGGCGAGATCGACACGAATGAAGAACAGGCAGAGCATTTCGTTCGCGAGCTGATCTGGAGAGAATTCTCCTACTACTCCCTCTATCACACTCCACATCTTTGCCGAGAGAACATAAAAGCACAGTTCAACCGTTTCCCCTGGGCCGCTGATGAAGCCAGCCTGCTGTTATGGCAGAAGGGTCAGACAGGATTCCCGCTGATAGACGCCGGCATGAGAGAACTGTGGCAGACCGGCTATATGCACAATCGTGTGCGCATGATAGTGGGATCTTTTCTGGTGAAGAATCTAATGATTCACTGGCTGGAAGGTGCACGCTGGTTCTGGGATTGTCTGGTTGATGCCGACCTCGCCAATAATAGCTGTAGCTGGCAATGGGTCGCGGGAAGCGGTGCCGACGCCGCGCCCTACTTTCGCATTTTCAATCCGGTAACCCAATCGCAGAGATTCGACCCCCAGGGAAGCTATATTCGCAAGTACGTGCCTGAGCTGGCAGGCTTGTCCAACAAGGCGATTCACGACCCAAGCTCGGTCACTCAGGAGGAGCTGCAGCAGGCGGGTGTTATTCTGGGAGAGGACTATCCAAGGGCAATAGTAGATCTAAAGGAAAGCAGAGTACGCGCACTCGACGCTTACAAGTCTCTGGCCGATCAGGGCTAGAGACACACCACGCTCACTCTACCGACAGTTCGTTGTTGGCCATCTGCACCGCGCGAACGATTGCCCTGGCCTTGTTCTGGGTTTCTTCCCACTCCATCTGCGGCTGTGAGTCGGCTACGATTCCTGCCCCGGCCTGCACATAGAGCTTCTGATTCTTGATTACCGCCGTTCGAATGGCGATGGCCATATCCATATTGTCATTCCAGCCCAAATAGCCCATGGCTCCCCCATAGATGCCACGCTTATCTGGCTCTAACTCGTCGATGATTTCCATCGCTCGCACCTTCGGAGCGCCGCTCAGAGTCCCGACCGGCAAGGTTGCCTGCAGAACGTCCAGCGCAGTTTTGTCATCTCGCATTTCGCTTTCGACAATCGATGCAATATGCATCACATGAGAATAGCGCTCGACAAACATCTGCTTGGGTACCGTGACCGATCCAGTCTTGGATACTCTTCCTGAATCATTGCGACTAAGATCGATGAGCATAAGATGCTCGGCGATTTCCTTAGCGTCGGCCAAAAGATCCTCTTCCAAAGCGAGATCTTCCGCCTCGCTATTGCCGCGTTTACGCGTGCCCGCCAGAGGACGCACCGTAATCTTTCCCTCCTCGACCCGGGCCAGTATCTCAGGCGAGGCGCTGACCACATGGTGATCGCCAAGATCGAAGTAGACCATATACGGAGAGGGGTTCAAAAAGCGCAGGGCTCTATACAGATTAAGTGGATCGCCCGAGAAGGGCACCGACATGCGCTGCGCCAGCACGACCTGCATGACGTCACCCGCCACTATGTATTCTTTAATTTTCTCAACGGCCTGCTGATAGCCCTGCTGTGAGAAGTAATGTGAGAAATCTGCCTCTCCAACCGTCTTTGATTCATGAAGTTTCGGCAAGGGTACCGGCTTGTTCAATTGCTCCTGCAAGAAATCCAGACGCCTCTGCGCGCTAGCGTAGGCATCTACTTCAGCTGGGTCAACAGTGATTACGAAGCAGATCGTCCCGCTGAGGTTATCAAATACCACGATCTCTTCGGATAACATCAACAAAATATCAGGAGTCGCGATCTCGTCTCTGGCGGTAGATGGCCCTATGCTAGTCTCTACGAAGCGCACGGTATCGTAGGAAAAATAACCGACCAGGCCACCGCTGAACCTCTGGCCATCGGGAACCTCAGCAACCTTGAACCGATTCTTAAACGCGGCAATAAATTCGAAAGGGTCGTCTGTTTCTACTTCTTCTACGGTGTCGTCTTCTACCTCGACCGTCACCCTAGCTCCGACAACACGCAGTATGGTGGAACAAGGAAGGCCGATTATGGAATAGCGGCCCCACTTTTCGCCGCCCTGTACCGACTCGAAGAAGTAGCTATGTTTGCCATCACTGTTGCTCTTGCACAGCTTTAGATAGGTGCTAAGCGGCGTTTCCGTATCGGCCAGCACTTCGCGCACAATAGGAATACGGTTATAGCCGGAATCGGCAAGCTTCTTAAACTTCTCTTCAGTCATTTGAGAATTCACATGGATCTCGAATCAATTGCAGCAAAAAATAGAAACTATTTTAGACTTCGAGGCCTCGCTGATTTTTGCAGCGCGCAGGGCTGAAGCCAAAACTCCTTAGTGATGCTTATCGGGATCCTGTCCCAGCTGCGCACGCATCTCGGAGATCGTCGCGGCATAGTCATCGCTGTTAAAGATAGCCGAACCGGCAACGAACATGTCGGCGCCTGCATCCGCAATTTCGCGAATATTCGACGCGCCAACACCGCCATCCACTTCGAGGCGAATAGAATAGTCGCTGTCGTCGATGAGTTCACGAACTTGCTCCAACTTCTTGAGCGTAGAGGGAATGAATTTCTGCCCTCCGAACCCTGGGTTAACCGACATCAATAGAATGACATCGACCTTGTCCATTAGATATTCGAGACAATCGATTGGCGTGCCGGGATTGAAAACTAGGCCAGATTTACAGCCCTGTTCGCGGATAAGTTGCAAGGAACGGTCGACGTGACCGGTGGCCTCGGGGTGAAAGCTAATATAACTGGCCCCAGCCTTGGCGAAGTCCACGATCAGCTGATCGACCGGGCTTACCATTAGGTGCACATCGATTGGGGCGGTAATTTTGTGATTTCGTAGTGCCTGACAGACCATGGGCCCGATGGTGAGATTCGGAACATAGTGATTATCCATCACATCGAAATGAACTACGTCAGCGCCCGCATCCAATACAGCATTGACCTCTTCGCCGAGTCTAGCGAAGTCAGCAGATAGAATAGAGGGAGCGATTAAATAGTCTTTCATTGCCAGGCCCATTTTGCAGAGTAGTTGAAGTAGGCATTTTACAGACAATGTCGGGACTTGTCCTGATGGATAGCCAAGATAACAAGGATAGCGAATATGCAGTGGCCGACTAGATCTATGCGCGAAGCTTACGATACCCGCAAAGTTCCTCATAAGCATTGCGTATCGCCATCGCATTCTCCTGCGCTTCCCGCAGTGCGGAAGCGGAGACATTGCTGCCAGCAAGCTTGTCCGGGTGATAGCGGGACATCATGCGCAGATAGGCACGACGGATTTCACCATCCTCTGCCTCGGGCTCGAGCTGCAGAATGCGATAAGCGTTGTGGAGAAAAGTTCGGCTGTGTGGCTTAAAGAATGCGCTGCGGGGGTCTGCCTGGGCTCTTTGATATTGCTCAGATTGCAAGGAGGATGCGATAGCTAAAAGCTCTGACTTAGTATAGCCAAACTCCTCCGCCACATCGCGCAGTAGCATTTTATCTTTCAAGCGCAGATTGCCTTTAAGATAGGCAGCCTCGCATTGAATCTGCAGGAATAGCTTCGCCAGGGCGCTGCGTCTGCCTACGATTCTTGCCGCCGCATCTAGCGCCGCGAATAATTCCGAATCAGGATGTTTACCACGGTCGTAAGCAATGATTGCTTGGCGTCTCTTGTCACCACACAACGCCATGCGCTTCATGACCTGCTCAGCGTAATTGATTTCGCCCACGGTTACACGACCATCCATCTTCGCCAGTCGCCCCAATGCCATAAACATCGCATCTATAAGCTGCTGTTCTGCGCGGCCACCGGATGGGAGATCTGCCGCCACGCTGAAACCGCTGAGCCGCTTTGTCAGCGCTTTCCGGTACGCTCTGCTGTTTAATGCCGTCAGCATATCTTAGGCACCATCGGCGTTACTGGCCACGTCGGCCAAGCTACTAACTTCTCGCAGTCGCTCCGGCGTGCCTATATCCATCCACATGCCTTCGAATACCTCGCCGCTTACCTGATCATCTAGCATCGCCTCTTGCAAGAGCGGCACCATAGACCGCGGCTGGATCGGGAAGTCTCTAAATAGGTTTTTATGCATCACACTTATGCCGCTGAAGGTCAGACGTTGATCTCGGGCAGAATGATCCTCATGGACGCGGCCCTGCTCGTCGATGTAGAAATCTCCGTGAGGATTGTGATCAGCATTTTCGACTAGAACCAGATGCGCCAGCCGCTCAACCCCATCGACAGCTTGCAGGCTTGAAAAGTCGAAGTCGGTCCAGATATCGGCATTCGTTACAATGAAACAATCGTCTTCCAATTTCGGCAATGCCTTGATGATGCCGCCCGCCGTTTCCAGACGAATCGGCTCTCTCGAATAGCTAATCGAGGTTCCGTATCTGGATCCATTGCCGAGCAGCTCTTCTATCATGCCGCCTAGATAGAAATGATTGATTACGATACCAGAAACGCCACCGGCGACGAGCCTCTCAATCTGATGTTCGATAAGAGTCTTGCCCGCTACTTTTATTAGGGGCTTAGGTAAGTTGGCGGTGAGGGGCTGCATGCGCTTGCCCAGCCCGGCTGCCAAAATCATTGCTCGCATTAAGATTCCAGATTGAGTTTAGCTTTCGCATCGGGAAGTACATTCGTCTCAAACCAGTTCAGGAAGGGAGCCATTTCATCGTACCTACGGGCCACTTCCAGAAAATACTGGATAACCTCAGGGATATCGGCCAAATACTGCGTTTTATTATCTCTTATGCAAAGGCGCGAGAAGATGCCCATGACTTTGAAGTTGCGCTGCAGTCCTGCGAGATCGAAATCACGGAGGAATTGCGCGATGGAAACTCCTTCTATCAGCCCAGCCTCGCAGGCCAGCTGATAATAATGGAGCGCCAACATCTCAACCAACTCTGGACTCCAGCGTATATAACAATCTCGCAACAGAGATACCAGGTCGTAGCTATAGGCACCCGCCATCGCATCCTGAAAGTCTATGATGCCAGGCCCTGCATCCTTGGGAAAACGGCCCTCATCCAGAATCAACAAATTACGCGAATGATAATCACGATGCACCGCAACTTGAATCTGTCCCAGAACCGCATCCTCCAGAAAAGAAAATGTGTTCGCAATCAATTTTCGATCGCCGTCGGTCAATTCCATGTTAAGATATTCTCCGCAGAACCAATCTTCGAAAAGCTGCATCTCGCTATGCAACTTCTCTCGATCATAGGGGGCAAGTCTCTCTTTATTTACATTAGATTGTATTTTTATGAGTGCGGAGATTGCGGATTTATACAGGCTCTCAACTTGATACTCCGATATGGCGTCCAGGCCACCTGCTTGCAGGCTCAGAAGCCGAGGTAGATACAGGCGATCACCGAAGTCTTCCAGTAGTAAAAACCCATTGCCGTAGTTCTTTGCGAGCACCTCGGGAGACTTGACTCCCGCCTCTCGCAGATAGCCGGCCACCTCCACGAATAATTTACTATTTTCATTCTCCGGCGGCGAATCTACGGCGATAAAAGTCTGCTGCGCAACCTCTGCCCGAAAATATCGGCGAAAGCTGGCATCCCCGCTAACAGTAGCGAGATCGACGCTAATCGAGGGCTCTGAGAGCAACTGTCGCAACTGCTCGTTCGCCCAGTCAGTCAACTGCGCTTTACGGCTATCTATCATTCTCTATCTTCTTTTAGGGAGGCATGGAACCAGGAAACCCTGAGACCCTGCTTTGCATTCAATGGCCGATGAATTATTATGCCTTGCTCGATGCTTGAGCAAAGCATTCATATCACACAGTTAGTCGGTTTCAACGGCGATAAGTTTACATCAAGCCGCTAGCAACTAAGTGATCCACGCAAAAGAGCCAGGAAGACCCAAGCAAGCATGCCGTTCAAGAAACGCTATATTAGCGCCGAAATCGCCTTAATCCTGTCCTCAGGATTACTGCTGGCTTCGTTCCCCTATGCGGCTCAGGCACAGCTCCCTCAATTCAGCTGCCGGGCTAACGAGGCCGGCGATGGCTGGATCTGCGAGAGCGACCAGCCCCCTAATAGCGGCAACACGGTGCGCACCACAACGCGACCTCTGAGTAACAGAGGAGCCAGTTCGGGATTGGAAAGCACGAACCGGCCCGAGCGCCAGAGAGCAACTCCAGCGCAGGCAGCACCTGAAACCACTGAGCAGCTCAAGGCAAGCCCAACTGACACTCCAACACAGATTGGGACACCGCGCAGTAGCGAGACTACCGAGATAACAGCAGTGGCAGCGGCGCAAGAATATGAGCTCGACTGGGTTCCGCTGGCCTCCCTAAGCCCAGAACAACTCGCCGAGTTAGACCGTAACTGCTGTGGCGTGTTTGTCGATCCCAGCGGCCGCGAGAAAGATGCCGAGAATCGACCTGCCGACGCACAGACTCGCTTCAATGCGGCGCAGGGTGTTACCGGCGTCTCGCAAAACCTTATAAGCATCGACGGCAATATAGAAGTACAACAGGGCTATCGCACCATTCAGAACAACGAGTCCACGAGCATCGACCGTGCTACCAATACGGTGATAATGCAGGGCGATGTAGTGTTTCGCGAACCTGGCGTTATGCTTGCTGGCAGCTCCGCCGTCATCGATAACGATCAAGGGGTCAACAGAATCGAAAATGCGCAATATGTTTTGCATGAATACGGCGCACACGGCAGCGCCGATAGCATAGTCTATGAGAGTGATAGCGGCAGCGTGACTATCGAGAATGGGGAATTTAGCCGCTGCGAACCCGAATCTAATTTCTGGCTATTCCGTGCAGACAGTATCGTACTGAACCAGGAGGAAGGCCGCGGCTATGCAACTGCTGTGAGCCTACGCATAAAAGATGTGCCTATTTTTTACTACCCTGGAACTCTGCCCTTCCCCCTTGCTGACGAACGCATGTCTGGGTTTCTCGCACCCAGTACCGGGTCGACCCGCAGTGGCGGTTTCGACTTCGAGCTGCCTTACTACATGAATCTCGCGCCGAACTATGACGCCACTATATCCCCCAGACTCATTTCTGACCGGGGTGTGTTAACCGGACTGGAAATGCGCTACCTGGCCGAGACTTCTATGAATACGCTGAACGTATCCTATCTGGGTAATGACAAACTGTTTGATGAAGTGACCGCAAATGTTCCTGGCTCAGATTCGCCACCTACCGACAATCGCTGGTTCATCGGCTACGAACACTACGGAAGATACGGTAGAAATTGGTCTAGCTTCGTCGACTACAATGCGGTGAGCGATGCAGACTATTTTTACGACCTGGGCAGCAACGGCCTGAATACAACCAGTCGTACGCACCTCAATCGACAGGCAAGACTGAATTTCAATTCCGAGTATCTGCGTGCCGGACTCAATGTGCAGCGAATACAGATTATCGACCCGTTTATTTCTTCGATAAGCCTAAACAGACCCTATGACCGGCTACCGCAATTCTTTTTCGATACCGATACTTATCTAGGTGCCGGTTTCCACATCGGCTTAACCGGACAGGTCACCTCCTTCGATAGAACTCTTGATGAATCGCAGCTCACCGCAGCGCAGCTGGACAATGGCGCTCTGGTGAATGGCGAAAGATTGAATCTGGAGCCGGAAATGAGCTGGTCTGTGGAGCAACCAGGCTGGTTTCTGCGAGCTGGCGCAAAATACAAACACACCTCGTATAAGTTACAGAATCAGGCCACGGTCTCGATGGATGACCCGGAGATCGGCATAGGCGTCTACAACTTCGACGCCGGTCTTATATTCGATCGAGCCATGTCTGGTGGTTTTACACAGACGCTAGAACCTAGACTGTACTATCTTTTTAGCGAATATGAAGATCAGAGCCTGCTTCCTCTGTTCGACACGTCGGAGCTCAATTTCAGTTTCAACCAATTATTCCGGGAAGACCGATTCAGTGGTGGCGATCGCATCGCCGATGCAGATCAGGCCAGCTTCGCTATCACCAGCCGCATTCTCGACCCTCGGGGAAAAGAACAGGCAAGGATTAGCCTGGGCCAGATTCGATACTTCGTTGACAGACAGGTAGGCTTGGACAGCCCAATTAGGCCGTGGAGACCTCGCTATTCGCCCCTAAACCAGAAATCGGCGCTGGCGGGAGAATTTGTTCTCGCCTTCGGACAGAACTGGCGCCTAAATTCTGACGTACAATGGAATGAAGAGACCCAAGAATTGGACGAAGGCAGTTTCCAGCTACGCTATCATCGCGACAACGACCATCTAATTAACGTGGCATATCGTTACCGGAACCTGTTGAATTCGCCCAATTTTTTCTTGCCGGGGAGAATAGACCCCCGTATCAAGCAGACTGATCTATCTGCAGCCTGGCCGATAAGTCAGAGCTGGAAACTATTAGCCAGATGGAACTACGATCACAGTAATTCTCGGAACCTGGAGACCTTTGCCGGGGTCGAATACAGTAATTGTTGTGCGACAATACGGCTTATAGCCAGGGAATGGGTTGACGAGGACGAATTGTTTGTCCCTAATATCGAACCTAATCAGGGAATTTTTGTCCAATTTACCCTGGAAGGACTAGGAAATATTACAGGTGGCGGCCTAAGCAACCTGCTGAGTGACGGAATTCGCGGGTTTAGAGAGACTGATGATGAGTAAATACAGTACTAAAGCAGCAGGACAGGCGCTCAGCGGCATCCGCCTGGCAGCACAATTGCTGCCGACAATCGGTTTGGGGCTCGTCTTAGCGATAGCGACAGTCTCAGCCTCAGCACAGCGCGTGTTACTGGACAGAATCGTGGCCCTGGTCGACGAAGGCGTGGTCTTACAGAGCGAGCTCGATCTGCGCATGATGGAGATTCAACAGAACGCCGCGAGAGCGAATAGTCCCCTACCAGAACCCAAACAATTTAGGAAAGAAGTGCTGGATTCTCTGGTGATCGAAAATCTACAGATGCAGCTGGCTGAGCGAGTTAGCATTCGATTTACCGATGACGAGATCAACAGAATCCTGAACACCATGGCGGAAAACAATAATCTCAGCTTCGATGAATATCTGAATGTACTTAACGAGGCCGGCGTATACCTGCAAACTCGAGAGCAGGTGCGCCAGCAGATGACCATGCAAGAATTGCAACGGGGCATGGTGAATCGCCGCATTCAAATAACCGAACAGGAAATAGACAACTTTCTAAATTCGGAAATGGGCCGCGAAGTTATGGCGCCCGATTATCTCGTTGAACATATGCTCATTCCTGTTGGCGGTGAAGAGCCCGCCGCATCCAAGCAAAGTAAATTACGCTATGCCGCCGATCTCGTCGCACGAGTTAAGGACGGCGAAACCTTCGGTCAAGTCCGAGCCACCGCGAGACAGGCTGCTGTGTTTGAAGTTGGCGGGACGGAATTCGGCTGGCGCAAGGCCGAGCAGCTTCCCACACTATTTAGAGAAGTAGTAGGAGGCATGGGCATCGGCGATGTAGAGGGGCCGATCGAAGCCGGAAATGGCTTTCACCTCATCCAACTCGCCAACAAGGCGGGCGGTGCCGAGCAGATGGTCGCACAAACTAATTTTCGCCACATCATGTTAACGCCCAACGAAATTCGCGATGAGCAGCAGACCGAAGACGCGATTCGCGAGCTTAGACAAAAGATTGTGGACGGCGAAGACTTCGCCTCTCTGGCCAGACAAAATTCCGACGACGATACATCCGTCGTAGCTGGTGGTGATATGGACTGGATCAACGAGGGACAACTGCCTCTGGACATGGAATCAGTAATTGACGCTCTGGATATAGGCAAACTCAGCGAGCCCTTCCGCTCCGAAACCGGCTGGCATATTGTCGAAGTGCTAGAACGCCGCGTATCCGACCTCAGCACTATCTATACGCGCAATCAGGCTGCCGGCGCGCTGCGTAATCGCAAATACGATTTGGAATTGCAAAACTGGCTGATAGAGATTCGCGAAGAAGCGTTCGTCGAATTCATCGAATAGCATTCACCACATCGCACTCATTCAGATCATCCCCGCTAGCTTTGCAGGATTAGCCTCGTGACACATAGACTAGCTATCACTCCAGGCGAGCCCGCCGGCATCGGACCCGACCTGTGCATAGAGATCGCACAGAGTCCTCCTAAAGATGTCGAGCTTGTTCTAGTCGCCGACCCGACACTGTTGCAGGAGCGCGCCAGACTGCTCGGTCTACCACTTATCACCAAAATTTTCGATCCATCTATCGAGGCGGGAGAATCTGCGCCAGGGCAGGTCACGGTAATTCCTGTCGGCCTGCGTCATGACGTAGAAGCCGGCGTCTTAAACTCGGCTAATGCAGAGTATGTTCTGGAAACATTGAGAGTTGCCGCCAAGGCAATTACAGATAGCGAATGTAATGCGATGGTGACCGGCCCCGTGCACAAGGGAATAATCAATGATGCCGGCTTTAGTTTCTCCGGGCATACCGAGTATCTGGCCGACTACTGCAAGCAAAAACTGACCGTCATGATGTTGGCAACCGAGGGGCTGCGCGTCGCTCTGGCAACCACCCACCTGCCGCTGAGCGCGGTTCCTGACGCCATCACCAAAGAGTTACTGCGAGATATCATCTCCATCTTGAACGCCGACCTGCAATCGAAGTTTGGAATTACCTCACCCGAGATTCTTGTCTGTGGACTAAACCCTCATGCAGGCGAAGGCGGCCATCTTGGTTCAGAGGAGATCGACACCATCGAACCGGTTCTCAACGAGATGCGCGCTCAGGGCATAAACCTTATCGGACCGCTGCCGGCCGACACGCTGTTTACGGCAAAGTATCTAGCTAATGCCGATGCGGTGCTATCTATGTACCACGATCAAGGCCTGCCAGTGCTCAAGTACAAGGGCTTCGGTGCGGCGAGTAATATCACCCTAGGCCTGCCTATCATAAGAACATCGGTTGATCACGGGACGGCACTGGATCTTGCCGGCAGCGGCAAAGCCGATACAGGCAGCCTCGTCAATGCAATCAGCACCGCCCTAGAAATGAGCAAGCACTGGAGTAAGCCCTAGTGGCCAGTAATAGAGCCGTAACCTTGAGCACCGGCACCACGCATCAGGCACGTAAACGCTTCGGCCAAAATTTCCTGCATGACCAACAGGTCATCGATCGCATTATTCGCGAGATCGCGCCATCTCCCGACGACCATCTGCTAGAGATCGGTCCCGGACAGGGTGCGCTGACGAAGCAACTCGCCAAGTCAGGCGCGCGTCTGGATTGCGTAGAGCTCGATAGAGATCTAGCAGAGCATCTAAGGCATCAATATCGCGACTACGATAGTGTGCATATACATCAGCAGGACATACTGAAGTTCGATCTCAACGATCTCGAACTGGACGACAGGCGGCTACGCATCATAGGCAACCTGCCCTACAATATTTCGACGCCTGTACTGTTTCACCTATTGAAATTTTACGAGAAGATCGAGGACATGAGCTTCATGCTCCAGCTCGAAGTGGTCGAGCGCATGGCAGCCGATGTCGGCGACAAAGATTACGGCCGGCTCAGCCTCATGCTGCAGTATTTTTGCAGAGCCGAGAAACTCTTCAACGTGCCGCCGCAGGCCTTCACCCCACAGCCCAAAGTAAATTCAGCCATCGTACGCCTGACCCCCTATCCCGAACTGCCGGTTCAGGCGAAGGATGTGGAATGCCTGAAGCTTGTCGTTAGAACCGCGTTCAATCAACGCCGCAAGACCTTGAAAAACAGCCTCAAGATGCTCATATCCGAGGATGCGCTATCAGACCTAGCGATCAACATGAAACTACGACCAGAAAATTTGAGCCTCACCGATTATGTCAAAATCAGTGACGCAGTAAGCTCCCTGGCAAACTAGAACCCGTCACAAGAGGCGCCCCAGATGTGCAGATACAGATGAATAGCAAACAGGACATTCAAATCGAGGTGGCGGTACGTTACCTAACCGAGCAGTCGGAACCTGATGCCGACCGCTATGCATTCGCCTACACCGTAAAGATATGTAATCGCGGTATGGAAACGGTCAAGCTATTGAATCGCTACAGGCATATCACAGATGACAACGAGAAAGTCGAAGAGGTCCGTGGCGAAGGTGTCATTGGGCAGCAACCCGAGATTCTACCTGGCCAGTCTTTTCACTGTACCAGCGGCGAAACATTTACTGCCAAGATACCGCCATTCCTGTTGGCGCCACCGCTCGCCGTGCATTGAGGACAAAAGCACAGGCTGGCCCGAAACAAGTTCTCGCTTAGTAATGTTATACTTCTGGCCATGCCTTTAGTTCTTCAAATTACGCAGTATCGTCCATGAGTACCTACGTCGTCGGAGACTTACAGGGCTGCTATAAGCCTCTAAAGAAACTTCTAAAGAAAGTTCAGTTTTCCGAGGCTACGGACAAACTCTGGTGTGTTGGCGATCTCGTCAATCGGGGACCAGATTCGTTGGACACTCTACACTTCTTGAGTGATATGAAGGACTCCTTAGAGCTGGTCTTGGGTAATCACGACCTGCACTATATTGCGATACATGAAGATTGCGCGCCAGCAAGAAGCAAAGACACTCTGGATAATTTGTTAAATGCCAAAGACAGCCAAGAACTCAGCGACTGGCTGCGCAAGCAGCCGCTTGCTCACCATGAGAGTCTGGACACCAAATCTGGCGTAGAAAATTTTCTTATGCTGCATGCCGGTGTCGCGCCCCATTGGACACTGCAGAAGACGCTAAACCTTTCTGCCGAAGTGCAATTCGCGCTACAAGATATCGACTACAAGGCTTTCCTGCATCATATGTACGGCAATACACCTACACGCTGGCACGACCAGTTAGAGGGTCTGGATCGCCTGCGCGTAATAACGAACTACCTGACGCGAATTCGCTTCTGCGACGAGATAGGCACCTTGCAGCTAACCGTAAAGGAAGGCTTGAGTTCGGCGCCACAGGGGTTCAAGCCCTGGTTCGAATACGAGACACTAACTCCCGAGGCGACTATACTTTTTGGTCACTGGGCGGCACTTGAGGGCTATACTGGCAAGAAGCGTGTGTATGCTCTCGACACCGGCTATGCCTGGGGTCGCGAACTAACCCTGATGCGCCTGGAAGACAAGCAGCTCTACTCTATCCCCAGTTAGGAGAAGCAATAGTAAACTGGCTAGCCGGTTTCAACGCAAGACACCAAGATGACTATGGACATATATTTAGTGGGCGGCGCGGTCCGCGACAAACTCCTGAACCTTCCCATTCGAGACAAGGATTGGGTCGTAGTCGGCAGCACCGCCAGCGCGATAAAAGAGCAAGGGTATTTGCAAGTTGGCAAAGACTTCCCCGTGTTTCTCCATCCTGAAACCAAGCAGGAATATGCTCTGGCCCGTACGGAGAGAAAGGTTGGCGCCGGCTATCTGGGCTTCGAGTTCGATGCCTCGGAATCTGTCACCCTAGAGCAGGACCTGATGCGCCGCGACCTCACCATCAACGCGATCGCCGAAGCTGATGATGGCGAAATTATAGACCCCTATAACGGCCGTCAAGACATACGGGACAGAGTCCTGCGCCATGTCTCACCCGCTTTCGCCGAAGACCCGCTGCGTGTGCTTAGAGTCGCAAAATTTTCGGCTCGTTTTGCAGCCTTGGGCTTTCGGGTAGCACCCGAGACTCTAAGCCTGATGCGCGACATAGTTAACAGTGGTGAGATCGAAACCCTGGTGCCTGAGCGAATCTGGCAGGAAACGGAACAAGCCATGGGCAGCGCCGCACCCGATGTCTATATTCGCGTGCTGCGAGACTGCGGCGCGCTAAAGCTACTCCTGCCTGAGGTAGATCGCCTCTTCGGTGTGCCACAACCACCCAAGCATCACCCGGAAGTAGATACGGGGCTTCACACCCTGCTCAGCCTGCAGCAGGCTGTCAAACTGAGTGACGATCCAGTGGTGCGCTATGCAGCACTGGTTCACGATGTTGGCAAGGGAGTTACCGATACGGCTAAATGGCCTAGCCATTTCGACCATGAGCGATTAGGGCTACCCCTGTTGCTGGATATTACCAAGCGCCTGCATGTGCCGAATCAATATTCGAAACTCGCCGCACTGGTTTGCGAGCACCATACAAAACTGCACCGCATACTGGAGCTGCGTCCAGCGACGCTGCTTAAATTAATCGAATCTCTCGATGGCTTCCGCCGCCCCGAGCGAGTGCAGAAATTTCTCCTTGCCTGCGAGGCAGATGCCCGGGGCAGAACGGGGCTTGAACAACGCGACTATCCGCAGAGCGCCTATCTCATTGCAATGCTAAGCGAATTGTCGCAGCTGGATGTTGGCAGCCTATTGAAAGAGGCGAAACCCAAGAATCCGCAGGAGTTTGTCAGCCAGAGCAGACTCAGCCTGTTGGGCGACATCGTCGCCCGGCTGAATCCATCTCAGGGCACTAATTAACGAGGGTGTTAATCCAAAAATGAACAGCTCAGCAAATACCCAAACCGAAGCCAGAGTGTGTTTCCTCACCGGCGCGAGCAAACGACTCGGAGCCAGTACGGCCAGAAAATTTCATGCCGAGGGCTTCAATGTCATCATTCATTTCAATAATTCTCGTCAGGAAGCCGAGTCGCTGGTCGCTCAGCTCAATTCCTTGCGCGAAGGTTCTGCAAAATCATTACAGGCCGACCTCACCGACAGGGAACAGCTGAAACTTCTCGCGAATCATGTGCTAGGCTGCTACCAACGCCTCGACGTGCTCGTCAACAACGCCTCGTCGTTCTATCCAACACCTCTGCAGGATTGCTGCAATGAGCAGTGGGACGACCTGATCGATAGTAATCTGCGCGCCGCCTTCTATCTATCCCAAAAGCTGGCCCCCGAACTTACGCGGTGCGCGGGCTCCGTGGTTAATATGGTAGACACCCATGCAGACAGCACACTGGAAGGCTTCCCGATATATAGCATTGCAAAAGCTGGCGTCAAGGCGATGACCAAATCCCTCGCCAAGGAACTCGCACCGCGAGTAAGAGTGAACGGTGTCTCTCCCGGCGCAATTCTCTGGCCACCATCGCTGGAGGACGAGTCCAAACCTGAAGTTTTATTAGGTAGAGAAAAAATGCTGGAGACTATCCCCCTGCGCACCCTGGGAGATCCGCAAAACATTGCGGACACTGTTTTCTTTTTGGTAAATGACGCTTGTTATGTAACCGGGCAGACCATACGGGTTGATGGTGGCCGCTACCTCGGCTAACAAAATCTTTCCCTGTTTTTGGTTTCGGAGAATATTCTTATGCTTAGAATTTATGGTGATAGCCAGTCTGGCAATTGCTACAAGATTAAGCTACTGCTAAAAATCCTCTCTATCGAACACGAATGGATCCATGTCGACATCCTTGCCGGAGAAACGCACACAGCTGAATTCAAGAAGATGAACCCGAATAGCAGAATCCCGGTTCTGGTGCTTAACAACGGCAGCATTCTCAGAGAGTCCAATGCCATCCTTAACTTTCTCGCCGAAGGCAGCGAATTCCTCCCTCAGAATCCTTACCTGCGCGCGCAGGTATTGCAGTAGCAATTCTTCGAACAGTACAGCCACGAACCTTTTATCGCGACAGCTCGCTATAACAATAAGTACCTGGGCCTGCCGGAAGAGCGTCGAGCAGAATACGAGGCCAAGCAGGAAGGGGGGGGGACAGAGCCCTGTCTGTGATGGAACAACAACTCAGTCAATCAGACTTTCTGGTAGGCCGCTCACTGACTATCGCCGACATCAGCCTCTATGCCTATTCCCATGTGGCACACGATGGCGGCTTTGAATTGGACGACTATGAAGCCATTCGACGATGGATAGATAGAATCGAGCAACGCGATGATTATCTTGCCATGAATGGCTAGCGCGAAGCCCAAGCCATCTAACAGAACTAGAGCTTGCCTAAGGAAGCGTCAAGTGCGACCGGCCATAGCTTTTGCTTCGCCTTGTCATAGCCCTGCCACAGCTGTCTATAGGAAACACCCGTTATAGGGTGCACCGCCTCTGGCAATAATTCCGCTAGTGGTTGCAGCACATAGGCATTCTCTGTGATCTCGGGGCGCGGCAATTCTATACCACAGGAAACGCCGGACTCATCTCCAAAGAGCAGGATATCGATATCCATAGTACGGCCCGAGAATTTGACCTGCTGGCGATCTCGCCCCAGCCGGTCCTCCAGGTGTTTCAGAAAGGCAGCGACGTCTGCTAGCACTTTGTCGGTATCTGCCAACACCACAAAGTTTAGAAAATTATCCCCATCAAAACCAACGGCCTTGCTCTCGTAGATAGTTGAGCAACGAATATTTTCAAACTCCACTCTTAACGCATTCACTGCCGCTAGAATATTGGATTCGGCGTCTATATTGCTACCTATACTCAGGGCGAGCGTTGTCACAGGCAATTTCCGTAGTTTGAATTCTCGTTAAGAGAAAAATTAGAGTTATCTATTGCCACGTTCAATGATTATGCCTACGTCTTTGGAGCCGGTGACGGCACCGGGTTTACCGACTCGTAACTTAAGCCAGGGTGCGGAAAATTCCTCTAGCACAATCTCTGCTATTCTCTCGGCCATCGTTTCTACCAGGAAAAATTCCGAGCCTTCGATAAACTCGATCAGCCGCTTTGCGACTGCCTTGTAGTTCAATGTGTTTTCAATATCTTCGCTGCCAGCTGCCGCACCTATGTCGGTTCCCATTTCGAGATCCAGACTCACCACCTGCTTCTGTTCCCGTTCCCAGTCATAGATGCCTATGATGGTTTCAATTTCGAGCTCTCGAATATAAACGATATCCATTCCTAATCCTTCAAACATAAATATAAAAGAAGCTAGATGGCAGGCAGAGCCTCCAGCGACCAGCGCGGTTGTGCGCGTATTTCCAGGTCATCTGCCTGGCCGGCCAACAATCGCTGACAGCCGGCATACGCGATCATGGCGCCGTTATCCGTACAGAATCTAGGCTGCGCATAGAAAAGTTTCGCTTTGTGCTTCGCGACTGTATTTTCCAGTACTTCACGCAGCTGCAGGTTTGCCGAAACGCCCCCGGCGATAATCAGGGTGTGCATTCCGGTTTGTTGCAGGGCCCGAGAACACTTAATCGCCAGGGTGGCTACTACCGCCTCCTCGAATCCGCGAGCGATGTCTGCACGTTGCCGATCATCTAAATTTCCATCGGCATCAACTGCCTCAGAAATAGCGGTGCGCACCGCCGTTTTCAAACCGCTGAAACTGAAATCCAGGCCAGAGCGGTTCGTCATCGGGCGTGGGAAAGTGAACTTTCCCGTCACTCCCTGCAAGGCCAGCTTCGCCACATGGGGACCCCCGGGGTAAGGCAGGCCCAACATCTTGCCTACTTTGTCGAAGGCCTCCCCAGCGGCATCGTCGAGTGACTCACCCAACAGCGAGTAGCGACCGATGCCCTCGACCTGCACCAACTGCGTATGACCCCCAGAGACTAACAGGGCCACAAACGGAAACTCTGGCGGCAACTCTTCGAGCATGGGCGCCAGCAAATGCCCCTCCATGTGATGCACGCCTATAGTAGGCACATCCCAACCCATGCCGACGGATCGGCCCACTGCAGCACCAACGAGCAGAGCACCAACCAGACCCGGCCCTGCTGTATACGCTACGCCGCCGATGTCGGATTGCTTAATGCCTGCCTTGTCGATCACTTCGCTGATCAGCGGCAGTGTCTTGCGAATGTGGTCACGGGAGGCTAACTCGGGAATAACACCGCCATATTGCGCATGGATATCGATCTGGCTGTAGAGGCAGTCTGCCAGCAACCCACGCGCGCTGTCATACAGAGCCACGCCGGTCTCATCACAGGATGTTTCAATACCAAGTACTATCAACGAATTAACTCTCTCAGTTTCAATCAGGGCCCAGGAAAAGACGCAATCATGCCAAATATGGCGGCATATCCCTAATTCACAGTAAATCGGCCGAAATCCCAGTCAAATCGGGCTAATTCTTTTGCAATTAGGGCGTTGGGGCATTAGTATTACCGACCCTGTAATTACGCGCCACCGAGTTTATGGGTAACAAGGCCGGAACGACAAGTAAACTAGCTGGTTTACACAAAATTAACAGCAAAACTTTTAAGGTAGGTGTTTAGTTCGATGCCCCAAGTGAAACTTAAAGATAACGAGCCCTTCGATGTGGCCCTACGCCGCTTCAAGCGCTCTTGCGAGAAAGCAGGAGTCCTAGCTGAAGTTAGACGCAGAGAGTTCTACGAGAAGCCCACCTCGGTGCGCAAGCGCAAAGCAGCTGCAGCTGTTAAACGTCATTTGAAGAAAGTACAACGCGAAAGCAAAAAGAGCCAACGCCTGTACTAATCTTGCCACCGGGCGAGCATGGTCTTAATGCTTGCCTTCCTGCTGTCTGCAGGTACCCGGATTCTCATGTCTGACAGCCCTCTCAAAGAAGCATTTACCAACGCCATGAAAGATGCCATGCGAGCTAAAGATAAGCCTCGCCTGGGCACTATCCGCCTCGCACTGTCTGAGATTAAACGCGTGGAAGTGGATGAGCGAATCGACCCCGATGATGCGCGTGTGATTGGCATTCTGGACAAGATGATTAAGCAGCGCCGCGAATCGATACGTCAATATGCATCGGCGGACAGGCCAGAGCTAGTCGCCCAAGAGCAATTTGAAATAGAAGTTATTCAGGAATTCTTGCCGCAGGCACTGGAAGCGGACGAACTCGGGCAGATCATACAGGCTGCTGTTAGCGAGTCGGGCGCGACTACTATGAAAGAAATGGGCAAGGTAATGAACCTCGTTCGTCCCCAAGCGGTCGGCCGCGCCGACATGGCCGAAGTCAGCAAGCAGATCAAAGCACTACTGGCATAGCCAGAATCACGTCGTATCTACCCCAGATCTCTGGTCTCTTTCTGGCTTCTCTCTGGTTTCTCTCTGGTCTCTCTGCGTTCTTTCTAGTTTTCCCTTTCAGGCTGTGTAAATTGGCATGCTGCTCGCGCAGCAACTACACCTAGATTTGGATACAATGTAGTGTCAGTCTGATTTGCCGCGCATGCCGCTTGGCTAGATTGAAGACTCAACAGATCGGACTCTTGGATTCTTTTACTATGGCAGGGCTAATACCTCAGACATTTATCGATGATCTTCTCAGCCGAGCAGATATCGTGGATGTTGTGGATAAACGTGTCACGCTGAAGAAGTCCGGCAAGAACTATTCGGCCTGCTGTCCTTTCCATAAAGAAAAAACACCGTCATTTAGCGTACAACCTGAGCGCCAATTCTATTATTGCTTCGGCTGTGGTGCCGGCGGGAATGCCATCGGCTTCATCATGAACTTCGACCAGGTGGATTTTCCCCAGGCCGTGGAGTCTCTTGCCCGTGACAATGGCATGGAAGTACCCCGCGAAGAGAGTGCCGCCGCCACCCGCAGGCAATCGGAAAACAGCAAGTTATTCGAAGTACTCGAAGAGGCAAGCAAGTTCTATTGCAATCAACTGCGTCACCACGAACAGCGCAAGTCCGCCGTCGACTATTTAAAGTCGCGCGGGGTAAGTGGTGAGGTGGCCAGAGATTTCTCCATAGGCTATGCCCCGCCCGGCTGGGACAATCTGCTTAAGGCGACTGCCGACGGAGCGAGCGCTCAACAGACTCTGCTCAAGGCTGGCCTCGTCGTTGAGAAAGAATCCCGTGGCTCGGGCAGCGGCGAGAATAACAGCAGCGAGGAAACGCGCTACTACGACCGCTTTCGCCACAGGATCATCTTCCCGATCCTCGATAGCCGCGGCCGCACCATCGCCTTCGGCGGACGCGTTTTGGGCGATGACAAGCCTAAGTATCTAAATTCCCCAGAGACACCCGTCTTTCACAAGGGCGCCGAACTCTACGGACTCTTCGAGGCGAAGAAATTCAACAACAAGCTCAAACGCATCCTCATCGTAGAAGGCTATATGGATGTGATCGCCCTGGCGCAGATGGGCATCCGCAATTCGGTCGCCACATTGGGCACCGCAACCAGCGACCGGCACCTGACGCGACTATTTCGCCTCGTTCCCGAGGTAGTGTTCTGCTTCGATGGCGACAATGCGGGCAGGACCGCGGCATGGAGAGCGCTGGAGGCCAGCCTACCGGAGATGCAAGATGGCCGTCAGGTAAAGTTTCTATTCCTGCCCGAAGGAGAAGACCCGGACACACTGGTACGCAAGATTGGTGAGGAAGAGTTCAACAAGCTCATTGAGCAGGCCACACCGCTGGAACAGTTTTTCTTCGACAAGCTGTCTGAGGGGCTCGATATCAAGACGATAGAGGGTCGAGCGCGATTGAGTAATGTCGCGAAACCACTGATCGCCAAGTTCCCCCAGGGAATCTATGGTCAGCTGATGCTGGATAAACTCTCCCAGACCCTTGGTGTTGCCAGCGAATCATTGGACAAGCTGCAACGGGCACAGGCACCGCGCAAGGAAAGCAATACTGCCCCTCCTCCGCCATCGCCGCCGTTCGCGAGTGGACCGGATTCCCCAGATTTTGACACGGCCATGACGCCATCATCAGAGTCTTGGACGCCCCGTCCTAAACAAGCGGCAGGCTCTACGCTTAACGTCTACCGCAAACCTGCTGCGGTGAAGGCGATCGAACTGCTACTGCAGAACCCTGAAGTGGCTATGGCAATCACGCAGGATCTATCACCCCTGCATTCTGCTGGCGATGAGGGACGTCAGTTACTCCTATCCCTCATCGGAATGATTAAGCGCGACCCGGAAACCGATACCCCCACCCTTCTCGGTTACTGCAGCGGCTCTCCCTTCGGCAACCAGATAACACGACTGAAGAGTGAAAACATCACCCCTGTAGAAGGCCTGGAACAAGAGTTTTTGCAGATTGTTGACAAGATACTGTCAGATGCGATTAAGAAACTCGAATCACAGAAGCGAAGAGAAGCCCTCAACTCGAAATTTGGAGCCGGCCCTAGCGGCTCCACCGACGAGGAACCGCCGCCAGGCGCTAGCTAAGTCTGCGCACCAATAGCTTGAAAAATAACTATCCAGCCCCATCTTAGTAGCCCTGAACGAAGCGTAATTTAGCCAGTTCAGCGATATACAAGCCGGGCTCTAACCCGATATAATGTTCGGCTCACTTTTATACACCCACTACCTGGCCCCCGGCGTCAGGGAGACGAGAGTTCATGGCAGATCTAATCGCACCACAATCCAGCCTTAAAGCACTAATCGCGAAGGGTAAGGAACAGGGGTATCTCACCTATTCCGAGGTCAACGACCACCTTCCCGAATCCATCTCCGATCCGGATCAGGTCGAAGACATCATTCAGATGATCAACGACATGGGTATCAAGGTGTTTGAAGCGGCACCAGATGCCGATGCCCTATTGCTCAACGAAGAAAACGATTCAGGTGCAGACGAAGTTGCCGCCGCAGAAGCTGCCGCCGCACTCGCCGCTGTCGAGAACGAAGCTGGCCGCACTACCGACCCAGTGCGCATGTATATGCGTGAGATGGGCACCGTTGAATTGCTGACACGCGAGGGCGAGATCGTCATCGCCAAGCGAATCGAAGAAGGCCTGCGGGAATTGATGAAGGCTATGGCCTACTTTCCCGGCACGGTTGAACATGTACTCAACGAATACGCGCTGATCGATAGCGAAGAACGCAGACTGAATGAACTCATAACCGGCTACCTGGATACTTCCGATGAAGAAATCCCAATAGGCCCGCCGGCGGTTAGTCAGCAGACGGCTCAAGAAAAAGCAGATGCTGATGACAACGAAGATGAAACGCCCGTTGGACCAGACCCTGAAGAAGCGAAGATTCGCTTTACCGAGTTACGCGTACAATACGAACTGACTAGCGCCGTAGTAGGTAAGCGCGGGCGCGAGCATGAGAAGTCTAGAGTAGAGTTAGAGAAGCTAGGCGAAGTGTTCAAGAGCTTTAAGTTAACGCCACGCCAGTTCGAGCCCTTGCTTAGCCATGTGCGCGCCGTACTTAAACGATTACGCCGCCACGAACGCACTATCATGAGCCTCTGCATACGCAGCGCAAAAATGCCGCGCAAAGTTTTCATCGCCAGCTTTCCTGGCAACGAAGTCAATGCGAAGTGGATCGACAAGCACATCAAGGAAAAGGAAGCGTACTCTGAGCTATTGGTTAACGTTAAGACCGAAGTTCTGCGTGCACAGAAGAAGATTCGTATTATCGAAGAAGAAACCGGTCTTCTGATTGGCGAGATCAAGGATATTAATCGACAGATGTCGATTGGCGAGGCGAAGTCGCGACGCGCGAAGAAGGAGATGGTCGAGGCTAACCTGCGCTTGGTTATCTCTATCGCGAAGAAATACACAAACCGCGGACTCCAGTTCCTGGACCTGATTCAGGAAGGCAACATCGGCTTGATGAAGGCCGTAGACAAGTTTGAGTACCGTCGCGGTTACAAGTTCTCTACCTATGCGACATGGTGGATTCGACAGGCTATCACTCGCTCCATCGCCGACCAGGCACGAACGATTCGTATCCCGGTTCACATGATTGAGACGATTAATAAGCTAAACCGAATCTCACGCCAGATGGTGCATGAGAAGGGCCGCGAGCCTACGCCAGAAGAACTGGGCGAGCGCATGGACATGTCGGAAGACAAAGTGCGTCGCGTGCTGAAGATCGCGAAAGAGCCAATCTCAATGGAGACGCCAATCGGTGATGACGAAGACTCACACTTGGGCGATTTTATCGAGGATGCGACTGTCGACTCACCGGTAGATTCATCTATCGATGAAGGCCTGCGCGAAGCTACCAAGGATGTACTGGGCAGTCTAACTGCCAGAGAGGCCAAGGTACTGAGGATGCGTTTCGGCATCGACATGAACACCGACCACACGCTGGAAGAAGTAGGCAAGCAGTTCGATGTAACCCGTGAGCGCATCCGTCAGATAGAAGCGAAGGCGCTACGCAAGCTTCGCCACCCGACTCGCTCGGATCACCTGCGCAGCTTCCTGGACGAGTAATAGTACTAGGGAAAATTAGCACCTATAATCGCAAACACGAAGCGTGGCTAGTTAACTAGCCACGCTATTGAATAGATATCATCCAAGAGTTCGAATCAAAGCAAGCGCCACGGAGAAGCAAATGAACGGAGTTCCTGTAGAAGGTAAAGTAGTCTTGGTTACAGGCGCCAATCGTGGCATTGGAAAGGCCCTTGCCATGAAGGCATTGGAATTGGGCGCCAAGAAAGTTTACGCAACCGCCAGAGATGTATCGAAACTCGCCGAAGTAAAGGCAATAGACAGCGCTCGCGTTGTTACTCTCACGCTTGATGTCACCAACAGCGATCAAGTCAAAGCCGCGGCCGAAGCGGCCGGGGATGTTGATATTGTCATCAACAACGCCGGCATGGGCACCGGTGCTCAGTTGCTAGCCGATGACGTTGTAGAAAAATCAAAACTCGAAATGGACGCCAATTTTTATGGCCCCATGCGAATGGTCATAGCTTTTGCACCAATTCTTAAAGCCAATGGCGGCGGTGCCATAGCGAATGTGCTTTCCGTTGCCGGGCTGGTTAATTTCCCCTTCGCACCAACCTACTCTACTTCAAAAGCTGCGGGCCACTCACTGACCCAAGGTCAACGAACTGTTCTGGCTGGCCAGAATACTTTGGTGTGCGGCATTTACCCCGGACCAATCGATACCGATATGACTGCAGGCATGACGGTAGAAAAAGGCTCAACGGAAGAATTAGCAAATTATGTTTTTGATGGTATTGCCAATGGCACTGAAGAGATCTACACCGATGATATGGCTATACAGCTAGCTCAAGGGCTAAAAGCGGATGCCAAGGCGGTAGAGAAAAGCATCGCCGCACAATTTCAAAATGTACGAGATTAAAAAATTTGCAAATTACATGAGCCAATCACTCAACTGGTCAGAGTGGCGGACTCATAACGGCTTCTTTAAAAAAGAACAAGACAAAGAAAAATTGTTACAATACGATTAACTATATTGCTTCATGATTTTCAGCAATATCCCATGTAAGCAATGTGTAAGTACATGGGCCTATAACTCAGCTGGTTAGAGTAGCGGACTCATAATCCGTTTGTCCGAGGTTCGAGTCCTCGTGGGCCCACCATTTTTCCTTACCTTTCTTGCACGTACGATTTGGCATAACGGACCATGGATTTTAAAAGTCCGTTGGCCAAAGGTGGGGGTCTGCTTTCGACCCAAAGCGGACGTTCACTTCTGTGATTTGTTATTGGCTTTCTCTAGTGGTCGGAGCATGGCGTATCCGGTTAATAACGATGCCGTTGCGACCCCATGAACTATTTCTGCCATGAGGTGAGGTGCTCTAAGCCCAAATAAAGGCCACGGCAACCACCAACCCAACGTATAGACGCAAGCCAGTACGAACCCCAGTATCCAAGCGTCCCTTGAGAGACTTGGTGAAAAGCAGAGATAAACTAAACATCCCAGTATTGCGAATGCTATCAAGCTTTCACGAAATGCATGATAGTTACTGTGGGTGACTGTGCGTTCGACGGTTGATTCTTCTTCTACCGCTAAGTTAACTACCTGATAGCTTTCATCTTGAATATGCCCGAATGTTTGTGCCGCACTGATGGATCCCGCTAGCACGCCTATGCAGATTAGAATTTGACTTATTGTTCTTTTCATTTGAGTTGCTCCGCGATCTATCGAGCGACATTTAGACATGCTCGTATGCTCTGTCTCCCGCCGTGAATACTGTCAATCGATATTGACAATGTGTTGAAGCATAGTTCTTGGGTGGTTGATTGTCAAGTCGCATTGACATAAGATACCTGGATGCCGAATCAAAAGTCAGCCACCAAATTACACGAGAGCCTGAAGGCTCTATTAAGGGATTCCCTCGCTTGGGTTGAGGAAGAACAATTGAAGCTCCTGCAAGACTCTCCCTATGCGAGTGCGAGCAATGCGGAGATTAAGCTATTTGCCGCATTGCGGGGCGAAACTAGATCTATTTCAGAGCTATCCCGCTTTCTGGGAATATCCCGCCAGGCTGTGCATCAGTTAGTTCACAAGTTGATTGGAAGAGGTATCGTTAGACTAGAGTCTACTGAAACCAATAAGCGAGATAAGTTGGTAATCATTACAGACGAAGGCCGAGAAGTTCAGAAAATCACCGCGCAGCACTTTCAAACTATTGAAAAAAAGATGGCTAAAAACATCGGCCGAGAGAACCTCGAGCTGATTCGCCAACTACTAAAAGATAACTTGGCCAAATCAAAAGATCCAGATTGAAGTTTGCATGTAAAGGAGAAAACTAGTGAAGAGGGTTCTGGTTATCAGCGCAACATCTGTCGTTCTAGCTGGAATCGTCAGTTATTTCCTGCTCTTCGGCGAAGAAGTAGACGATAATTTTCAGAACGGACCAATTCAAGTAGAGCCAATATCAGTGATGGAACAAATTCCGTTGTTTGAAGGCGTTCTTGCCGCGGGTATTAGCTGGGATTATGACGAGGATCGATTTTTCTTATCAACTGATCAGCCACATAGACTCTTCGCAGAAAAAATTGCTTCCTTTTATGTGATAAATAACACTCTAGACAAAATCCTGATTACAAAAGAATTGAATACTGATGGGGACCTAGAGGGTATCGCCTATATAGGTGACAGTGAGGTGGCTGTCATTTCCGAAGCTGGCACAATATATTATCTAAAAGAGAATAAAGATGACAACGAGTGGGAAAATACTCATTCGGTTTCGGTCTTTAATGGAGATGGCAATCACAAGTTAGGCTCGCTGGCCTATGACCCTATAAATAAACTGCTCTATTCAGCAGAAAAAGAAGGGCAAAAGATCGTTTATACATTTACTAGAGAAGGGTTGTTGATCGACAGCATTGAATTCAATGTTGATGGAATGGAGCAAAAACGTGAATTCGATCTAGATAATGACTACACGATTGCGGGCATGTCGTTTGCCAATCAGCATCTGTACATCTTCAGCGAAGCCTATTCGACTCTATTCAAATTTGATCCTGCAACTCAACATACAGTGGCTGCGTATGGAATCGAAGATGTTCATGAGTCGGCAGGCATCACTATGAAAGATGGGGCGGCATATTTGGTTGGTGATTTTGAAGACTATCTTCCAGCCCCCAATTTTTACAAAGTAACTATTCTTATTGAATGAACTGCTAAGGAAACCTAAAATAAATAGGGTCAGAGTAAAAATCCAGTAGTCTTAATGCCCGCTATTGGCCGGAAGCTGCCCCTCACAGGGTACTGACAAGTTAACTATTCCAGCCCTCAAAATCTACTGCTTAGCAGCCTCTATATTCCCGCTGCCTTTTCCCAAGACGCGAAGGCGCGCTGTCTAAAGAAACGATAGTTCTCAGCTGATACTAAGTGCCGTCCCAGGTTGAACAAATTGTAAACGGCTGCATGAGCATTTAGAAAGCGCTGTGCTTGCCCCATCGATTTGAACTTCCTCATGCCCCGCTCCCTGACTCTCGTCGGTTCGTGTGACAACTCACATCGATTGTTAGCGTATTGCGACGTATCGTGAATCGCTTGAGGGATCAGCTCTCTGTGAGCCACGTTGTAGCTTCTCAATTTATCCGTGACAATCTTACGAGGCTCGCCTTTGTGTTTGCGCAATAACCGCCTAAAGAAGCTCTTTGCGGCCTTGCCATCCCGCTTCTTCTGCAAGAATACATCAACTATTTCGCCATCCTGGTCCACTGCTCGCCATAGGTAATGCTGCCTACCCTGGATCTTAACGAACACCTCATCAATGAAGAAAGTGTCACCGTAACCTTGGTGTTTTCTTCTTAACCTTTGAGCATATTTCGAACCAAACTTGTTGCACCAGAGGCGAATGGCTTCATAGCTGACTGTGATGCCCCGCTCGGCCATCAAGTCTTCGACGTCGCGATGACTGAGATTGAATCGATGGTAGAGCCAAACGGCGTATTGAATGATTTCAGGCGGGAATCGGTGGCGCTTGTACATTTTTGATTGAGTCATACGCCAGATTCTGGCAGATTGAGGGTTAACTTGTCAGTACCGACTAAACCAATTGGAATTCTTCCGCTTACTTACGACCCAGCGCCCCGGCTCCACTGCCTCATAATCCGTTTGTCCGGGGTTCGAGTCCCTGTGGGCCCACCATATAGATCAATGCGCTACAGAATTTAGTCGTTCTGATAGCGCATTTTTTTGGCATGCATTTTTCAGCAACAGCGAAACCAAAACCAGCGCCTTAATCACCACCATGATCTTTAGCGCCCTACTTTCCTGACCATATTGGTTTGCGCTTCTCGATAAACGCCGCTCTGGCTTCCTTTCCATCTTCGCTGTCAAAGGCAGCCGATAGTGCTTGTAACGCCGCCTCCGGAACCTCGCTGAAGGGCATGTCTTCCATTTCGTACATTAAGTCACGCGTGCGCTTCAATGCCAGTGGAGACATTTGGCAGAGCTTCAATGCTAATTCCTCTGTTGCAGCGGCGAGCTCCGCTGCGGGAACGACACGAGTTATCAATCCTAATTGGCTCGCTTCCTGCGCGCTAATGGGTTCGCCTGTGAAGATGAGCTCTGCGGCGCGCATTCTTCCAATGAGTTTCTGTAAGAACCAAACATGCATGCCGGGAGGACCGGCGAGATTGGGTACACCCGGATAACTAAAGTCGGCATTGTCAGCGGCGATAACCATATCGCAGGCGAAGGCGAGTGTGCAGGCTCCTTCCCTTGCATAACCATGTACCTCGGCGATGATGGGTTTCGAAAGTCCCCGTACGATATTAAGTGTCTCAACGTAGAACAGTCGCAGAAACTTTTCCATATCCATACTTTCGAATTGCATTAAGTACTTCAAGTCTACGCCGGCGGACAGTCCCTTCCCTGTTCCAGATAGTATTACTACCCGCACGCTTTCATCAGCATCTGCTTTCTCTAATGCGCGGTGATACTCGAGCGCCGATTCTTCGTCGATTAGATTGAGAGGGGGCTTATCGAGCTCAATTCGGGCAATACCCGAGATCACCCGATAGTTAAGGGCCTTAAAACTAGTATCGGTCACTCTTTATGCCTACCTGTTAGTGAGCAATGATCATCGCTCAAAGAAGAATCTGTGAATCGATAGCGGCCATGGTTTGCAAAGCGCGTGCTTCCAGTTCAGAATCACTTGCGCTGCTTACCGGGTGGTCGATGATCGCAAAGGAATAGTCGGGCATGCCCAAGACTTTTGCCATAAGTTCCGCCGCGCTGACAAAGTTGCTTGTCATCACACCAACAGCTGGCGTTCCAACTCGTTCACTACTCACTGCGTCATGCAAACTGCACGACGAGCAGCTGCCTCAGTCACCTAGACCGGTAATGGCCAGATCCCAATTTCTGGCCTCATCGATGATCTCGTCCTCGGCGGGCGCGCTGTAATTAGACTTAGTTCTCAGGACCACCTGAGCTACTTGATAACGCTCTCGAAGCAGCCTTTCGACATGAGCGAAGAAGCCAGAC
>JAQWZF010000016.1 GCA_029253585.1 Gammaproteobacteria bacterium
GTCGAATCGCTTCTACTCTGAACTCTTCTGAGTATCGATTGTTGCTCATACCCACCTCTCTTATAGCCATTTTGTATGACTGAAAGGTGTCTAGTAAAGTGATAGCGATTCAGACCGCCGTTTGTGAGACGTCTCAAGCATGTCCAATTACTAGGTCCTATTTCGGTCTAATCGCCGGTCTTATTAAACGCCTAGCGAACCTGAAGCAACTTTAAAGCCCTTACTCCGCAAACCTGCCTAATTCCCGCAAAGACTCTTTTCACCGCTAATCAATCGCCTCTCCGAATTATATTATACCTATCCAAACGCAAATGATTTTTATTCTTATTTGATAATAATTCTCATTTGTGTTTAAAATACAGCGAAAATACCCACAACACAGGAATCTTAACAATGTACATACGGAAAAAAATATTGAACGCTGCTATTGGCTCAGCTGCTTTATTCTCCTCATCTTCATTTGCTCAGTTAGAAGAGATTGTAGTCTCCGGCACCCTGCAATCGAATATAGTCAACTCAATGTCGCCCCCACTGCTCATTCGTGACACTCCGCAAGCGGTCGCAATTACAACGGCCGAGGAGATCAGGGACCGCGGATTCCGAGAACTGGGCGATATTGTCCGATATACGGCTGGTGTTAATCAGTCTCAAGGTGAAGGGCACCGTGATTCGGTGGTCTTCAGAGGAGTTAGGTCAACCGCGGACTTTTATCGCGACGGATTACGAGATGATGTTCAATACTATAGATCATTGTATAACGTCGAGCAGGTAGAGGTGCTTCGCGGGCCAAACGCACTCTTATTTGGTCGAGGAGGCACTGGCGGCCTCATCAACCGCGTCACCAAAAAAGCAGTCGTAGGTCAGTCTGGAGGATCTTTTGATGTGGGTGCTGATAGTTTTGGCGCGTTCGATGTAGCCGCTGACTATAATATCCAAACTGGGGCAAATTCAGCGTTACGTATTAACGTTCATCGGGATTCCCTTGAAAATCATAGGGACCTGTTTGACGGTCAGCGTGTAGGATTTAACCCAACATTCCGGATCGAACTAGATTCTAAGACCCGCTTAGATTTGTCTTACGAGCACGCTAACCATGAGAGATTTATTGATCGCGGTATTCCAACCGACAATGGAGCACCTGTTGAGGCTCTGGCCGATATAACTTTTGGTACAGGCGACCTGAATGTGCAACGACTCACGGCGGACATCTTTAAAGGATCATTGAGTCGCGAACTGTCATCCGGTAGTCGACTAAATGTTAACCTTCAGTATGATACTTTCGACAAGCTTTACCAGAACCTCTACGCTTCTGGCTACGATGGAACGCTTGTAACGATGGACGGATACAAAGACCCGACCGCTAGAGAAAACTTATTTTTTGACACTAATTTTATTACTGGGTTTGATACTGGTTCGGTCAGTCACACTATGTCGATAGGTGCCCAAATTGTGAGTACCGAAAACCAAAACCATCGTTTCAATACCTTCTGGTCAACGACTAGTGATGACAATGAAGTCTTTAACGTGACAAATCCAATGAACTTCTCTGTAAATTCGGCAGGAGTAGCCACAAGCGTTGATTTCACATCTGATCTAAATAACTCAACTTCTTCGTCAATCGATGTCACATCAGTTTACATCCAAGATCAAATCAATATCGGCGACAATCTAATTTTGATGCTGGGTGGAAGATTAGACAATTTCGATATTACGGTAAACGACATAAAGGCTGGTTCTGCTCAATCCAGAGATGACAGTGAATTTTCTCCGCGCGTAGGAGTAATCTTCAAACCACAACATTCCCTCTCATTATATTTTAGCTACAGCGAAAGCTTTCTGCCACGATCGGGAGAGCAATTTAAGAAACTAAGCGAGAGCTCGGCGAGGCTAGATCCAGATGTCTTCGAAAATACGGAAATTGGAGTTAAGTGGGACGTAGCGCCAGGTTTACTTTTTACCGCAGCATATTTCGATAACGAGCAGACACAGGCCGTAAGAGATAACGTGACAGGTGAACAGGGGGAAATTGTAGGACTTCAGGTTGAAGGTTTTGAACTCGAACTCAAAGGCCAGCTTACTGAAGATTTAGTCATCGCAGCCGGCTATACCAGCATGGACGGTACAACAGGGAAAGGAGGTGTGCCTAGAGAGATTCCAGAATCCACAATGCACCTGTGGGCTAACTACCAGGTAAATTCGAATTTTGGTTTGGGTATCGGTTTTGCTTATCAAGATGAACAAAACATCAAGAATGATAAACCAGGTTTAATTGTGCCTGATTACACCCGCTGGGACGCCGCAGCATACTATAATCTCTCTGATAATACGGTGATAAGACTTAATATTGAGAATCTATCAGATGAACTCTATTTTCCTTTTTCACACAGCACGCATCAGGCATCAGTTGGCAAGGACATGAACGCCAGATTGTCAATAACTCGGCGCTTTTAAGCTCTCTGCAAAATATTCAAAGGCCCTTCACCGGGCCTTTTTTAACTGCAAGCAACTGTCGTTCAGTGCCAGATTGCTCACCTAATCAGGGGGAATGTAAGACGCCAATAAATCTTGTAGCACCCTTGGATTGCCGCCGGTCTGGATGAAGCCAACGCCCTCCTGAATGATCTGCCTATTTAATTGCTCCAACTCGCTCTGAATTCGCATTCTGTTCGCGATAGGAAGAACTAACGCGTTGACTAGCAACGCATTATAAAGAGGGCCACCGATACTTGACTGACTGCTCCCAGACTGGTCAAGTTTCGGGGCGACTACTTCGACTCCGGCGATTAAAGAGAGTTCACCAACAAGTATGTGGAGAAGAGGAGAGGCTACTCCCATTCAATAGTTACACTGAAACAACCCCTTGATATGAAAGGGGTTGCAACCAAAAATCTGACTTTACAACATCTTTACAACATTTATGGTCAATTTTCGTGTGTGCCACTATCTTAAAATCTTCTTGTTATCAGTAGCTTGCAATTTCTGCTGTTGTAACTTTTACAACTGCTAATGCCCTGCTCCAAGCATACCTTTTTCTGCTGCTTTGATGCTTGCTTCAGCTTAAGTGTATTCTCTCTAATGCTCTTTTTCCTTTCTGGACATATCCTTGTTTAAGCAGATTTGGAATAAAGATACTTTTGGAATTTGATGAACGTACGCTGTATATCTTGAACGCTACCTAGCTGCTGGCGCCAGAGCTGGAATTTCAGGGTTTAGCCAATCTAGCAGATATTTCTTTCAATCGAATTGCTTGTTGAATGAACAGAGGGAAGCTGACAATGCTGCCGGTATAATCGAAAACATACATTATGACCGAGATTACGAGACCGTAACTCAGTAACCCTGCACCAATTACAGTTATAGGTGTATAGATAAACACCGCAATAACCCCCACCCATATTAAAAAGTAATTCATAGTCTCAAGGTCAGACAGCTTTATATTCCATCTCATTAACTCCTGATAAAAACTTTTGATAGCAATGGAATCGCGTGCAGTTAAGACGTCTACTTGTTTCTCAAGTTGATTATTGTAGTTTGCGTTAAGCTTATAGTTGAATTTTCCAGTTATGGTATAGATAAGAACAATGAGGCCTAGTAGTGAAAGGCATGCAAAAAAGACATTGACATTCAAAGTAGCGATGATGGCAAGAATGCCGACTACAGAAATAAGTGCAGTTATCATTTCAGGCATCGAATTTTCAAGAAATTCCACAAATTCAGTTAGAAGGCCCGTCCGGGCTGATATTCTGGAAACCGATGCGTCTTTGTTTGTTTCGTTTTCGATCATCTCGGGAGTAATTTTGCAGTAAATTCCAGAGTAGATTCGGGTGTCGTAGAATCGTCTTGCACTTCCTACTATTAGAGTTGCCGCTCCAGCGATAGATAGATAGAGTATTCCATCGAAGCTGTCTTCCAAAAGACCGTCGATCGCGATTCCAATTAGGAATGGGAGGAAAATTCCAGTCAGTGCTTCCAGCGTCACCAAAACGAATGTAAACAGTATTCTCCACCTAAATCTGAGAAGTAGGCTTTTTATTGAAATGTTTGTCATCGGGGCTTTGCTCATTTTCAAGTAAGTTGTATTAAATACTTATTACACTTACGCGGTGTAACAGTGGCAGAACTTTACAACAAAGACGAAGGAATGCGTCTTTAGAACACCTTTACAACATAGAAAACAGCGTAGAAATGGGGGTTGTAGGGAGTGATTTACTCCCACTCAGTAGCTACGTGGTTTTTATTTTTCTTAATATCAGGCACTTATATCCAGTCCATAATGAATGTGTAACAAGTGTGCAACTTCGCGACCACACTGCACGTTTTTTCTACGCTTGCGCCCCTATTGGACTTCAATAGTTTACACACTCAGTAGTTACACAGTGTAAGACGAAAAACTTGTCGAATTATACACGTTCTTTTGTTCGTTCGTTCCCTCGTTCTTCAGTGTCACTCGTCTGCCAAACTGTGCTTGTTGTTCTATCGGCACATCCAACTCACCTAATTCAATAGGTTCATGTACCTTACGCAGCGTATCAGCCACTTCAGCTTCACTCGCTAGTTCGATGGCATTCTTACCCTTAGCAAACTCTAGTGGTTTGCTTCCATATCGTACAACAAGGTTGATTTTACCATCAACACTAGTCGTCCACCAACGCTTAACACCCCTGGCAACTTCAACTTTGGTTTGTTTACCTTCGCGTATTGACATTAGTTGACTGTATGATTTAGAACGTGCCGCGGATTTTGATCGCGTAGACAGGGCCATTAACTGAACACGAGTCTTCTACCTCGTCCACATAACCCGTAATGG